>CALZEE010000019.1 GCA_945639195.1 uncultured Ignatzschineria sp. | reverse complement strand
TGCTTTAGCTTGTGCCTATATTTGGCTGAAGTTATGAATGTTCAACAGCCCCTAGGTATTCAATCCTTCGAAAGATTTTTTTCTTGTTTATTTAAAGCCCACATCACATGTTCTTTCACCGCCTCATCATCAAAATCAGCCTTTGCTTGCAGAGCCTTAATATTCGCTTCAGAATAAGGACTATTACCAATACCAATGGCGATATTTCGTAACCATCTATTATAACCCAATCGGCGAATAGGGGAACCCTCGGTTCTCTTTAAGAACTCATTTTCTGTCCAGTTAAAGAGTTCTAATAGTGTTGAAGAATCGAGCTTGTGGCGAGGCAGGAAGTCTTTGGTGGTGAGATCAATCGAAAATCGGTTCCAGGGGCATACAATTTGGCAATCATCGCAGCCAAAGACACGGTTACCCATCGCTTCGCGGTATTCAAGGGGAATCGGGCCGAAGTGTTCAATGGTGAGGTAGGAGATACACTTTCTGGCATCAATCTTAAAGGGCGAGACAATCGCATCAGTCGGGCAGGCTTTAATGCAGCGTGTGCATTGTCCGCAGTGATTCACGATAGGTTCGCTAGGGATATGGATTCTTTTAGATACAAGGAGTTCCCCAAGGAAAAAGAAAGAGCCTCTCTTGGGGTGAATAATCATTGTATTCTTCCCGAAGAAGCCTAAACCGGCCTTTTGGCTAAATGCGCGTTCTAAGATCGGCGCGCTATCCACAAAGGCACGGAACTCAAGATCTGGGATTTCGGTTTGTAGCCACTTGCCCAAATTTGTGAGCATATTGCGTAGCACTTTATGGTAATCCCGCCCCAGTGCATATTCGGCAACATAGGCATGATTCGGGTCTTCTACCCGAGCTTTGGCATCAATATCGGGGTTATAGTAATGAAGCTGTGCAGTAAGCATCGAGACAGTGCCGGGCACGAGCTGATCGGGGTGATAGCGTTTTTCTCCATGTTTATACATATAATCGAGCTCACCATGGAATCCTTCGCCAAGCCATTCAATGAAATAATCCCGATTCTTGCCGGGGTCAATATCGCTACTGCTCAATTCATTAATGCCGATCTCTTGGGCTTTTTTTTGCAAGCGGGCAATAAATTCTGGAGAGTTATAATCAAGCGTCATGGAAAGTCTTTATTGAGAGAGTAGGAGGGCATTATAAATGATCTCTTTAAAATAGGCTTTGAAAAAGGGATTAAAAAAAGGTGAGGGAATAATTCGCCTCACCTCTTATATCAATAATGAAAGGATTATTCTTCCTGCAAAGCAAGTCGTTCCTGATATTTTCGATCTAGCGCTGCCTTTACATAAGGGTGCACAATGGCACTCACGTCGCCGCCAAGCATAGATGCTTCACGCACCATGGTAGATGATACAAAGGAGTATTTTTCGCTAGGCGTGAGGAAGATGGTCTCTACCTTTGCATTCAGATGGCGATTTAAGCTTGCCATTTGGAACTCATACTCAAAGTCTGAAACGGCTCGTAATCCACGGACTAAAACATGGCTACCAATCGTATCCATATAGTGGGCTAATAGATCATTAAAGCCTACAACGGTAATGTTTTGATGCCCTTCAAAGATTTTTTGTGCCATATCTAAGCGCTCTTCATAACTAAAAAGCGGCTTTTTCTTAGGACCCGATATTTTAGCAACGGCGACGATTAACTTAGGGAATATACGCGCTGCGCGGATAATAATATCTGAATGACCATTAGTAATAGGGTCAAATGTGCCGGGATAAACTGCGGTTGACTCACTCATTATTCTGCCTTTTGGGACTTTAGTTATATACGATTGAGACATCATAATCTTTATAAGATATATTCGTTGATTATGCGTTGTTTTTACGATCTTAACTGATTCTGGCTAAATTTTCGAGCGTAAAAGCCCTACGGTTTTTATTTGCTAGGTGATGTCTTTTTCCTGATCGCTATTTTCCCCGAAGGTCTATCGGATAATCTGGTTCTATCCCTTGTAGTTTATGTGAGAGACCAAAATCATCAGGGTCATCTTTACAGTCAAAAAGGGAATAGTTGGGATCTAGGTTTTTATTGTGGATTCCCATCCAGTTTCCTAAGCCATTTGTAAAGTTAAGGCCAGATTTAAAGCTTTGGCACTTTTGTTGTGTTTGGCTATCAGATGATGTCATAAAAAGAGGAACATTATAGTGAAATTTACTGATTTTACTGTTGCTGAAATATATTTTTCCATTTATTTCCTTATGAGCTAAACCATGGTCGGAAAAATAGAGTAAGGAAAAAGAAGAATTAGTTGATTTTAAATTGTCTTGTAGTAAATCGTATGTTTTTTTGATGAATGTATCCGTTTTATGTAGGGTGGACACATAGCAATTTAAATAATGATAATAATTATCAGTAACTGTGTTTATAAGCTGATAATCTGCGATTCTATCGCAAGCATTAGGGTGGGATCCATATAGGTGGATAATAATAAGTTTTTTTGTAGATAAATTATCTGAAAGAATTTTTTTAAGTTTCGGTAGTAGTTCAAAATCACTAGTGTTTAAGGTGTCATAATTTCCATATTTTAAGAAATAAGTTTTATCACTGCTACTAGCAATCGCTGCAATTGGCGTATCAAATTCTCCTAAATACCCTTGGTTAGAAATCCAGTAGGTTTCTATGTGAGCTGAGTTAGCGAGACCTACAATCGTTTTAGAATAATCCGCTTCCCAAGTATCTTTATTTGAGAGAGTAAGCATTGCCTTTAAAGATGGAACGGTAGATGACCCACCGCTAGTTAGACCGTCAATTAGTATGCCATTAGAAGAGCTCATGAATGGGGTATTATTTATAGGATAGCCATAAGCATGATGATAATCCCGTCTAGCGCTTTCACCTATAATCAGAACAAAATTATCATATTGGCTATTTGACAAAGAACTTTCCCCCCATGAAGGGGCTTGTATGGAAGAATTTAGTATTTTTTGTTCAGTGTAAATGTCAGAGAATGCTTCAGAGAGCTTTTTAATAAAAAATAAGGGCGACTGACTTGCTAGCATTATAATCAAGGCAGTGATTATAAAGGTTCGATTTTTGTAGTATTGAATATCATATTTATTTGTAAGAATTCTGTAGCAAGCGAGTCCTGAGATTATTATTAATGAGTAAAGATAGTTTTTATAGGGAATTTGATCTAAAAATTCATTGGCTTCTAACATATCTGTTGAAAGACCAGCAATTAAAAAATCATAACTTAAGGGACCAAAGGTTGCTCCTATAGGGGCGTATGCTGCGTATATAGCCGTAAGAGGCAAAACAAAATACCGAAAAACTTTTTTTGAAGCGCTGCATAAGGTAATTAAGTAAACCAACATCATTGTATGGAAGAATGCTCTTGGGGCACCGACACCTTTTAGCATTAAGTAGCTAATAAGATAGGCGATGAGAAGCGCAATGATTGCGGGGAGAATTTTTTTAGAGTTTTGAGAATTAAACGGCATTATAAGACTTGTTTGTGAATTGAAGAAAGAATCAAGAAAGAATCAAGAAAGAATCAAGAAAGAATCAAGAAAGAATC
>CALZEE010000018.1 GCA_945639195.1 uncultured Ignatzschineria sp. | reverse complement strand
AGCGCCGATGGTAGTGTGGGAGATCCCATGTGAGAGTAGGTCATTTCCAGGGCTTTATTTGAAGAGCCCCTTAAGCTAACGCTTAAGGGGCTTTTTCTTGTCCGTTAGAAAAGAAAGGGCGAGCGCTCGAAGAGGGAAAGGGCAGTGCTAGTTAGCCCACTTGCACGGATGTCGGCCTTACTACTTTCATTCTCTCTAAGCCGGCTCGCGACATCTTGGGCTTTCACTATTGAGCGATCATTAATGAATACTAGGATGAAGTCGTTGAGCTTTGGGACGAATGAAAGAGTATTTTTTAAGTGATGTAAAAAAAGAGATGTCTGTTTAGAAACATCTCTGTTTAATAGCCCTTAAGTAGCGGCTTATGCTTTAAATCCCCCATGCATTATTAATATGTATGACTAGTAATAAATTACTATGGGGTTAAGGATTCGTGATGTTGCTAGGAAATTCTTTAGGTTGAACACGCCCACCTTGTCTTTCGCGGCTATGCATACGTGCGTCTCTCGCCTTATCTCTCGCCTCTTCTGTTTGCCCGCTTGCACGAATAGGTACATGAGATTCGTAAGGATAGAGATAATTTTGCAAGATGAAGAAAGTAATAATCGCAATAATCACAAGCAGAATAGGTAATCCGAAACGTAACTTTGCGGACTTATTTCGAAGTAGGTAGATAAGTGCTCCTATCATGATAAAAAAGGCAATGACCAAAACAATCATGAGCATCCTTCAGTGGTTGAGAAGGGCTTGAATATATAAATGATGGTATCTATATCTTTCAGGCACTAGAAAAGAGGGGACAACTATTTGTTGATATAGAATCTATTCTACACGATTTTTACTGAGACGTGATTGTTGAAAGGATATCCCGATATTTAATTGGTTATAACGTTGTTGATAAGATATTTTATGGTCTTCTTTGTAAGCTGATCTACTGTAGGTCTATTGCCATTCATGATATTGTGAATGGATAAGTTCAGGATGCATACGATATATAAATCATAAGAGGTAATTAAGGGTGGATAATCAGCTATTATCAGAAACAGGAATCACTGAAGAAAAAGAAGCATCACTCATAAAAAATTATGAGATGGCTAGACCTTATTTACAAAATACATTCTTGATTGATCCTGAATTATTAATTGATAATCCTGAAATTATACAAGCTAAAGCAGCGTTTAAGCGCTGTGAAGCTATTCTGAATAGTGCAGTGTATAAAGTGAATCATCTTAAGCTTCACAATATTCGTCGTTTGAATCATTTGGATTTAGATTTTGATGATAGATTAACCGTTTTAATCGGAGAGAATGCAACAGGTAAAACAACCGTTTGTGAAAGTTTGACGAAAGCACTCTCTTGGGTAGTCTCCTCCATTACGAAAGAGAAAAGTGAAGGGCAGGATATTTCCGAAAGTGAGATTAAAAGTGGTACTTTAAATGCTTCTATTGAACTCAATATGCGGTTAGATGATGAGAATAAGGTTCATTTTGGTTTACATCAGAGTCTTCAAGATGGTGAAAAAGCATTGGTCTCTGATTTTAGGGAATTACATAATACCGCCGCGGTGATTCGTGAATGCATTGTGGCAAAGGGTTGTAATATTACATTGCCTCTCTTTATTTTTTATAGTGTGAATCGACCTAATTTTGTTCGAGGAGCACGAAAAATCCATCTTAATAGAGCCAGTGCATATGATCACGCATTAGATGAGAAGATCAGAATATCTGACATGATTGAATGGTTTATTACTTTAGAAAATCTTTCTAATCAAAAGGCAGGTACAGAGCTTCGGGATTTGTCTCAATTTAAAGAGCTGCTAGAAGGAACATTGAAAGAATTTGTCGCAGAAGAGAAAGAGGCAGATATTGTTAAACGAGCACTTCTAGAGGATGCGCTTGGTGGGATTCGACAGAAATTAACAGAGACGCAAGAGAAAATAGATGCGTTGATGTGCCGACCTTACAATACTGCAGAGAAGCTCAAGGGGTTAGTGAATGAAACTGTGAAAGACCTGATTCCTAATGCCTCTGGTATTTACGTTGATCGTTCTACAGGGAAGGATCGTGTTGTTCTGGATATTTATGGAGAAATGCATGACATCCAGCATCTGTCGCATGGGCAGCGTTCGGTATTATTCATGGTTGCGGATCTACTATCTCGGTTAGAGATTTTGAATCCTCACCTTGAGGATCCACGACAAAGTCCCGGCATTGTGATTATTGATGAAATTGAGCTTCATTTACATCCTACTTGGCAACAAAGCATTATTGAATCTCTTTTGAAAATATTTCCGAAAATTCAATTTATTATTACAACGCATAGTCCTCAAGTTATCTCTACAGTGCATAAAAATCAGATTCGTTTTTTAAAAAATGATTTTAAAACTAATCAGGTAAAAGTACATTCTCCTTTATTCCAAACGCGGGGATTATCTGCAGATAACATATTGCTACGTATTTTGAATATCTCTGATGTTCCTAACATTGAAGAGCATGAACAGTATCAACGGCTTGAGAAGTTTATTGACAATGGATTAGATGAAACAGAAGAAGGCATCGCTTTATACAAGACTTTAGAAAATCATTTTGGAGTAGATAGCATTGAGATGGAAAAGTTACGTCATTTAAAGAAACTCCAAAATATGAAGAGTCGAATTAAAAATAGAAGAGATGCACGTCAAAAGGGTGATAATTAGGAGGCGTTAATGAGAAAATTAACTAGACCGAAAGATGCGCCTAAATGTTTAATTCGGGCTCAAGAAAATGGAGCTCGTAAGTGGGAGCGATTTCGAGGAGGAGATCGCCGGGAAATTTGGGAGAAACTTAATGAGATGCAGTTCATGATCTGCGCTTATTGTGAGAGTACCTTTACGAAAGATGATAGTCATATTGAACATCTTTATCCTCGATCTAAATATGAGGGATTAACGTTTGAGTGGAAGAATCTTTTTGGCTCTTGTAATAATCAATTTACCTGTGGGATTTTTAAAGATAGTGCAAGAAATCCTCATCAAGTAAATCATGAACTACTAATAAAGCCCGATTATGATGATCCTCGCCTTTACTTTCGTTATTATAAAAATGGACGAATCTCGGCGCGAGCGGGATTGACTGATGAAGAGTATGGGCGGGCAAAAGAGACAATCAAAGCATTTAATCTCAACAATAAAGCATTAACGAGCCTTCGTGAACGGTATTTAGAACCCCTTAAGCAACTTGAAGAGGACTTTATTCTCTGGTGTGAGCTATGTGAAGATGATCCTGAGCTGTTAGATGAGCTTGAATATGAGATACGGCTTTTAATGAGTGAACAACAAGATACTGCTTACCAATCGATTAAGCAGTATTACATTCTTAATTATCTTGATGTATTAGGAACACAAGAACCATAATTATTAATGATAAATTTTATAACTCTATATATTTTATTCATAAAACCCTGTTAATTAAAATTAAATATTTTTTTATATCATAAAAATCACACATATTGTTTTACTTGTTATAAGTTACTGTTTGCAAGGGCTAGAGCCCTTTTTTTTCGTCTAAAAAAGAAGAGAATATCTTTTATTGTAAAATAAAACTTATCAATCAATTGATTTGTTAATAAAAGGAGGTATACTTTCCTTGTTGCCTGTAACTTGTTGTTTAAAAATGTAAATGGGGATTTACATTTCATATCAATATATTTACTGGTAATTGGAGCAAAAATGTAACTTTTTACCTATATAGGATAATTATTATGAAAAAAACTTTATTAGCAGCAGCAACTCTTTCTCTTTTAGTAACTTCTGGCGCTGCTTTTGCAGATACAGCGAGTAACACATCAAATGGTTCAGTTAACTTTGTTGGTGAAGTAACAAACGCTGCTTGTTCAATGGCTGCTGTTGAAGATGTTAATCTTGGTTCAGTAACTGTAAGAAACTTGACGAAAGCTAAAGATTCAGGTCTTTGGGGTTCAACAACAATTAAGTATCATGGTTGCGAACTTGGAACAGGTTCTCAAGGTGCTATTAGTGGTATGACTTTAACTGTTGCGGTAGGTACAGCGGATGCTAAAGATGCTAACCTTTGGCCTAATGCGGGTAGCGCTGAAAACGTAGGTGTAGAAGTTACTATTGATGGTCGTCCAGTTATTCCTGCTGATGGTCTTGTGACTATTGAGAAAAAATTTGGTACAGCAAAAACTATGAGCTACAACGTTAGAGGTCGTATGGTTGCAACTGGCGCAGCAAAAGCTGGTGATGTTAAAGTTAACTTACCATTTGTTGCTGACTTCCTTTAGTTTATAAATTTAAAACGTTAGGTGTTAAATATTAATTAATAATCAGTATAACAGTAAATAGTTAAAGATTGTTGATTTTTGAATATGAAAAAGCATTCTGTAGGGGAACTTGCGGGATGCTTTTTGCTGATTATTCCAAAGTGATGGATGGTTCAAATGTTTAAAATTACAACTATAAGTGTTAAGAAACGGTGTATTACATCCTCTGTTGCTGTGCTGGCTGGGATGATTAGTTCTGTATTCGCTTTTGAGTTTGATGTTCAAATCCTTAAAGAGAGAGGGTTTAATCATATAGATTTAAGTTCTTTTCATGGAGATAATGATTTATTTACGGGTGATTATTTAGCTTCAATAAAAATCAATGATGAGACTATTTTATATAATCAAAAAATCCATCTTTATGTTCAAGATGGTATTAGTAATGTCTGCTTTACTCCAGAGATTATTAATAAATTGCCTTTAAAGAAAGGCTTTCTTGCTGATATCAGGGCTAATATTTTACATGAAACTGATGTCGGTAAATGTTTGGGATTCAATTCTGGTGACGGGGAAGTGTCTACAGAATTTAATGAAGAAGAGCATAGTTTAAATCTGATGATTCCTCAGATATATTTGGAGTCGCTAGACACCAACTGGGTATCTCCTTCACAAAGAGATTATGGTATTTCTGGACTATTTATAGATTACAGTCTTATTGGTAGCCATAGCCATATAAAAGATGGCAATAATGAAAATACTTTACGCAGTAATGGTGTTGTAGGTGTAAATATTGGCGAGCTTAGATTTAGAGCTGATTATGAGTATGCTTCTGATGCCGATAATGGTGCAAAAAAATTAGATTGGCGTCAATACTATGGATTTATGGATATTGCGGCTTTGAATGCAAAACTTTTTGTTGGCGAGATCTACACAAGATCAAATGTTTTTGAGTCAACGCGAATCAAAGGAATATCTTTATATACTGATGAGAGTATGATGCCTTCATATTTACAGGGTTATGCTCCACAGATCACTGGTACTGCAAATAGTCACGCGATTGTTACAATTATGCAATATGGAGCCGTACTTAGCAGAAGCCAAGTCGCGCCAGGTCCTTTTGCGATAGATGATTTGCCTTCGTATATTAATGGACTTGTTGATATTGAGATTGAAGAAAGTGGTGGCCATATTCGACGTTATCAAGTCGATGTGTCACATGTTCCTTTCTTAACGAGAAAAGGTGTTGCACGTTACAATGTTAACTTAGGGCGCCTAGATAGTTTTATGAAATCTGAAAGGATTTCTGAAAATATATTTTCAGCAGATATGTCATATGGATTAATGAATAATCTCTCTGCTTATGGGGGAATCTTATTTTCGACAAGTGGCGATTATAAGGCCATAAATGCAGGATTAGGGGTTAATATGGAGCAGTTTGGCGCTGTTTCTTTGGATATTACCCAGTCATATAATAAAGCGAAAGATAATACATTAAGGGGGCAGAGTTATCGTTTTAACTATGCAAAAAGATTCGGGCAGTTAACAACTTTAAATCTTGTAGGTTATCGTTTTTCGAGTCGTAATTACACGACTATCAATAATTATATTCAAATGAAGTCTGATAGCTTTGACAGGCTTTCCTTGGAAAAAAATAGAGTTACTCTAAGTATTAGTCAAAATATTCCGGATTGGAATGCATCCTTGTCAGCATCAATTACAAAAGGTACTTATTGGAATAAAGAGGCGATATCTAACTATAATATTACAGCAAGTAAAACAATTCAAAAAGGATTGTTTAAAGATGTGTCATGGAATTTATCAGCGTCTAGAAATACGCAATATAATGGTAAACAAGAGAATCAGTATATGTTGTTTCTAACCATTCCTTTGGATGATGGTTATACTAAAAGGGTACAGTATAACGCCGAGTATAGACAGGCATCCCACGATGCTTCTCAACAAGCTAGATATTACGATAAAGTTTTTGGTGGAGACATCTCTGTAGGGGTATCTGTCGCACATAAACGGGACTTTAGTGGAAGTATTGATTATGGCTTGAGTGCCTCATTTGATAAAAACTTGGCTTTTGCTAGGGTCCAGACGAATATCGATCATAATGATAAGTCTACTAGGATATATGCTGGTGCTGATGGTTCAATTACCTTTACTAAACATGGCATCGCAACGCATAAAAAAGTGTACGAGAATGGCTCTAGATTAATTGTTGACACTGGCGTTTCGGGCGTTGAAATTGGTGGGGAGAAAAGTAATACATTTGGCTTAGTCGGGATTAGCAATGTGCCATCGTATTATCATATGAACTACGTTGTGAATAATGATGAGTTACCTGCTAATTTAAATTTAAGTGATGATGTTTTAAACCTAGCCGTTGTAGATGGAAGTATTGCCTATAGGACGTTAGGAGCTATTTCTGGAGAGCAGGTGATAACGACAATTTCATTGGAGGATGGCTCACACCCACCTTTCGGCGCGATTGTATACCGTAGAGGAGACACAGATAAAGATGTCGCAATGGTTGCAGACAAGGGTTTTACCTATTTGACTGGTGTTAGTAAATCATCCTCGTTCTTTATTAAGTGGAATAGTAATAAATCTTGTCAGTTATCTATTCCTTCATTCGAGCCTGACAAACTAAAAAACCTAACATGTAAAATGGATTAAATGATTATGAAAAAAATAGGGGCTGTTGAACATTGTAGTTCAAAATAAAAAAAGCGAGCGGTAGAA
>CALZEE010000017.1 GCA_945639195.1 uncultured Ignatzschineria sp. | reverse complement strand
CGAACATGGATCATTCAACGATGGACCATTCGAACATGGATCATTCAACGATGGATCATTCAACGATGGATCATTCGAACATGGATCATTCAACGATGGACCATTCGAACATGGATCATTCAACGATGGACCACTCGAACATGGATCACTCAACGATGGACCATTCAAACATGGATCATTCAACGATGGACCACTCGAACACGGATCATTCAACGATGGACCATTCAAACATGGATCATTCAACAATCGATCACTCCAAAATGAATCATTAGCTTTTTAAACAATCACTCGCTTCAAAAAGGATTTTGAAGCTTATCTCCACCACTAACTGGGAACAGAGTCCCATAAAAAGGAAAAACATGAAGAAGAAAGCGCTATGGATGGCACTTTTGACTGTATTTATGTCAAACACGCATGCAGAGGAAGTTACTCTCTCGAAAGAAGCAACGGAAGCCTTAGATGATATTCAGGTGATTGCTAAGATATCGCAAAAGCCTAATGTTCAATTTATCAATCCGAAAGAAGCTGTTCAACCGATGCCAGCATAAGATGGGGCGGAGCTTTTAAAGTTAATTCCGAATCTTACAGTTGCTAGAAAAGGGGGCGGTGGGGGTGAACCTCTGTTTCGTGGTTTGGGCGGTTCCCGTTTGAGAATCTTAAGTAATGACCATCAAATCTTAGGTGGTTGTGGCGGACGAATGGATCCACCAACAGCGTATATCTACCCAGAATCTTATGATCAGGTAGAATTTATTAAAGGTCCGCAATCTGTTTTATATGGTCCTGGTAATATTGCCGGCGTTGCACGTTTTATCCGTGAAGATCAAAGATTTGATGAATTCACAACGAAGTTTAGCGGGTCAATTTTGGGTGGTTCTTCAAATCGTGTGGAATCTTATTTGGATGGGATTATTGGCAATGAGTGGGGCTGGATTCATGCAAATACCACTTATAATAAATCCGATGACTATAAAGATGGTGCCGGCGATAAAATTCACTCAGAATATAAGCGTGCGAGTCAAACACTTGAAGTGGGCTTAACACCGACTGAAAACACCTTGATTGAAGTTGGATACGATAGAAGCCGAAGCCATACTTTCTATGCAGATCGCATGATGGATGGGATTAAGTTTGACCGTGATAGCTGGCGCTTAAAAGCAAAACAAGAGAACATTACTGATTGGCTCGGGGCACTTCAATTTGAATATAGCCACAATAAGATTGACCATGTGATGGATAACTATACTTATCGTGGAAATAAAATGTATGCGATCAGTAACCCTGCTCGTACAACGCAATCTGCAAAGCTCTTTGCGGAACTCGCTTTAGGGAATACCCAAACGACTGTTGGTATGGATTGGATGGATGATCGTCATAAGCTTCGAATGACGGGCATGAAAATGACATTACAAGAGGCTGAAAACTATAAAAACATGCCTTATTTAAATAACCAGAAGTTTCAAAATTTAGGGTTCTTTGCAGAAACCGAATGGTTTATAAGTGATGACCAAAAACTTGTTACGGGCTATAGACATGATCGTAACAAAGCGCAATATGATACCGATTTTTCGAAAAATATGGCAGTTGCACCGGCATTACGTACAAAACACTATAATTTAGATTCTGCTTTCATTCGTTACGAGCATCAGCTCAATGATTGGATGCTTCATGCAGGATACGGTATGGCACAGCGCGCACCTGATTTCTGGGAAAGAAGCCGTAAAGAGGGGGAATATGTGAAAAAAGAGACGAATCATGAGCTCGATTTCGGTTTCTTATATCAAACAGATCAACTTGCTTTCACTACGACATTCTTTGCCAGCCAAATTAAAGATTATATTTTGATTGATAATGGCTACTCCCGCAATATCGATGCCAATCGCTATGGTGCTGAGGCGCAGGTTCAGTGGAATATCACCCCTAATTGGCACTTGAATAGTAGCCTTGCGTATACTTATGGTAAAAATAAAACAGATAGTAAACCGCTCGCACAAGTGGCGCCGCTAGAGTGGAATACGAGTCTGAATTGGCATAATGAGCAGTTTGGCGCAGGTGTTGTGTGGCGTATGGTGAATTCGCAACACCGTTATGCAAAAGGTCAGGGTAATATCTTTGGTGCAGACTCAGGGAAAGGTGCTGGTTTTGGGGTTGTATCGCTGAATGCTTCGTGGAAAGTCCGTAATGAGCTGACGCTCTTAGCGGGCGTTGATAATGTCTTCAATAAAGAATATTCAGAGTTTGTAAGCCGCTCAACGCACGGCATTGAAGCTTATGAAACGCAAGGAAAATTACGCGTGAATGAGCCAGGAAGACGCGTTTGGCTTCGCTTAAACTTTGATTTCTAAATTGTAATGATTAGAGCCTCTAATATTATCATTCTTGCAATTGTTGTTTTGGGGCACTACGGCCTAATTTATACTGTTTTAGCATCCCCCCCGATGAAACAGTATGAACAAAACCTTGAAATTGCCGGGACAATATTAGAGGCTACTTTAATTGAGTTGTCACCACGAGCGCCGTCTATTCCAATAGTAGAGCAGGCATCAGATCTCGTAGAGCTGATCGCGGTAAAAAGTAAAGAGGGTATGGAAATTCCTGTTACTGAGCAGCGGCATCAACAGATTCCTGTGAAAGAAATACCTATCGAACCACCTGTAATCGTGCCTTTAGAGAAATCCAATATAGTGCCTCCAAAAGAGCCGGTAAGAAGGGCACAAGCTTCTAACACTGTTTCACGAATGCCGGCCAATAATGGTAGTGGCATGCGTTCTCAAAACTTTGTACCGCCTTCACATAAGGGCACGGATCTGGGGAATAAAAAGCCTAGGTATCCAGAATTATCTATTAAACGTAAAGAGGAAGGGCAAGTAACCTTGCTCGCAAAAGTGCTACCCTCGGGCCGTGCACAATCTGTACGAGTCCATAAAAGCAGTGGTTACCCAAGGCTCGATCAATCAGCCGTAAAATCCGCTGAAGGCTATCGTTATAAGCCTGCGGAGAAAGCAGGGGAACGAATACCTTATGATTATTACTTTACAGTGACGTTTACTTTACAAAAATAGTGAGGTTAATGGCAGCGTATTATGAGAAAACGAGCATTTTATAAAGATCGCCTTAAACATTGCAAGCACGCTCGTAAGCGCTTTTTTGCAAAATAAACCGCATTATTATAATGATTATAGGTTGCTTCTCTCCCCTCATAACCGTTATTATCCATCCTTATTTATGAATTAATTCATGTAATGTAATTTATATAAGTTATTGTTATTGTTATTGTATTAAAAATAGATTGGCTCAGGATTAGGTCATGCTTATTAAATATGATATTCAATCAATAAATTCGAACAAGCTTATGAATGTTAGCGCCTGAAAAGGCGTTAGATTGACAAAATAGTATAATGATAAAAATAGAGATAGGCCAAAAAGGGTAACAATGAAAATAAAATCAGCCGTGTTTGCCGTATTAACATTAATGGCGTCATCAAGTCTTGGTTACGCTGAGACATCACAAGTCAAAATACCTAAGATTGATGCATCAGTTGGTCAATTGGCTTACTTAAGAGATAAATTGCCGGAAGATGCGATTGGTTATGTACGTATTTCACATCCTGTTGTCCATTATTTCAGTGCGAAAAACCGAACGACAGATAAAGTATTGCAGCATAAGCAATCTGTGAATGCGCTTAAAGATTTCCGTGAAGTATTGGCGAATGAATCTCAACTAACGGCGAGATTACAGGGGTTAGGACTAGAATTTAGTGAAGATAATCTTAAGCTTATTAATTATCTCTCGGCATTGATCTATCAACATTTAAATGGACCGATTGAAGGGATTATCTTAGATAAAAGCCAATCGCTCTCTTTAAATGCACAGGGATTGATCTCTATTCCGGTAAGCGTTAAATCTGTTGATGCTTTAAATCAGTTGCTTGAAAACCATCCTATGGGACCGAGTGTTTTCAGTTTCGACGAGAATGGCTATGGTACGCATGAATCAACCTCTTTCTACTTCTCTCCAAAAGAAGGACGTATCTTTGCCGTTGCGGGATTGAAGTTAATTGATTTAGCACAGATTAAAGAGATTTTAACAACGCTTAAGACACAAAAACAGCATGAGATGTACGCTTATGAGAATCAGATTGATCTCACTGGGCAAAACACTTTTATTTGGTTTGATCTTCGCCAAAAAGGCGGATTAATCTCCGCAGGATTGGAGCAAGCGCCTGTGTCATTCTTAAAAGATATTGACGGAATTGCGGTAGGCGCAGGGACAAATCATCAGAAGCAAGGGCAGTTAAAACTAATTGTAAAAACCGATGCTGAAAAAATCCTAGGGCTTGATTCAACACTTGAAAACAACTTTGACTTTAAAACGATTGGTGAGCCTAAAGGGGCGGTCATTATGCCGATTCCTTCAGAGCGAATGATTAAAAAAGCGATCGTGAGCTATCTTTCATCATCTGTACCAAGTTACTTAAAAGATGACGCATTTAAAAAAGATACGGCTAAAGAAGCAGATGTCTTATTTGAGATGATCAGAGCGGAATTGGAGGCAAATTCAGGGTTTGATCTAACAGAAGCATTGGCGATTTTCGGACCTAATCTTACGCTCTATTATGATGATTTAGGCATGCACACGGTATTATCATTAAAAGATAAAAAAGCGTTCTATCAATGGTTAGAAGCGAAGAACAAAGCGGGGATTTTAAGCTACGATAAAGAGGGCAAAACGCATCATTTATCATTCCGAAATCCACTAGTAAAACTCTTAGGTCAACAAGATCTGTCAGAAGAAGCATTTGGTGGTTTAGCGGTTGTTTATCCTTATATTAATGAATATGTTGCCGGCACTTATAATGTACGAGCGTTAGATGCTAATCTTCATTTCTACTGGAGTGATGAGGGAGATGCGATCCGCATTAGTAGCTTGCCACAAATTGTAGAAGAGGAAGCGAAATTCGGTAAAGAGAAGTTCGAGAAATGGCTCACTAAAAAGCAGGGTGTTAATAGCGAACATATTCTCTTTGCAGCGACTTTAGATTGGAAAAACTCAGACCGTCATTGGTACTACAACTACTTAAAACTCTTAAGAAATGGTAGTGAGATTTTAGGAACGGACTTCGATGTTGCTAAAATGCCAAGAGCAGACCAGATGTCATTCGCAGACTCATCACGTCTAGGGCTTCAAATCACGGCAAGTGATCAGTTCTTTACAGTATCCTTTGATTACGGATCAGATAATACCCTTAGTTTTTTAAGTACACTCTTATTGCCGGTAATGACCGCGCCATTCGCTAAGAGCCTTGGAGAATTGTTACAAACGCGTTAGATTTATCGTGGCAGTACTTATATATTTGACTATGAAAATCCATTTGCTTGTATAGGAATGGATTTTTTATGGGAGTATTTTGAATACATAACATTATGAGATATATAATATTGAAAAATACATTATATATTTATTAATACAAGATATGTCCGTAGCTATACATGTTATAGCCATAAAACTTAATAGTATTAACTATAAAACTGTGAGAGCAACTAAATTACACAAAGATACCTAAGAGACTCTTTCAATAGAAAGTATAAAAGATTCCGCATACATTTTAGGTATCTACAGTGTAGTTTCTAGCATCTTAGTTGAGTAAAAAGTCTATTAATTCTATTTTTATTTCTGTAGGAATTGTGAGATTCATTTTTTGCTCTAAGAAATCTAAAGCAGTAGCTAATTTTTTATAAGATGATTGGAGATTCAGATTACCTCCTAGGCCAGATATGTTATCGCCAAAAACCAAATATTCAATATTGAATCCAAATTGCTGTAAACCATATATGAATTTTAAGGTAGGGGTAGATTTATTTGTTTCATATAAGCTTACTGCCATTTGAGATATTGAAAGGTTTTTAGCTAGTTCAGCTTGTGTCATAGATGCTTTTGTGCGCTCAGTTTTGAGTCTAGAGCCGAAATTTTCTAATAAATAATCCATATGTTATCTATAGCTCCTTAATTATTTTTTCAGAATGTTCTATTGAATGTGAATCATTCTTTTTTTGAATATTACTGGCAATAAATATAAGTAATCAATGTTAACAACAATTTTTATTTTTCACGAATGTTAAAATAATAACAATATTCATAAGATATTTTATATATGTTTGTATATGTGGGGTACATATATTTACATTAACCATCTTTTGTAAAGATTAATTTTATTGGCGTTGGAAAGTTTAATGAATTATTGGTTCTAATATTTTATTAAATTTTCTATCTATTTAATTATAAGCAGATGTTTTTTTGAATAATTTTTATGAACAACCATTGATATCTAGATAAGTTTTATTTGTAATTGTAAATATATTTTAGCTATAAGAGAGGAGGCTTACATTATCTGTTTAAACTCAAGGCTTTAATTATGTTTTTATGTTGTTGGTGTATATATTTATGCTGTTTTTATGTTAGGTTTTGTTATATCCCTATTGAATATAATTATTTTTCATCAACAAACATATATTTTCTATTGTATTTTTTTGTACATTGTTGTTTTTATTGTTTATTGGTAATCTTTTTTAGATAAATATTCCTATGCTTACTAAGAGTGTAAATTTGTTGCTTTTTGTAGAGCTAATAATTTTAGTTTTAATTGTTGCAATTAAAACAGCATTAGGAACCTTACCTTGTAGCAATATTTTGGTGCGGCTTGATAGTGCATCAATCTTTGTATTAATACTCAATCTAGAAATGATTACGGAATAAATATAATGAATAGAGTTTATAGAGTTGTTTGGTGTCATATTCGTCAGACGCATGTAGTTGCATCTGAATTAGCTTCTCGCAAAAAAAGTAATGGTAAATCCAGCTCATTATTAAAACCTATTGTGATGGGAATGATTTTTACATTTGCTTCAACGGGAGTATCTCTCGCGGCAACAGGTATCAACGGTGGTAGCGGAAAAGGCACAGCTATTTCTCCCACTACGAAAGAATGTAGTACATCAGAAGCAAATGCTCAACGAAAAGGGAATATTGCTATAGGGTGTGAAGCTAACGCACAGGATTCTACTAATACCTCTATGTATGATAGAGGTAATCCCAAAAATAAAATTGATGCCATCACCACCTATAGCTCTATTGCAATAGGTGAAAAATCAAGAGCCGATAAGGCATCGGTATCTATAGGTTCTGGAGCAGAAAGTACAGAGTTAGGTGTAGCCTTTGGTTCTCAGGCACGATCAAGAGGAGTAGCAGCTATTGCATTAGGTGCTGCAGCATTATCTACTGGCAACACGTCCTTGGCTTTAGGCAGACAATCAGCCGCTACAGCTGACTTCGCTCAAGCAATAGGAAATGTAGCTATTGCTGAAGGTAAAGGTTCTTTGGCAATGGGGCATTCTGCGACAGCAAGCGGTAACCGCTCGATCGCAATTGGTTCTGCAGATATCGATAATGCTGGTAGTACAGGTAGTCAGCAAGGGACTATGTATCAAAAAGAACAGCAAACTTTATCAACCGGAAAGGACTCAATCGCAATAGGTGCAGCTGCAAAAGCTCAGGGGGACTATACACTTGCTGTGGGTGCCCATGCAAGAGCTGAAGGTGAAAATTCTACAGCAATGGGATTTGACTCTTTTGCTTCAGGTAAGGACTCATTTGCTGCTGGTCGCTCTGCTCTAGCAGAAGGACAGGATGCCTTCGCTTTAGGAGCCAATGCTCATGGACAAGGCGTTAAATCTTTTGCTATGGGAACACAATCTCAGGCTATCGGTGAAAATGCATTAGCTTTGGGAAGTCTATCTGTTGCACGAGAGAAAAACTCAATCGCTGTTGGCGTTGGAGCACAAGCAAACTTTGCAGATAGTGTTGCTTTAGGGTCGGGTGCAATTGTTAGTCATGATAATAGTATCTCGATAGGTACGGGGTCTACAACAAATAATTACGATGCTACCGCTTTTCTCTTTGAAGAGAATGTAGCAGGAGCTGTTGCAACTGGGGCTGTTTCTATTGGTAATGGTGCAGGTTCTATTTCAGAGGGTTCCGCTTCTAATGAAAGACGATTGCAGAACTTAGCTGCGGGATCTTTAGATACAGATGCGGTTAACGTCTCTCAGTTAAGAAAACTTAAAATCATCAGTGATCAATCAGCAGAGGATGTAGCAGATCATTTAGGTGGTAATTCTCAGTATGATCCTAAAACAGGGGTAATTACTGCACCTGTTTATAATATAACGAATAAAGAAGGCAATAATGTTCAGGTTAATGATGTTGGTACTGCGATAGAGACTATTGATGGCACTGTTGTTAATAATACAAATAATATTGCTAATATCACCTCTGGTAAATCAGGACTTGTGCAGTTATCTGATGAAGGTGAGATCGTGATTGATAATACGCTTGCCG
>CALZEE010000016.1 GCA_945639195.1 uncultured Ignatzschineria sp. | reverse complement strand
CTTAAGGGGCTTTTTCTTGTCCGTTAGAAAAAAGGCGAGTGGCTCTTTTAGCTGACGCGATCTCTAAGATATCGCTGATTGCCGGCATGCTGTCGTTGAGCTTCGCTAACATTCCTCCGGCGATAGATCAGCTTCTAAAAAGAACGAGTGAGTGCAGAGGAAAAGGGCAGCGCTAGTCAGTCCGCTTGCATGAATGTCGATGTCACGACTGTGATTCTCTCTAAGCCGGCTCGCGACATCTGAGGGGCTTGTCTATTTATTGACTATAAGGAAAAGGATTTGTTGATTTGCCGGCGCGCAGATGATGAGCTTCGCTGCCATTCTTCCAGCCACATATCAGCCTATAAAAAGAAACGCGTGAGGGCAGGACATAAAAAAAGAGATGTCAGGTTAGGAACATTTCTTTTTAATAGCCATTAAGCAGCGGCTGATGCTTTAAATCATTAATGATTATTTTTTAAAAAGGCTCATTAATAGTTCGTAATTTTGTTGGCGGGTAATTTTAGAGATAAAGAACCAATCTACGACGGTCCAAATCCCAAAACCCCCAACGGTGATGAGTTTTAAAATCCCTATGATAATATTTCCAATATAAAAACGATCAACGGCAAATGTTCCGAAGAAGAAAGAGAGGAGCAATGCTAAGGTTGGGTCCTTTAATTTTAATGCAAAGAGTGACTCACGCTCATTTTCGGAGAGTGATCTTAAACATTTTTCAACTTCTGGAAGCTTATCCGAAGGGAATTTTTGTCCATGCACCAGAAGAAAATAATCGAGAGATTCTTTTGCAGGGATATTGTTTGGTTCTTGCGGGATCATATGACATCCTTTTTTTACAAAATTATAAGACAGGTTTTTGTTTTTCTATTTTTGCATTACTTGCTTTAAAACGCTCTTTAGCTTTTTGATCTTGCTGTAATGCTTCACATACTTGAAGGTTTTCAGCAACAAACTCCGGCCAAGGAGTTTCTTGGTAATGCAGTCGATATTGGGTTTGAATATTGCAAATATCTGGTCGTGTTTCATAGATACCACAGCGATTAGTAGTTTCATCGAGGTGCATACAAACGCCGTCACCCCTATCAAATTCTTGTAATTCTTCTGCTATGTGGAGATATTTACAGCATGCTCCGCAACTGGTACAGGGGAAAAAGAGGAGTTGATTTTCTGGATTGCTCATAATTGATTATTCCGTTGATTTTCATCTTTAGAAAGATTTTTTTATTAATAGAGATATATTACAGGGGATGGCAATAAATTGATAAGATTATGGTTTTTTTGATCTAAATAGAATAAAGAACAGCATGACTTTTCTTGTTTAGCATGCATTGTGATAAACTTCCTACACGAAAAAAATTATGAATAAATGAGGTAGTTGTGAGCAAAAAACCTAGAAGAGGGAGACGCAGTCGCGTTCCTAGCGAACCTATTACGGTAATGATTCGTGACCTTGCACATGATGGTCGCGGAGTTGCTAAAGTTGAAGAAAAAGTGGTGTTTGTGGATGGTGCTCTTCCAGGCGAAGAAGTTGTCGCAAACTACACGAAAGTTAAAAAAGAGTACGATGAAGCACAAGCAACAGAAGTGCTTCAATCATCTGTTGATCGTGTTGCACCATTTTGTGATGCTTATGGCGTCTGTGGTGGTTGCCGATTACAGCATTTAGATGCAGATCGTCAGATTGATTTTAAATCAGAGCAACTCAAGACAAACCTTGCAAGACAAGCGGGCTTAACTGAGTATGCACATTTACCTAATCTTCGTGGCGATTCACAAAATTATCGTTTTAAAGCGCGCTTAGGGGTTAAAAATGTCCCTGCTAAAGAACGAGTATTGGTTGGATTTAGAGAGCGTTTAACGCCTTATATCGTTGATATGCATCGTTGTCCAATCTTGGAATCTAAGATTGATCAACTCATTGATCCGCTTTCAGAAATGATCGGGAAATTATCGATCGCATCTAAGCTTCCGCAAATTGAAGTCGCGGTGGGCGATAATGCGCACGGTTTAAGTTTCCGTGTTTTAGAAGATCCTACAGAAGAAGATTTAGCGATCTTCCGAGAGTTTGAAATCGAACACGATTTGATTATTTACTTACAACCGGGAAATGAGGCAACAACATATGCTCTTTCAGAAAGAGGGGCATCAGATCAAGCACTCTCTTATCAATTGCTCGATGAGCTAACGCTCTACTTTAAACCTTATCACTTCACACAGGTTAATCCTGCGATGAATAATAAGATGGTAAAACAAGCGCTCGACCTTCTTGATTTAGATGGGACTGAGAAAGTACTTGATCTCTTCTGTGGTCTTGGGAACTTTACGCTCGCACTTGCGACAAAAGCGGGTAGCGTGATTGGGGTTGAAGGTGATAAGAGCTTAACAGATTGGGCAGGGCGAAATGCTGAGTTCAATAACATTAAGAATGTTGAATTCCACTGTGCTGACTTAACGCAAGATCAGAAAGATGCGCCTTGGATGAATCAGGCTTATGATGCAATCTTAATTGATCCGCCAAGATCAGGTGCGATTGAGATGATGCCATATCTTGGTGCGCTTGCGCCGAAGAAGATTCTTTATGTATCGTGTCATCCAGCGACGCTTGCGAGAGACTTAGCGGTTCTTACAAGTGAGTACCCTTATGAGCTTATTACTGCGGGTGTCATGGATATGTTCCCTCATACTGCGCACGTTGAGTCGATGGCATTATTAGTTCGTAAAGATTCATAGTAATCATTGAGAAATAGAGGCTGCCTAATGATAGGGGGGAAGTGCTCACCCCTGCTAGGTACTTGAGATGCTATAATAGATCGATACGATAGAACGATATTAAAAGGGGATTTCCCCTTTTTCTGATTTTAAGGAGTTCTCAAATATCATGAGACCATTTAAGAATGTATTAATTTATAAGTTTGATGAGCCGATCGAGTTTGATTCACTGCAGTTAGAAGAGATGTTGTCACAATATCCGCTTCGTGAATGTGGTCATGATGAACTTGAAACTTATGGCTGGTTGCCGGCATTTTCTCAAGGAGAAAACCTTGTTGAAGAGATGAATAATGCCTACTTCATTCGCTTAGGAATGGAGCTCAAAAAACTTCCTCGCAGAGCGATTCAAACAGCCGTTGAAAAGCGTGCTCGTGAGCATAATATTGATCTCTTAAATCGTGCCCGTTATAAAGAGCTTGAAGAGGTTATTACTGGCGAGTTTATCTCTAAGGTTTATCCAGAGCAGAGCTCAATGATGGCATATATTGATACTGAGAAAAACTGGTTAGTTGTGGATGCCACGAGTGAGAAGAAAGCTTCGCTTGTGACAGCTGTATTACGTAAAACACTAGGCTCATTGCCGGTCGTAACGTATGCACCACAAGTTGAGATTCCAATGCTGATGACCGATTGGGTTAAAAACGGATTGCCTTCTGAGAAGTTTGGTTTCCTTGATGAAGTAGAGATGAAGGAACTTTCTAAAGAAGAGGGCGGCGTTGCACGTTATCGTGGGATTCCGATGGACTCAAAAGAGATCGAGCTCAATATTGATGAGGGCTGGAATGTGACAAAACTCGGACTCTCTTATGAAGATATCGTGACTTTCTCCTTGGGAGAAGACTTTGTATTGAAGCGTGTGCGTTATTTGGATCAATTCCAAGAAAAACTAGAGTTAAGTGATGATCAAAATGCAGTGGCGCAATCAAATGCCTACTTGTTAGCAGACACAATTCGTCACTTAATGATCGATCTTTATAATCTCTGCTATGATCGAGAGAATGACGAAATTTAGTATACGCAATGTTTTGTAGATAGAGATGAAACCTTGAAGATCCTGATGATCTTGGATGAGTATCAGGATCTAGCAATGAGCACTTAATTATTGATAACTGGGGATGAATGCCAGATTATTGAATGATTAAGGATGCTACTGCATTTTTAGTAACATTCATAAAAGAGTGAATAAGTATGAGTACAAATCAATACACATCAAGTTCGATCGAAGTACTTTCGGGGCTTGATCCTGTTCGTAAACGCCCAGGGATGTATACCGACACGAGTCGACCGAATCATATCTTACAGGAAGTGATTGATAACTCAGTGGATGAAGCGCTTGCCGGACATGCAAAAGAAGTTCGTGTGACGCTCTATAAAGATGGTTCAATGGGCGTGAAGGATGATGGGCGAGGAATGCCGATTGACCTTCATCCTGAACATGGCGTGAGTGGTGTTGAGCTGATTCTCGCAACGCTTCATGCGGGTGGTAAATTTAATAGCGACAACTACCAATATTCTGGTGGATTACATGGCGTTGGTGTCTCGGTAGTGAATGCGCTCTCTAAATATTTAGAAGTTACCGTTAACCGTGATGGCGCAATTCATCAGATTACCTTTAAAGATGGCTATAAAGCGAGTGAGCTTGAGGTTATTGGTCAGGTTGGTAAAAATAATACAGGGACAGAGATTCGATTCTTCCCGGATGAGAAATATTTTGATACTCCAAGAATTGCAAAGAAAGCCCTTTGTGATCTCTTAAAAGCAAAGGCCATCCTTTGTGCCGGTCTCAAGATCACCTTGGTTGATGAAAATGCGAAAGAGGGTGAAGAAGTTACCGTTTGGCGCTATGAATCAGGGATTGAAGAGTATCTTTATGATTCACTCAATGAGATTGATTATTTACCAAAAGAGATTATCTTTGGTGAGTTTAAAGCAGAAACGGAAGAAGTGATTTGGGGGCTGGCATGGAGTGAAGTCGGTGCGCCGACTATGACGGAAAGCTATGTAAACCTGATTCCGACAATGCTTGGCGGGACGCATGTGAATGGCTTGAAGTCTGGATTAACAGAAGCCCTGCGTGATTTCTGTGAGCAACGAAATTTATTGTCAAGAGGCGTTCGTATTACGCCGGAAGATACGTTCTCACATCTCAACTATCTCCTCTCTGTGAAGATGCAAGAACCGCAATTCTCAGGACAAACTAAGGAGCGTTTAAGCTCAAGAAGTATCGCAAGCTTTATTAATGGTGCGGTTAAAGACTTCTTTATTCTTTGGCTCAATAAACATGTGGAAGAAGCAGAAGCGATCGCAGAGCTCGTTATTACGACAGCGCAAGCACGTCTTAAGAGTTCGAAAGCGGTTGTGCGTAAACGTATTTCACAAGGTCCTAAATTGCCGGGGAAACTTGCCGATTGTGTGAGTACAGATGTGAATGAAACAGAGCTCTTCTTAGTCGAAGGGGATTCAGCGGGCGGCTCGGCAAAGCAAGCGCGAGATCGTGATACGCAAGCGGTAATGGCGCTTCGAGGGAAAATCCTCAATACATGGGAAGTTCCGACGAGCGAGATCTTGGCATCGAATGAAATTCATGATATCTCGGTCGCCATTGGCGTTGATCCAAATGATGAGAAGCTTGATGAATTACGTTATGGGAAAATCTGTATCTTAGCGGATGCTGACTCGGATGGATTGCATATCGCAACCTTGATCTGTGCACTATTCTTAAAGCACTTCCCCAAATTAGTAGAAGCGGGGCATGTCTTTGTCGCACTTCCACCGCTTTATCGTATTGATGTGGGTAAAGAGGTGTTCTATGCACTCGATGAAGCTGAAAAAGAAGCTTTATTGAAAAAGCATGAGAAGAGCCGCGGACAAAAGTCAGTAACACGTTTTAAAGGATTGGGAGAGATGAATCCGATCCAGTTACGTGAAACGACGATGAGTGCTGATACCCGACGACTAGTGCAATTACTTGCGCCGAAGTTTGAAGCGCCAGAAGAGGTGCTGGTCGCTGAAAGCAGCGGGGATCTTCATTTCATGATTGATGGTGAACCTGAATTCACCCCTGAAGAGATCTCTTTAGAAGGGGAGATTCTAGATCCTATCGCGGTCTTTGATAAGCTTCTTGCTCGCAATCAGCGACATGAACGTAAAGCATGGATAGAGAGTAAACACTTCTTACAAGAAGTTTAATTTCATTGGGATAGAAGGGCTATCATCCCCTTTACTTATCACGATTATTTTAGAAAGACCTATCACTATTAAGCGATGGGTCTTTTTTTTGCTAGTAGAAGTTTGAATTATAAGTGATTATGTTTTATACCATGATAGTAGCGGACTAACATTGTCCCTTACGGGGTCCCCCTGATACACTCAGGAACGACCTAACAATAATAAAGACCTACTACCAGTAGTGATCTAAGAGGAATGAGCATGATAAGATTTATACTGCGCCGCATTCTGGAGGCGATCCCGACCCTTTTGGTCTTAATTACGATCTCTTTCTTTATGATGCGGCTTGCCCCGGGAAGCCCTTTCACCGGCGATAGAATGTTACCCCCCGAAGTACTTGCGAATATTGAGGCCAAATATAATTTAAATGCGCCCCTTTATGAGCAATATTTTGATTATTTAAAGCAGTTACTGCGGGGAGATCTAGGACCTTCATTTCGTTATCGAGATTATACGGTCAATGAATTAGTTGCGACGCATTTCCCAACATCTGCCAAGTTGGGGCTTGCTGCCTTTGTTTTAGCATTAGTATTAGGTACGCTTGCCGGTGTTGTTGCAGCATTAAAGCAAAATAGTCTTTGGGATTATCTTGTTATGGGGTTTGCGATGACAGGGGTGGTTATTCCAAGCTTTGTCGTAGCGCCACTTTTAATCTTAATTTTTGCAATTACATTGCAATGGCTTCCTGCGGGGGGCTGGTATGGCGGTAAGTGGCAATATATTTTACTGCCGATGACTGCGCTCTCACTGGCGTATATTGCGAGTATCGCAAGAATTATGCGGAGTTCAATGATTGAGGTTTTAAACTCAAATTATATCCGTACTGCCCGAGCAAAGGGATTACCCATGCATAAAATCATCTTTAAACATGCGCTTCGTCCGGCATTTTTACCGGTGCTCTCTTATTTAGGACCGGCATTTGTGGGAATTATTACGGGATCTCTCGTGATCGAATCGATTTTTGGATTGCCAGGCGTTGGGACACTCTTTGTGGATGGCGCGTTGAACCGTGATTACTCTACCGTGTTAAGCGTCACAATTTTAGTGGGCGCATTAACGATCCTCTTTAATATGATTGTCGATATTCTTTATGCAGTAATCGACCCCAAAATTCGTTATTAGGAGGCTTTAATGAAAGTTACGAAAAAACAATTAGAAGCCGTTGAGCATTTTTCAGAGAATCTCAATATTGCCGGCAGAAGCTTATGGCAGGATGCGCGTCGTCGCTTCATGCGTAACAAGGCCGCAATGACAAGTTTATTGATGTTGGGAGTTATTGCCCTCTTTGTGATCTTTGCGCCTTTGATGTCAGAATATAGTTATGACCATACGGATTGGGGAATGATGACAAGCCCGCCTGATTTTGAGTCAGGGCATTTTTTAGGAACAGATTCTAATGGGCGCGACATCTTTGTACGTATTGCTGTAGGCGGGCGAATCTCTCTACTTGTCGGAATATCTGCGGCATTAGTGGCGGTATTGATGGGAACCTTCTATGGCTCGCTCTCGGGCTATGTCGGTGGCAAGATTGACTCATTGATGATGCGTATCTTAGAGATACTAAATTCCTTCCCTTTCATGTTCTTTGTGATCTTATTGGTGACATTCTTTGGCCAGAATCTCTTCTTAATCTTCCTGGCGATCGGGATGGTTTCGTGGCTTGATATGGCAAGAATCGTGAGAGGGCAGACGCTGAGTCTTAAAAATCGTGAATTTATTGAAGCGGCAAAAGTGTCCGGCGTTTCAACACCGATTATTATTTTTCGGCATATTGTGCCGAACGTTTTAGGCGTTGTGGTAGTTTATGCCTCGCTATTGGTGCCGAGCATGATTCTCTTTGAGTCGTTCTTAAGCTTCTTGGGGCTTGGGGTACAAGAGCCGATGAGTAGCTGGGGATCACTTTTAGCAGATGGTGCAAACTCCATGGAAGTTGCACCTTGGCTCTTAATTTTTCCGGCATTGTTCCTCATTGTGACGCTATTTTGTTTTAACTTTATTGGTGATGGATTGCGTGATGCTCTCGATCCCAAGGATCGCTAGGAGACGTTATGAGTGAATTACTATTGGATGTACAAGATTTAAGTGTCACCTTTAACACCTATGATGGCGATGTTACCGCGGTTAATGCGCTGAACTTTGCGCTTAGAAAAGGCGAGACATTAGGGATTGTCGGTGAATCAGGCTCTGGAAAGTCACAAACGGCCTTTGCCTTAATGGGATTGCTGGCAAAAAATGGGCGCATTTCTGGCTCGGCAAAATTTGAAGGGCAAGAGATTCTCAATCTTAAAGAGTCAGCGCTCAATCGCCTTCGTGCAGAAGAGATTGCGATGATCTTCCAAGATCCGATGACGTCCTTGAATCCTTATATGACGGTCGGTGCGCAGTTGATGGAAGTCTTAAGGTTCCATAAAGGGATGAGTAAACGCGATGCCTTTGAGGAATCTGTCAAGATGCTCGATGCTGTAAAAATGCCGGAAGCCAGAAAGCGAATGAAGATGTATCCGCATGAGTTTTCGGGAGGGATGCGCCAACGTGTAATGATTGCGATTGCGTTACTGTGCCGGCCAAAGCTCTTGATTGCAGATGAGCCGACAACGGCGCTAGATGTTACGGTACAAGCCCAAATTATGGCGCTACTCAATGAGCTTAAAGCAGAATTTGATACCACCATTATTATGATCACGCATGATCTCGGCGTTGTTGCCGGCATTTGTGACAAGGTACTTGTGATGTATGCCGGTAGAACGATGGAGTACGGCAATGTAAGAGATATCTTCCATGCGCCAACTCATCCTTATACGCATGGTTTATTGGCCGCAATTCCCACATTAGAACATGATGGTGAAATGCTTCATACCATTCCCGGCAATCCACCGAACTTACTGCATCTCCCTAAAGGCTGTCCCTTTAATCCACGCTGTGAATGGCGAGAAGAAGCATGTAGCGAAGCGCCGAGATTGGAACCTTTTGGTAATGAGAGATTGCGTGCATGCTTCAGAGATGCAAAGGAGTTAATGGCATGAGTCAAACAGCAATTTTAACCGTAACAGATCTTAAAGTGCATTTCCCCGTCCGGGAGAAGAGCCAGTACTTTTGGGAGAAATCCCATCAGCTCAAAGCCGTTGATGGCGTGAGCTTAACGCTCTATGAGGGAGAAACGCTGGGCGTTGTTGGGGAATCTGGCTGTGGTAAATCCACATTAGCGCGCGCAATTATTGGTTTAGCGCCGGTGACCGAAGGACAAGTCACATGGCTTGGGCAAGATCTTACGGAAGCCAGTAAAAAAGAGATGCGAGATATTCGTAAAGATATCCAGATGATCTTCCAAGATCCGCTTGCATCGCTTAATCCGAGAATGACGGTTGGCGATATTATCGCAGAACCTTTAAAAGCCCACTTTAAAAATCTCACAAAAGCTGAAGTTACAGCGCGCGTAGAAACGATGATGGCGCGTGTGGGATTACTGCCGAATGTGATTAATCGTTATCCGCATGAATTCTCTGGTGGGCAATGTCAGAGAATCGGGATTGCGCGTGCTTTAATTTTAGAGCCTAAAGTCATTATTTGTGATGAACCGGTATCGGCGCTCGATGTCTCGATTCAAGCGCAAGTGATTAATCTCTTAAAAAGTTTGCAGAAAGAGATGGGCTTATCTCTTATCTTTATCGCACATGATTTGGCAGTGGTGAAACATATCTCAGATCGCGTCTTGGTGATGTATCTTGGAAACGTGGTAGAGCTTGGAACAAAATCCGCAGTCTACAATGAGACAAAGCATCCATATACCAAAGCGCTTATGCAGGCGGTGCCGATTCCAGATCCTGATATCGAGAAAGATAAAGCGGTTGATTTATTGGAAGGGGATCTCCCTTCACCCATTCATCCGCCATCCGGCTGTGTCTTTAGAACGCGTTGCCGAGAAGCAGTAGAGAGATGTAGTAATGAGAAGCCGGGATTAAAAGGTACGGATCATCAGGTTGCGTGTCTTTTAGTATAGATATTTACCGCTACGCTACTAAGCCTTAGGAGAGAGAAGCATATCGCAAGATATGCTTTTTTTATTGTCGGATATCGATAGGGATGAAGCAAAGACAATTTGCAGATGAGAAATCAGAGGGCTTTAATCCCCTTGGATAAATGAAGTGTATTATAATGAGCAACCTCATGATTACGCGAAGTGAATTAAGTTCGTCTTATGCCTTTCGTGCAACATCTATTACTAAGAGAGCTTTTATTATTATGATTCCATTATCCCTCTATATTCATTTTCCATGGTGCATTCAAAAATGTCCCTATTGTGATTTTAACTCTCATAAGAATAATGAGGCGCTCTATGAACCTTATATGCAGACTTTGATTGATGATGTAACGGAAATATTGCCCTATATCTGGGGACGTAAAATCCATTCGATCTTTATCGGAGGCGGTACGCCGAGCCTGATGCCACCGAAGTTGCTAGATCAATTCTTTAGTCAGCTTCGAACGCTCTTAAACTTTAATCCTAATATCGAGATTACAATGGAAGCGAATCCCGGGACGGTCGATAGCCAATATTTTAAAGCATAT
This sequence comes from uncultured Ignatzschineria sp., assembly GCA_945639195.1. Classification (GTDB taxonomy): domain Bacteria; phylum Pseudomonadota; class Gammaproteobacteria; order Cardiobacteriales; family Wohlfahrtiimonadaceae; genus Ignatzschineria. The sequence goes on along the minus strand of CALZEE010000016.1, from coordinate 4,005 downwards.
CGCGAGATCGGCATTAACCGATTGTCGATTGGTGTGCAGAGCTTGAATGATGTGCAATTAGAGAAGATCGGCAGAATTCACTCAAGTAGCGAAGCGCTTCGTGCATTTGATATTGCCAGAAATGCCGGCTTTGAGAATATTAATTGCGATCTTATGTTCGGTTTACCACTCCAAAACCTTGAAGGCGCGTTAAGTGATCTGGAAGGGATTATTGCACTGGGGCCAGAACATATCTCACATTATCAGCTCACGTTAGAGCCTAACACTTACTTCCATCGTTATGAGCCAGAATTGCCGGCGGATGAAGTCATTGAAGCGATGCAATTAGAAAGCCATGCGATTTTAAAAGCAAACGGTTATGGTCATTACGAAGTCTCTGCTTTTGCAAAGACCGGAAAAGAGAGTCAGCATAATCGTAACTATTGGGAGTTCGGGGATTACATCGGGATTGGCGCCGGAGCACATGGCAAGATTACGATGATGAATAACCAAGAGATCTTAAGAACGCAAATGGAGAAGCATCCGCGTACTTATGTTGAAAAAAACGCGTCAATGAGAATGACAAAAGAGGCGATTGCGCCTGCTGATCTGCCTTTTGAATTCTTCTTAAATACGCTTCGTTTGAAATCAGGTGTGCCAACGACGCATTGGTCAGAGCGTACATTCTTACCGTTATCGAACATTGCCGGCTTTTTACAAGCGAATCAAGAGAAGGGGTTATTGCTCCCTAGTACTGAATGGATTACACCGACAGAGAAAGGACATCTTTTTGTGAATACGATGTTGGAAGAATTTCTTTAGGTGTTGTGTTAATTGTTCTTACTATGTCGCTATATAGATATGAATAAGTAAGTCAATGAATATGATGACTGAATTGTAAGTAGCGATTATTCAAGAGAGATTGTTAATCAAAATGATAACTTTAAGACGATAGTGCTTGAAATATACTCAAAAGCCCCTACATTCTAAGAGGAAGTGTGTTCTTGATAATAGCCTTCATAGGTATCAAGCTATTACTGGAATACAACATATCATTTAGCGATAGGAGTATTTTAATGAGATATACAAAACGTTACTTAACGCGAGTAGGGCTCTTTTTATCAACGGTTATGTTACTGGTAGTGCAACAAGCAATGGCACAGCTCCCTGATTGGAGTGATTTATTTGAAAAGAATAAGGCTGCCGTTGTTAGCATTACAACTGAAGGGGTGGAGGTTGTGCAAAATCGATCGCCATTCCAAGGATTCTCTTTTGGGGATTCTCCCTTTGGTGATAACGATCCCTTTAGTTTCTTCTTTGGTAATGGCAATGAGCCAGAAACAAGAGAGCGTATAGTAAGAGGTGCGGGCTCTGGTTTTATTATTGATGATGAAGGGTTTGTGATTACTAATGCGCACGTCATTGGAGATGCCGATAAGATTACGGTTCATCTTTCAGATAGACGTGAGTTGGTTGCAGAGCTTATCGGCATGGATAAGAAAACTGATGTTGCTGTATTAAAAATTAAGGCGGATAAATTGCCGGTATTGAAGATCGCAGATATTACTGATCTTAAAGTCGGGCAGTGGGTAATGGCAGTCGGATCGCCATTTGGGTTAGATTATACGGCAACACAAGGAATTATTAGTTCGCTCGGTCGTAATCTTCCTAACGATAACTTTACGCCATTCATTCAAACGGATGCTGCTGTGAATCCTGGTAACTCAGGTGGGCCGCTCTTTAATACATCAGGCGAAGTGATCGGGATTAACTCGCAAATTTATACAAGTACCGGTAGTTATGCCGGCGTCAGCTTTGCAATCCCGATTGATTTAGCGATGCATATTGTCGATCAGCTCCGTACGGATGGGAAGGTTTCGCGTGGATGGTTAGGAGTGCAAATACAGGAAGTAACAGCAACCTTGGCCGAAACCTTTGATTTGGATAAGCCAAAAGGCGCGTTGGTTTCTAGTATTGTACCAGCAAGTCCTGCATCAAAATCAACCTTGAAAGTCGGAGATATTATTTTAAAATTCAATAACGATGACGTCGTATCATCAAGTCAATTACCGGTATTAGTCAGTCGCGTGAAAGGGGGCGAAATTGCAAAGCTATCCGTTCTTCGTAATGGCAAGATCGAAGTGATTGATGTCACAATTGAAGCATTGGATGATGAGGGATTAAAAACAGCGGGTGCACGTACTGCTTCTAAGAATGTATTAGATATTACGGTAGAAAATAGCAAGACAGATGCGCGTGAAAAAGGGGTCGTGATTACGGCAGTTGAGGATGGTATCGCCCAAAAGGCAGGATTAGTAAAGGGTGATGTTATTGCGCAGATCAGTGGCTTTGATATTACAGATATCGCAAGTTTTGAATTAGCGCTGAAAGAGACTGCAGAGAATCAAACGCTAAGAGTCCTGATATTCCGCCAAGGGAATCCTTACTTTGTCGCTATTCGTAAAGAGGATGCTAAAAAGTAATAACTTTATATTGTGTAAATAAAAAGATGCGCTGAGCATGTTTCACCTGATATCTCTGTGAATTGTAACGAACAGGCGAGACAAAGAAGTGGGGCTGTGATCCTCTCTATTGGGCGTATCTTGCATTAAAAATTAATTTTTAGTTTACTTATTGTAGCTAGAGGCTTAAAAAGAGTAGGGGGAGATAAATCTTCACTACTCTTTTTTTATGAAGAGCTAATCAACAGCAGGCGTTGGGAGAAAGATATCTCCAAGAGAAGTTCTGCTGTTGTTATAATTATAAGGTTAGATATTAAAGCCGATTCTTAAACGGAATCTGTGCTTTTATGTCAGTCAACAACTCATTTAATAGATGGAAAATCGCAAGTAAGGCGTGGAATATGAAAAAAATATTAACAATAGCAGGATCTGATTCTAGTGGTGGAGCTGGAATTCAGGCGGACCTTCGTACGTTTGCTAAGCATAATCTTTATGGTTTTTGCTCGCTCACAGTGATTGTGACAATGGATCCTGATAATAACTGGGGTCATGGGGTTTTCCCAATTGATATCGCAACTATTGATGCACAAATTCGTACCGCTATTGATGGTGTCGGGGTAGATGCGATTAAGCTTGGGATGTTACCAACGCCAGAAATCATCTCTCATGTATCAGAAAAACTAGAAGCATTACATGGCAAGCAGCCTGTTGTTGTGGATCCTGTGATGGTTTGTAAGGGCGATAAGCCGCTCTTCCCTGAGCATGCGATTGCTATTAAAGAGCAATTAATCAAATACGCAACGGTCACAACGCCAAATCTATTTGAAGCAGCGCAACTTGCAGGTATGGATAAGATTAGTAATTATGATGAAGCCGTGTTGGCTGCAGAAAAAATCATGGCGCTTGGCTGTGGCGCTGTGGCGATCACGAATGTTGGTAGCGTTATGGAACCGAAGACATCAGCTGATCTCTTCTATGATGGCGAAGAACTTCTCTTATTAGAAGGCGCGTTTGTAGATACGCATCATACACACGGATTAGGTTGTACTTTTGCAGCACATGTCGCGGCGAACCTATGTAAGGGTTTAAGTAAGCGTGAATCAGTTGTACTTGCTAAAGAAGCGATTAGAGCCGGCGTTAAAAAACACTTTGCACTGAATCAGTATGTGGGAACATTAGATTTTGAAGAGAGCTTTAAGATCTAAGTAAACACGCTCAATTAAATTATTTGAAAAGCGATGGAGGGTTTCCCCATCGCTTTTTCTATATGAGTACACTATGAAAGTACATATTAGAAAGAGAGGGGCGATGAAAATCGATAGCTTTATATATTGAGAGATTCTTATTAGATCTTAATGACGATTCATTTCAAGAAGATTTCGGGTTCGTTTTTTGGGATTTATCGTGATTTCTTGAGGGTAATTGACAGAGTAATCGTTCTTTTTTAAGAAATTTTGCTGATAAGATATAGTCATTTGGCGGGCTCTCACGGTATGGGTAATACTTGCGCAGAAATCCCCTTGCATCTTTCCCTAAAAAGCGTAGAATTCTCTTTCTCGATTGA
>CALZEE010000015.1 GCA_945639195.1 uncultured Ignatzschineria sp. | reverse complement strand
ATTCACCGTTGTTGTTAAAGATCCAGAGGGTGAATCTGTCACTATCACTGTGCCGGTGACAGTGACGCCGGTGAATAATGCGCCAACCTTTGAAATGGAAATTCATTCGTACACTGAAATTACATCTAATGGTGACTTGCAAGGTGGTCGTGAGTGGAACGGCAACAGTTTTGATGGAGCTTGGAAAGTAAATAACCCTGGAAATATCACTAATATGAAGGGTGCTATTGGTTTTGATGTTGATGGGGAATCTGTAATTGTTTCTCAAACGATTAACACAGCATTGCCTGAAAATGCTCAATTATTAATTGATTTGGGATGGAATAATGGCTGGGTTGGAGATTCAGGTTCAGCAACTACTGCTACTTTCTCATTCGCTGGAATTGATATTCTCAAGGTAGAAACAACTGCTGCTAAGGCAGGATCATTAAACTATGTTGATGGAAAAAGCATTCTAACTGATGATGTACTTGATGCAAAAGTAACAATTATGAATGGTGCAACTATCACAGTTAATGGTGTAACTTATAAAGAAGGCGAAATTTTTATTCTTAAAACTTGGGCTCAAGTTTTAGATGATACCGATTACCGTAATGAAGCAGAATTTATGTTATCACGATGGACTAGTATTGCAATTGACTTGCCAGCATCTTTACAAGGTAAAACTGGTGACTTAGCTGTTTCTTTAGTGGGTGGTCAAGATGATATTCAAATTGGGGCTTTAAAAGTTGTAGCACCTAATTTGAATGAATTTGTAACTGTGGGGAGTAATGTCCCTACTAAAGTGTTTAGTTCAATTAGCATTAACGATGCAGATAATGATATTCGCCAAGTGCAATTAACATTATCTGATAGCACTACTAGTAAATTGGCGGTGCAGCAAGACTTATTCACTGATTACTTTGATGTCATTTTTGAAAATGGAACTTTGACAATCTCAGAAAAAGAAGGTGTCTCTGCATCAATTGATGATTGGAATTCTATTCTATCTTCTACTAGTTATTTATCAACGACTGTAAATACGAATAGCATTAATGTGGTAGTAACGGATGCAGAAGGTTTAAGTGCAAGTAAAGTTGTGGGTATTAATTCAGTTGTTGCAAATGCAGCAAGATTTGCTTTGCTTGACGATGAAGGGTCTGTTAGTTCGAAATTTGATTTTGATGTTGAGGTGTTGAATCCTAATCGGATCATTACATCTTCATCAGATGATGACTTAATTAGTACTGGGATTACTGGAAATGACACGCTAATTTATGGAATCTTAAAAGGTGCAGAAGCACTTGTTGATGGTAAAGCCGGTAATGGTACGGATACCTGGATTGATTTTGGTGTAGGTAAGCTTGATACTGATTCGAATGCGGATCTCATCAAATTTGCGACAGACTTCTTCCAAGGACTAAAAGGATCTGACTTAACAGGAAAAAGGGTAGATTTAGGTAAGATTGAAAAATTTATCACGATTGACTATGATGAGGAAACGGAAACAGCTACCTTATCTGTTGATAGAGATGGAGATGGAAGTAATTATGGGTCTGAGATATTGCTTCATCTAACTAATCAATCTACGGCGTTAACGTTAGAAGAACTACTTGAAAATAATCAAATGGCTATTGGTTAGGCTATTCATAATAGGACTAGGCATCTATATATAAATAAGCGTCTATTATAGATGCCTATAAATAAAGAGCGATTAGAGCACTACAGTATTCTAATCGCTCCTGTGTTTACTGCTTGAGGACAATAATCTGTAGCTTGGTGAATTGAAGTAAAATGAAAACAACTTAATTATCAATGGGAGCCTGTCCTAAATTTTGTGTAAATCCTATTTTTTATTTATTCTATGGATTTATACTTATGACAAAAGACATACAAAAATTGGCGCAAGAGCTTGCGAGCAATATTAAAACAGAGAAAGATTTAAATGAGTTCACAGCATTGCTCAAGAAGATGACCATCGAAGCTGCATTAAATGCCGAGTTGCGTGAACATTTGGGGTTTGATAAAAATCAATCTTCAACGTCCAACAATAGTCGAAATGGAACTAGCAAAAAAACGATTAAAAGTCCTGATGGAAGTTTAGAACTAGATATTCCGAGGGATAGAGAAGGTTCTTTTTCACCCCAACTTATTAAAAAGCATCAAACACGTGTGACATCTATGGATGAACAAATTTTAGCACTTTATTCAAAAGGCATGACTAATCGTGAAATCGTACAATTCTTTAAAGAAATGTACGATGCTGATGTATCCGCATCATTGATCAGCCGAGTTACAGACAGTGTAATTGAGCGGGTTTCAGAATGGCAAAATAGGCCATTAGATAGAATGTATCCTGTTGTTTATTTAGATTGTCTTGTTGTCAAAATACGCGAACATTCTACGGTGATTAATAAATCTGTTTATCTTGCGCTAGGTATCAATTTAGAAGGTCGTAAAGAGCTTTTAGGCATGTGGATTGCGCAAACAGAAGGTGCTAAATTTTGGTTGTCAGTCATCACGGAAATTAGAAATAGAGGTGTTGAGGAAATTCTGATTACTTGTATTGACGGTTTAAAAGGCTTTCCTGAAGCAATCGCATCCGTTTTTCCTAAAACCGATATACAGCTATGTATCGTCCATATGGTCAGAAATAGCTTACGCTTTATTAGCTGGAAGGATTATAAATCTGTCACGCGAGGTTTAAAAGAAATTTACCAAGCCACGACTGAGGAAAATGCGCTTAAGGCTTTGGATATTTTTGAAAATGAGTGGGCAAATAAATATCCTAAAATAGCAGAGTCTTGGCATAATCATTGGGCTAACATTCGCTCTATTTTTGACTATCCTGAAGAGATTCGCAGAGCTGTTTATACCACCAATGCGATAGAATCGCTTAACAGCGTTATTCGTCATGCGACTAAAAAAAGAAAGATATTTTCATCCGATGATTCAGCGAAAAAGGTGATCTATTTAGCAGTCGAAAGCGCTTCTCAAAAATGGACAATGCCGATCAGGAATTGGCGATCGGCAATGAATTGGTTTATGATTCACTTTGATAATCGAGTAACTAATTATTTGTAGCAATTCAACTTACACAAAATATGTTACAGGCTCAAATACTTAAGCTTTGCAAAAATATTTTCCACTAAGTGCCTAATTTTATAAAGATAACTATCAAATTCCTTATTCTCTTTTTTACTATTAGACCTTCTCGGAATTACGGGGATCATTCCATGATCACGTGCTTTTTCTCGAATAACATCAGAGTCATAACCCTTATCACCTAAAAGATAACCACCTGTTTCTATAAGCTCTATCAGGTGGTTTGCAACTTGACTGTCATGGACTTCACCCCCAGTGATTTCAAAATCGATCGGGCGTCCATGCGAATCAACGGCCATGTGTATCTTTGTTGCCGCTCCGCCTCTTCCTCGTCCAATTGCTCTATCCTCACCACCCCGAGCTCCAGCTGCATGCTGATGAGCGCTGACGTAACTTCCATCAATGGATACCCATTCCTGATCAATTTCGCCTCGTAACTTAAAAAAAAATCGTTCCAAAGCCCATTTGCTGACCAGCGATTAAATCTATTATAAGCGGTTTGCCAAGGACAAAGATTTTTAGGGATATCACGCGATGGCGCCCCCGTACGTAATTTCCATAAAATAGCTTCCATAACATTACGACTATTTTCTGTGGCGTAACAGCCTTTATCTATCATAATTGATTGAAGCTGTTGCCATGTATCATCATTGAGTATTGTTCTAGTGGTAATCCCCCCATAAAAAAATACACATCATAAGTAGAATTTTCTCGTATCATTATTACAGGAGATTCATTATGAAAAAATCAAAATTTACCGATAGCCAAATCATGGCAATTCTAAAACAGAACGAAGCAGGCATTAAAGTCCCTGATTTATGTCGTGAACATGGCATTAGTAGTGCTACATTTTATAAATGGCGCTCTAAATTTGGTGGTATGGATACCTCGATGATCAGTCGTTTAAAAGAGCTAGAAGCTGAGAATGCTCGTTTGAAAAAGATGTATGCAGAAGCCAAAATGGACAGCGAGCTACTGAAGGAAGTTTTACAAAAAAAGTGGTAAAACCACTGGCTCGTAAAACATCAGCGCAGTGGTTGGTCACTGAAAAGGAAATCACTATTGAACGTGCCTGTCAGTTGGTTGTCATGAGTTGAAGTAGCTATTATTATCAATCTCGTTTGCAACCTGAGAATGATCTGATAGCCGATTGGCTAATTAAATTAACACAGTGGCAGAAGAACTGGGGGTTTGGCTTATGCTTTTTGTATCTACGTAATATTAAAGGATTTTCATGGAATCACAAACGTGTCTATCGCATCTATTGCGAGTTATCTTTAAACTTGCGCATTAAACCCAAAAAACGTTTGGTACGGGAAAAGCCTGAACCATTAATGGTTCCAAGCTCAATTAATGAATGTTGGTCAATGGATTTTATGCATGATCAGTTACAATCTGGGAGAAATTACCGGTTATTGAATGTAATAGATGACTTTAATCGTGAGGGCTTAGGGATTGAAGTCGATCTTTCATTGCCTAGCCAACGAGTGATTAGGGCTTTAGAACAAATCATAGAGTGGCGTGGTAAGCCTAAAATGATCAGAAGCGATAATGGCCCTGAGTATATCAGCCATGAGCTAAAAAACTGGTTAGAAAAACAGCAAATCAAGCATCAATTTATTGAACCAGGAAAGCCACAACAAAATGCTTATATAGAACGATACAACCGAACGGTGCGTTACGATTGGCTAAATCAACATCTGTTTAATAGCATCGAAGAGGTACAAGATCATGCGACGAGGTGGTTGTGGTTGTATAATCATGAAAGGCCAAATATGGCAAATGATGGTCTACCGCCTTGTTACAAAACAGCTTTAAATTTCCCTACTTTAGATGTGTCCTAAAAAAGGGAGGATTACCTAGTCATCTTGATCGATTATTTTAAAGAATTAAAATTACACTCTATCATCAATCTTTTTTAGAAAAATTCAAATGAGGACACTCCCTAGCGTTGTTTACAGTATTGGGAGAAAATACTGTTATGAATATGCATAAAAATACCCGATTAACGCCTTATCATTGTGAAGAGATTTGGCGTCTTTATACCAAAGAAAAAGTGACGGTTACTTATCTTGCGCAAAGATTTAATGTTAGTCGCCCCACTATTTATAAAGCACTTAAGCTCTCTAGGCTTGGGCTGTTTAAGCCACAGACTAGCACTAATGAGCGCTTTAAAACCATTAAATACGGTATTAAAAGGCTTGTAAAAGTTGAAAAATCGATAGAAGATCGTCTAAAAAGGCAAGCTAAACGCTACAATAAATCCTACCCTGGGGAAATGGTTCATGTTGATACAAAAAGGCTCCCATTGCTTAAAGGAGAACTTAAGACAGATCGTAGAGAGTACCTGTTTGTGGGCATCGATGATTTCTCAAGAGAACTATATGCTGGCATTTATGAAGATAAATCACAATTTAGTGCGGCAACGTTTCTTCAGGAAGATATTCTTGCACAATGCCCTTATACCGTTGATTGCATCTATTCTGATAATGGACGAGAATATAAAGGAACGATAGATCATGCTTTTGTTAACCTGTGTAGATTAAATCATATTAATCAAAAATTTACGCGTCCAGCAAGACCACAAACGAATGGTAAAGCTGAACGGGTCATCCGTACGTTAATGGAAATGTGGCATGAAAAAGAGGAGTTTTTAAATAGTAATGATCGAAAATCAAAACTCAAAAGATTTTTAAATTTCTATAATACGGTAAAACCTCATAAGGGATTAAATGGCTCAACGCCTTATGAAGTTTTAGATTTTTATTTTAAGCAGGAAGTGTAAACAACGCTCCCTTTTCCTACATATTATCCATTACACGTTATATGAGATTTCTTTCGAATGAGTTCACTCTAAATGAGATTATTGTAGGTATTGAAAATCTCATCATCGATGACAGACTGCTAAAACATATGAAAGTTGATTTCATACCATTTGAGATTCGACACTCAGCATACAATTCTGAAATCAAAAAGAGACCTTAATTGAGGTCTCTTTTTTTGTTTGAAGTGACGGTAATCAAGAGCATAGCCAATCCCCTAACGGCTTTGATCACTGAACATTTTCCTTTATTGAATAACGTTACGTACTTTCTCAAAAGTCTGCTAGATTGCGAAGATCTGGCAGACTTTTTTCTGTGAGATCCGTGCAGGATGTGCGGGTATTATTACAATAATTATATGATAAAAATAACCCGATATTAGGGAGGAGGTTGTATGGTGAAGTTACGACGTAATCGTGTTTGGCAGCAAGTAGCATTGGTGATGGGTCTTGGGGTTTTTGGAATAGGTGCGATGGCACACGATGTTGTGAATCCGCATCAGGAAGAGGTGATAGGAACGGTTGAGCAGCTTTATGATGGAAAGCTATTGCCGGATCTTCAAGCGAATACATTTAGAAATATTGATCGCTTATATCCCACTGCAAAAGTTGCCCACGATCCTGCGAATGTTAAGGTCTTACCTCGATCGGAGGTGATGATCCAAGACGTGAGTTTTGAGTCTGGTGGTCAGCGTTATGATCTTGTCGATTATCTCAATATTAATCGTGTGAGTGGTATCGTCGCGCTTAAAGATGGCAAAATCTATTTTGAAGATTATGAGCTCGGAAATACGGATGAAACGCGTTGGATGTCGATGTCAGTTGTGAAGTCGATTACAGCGACCTTGATAGGGATCGCGCTACAAGAGGGATTAATTAAAGATATTGATGACCCGATTATTGACTATCTCCCTGAGTTAAAAGGAAGTAGTTATGATGGCGTAACAGTGAGACATCTTCTACAAATGACCTCGGGAGTTGATTGGAATGAGACTTATACCGATCCTCATTCAGATCGACGAGCAATGCTTGCGGTGCAAAATGCTCAGATTCCAGGGGGAGTGTTGGCGCTGATGGCGAAGTTACCAAGAGCCGCAGCGCCAGGGACGCGCTGGAATTATAGTACAGGAGAAACACATGTTGCCGGTGCATTAGTGCGAGCAGCTGTAGAGATGCCTGTGAGCGAGTATCTTTCTGAGCGGATCTGGAAAAAAGCGGGAATGGAGTCAGATGCCACATGGTGGTTAGAATCGCCGGATGGTTTAGAAGTGGGGGGCAGTGGTTTACAAGCCGTGCTTCGTGATTATGCCCGATTTGGATTATTCCTTGTGGATAATGGTCGTGTTGATGGCGAGCAACTTTTGCCAGATGGATGGATTCAAGAGGCAGGAACGCCGAAGATGGTAGATGGAAAACTTGTGGAATACGGCTATATGCTCTGGCCTGTGGAAGAGGCAGAAGGAACGATTAATGAAGGATCTTTTACTGCTGAGGGGATTTTTGGACAGCAGATATATATGAATCCAAAAGAGAATATCGTGATTGCAACGTGGGGCGCACAGCCTAAGCCGACAGGCAAAGAGACTTTAGATAGTTATGCATTCTTTGCGGCAATGGCAGAAGCCATGAATGAGCTCTCAGAAACGACAGGACAGGAAGAGCAATAGTCTTAAGTGAAGATGCGCAGACAATGAAGAAGCCCCAAATATTTTGGGGCTTTTTTTGAACGCTTATTAAAGAATCTCTCTAAAAAAACATCTATAGTGCCTTCGAAAACACATTAATAATCACCACGCCCGCTGCAATAAGGGCAAGGCCGATGATTGCCGGGAGATCGATGGCTTGTTTAAACCAGAAGTAGCCCACAAGTGTGATAAGGAGGATTCCTACACCGCTCCAGACGCCGTAAGCAATGCCGACCGGAATAAATTTAAGGGTGTGCGATAGGCAGTAGAAAGAAGCCGCATATAGGATGACGACTAAAATAGAGGGCAAGAGCTTGGTGAATTGCTCGGATTTTACGAGAAACGAGGTGGCAAAGACTTCTAAGAGGATCGCTGCACCGAGCATGCTGTAACCGAAAAGTAAGGGATTCATGGCGTAATTTTTTAACCTTTATGAAGCGTTTGCAGAATTTTCACAAAGATAGCACTCGGAGAGTCTATTGGAAAGGGGTTTTTATCCCTATGAATTGGAACGGATAAAATTTAATCGTACAATCGTTTTAACTGAAACAGAAAAAGACCGCAAATAATCGCGGTCTTTTTTTTGGGTAGATATTTGTGTAAACGCAAGCGTATACGGATGCGCTTAAATCACATAGAGATCTACATATTCATTCACCGGCATTTTGAGCAGTTTAGCGATATCTAGGGAGATATCGAGAATCGCTTCTTGCTGTTTTGCAGGGAATCGTCTTGCAAGATTCGTTTTGAATTTCTCTACGAGCACCGGCATTCCTTCTTCACGTCTACGAGCATGGCCAATCGGATATTCGATCACTACTTCATCGAGCTTTTGACCATCTTTTAGCGTAATCGTGAGCGCATTGGCGATAGAACGTTTATCGGGATCGAAGTAATCCTTGGTAAATGCCGGATCTTCGCTACAGATGATTTTGTCGCGCAGCGCATCAATGCGCGGATCTTTCGCGATATTATCTTCATAATCACTTGCCGTTAAGCGACCAAAGATGAGCGGAACGGCCACCATGTATTGGATACAGTGATCTCGGTCTGCGGGGTTATTGAGCGGCCCTTTTTTGTCGATAATACGGATACACGCTTCATGCGTACGAATGTCGATACGTTCGATATCTTCAGCAGTTTTGCCGAGTTTATCGAGCTTCTCTTTAAGAATCATGGCGCATTCCACCGCGGTTTGTGAGTGAAACTCTGCGGGGAATGAGATCTTAAAGAGAACATTCTCCATCACGTATGAGCCATAATCACGTTGGAATTTAAAGGGTTTTCCTTCAAAGAGGACATCGTAGAAGCCCCATGTTTTTGCCGTGAGTGCTGAGGGATAACCCATTTCGCCTTTTTGTGCCATGAGGCTTAAACGTACCGCGCGTGATGTCGCATCGCCCGCCGCCCATGATTTACGTGAACCGGTATTGGGTGCATGACGGTAGGTTCTTAGGGATTGGCCATCGACAAAGGCGAGTGAAACAGCGTTGAGTGATTCTTCACGCGTTAAGCCCAAGAGCTCTGAAACAACGGCCGTTGAGGCAACTTTCACTAAGATAACGTGGTCGAGTCCAACGCGGTTAAAGGCATTTTCAAGAGCGATACAGCCTTGGATTTCATGGGCTTTAATCATCGCAGTTAAAACGCATTCCATGGTCAAAGGTGCTTTCCCCGCGGCGATAGCAGTGCGTGAGAGCCAGTCTGCGGTGGCTAAAATTCCGCCGAGGTTGTCGGATGGATGGCCCCATTCTGCAGCAAGCCATGTGTCGTTAAAGTCGAGCCAGCGGATAATCGTACCGATATTAAAAGCGGCTTGCACAGGGTCTAATTGGAATTGTGTTCCGGGAACTTTAGCACCATTGGGAACGGTGGTTCCTTGCACGATAGGACCGAGAAGCTTGGTACATTCTGGGTAATCTAAGGCTTCAAGCCCGCAACCGAGCGTATCAATGAGGCAATATTGTGCGATTTTGTAAGCGGTTTCAGACTTAATCTGGTAATTCTTGACGTAATCGACGATATCTTCGAGTACATCATCAAATTTTTGAGAGACATCTTGTGACATATAGATCTCCTATGTATAAGGTATTTTAATATTGAAAGGACAGTAAAAATCAGCGTAAAAGTAAAAGAATGAATAGAAACAAAAGAGGTGCTGAATGAGTCGTTGCATTAAAAAAGGCATCAAATGGCGGTATAGGGGGCGGCGATATTGCCTTATCGCCATACGCCCTATAGAAGCTGGAGAGGTTCCCGCCATTTAATGCCGGATCGAACTTATTCGCGCTCTTCTAATGGCACGAAGGCTAAGCATTCAGGACCTGTGTATTGTGCTGCCGGGCGGATAATTTTATTATCCTTACGCTGCTCTAAAATATGCGCTGACCAACCTGCGGCGCGAGAGATGACAAAGAGCGGCGTGAACATTGCTGTCGGAATTCCCATCATGTGATACGAGACTGCTGAGAACCAATCGAGATTGGGGAACATGTTTTTATGATTTTTCATCACCCCTTCGATTCTGTCGGCAATGTTATACATTCGCACGGTGCCGGCTTCTTCAGATAATTCTAGCGAGACACGTTTAATGACTTCATGACGGGGGTCGGCAACGGTATAAACGGGATGGCCAAAACCAATAACGATCTCTTTTTTCTCAAGGCGCTCTAACATATCTGCCTCAGCTTCATCGGGCGTGTTGTAACGCTGCTGAATTTCAAAGGCAACCTCATTCGCACCCCCATGTTTAGGGCCTCGAAGGGCGCCGATTGCGCCGGCAATGGCAGAGTAAACATCAGAGTCCGTACCGGCAATCACACGAGCCGTAAAGGTGGATGCGTTAAACTCATGTTCAGCGTAGAGAATCAGCGAAGTATGCATGCTTTTGACCCATGATTTAGGCGGTCTTTTACCATGAAGGAGATGCAGGAAATGACCACCAATGGAGTCTTCTTTACTATCGAGCTCAATGCGCACGCCATTATGACTATAGTGATACCAATAGAGCAGCATGGAACCGAGTGAGGCAATAAGGCGGTCGGCGATATCTTTTGCCCCGGCATTATTGTGGTCATCTTTCTCTGGCAATATACAGCCGAGTAAAGAGACGCCCGTACGAAGTACATCCATAGGGTGCACAGACATCGGGAGTGTTTCAAGCGCTGTCCGCATAGAGACAGGTAGACCACGCAGTGCGATGAGTTTTTTCTTATAGAGTTTCAGCTCGTTGGCATTGGGCAATTTGCCATGAATCAGAAGATGGGCAACTTCTTCAAATTGGCAGTTTTCTGCGAGATCTAAAATATTATAGCCGCGATAATGAAGTTCATTACCGTTGCGGCCAACGGTACAAAGTTCTGTAGTGCCGGCAATAGTGCCTGAAAGCGCTACAGATTTTTTAGGTCGAAAAGTTGCCGCCGTGTTAGTGGTCGTCATTTGCTCCTCCTACAGGATAAATCGCTGATTACTAAGCGATATTTCATGATGGTATTTTGGTGTGTCACGAATGGCGAGCTGTAAAAATCCCTCCCCACCGTGACGGGGTATTTTTTATAGTTATATTGTGGGTATTACTTTTTCTTAGCGGCAAACAGTTGATCGAGTTGATCTTCGTATTGATAGTAGCGAATGCTTTGGTAAAGCTCATCGCGGGTCTGCATAAGGGGAAGGAGATTCTTTTGAGTTCCTTCTTTACGAATCGTGTTGTAGACGTTTTCGGCGGCCTTGTTCATGGCTCTAAAGGCTGAGAGCGGGTAGAGCGCAATCGCGATCTGAACAGAGCGAAGCTCTTCGAGCGTGAAGAGTGGTGTTTGGCCAAATTCGGTAATGTTGGCAAGTACAGGGACAGAGACGGCTTTTGTGAAGTGTTGATACATTGCAAGCTCTGTAATTGCTTCTGGGAAGAGTCCATCAGCGCCGGCTTCGATATAGGCTTTAGCGCGGTCGAGCGTGGCTTCTAAGCCTTCTACGGCAAGGGCATCTGTACGAGCGATAATCATAAAGTCAGGATCTGTTTTTGCATCTACCGCAGCTTTAATACGGTCAACCATCTCTTCTTTAGATACGATCGCTTTATTAGGGCGATGTCCACAGCGCTTAGCACCGACTTGGTCTTCAATATGAAGTCCGGCAGCCCCAGCTTTAATGAAGGATTTAACAGTTCTTGCCATATTGAAAGCAGAGGTTCCAAAGCCAATATCTGCATCGGCAATCAGCGGAAGATCTGTCACATTGGTAATTCGATCAATATCGATAAGAACATCTTGTAAAGTGGTGATTCCAAGATCAGGAATCCCGAGTGAGCCAGCAGCAACGCCGCCGCCTGAGAGATAGATAGATTTAAAGCCTGCGTGTTCCGCAAGTAGTGCATGATTTGCGTTGATCACGCCCATCAGTTGTAGGGGTGATTCCTCCTCCAATGCTTCTTTAAATCTTTTCCCTGCAGATTGTGTGCTCATGATGAACCTCCTTAGGTTAATAGGTGATTTGAAGTTTTTAAAATATCCTCTGGTGAATCCTTTGATCATTAATGCCGGGTTTTTTATAATCGTTATTGAACTTTTGCTATTTTTATATTTGTTCTTTATAACGAACCGCACCACTAATGTGTATCAATATTGTGCTAATTTCTTTATTAACTGCCTGTCATCAACATAGCAAAGCCGAAGAGCGTTTCCCAAATTATATCGCCCAAAAAATGATAAATAAATATACATTGACGAGAGGGTGTTTCTGAAAAGCATTGATATATCAATATCGTAACTGAATTGGTGGACACGATTTTTTAATTCGTAAATCGGACATCTTTTTTAGAAAAGATTTTAAAGTGACTAGATATTGCGCAAATCTATTGAAATAATATTTAAAATATGAATATCCGCTTTTATATCTTTCTATTTATGAGAGGTTATCTATTTTAATAATGCAAAATAATCGATATTTTGCCCCTTTATTAAGACAGAATAATGCCGGTAATATCGGTCTATGACTGTGGAAAAATCCCTCAATATTTTTTAATTTTGGGAATTTTATCGGGGATTTTATGGAAGCTATTAATGGGGCGGAGATACGTATGATTAGAAAAATACAAAACCCCACAATATCGCGCCAGAAACTGGTGATATCATGGGGTTTGAGTATTATTTATAATGATGAGATTGCGCAGAAAATGCGTTATTTATTCGGCGAAGCGGGGATGTTTTTGTGCGTAGTGAGCCACGACTTTTTTACGAATCTGATCATAAGCCCAGTTATAGAGATAGGTGTAAAAGAGGAAGAAGACAAGGAAGCCGAGTTCAATCATAAAAGCCTCCAAGAAGGTGACTTTCAGCAGGTATGAAATCATGGGCAGGGTAAAGAGAATCATCATGCATTCAAAACCCGCTGCGTGCAGTACCCGTAATTTGATAGGTCGGTCACCATTCACGAAGGGGAATAACTTGTCGAAAACCCAGTTAAAGATGACATTAAAAATCATGGCTGTTGTAGAGATTAAAATAGAGAGAAGACCCATGGAATCGGCAGGCTTATTGAGAATATAAAAGCCAATCACGGTCATGGAGATAATAGAGATAACTTCGTATGTGAACGCATGGAAAATGCGTTCATTGAGAGATCGAGAAGAGGTTTTTGTCATATAAAGGTGGCAATGCCGGTCAGTTAATCGAGAGTTTTATTAGTTGAAATTATGGGTAGAAACAGCGTGCATTCATTGCCTAAAAGGGTATTTTAGGTGAGCGCTTCTGAGATGAGATATTTGTAATATGGGTTAAAAACGGTGTTCGGCTTTTTGAGCCTATTGTTATTTTTCTATACAATTTTTGACCAATAATTGATAGTAGCATGCCGTTTTCAGGCGGTAAATATCTGAATGAAAATTCTGTAACGGTTGCAATAATGCCGGCTAAGGGCAAATGAGAGGAGATATTTTCTCCTTTGAGAATTTTTCTTAATAACGCATACGTATTTCGAATGACTCGCGATTTAAAAATGCCAGCAAATTTATGGAGAAATTATGCCGGCATTTTTGAGAGAATTCGGGGCTGATTTTATCCCTATTTGGCCGATCTTTTTTTCGTATTTTTAAGGGAAATTCCCGGCATATTTAATCTGTATTCAAGAGATCTTTCGGGGAAACTTCACGGGGATTTTAATGGGCGTGTTAATGCGGATTCCCCGGCATTTTTTTAATAAAATAGATAAAATCTCTATTATTATTCAATAATATATAAATATTTTAATATCTCACTGGGGGATCTATTTTATGCAGGACTGATAGATGATAGCCGTCATATTTTATGACATGTTCCTGAAGCCATAAAATAGTGCTTAATTGCCTCGCTTTTTTTGATAGCGCGCCACGATTTTTTTACGCAGTTGATCATAGCTCCAGTTGTAGAGATAGGTGTAAAAAAGGAAGAAGACTAAGAAGCCAGATTCTATGAAAAAGGCTTCCACAAAACTCACCTTTAAGAGGTAAGCGATCATCGGAATGGTGAAAAGGATCAAGGTGCCTTCAAAGCCAATTGCGTGTAAAATGCGCAATTTTATTGGGCGATCGCCATTCACAAAGGGGAAGAATTTATCAAAAATCCAGTTAAAAACAATATTGAGCAGGAGCGCCGTTAAAGAGATTAAGACGGCGAGAAGTCCCATCGATTCCAGCGGTTTATTGAGAATAAAAACGCCGATTAAGGTCGTAAATACGATTGCGAAAAATTCAAATAAACAGGCGTGAAGGACACGTTCTTTAATGGATCTGACAGTTGCTATAGCCATGATTGATAAAGCTCTTTTGATGCGCTAAGAATAAGGGCTCGCCAAGGCGAGACGGCTATTTATCATATATTGCCCCTTACGGGGATACAAGATGAATCTCCGTTAAGACCATTGTCATTCACTGATTCAGGGTTTTGGTGCTTATTGCGGAAGTGAAACCGTGATGCTTAAACCCGTTTTACCATCGGTGCGATTACGTATCTGGAGTTTGCCGTGATGCGCTTGGGTAATCTTTTCAACAATATTGAGCCCAAGTCCCGAGCCATTACGAGATTGATCAGCGCGGTGAAAGCGTTCTAAAACAGACGCAAGCTGACTTTCTGGAATGCCGGCACCATTATCGATGACGCAAAGCGTGATGAGCGAATCTGTCTGCGTTGCCGAAACGGTCGTATATTGACCATTGCCGGCATAAAACTTCACGTTATCGAGCAGGTTTTTAAGCAGTAGATAGATCAAGCTTGGCGCGCCTTTTAGGCAGAGCGCAGGGTCGATTTGCCAGTGAATGGGATGCGGGAAATGCTCATCATAATCACCTTGTAGCGGGATGATGACTTCTGTAAAGAGATTAAATGCCTCTCTCTCGCCTGAATGAAGCTCATGGTTGGCTCTGGCAAATTGTAATAGGCGCTCAATGGTGATGAGGAGCTCATCGATCCGATTTAGAAGGAGCGGTTTCTCCGGTGATTCATCCATAAGCTCAAGTGTTAAGCGCATGCCGGCAAGGGGCGTTTTAAGCTCATGGGCGACGTCCGCTGCAAATTGTTTTTCGTACTCAATTCGCTGGGCAATGTTTGATAGAAGCTGATTAAGCTTATCAATAATAATGGTGGATTCTCGGCTTGTTGCGGGCAAAGAGATAGGCGATAAGTTCAGCGCTGTTTTTGTTTCGAGCTGTTCAGAGAGCGCAATAAAAGGCTTGAGAAACTGATTGGTCACAGAGCTAATCATTAAAAGCACAAAGAGCAGCACCACTACAATAAAGATGACAAGGGCGCTGAGAATCTCTTTTACTTCATAGCGCATCATCGTGATCTTCTCTTTGTCGCTTAAACTCGGATCGAGCAGAATATCCATCTGCTCGCTTGTTTCATACCAGATCCAAAAGCTAATCAGCCCGCCTGAAATGAGGAGAATAAGCGAAAATGAGAGCGTTAAACGTTTTTTTAAGTTCATGCCGGATGAATGTCCTTCATTTCATTGATCGCCACTAATTGATACCCCAGACCGCGAACGGTTTCGATGCGTGTTTTGCCAATCTTTTGCCGAAGGCGGTGGATATAAACTTCCAAAGTATTGGAGCCGAGCGAGTCTTGCCACGAGTAGAGATCTTGCATCAAAAGTTCTCTGGGGACGATCTTTTGATATTTTAAAAGTAAGCGTGACAAAATCGCATATTCCCGAAGAGTTAGCTCGAGCAGTACGCCATTTTGTGAAATGGTGCGGGTTGTGAGATCAAGGGTGAAGTCCGCCACGGTGAGAAGGTTGTCTGCCTTGCCACAATGCCGGCGAATAATCGCCCGAAGCCTTGCGTAGAGCTCCGCGAGCTCAAAGGGCTTTAAGAGATAATCATCCGCGCCGGCATCAAGTCCCATCACGCGGTCGTCGAGCGTATCGCGTGCGGTCATAATGAGTACCGGAATATCATTGTCCATTTGGCGGAGCCGTTTAAGAAGCGTTAAGCCATTGCCATCGGGCAAGCCTAGATCGAGCAATATTGCGCTATAAAATGCCTCGGTGCTTGCTAAAAAACGCTCAGCAGGTTCTAGCGCTTCAGCCACATCGACGGTATAACCCTCTTTCGTGAGCGCTTTTCCTAAGCCTCTACGAAGGAGTAGATCGTCTTCAATAATGAGTAGTTTCATCGAATATGACACTCGCTAAATAGGTCTAAATGGGCATCGTAAGATTGTGTTTCTACATATAGTAATCCAAATAACGAATGAAATATATGATCGTGCGAATAGCTTTTTGTCTGTGCATTATGGGTTAAACAATCTTGATCAAGTGCGTGATCTTGATAAAAAGCATCGCTTCCCCAAAAGATGAGCGGAACGGTTGTTTGCTCTTTCGGGGCGATCATATAAGGCGCGCCATGTAGATAAAAACCATTTTCCCCTAGTGATTCGCCATGATCAGAGATGTAGAGCATCGCAGTTTCGTACTCATCATCGTACTGTTTGAGAAGCTCGATCGTGGCATTAAGAACATAATCTGTGTAGAGAATCGTATTGTCGTAGACATTTTCTAACAGGATTCTTTCGCAGGTTTCAATATTTTTGGTATCGCAGCTCGGTTGGAAATGCTTGAAATGATCTGGGTAACGCTGATAATAGGTGGGGCCGTGACTGCCATTCATATGAAGCACGATCACCAGATTCTCCGCATTTTGGTGCGCATTGATATATTCAGGAAGCCCAAAGAGCAAGGCTTCATCATGATAGAGTCCTGTGCTTGATGCTGATGCTGTCGATGCACTATTTTTGTCGATAAAATCTGCCACTTCTTCCGTCGGGATACGATCACACACGCCCTTACAGCCATGATCATTCTCACGCCAGAGCAGGGTATAGTCAGCTTTTTGTAAGACATCTAGCGCATTTTCTTGATTCTGGGCATGGGCTTTATCAAATGAATCATGCGTGAGTTGAGAGAACATACATGGCACAGAAACTGCCGTAGCGGTGCCACAAGCCGTGACATCTTGGAAGCTGACGAGATTTGCTTGTTGGCTTAACAGCGGGTTGGTCGCTTTATGGTAGCCATTGAGTGAGAAGTTTTGGCTCCGCGCTGTTTCGCCGACCACCATAATAAAGAGTGTTTTTTTCTGAGTGCCTTGAGGCATTTGCGGGCGATTAAAATGCGCATCATCGCCAATAGTTTGGAAAGGGAGATTATCTGCATATTGTTTTTTGACATATGAGAGTGAGCTTGCAAGATAGCTGACCGGCATTGTGAGCTTGAGAATCTGCTGATTATTCCGGAAAAATGAGGCGTAATCTTTATAAAAACCGAGCGCAATAACGCTCACAATCGCAAGCGAGCCGAGGATTAGTAAGGCTCTTTGAAGGAGCGATTTCCAGAGGCTTATTTTACAAATCGAGAGGCGCGATAAGAAAAATAGGGGTGCTAAAACGCCGAGAATGAGCCAGAAAATGAGCTGATAGCTAATGAGATCAAGCACTTCAATGCTATTGGTTTCAAAAATATTGATCAACATATCGCGGTCCATAGAGATATGGTAGCGCGCGGAATAGTAGTTAAAGAGGGTGGAAAGTAGGAGGAAAACGGCAATGAAGGGCAGACGAAGCCTACCCCAAAGTGTGAGCGCAAAGAGAATCACAAGGCCACAGGTCAATGTGATCACAACAGAGCCGGCAAAGAGCGTGTTTCTGAGCGTATCAAAGGACATCTTGTGCCAGAAAGATTGCCAGAAGACGATATTTTGCGTCGCAATAAAGAGCACAGCAATACCGATCAGTGCGAGATAGAGGGGAATATTAAAGCGTTTGAAGATTAACATAAGGCAAATCTCTCTACATAAAAGCGGGGAAACAGGGGTGAATCTTGATGTAGGGAGAATTATAAAAATCGAACCTTAAAAGAACATTAAAAGGCTGAAGAGTGCATCACTGTAATAACAGATTGATGAATCAGTTAAAATTGATCAAGAAGAAGATAAAGCTGGACGCTTCTTATATGATAAAAGCATGATTCCTGTCCTAAATGGGCAATGGAATTCCCATTAAGATTCTCTTAAGATAAGACTGTTAAGGTGGCACGATGAAAATATTACTGATTGAAGATGATCTTTCGCTCGGCGAAACGATTCAAAAATGGATGCAGATGGATGGATATGTCGTCGATTGGCTCAGTAATGGTGCGGATGCCAAGAATGTGGTGATCGATACTTATGATTGTGTCTTGCTCGATCGAGGATTGCCGGGGTTATCGGGCGATATGATTTTGAAACTCTTTCGAGGACAGAAGAAATCCTTGCCGATCATTATGATTACGGCGCGCGATAGCATTGCGGATCGTATTGAGGGCCTTGATCTTGGGGCGGACGATTATTTAGTAAAACCGTTTGATTTAGAAGAACTCTCGGCAAGAATTAGGGCGATCTCGCGCCGTATTAATCAGCAGGTGGAAGCGGTCTTTACGCATGAGGATGTATGCCTTGATCCTGCAAGTAAAAATGTGACGAAAGCTGGCAAGCTGGTGAGCTTAACGGCAAAAGAGTACGCGGTATTACATACCTTAATGCAGTATCCTTCTCGTACTTTTACCCGCGAAGAGCTAGAAGATAAGCTTTATGCTTGGGGGAATGAGGTGGATAGTAATGCGGTAGAAGTCCATATTCATCATCTACGTAAAAAATTAGGAAACACCTTTATCCGAACCCGTCGTGGGCTTGGTTATGCGCTAGGATCTTAAGAGGAAGTAACGGTGAAAAATCGACTATCACAAGGATTTTCAGAGCGTTGGGCAAAGCGTAAACGTGGGGAGAAAACATACTCTTTACGTGGAACGCTCATTGCCGGCATTATTGCTTCCACACTCATTTTGTGGGGCATTAGTTTTGCCATTACGACCTATGTGAGCTGGAATCAGACGAAAGAGGTGCTTGATGAAGCGCTTGTACGCTCGGCGCAGGTTTTATCACAACTTGTTGATCGTGGTGCTGTCCCTGCACGGGATCGTGGAATGCATGGCCGTGTTGATCTGGAAGATGATCGATTTTACTTTCAGGTGATTAGTGATGGGAAGGTGATCGCCCGCAGTAGTCGGGCACCGAATCAGCCTTTTGTTTCGGAATTTAGGGGGCATAAAGGATTTGCGGAGATCACCGTTAATAAAGATCCTTGGCGGGTATTTGTTTTACAACGCCGGCATTCAACATATCAAATTCAGGTTGGACATGCGGTTGAAATGCGTCGGGAGTTTTTAGAAGATCTGACAGAAGAGCTCATTTTTGCGGGGCTTATTATTTTAGGTATCTCGATTCTTTTTAATGCATTCTTAGTCTTCTTTGGTCTGAAGCCTTTAACGGCAATCTCTCAACAGCTATTAAAACTTTCTCCTAAAAATTTAACGCCGATTGCTGTGAAGACACGTGGAAAAGAGATTATTGCGATAGAAGAATCGCTCAATATGCTCCTTGCCAATCTTGAAATTGCACGACGTCACGAACGCCAATTTACGGCAGATGCTTCTCATGAATTACGGACGCCACTGAGTGCAATTCAGATGAAGTTACAGCTCTTAAAGCGAGAAGAGCCAGCATTAGCAACTTCGCTTGAGCCTTTGCAGCAAGATGTGAAGCGCGCAACTCATCTCATTGAGCATTTGATGGTGCTTGCCCGTTTAGATCCAATGTCGATGACGACATCAGATGAGCTTGAGATGCAGTCAATCGCGGTTGATACGCTCTTTACGGAAGTTGTGGCATCCTTTAATACGGAGATTGCCCACAAGAATATGCAGATTGATTACCGAATGAGCGAATTGTCTGTGTATGGTAATCACGATCTATTAGGCGTTGCGTTAAAAAATATTATTGGTAATGCCCTGAAATATTCTCCGAATGGTTCGGTGATCCATCTTTCTGCGCAGTTGCGGGATACACAGGTTGCTTTAACGATTCAAGATAATGGCCCAGGCGTTGCGCCAGAAGCGCTTGCCCGCTTAACACAGCGATTTTATCGTGTGCTCGGGACAAAAGAGACGGGCAGTGGGCTTGGGTTATCCATTGTGAAGAAGATTGTAGAATTGCATCAAGGTACCTTAAATCTTCGTTCTACCCCTGAAGTGGCAGGCCTTGAGGTAGAAATAACCCTGCCTAAGGGGCAAGATAAGCTTCAAATTTAAACGCCTATTACCGGCATTATTGAATTATGAGAAGGCTTTACTCAATTGAGTAGAGCCTTTTTTAATAATAACAATGATTATGAGATCTTAAGATTACGTTAAGAATCAAATGGTTTAATAAGACCATAGAAAGAAGGACATTAAATAGGTCATGAAACCCCGTTTGATTTAGCGCTAATAATTTATCAGTTGAGATTCAAGCGGGATGATTAACAACAGATTGTCGGAAGAATGAGTTTTGTAGTAAGTAGTCCACTCATTTTCCATTGTCACTTAAGAGGAGACATGAATATGCGTAAGGTAATGTTAGTAGCAGCGGCGTTGGTTTTAACGACATCTATGGCATCAGCCCAGTTTTTAGGCGAAAGAAATGATGGACAAGGTAATCGTGCGGATCGCCAAGTAGAAAGATCACAAGCTCAAGGGCAAAAGACAGAGATGACACGAAGTGAAAGACGTCAGCAATGTCTAGAGAGTAATCAAGCATGTGATCGTGAAACAAGAATGAACAATCGCCAGCATGATGGGCAACGCATGAATCACCGCGATAGCCAGTCAAAACATCAATATCATGGTGAACGTCGACATCAGAAAGATGGACAGATGCATCAGAGACGAGATCATAAAAATGATCGAGCAGAGCGCCGAGAATCACGTAGAGATGGGCAAGCGAGTCGCCGAGCGAATGCACCGGTTGCAAACTAAGGAAGATATCTAATAACTCAATAGTCCAATAGTCCAATAAACCAATAACCAAACAACAACTGATCTTCAGATCTCTATTTAGCATGAGAGTTAACCCTAGCGGTTTTACCGCATATGTAAAGCGAGCAACTGAAGATCCATTTAAAAGACCTCCTTGAGTGATTGCGTTGTTACTCGATATGCTCGCAATCACATTCCCCTTACCGCAGCCTTGTTGTTGCGGTTTTTTTTGCGATGAATAATGGCTTAGAAGATGATGAGTTGGTGGTATTGAACGCCATCGGCGCACAGGTAAATGACGATATAAAAATTTATATTGGACTTAAGATAACGTTAAGATTTTAATGGTGTAATAGCAGTATGAAGTAGGTTATTAGTTCTCTGGTTGATAGGGAATTAAGAACCATAATTGAGATTGTTATATTGATATATTAAGGAGTTTTAATATGCGTAAATTAGCATTAGTGACCACCCTCATTCTTGGAACATCTGTTGCATTTGCCCAGTTTAATGGACCTTCTTCTACAGAGGTTAAAGAAGGGACACAAATTAATACGACGGCAACGATCAGTGTTAAAGATGCCATCTCATTAAAAGATGATGCGAATGTGATTTTAGAAGGTTCGATTGTGAAGCATCTTCGTGGTGATAAGTACCTCTTTAAAGATGCAACCGGTGAAGTCGTTGTGGAGATTGATGATAAGGACTGGCGCGGAGTGCAAGTATCGCCGGAAGATACGGTTATCATCTACGGGGAAGTAGATCATCACCGCCATAAACCCACAGATATCGATGTTGATCGCATTATGTTGAAACCTTAGTGATCGGTGAAGTGATTCGAATATCCGATAAGTTTTAACAATTTCAAGCAGGCCCGTAACATTGTTACGGGCTTTTTTTGAGTGTAAAAAATCGTCATAAGGGAGAAGGGTGCTATATTAAAAAATCAGCGGATCGAGCGGGCTTTGATCCCGCGATGTTAAGGATTTTTGGCATGCTCATAAAAAAACAACTCACCTCACCGACGGCGATGATGGCACTCTTTGTATTACTGTGGGGCAGTGGTGCAATCTTTACACGTTGGGGCTTAGATAATAGCTCGGTCTTTATGCTATTACTCTTTCGTTATGGCACCGCTTTTGCCGTTCTGTTACTGATCGCCCTGAAAACAAAAGAGTGGTTGCCAGAAAAAGGGACGCGGTGCTATGTGCTTGGGACAGGCGCACTCTTAATTGGGGCTTATTCAATCTGCTATTTTCAGGCGATGGCGCATGGCGTAACGCCGGGGATTTTGGCAACGTTATTGGGTGTACAGCCAATTTTGACGTTACTTTTATCCGAACGATATTATCCCTTACAGCGTTTACTTGGCTTACTGCTCGCCTTTATTGGACTCGTATTAATTGTGTCGAAAGGGATTGATACCACAAAAATCACAACGCTTGGGCTCTGGTACGCGGGCGGTGCGCTTTTATGTATTACGGTGGGAACATTGCTCCAAAAACGGATTGCTCAAACGCCAGGGCGAATCTTACCGTTGCAATATGCCATTACGATAGTGATGTGTCTCTGCTTTTTACCAACGGAAGAGATCTTTGTGACGTTTACATGGGGCTTTTGGGTGCCGGCAATTTGGCTGGGCGTGATTATCTCTGTGGTGGCGCAGTTGTTGCTCTATCAGCTTATTCGCACCGGTAATGTGGTGAATATCACGAGCCTTTTCTATCTGGTACCGATTGTCACAGCAATATTGGATTATCTTATTTTAGGCAATGCGATGACGCTGATGGCAATAATGGGCATGATCGCGATTATTGCCGGCATTATGTTGGTGTTTAAGCGGTTTTAAGCAGTATTCGAAAATGGTCGGTATCGACAGTTTTAACGCATGACAATGGAGTTGGAGAATGATGAATAAGATAATGATGAAGCAGATCACGCCCGTAATACAAGAAGAGAAGACAGGATGCGGAATTGCCTCAGTTGCTAATATTGCCGGTAAAACGTATGCCGAAATGAAAGCGATTGCAAATAGCCGGGGTATTTTCGCAGAGGATACCGCGCTCTGGTCTGATACGGGTTATGTCCGGCAACTTTTGGCAGGGGAAGGATTTAGCACGGCGACGCAAGAGATTCCCTTTACCACATGGGATGCATTGCCGGATCTCGCACTCTTAGCGATTAAGCATCATCAAGAAGCGGGGAAGGATTTTTGGCATTGGGTGGTCTTTAAACGTCTTGCGGATTGCGAGTTTGTGCTCGATTCAGCAAGCTATCTGCCGAGTAATATACGTGTGGACTTTGCTGAGATGGCCCCAAAATGGTTTATTCCTGTATATCAATCATAATATGCGTTGATTCAGCTTTGGCGTTAATCTGCACAAAGCTGAACGCAAGCAGTAGGATCAACGCTAGAGATGCGCGTTTTAGCCCCAATATTTTTAAGCTTCGCTAGATACCGCAACCCACGGCGCTTCTGTAAAAGATTGAAGCGCTTCTGTGGAAGCTTCAAAGACAGATTTCGGATGACCAGCAGCTGCCCAGATGCTCTCAAAACGGCGCAGCGATTCATCTAAAAATACTGTACATTCGCCAGTATGGGCGATAGGGGAAACCCCACCGATGACAAAGCCGGTCTTTTCACGGACAAAATCGGCACTCGCTTTCCCCAGTTTTTTACGAGAAATGCCGAGAAGATCAGCCACCTTTCTCTCGGCAACACGTTGATCTCCACTGATAATCACCAGCACCGCCGAATCATTCTCTAAATTATGAAAGAGAATGCTTTTCGCAATTTGTGCCACATCGCAACCTAAACTATTGGCCGCTTCCTCTGCCGTTCTGGCAGAATCGTCCAAAATTACGGGCATATGGGGATGGGCATGTTGTTTAAGAAACTCAGTGACGCGAACGACAGAAGGGTGGTCGGCAATCATAAAAACTCCTTTGTTTATTAATGATAAGGCGGATCTCTATGGATTCGTTTTTTTATAGTTCATCATTCATCTTAAAGAAGATTCCCAGAAATATCGAGTAAATCATGGTTGAGAATAGTTTGCATCCATGTAAAAGAGGGTTTATAATTTTTGAGGTGGTTTGTATCGATATATCTGTATCTTTTATGAGCGGATCTCTAAATTGAATGCATTGATAAAAGGCTGATAGATCGACAATTCGTGTGAGTAGAAGGAAAAGAGATGACGTCAAATAATGCGTTAAAAGCAGAATGTTGCCCAGAAACGGCTTGTGATCAGCCGCAGGAAGAGGGCACGTTTAAACGCCCATTGAAGCGATTATTTGAGCGCGGGGATCTGCAACTGTTGATTCTGCTGCAATTAAAAACGCAAAATGCTCATGGTTATGAGCTGATGAAACTCATTGGTGAATTGACTGCCGGCATTTATGCCCCGAGCCCCGGCGTGTTATATCCCACTTTATCGATGCTCGAAGATCAGATCTTTATTGCCAAAGACGAGACGGAATCTCGCCGTAAAGTCTTTCGTATTACGGCAGAAGGCGAGGCCTTTTTGGCGGAGAATATGGAGCGCGTCACGCAGATACAAGATCGGCTTGCTTCCATTGATTCTCTACACATGAAGATGGATTCTTCATCGGCGCTCAATGAGGCGATTGGAAAATTCCGAGAGCTCATTCGACATCAGATTCGCCATGATGCACTCTCTGAAGTAGAGATGAATCGGATTGTCGAGATCATCACACGTGCAACGAAAGAGATAGAAACAGCGTATCAAGCCATCTTGCAGAAAGATCTTTAGCTGTTATTTCCGTAAGCGTTAACGAAATTCAACGCCCATTTTCATCTTAGGAGTTTTTTAAATGACGCAGTTAACGTCAGATCGTTTTAAGTTACCACATAGCGCACTGCGCTTTTTAATCCCGTTCTTTTTGTCATTTGCGATGTCGTGCATTATCTCCTTCATCTCCACCTTGAAATCCGTAGGCTGGGCAGATTTTGTCGTGAGCCATTGGGCACAATCTTGGATGTTTTCATGGTGCGTGGCTTTTCCCACAGTGCTGATATTACTACCGCTCGTAAGACGTTTTGCCTTGTTGTTTGTTCGACCTCTGTAAACCTTTTTGAAGATTGAAGCCTTAAATTATATTGGCTCGAGACAAACGGATAAAACAGAAAAGCCCCAATAGATGATTAGCAGATCAGTGCCAATCACTTTTGGGGCTTTTCTATGGCTTATTTAATACGGGTTGAAATAGGTTGAACGATTGATAGTTTATTTACGAGCCAAGCGAAGAGCGAGACTAAAATCAGGAGTAGCCCGAGCGAGGGCATCATGCCGGCAATAATCAGCCCAAGACCAATCAGCGAGTAGTAAAAGAGCCCCAAGATCGCGCCTGCTGAGCCGAGAGCATGTTGATAATCTTTTAAGGCGGTTGCGAGAATATTGGGGATAGCAATGCTATAAGCCATCATAATGCCGAGCATCGGGAGGATAAAACTCCAATGAGATTCGAGGGCTTTCAGAGCAAGGCTACTCAAAAATGCCAGATAGATGGCGAGCTGAATTAAGCGGTCACCAGAAAAGCCCCGTTTGATCAGATACTGGTTACAAAAAGCGCCGATAAAGGTGCCTCCGCCGAGTAAAAAACCGCTCAATCCATAACGTGATGTTGGTAACTGGAGCGCTTCAAATAGAAAGGGCGCAAGCTGATAGTAGCTAAAGAGCATGATATTAAAGGCGGCAATTAAGAGTGCCGAGCGCCAGATATGTTTCCCGTGAAACATCGCCTTAATAAGCGGTAACAGTTGTACGGATGTCGCTTGCTGAAGGCGCGTTTCAGGCAGGGCGATAAAGCTCCAGAGTAGAAAGAGGAACCCCATAAGCGCAAGGAGCGTGAAGATCGCAAGCTCCCCATTAATGAGCACCATGCCTGCGCCTAATAACAGACCGATGATCGGACTGATCGCGAGCGCAATCCCAATGAGAGAGAAGAGCGCGCGTAGACGATCGCCGGAGAATTGATCTCGAATAAAGGTTTGTGTACCAATAGAGCCAATCGCTGCCGCAAAAGCCATGCCCATTCTCGCCATGAGAAGCATTGAAAATTGCGTTGCCAGAAGCGCTAAAATAGCAGTGAGTGTATAGAGCGATAGTGCCAGTAAAAATGCCGGACGCCGACCGATTTTGTCGCATAGAATTCCCCAAAATAGGACGCCAAGAGCAAAGGCTAAAAAGTAGAATGAGAGCGTTTGCGTCGCAATGCTTTGGGGAACTTCGAAGCGCTCGGCAATGAGCGGAAGCGCGGGGCTGTAAATTGTTTCGACGACTTGCGGAAACATCACAAGTGCGATGATCAGAAACAGTAATGATCTCGGCATTGAGCGTTGTGGTGCGGTCATAATATTAAGAATCCTTCAGCGGTATGAATAATGACAGAGCGGAAGACTTATCGTAATCAATTACGCATTTCCGTATAATAGATATTAAGACAAGATATGTGCAGTATCGGACAATTGCCACTATGCTGATAGATGTAGAAAGGACGAGGGCAATCATTGATCCTTGGTTTTGGGTGGTAAGCGAAAAGAGAGAGGATTTATAAATGGTATGGATTTCGGCAGATAGCGCGTTTAATGCAGACAACTTAGAAAGCCCAGTGATCGGGATTGCTTCAGATTTAATTCGCCATGATTCAGGCGCGCATCAGCATGAAAAGGGGCAATTTCTTTTTTCAGAAAAGGGTGCGATGACGCTTCTTCTGGGGAATCAGCTCTCTGTTTTACCGCCCCAAAGATTGGCGTGGATTCCGCCGAATCACTTACATCGCGTGATGCTGACGGAGATTGTGGGATATCGCTCGATCTATATTGATCCGGCGCATTTTTCAGATCTGCCTGAATCCTTAACGGCGCCGCAGATCTGGAATGTTTCGCCGTTGTTAAAGGCTGTGCTAGAAGTGATTGCGGAATCGCCCTGGGAGACAGATTGGGATAGTGGGCGGGCGCGCAATTGGTTATCGGTATTATGGGATGAGCTACGTTATGGCACGCTTGAGTCGATGCATTTAGCGCTTCCGCAGGATTATCGATTACAAAAAATCGACTTTCAGCAATTGCCGCCACCGCTTCATGTCTTAACGGCAACCGTGGGTGCTAGTGAAAAGACCATCACAAGGATCTTTCAAAAAGAGACAGGATTGGGGTATCAGGCATGGCGCCAGCAGTGGCGATTATTGAAAGCGATTGCACTGTTAAGTGATGATCTCCCTTTGATGGAAGTGGCGCACCAGTTGGGGTTTGCGAGTGATACGATCTTTGCGCAGTTCTTTAAACGTATGACAGGAAAAACGCCGAAGCAATATCTCTAATAAGGGACAATATGAAGCGAGGAGAGAGGAAATGCCCTTTTGGGGCATGTTAAATGCCGGCAATAAAAGGGTAAAGAACCAGATGCGCCTCAATTTTCTGGAGACAGCGTATTGCGGGAATCACTAGGTAAATCCCTCTCAAATATAATAGAATAGAGGTTCGACCCTCAACATGATGCGTCAATCAATAGATTGGCGGTAAAGAGGGGATTAACGGTTGATCGATGCAAGATCGGACCGCAGTTTTTATAAGAAAGGTTTTAAATATGGCTAAGAAGAAAAAAGCCCCAAGTAGCGCACAAATTGCCGGCAATAAACGTGCCTATCATGATTATTTTATTGAAGAAAAAATGGAAGCCGGTATCGAGCTTCAAGGGTGGGAAGTTAAGAGCCTGCGCGAAGGTCATGGCCAGCTCTCAGAAGCGTATGTCCATGTGCGTGATGGCGAGGTATTTGTGATTGGTTCAAGAATTACGCCGCTTCTCTCTGCTTCAACGCATATCTATGCAGATGATACGAGAACTCGAAAGCTTCTGCTTCATCGCCGTGAGATCGACCGCTTAGTCGGCGCGATCGACCAGAAAGGTTACACCATTGTTCCATTGAGTCTGTATTGGAAAAAAGGAATGGTGAAGGTGGAGATCGGGCTTGCGAAGGGTAAGAAAGATCACGATAAGCGTGCGGTCATTAAAGAGCGTGATTGGGATCGTGAGAAGCATCGTTTAATGCGTCACGATAATCGTTAATAACAGCGTACTGATAATAGAAGCCTTCTTTTTATGAAGGCTTTTTTAATATTGGCTGAGTAATGCTATGCTTCAGGAGTGCATTTTATCGAATGTGCGACGGTAGGATACAGCGAGAGGATAGTGGGAACGTATACTAATAAATAGCCCGCCTCTCTATATTAGAGATAGATCAATCAAAGGAGCGCGTAATGGATCAGAAAAAAATGGTGTTTTTAGATCAAGGCACTTTAAGTCGTGTCAATTTTCAATTTAACTTCCCTCATACATTAACGGAAATTAATAACTGTCCTAAAGATGAGGTCGCGGCAGCGCTTGCCGGTCATGAGATCGCGATTACGAATAAAGTTGTGATTGATAGGGCGGCAATGGCAGCGAATCCGCAGTTAAAACTGATTGCAGTAGCAGCTACGGGTTACAATATTGTAGATGTTGAGGCGGCAAAAGAACTTGGCATTGTCGTATGTAATGTTGCGGGTTATAGCCAAACAGCAGTGGCGGAGCATGTCTTCATGATGATGATCTCATTGATGCATCGTTTACCCCTTTATGAGACAAGAATGCGTAATGGCGAGTGGCAGAAATCGGCCTTCTTTAGTATCTTTGATGCCCCTATTTTTGAACTTAAAGGTAAAACCTTAGGGATCTTTGGAAAGGGCAGCATTGGGTCTCAATTTGCAAAATATGCCGAAAGCTTTGGGATGAAAGTCCTGATTTCAGAGCGTAAAGGCGCCACGACGATTCGTGAGGGATATACGCCATTTGAAGAAGTGCTCACAACAAGTGATGTCTATTCGGTGCATGCGCCTTTAACGCCAGAGACGAAAGATCTTATCAGCGATGCGGAAATTGCGCGTATGAAGCCAGATGTGATCTTATTAAATGTAAGCCGTGGCGGTTTAATTAATGAAGCCGCGCTTGCAAATGCACTTCGTAATAAGACCATTGGCGGCGCGGGGGTAGATGTATTAACGACGGAGCCGCCTAAGCCGGATAATCCATTATTGGCAAATGATCTTGGAAACTTTATCATCACGCCACATACTGCTTACGCAAGTGAAGAGGCATTAGCCAAATTAGTGAAGATCTTAGAAAATAATATTAATCAATTTGTGGCAGGAACCCCTGTCAATGTTGTCAACTAGAAGGGAATAGAGATGTTAGCAGAAGCTTATATGGGGATTAAACACACACACATCATGCTCGCGGTTTTTTCAATCGTATTTTTTAACTTCCGTTTTTGGAAATACTTTTTAGTCCAAAGACCTAAGTGGGCGCGTATTGTCCCGCATGTCTTAGATACTTTTCTTCTGTTAACAGGGGTTTTATTAGCGGTTACGTTAAGTATTAATCCCTTTAGCGCAGGCGGTGGCTGGTTAGCTGTGAAGCTTCTCTTTATGGTACTTTACATTGCCTTTGCCTTCTTTGCGATGAAGCAACGTTATGCACTCTCTTCTCGTTTATTGGCGTACTTAATCTCTAATAGTATGGCGATGGGCGTTGTGTATATGGCGTTAATGAGACCATTCATCTATTAGGAAATGATTTGGGTCTTGATAAAGGCGATGAAGGTCATTGCAAAATAGGATGTATAAATAATTACCAAATTATTGACCCTTTAGAAAACTGCGGTATACTACTCATCTTAGTTAAGCGCCCATAGCTCAGCTGGATAGAGTACCTGGCTACGAACCAGGCGGTCGGAGGTTCGACTCCTTCTGGGCGCGCCATATAAGATAACCCTTAACAAGGAAACTTGTTAAGGGTTTTTCTTTGTCTGGAGTTTTTTGAAAGGCTTGCGTGTTGGCATTTTCTGAGTAGGTGAACCTTAGGGCTTTAATAGTGAGAATCGTTAGATTCTGAGTGGGCACATTGTGTTTAAAGACGCCTGATTGATGGAAGTGCTGGGTGCAAGGTTGCCTTTAATGATTTATGCTGAGAAAAGAATAATGCCGGCATATATCCCTATTAATCTCTATTAATCTCTATTAATCAGTTTGTTAGATCCTGTTTTCGAAAGTTTAAAGATGGTTGGTGCATTATTTTGTGAAAATATTAGAGGCAGCTGTTGACTCTTATCGGAACTGGTGTATACTAATCATCTTAGTTTAGCGCCCATAGCTCAGCTGGATAGAGTACCTGGCTACGAACCAGGCGGTCGGAGGTTCGACTCCTTCTGGGCGCGCCATATAAGATAACCCTTAACAAGGAAGCTTGTTAAGGGTTTTTCTTTGTCTCGAATTTTTGTAGATGGTATTCATTGCGCGATATATCACGAGTATTAAGGCGATGAATGGGGAACGCTGTGTTTCTATCTGCCCTTGATGATGTTGGGTAATTATTGGCAATTAGGCATAAAAAAAGCCCGCGTAGGGCGGGCTTTCATAAGCTGCGTAGTTAGTTTGTATCATTGCGGCTTATGGAGATTCTATCGTGTTTATTTCTCTACAAGCTCATACTTATAACGTGGGCGGTCGCCAACGCGATAGTAGAGGAAATCACCTTGATAAGAATCTAAGAATTTTTGACGAGCCGCTTCGCTATCAAACCATCTTTCAGCGCTGAAGTCGTCGCCTAAAAGATTCTCTCTACGAAAAGTTGAGAGTTTTGGAAGGGTCATTTTTACGCCATATTGTTTGCTCATATTCATCTCCGTAAAGTATCGCGTGATCTATTGATTGAATGATTGGTGCATTGTTAACGATTGATTATTGGTTATTTTATTAAATTTGAACATAGTGTAGCAATTTAGCCACCTGTCATCGACATTATTCTCTGAATTTTTGTCGCATCTGTTCTAAATTCATGTTTTTGAGGTTTAAGATTCACTGCTGTACGAATGGCGCTCGTAAGCGCTTCGTCGCTACAGTTATCACGAAGCATTTCGCGTAGTGGGAATGCCTCTTCTTGCCCAAGGCACATATAGAGCGTGCCATCGACGGCTAACCTAACACGGTTGCAGGTATCACAAAAGTGTTGGCTCATCGGTGTGATAAGTCCAAAGGTGAAATTGCCATCAGGGGATTCGTAATATCTGGCAGGACCTTGGCCGAGGGTTTTGGTTGAATCGACTAAACCATATTTTTGGCGTAGCGTTTCAAGGAGTACGGTTAAGTTATCCCCTTCAGTATTTTGCCCTGTTTCACCCATCGGCATTGCTTCAATAAGGCGGAGAATTAAGCCGTTATCCATGCAGAATTGAATCATGCCATCAATATCTTGGTCGTTGACGCCAATCATGGGCACCATATTAATTTTGATATTTTCAAAGCCTGCATCTTTCGCTGCAAAAATCCCGGCTTTCACTTTGTCGATACAATCATTGCCCGTAATTTGATGTACTGTGGCAGGATTAACCGAATCAAGACTGATATTGAGGCGATCTAGCCCCGCTGCTTTAAGGGCTTTTGCATGTTTTTCAAGCTGTGTTGCATTGGTGGTCATCGAGAGATCTTTGATTGTCGGGATCTCTTTGATGCGGGTAATGAGCTCTGTGACATTTTTGCGAAGAAGGGGCTCTCCGCCGGTAATACGGTAGTGATCCGTACCCATGGCAGAGAATGATTTTACAACGCGGATGATCTCATCAAACGTGAGCCAATTTTTGTTGACTTCAAAGCCTTTGAAGCCTTTAGGAATACAGTAGGTGCAACGAAGGTCACACCTATCTGTAACAGAGATGCGAACATAATCGATTTTACGTCCAAATTGATCAACTAACATCTAATCCGCCTTCTTGAACAATGTTTAGAGGTTTAGATCAGTAATACACTTCGCAATCATTTCGATTTTACGCATCTGCGTAAACTCTTTGCGATAGATCAATGCAACTTTACGGGTTGGTACAGGGTCCGTGAACGGAATGTAATGTAAAAGTTCTCCGAGATGGTCATCTGTCAGGGCGTATTTAGGAAGCACTGAGATTTGATGTCCTGCCGCAACAATATTACGAATTGTCTCAAGCGAGTGGTGATGCGAATTGGTCGCATTAATCTCTTTGCAGCGATCAAGAACTTGATCCCTAAAGCAATGACCAATATTGAGGAGTAAAGGATCATATTCGTGAATTTCATTCGCCGAGATCTCTGTTCTAGAGGCTAGTGGATGATCTTTAGGCGTGACAACAAAGAAAGGCTCTTCATAGAGCTCAATCACTTCAAATGTTGGATCTGAAATAGGAAGGGCTAAAATCGCCGCGTCAATCTCCCCTGTTTTCAACATCGGAAGAAGGCTATCTGTCATATTCTCAAAGATATGCAACTGCATATCAGGCGCATTTTTGCGCAGTGAGGGAATCATTCGAGACAGAAGGTAGGGGGCGATCGTAAAGATGACGCCAAGATTGAAGTGTCCGTCAATCGAGTCGGACTCTTTGCTAAGCGAAAGAAGGTCATCTACTAGCTCAAAAATTCTTCGAGCTTTCGGGAGGGCTTTTTCCCCTTCCGGTGTGAGAAGAACTTCGTTTGTGGTTCGCTCAAAAAGCGATACATCCATAGATGCTTCAAGGTTTTTGATGCCGATGGATAACGCAGGTTGTGAGATAAAGCATTTCTGCGCAGCGCGCCCAAAATGTCTCTCTTCAGCAACTGCGATAAAGTATCGAAGTTCATTTAGTTTCATGCAGTATTCCCATAAGTAAACAATAATATAGCGAATGATTTACATACTAACACATTTGCATTAATGTGATTTTAAATAAGCATTCCAATAAGGCTGTTATCCCCTAGATATAAATGGGCACATGTTGACTTGAGACCAGACATCAATGCCCCAAAATGAAAAAAAATGGGTATAATGGAGCAAATTTCTTTCTTTTTAATTTCCTATCAATTTTAGATTACATAACTGTGAGCGATAACAATGAAACTAATAGATAAGTTTAGAGAGACGTCGGCACTAAACGGTGCTAATCAGACGTATGTCGAGGAGCTGTTTGAGTCATACTTGCAAGATCCTGAATCAGTATCTGCGGAGTGGCAAAGTTATTTTGCTGATTTCAGACAGATTAATGGTGAAGATGTTGCACAAGGTCCTGTTAAGCGTGCGTTTGAGCAGATGCGACACCAAGCAAAACAGGCGCAAGTGGGAACACTCGATGAAGCGCATCTTGAAAAGCAAGTGGGTGTCTTAAATCTCATTGGCGAATACCGACTCAGGGGGCATCAAGTAGCAGACTTATGCCCTCTTCATTTACGTGAAGTAAAGCCGGTGCCAGAGCTGGATCCTAGCTACTTTAATTTGACTGAAATGGACATGGCAACAGAGTTCAGAACAGGCGGATTAGCAGGGCAAAAGTCCATGAAGCTTCGCGATATTATCGACGTCCTTAAACGTACTTATACCAGTCATGTTGGGGTTGAATTTGAGCATGTTCGTTCAGATGAAGAGCGTCTTTGGTTAAGAGATCGCCTCGAAGAAGTGCAAGATAACTACCCGTTCAACGATAAAGATCGTATCGAAATCCTCGAAGAACTCGTTTCAGCCGATGGCTTAGAGCGTTACCTTCATACCCGTTATGTTGGACAAAAACGCTTCTCGCTAGAAGGTGGGGATGCATTGATTCCAATGCTTCACGAAATGGTGATTTTAGCATCAGATACTGGTGCTGAAGAGATCATGATCGGAATGGCGCACCGCGGACGTTTAAACGTTCTCGTAAACATTCTTGGTAAAGCACCTGAGCAATTATTTGCAGAGTTTGAAGGTATTCCAACCTTTACAAAAGGTTCGGGAGACGTGAAGTACCACATGGGCTTCTCATCTTCAGTACAAGCAACGCCAGAGGGCGAGCCTATCCATTTAGCACTTGCGTTTAACCCTTCTCACTTAGAGATCGTTAACCCGATTGTTGAAGGATCTGTTCGTGCACGTTTAGAGCGTCGTATTCCTGCAGGAACGCCAACGGGTGAGTTACCGTTTAACACAGTATTACCAGTATTAATCCATGGTGATGCGGCATTTGCGGGCCAAGGTATTGTGCTTGAGACGTTACAGATGTCACAAGTACGTGGTTATACAACAGGCGGAACTGTCCATGTTGTGGTGAATAACCGTGTTGGTTTCACAACGTCTAACCCACTTGATGCACGTTCATCTGAATATTGTACAGATGCAGCGAAGATCGTTCAGGCGCCTGTATTACATGTTAATGGTGATGATCCGGAAGCGGTTATTCATGTGATGCAAATTGCTTTAGGTTACCGTAACAAGTTCCATAAAGATGTGGTGATCGACCTCGTTTGTTACCGTAAACTCGGTCATAACGAAGCCGATGAGCCAAGTGCAACGCAGCCAATGATGTATAAAAAAGTACGCGCGCACAAAACACCTGCACGTATCTATGCAGACCGTTTAATCGAAAAAGGTTTGATTACAGAAGAGGACTTCAAAGCGTACACGAAAGAGTATCGCGATAAATTAGAAGTAGGCGACCCTGTTGGTTTCCCTGCAGCTGAATCAATCAATAGTTCATACATGCAAAAATGGGAAAAAATCTCAAAAGCGCATGACAAGTTTGATGATGAAGGACCAATTCTTCCAGAAACAGGCGTGATTGCTTCACGCATCACAGAGCTCACAAGAATTATGAATGAGCTCCCTGAGGGACTTAAACTCCATAACCGTGTTCAACGTATTCATGATCTTCGCTTGAAGATGGGTGAAGGCGAGATCGAAATGGATTGGGGCTTTGCTGAAATTATGGCATATGCAACGCTTCTTGAAGAAGGGTATCCAATCCGTATTACAGGTCAAGACTCAGGTCGTGGAACATTCTTCCATCGTCATGCGGTTTATCATAACCAAGAAGATGGCAGTAGCTATATTCCCCTTGAGCACTTAACGAAAGATCAAGCGAACTTCACTGTGATTGACTCAATCCTCTCTGAAGCGGGGGTTCTTGGGTACGAATATGGTTATGCCTCAACTGAGCCAAATGCCCTTGTAATTTGGGAAGCGCAGTTCGGAGACTTCGTGAATGGTGCGCAAGCGGTGATTGACCAGTTTATCGCTGCGGGTGAAACAAAATGGCGTCGTTACAACGGGCTTGTAATGCTTCTTCCACATGGTTATGAAGGGCAAGGGCCGGAGCATTCATCTGCGCGTCCTGAGCGTTTCTTAGGCCTTTGTGCAGAGAACAACATGAGCTTTGTAGTACCTACAACGCCGGCACAAGCATTCCATATGTTCCGTCGTCAGATGCTTCAAGATTACCGTAAACCACTTGTTGTGATGACACCGAAGAGCCTTCTTCGCCATCGCCAAGCGGTGAACACATTGGATGATCTTGCAAACTCAACCTTCCAATCAGTATTACCAGAAATTGATGCAATTGATGCTGCGAAAGTCGATCGTGTCGTGATTTCTGTCGGTAAGATCTACTACGATGTAAGAGATCGCCGTGAAGCTGTGAAAGATGAGAAAACTGCGATTATTCGTCTTGAAGAGATCTATCCATTCCCAACGAAAGCGATTGAAGCTGAACTTGAGAAATACCCTAATACGAAAGAAGTGATCTTCATTCAAGATGAGCCATTGAACCAAGGCTATGCGACATTCGTGCGCCCATATCTTGAAGAGATCGTACTTGGTAAGCATGTATTGGAGTTTGTAACAAGACCCGCAGCGGCAGCGCCAGCAGTCGGTTACAGCCATGTTCACGCGGAGCAAGAGAAAGCATTATTAGATGCGATTTTCCCAATCGTTGAGTAATGCCACAATCGAGTCATAAATCTGAGCGCTTATCCTTCTTTTTGAAGGATAAGAGGCTCCAAAATTATCAAGCCTGTTAGCGGTTTTAGAAGTCGTTAACAGGGCTTAAAATTTTCAAAGATTAAATTAATTTACGTTATTTAAGTTACATACATTAGAAGTATTTTTACATAGGAGAAACTCCATGAGTATTGAAATTAAAGTTCCGGTATTACCTGAGTCAGTTGCAGATGCGCTTCTTTCAGCGTGGCATAAACAAGTAGGTGAGTTCATCGAAGAGGGTGAAAACCTTGTTGACCTCGAAACTGATAAAGTGATGCTTGAAGTTCCGGCAACAGTCAGTGGTGTTCTTAAAGAGATTAAAGTAGAAGAAGGTACTGACGTTACTGAAGGGACTGTTCTTGCGATTATCGAAGCAGGTGAAGCAGCGCCAGCAGCAGATGCACCAAAAGCAGAAGCAGCACCAGCGGTAGCAGCGCCAGCAGCAGATGCACCAAAAGCAGAAGCAGCACCAGCGGTAGCAGCG
>CALZEE010000014.1 GCA_945639195.1 uncultured Ignatzschineria sp. | reverse complement strand
ATCAACGCCGTCAATCGAGAAAGAGAATTCTACGCTTTTTAGGGAAAGATGCAAGAGCATTTCTGTATAAGTATTAATCAATCACTGAGAACCCGCTAAAAACCTACCGTAATACGTGAGAAATTCATAAAAAAAGGGATATAACTTTAAAAGAAAGATCGGTTTCTAGCGTTTTATACGGCTTTTCTCTCAGGAAATTTACCAAAATAGATTTTTTACACCGATATTCCACCGACATTTTCGGGAAATTAAAAAGGAGCGATCATAAAGACCGCTCCTTTGTCACCAATATGACAGCTAATACTTATTTAAGGACTCTCATTCTTTTCAAGTGCTGCCGCATCTTTACTTTCTAAAGCTGCTTGTTCAACCTTTTGCTTTGCCATCTCTGTCTGTAATGCTTCTTCACTGATGCCAAGGAAGTTAAATGCTTTAGTTGTCACAAAATCACCTGACACTTCACCTGAATAGATGATCGACTGATCTTTTCCAAGATCAAGCTTCTTCACATTGTCTGCGCCTGGCGCAAAATCAATCTTCTTCAGATCCACCCAAAATACGTTAGGCGAGATCGCTGATTCAAAGAAATAGAGCTGCGCTTGATGATCAACCACAGTCCGCCATCTCGTTGAAGAGATATTCGGTTCTTCTTCTGTATTTAAACCATAAGGTACTGAGACATTTCGAATCACACTAAAGACGCTCGCAAAGGAATCCTTCTGTGAACCATCTTTTGGAATCGCATTAATATAGAACGACGCACGCGCAAAACGATCAGCGGCGCGGTTTGTTCCCGGAAGGAAAGTGGTTCCACCGATTGTTTGCCAATATTCATTGAGCGCTAATTGCTTATCAAATGTTGGTGAGTTCGTCATAACTTGATAGCTTCGATCATGATGAATAACCTGCTTCCCATTAATATACTCAACAATAGCACTATCCCCATCTGCATCGGACAGCGAGAGATGAAGTGTTGCCAATCGTGTTTCCCCCGGCACTTGCGCCGTGACAATCACAAAAGGTTCGGTTTCGAGGAACTCAACAGCTTCTGCAACGGTTGCAAAGTTATCTAACATATACTGCGCCCAAAGCGAAATTGCTAATGTTGGCTTCTCACCGATCGCAAGCGTATTAGGATAATCAGATTCCGCAAGCCATAAGAGATTGGCATTTAATCCCTTCTCATTCACACCATCGGTTGTGGCAATATCATAACCCGATGCAATAACACTGCCATATTTAGACACCCACTCAATAGAGTGATCTCCGGCCTCACCTGTACGCGCCTCGCCTTGTGGCAATATCCAAAGATTCGTGCCCACATCACTTTTCCAATCCATAGTTCTGGCAGTCATGTTGCGATTATTATCACCATGGAATACCACGCGTGTACACGCTTCTGCAGTTGCCGTTAATATCACCGCAGCACTCATTGCTAATATGATTTTTTTGATGGAAAAAAGAGGCGTCTTTATTTGCTTTTTCATGATTGAACCTTTTTGAATATCTCTATGAGTCATTATCGACTATTTATTCTCAGAAATGGTTTTCCTAAACTCAGTCACCGGCACACCACCAATTCCCCAGTTATCCATCTCAACTTCATCAATGACAACAACTGTTGTCGCAGGATTCTTGCCAAGGACATCCACCAGCACTTGCGTCATTCCCGCAATGATTGCTTGTTTCTGTGCTTTTGTTACCCCTTCTTTCGTTATTTTAACATTCACATACGGCATACTTGCATCTCCTTTAATAATATTTACATTCAATCACCTCTTTGTGTAATCAGCAACTGCTTTCTCATTACGCGCACAATCTTATTTAAATCAAATACCTATTTAAACTTAACGATAGACGCTCTGCCCTTGCTTCCTCGCACAAAAAAAGCCCCAAGGTTCGTCGCGGAAACACTTGGGACTTAGCTAAAACCGGTGATAGCGTCAATTTTGCTATCACCGACTACTCAAGGATCGTTATTAATGGAAGTGCATTGATCGCCTTAACTGCCGATCACGCCTCCATCAAGACGTTGGATCACCACCGTTGCCGAGCGAGGACGCCCTGCAGATGGTCCATCTGGCCATGTTGAGAGGGCAATTGGCGTGTTGTGATTGGTCGTGCCATCATCTGTTTCGCCCGGATGCTGGATATTAATAAAGAGTGTTTTATTGTCAGGCGTAAAGGCAATCCCCGTCACTTCGCTACGATTAGGCGCGGTTAAGAATCGCTTAAAGTGGCCATCCTCAGGATTAACCGCGAGCATCTGATTATTCCCCATGCCGGCATAATCTTTCTGATTAATCGTTGATGAAGAGACATCCGTCTGCACCCAAAGCACGCCATTATGATCAAATCCTAAACCATCAGGGCTTCCAAAGGCATCCCCGCTATTTTGAGCTTTCAAGTTCGGATCATCTGTTTGATCTGATCCTGCTAGCGCTAAGATATCCCATTCAAAATCTTGAGATGTCACATCTCCATTTGCTTCCTGCCAATGAATAATATGTCCAAAGAGATTATTGTCTCTCGGATTTGCCGCATCTTTACCTGGATACCCTGCACGTCCTCGATGACTATTATTCGTGAGCGTACAGTAGATACTGCCAGGATTCTTCGGATCTGCCGTAATCCACTCAGGTCGATCCATTTTGGTTGCGCCAACAATATCCGCAGCTCCTCGTGCATTAATGACAACATCCCCTTGGTTTTCAAACCCATTATCAGGCGTTAAACCGCCCTGCCCGTAGATCAATGGTAACCATGTACCAGCGCCGGACTCATCAAAACGAGCGACATAGAGCGTTCCCTCATTCAATAGTTCGCTATTTTGTTTACCCTTTGCAGGATCATACTTATCACGACTGACAAACTTATAGATATATTCAAAGCGCTGATCATCTCCCATATAAACTGCCACGCGCTTATCGGGACCCACGACAAGTTTCGCACCCTCATGCTTAAAACGACCAAGGCTCGTATGCTTTATAGGTGTTGATTCTGGGTTCTCTGGAT
The DNA here is from genome assembly GCA_945639195.1 of uncultured Ignatzschineria sp. Taxonomy (GTDB): domain Bacteria; phylum Pseudomonadota; class Gammaproteobacteria; order Cardiobacteriales; family Wohlfahrtiimonadaceae; genus Ignatzschineria. The sequence goes on along the minus strand of CALZEE010000014.1, from coordinate 42,702 downwards.
CGATCTCCACAACCCAACCAAAACGGTTCGGCTCATTGGGATGTTTATCCACATTGAAGCGATCATCAAACTCAACCCAGCGATACGCCCTATCTTCTTGCGAAATACCATAGCGTTTCTCAAGATCCGTATGTGCTCCCTCAGCCTTAACAAAGATATCTGCCCAGTTCTCTTCACACGTCAAATAGGTTCCCCATGGCGTTTCGCCATTTGCGCAGTTTTGCATGGTTCCCAGAATAAGACTTCCCGAAGGATCCGCTTCTGTCTTAAATCTTTCATGACCTTTTGCAGGACCCGATACAGTCATCTCCGTATGCGGAGTAATACGTCGCGCATATTTTGAAGGGAGTACAACTTCCCACTGACCCGAATCATTCTTCATGACTTCAATCACGGAAACACCCATCGCATTTTGGGACTTTAAGACTTTCTCTTTTGACCAATTCTCGACACCATCATTAAAGAGGAGCCCATTATCGACATACTCATGATTCATCGCGAGAAGCCCATGACGAGATCCTTCTTCAAAATCACCTATCGGGAAATAAGCGATACCATCATGATTCATTCCCGCCTGTGCTGCTTGGTCCTGCGCACTATTAGATCCATCTTTTTTAAATGCCGGAACATTGCCGGCAATTCCTACAGGATCTCCCCAGCTATAAAAAGCATCCGCCACATAACCGTCGGGCACAATAACCGTATCTAATGACGAGTAAGCGACGGGTTTAAACGTTACTTGCCCTGCTTTTGCGGCTGAAACCACCGCTTTTGTATTCGCAGATTGATCACTTGTACCGGCTAAAAGCTGGGTTGGGAAGAGCGAAAAGAGCCCCGCTGTCATACCAATTCCCCCCATCTTAAAGAGGGAGCGACGAGAAATACGCGCATCCATTACTTTTGAAAATGCCGCATTATCCGTTTGGTTATTCACTTCAAATTCATCACGTTTACGTGTCATTAGACTTCTCTCCAATCATTTCAAGATACTCAAAGCCCCGCTTTGTTCTCGGGATAGACTTATCCTAAAAACAAAATATGACATAAAGATGACATCAGTAGAATTTATTGCCCAACCCTTCACACAGCGTCCTTCAATACACTACAGATGAAGGGCTCTTATAAAAAAACATCTCTATCAAGGAATCTCGCTCTTACCGCTTTTAAGTAACTTTTTCAAAAGTTACTATTTTAAAAAGAGCGCTTCTATTAAAAAAAATAAATCTTCATTCATTACCTCAAAGCGCCAAAATCACCTATTCATGCATAAAGCGAGCATTTTATTTATTTTTTTAATTATGAGATTAGACATTTTAACTGTATAAAAATTACCCCCCTCTTTGATTTTCATACACCATGACAATTCATAATCTTATTGCCTCTCTCTCATCACATGGCTTTTATGTATGGGATGATTTTCTCACCGATAAAGAAACGCAAGCAATCAAAGAGGCGATTCCTGATGCGCTCCAAGATGCACGAATCGGTAATCGCGCTTCGCTACAAGGGAATAAGAGCGTTCGTGGAGATTTAACGCTCTGGCTGGATCCTGAAATGGGCGACCCAATTGCCGACTATATGGAGAAGATGGAAGCACTTCGCCAACTCTTTAATGCCAAATGTTATTTAGGGCTTCGAGAATTTGAGACTCACTTTTGCCGCTATCCAAGTGGGGCGTTTTACAAAAAGCATATTGATAATGCGCGAGATCGTAATCGCCGAAAAATTACGACGGTTCTCTATCTTAACGATACGTGGGTAAAAGGCGATGGCGGAGAGCTCATCATTTATGATGGTGATGATCAAGCCTTGATGAGCATCGAGCCTATCAATGGTCGCATGGTTTTCTTTATGTCTGAAGAGTTTCCGCATGAGGTTTTACCAACCCATACCACAAGAGAAAGTATTGCCGGCTGGTTCTTAACCCAAAAAGAAGTCTAATTGCGTCACTACACGATTGCCCTTACCGCGATGATCGACCGCCATCCATCTTATGAGTGAGATTAAATTCAAGACAACAAAAAAGCGTTGCTCAAAATGAGCAGCGCTTTTTAAATATCTCAGCAGGCACAATGGCTGACGAAAAAATAGGGACTATTTCAATAATAAATCCCCTTCATGACCTTTACTTACAACGCTGTAATACATTCTCTACTGCTTTAATACTAGTATCCGCTCGCACATAAGTTGAATCAATCGCTTTATAGATCTCAACCACAAATTGATCTCGTTTCGTCATTCGAATGCCATTTCCTTCAAGCGGTGTTTCTGTTGCTTGATACTGTTTTAAACCAGAACGAACACACGCACTATAAGCAGCAATATGTTTATCTGATACGAGCTCTAAATCATGACGTTCTTGCTTATAATCTGCATAACTCACGCTATTTTTTGCAGGTTCTGTTGTTGCACAGCCCGCGATCACCATCGTACTCATAATGCTGAGAAGAAGAATTTTTTTCATTGTTTTACCCTATTAAATCTAACATTTTTGCATGATGAATCAATCATACACGAGTCATCAGCGCATATTGCTGAAAAAGTGTTTATTCCTGATCGTTTATTGTCTATCTATTATCCGAACGCTTACTAATCCATAAGCATCCATTTTTGATTATCTTGTATCGATTTATGCTTGATATCCCCTCTTATATCTTACCGAGAAAATATTACAACTAAAATCAGCTACCTTAAAAAATCTCGTATCCATGATCGGTATGATGCATCCCTATTGATGCACATTACAATGAGGGTTTTGACCATAACCAAAATATTGCCATGAAAATTCCAGCGCGTTATAAATCGCAATTCGCTGCGTCATGACTGTCCCTATTCCTAACATTAATTTCAGTGCTTCCTGCGCCTGAGAGACCCCAATAATATGTACTACCGGAGAAAAGACCCCAAAGAGCGCACAATTACCATCATCCGCATGATCCCCACCGAAGAGACATTCATAACATGCCGACTCAGCCTCTCTAAAATCAAATACCGTTAATTGCCCCTCATAACGTACTGCAGAGCCTGAAATCAACGGGACTTTATACAAGTAACATGCTCGGTTGACTGATTTACGAAGCACAAAATTATCACTACAATCTAAAACGCAATCCGCATCTTGCACTAACCGCACCATCTCGTTGAAATCAACCTTTTGATCGATCTCAGTGAGGGTCACTTCCGGATTTAAAGCCCGGAGATGAGCCGCTGCTTGCTGCACCTTAGAGCGCCCAACATCTTCCATGTTATAGCCCGTTTGTCGATGCAGGTTCGTGATATCCACGGTATCAAAATCAATCAGCGTAATATGTCCAACGCCGGCTCCGGCAAGAAGTGGCAATGCCGCCATTCCCAAACCACCACAACCCACAACGACAATGTGCGCCGCTTTCAACACGGCTTGCCCTTCAAGGTCAAACTGATCGAGCATAATATGCCGAGAGTACCGAAGTAACTCATTATCCGATAACATCTCTGTATTAATGCGGGGGTTCATTATGTCTCCTTCGTGCTAGTGCTAAACCTTGGTAAGGATCTACTCGGTCATTGAGTGCTTTTTTTGCGTTATTTTACAATAAGGCGATCCATGCGCTTTATCCCTCTATCTCAAGGAGTTCCACTATTATATAGGCATTCATCACTGGTTTTTTGATGCGCAAATTTGGTGCGATTGCTTTCGGTCTCTTGAAATTTACTGAAAGAACCGCATTATCTTAACATGCAATTTTAAAACGATAAGGAGTTAATTGTGGAACAATTTCGAGGTACAACCATCTGTGCGGTACGCCGCGGTAATGAAGTCGTGATTGGAGGAGATGGCCAAGTTTCTATGGGAAACACCATCATGAAAGGAAATGCTCGTAAAGTTCGCAGACTGTTCAACGGTAAAGTGATCGCGGGATTTGCTGGCGGTACTGCCGATGCCTTCACCTTATTTGAAAGATTTGAAGAGAAACTCGCACAACATAGCGGAAATCTTACTAAAGCAGCGGTAGAGCTTGCAAAAGATTGGCGTACAGAACGTGGTCTTCGTAAACTCGAAGCACTCCTTATTGTCGCCGATGCAACTGCTACCTACATTATCTCAGGTCTTGGTGATGTTATCGATCCACAACACGATATCGCAACCATTGGTTCGGGCGGCATGTTTGCCCATAGCGCAGCACTTGCACTGGTTCAAAACACAGAACTCCCCGCTGAAGATATTGTCCGTAAAAGCTTAGAGATTGCCGGCAGTGTCTGTATCTACACCAATACTAATTTAACAATTGAGAAACTTAGCTTCTAAGCGAACCGCTCAATTGATACTTCAGCACGAGACAGATAACTGTTAGCTGAAGTAGCTAAAACATATATTCAAAAGGAATTTTTTTATGAGTGCTATGACACCTAGAGAGATCGTACAAGAACTCGATCGTTATATTATTGGTCAGGATGAAGCGAAACGCTCTGTTGCGATCGCGCTTCGTAACCGTTGGAGACGCCAACAAGTAGGCGATGAGATGCGTAAAGAGATTACGCCAAAAAACATCCTCATGATTGGACCAACCGGCGTTGGTAAAACAGAGATTGCACGCCGTCTTGCGACGCTTGCCAATGCACCTTTCATCAAAGTAGAAGCGACAAAATTCACGGAAGTGGGTTATGTGGGCCGTGAAGTTGATTCTATTATCCGTGATCTTGTTGAAGCATCCGTGAAACAAGTTCGTGAAAGAATGATTAAAGAAGCTTATCCAAAAGCCGAAGAAGCGGCGATCGAGCGTATTCTCGACACCATTCTTCCAGCGCCTAAAAGCGTAGGTTTTGCAGATGAGCCAAATGCACCAAAAGCTGAGAGCTCAACGCGCCAAAAATTCCGCGAAAAAATCATTCGTGGTGAAATGGATGATAAAGAGATTGATATCGAAGTTTCAGCCCATGCGGCAGGTGGCGTTAACATCATGTCTCCTCCAGGTATGGAAGAGATGGCTGATCAGCTCCAAGCTCTTTTCCAACAATCGGGTATGGAGAAGAAAAAGAGCAAAAAAATGAAGATTAAGGATGCACTTAAAATCGTTCAAAACGAAGAAGCTGCACGCTTAATTAACGAAGAAGAAGCAAAACAACGTGCGATTGAAGTTGCAGAAAACCAAGGGATTGTCTTTATTGATGAGATCGATAAAGTCTGCCGTAAAGGTGAATCTTCTGGCGCAGATGTCTCTCGCGAAGGGGTTCAACGTGACCTTTTACCGCTGATCGAAGGCTGTACGGTTTCTACAAAATATGGCGCAATCAAGACGGATCATATCCTCTTCATTACATCAGGTGCGTTCCATCTTTCAAAACCATCAGATCTTATCCCAGAGCTTCAAGGTCGTTTACCGATTCGTGTAGAACTTAAATCACTCAATGCAGATGATTTCTTCCGCATCTTAACCGAGCCATCATCAGCGCTTATCAAGCAATACACTGCCCTTCTCAAAACGGAAGGTGTAGAGCTAGAATTCGAAGAAGATGCGCTTCATAAAATTGCGGCAATGGCATTCGAAGTTAATAAGAAAACAGAAAATATCGGTGCTCGTCGCTTACATACAATTTTAGAGCACCTTCTTGAAGAGATCTCTTTCTCAGCATCAGATCGTGATGGCGAGAAATTCATCGTAACGGCAGATTATGTTCAAGCTGAACTTGGCGACTTAATCGAAGATGAAGATCTCAGCAGATTTATTCTCTAATAAACGCTGATTCCTATAATTATCAACATAAAACCGTACTTTCAAATTCATGAAGGTACGGTTTTTTTATCTAATGAGATAAGCCTTATTTCATTCCAATATCATCATCTCTTAATCCCACTCGATCTCATCCGATGCTTCCACAACCATTTTATAGAGCAATTCTTCATTCTCAATTAAGTGCTGAATAATCCCTACAAACTTCTGCGCACGTAGAAGATTCTCTGGCGTATTCGGGTAAATCGCCACATACGAGCCCGCCTCAGGGTCAGCGCCCATGGATTCCATTACATCTGGTGCATTTTTTGTAAGATAGTAATTTAAAACTGCATCCCAATTATAGCCATTCATATACGCTTCATCATTGAGCTCATTCATCTTCTCACCAATGCGAAAAGGCTTATCGTTTTCGTTATAAAACCAGACATGAATATACTCTTCTGATTCATGATATTTTGCGTAATCTGTCATGCTCTCTCCTCTTATCGGGTATTGATGAATTTCCTTAAAACCAGCAGTATAAAAGATTCTTTCTAAAAGCTCGATCTATTCTCAACATCACTTTTTACGATCATCCTTGCACAAAAAAGGAAGCACTGATTTCTCAGGCTTCCTTATCATTCTCGTTCTATCTGCCTTCGATCATTATTCATCATCGAATAATAATGATGACTCGATCTAAATACATTTACTCAGCCCAACCCCAAGGATCCGCCGGCGTTTCAATTGAATTCGTTAAATCAAATTCCACTCTAAAGGGCGGTCTATCGGCTGCTAAACGTCGTAGATTATAACTATATTCATTGTCCGATAATTCAATCCACCAGACATTACTCGATGCCGCCGGTAACATGGTTGCCGTTTCTGGATCTGCTGGGAAAAACTGAAAATTATCATGCCCAACATTTGTCGCTTTACCGCCGTAAAAATTGATCTCCTCTTCCGAACCATCTTTATTACGATGATCATGCTTAAGCGAAATCAGATTATCTGCATCTTTCGTGAAGATCCATGTGCGTGAGAGATCTTCGCCCACAAAAAAGGGAATCTTAATCTCGGTATCGCTACAGGTTTTAACGTGCATCACCATATCGCCGGAAAACTCTGGTCGATCTTGCCCATCTGCAAGCTTCCCTGCATAAGCCTTTCCACAATGCGTTTGTAACTGCTCCCAAAATTGATTCGATGGAACCGTTTCTGCCTGCGCAAAAGCCATCAAGCCCGCAACCGATGCGATTGCTACAACGGATGTTGCTAAGAATATTTTTTTCATTGATGAATCCTCCATAAGGGCACACTGAATCTAAAACAGTGAACTTCTAGCAATATAGCACAGCCCTTTGTAATCGCATCCCTCAAAAGAAAAACCCACAAATAAAAACAATAATATAGACGGAAATCTATCATTCATATCCGGCCAATCATGGCATCAAAGCATTCCTGCTGATATTAAAAAGCACATCATAAAAAAACGACCTACATTCATTGCAAGTCGTTTCATTTTACGTGTAATTTTAGGGGGTTCAATCTAAGCTGATTCTGATATTTCAAGGCCTTCCAAGCGCTCACAAGCCTCTTCTAATTTAAGATGGCATGCTTTGTCATACCAAGGTTCTGCTGCTTTTGGGTCTTTCTCCCCAACCAAACCTTGTTCGTAAATCTTGCCGACATTGAGCATTGCATTGAGTGATAGGTGATGATATCCCGTCATTCCAATGGCGTGAATAGGATCTGCTGCTTTTCTAAACCACGCTAAGGCTTGCTGATAATCTTGCGTAACGCCAAGCCCTTGGGCATAGATCAATCCAATATAAAACTCCGCCACCTCATTTCTTGCAGTATTGGCAGCACTTTGGAATATCTCCATGGCCTTAGCATAATCTTGCACGGCTTCATCATTAAGATAGATTCCCCCAATCTTCGCAACGGCATCCACATTGCCGGCATTTGCGGATTTATGAAGCCAATAGAGTGCCTTTTCTCTATCTTGCGGCACGCCTTCGCCGGCATCATTCATAATGCCTAGATAGTAATAAGCTTCAGCTTCTTCATTTTCCGCCGCCTTTTCAAACAACCTGTAAGCCTTTAAGTAATCGGCTTCAAGCTGACTGCTTCTTGCTGTAAAAATATATTCTCTCTGCGCTTCCATAAGATAACTAATCGTAAAAGTTACCTCTTCTGCATCCATCAATACGCCATCTCGAATGATTGTTTGTGACTTTCTCTCTGCTTTTGCCTTCTGCTCTGCCAGCTCTCTTGCGACTGCTTCTTCTGACCCATATGCCGGCAACATCCCGACTCTATGTGTTGCATGTTCACAATATCTAAATTGCCACTGTGAAGGTTTAAAGTGCGCTTCTGCTCCATCTTTATCGCGCCACCAAAACTCCTCATCATAATTAGTGCTTGGCCCAGAAGGCTTTTCATATATGGCAACCATGCCCTTTTCACACGCCATAAAAGGCATCGTTCTATCTTCTGTCCACTGATGCGTTTTACGAGAATAATAGTGCCTTGGCCCCACATCCTGATCTTCAGCCAGCACGACATATCCCATCGTATCAAGCTTCGTCGCTAAAATGCCGGCAATCTCGGTGGGCTCCGGAAACGCTGCGGTTTTCAATCCACTTAAAATAAGCGGATATGTTTCATCCCCATTATCACTCGGATCATAACGATTAATGAGCGTCCCTTTCGGAAATAGAAATTCCCCATAAAGATGATCGTGTTCTAAGACAAAATTCCGGCGTTGCTTTTGATACTCAGATCTTGTCGTATAATCCGCCTTAAAGGCCTTCTCCTCCGCACTTGTGTACCATGTAATGCCGGAGAATATCAGCGTTATCATAAGCACAACAATAAAGAACTTACTCTTAAAGAGTAAACGGAAAAAAGGCACCTGCTCTTTACGCGCAATAAAAAACACCCTAAGTGCAAAAAGGAGTGAATAGAGCCATAAAAAAGGCGTCGCCAACGCGATCAGTTTGATAATCGCCATGATGAGGAAGATTGCGGGATTGAAGGGGATCATTAAGGATTCCTTGCGTAAATAGTTGGAATTATTGCACGATATCAATCATATATTCTTAGCGATATTAGTACAAACAATACCAATGATAATCCCAATATCACAGGGGAATCGGTCGTCCTGTCCGGCGATCTAAACAACGGCGAGTTTTTGGTTCCCAATATGCATTAAGATCCTCACTTGTTTGACAAGCATAGCTAGCATCAATCGCCGCATATTTCTTATCCCGCTCTTTCTCTGCCCGCTGACGATTCTAGACATTGTCCCCTGATTCGTTGATAAGCTTTCGTGTGTCGGAGTAAGTAAAGAGTATTCTGGTTAGTAGTTTTTTGCTAAATATTTTGTTCATGGTGAGTCTATTTTTAACTCTATAAAATAAACCTATAGATTAAACTCCTCATTTAACTCATCAAAGAAATGTACTTTCACTAAATGACTTAATACTTTCATAGAGTATTTCATTGGCACTGTACTTTTAAATACTATGTGACTCTCAATTTTCACATTGGTGTTTATTTTTAAATATGATTGTAATATATCCAAACTCTCCCTCAATATATCAACACGATCCAAGTGCCTTTTTAGTAAATCTCTTTTTCCTTTTGAATCTGTTTTTCCTCTAAAAGCAGAAATTTGCTCTGCGATTTCTCCTGTGGTTTTTTTAAATTGTAAGTTTTTACATTCTATTACTAAGATTCTTCCAGAGCTTTCATCCCAAGCTAGAGTATCAACATCTCCATAATCAATATCAAATTTTTTATTCAAAAGTTGGGTTACTTTAATATCTGAAACAGCATTCCAACCTATATTTCTTAATTTTTCAGCTACCTCATCATTAAATTCTGTTCCCATTTTATTATTAATCATTCCTTTCCACTGATGAAGAAATTTCTCATTTCTTTTATCTCGTAAATCTCTCAATGTTCCGTAATAATAAGAATGGAAAATAACGCCAAAAGCATCTCGCAAAAATGGCACTGAAATCAATAATCGTCGCGTATTATTATCTATCTGTAAAATAGGTTTCATTATAATCGATAATCGACGTCTATAAAGCCAAGGAAATACTTCTTTATTCTGAAACCCTTCAGGAACTGTAAGCCAATCACTTCTAGTCTTTAGTAATAAAAAATCTAATACCGACTCTATATTACCCTTGATGCTCCCTACTTTTTTTACTCTTGTTACTAAATCGTCGAATTCCACATCAATAATAATTCTTTCTTTACAATCTATTGCAATTGCTTCTATACTCCCGATAACTAAGCTTAAATCTTCCAAAGGAAAGCCAAAATCTTTTTCCCAAGCTAATAAGAAATCTGCTTTTAAAACTTCTGAAAAATTTATTTTCCCCTCTTGAATATCCTTAACTTTATATAAGGATTCATACTTTTCACCACTTAATCGACTATGATTTAAAAAAACATTTTTCCCAAATGGCTCTACAATATCATTCTCAAATTCTGGACTACTATGCACATCTCCTAAACTGGTTATCCTTATCCACGGTTCAATTGCTTGGTAAAAAATGGTATCAGATAAATTACCAAAATATTCTACAAAGCTAATCTTAGCCATTAAAGAAACTAGATCTAACCTACTGATTTCTAAACCTCTATCAAGAGAACATTCACACAATGCAATCTCTATTAATAGCCGCAATGCCCTTTGTCCGCTATTACGTTTAAATTTTTTATTAGACACTACATCTAAAACATCTTGTTTATTTTCATGAATTGCTAACATAGCTGGCAGAGTACGATCCCAGTGAATGTCTTCTTTTGCATTAGCCTCATAGTATTGAAATACTTTTTTTATAAAATCGGCTCGATTGTAAAATTTTAATGTCTCCCTAATTTCATTAACGCAATGTAAGACCATATTGTTTAAAAAAGTTTTACAGCTATCTTCATCTCTTAGTTCTAGAGGTGCTTCCTCCCTATTAATTTGCCTCCAAGCTAGTCCATACTTTAAATTATTTACAACTAATGGAGAAATAACTAATGGTTTTTCCTGAACTTCAGATTGAATATAATCCCTATAGCTTTCACCTTCAAATACATGAATCTGTCTAGCATACCTATCTCCAACTATATCTTTCACATATTCGAGTAGTAGAATGTCTGTTAATCTAAGATCCCAATAAATACACATTACTTTTAAAAGAATAAATACTACTGCTTGATCTGCAAAGTTCTCAGCATTTAGAAAAGCATTATCAAAATTTTCTGAAAAATCTATATATGACAACTTTTCAAATTTATCTACTTGGTAATCAATCTCACCAATTACTTTATCAAGGGTCATAAACTCCTCAGATGATTGAGTTTTTAATGGATGCTTTCCCTTAAACGAAAAATATAAATCAATTTGATCATTAGTAGACTCTGATAACAACTGTAAATTAAAAAGGTATTCCATAGTTTTTTTAATCCACACATTGATAAATCTTTGTCTTTCCTCTTTAGGTAAAGGCTTCGTAGATGATTCTAAGTGAATCCAAATATTAAAATGATTTATTGATATTAAATTTGGATAATAACTATCCATATCAACATAAATCGGAAACAACTTATCTTCTTGAAAGTAACTTCTACTCTCAATCCTCATTAACTTCCAATCCTCTGGATGTTGTTCTACATGTACATCATAAGATAAAGAAACATCATATTTCAGACTTCTATTAGCATTTAACTTACTAAGAAATAAAGTGGCATTTTCTAATCCAATACAATCATGGTTTATCAAACTGTTATTATTATCCCGAATGCATCCTATGGTATTTAGTAAATCCATCTGAGGAGGAGGCATTATTATCACACCCTCTTTCTGAATAGCCTTTTCTGCATCTTTCACCCTAAATAAGTATTCAGCTGACATATTATCTAACCACGATAAAACATAAAAATCAGAATCTGTGATTAATGAAATATCCCAATTACTAATGTTATTTTCTATCAAAATATTGCTTGCCCGACCAAAACCACATAACACTATTAACGTATAACCTCTTGTAAAATTCCTATCTAATAGGCTTCTACTTCTAATAGAGGAAATAGTGCTATTAATTTTCTCTGCACATTGAGACATTAAAAGAGATGGTTCTAAAAGGTTTAAATTATTCACATTATCTAAAGGATCAAACACTAAAAGCAAATTGAAATAAACACCTTTATCTACGTCTAATGCATAATTTTCAATTGAGAAGCCATCTTGTTTTCTGTTAGTAATACATTCCTTTTTGTCTATCGGATTAGATTTACCACCCAACACAAAAGGATTTAATAGTAATTTTTTCCTATCAATCTCTGAAAACTTCTCGTGAAGGAAATCCACACCATCTATTCCTTCAAGATTTTGAAAGTATTTAATTACGTATGCAACAATAGCAATTGGTATTGCAGTTGGATGAACTATATATACAGTTTCATTTTCAATATATAGAGGTCTAGTTTCTAAAGAAGTATTACCAATATCCTCTTTCTGAAATTCTTCAAAATCATTCTTCAAACAAAGAAATGATGTTAAAGAATCAACATCAATACCATTCTCTTCTAATTCTTTTTTAGAAAAAATCAAGCTTGATTTTGTTTTTACAAAACCTTTATAAAATATTTTTTTATTATCTGTTGCTTTTGGTTCTTGATTATATTTTAAATTCGCTTTGTTACACATTAAATTTGAAAGTTGCAATAAAGAGTAAATTCCTACTCTAAACCGAGACCAATCAGACGCTTTTTCTTGAGGAAATTGCTCAATAACATCCACGCATTTTTGTGTATAAAAAGAGCAATTATTCCAAATTCCCTCTAAAATATAATTATTCCCAATCTGTACAGAACTAACGTTGTTAACAAAAATATTTTCATGCGGATCATCTCTCCCTATCCCACTGTCTAAAATTAGATCTAAACACTCCTTTACTACATTAGGAGTCGCTCTTTTTTGACCTTTTGCAAACATTAAAGATAAATGACTAAGAATTATTATCGAATTTATATTATCTCTTTGTTCTATTAGCGTATTTAAACTTGCAAATGAGATAGCTAAATCTAAACCATCGTAATTAGATATTTTTACACAAACATCTTGAATAACTTTATCTTTAAGAATATTAATCATATATATCAATCACCTACATAAATTAAGAGATAATTTTCAGGTATAACATAATTCTATTATTTCTAAAAACTGGTGAGCCAAAAACAATTAAAGGCGGAAAAACAAGACTTTACACCATCTCATCTTTCGACCTTTAACTACTATTACAAAAACACTTTATTCGGGCTAAATATATGCTAGCACTCTTCTTTTATAACGAATGCCATGTTAGCGCTCCAAAATAAAAATCTTTTATCTGATGCTTTTGGAGCATCTCAATGATTGCTTCTTTCTTTTTTGTAAGGTTGCTGATTGAATTCGACATCATCGAGGTTTTCGAATTATTTCTGGAAACCCAATAAATTTATAGTAATGTCGCAGTTACGATAGCCAGAAATACCCGCTCTACTTCTTCAACATATTCGCCAAGTCCGCAAAGGGATTGTGGGTGGCGATGACGGTTTTGCCGTCTGTGTTTCTTGTGGCGTTGTTGATGGCTTCTTCGATGCGCTGATGTTCGTTGTCGTGGCAGTAGAGGCAGAGGAGTTCCCAATTACTGCCGTCTTCTGGGTTGTTGTCGTGGTCGTGATCTTTGTGATGGACCGTAAGTTCGCGGATATTGCGATGATCAAATTCACGCTGACAACGGCCACAAATCCATGGATACATTTTTAACGCACGTTCTCGATAACCTTGCTCTCGCACGCGGCGGTTTTGATGAGTATCGGCAATGATTTGATCTAAGCGGGATTTTTGTGTCATGAACGCACCTTTTAATCAACAAACGGTTTAAATGGAATCTTGAAAGTTTACTGTAGCAGAATCAAAAAAAATCCCCCAATCAAAACACGCTGCACTTCATCAATTTCTGTTGCCTGAATCTTTCTGCTTGCCTGATTCAGGCGAAATGCCGGCATTCATCATATTATTAAAACTTCGAGAAGATCCAATGAATAAGTGCGGGGATCGAGCCGAAATCAAAGAACAGATAATCTGCCCAAATCAGCGTGTGTAACCCCACAATCAACCAAAAAATGTACTGATAAGTGGCTTTCGTTGTTTTGTGATGCCAGATCTTCTGCCCGTAAAACCCACCAATCCAGCCACCGAGCAGTTCACAAAGGTGCAAAGTGGCTTCTGGGATTCGCCATGCTTGCTTGATCGCTCTGCGCTTATCGATGCCGTAAAGCACAAAGGTCAATAAACTCATGACGCCGTAAAATGCCGGCAATAGGAAGATCAGAAGGGGTTGATATTGCTGATAAATCCCCTGATTCGCGCCAAAAACAGTGCCATCAAGCGCCCCTTGCGCCCACATCCAACGAATGTTCCCCAGAACCACGATGGCAAGCGCAACAAAGAAGGCGCTATTTTTCCAACGGGAATGCACTGAGGGGGATTTGATTTTGCTCCCCTGAATCTCCACTGCGCGTAAACCCTTTGGCGTTTGGCGAAGCTTAAAGCGCAAGCGATCCCCCACTTTGGGCGTGGCATATTTGGGGAAATCTTGAATGTGCGCAAATACCGATGCTCCCTTAGAATCCTGAATAAACCCAAATTTGCGGGCATCATCCCATTCGATTAATCGTCCTTCTATTTGATCCATTCTTTCTCGCCTTTTAACCTTTTCTTTTTTAATCTTTTAATCTTTTTCGACTTACTCATTTTGAGATTCTGAATACTACTCGGCACGCACTTCAAACTTGATCTGATCTCGGTTGCCATGCTGATCTTGAACACTCAAGCGATGAATGCCGGCTTTTAATGCTTTCATCTCTAGTACCGGCATTTTTAAGAGGCGACCATCTAAATACCAACGCAGGGGCGCTTCTCCTTCTGCCTCTAAAGGGATGTCGTAAAGGCTCTTAAAGATAATGCTCTCATTGGCCAATGTCGTGATCTTTACGCCATGTCGTGTATAAGCGCTAGGGTGATTTTGTGTTCCCTCAATTGCCGGCATTATAGGGTTATCTACCTGCCCTTCACCCACTTGATTACCCAAGGCTCGATTGCCGGAAGTTCGATTGCCGACATTTTGGGATAATCTCCGCGCGGTACTTTGAGCGGAGTATTTTTCATTCTCGATTCTAGAGAGCAATAGTGGCCAGCCTTCATGGGGTGTTTCGCCTTTGGCATCATAGAGCGTTCTTGGCACTTTGCCGGCAATCGTATCGATCACGAACTGCTCTTCGCAAGCAAGGCTCGGCACTTGTGATTGCTTTCGCCCAGATGGCCAGCAGATTGTCTCGCGCATAATGCCGGCAGGTTTGATAAATCCGGTTCGATCTTTGGGTAAGAAGTTAAAGATATCAAAGAGCATCGGTGCTGAAAAATCGCCGGCTAAAACGCCCACATTCGGAACGCCATCTGGTCTTCCGATCCAAACGCCGACTGTCCAATCGGGGCTTGTGCCTATCGCCCATGCATCGCGGTAACCGTAACTTGTCCCTGTTTTCCACGCGACTTTTCGAGTATTTAACCGCTTAGGCGGATGGATGCTACTCAAGGTTTTAGTGATAATCCAGCTCGCCTCTTCTGATAGAAGGCGCTTACCACTCATTTCCGGCATTGTGCTTTGATCCGTATCGCGCGCCGGCTTTTGAATGACAAGCGGATAGACTTCTCCGCCATTGGCTAAGGCTGAAAAGAGCCGAACTTGCTCGCTCAGTGTGGTGCCTAATCCCCCAAGAACCATGCTTAAAGTAGGCTCTTCAACATAGAGTCGAATCCCACTTTCGCGCATTTTTTGCAAGAAATAGCGCGGCGTTAAATGCTCGAAAACTTGCACAACAGGAACGTTGAGTGATTGCTGAAGCGCTCGATACATCGGCACTGCGCCACGGAATTTTCGGTCGAAGTTTTGGGGCTCGTAGCCATTAAAACTCCGCGGAACATCCGTTAATAAACTCGCTTCATGAATAATGCCGTAATCCAATCCCATGCCATAAGCAAACGGCTTTAGCGTGGAACCAGGCGATCTGATCGCTTCCACCATATCCACAAATCCCGCGCGATTGGCATCAAAGAGATCCACAGATCCCAAGTAACTCTCCACTTCATGCGTATGATTATTCACCACTAAAATTGCCGAGGAGACTCTTTCTGGGAACTGCTTGCTCGTTTGCGCTAAAAAGGCTTCGAGCTTGACTTGAAGCTCATAATTAATCGTACTCTCGATGCGATGCGATACCGGATTTTGCCGGCGTAATCGCTCCGCCAAAAGGGGCGCGATCATTAAAGTTTGGCTCGGTTGATAATTGATAGGATCTTGGCTCGCGCGCTGAAAAGTCGCCTCATCGAGTGTGCCAAAATGATAGAGCCTTTCGAGCACTTTATCGCGCGCTTCTCTCGCGCGATCAGGGTAACGATCCGGACGATATACGCTCGGTCGCTGAGGGAGCGCCACAAGTAGCGCGCTCTCTGAAAGCGTGAGCGCATTAGGAGCTTTTGAGAAATAACGCTGACTTGCCGAAGCGATGCCTTCGATATTGCCGCCCATCGGCGCAAGATTCAGATAGAGCGTGAGAATTTCTGCCTTACTATAATGGCGCTCCAATTGAAGTGCTCGAAACATCTGCGTTATCTTGCCGGCAATCGTTCGCTCATGGGGATAGAGTAAACGCGCCACTTGCATGGTGAGCGTCGAGCTCCCCGACACAACCCCGCCCGTTGAGATCCATTGCCAGAGCGCGCGCATGGTCGCTAAAGGATTCACGCCGATATGGGAATAGAAATAACGATCCTCATATTGAATCAGCGCATCAAGATAATCTGGTGATACTTCTTCAATCTCTATCCATTGCCGGAAAACGCCGGCATCATCGGCAAATTGCCGGAGAACCTTGCCCTCTTTGGAAAGCACCGTGGTGGATGTTTCGATCTTGATGTCGGCTAAGGGATACATCGCATTAAAGCTCGCAAAGAGGATTCCCCAAAATGCGATAAACAGCACCAACACCAAACCTCCACGCACCAAAAAACGCCCACGCATTGGGGGCTTCCGGCATTTTTTTTGTGGCTGAGCCTGCGCCGTACTATCTACGGCGTCCGGCATTGAAAGCGGATTTTTATGGGCGTTTGTCATGATTCCTATGAAGGGTGTTATCAGCGTTTTAAACAATGAACTCATCATAACAAAAAGCCCTCTTCTATCGTAAAAATCCTCACGATATAGTGCGCATCAGTAAATGCCCATCAACCCTGCTAAAGAATCTACATGTTGCCTCTTTTTTTGGCATAATAATCAGAGCGTAACGCCCCATTCAGGAGAGAACATGACTCATTCATTTCGTATCTATCAGTTTATTTTCATCAGCACCTTCCTGCTTTTGATCTCGGCATTGTTGCCGATTCAAGCGCAAGTCACTTCTATTAACGCGTCAAAAATTGATGATCAAGAGACGATTTCTGTCTTCTTCGATTCCGCACAAACCTTCTCAAAAGACGCACTGCAATCGCAATTTACCGTGAAAGTGTATGACGATACGGATTGGGAGTACAAACCAGACAATAAGGGCGCGTGGCACTTAAGTAAAGATGGCTATCGCCTCTCTTACTATCCTGTGGCGCAAGGGAGTTATTCTGTGAACACGGAAAACTTCCAGCACCGTGAAAACTCGTCAGTAAAATCGCAAGAGATCTATATTGGTAAGAGCGATCAATTTGTGAAAATCATGGGCCGTGGTCCTGTGCTTCCCTTAAAAGAGGGCACTATTCCAATTGAGATCATGGGCGCAAATGCCGTAGATATTGAATATTACGCGATTAACAATCTCCCGAAACTGCTCGAAGAGTACTATATTGCTTCGGATTTTAATAATTGGTCGTTATCACGCCTTGTAAAAGAGATGACGCCCACAGCGCTCTTCCGTTATGCGCTGCCGGCAGATACTGAGCTCAACAAAAAATCGCAACATCGCATTCCCTTAGATAAAAATATCACTGCCGGCGCGTATCTTGTTACCGTCAATACGGCGGGTGAGATCTACAAAAATCTTGAAACGCGCATCGTTTTCATCTCAGATATCGGACTCCAAGCGCGACTCTATCCGAGCAAAACAGTAATCATCGGCAATCAGTTTAAAGACAACGCGCCGATTCAAAACGCGACGCTCGAAGTTTGGCGTGATCAAAATAATGAACTCAAAAAGAGTGGCACGCTCTGCACCTTTAGTGATGGGCTTTGTGAAATTAACGAGCGCCTTACCCCCTCGGATGTTGTCGTTGTGAAGCAAGGCGATGATATTTCGATTCTGCCGATGAAAGAAGTGGCGCTCGATCTCAATGAATATGCCGTAACAGGCGCGGTCAGTACGCCAGATGTTGTCTATCTTTATGCAAACAGAACGCTATTTCGTCCAGGCGAACTCATTACGTTAAATGCTCTTCTTCGTAACCAAGATGGGGAGCGTTTACCCGCGCAACCGCTAACCCTCACTTTCTTTAATCCTCAGGGGAAACTCTACTCAACGCTTACGCTCGATCAGCATAAAGCGGGGTTCTTCCAAACTGAGATCAAAATGCCACAAGATGCTAAAACAGGCGTTTGGCGCGTAGAAGCACGCACAGATATGGAGAGCGAAACGCCCCTTGGCGAGCTGAAACTCTATATTGAAGAATTTATGCCAGAGCGCATGGAGCTCATTTTAACGGGCGATGATGCACCATTGATGCAAGATGATTCGTTCTTACTGAATGTAGAGAGCCGTTATCTCTTTGGCGCACCGGCATCCCATAATGATTTAACACTATTACAAGATATCAGCCTTAACCGCACGCCTTTTGCCGGCAATCGTGATTGGTATGTGGGAATGGAAGATTTTCCCTATCATCTGCTCTCTTCAAGCGCTAAACTCAATGACAGTCTTGATCAAAATGGCGAAAAAGCACTTTGGGTTTCGCTACCTGAGCGTGAAGATAACGCGCCCCTTTCGGCGGTCTTTAAAGTCGATATGACGGTGAATATTCTCGATGGTAACGTACTGGGGATTACGCGCGAACTCAGCCGTAACTTCTGGCCAAGTGATGTCGTTCCCGTGATTCGTCCGCTCTTTAAGAAAGAGGCGCTCGGTTATGGTGCATCTGCAGATTTCGAGCTCTTTAATGCCGATCAATCTGGTGCAATCGCGCCGAGTAAGTTCCTCTTAACGCTCAAATACCAAGACCCGTATTGTACGTGGGTTTATAGCAATAGCCGTGGCTGGGATTGCCATACAAGCCGTGGATATCAGATTCGCGAACAACAGGTGATTGAAGGCAATAATGCGCCGATCAATTACAGCTTCT
This sequence comes from uncultured Ignatzschineria sp., assembly GCA_945639195.1. Lineage (GTDB taxonomy): Bacteria > Pseudomonadota > Gammaproteobacteria > Cardiobacteriales > Wohlfahrtiimonadaceae > Ignatzschineria. The sequence continues at coordinate 23,574 of CALZEE010000014.1, read as the reverse complement.
CACCCAATAGTTGGGGTAATTATGTGCTGGAGATTAAAGATCTCAATTCAGGATTAATCTCTGAATATGCATTTTCAGGAAGCTGGGAAGATGATTCAAATGGTCAGCTTTCAGCCGTGAAACCGCTACATTTAAATCTCTCAACACAAAAACCGAGCTTTACCTTTGGCGATGATATCGAATTGACAATCAACGCGCCGCTTGCCGGCAATTTAACATTGTTGATTGAGGGAACCGAACTGCTCTATCAAAAAAATATCGATGTCGAAAAAGGTGAAACTAAACTGACAATTCCGCTAGATGAAGCATGGAATCGTCATGATCTCTATCTCTCTGGCTTACTGCTCTCTAAAGACAAGAATAACGAAACGGTGCGTTCATTAGGGCTTATCCCCCTTAAGCTCGATCGTGAATCACGTCAGCTTTCGCCCCAATTAACCTTTGATCCTATCGTAAAACCCGATCATCCGGTGACCATTGACGTTGAGCTCTCGAAAGAGGATCTTGCGAAGATTCATCATGCCGGCAATGAGGCGATCTACGCCACGATCAGCGTGACGGATCAGGGGATCTTAAATATGATTCCTCAAAAACCGGTCTCAATCTTTGATGTTTTCTTCAAACAACGCCGTTATAGCGCGGAGATTATTGATTACTATAGTCGCCTCTTTAAACAAGGCATTGGCACGCTTCTCTCTCCACAATTTGGGGGCGATGGCGGATTCTTTGACGAAGAAGATCAAGGTTTACCAAATCTCACAGAGATGAAAACGGTCTCACTGAGCTCAGAGCTTCTCTCTTTAGAGAATGGCAAAGCGACGATCACCTTTGATCTCCCAGATTTTAATGGCGAAGCAAATATTGCCGTAAAACTCTTTAGTGATGATTTTGTTGGGGAAGCAAACGCGCCGATGGTGATTCGTGCGCCGATTATTGCAGATCTTGTTTCCCCTCGCTTTATTCGTGTGGGAGATGAGACCTTTATCTCGCTCTCTCTCGTGAATATGAGTGGTGAAGAAGAATCGATTAAAGTGACCGTTTCTAGCGAACAATTTGAGGTGCAGTATGATGAAACCATCACACTGGCAAAAGAAGCTAAACACTTTGCCTTGATCCCGATTGCGCTTCAATCCTTCTCACCCTTTGCCGAAGTATCGTTAGAGATTGCGTCAAAAAGCTTTAATGCAACTCGCCATTATCAGATTGGTACGGTGCATAAAACAGAAGAGACGACGCTCTATGATCGTGGCTTACTCGATGCGCAATCCGTATGGCAACGTAATCTTGAGATCACGAATAACTTCGACCAAAACTTCAAAGAGTTCATCACGCTCTCTCGTAATCCGCATATCAATATTCTCTCTTACACCAATGGGCTCTTTACCTATCCTTATGGCTGTACAGAGCAGATTACGAGTAAAGCCTTCCCATGGCTCTTTGGTGATAACCCGATTCTCGATCAGCAAAAACTGAGCGCGTATCAATCTGCCACGGATCATAAAAAGGAGCGCAATCTTGAATCCTTTGCAACGTGGGAAGCTGCGATGATGAAAGAGACCATCAGCCGTCTTCTGGAGCGTCAAAATGGCGATGGCGGTTTCGCTCTCTGGAGTGAAGGTCCGAGTATCCTCGCGACATCAAACTACGTGACGGATTTCCTTATTGAAGCGCAAGCCAGTTACCCAGCACTTGTGCCGGCGGAATCACTTGAGAATGCCTTTAAGTATCTCAAAAAGGCGATTAATAACGCGCAATCAACCTATAATCAATATGGACTTGATATCCAGCGTGATTACCAAAATGTTCTGAGTCGTTACAATCTTGCAGAAGTGAGTTATGCCGCATGGATTCTCGCGCGTGAAGGGAAAATCTTTAATGCAGATATTCTCTTTATGCAGCATCTCATGGCGCGTTTAACGCCGCTTTCAACCGCTTATCTCGGGGCATCATCGATGATTTTAGGCGATGAATCGATGGGTGAAACGTACTTCAACATGATCACGCAAAAGCTCCGTGCGCGCGATAATGCTTATGGCTATTATCAATCAAACGTATCTGAAATCGCGCTCTCGCTCGGCTTACTCAATACCGTGACGAATCGTGGCTTTGAAGCATCAGCCTCACTGAAATCTGAGCTGTTACGCATTTTAGATCAACGTTTAACAGATCGCCGTTACTTCAGTACACAAGATCGCTATGCACTTATTAAGCTTGGGATGGAGATGCCGAAAACCACAGAAGCGTTGAAAGTTGTGATAAATGGCGAAGCGAAAACAGTGGATGCCAATACGCCACTGCCGGCAAATGCGATTGCGACGTTGAAAAGTGATGATCCTCTCTTTATGGAGTATCAGATCGAGGGATATCCTAAGGCGCCGGTAGAATCGACGAACTTTAAAATGACCTTTAAGAAGTCACTCGCAAACTATGTGGGCGATACGTTAAAAGTGGGCGATCGTATCATCGTGAATCTTGAGATCACGCCGGTTGTTGATCTCCCTAGTGGCTTGGTGGTCGATTATATTCCGGGCGGTTTTAATCTGGTGAATCCTAATCTCGGGAATGAGGATGTGACGACTTTCTTCGAGAACTTAGGCATCAAATATGATCAGCGTAATCGCATTGAGCATGAAGAATATCGCTTCGATCGCTATGTTGTTTCGCTCCCGATGAAGGCTTATGAAACGCAATACTTTGCGTATATTCTGGAAGCCTCAGTGCCGGGTACTTACGAGCTGCCTGTGACCATCGTGGAAGATATGTATCTCCCTGAGCTTCACAACCTTAAAGTCATTCCGGGGACAATTACCATTGAACCTTAAGTGATCTCGGCTTTATAGATTCTTATACAGCGATCTATAAAGCCTAATCTAATCTGATCTAATCAAATCCAATCAATAGCGACGACATCCAACGTCGCTATTTTTTTGTCTTGCATATACCTGATAGATCCCTCCTATCTCCCATAAAGCCCCTTGTTGTTGGTACGTTATTTTTAGAAAATAGGCCTACATGCTCCCCCTTCTTAATGGCTTTTGAGACATATTGATGGTGTTTTGATCGCGTTTGATAATGCTTTAACTACACGCAGATTCATTCTTAAAAATAAGGACAATTCTTCAGGTTTCCCAATTCGCAATGAAACGCAGTTGCAATTCGTTCCATATATAGATAAATACGCTATAATTGGGAGATAACATATAAAATATAGCCAACAAAATATTACGCGAGATCAGGAATCCTTATGAAACCATATCAGACCTACCTTGTGGGAGGTGCGGTCAGGGACAAGCTCCTTAACCACCCTTATTTCGAACATGACTGGGTGGTCGTGGGCGCAACGCCGGAAACAATGACCGAGCAAGGATATCTCCTCGTCGGTAAAGATTTCCCGGTATTTCTACATCCTAAGACTAAAGAAGAGTATGCGCTTGCCCGTTCTGAGCGGAAAGTCGCAAAGGGCTATCAAGGATTTGAGGTTTCTGCAGATCCCTCCATTACCCTCGAAGAAGATCTTTTAAGACGAGATCTCACCATCAACGCCATTGCAGAAGATGCGGATGGTAACCTGATCGACCCTTATAATGGTGTTGCAGATATCGAGAACCGCGTTCTACGCCATGTGAGCGATGCCTTTATTGAAGATCCTGTGCGCGTCCTTCGCTTAGCACGATTTTATGCGCGTTATCATCAATATGGATTTACAATCGCGCCTGAGACCATCGCACTTATCAAACAGATGATAAAAACAGGTGAGCTTGAAGCCCTTATTCCTGAGCGCGTATTCCAAGAGCTCAATAAAGCTTTGGGCGAAAAATCTCCCCATGAGTTCTTTAATGCACTCCGAGAAGTCGGTGCTTTACCTATTCTCTTCCCTGAGGTTGAAGCGTTATTTGGCGTACCACAAACCGCAAAATATCATCCTGAGATTGATTCTGGCGTACATACGTTAATGGCGCTCGAAGCGTCTGTCTCTATTACAGAGGATCTCCCCACACGTTTTTCAGTTCTTTGTCATGATTTTGGGAAGGCAATTACCCCCGAAAATGAGTGGCCTAGTCATAAATTACATGAAATTCGGGGCGTTGCACTTGTCGAAGCCTTCTGTGACCGACTAAAAGTCCCTAAAGAGTATCGAGACATTGCACTCAAAGTCACAGAATTTCACCTTTTAATGCATCAAGCATTTGTTTTAAGACCCAAAACACTGCTAAAACTGATAAAAAAACTCGATGCGATTCGCAAACCCCAAAACCTCGTTCGCTTTGTAGATGCCTGTATGGCTGATGCCAGAGGTCGTTTGCATTTTATGGATCGAGAATACCCGCAGCGGGAGTATCTCTTAGCGATTCGAGCATCTCTCAATAATATCAATCTGCAACCCCTCATCCAAGATGTTGATAAATCAGCGATTCCTCAGATCATCGAACGCGCGCAAATAAAAAGCATCATTAATGCGATCAAAGATTACACAAAAGTTTGACGGATTCGGAATTATATCCTATCATGCACTTCTTTCTTGGAAAGCAAGAATAAAAAATTCGGGGCATAGCGCAGCCTGGTAGCGCATCTGGTTTGGGACCAGAGGGTCGGGGGTTCGAATCCCTCTGCCCCGACCATTTTTTAAAATTCATATGCAGCCCTTAAATGCTTTAAGCGCTCGTAGCTCATCTGGATAGAGCATCGGCCTTCTAAGCCGAGGGTAGCAGGTTCGAGTCCTGCCGAGCGCGCCATTAAGCTTAATGGTTTGTATGTGAAATTGCTTTTTAGGTTAGAGATGTTTTTAAAGTAAAGTTTTCTATGGTGGGCGTAGCTCAGTTGGTAGAGCCCCGGATTGTGATTCCGGTTGTCGCGGGTTCAAGTCCCGTCGTTCACCCCAATTTACTTATCAGGAGTAAATAGAAACAAAGATTAAAGTGAGTACCTAGAGATTCCCAAATATATCTCGAAGTCTTACCAGGATCTGAAAACTTTAAGTTAAAACAATGTTGTATTTAAGATCGGGGCATAGCGCAGCCTGGTAGCGCATCTGGTTTGGGACCAGAGGGTCGGGGGTTCGAATCCCTCTGCCCCGACCATCTTAAATTTAAACATGAAAGCGGCGTCCTAAGGGACGTTTTTTTTCGTCTCGAGAATTTAAACATAGTAAACTGAGCACTTATATATAGACTGATATAGGGTCATGATAGATATATGCTTACAAATACACACTACTCACTCGAAACGCCAAGATTAATACTGCGTCCATGGAAAGAATCAGACTTTCCTCACTTTTATGAAATGAATCGCGATCCCCTCGTGATGGCGCACTTCCCATCCCTGCTTTCTGAAACAGAAAGCCGTGAGCTCTTCGATGAGATAAATCGCCGAATAAAGCTAAAAGGCTGGGGGTTTTGGGCTTGTGAGCTCAAATCAACAGAGGAAGTGATCGGCTTTGTAGGTCTTAATGAACCCACTGATCCGCTCTATTTCAACCCTTGTATCGAAATAGGCTGGCGCTTACGTTCGCATTTTTGGCGTCAAGGTTATGCCAAAGAAGCGGCCAATGCTACTATTCAATTTGCTTTTAAGACTTTAGGGCTTGAACGAATCGTTGCCTTTACAGCGACAACTAATACGCCCTCAGAAAGCTTAATGAAAGCACTGAATATGACAAAAATGCCGGAGAACTTCCTTCACCCTGCGCTTCCTAAAGATCATCCCTTAGCGGAACATGTTGTCTATTACATAGATGCGTAATCCCCGACATCTTAAAAGATGTCCATATTACAAAATCCTTAGCGCCATAAAACAACAACCCTCAACACTGATACTCTCTTATGAAAAAATCTAGACTGCTTCTTATTATTCTATTGCCGCTCTTTATAACTGCCTGTAGCACAATGCCGGCAATGGTTCCGAGTAATCAAGCATATTTAGAGGCTGAGCAACAGATTAAAACAATGCCGCAAGCGCAATATCGCATTTTGGACAATCACGGTATCTATATTGGGGAATTTGAAGAAGGGAACGCGACAGGATTTGGCAAGATCATTTCTCCTGATGGCTCGGTGTATCAAGGAAGCGTCGTAAACGGCAAAGCCCATGGCTTTGGAAAAAGCATCATGAGTACAGGAGAAACCTATGAAGGCGAACATAATGCCGGCATTTTTGAAGGTCGTGGGCGCTTAATCTTAAGTGATGGCTCGGCATTTATTGGTCTCTTTAAAGATCATAAAGTCCATAAGGGCGAGATGTTCTTCACAGATGGCAGCCAAGGCACCTTAAAATAACCCCAATAAAACCCTATTCTGCGGGTTTTCTGCCTGCCATAAAGTCACCATCGTCCTTACGCAAACGCGCAAAGATCATGGTCGCTACAAGCGTTAAAATCCCCATTGTGACGAATGTTAATTGGAAGGCTATCTCAGTACCGCCATTCTCTGTCGCAATCCAATGTTGCCCCACATAGAAGTTTAAGAAGAGTGCTGCAAAAGCGACACCAAGGGTTAAAGCTAACTGTTGATTCACCACCATTAAGCTATTCCCGCTACTGACCTGCCCTTCTTCTAAATCGCCAATCGTTAACGTATTCATTGCCGTAAATTGAATCGAGTTACAAATACCAAGTAGATAGAGCTGAATACCTAATCCCCACATCGGCATTTGAGTACCAAAAATCCCGATAGAAATAATAAAAATACTAATCAATACCGTATTCCAAATGAGTACTCGACGATAACCTGTTATCCGTAAAATTCTTGTGACTACAGGCTTTATAGTCAATCCCCCTACCGCAATAGGCACTAATAACCAGCCCGCATCGCTTGGCGAATATCCCAAGGCAACCTGAAAAAAGAGCGGCAGCAAAAATGGCATCGCACTAATCCCTAAACGCGCCACAATATTGCCATGAAGCCCAATTCTAAAGGTTCTTACATCTAATAAACTCAGCTCAAAGAGCGGTTTTTCTTTACGTCGAGCATAAAACCAATAACGCATTAAGAAAAGGGCTCCTCCCAAGATAAGTGGGATAGAAAACCACTTATGCGCCCCAGAGATAGAGTATTCAAGCCCAAAAGTAATTAAGAATATCGCCAGTGCGAAGATCAGGTAACCGTGGATATCAAACTTAAAGGGTGCCCCTTTAAAGTCCGGCATATGAAAAAAAGCCAACACCAATACAATCAAGCCAATCGGTAGATTAATCAAAAATATCCAGTGCCAACTGGCATACTGCACCAAGTATCCGCCCATCAATGGCCCTAATATAGGACCGATTAATGCCGGTGTAATAGCGTAATTAATGACGCGTAAATAATCCTTACGATCATAAGCTTTCATCAAAGCAAGACGTGCAACGGGCGTTAACATCGCACCGCCTACTCCCTGTAGAACGCGCGATAAGGTTAATTGTGTGAGCGACATCGACATTGCCGCAAATAGCGAGCCGAGTGTAAAGAAGATCACTGCCAGTAAAAAGGTTCGCTTTGTCCCGATTTTATCTGCAATAACCCCACTAATCGGCGCACAGATGGCTAATACCAGCGTATAACTTACTAGAATCGACTGAATCTTTAACTGCGATTGATGGAGGTCTGCGGCAATACTTGGGAGCGCTGTATTCAAAATAGTTGTATCGAGCATCTGCATAAAGATCGCAATCGCCATAATCACCGGCAATAGTCGCGTCGTCTCTTTGTTCCCTGTTTCTGGCTTTATACTATTTTGCATCTGCGCCATATCATCCTACCTTTTTTGCCTGCTTTATAAATTGACCTTTTAAACCCGTCTTAAAGCCTACCTTACAACGCCATCTACAGCGCAGAATCAACAGGAACTTCCTTAACGTTATCTGGTAAATTACTTAAATTCACAACGCCGGTCACCATGGCAATCGGCTCATCAGGATTCGTATCATCAATCGAGAAGCTCGGAACAAAGCCTGTATCAAATGCGTATTGATACTCAGCGCTATCGCCCATTGTAAATTCATTTTTGCCGGCATAATCAATATGAAGATAGGCAATCACGTCGCTCGCAGCTCTCCCTCGCCCCACACGCACATTCGCCTTACACTCATAGTCATCACCCGGCTCAAAGTATCCCCCTAAGCTATTGAGTTTTAGTGTGAAACGATTCTCGCCATTATGCAAGAATACATTAATATCATCCTTAGAATCCCCCACCAAAGAGCCAAATCCTTTACCGTAAGTATCATAGATCAACTGATCATTGGCATAAAACCCACAATCAGAGCCGCGTATATAAACTCGCATACTATAAGTTTGTCCGGGCTTTTCCATCGGGCTAACAAACGTATCATCTTGCGTGACATTAAAATGATCTTTGCTGTTTGCAGATCGCTTATTATCAGTCATCATCAAGTAAACACTCAAGAAGACAACAACCAATAGCAGCAATACGCCGAATGATATCCATTTTCTATTTTTCATGATGATCCTGTAATCCTATACTTAAAAGTAGCCTATAAAAGTTCTCTCTATTAGAACAAATCTTCAATTAAAAATCCGCTTCTCTCGAATAATAAAATACTTCAAGCACTTAAAATCTTTCATAAAAATCCCCACTGAGCGAAAATACGCGCACCTTATAAGCGCCATCCCTTGAAAAATGTGATCTATTCATTGCTTTACCAGTGAAAATTGTGCAGAATAGTCGACTTGAGTTAGCCAGATGATCGCTAGTATTTATATTAGAGGAAAGTCCGGGCTCCACGGATCAAGGTGCTAGATAACGTCTAGAAGGCGCGAGCTTATGGACAGTGCTGAAGAAATTAAACCGCCTAAAGATCGTAAGATCTCGGTAAGGGTGAGAAGGTGCGGTAAGAGCGCACCGTACGAGAGGTGACTTTTCGTAGCTGAGGTAAACCCCACCTGGAGCAAGACCAAATAGGAGTACATTAGACGTGATCCGCGTTGTACTCGGGTAGGTCGCTTGAGACTAGGAGTGATCCTAGTCCTAGATGAATGATTATCCACGACAGAACCCGGCTTACCGGCTAACTCATCCTTATACACTGCAACCTTATCATTGCAGCAAAAAAGGGACTCATCGAAAGTGAGTCCCTTTTTTATATCCTAGTAGACCATCTGCTTTTTAAGATCTGGTAAGTAAGCATCTATGCGCTTTGCAAGCTCCGGCAACCGCTTTGTAGGAACTGCCGGGAATAGATGATGCTCCGCGTGATAAAAGAGCTGATAAGTGATATTTCCCTTAAAGGCGTGACGAATAGTACGTGCTTGAAACGGATGATCTTCAGCGCCATGGTGCACAGCCCAAACGGCAAAAAATACGGAGAACATCTGCGCAATAATCATCGCCACATAATGATAGATCAATACCTCATTTCTGAAGTAATAAAAAACACCTATCAAAATGCCGGCATTACTCAAAAGTTCTAGCAATATCCAATATCGATCTTTTCGAGTAGCGACCTTCAAAGCATTATAATGATGAATAATTGGGTAAATTGGACCGTAAAAGAAGATCACTTGCCACCATTTCAATAGCGCGTATCGTCCTTCTATATCTTCCTCCTCCAAGCAAAACTGGTGATGCCGAAGATGATTTACTTTCACAGAATGCATAGACCCCAACATCAGGCAGCTTAAAGTATAGAGCGTTAGATAATTCGCCCAGCGAGGCAATCCTAATGCCCGATGAAATACATCATGTACCTGACGCAGTCCTGTCATAAAAAACATAAACGACATCGCAAGTGCTGCAATATACCAACCCAGCGATGCAAATACCAAAGAAGCAATCAACCAAGGTAGAGAGATCAAGAGCTCTTTTCGACTTTCACATGGTGTAAAACCTACCAAATCCCGCCATTCTATATTCTTTCGAACGTCCTTTATCATCTAAACCTCTTTTATCAGCCTTTGCCAATGATGCAATATCTATTTGATCACTCTACTTATTTTTAAGTTTCTGTAATTACAGAATATACTAATAATTAAGAATATCAAATGAAAGCCTATCAAAAAAGAGATCGTTGATAACAAACCTTATATTACGGTCCTACCGTAATCACCCTTGCAGATCCTTCATTGCTTTCATCGTATAAATACGAGAAAATAGAGCGCCTTGCGCTACTTCGTAGAATGAGGTCGGCGAAGGTTCCTACCCATAAAAAACGAGATAAAAAATGATTATTGAAGATGCCATTAAGCTTGGTAAAGAGACATTACAAGCCCTACCCTCTCCACAATTTGAGGCCGAGCTTTTACTTGCTTACGCACTTCAAGTCAATCGAAGCTACCTAATGGCTTTTCCTGAGAGAGCTTTAACTCCCGATATCGAGCGATCATTTAAAGCGCTTCTAACACGCCGAGCAAGCGGTGAGCCTTTTGCCTATATCTCTGGAGAGCGTGAATTTTACGGACTCTCATTTCTAGTAAATGAAGAAACACTCATTCCACGAGATGATACAGAAGTGATTGTAGATGCCGCGCTTGATCTTATTTCGGAAAGTTACGATGCATCCTTTTCTGTGATTGACCTAGGAACAGGAAGTGGCACAATTGCGCTCGCACTCAAAAAAATGCGCCCTAATATCAGCGTGACCGCCGTAGATTACTACGCCACGACTCTTAAAATGGCACAAAAAAATGCCGAGCGTAATCATCTTGATATTCAATTTATTGAGAGTAACTGGTTCGCAAACGTTCCTCAAAAAGCATTTGATCTTATCGTATCAAACCCGCCCTATATTGATCCTATTGACCAACATCTCGATGGCGATGGCGTAAAGTTTGAGCCTAAACGCGCACTGATTGCCCCCGAAAAAGGCTTAGCGGATCTTTTTCACCTTATCGAAACCGCCAGAGCCCACTTCAAAACAAATGGCTGGCTCTTACTTGAACATGGCTATGATCAAAAAGGCCCACTTCAAGAAAAAATGCAAGAAATGGGCTATCAAGAGATCAGAACCCTCAAAGATTATGGTGGTAATGATCGGGTGACGATGGGCTTTTATCCAGGATAACCTACAAGAATGACAGCCCCACAAAAGTCAGTGAGATTATAACTCCTGATAACAACAACCAAATTAAACAATACCCCATTATGTCTCTTGCGGATAATCCTGCCACGCCTAAAAGAGGTAATGCCCAGAAGGGTTGTATTTGATTAGTCCAAGAATCTCCCCAAGCAAATGCCATGATTGTCTGAGGTATATCCGCCTTAATCGCCATAGCCGCTTCAACCATAATTGGACCTTGTATTGCCCATTGACCTCCACCTGATGGAATGAATATGTTAACTAATCCTGCAGAGATAAACGTCATCAAGGGGAATGTATGCTCATTCGCAATAGCAATAAACCAGTCCGCAAACATCGTCACTAAACCTGAACTCGCCATCATTCCAGCAACCCCAGCATACAGGGGGAACTGAATGATTATTCCCCTAGTCGCAACAATCCCTTCTTTAATCACATCTAAAAATGCAGCCGGGCTTTTATGTAGAACGAGTGATAATGCTAAGAAAATTAAAATAACCATATTAAGATTTAGATTAAACCCTAACTCACTAAAATGACTTACCACATAAAGTATCGGCATTGCAGCTAAAAGCAGATTCACAAAATAACTGTTTTCTAAACGCTCAGCAAATGTCATCTCAGATTTAGGCTTAACCTTAACCTCTAATTCCGACTCATCCAATGCAGGTTCTTTATATTCCACTATATCTTCTTTTTTCGGGGTCATACCAATATATAGTGCAATCAAGGCAATCAGTATTACTACCGACAAGGCAATATTCCATCCGGAATATAGTGTTTCAGTAACTGAAATCAACCCTATCTTTTCTTCCAAGAAATGCCCCGGGGTAGCTACTACCAAAGGAATAGAGGATGATGGCCCTCTCACTATTTCGGCACCATATGCTACTGCAACAACCATAGGGAAATGTAAACCTTTCATCTTTTTCCCCATTTCTTTAGCTAGAATAGCCCCTACAACAAAACCGAATCCCCAATTGATATAGCATGCAATAAATGAAATAACTGCGACTAATGCCAAAGCTTGCTTAGGATTAGTGGGAATATTTGTAAGAAAATCCAACATTTTTCGTGCAATAGGAGTCAATGCTAAAGCATACCCTGTCAGCAAAACTAAAGTCATTTGCATTCCGAAAGTAAACAATGATGAGAATCCTTTCCCCCAATAGTTCGCCATATCAATAGGTGTTTTATCAACTAAAAATATTCCTAATGCAAATACAATAGCTGTTAAAAACACCGCCAAAATTAATGCGTCCGGCAAATACCGCTGCACAACGCGAACTGTAAAATTTGTAATCCGATCCATGGACCTTCCTCCTAAAGTATTATTTTTATTAACTTCTTTATATTTTTTCAATAATCAACGCAATTCCTTGCCCCACACCAATACACATCGTGCAAAGTGCATAACGGCCATTACGACGTTTTAATTCATGCAACGCGGTAATCACTAATCTTGCACCTGATGCACCTAGTGGATGCCCTAACGCAATTGCGCCACCATTAGGATTAACGTGCTCAGCATCATCTTCAAGATCTAGCTCTCGCATGCAAGCTAATGCTTGTGCTGCAAATGCTTCATTTAGCTCAATCACATCCATCTGCGCAAGTGTGAGCCCTGTGCGCTTCAGTAGCTTTTGTACAGCTGAGACAGGACCAATCCCCATATATTTAGGCTCAACCCCCATACTCTGCATACCGATAATTTTCGCCATCGGCTTAAGCCCATGCGCCTTAACCGCATCATCTGAAGCAATTAATAGTGCCGCTGCGCCATCATTAATACCAGAAGCATTGCCGGCAGTAATTACGCCATCGGCTTTTACAAAAGGTTTTAACTTTCCTAAAGCTTCCATACTTGTTGCACGTGGGTGCTCGTCTTTATCAAAAATCAGATCATCTTGACGTCGTTGTGGAATTTTGACTGTCATTATCTCATCATCAAACAGCCCGGATTCTTGTGCTTTAGCCGCTCTCACTTGGCTCCGATAAGCAAATGCATCTTGATCTTCTCGGCTGATATTGAATTTCTCAGCGACATTTTCTGCTGTTTCTGGCATTGTTTCGGTGCCGTAGAGCGCATCTAATTTAGCGTTAATAAAGCGCCAACCCATTGTGGTATCTTCCATTACTTGTGCTCTACCAAAGGGGCTATCACTCTTTCCAATCACAAAAGGAGAGCGCGTCATACTTTCAACGCCCCCGGCAATCAGTAAATCAGCTTCTCCAGACTTAATCGCTCTTGCCGCTGACCCAATCGCCTCTAAGCTCGATCCGCAGAGTCGGTTTAATGTAACGCCCGGGACTGTCTCGGGTAATCCTGCTAATAAACTCGCCATACGCGCCACATTTCGGTTATCTTCACCTGCTTGATTGGCGCATCCCAAAATCACGTCATCAAGGCTACTCCAATCAATCTCTGGATTTCTAGCCATTATCTCGGCTATCGGAAGTGCTGCTAAATCATCTGCTCTAACAGACGCAAGAGATCCTCCGTAGCGCCCAAAGGGGGTGCGAATCGCATCACATATATAGGCATTTTGCTCTCTCATATCTCTTATATCCTTTAAAATACTGTTGTTTTTATCCTAAAACCTTAGCCCCAATCTTTTAATCTATATTTCATAGAAGTGATAGGTTGAGGTTTTATCACTATTAAGAAAATCCCCTCATTAGTGATTAAAGGGTCGCATCAATCAAGGGCGCATCTGTCAGCGCTTCTACTTCAGGGAATGTGATGCCCCCAAATAGCTCGGTCACATACAGTTTTTTATCGCGAATATCGATAACGGCTAAGTCCGTATAAATACGATCAACACAGCCAATCCCTGTTAATGGATAGGTACATTCCTTAACAATTTTAGGCGTGCCATCTCGCGTCGTATGATTTGTCGCAACCCAAACATTCTTTGCGCCAATCGCTAAATCCATCGCGCCACCCACCGCAGGAATAGCCCCCGGCTCGCCTGTATGCCAGTTTGCAAGATCTCCATTTTCAGCAATCTGAAAAGCACCCAAGACGCAGATATCAATATGCCCGCCACGCATCATCGTAAATGAATCCCCATGATGGAAATAACTTCCCCCAGGCAGTAACGTTACAAGTTCTTTACCGGCATTAATAAGATCCGGATCTTCTTCTCCAGGAGCAGGTGATGGGCCCATTCCTAATAGCCCATTCTCGCTATGTAAAAAGATCTCTTTATCTGTATCCAGATAATTCGCGATTGAGGTTGGTAAACCAATGCCAAGATTGACATAAGCGCCATCAAAGATATCTTTCGCGACTCTTTCTGCAATCTCATTTCTCGATAAAGGCTGATAATTTTTTGTCATGTCCATTCTCCTGGCTTAATTAATTTCAACAATCTCTGTCACAAAAATGCCGGGCGTAATAATAGATTCAGGATCTAATGCACCGACTTCAACAACCTCATTCACCTGCGCAATTGTATGCATCGCAGCTGTTGCCATAATCGGACCAAAGTTCCGGGCTGTTTTACGATAAATAAGGTTGCCATGTCGATCCCCTTTACAAGCTTTGATCAGTGCAAAGTCTGCAGTGATAGGGTATTCCAAGACATAGTCTTTACCGTTAATATGCCGAGTCTCTTTACCCTCTGCGAGCTCTGTACCAAAGCCTGTTGGTGTGAAAATAGCGCCTAAACCAGATCCTGCCGCCTGAATACGCGCCGCTAAATTCCCCTGAGGGACGAGCTCTAACTCAATCTCTCCTGCACGATATAGGGCATCAAATACTTGAGAGTCTGACTGTCTTGGAAATGAACAGATAATTTTTTTTACTCTCTTCGCTTTTAAGAGCGCCGCTAAACCAATCTCCCCATTGCCGGCATTATTATTAATGATCGTTAAATCTGTCGCGCCGTGTTCAATCAGCGCATCTATAAGTTCCGCGGGTTGTCCGGCATTCCCGAAACCTCCGATCATAATGGTTGCCCCATCGAAAATCTTTCCAATGGCTGTCTCTACAGATCCGCTAATTTTGTTAATCATTTTTATTCCTTTTCTAATCCCAATTGTTCGCCTAGCGAACTACATACCCGTTGATCGAACAATAGATTAATTACATAGTAATAGCTCCTTGTCAAAAATAATGTACTCATTCTTATATTTCACATCTCTTTCAATGCAATTTTAGTGATAATTAAGAGCTTTAAAGTCGCTTATCCCATATAATTAAGAGTATTTGATTAGAAATCATGAAACACCCCTCCTACTGAAGGACTATGAAAACTATGTTCGTGGAAATGAATGACCTATCCCTGCTTTTAGAACAGCATTCTAATGACCCTGACTTTATTAGCTCATTTGCGAGAGGATTAGTTATTTTTCAAATACTAGCAAATAGCCGAAAACCACTTACAATTTCAGATATTTCTAAATTCTCCGGCTTTCCTAGAGCGACTGTCAGAAGAGGTTTATATACCCTCGTTATATTAGGATATGTAGCTCAAGAAGATCGTTATTACACACTTACCTCTAAAATATTAATGCTCTCACACAGCTTCATCACATCCCAACCTCTATCTAATGCAGCTCAACCGATTTTAGAAAATATTACAAAAGAAGTAGATGAGGCCTCATCTATTGCCGTATTGTCTCAACAACAAATAATTTATATTGCTCGCTCATCAGAAAACACTCAAAGAATAATGTCCAACACACTCACTATTGGTAGTCAATTACCAGCATATTGCACATCTATGGGAAGAGTTCTTCTAGCTGCTCTACCCCATACACAACAAACTCAAATATTGGAACAAACAAAGCCCAAATCACATACTGCCAATACTATTTTTGAAAAAGAAGAACTCCTAATAGAACTACAAAAAGTAAATGAGCAAGGATATTCAATAATTAATCAGGAACTAGAGATTGGGCTCTGCTCAATAGCAGTGCCTATTCAAAACAAATCGGGTAAAATAATCGCCGCAATTAATATCAGCACTCATGCAATGAGAAATAATAATAAAGATATGCTAGAAAAATTTTTACCGATTCTGAGAAAATCAGCAGCACTCTTAAAAACATTTCTATAAGAATATGCAAAAACTTCGACCCAATCTAAGTAACGGGTTCACTTTAAAGTATAGGAATACCCATGCAAAAAAACATCATGAAAAATATGATTCATGTTTTAGAGAAGCATACTGACAATTCTGATTTTTTAAGCTCCTTTGCTAGAGGACTAACAATATTTGAAGTGCTATCTATCAGCAAGAGAGCACAAACTATTTCCGAGATAGCAAAAGAAACAGGCTTTCCACGAGCAACCGTACGCAGAGGGCTATTTACTCTCACTGAGTTAGGCTATGTCATTCAAGATGATCGTTATTATGAGTTATCTCCAAAAGTATTAATGATCGCCCATAACTATATCAACGCCCAACCCCTATCAAGTACCGCCCAACCGATTCTAGAAAATATCACTCGCGAGCTGAACGAAACCGCAACCATGGCTGTACTTGTTCAAAATGAAGTCATTTACATTGCAAGATCATCAGAAATTACGCAAAAAATAATGTCTAATACGTTCACTATCGGCACCCATCTTCCAGCATATTGCTCATCAATGGGAAGAGTCTTACTTGCGGCAGAAAATAAACAGAAACAGTTAGCAATACTCAATAAATCAGAATTAACAGCTTACACAGAGAAAACAATTATAGACAGAGTACGGCTTTTAGAGGAACTCTCTAAAGTTAAACAAGATGGTTATGCGATTATTGACCAAGAGCTTGAAATCGGCCTGTGCTCTATTGCTGTCCCTGTATTTGATAGAGCTGGTAATGTTATTGCCGCTATCAGTATTAGCTCTCATATATTAAAAAATAATACTACAGAAATTAAAGAAAAATTTCTCGCAACACTTTTAAAATCAGCGGACTTACTATCAACCTTTATTTAAAATAAATACTCTCATTGAAATAAAGAGGATGAAAATAATAGTAATTAATTTATGGCATAAAAAAACCTAGTTCAATTGAACTAGGTTTTTTATTTATAGCTTTATAATTTTATAGTGTTCATTTTATCAATGACCAACTTATTAACCTTGGCGGCGATCAGCCTCTAATAACGCTTCAATACGTTTCTCTAAGGGTGGATGCGTACTAAAGAGATTTTTAATCTGTCCCGTAAAACCAAATGCTGCAAATTCACCCGGAAGATCCTGATTCATCTCAGGACGACGACGAAGTGCATCCAATGCATTTGCCATTTGACGATTCGAAGTTAACTTAGCGCCGCCTTCATCAGCACGGAACTCTCTATAACGGCTGAACCAACTCGCAATAATTTGTGCTAAGAAACCAAAGACAACCTGTAGGACTAAAACACAAATAAAGTAAACACCAGAACTTGTTGCATTCTCATCTGAGTTACCGCGTGATGCGATCACTTGTGCAATAATTCTGGAGAAGAAGACGACAAAGGTATTTAACACACCTTGCAGTAATGCCATGGTGACCATATCCCCATTTGCCACGTGCGCCATCTCATGGCCCACAACTGCTTCAATTTCGTCTTTATTCATCACATGAGTTAAGCCTGTACTAATTGCAACGAGTGAATTATTACGGCTCGCTCCTGTTGCAAAGGCATTAGGTTCCGGTGAATCAAAAATGCCAATTTCTGGCGTCTTAATACCTACCGCTTGTGCTTGACGCTTCACTACATTGACATACCATGCCTCAAACTCATTTTGTGGCGTCTCTATAATTCGCACGCCCATTGATCTCTTCACCATCATTTTAGACATTAAAAGAGAAATAATAGAACCTGCAAAACCGACAACCGCACAGGCGAGAAGCATCGGAAGATAACCTCTTCCCCCAGAGATTGCAGTATCAAGACCTGTAATCTTCAAGATCACGGTAATAACCGCAATGACAGCCATATTCATCGCTGCCCATAAAATAACGCGTTTAAACATGAAAACTCCTTTTCAGTACCCCAACAAAAGGGCTGTATCGTGTTAGTTTCAATCTTATAATATGAGGGTAAAATCTTCAAAAGCAATTGCTTTCTAAAAATAGTTTCCCCTATTTTCTAAGAGATATTATTCCTATCCCTAGCAATATCTCTCAACCAACAATAAATTATTAAATTATAGGTACAGAAAAAAACCTTGACGATTTTATCATCAAGGTCTCGATCTTTATAAAGCAGTGTAAAAAATTACGCTGTAGCTGCAGTTTTACGTGCTGGTAATTTTTCTTTGATTCTTGCTGCTCTACCTGAAAGCTCACGTAAGTAGTAGAGTTTCGAACGACGAACACTACCACGACGTTTAACATCAACACTTGCAATAAGTGGGCTGTAAGTTTGGAACGTACGCTCCATACCAACGCCATGTGAAATACGTCTTACGATGAATGATGAACCTAATCCACGTTTTTTAATTGCGATTACAACGCCTTCAAATGCCTGAATACGCTCACGCTCGCCTTCTTTAACCCGTACGTTTACGATAATAGTATCGCCAGGATTAAAAGCAGGAAGCTCTTTACCTTGCATCGCTTCTTGCTCTAATTGTTTAATAATATTCATTGTGTTAAACCTTCTAATGTAATAACCATCTTACCCAGATTTATTCTAAGCAAAGCATTATACACCAATATTTAAATATTGGTACCAATTTTTATTCAAATAAAACGGTAGAGCCTTGCCCTTTCCGTAAAATTTCTGGAGCTCCGTCGCTCAAATCTATCACTGTCGTCGGCTCCATGCTACAAGCGCCGCCATCAATAATAGCATCGACATGATTCCCGATCACGTCATCGATCATGGAAGCATCATTGAGCTCATATGCTTCATAACCAGGCACTTTTAACGTTGTTGAGAGGATCGGAGCCCCGAGCTCTGCTAAAACTGCTTGGATTATAACATGATTAGGAACACGAAGTCCCACTGTATTTCGTTTTGGCATTAAAAGTTTTTTAGGAACTTCTCGGGTTCCTTTTAAGATCAGCGTATAGGGTCCTGGCAGGATCGCTTTTAAGAGTCTGTATTGTGGATTATCCACCAAAGCATAATGTGAAAGCTCTGAAAGATCGTGACAAATTAAGGAGAAAAAGTGCGTCTTAACACTCTCTTGTCGAATCTTTAAAATTCTATCCATTCCCTTTTGATTTCCGAGCATACAGCCAATTGCATAGCTTGAATCCGTCGGATAAACCACAACCCCTTCATTACGCAAAATATTAACCACTTGCGAAATTAAGCGCACCTGCGGGCTTTCTGGGTGTATATACAGTAACATGGAATCCTCCTAAATTTATTTCTCACGACAATCCCCTAGACTACGACGCTATAGCCGTAATATCAATATCTAATTGATTTACTTTATCCACCTTAAAGCCTACAGTAACGTGCGTAATTTTGCTGGAACCAGAGCATAGCAATAAGTGTAAAGCCATTATCGAGCATTCCCTGCACAAGCATTTCAAACCCTGCCTCACGACTGACAACAAAAGCCTCTATATCTTCACCCTCATCCTCTAAACCAAAATAACCACCCGCGTTTTCAAGGTCACATAAACCTAGATAAAGATGCATTTTCCCAGCACTTCCACCGGTTGATGGATAGTAATCATAAATTGGAACCAGTTCATCAATAATGACGCCCGCTTCTTCTTTTGCTTCCGCAATAATGATTGATTCAGGAGTTTCATCTCGATCAATAGTGCCGGCTACAATTTCAATAGTCCAAGGAGACTCACGCTCTTCACGCTCTATCAAGGGAACTCGTAATTGGCGAATAAAAAGCAATTCATCTCGGTTAGGATCATAAAGAAGCACGCTGACGGTATCACATTTAACGATTACCTCCCGACGAATAGATTCAAATCTACGACCATCAAAGCAGTCATGATCAACAATCACCTCATCCACTTTAAAAAAGCCATTAAAAATACGTTTTTTTGATTTAATTTGGAGGTTACTTTTATTAAACAGCTTGTTTTTATTCAATGTCATCTGCTTTATCTCTGGAAACAAAAAAAGCCATTCCGAAGAATGGCTCTTTTAAAAAATATGGATTAACTTCCCCAGTTTCTAACCGTACCACTGTCAATATGAACAAATGATGAACGACTATAATAACCTACACCACCAGCTTTCAATGAGAGCGCTGCATTACGAAGATTTCTAGTAGAAACTCCCGGCATACGGATATCAATTGCTTTTGCTTTAGTATGGAAACTACTCTTTGCAACACCACGCATTGTATTGCGAAGCATCTCGTTTGTTTTATTTGAACGGTAACCACTTAAACCATGCACTGGTTTTGCATAACCTAACTGTAAAGTTAATGCGTAAAGCTGATCAATAACATGCGGGTCATATAATTTTGCTGTCTTCGTTCTTCTATCACGAAGCGCCCATGAGATCTCATCTAAAGATTCACGAATATAACCTTCACCAGGTACCCAATAAACAGTTCTGGTGGTTTCACCTAATGCCGGAGTATAGATTACTAACTCTCGTTCATTAGATAATGCTTGTTTTGCAAGTGCTGGGTTTAAACCGAAGATGCCAAATGCTGCAGAACCTGCTAATACACCTGAAGCAACCTTTAAAAGGTTTCGTCTATTATCACAAACGATTTCATTATGTTTCTCTATATATGAATGTCTATCCGTAATGATTAATTTGCTTTCCATCGTCTATCTGACCCTTTGAAACACTCCACGTATGGGATTGCTTCTCTTATTCTGTATTTCTAAATTGTGGAAATAAGTCTAATATTCGCACTAAAAAAATGCAACCCATCATTTGTAAATGATCTAAAGAAGCGTAAATCCGCATAGCGCGAATATTTGTGATTCAATCGGGGTGACTAACTAATCAACAAATTTTATTATGCTTAGCAGAAGGAATCAACCTTTTTTTCCCTCCATGGTAAAATAGACGAAGATTTAACTTCTATATCCCTGCTTACAAGAAAGATATATGCAAAACATACAAACACACGATACAGATATTACACAAATCAAAACCCCTCCGCATTCCATCGAAGCTGAGCAAGCTGTTCTGGGCGGTCTTCTCATTAATAGAGATGCTTGGGATAGAATTGATGGAATCTTATCACCTAGTGATTTCTACAGTAAAAATCACCGCATTATCTTTGAGACCATTCAGCATCTCTATAACGAGATGCAATCAGTGGATATTCTTACCGTCAGTGATGCGCTAAAACTAAAAGAACAGTTAGATGAAGTTGGTGGCTTACCCTATCTTGCAACACTAGCACAAGATATGCCTTCAGTTAGCAATATTACTGCTTATGCAACTATTGTTTATGATCGATCAGTTGTGCGTAAGCTCATTGCTGTTGGGACTAACATTGCAGATTCCGGCTTTAATCCTAAAGGACGCAATAGTAATGAATTAATTCAATTTGCTGAACAAGCAGTCTTCGCTATCGCAGAGCAAGGAAGTAAACAAGATGCCGGACTGATTGATATCCGTGATGTTCTTAAAAGTGCGATAGCCAGAATTGATGAACTCGCGCAGTCTAAAGGCGGGATCACAGGGGCTCCGACGGGCTGGGATCAGTTCGATGAAATGACTTCAGGTTTGCAAAATGGTGACATGATCATCGTTGCTGGGCGTCCATCAATGGGGAAAACAACGCTTGCGATGAACATGGTTGAACGCGTCGCAATGTATACCAATAAGCCGGTGGCCATCTTCAGTTTAGAGATGCCTGCAGAACAACTTGTGATGAGGATGTTCTCTTCTATTGGGGGGATTGAGCAAGGAAAAGTAAGAACAGGCGAGCTCAATGACATGGAAGCAAAAAAGCTGAGCGATGCGACCAAAACCCTCGCCCAAACAAAGATCTTCATTGATGACACGAGTGGTTTAAGTCCATCAGAAGTTCGTTCTAGAGCAAGAAGATTACAACGTGATCATGGTCAACTAGGTCTTATCATGGTGGATTACCTCCAACTTATGAGTGTTCCTGGAATGTCAGATCAACGTGTTGCCGAAGTTTCTGAGATCTCTCGATCTCTAAAACTCATGGCTAGAGAGCTAAATGTCCCCGTTATCGTCCTTTCGCAGCTTAACCGTAGTCTTGAGCAACGTCCCAACAAACGTCCCGTAATGAGTGACCTTCGTGACTCAGGGGCAATTGAGCAGGATGCTGACCTTATCTGCTTTATCTACCGAGATGAAGTATATAACGATGAATCTCCAGAAAAAGGGGTTGCTGAAGTGATTATTGGAAAGCAACGTAACGGTCCTATTGGGACGGTAAAATTGAGTTTCCAAGGAAAATATTCTCGCTTCATGAATCTATCAACCCGAGACTTTGCTGACCAATTTATGGAAGAATAGTTTAAAGTCATATTTCTAATTCGTATTTAAACACCGTACTTAATACAAAAGCCTTAAGAGAGATACCAAACTTTCTTAAGGCTTTTTTTATAGTTATTAAGGGATGATTCACTAAATTTTAATGATTATATTCACGATAAAAATAATTCCATAACATTCATCAACAGCCTCATCAAGATGTTAAGAATTAGAATTAACAGCAGCCATCATAATTTAACGCCTACATATCTTTACAGAAAAAGACATATAGGATTGTAAGCCTTATTTAAATTGTAAAACACGAGAAGAACCCTCAACTTTATTCATAACATTTATGAATAAACAGCCTATCTATTATCAATACGCAGGAAGTAAAATGACATCTAAAAAATCATTAATACATCTCTACTCTGTCATTCTTATTCTGTCTTTCTAATAAATAAACCATTAATAAAAAATAACTTCGAAAGAGAGATCGTATCACATGCTTCGAGATGCACTCATCATCTCAACAAGAATAAAACCTGAATTTTACCCTCTTCCAGAAAGCGGACTGACAAATCACCCCCTTTCCTTGCTCTCGACAATTACTTTTATTGAGCTCAAAGATCATATTAAAATCTAATGTTTCGCTGTAATAAATGATCACAAAACTAAACGTCTCTGCATTCCTGTATTTATTAATGATCGCTCAATAGAACAAGCGTTTCGATGTCGCGAGCTGACTCAGAAAGAATGAAGACTGTAACACCGATATCCCTGCAAGTGGGCTGACTAGCGCTGCCCTTTCCCTCTGCGCTCACTCGTTCTTTTTTATAGGCTGATCTATCGCCGGAGGAATGTTAGCGAAGCTCAATGTCTGCGCGCCGGCAAATCAACAAATCCTTTTCCTTCTTTTTTTTAATCCATTCATCAATATTCAATCAATAAAGAGAGACCCCAGATGTCGCGAGCCGGCTTAGAGAGAATAAAAGCAGTGACACCGACATCCCTGCAAGCGGACTAACTAGCGTAGCCATTTCCCTCTACCATTGATCTTTCCAGAAGCTGATCTATCGCCGGAGCAATAACAGCGAAGCTCAACACCTGCATGCCGGCAATCAGTGCATCGCTTAGAGAAGTCGTCAGGTACAAGAGCGGGTTCGCCTTTTTTCTAACAGACAAGAAAAAGCCCCTTAAGCGTTAGCTTAAGGGGCTCTTCAAATGAAGCCCTG
>CALZEE010000013.1 GCA_945639195.1 uncultured Ignatzschineria sp. | reverse complement strand
ATCAACGCCGTCAATCGAGAAAGAGAATTCTACGCTTTTTAGGGAAAGATGCAAGGGGATTTCTGTACAAGTATTAATCAATCAATGGGAACCCGCTTAAAACCTATCATTAGGTCTTAAAAATTCTTAAAATTAAACTTATCATCCCTAAATTCTATTCTCAAAACCACCATAAAACAGCTTAAAAAACTTAAGAAAAATCTCACCTGCATCCAAAAGCACTCTCCCAGATAAAGAATACAATCTAAAATCAGATCAAACTCTATATACATATAAGCACCATGGAAGCCTGACTGGCAGATACACTAGATCAACACTCCCTATTTCCTTATATACCAACATATATATATTTCTAATACATATAGAACCATATAGATCACCTTCACTATATAGATATACGCGATATCTCCATAAGCTCTGCCCCATCCTTGTTCTTCCAATCTCTCTCTATAACAATTAATTTTCCGATATCCCTACACTATAAAAAATAGTAATCAGCCTCATTTCCTTGAGCCTTATCAAATAGATCAAATATATTCATTTCCTGAATGAGCTGATACGGTCTACTATGTCTTTAGCGATTAACAACTCTTTACATGGAAGGATATTATTATGACAACTGATAAAAAACACCTTACTACTGCCGCAGGTGCCCCTGTATCAAATAACCAAGATGTGATGACGGCTGGCCGACGTGGACCTATGCTCCTCCAAGATGTTTGGTTTTTAGAGAAACTTGCCCATTTCGATAGAGAAGTGATCCCAGAAAGAAGAATGCATGCTAAAGGATCTGGCGCTTTTGGTAAATTTACAGTTACGCATGACATCAGCAAATATACTGCCGCTAAACTCTTTTCAGAGATTGGGAAAGAAACAGAGATGTTTGTTCGTTTTTCGACGGTTGCAGGTGAACGCGGCGGCGCAGATACTGAGCGCGATATCCGCGGCTTTGCAATGCGCTTCTACACCGAAGAAGGTAACTGGGACTTAGTGGGCAATAATACTCCGGTCTTCTTCTTCCGTGATCCGCTCAAATTCCCAGACCTTAACCATGCCGTCAAAAGAGACCCACGCACCAATATGCGTTGCCCAAATACAAACTGGGACTTCTGGACATCTCTTCCTGAAGCGTTGCATCAAATTACTATTACAATGAGCGATCGAGGCATTCCTAAATCCCATCGCCATATGCATGGATTTGGTAGCCACACATTCAGCTTTATTAATGCAGATAAAGAGCGCTACTGGGTTAAGTTCCATTTAGTCTCTCAACAAGGTATTGAGAATCTCACAGATGCAGAAGCCGAAGCGATTGTCGGGAAAGACAGAGAAGCCGCTCAACGCGACCTTTATACCTCTATCGAAGCCGGAAACTTCCCTAAATGGGACATGTTTATTCAAATCATGACTCAAGAAGAAGCGGAAAATATGCCTTATAATCCCTTTGACCTGACAAAAGTTTGGTATAAAAAAGATTTCCCACTAATCCCCGTTGGTACATTTGAGCTTAACCGCAATCCTGATAACTACTTCCAAGATGTCGAGCAAGCAGCATTTAACCCTGCACATATCGTTCCGGGAATTGGCTTCTCTCCAGATAGAATGCTTCAAGGCAGACTCTTCTCTTATGGCGACGCGCAACGTTATCGTTTAGGCGTGAATCATCATCAGATTCCGGTTAACTCACCACGTTGCCCTGTTCACAGCTTCCATAGAGATGGCGCAATGCGCATGGATGGTAACCAGGGAAGCCGCATCGCTTATGAGCCTAACAGTTATGGCGAATGGAATGAATCCCCACAATACGAAGAACCTGCTTTAGATATTATGGGACCCGCAACTCGCTGGGACTTCAGAGAAGATGATAATAACTACTTTGAACAGCCTGGTAAGTTATTTATGCTCATGAATGATGATGAAAAAGCGCGACTCTTTGCTAATACAGGCCGTAATATGGGCGATAGCGAAGACCACATTAAAATCCGACATATCACTCACTGCTACAAAGCTCATCCTGATTATGGTGCGGGCGTTGCAAAAGCACTTGGGTTTGATATCGACAAGATCATTGCTGAAATGAAATAATCAATTGAGCCATTAACACACGTTAATCAGTCATGTACAGAAAGAGTTCTCTAATGAGAACTCTTTTTTTATCATTCAATTTCTATAAAATACTTTTGCGAATAATAGTGATAAAATCACAGGTTGCTTTTCAAAGATCTCTATAGATTTCCCTAAAAGAGCTTTAACACCCGCTGATATTAACGACTTTAAGCATGTTAATCTCTCCTTATTAATCATGCCAATGATCTTATCAGCGAAACCACCTCACTGAAGTATCATGTTGATCAATGAAGAAGATATTTAAACATCATTTAATTATCCCCCTCATTTCATCATCCTATACTGAAATTATCTAGAATCCCCTTTTATATAAGGAATCACGTTATGTTTTATCAATTAGCTAAACACCGTATTTTAGAAACAGACCGATTAATCCTAAGACCCATTACCTTAGATGATGCAGCTGATCTTTTTGAATATGCGAGCGATCCTGAAAATACAAAACACACCTTCCCTACCCACAAATCAATCGATGAAACAAATTGGGTGATCTCTAATTTATTTATGAGTGCTCCCCTTGGCAACTTTGCTATTGAACTCAAAGAAAATGGAAAAATGATCGGAACTTGCGATCTTCGTATCAATGAAGGCGAGAAATCAGCAGAACTTGCCTACGCAATCAATAAAAAATATTGGGGGAATGGTTACGCACCAGAGGCTGCAAAACACCTTTTAGAATTTGCCTTTAATACATTGAATGTACAACGTGTATGGGCAAAATTTGCATCAGAAAATGGTGCATCTGGGCGTGTCATGGAAAAAATTGGCATGGAAAAAGAAGGCATGCTTCGACACACTAAAAATCTTTGTGGAGATTTTGTCGACCAAATTGTCTATAGCCGTATTGAAATCTAGATTATTACAGGAGTTTTCACATGATGAACACAGAAGATCGCGCGAACTATAACTTCCAAAAAGTTATTCTACTCGTTGCGATTCTCCTCTTCCTAATGAAGTTCGTAGCGTGGTATATCACATCATCAGTCGCTATTTTAACGGACGCATTAGAGAGCATTACTAATATGTTGGCAGGTGCATTTACCTTATTTAGCCTCTATCTCTCCGCCAAACCCAAAGACCGAAACCATCCGCATGGTCACGGTAAAATTGAGTTTATCTCAGCCAGTGTTGAAGGAACCTTAATCCTTGTTGCCGGCATTATCATTATCTATGAAGGTATTAAACGTTTAATAGACCAAGATAGTAGCTTAACAAGTCTTGGCTCGGGCCTTGTACTAATCGCTATTACCGCAATCATTAACTATGTTGTCGGCTTCATGGCGATACAGCGAGGCAAAAAATACAATGTCCTTCCGCTTATTGCTGGCGGCAAACACTTACATTCAGATACCTATTCGACAGTGGGGATCATTCTCGGCTTAATTCTTGTTTGGATTACTGGTTGGCACTGGCTTGATGCCGCCATCGCGCTTCTCTTTGGTTGTATCATCATTCATTCTGGTGTGAAGATCATGCGTGAATCAATTGCCGGCATTATGGATGAAGTGGATGAGGATTTAATCGAGGAATTTGTAGAAGTCATTAATGAAAATCGCTCACCCTACTGGGTAGATCTTCATAAAGTAAGATTTATTAAATATGGCAATCACGTTCATCTTGATGCCCACCTAACTCTTCCATGGTATCTGGATTTACGAAAAGCCCATGAAGAACTCGATAAGATGAAAGACGTACTCGTACAAAAATTTGGAGAGCGTCATGAGATGTATATTCATACGGATGACTGTAAACCTTTCTCTTGTGAAATTTGCCCCTTAAAAGAATGTGCACAGCGACAGTTTAAATTCATCGATCGCGTAGAATGGACCGCAGAGCTTATTGCTGAAGATCAACGCCATAGTATTAAAGATCTCGCAGATCAAAAACTTCGTCAAATTGAAGCTGCTCCGAATCCTTAATCTTACAACGAGGATTAAAGAATATTAGTTCTTAACATGAATATGGATACTCCTAAATCAGGACAACGTCCATTTAGACAAAGACCATAGAAAAAGGCCTTCTAATATCAGAAGGCCTTTCTTTTGCTACCAAAGAAATCAGATCCCGCCACCTTTCAACACTCGGCAACTCATTCATCTATTCCCATTATCCCATTAACCTACTCTTGGCTAAATGGCTTTGGCAGTGGTGTATTGTTATTAGATGCCGGTAATATAGGCATCATCAATTGTGGTTGATCGCCTGTTAACGTACCGTAGAACGCGACAATTTTTTCAACTTCTTCCGGTGTGAAATGGCGTCCCAACTGCAATTTACCCATAATTTGCGTCGCCTCTTCTAAGGTATTAACCTGCCCATCATGGAAATATGGGTAAGTTAAGACGACATTACGGAGTGTTGGCACTTTAAAGAACATGTTATCTGAATCTTTCCCTGTAAAATCTGCTAAACCTTTTGCAAGATTCTCAGTTTTATATTCTTCTAACAACCCCATTTTTTGGAAGCTTGATCCACCAATTCCTTCACCATAGTGACACGCAACACATCCGCTATTCTTAAAGAGTTCATACCCTTCTTTTTCAGTTACGGTAATTGCATCATCATTTCCTCGAAGCCATTGATCAAAACGCGAATTTGGCGTAATTAATGTCTCTTCAAATACCGCTATCGCATCAGTAATTCGATCAATATTCACATCACTATCACCATATACTTCCGTAAATTCGCTCACATAACCAGGAATAGAAGCGATCACATTGACCACTAAATCATGATCTGATGCCATCTCTTTAGGGTTCGCAATAGGTCCTGCAGCTTGCTCTTTAAGATCCGCTGCTCTTCCATCCCAGAATTGAACAAAGTTCAAACTTGAGTTTAAAACCGTCGGAGAATTAATAGGACCTTCTTGCCATTGATGACCTATCGAGGTCGGAAGGTTATCAGATCCTCCCATGCTTAAATTGTGGCATGAGTTACAAGAGATAAAACCTGATTTTGATAATCGAGGATCAAACCATAATTTCTTACCTAACTCTGCCTTTTGCGCATCTACTGTTACTTCTTGAATTAAAGGAATAATCGGCTCTTGTCTGACCGATCCATTATTATCGGACTGACCAAAAGCGATCCCTGCAAACATCGCAACACTCAACAGCCCCAACGAAAATTGTGTTTTTCTGCGTTTCATTATTGTCATCTTAAAGACTCCTTCCTTGTCTCTATTAAACAGCGGGATTATTACTCCCTTCTCTAAGAATGATAGGCAATAAAATGACATTTGAATATCGTTATTCGTACTTCTTGATGAGTACCTTACACAGATCAATTCCTCATACTTTTCAGTTGCAAGACGCGCTTTTCTTTGCTTTTAAAATCATTATTTATGATATTTATCAGCCTGATAATAAAATACTATAATGGTATAACTTATGCTTTATTATATCCATTAACATATTGATTTCATCTCTTCACCCACCAAGAATTTATAAGCATCCATACGCTCATTTATACCCAAAATCCACCGTTACCCCAACAAAAAGCCCCCTTCAAATAATCTGAAGGAGGCCTTTATCTATTGACAGTGCGCGCACCATTTTAAAGAAAGTGGTTACCTAGCCTGGAGGCCAAGTTAAGCTTCTGCCAGCAAGTAGGTGCAAATGAATATGATTGACTGTTTGCCCACCATCTTCATTACAGTTAAACACCGTGCGATATCCTTGTTCTGCAAAACCTTGCTCTTTGGCAATTTTTTTCGCGACCAAGAAGAGTTTTCCCATCAATAAAGCATCTTCTTCTTGAAGATCATTCAATGTTTGAATCTCTTTTTTAGGAATAATCAAAATATGAACCGGCGCTTGCGGTGAAATATCTTCAAACGCTAAGACATCCGCATCTTCATAGACGATTTTCGCAGGAATTTCTTTCGCAATAATTTTCGTAAAAATTGTACTCATACAACCCCCTAATAATGCTTACGAGCTGCAAAGGCATGAGAAAGCGTACCACCGTCAAGATACTCAAGCTCGCCCCCTAAAGGAACGCCATGCGCAATTCGACTCACCTCTATCTCATACTGCTTTGCGATCTCAGAAATATAATGTGCTGTCGCTTCGCCTTCTACGGTTGAGTTGGTCGCTAAAATAATCTCTTTAATCTCTCCTGCTGCAAAACGAGATTCTAAAAGATCTAGCCCGAGCTCAGAAGGACCAATTCCATCCAGCGGTGAAAGCCGACCAAAGAGCACAAAATAACGCCCTTTGTACTCCACATTCTGACTCAATGCAAAGACATCAACGGGATTCTCAACAATACAGAGCAGAGAATCATCGCGACGCATATCCAAACAATCATTACAGATATCATCATCTGTTAAATTTCGGCATTGTGAGCATTTTTGAATCGTCTCAAGTGCATAAGAGAGCGTACTACTGATTTTTTCAGCGCCTCTCTGATTACGCTCTAATAGATAGAGCGCCATTCTTAATGCCGTCTTTTGACCCACCCCGGGCAGAACACTTAACGCTTCAATGACATTTTGTAATGACTTTGGATACACTTCAATACCCCTTACTTAAAATCCAGGAATCTTCATTCCTGCAGGAAGGCCTAAACCACCTGTCACTTCAGCCATGCTCTCTGAAGATGTTTTTTCAACTTTTGCTAATGCGTCATTGAATGCTGCACCTAAAAGATCTTCTAGCATCTCTTTGTCATCTGACATTAAAGAGTCATCAATACGAATTGCACGAACAACATGACGGCAGCTCATTTCAATTTTTACAAGCCCAGCACCAGATTCACCTGTTACAACAACATCAGCCAATGCTTCTTGTGCTTTTTCCATCTCTTTTTGCATGCGTTGTGCTTTTTGCATCATGCCTGCGATTCCACCTTTAAACATAAGGTCTCCTTATTCTTTCAATATAAATATTTATTTTCGCTTCCTAATATACCAGAAGCCCTACTAAATTAAACGTTCTCGATTGAATCGATGATTAATTCTCACTAGCAAAATATTACCGTCTAAAATCTTACTCATCATCGAGGGGTTTTAAGGTTCTATCCAATAAAGTTGCGTGATATTCACTTCGCAAATACTTCACAACTTCATCTTGTTCAAATGCATCTAAAGCCTTTTGATAACGTTCATCATCGAGCCTTTCTGTCCGCTCATGAAGATTTTCATCATGCGTTTCTTCCACATATTCAATACGACAAGCCACTGTTATACCAAGCTTCATCGAAATCGCCATTGCCAGACGCATTTCCGCCTCATCAACACGAAAATCCTTAACAGATAGTGGTCTTTCTAAAATAAGATTGATACCATCAAAATTCTTAAAGACTAAGCTATGGGCAATTCCTGAAAGAACACTCTCTAAAGAGAGACTTGACACTAACGATAGCCACTGCTCATTATTATTTAATAAATCAGCAGTAGATGCAGTAGATGCAGTCTCTTGATCCGCTTTAGGAACCAGATCTACCTGATGATCAACATCACTTGTTGCATCATTTTCACCAACCATCTCTTGAATATCAAAAGTCGGCGCTTCCCTATTACCTGCTTCAACAATATAACCATGATCCATTGAAGCATTATTATAGCTGTCTTCAGATTCAATAATGTGCGGACTTATCTCCGGCATTTCAAGTGATGCGGGAATTTTATCCGTATCTTCTACAATCTCAGCATCCGGTGCGATCATTTCTGCATCATCTGCACTCACAGTTGCGGCTGCAATTGCACTAACATTATTATGCTGGTCATTCTGAGGGATATGAGTCGCTTCATCCGCAAGAACCTCATCATCCCAAGGCAGATCAATCTCTTCCACTAAAGATGCCGGCATTGTGCTCGTCACATCAGCTTTATCTAATACCTCTATAGCAGCAGGTAGCTCATCTGAATTTCCCGCTTTAACAGCAACATCTGCTGACGTTACCGAAACTAAAGAAGGATCAGGGATTAATTGACTTTTTTTTTGACCGGATGCAGGTGCAATACCTACCGGCGCAGTCGGTGCAAAGAGAATCATACGTAGCAATGTCATTTCAAAACCGACTTCACTATTAGGATGATTCTGGAGGTCTTTACGCCCATTCAATGCAACCTGATAGAAGAGCTGAAGATCTTCAGCACTAAATTTCAATGCCATTGCTCGCATCTCATCGGATTCAGCTTCGCCAAGCTCCGGCGCTAACTGAATAAGCGTTAATAGATGGAATGCATCAATAAGATCTTCCAAGAAACGATAATAGTCGAGGCCATTCGCCTTCAACATCTCTAAGGCTGCTAAAAGGGGTGCACTCTCTTTTGTGGCGAGCGCTTCTAGTACTTTTGCTAAATATTGTGTATCAATCAATCCTAGCATCTCATGCGTAGATTGATACTGAACGCTCTGCCCACCATAAGCGATAGCTTGATCTAAGAGTGAAAGTGCATCACGCATACTTCCATCTCCCGCTTTAGCAATCAACTTCAAGGCCTCTATATCAAAAGCGATCGCTTCGTTAGTCAATATTTTCTCAAGCTGCCCACAGATCTCTTGATCTTGAATCCGCTTTAATTGAAAACGTAAACAACGTGACAAAACTGTCACAGGAAGCTTTTGAGGATCCGTCGTTGCCAATAAAAATTTCACATGACTAGGCGGCTCTTCTAATGTTTTTAGTAACGCATTAAAGCTACTATTAGAGAGCATATGAACTTCATCTATGAGGTATATTTTATAGCGACCACGGGTAGGTGCGTATTGGACATTATCTAAAATCTCGCGAGTATCTTCAACACGCGTGCGCGATGCCGCATCGATCTCGATAAGATCAACAAAACGGCCTTCATCAACTTCTTTACAGATAGAACATTCCCCACAGGGATTTGATGATACGCCTTTTTCACAATTGAGAGATTTTGCAAAGATTCTTGCGAGTGTCGTTTTACCAACGCCTCTCGTTCCAGTAAATAGAAATGCATGATGCAATCTATTATTATCTAAACCATTGGAGAGAGCTTGAACCACGTGAGGCTGACCAATGACTTCGTTAAAGGTTCGAGGTCGCCATTTAAGTGCGAGAACTTGTTGAGTCATCTATGCCATCACTTATTTGGATAATATGGAGATGGCCCGTATTAGCCGACCCATAACACATGAGTTTCTTGCTAGTGCTGCTTCCTTCCGGACCTGACACGGTTTACAATAGTTCATTGTTAGGAAACCAATACAGACCACCATAGAACGGGCCATAAATTTGGAGGCTGGAGCCAGAATCGAACTGGCGTCTACGGATTTGCAATCCGCTGCATAACCATTTTGCTATCCAGCCTATATTTGGAGCGGGAAACGAGACTCGAACTCGCGACCCCGACCTTGGCAAGGTCGTGCTCTACCAACTGAGCTATTCCCGCTAAGTGAAGATATGTATTATAGCTTCTAATCCACCAGAGTCAACCGGTAGATTATTAATTATACACTCTTTAGAAAAGAAGTGTTTTTACCTGATAAAGATCGAGAAGCTGCACAAGATTTTCAGGGGCGTTAATGATTGAAATAACACTATATTCTCGCTTTATCTCTACTAAAAGCGCAATCAAAGCACTATCTGATGACTCAACACCCGCCAAGTCAATTACCTTAGGCGCTACTGATTTAAAGAGTTCTTGAATCTCTTTCCATTGCTGCGGGATCGTAAACTTATCAAAAACGCCCTGCAATTGATAAATTCCATTGCCCTCATCGATATTGACACATTGATATTTTTGCATAGCCCTACCCTATTTTAATCATACAGCGAACGCTGCCGAAGATCCTATTAACCACTTATCATGAACGCCCAATGAATGCTTTTGATTCATTGGGCGCTCATAAAGATATAACATCAATTAATACAATCTATTTTCTACTTATTTTTTCGTTTTAACGTATTGATCATTCCATCAATACCACTACGTGAAACCAACTCTCTTATTTCAGAGCGGTAGTTTGCAACAATACTAATACCTTCAACCGACACATCGTACACCATCCAACGATTCCCTGTTTTGATCATAGAATAGTTAATGGCAACAGGCGGTCTATCTTTCGAGATAATCTCAGAACGAACCGTAACTTCATCCCCTTTAGCTGCGTTAGGTGGTAACGGTAAGACATTTAAAGCCTCATCTGTATAGTCGAGTAACACGCCTGCGTAAGAGTTAATTAAGAGCTTTTTAAATTCATTTGTAAACTCTTCACGTTGCATAGCGGTCGCATCACGCCACGCTCGCCCCATAACCCATTGCGAGATCGTGCCAAAATCAAAACGAGGAACAAGAATTTTCTCAACAATACCGTACACTTTACCGGGATTACGAGTCAGCTCTGTTTTTTGCTCTTTCAATGTTTTAAAGAGTTGATCAGAGGTGTTTTTGATCACGCTCACAGGATCTTCCTGCGCATTTGCAGACTGAAACAGAGACATCATCGCTACAAAAAAACCGAACATCATGATTTTTTTAAAATTAAATTTCATTTTAAATCCTATTATTAACCAATGAATAGAGGGATTATACATCAAAGCACACCACAAACTACAATATTAACGGCTCTGGCTCAAGGCTTATCGAAAACAAACTTTCAACCCCTTTCTGAACCTTAAGCGCGTGTTTCCAAAGTTCCTGACCGGTTGCTCCGCCCAAGTTTACCAGCACAAGCGCCTGACTCTTATACATCCCCACTCGCTCATCATATGCCCCTTTGAAGCCCGCCAATTCTATTAGCTGACCCGCTGCCAACTTTACCTGATTATCAGGCTGAGGATACATTACAAGATTAGGAATCTTCTCTAAAAGCGACATCGCTTGCGCTTTCTCTACTACCGGATTTTTAAAGAAACTACCGCCATTACCAATAACTTTAGGATCAGGTAACTTACTAGATCTTACAGCGATCACCGCCAGAAATAGATCTCGCATAGTCAGTGGCGTCTGTTTCTCTTCCGTTTCAAGATAAGCTTTAAGCGCACTATAAGTCACGTTAGGCACCGCATCTTTCAAAAGCTCAAAGGTGACAGAAATAATAAAATATCGCCCTCGGTTTTGCTTAAAAATACTATCGCGATAAGAAAAGTCACACTCCTCATTCGTTAATACCCGAAGTCTACCTTCTTCACAATCAAATACTTCGACCTCACGAATAAACTGTGCTACCTCCGCCCCATAAGCGCCAATATTTTGCACCGGTGCTGCGCCGACAGTTCCAGGAATTAATGCCAGATACTCCATCCCATGAAAACCGACTTCATTTAATCTCGCGACAAATAAATGCCAATTCTCACCGCCCATCGCCTTCACCAGAACACTCTCAGCCGTCTCTTCTAAAATCGTAATCCCCTGCAATCTATTTAAAATAACTGTCCCAGGATAATCTTTTGTAAAAAGAATATTACTCCCACCCCCTAAAAATAAGTGAGGCTTAGGCAACTGCGCAATATCACTTAGCTGTGATACCTCTCTCAATTCAAAAAAGTAACGACTATTAATATCGACACCAAATGTATTAAATGCCTTCAATGATTGGTTTTCTACGATGTTCATCATCTACATCTACCTGTTAATGAGTTTTCTTAAATTCAGATCTTTTAAAAAAAGAAAGGTTGATATAACTATCAACCTTTCTCTACTGTAAGTTTATTCAATATTATTGAAAGAAACTATTATTATATAATTTTATATTGCTGTTATTTAAAAGATAAAGCATAAGCGCTTGATATTCAAAGTTTGCTTCACGCCCTTGAAGATACTGCTTAAGCTCTACTCTATCCTCATCAGAGAAGCCCTCTGAACTACCTTTATTAATCTTATTAACGGCTACCACAACGACATGGCCATCTGCATCATCCACTAAGTAATGAGGCTTACCATCTTCTAAAGCTTGCACTTTCTGGAAACCATTTGAGATTGCATACTGCTCAACAGGCTTTGCATTCAACTGACCCACAGATGTAATCGCTAAATCATTATACTGGTTATAAGCAAAACCTAACTGCTCGATATCATTCTGGAAGCTCTCAACATCACCAGATTCAATCATCGCATTGACCTGATTGACTATATCGTCTTTCGCCTTACTCATCGCAAGCTCAGATTTTATCTCATCAAAGCTCTCTTCTAATGTCTTAGCGCGACTCTCTTGCTTATCCTCAATACGAACAATCATCGCATGGTTTGCTTGATCATTATATGCAAATGGAAGGCTATTATGATGATTATCTGTTACATCATAAGTATTAATCGCAGCCCATACAGAAGGCGTTGCAAGCAGTCCCTCTTGTGAATCTAAGTTCAACCAATCCGTCTCTTTTAACTCAACACCAAGATCTTGCGCAATTTCCCCTAATGAATCTGTATAGGTTTCTGCTAATTCTTGCATTCTCGCCTCTTTAGCTAAATAAACATCTGTCTTAGCTTTATCAACGAGTGATTTTTCTGCCGCAGCCATCAATGCCGCGTCATCCGTATAAGGCGTATTGATTCTTAATAAATGCACCATATGGACTTCTCCCTCTGTCACAAATGGCTCAGAGATTGGTGCATCTTCCGTTAAAGAAAACAGTGCATCATCAAATGCCGGGATACCCGCAGCACCATACTTAAAGTTTCCATTACGATTATAGTAAGCGTTATCAACCTGTGTAATTTCAGATTTTGCCTCATCAAATGTCATCTCACCTGCAGAGATTCTCTCATTTAAATCCGTCAATACTGCAATCGCATCTTGCTTCTCAGCTTCAGTACTATACTCAATCGTAAATTGCTCAGACAAACGTTGCTCATCTTGCTTTTTCAATCTCTGCGCTTCTGCTTGAATCTCTTCAGGCGTATAAACCTTATTATCATGCGCAAATGCATCAAGCGTTAATTCGATATATTGCAACTTCACCAAGTTAGGCGTTTTATATTGCAATTGATTCGCTTCAAATTTTGCCTTTATAGCATCATCAGCAATGTCTACCTTATCAAGGTCATTGAGATAGTTATAAGTAGCAACCTCAACATCTCTCGTCTGCCCTAAAAATGCAATTTGATCGGTTAATTCTTTTTCGGAAACAAATGCACTATTCACCAATGCTTCACGAACAATTCGCTCTTCAACATCTCTACGAACTGCCTCTTCAAATCCTTCAATGCTATAACCTGAATAGAAAAGCGCCGTTTTATAGGTCTCTTGATTAAAAACGCCATCTTTTTGGAATGAAGGAATTGAAACAATCTCTTCCGCAACAGATCGATCTGACGCACGAACTTTCCAATCCTTAATCTGACTATCCATCGCACGACGCTGAATTAGATCTTGTCTTGCAATCAATTTATATTGTCTTTGAATCTCATCAGTCAAATCCGTATTTTGCGAATTCGCGTTTAATATTTGCTGGTATTGCGCCTCAACCTCTTGCAACGTTACCTTTGAGCCATTTACAGATGCAATGGCATCCGCACTTGGACCGCTAAATATCTGCGTCCCACCGATACCCGCTAAAGAGATACCAACCCCCGCCAACAATACTTTTGCCCACAAACTTTTAGAGTGGGTACGGATGAATTCCATCATAATTAAGACTTATCCTTTTGTTTATTCTTATCGCGCTTATTTTTTCAGATTAATAAGCCGTAGGTTAATGCATAATATAAAATAGTATGAAGTATATACTATACTCCCCTATGAAATAAACCCATATCTCAACAGAAGCATGATTTTAAAGCTAAACACATACATATCCTGTCAGCTCTGGGAGATCCAAATGCTATCGAAATAATACCTTTTTTACATGATCGCTACATGTAATTATCAAAAAAACATACCATATTAATTAGTTACAACGAACATATCAGCATTATAAACGCACGATATATAAAGCAAGCCATCCGCTTAAAACAATGTATCAAGCTGTAATCCCGGCATTTCATCCAAGTATCTCAACAGCACACTAGCTTTTAAAATAATCAAATAGCGCCCCCTAAAAGGCTGCCAATATTCAACATTCTCAAACTGCAACGGATCGCTCACATAAAGCACTATACGAGCATCAGGTGATCTCTTTATAAGGCGAGCAATATCATAGCGTGAACTGACTTCTACAAGAGGCTTCTCGAGTCGCCCTACAAAGTGTAAATGTCCGCGATAAGTGTCGGAGTGCGCCACCGGAATCTCTTTAGATTGATACCAAGAGACCCGCTCACCCGCAGGATTAAGGTCATAAAAATCTGTCGCAACCCTAACGACACCGAAGTTAATTGCTAGCGTCAAGGCAACACTCATTAAGGCTAATGTCATAATGCGGGTATTACCGGCATTAAAGAGCAATGTAATACTAAAAAGTATTAACCCAGCGCCCCAAAAAGGAGAGACGCTGCCCACCCACTCAGGCAGACCCAATTGCTGATAAAACTGCGGCACCAAAATGAGAAGCAACCCTATTCCCGCCATTAACAGCGTAATCATTGCAACATCTAATTTTCGACTAACACCTTGTCGATAAATCCGTGCAATCAATAAGCCAAATGCTGGATACAACGGAAGAAGCGCATCTAATGAGGTTAAACTCAACACCCCAAGTATCAAGATGAGGGATAAGAACCATATTTCAACAAACTGCAATGAGTCATCACGTTCAACATCTCGATAAAGTCGATAGATACGCAACCAAAACAACCAAGGGAATAAGATAACCACTAAATTCAAAAGATAGATATAAAACGGTGGTGCATGACTTAAGGCTCGTAAAATATACCCAAAACCTAATGTATCAAACAGTGAAATATCCCACGCTACCGACACAAATATCGCCCAAGCTAAAAAGAGCGACAATGCTGTAAAAATAGAGATAATTCCCCAAAAATAAAACGACTTCCAACGATCCCTTGCCCAATAAGGAGCAAGAAGAACCATAGGGGATGCCACTAACAAAAATGTTAAGCCAGATGCATACAACCCCATCGTCATACCAATGATATAGCCGATCCACCATACATTCTGCTTAAATCGCCAGACACGTATTAAGAAGTTCATCGTCAACATCAGGTAGAAGGTAAAATAGACATATTCAACATTCGCTGTCGCAAATATCGTCCACATCAAACTACCAATAAGAACGAGCGGTGCATTCGCCCTTACTTCTCGCCGATCAGGCCAAAGTTGATAAGCCGCCCATGCCGTTAAAAATAAGGTACTTAAACTAAAAAAACTCACCAATACTCGGAGT
The DNA here is from genome assembly GCA_945639195.1 of uncultured Ignatzschineria sp. GTDB lineage: Bacteria > Pseudomonadota > Gammaproteobacteria > Cardiobacteriales > Wohlfahrtiimonadaceae > Ignatzschineria. The sequence continues at coordinate 32,718 of CALZEE010000013.1, read as the reverse complement.
GAAAACTCCGAGACGCCAAAAATTTTCCAGACGCCCAATGCCAACCAATAGTTGAGCGGCGAATTTGCATGCTGGTAAACATTATTTATGTGGGGATAGAGCCAGCTATCAGAAAGATAGAGCTCCCAAACAATTCCGGAGAAAAGTGTTTCTTGAAAAGGAATCAGTGGTCTTGAAAACCACGTGGCGAAAATCAGGATTAGCCAAATACTAATCCAGATAACCGCATAACGACGAGTCGTAAACTCTTGTCGTAGAAAAATTATTTCTCTTTGCATTGCGCACAGATACCGTGCAGGATTGTACGGGCATCAGTTAACTCATACCCTAATTCAGCTGCAATCTGGACTTGTTTTTCATGAATTTTTTCATGTAAAAACTCCCCAATATGCCCACAATGAATACAGATAATATGATCATGTTGATTTCCATCATCAATCTCAAACATTGATTGCCCGCCATCAAAGAAATGGCGACGAACAAGCCCTGCCTGTTCAAACTGTGTCAAGACTCGATATACCGTTGCAAGCCCGACTTCTTCCCCAGAACTACTCAACTGCATATAGATCTCTTCTGCAGTTAAATGACATACCGGCGTTGCTGCTGCTTTTGCTAAAATATCTAAAATCTTAAGGCGCGGTAATGTGACTTTTAAGCCTGCATTTTTTAATTCTGTCGAACTCATATATTTTCAAACTCCATTCTATTCTTTATGGATGACGAATTTCATTCTATCACGAGGTTATCGGGATTTTACTAAGGCTAAGTATAACTGTAAATAGCTGCAAATCCAAGCGCGATCATTTCCCTTGACATGATCTCAAGAATCACGGCAAAAACTACACGTAAACTACAAAACGCTTTAACAACGCCGCTAAAAAGTATATGATATTCACAATTTTTATTACCTATATCAGACTGTGGAGATTCAAATGACTCACTTTGGCGTAACGCTCTCGCAATTCATCATGGAAGAACAAAGACGCTTCCCTGAAGCAACGGGCAACTTTACCCTCCTTCTTAACGATATTGCAGTATCTTGCAAAATGATTGCAGCAGCAGTACAGAAGGGACAACTTGCGAACGTAATTGGCGCAACTGACAATGAAAATTGCCAAGGCGAAACTCAACAAATTCTTGATGTTATTGCAAACGACCTATTCATTAAAAACAATGCAAAACGTGGTCACGTTGCAGCAATGGCGAGTGAAGAGATGGATGAAGTTTACGACATCCCAGCTGGTAGCCCACGTGGCAACTATCTCTTAATCTTTGACCCACTTGATGGCTCGAGCAATATTGAGATCAATGGCCCAATCGGCACAATCTTCTCGATCCTCAAAACTGATAAAGAGCACCCTACAGAAGCAGACTTCCTTCAAGAAGGCGTTAAACAGGTCTGTGCAGGTTACTGCTTATACGGCTCTGCAACCATGATGGTTCTCACAATTGGCTACGGCACACATGGTTTTACACTTGATCCTTCGATTGGTGAGTTTATCTTGACCCACCCAGATATGAAGATCCCCGCAACAACAGCAGAGTATGCGATCAATCATTCCAACCGCAATCTTTGGGAGCCACCAATGCGTGACTACGTTGAAGCTTGTGACTTAGGGGAAGAAGGTCCACGCAAGAAAAAATACACCATGCGCTGGGTAGGTGCAATGGTTATGGATATCCATAGACTCATTCAACGCGGTGGAACATTTGCTTACCCAATGGATTCATCACTTACTGAGAAAGGTGGTCGTTTACGCTTAATGTACGAAGCAAACCCAATGGCGCTCTTAGTTGAACAAGCCGGCGGTGTTGCCTCAACAGGTTATGAGCGCATCTTGGACCTCGTGCCACAAAAGCTTCATCAACGTGTTCCTGTAATCATGGGTTCTAGTGAAGATATGGGCATCATCCTTGACAATCACAAGGCTTACGCGAAAGAGACTCATAAAGAATTCTCTCACAAATGTGAACAATATCAGTAACTTTTAAACGTTATTTGTTTAACGTCAAAAACCAAGTATATAGTCTAAGAAAAGAATATTGGCAAAACGCCCTGAATGCAGTACATTAGATGGGCATCGCAATTAGTTGCATGCTACAAACCGTCTCTTGTACATACGCAAGCCATCAATTCTTCTTAGACTATGAATACTTTAAAAAAAATCTCGCATATTATTGATTCAATTAATATCGGCCTCGGAAAAATCGCAATCATTGCAATCTTTCTAGCGACGATCATTTCTGCGGGGAACGCACTCTTTAGATACATGTTTCATATGAGCTCTAACGGCATGTTAGAAGTCCAGTGGTATCTATTTGCGGCAGTCTTCTTGTTTGCATCAGGCTATACCTATCTAAAAGACCAACACATTCGGATAGATATCCTCTCAAATCGCTTCTCGCCAAAAGCTAAAGCGATTTTAGAGATTATTGGTATTGTCTTCTTCCTCTTCCCTGCCTTTACAATGCTTTTTTATCTCACAATTGGCCCTGCTATCAGCTCCTGGCAAATTTGGGAAATGTCACCTAACCCAGGCGGACTCCCGAGAGCTCCTATCAAAGCGTTACTTCCTGTTGGAATGTTCTTCTTACTCCTTCAGGGAATCTCAGAACTCTGCAAAGCAATTATTACGCTTCGCACACCCTCTAACGATAACGCTAATCATTCGGAGCTACAGCCAAAATGTTAGAATTTTTACCACCTTTGATGTTCATAGCCCTCATCATTTTTCTTCTTAAGGGCTACCCGATTGCATTCTCTCTTGCAGCTACGGGGCTTCTGTTTTCTCTTATCGGTATCTCTATTGGTCAACTCGACTTTGCCCTCCTTGGCGCACTGAGTGACCGATTCTTTGGGATTATTAGCAATGAAACGCTCCTCGCTATTCCTTTCTTCACCCTCATGGGGTTGATTTTAGAAAGAACCGGGATGGCCGAAGATCTCCTCAATACCATGGGCCAGCTCTTTGGTAAAATGCGCGGCGGTTTAGCCTACTCGGTCATTTTCGTAGGAACCATGCTCGCTGCTACCACAGGAATCGTTTCTGCATCTGTTATTGCAATGGGATTAATCTCCCTACCAATTATGCTTCGCTATGGTTACTCCAAGCGTATTGCATCCGGAGTTATCGCAGCCTCTGGAACATTGGCGCAAATCGTACCACCAAGCCTTGTTTTAATCGTCCTTGGGGACCAATTAGGTGTCTCTATTGGATCAATGTATAAAGCAGCATTAATCCCGAGTGTTCTCTTAATCGGTGCTTACATACTCTTTATTTTAGTGATCACGATTATTAAACCCGCAGCAATGCCGGCAATTCCAGAACATGAAAGAACCCTTCATGGCATGGCTCTCTTTAAAAAGGTTATCACGAGCGTTATCCCACCGGTAACATTGATCTTCCTTGTGCTTGGTACTGTATTCATGGGTATGGCAACCCCAACAGAAGCTGGTGCAATCGGGGCTGTCGGTGCCATGATTCTTGCGCTTTTAAGAAAAGCTCTAACCAAAGATCTATTAACTCAAGCCCTTGATCAAAGTGTAAAAATCACAACTTTCGTGGTCTTTATTATGATCGGCTCCATGTTCTTCTCTCTTGCATTCACAAGCCTTAACGGCGGAATCTGGATTGAGAATATTCTCGGTAATCTCCCGGGCGGAGCATTAGGCTTTATTATTGCCGTGAATATCCTGATCTTCTTTGTAGCGTTCTTCTTAGATTTCTTTGAAATTGCTCTAATTCTCGTTCCATTATTGCTACCAATCGCAACCGCGCTTGGCATCGACTTAACATGGTTCGGAATCATTCTTGCAATGAACATGCAGACATCATTCATGCATCCGCCATTTGGCTTCTCACTCTTCTATCTCCGCTCTGTTGCGCCGAAAGAAGTGACGACTAAAGATATCTATCTTGGTGCAATGCCCTTCTTGATTCTGCAGATCATCATGGTCATTATCTTGATCTCCTTCCCTGATATTATCAAATCAGACAAGGTAGAAAAGTTTGAAGGTTCTGGCTCAGACATTGAGTTCAGCCTTGAAACAGGTAGTGGCGGATTCGATGACTTCGATGATTTCGGTGTTGATTTCTAACACAAGCATCATAGCTACTGACAACAATAACCTCTGTAATCTAAACTCGACTGATAAAGATACAGAGGTTATTGCTAAGATCTGATATAGGTATAAGTAGTAAATCAATTATCACTCATAAATAATTGAGAAATGCAGATCTAAAAGCCTTCTTTTTCTAAACAACTTATAAAAAGTGGCTCTCGAATCTTAAAAGTAAAATATAAACATAAATATAAAGTTATATAAGCATAAGTCTGCAACTTCTTGAATAAAAGGGATCGCAACAAGCTTCATGTAACATCCCAAATATCATTAATATTACCGTTAAATGTGAGGAAAATAGATGAAACGCCGTCAATTTATCGCAAAAGCAGGAACACTCGCAGGTGCTGGTCTTGCTTCTGTTAATATCGCAACAGCAAATACAAAACCGAAAGTAAAATGGAGAATGACGACTAGTTTCCCACGTCATCTCGACATTCTTTATGGAACATCTCAGCGCCTTGCAGATTCTATCTATGCAATGAGTGATGGCGAATTCGAAATTCAAGTCTTTGCGCCCGGTGAGATTGTCCCTTCAACCCAAGTATTTGATGCGGTACAAAATGGCACCGTAGAGATGGGTCATTCTACGTCAAACTATTACCACGGAAAGAACAAAGCACTTTCGATTGACACTTGCTTGCCATTTGGCCTGACAACTCGTATGCAAAATGCATGGTACTATGCCGGCGGTGGCACAGAGGTTCTTCGAGAGTTGTTTGATAAATACAATATCGTAAACTTCCCCGGCGGGAACTCTAACACCCAGATGGGCGGTTGGTTCCGTAAGGAAGTTAAAACAGTCGCAGACCTTAAAGGTCTCAAATTCCGAATTCCTGGTTTTGGCGGCGAGATCTTCTCAAGACTCGGCGCAATCCCACAAAACATTGCTGTAGGTGACATCTATTCATCACTTGAAAAAGGAACCATCGACGCAACAGAGTTTGTCGGCCCTTATGATGACCAACGCCTTGGCTTACAACAAGTTGCACCTTACTATTACACCCCAGGATTCTGGGAAGGTTCAGCAATGCTCACGTTCTACGTCAATAAAGATGTCTGGGCAGCACTCTCTCCTCGTAACAAAATCATCTTTGAGAGAGCCGCAGCTGAAGCAAATATGTGGATGAGCGCACAATACGATGCTAAGAGCCCTGAGGCTCTTGCGACAGTGATTAAGAATGGGGCAAAACTCCGCTCTTTCTCAAAAGAGATTTTACAGGCTGCTTACGATGTCGCCCAAGAAATCTACGCAGAGGAAGCTGAAGCTAATGAAGACTTTAGACGAATCTACACCCACTGGAAAGACTTCCTCAACAAGGAATATCAGTGGTTTAGAGTAAATGAGAATATTTTCCAACAGTTTATGTTCTCTCAACTCAGAAAACAGAAGGCATAATCTTCTTAAAAGGCATCACTTAATACAGCCTTTAAGAACTTTAAATAAACACTATTAAGTAATCTTAAAATCAAAAAATAATATAAGTTTAATATCCCTACCAAGGGATATTAAAATCAGGAGAAAGAGTATGAAACGTCGTGACTTTATGAAAAAAGCAGGTGCAACTGCTGCAATCTCTGGTTTAGCTGCTACCACCACTATCGCAAATGCGCAAACCTTCCCAAAGGTAAAATGGCGCATTGCTGCAGGTTTCCCTAAAAACCTCCAAATCCTATTTGCCGCATCCACAATGCTCTCTGAAAGAATCTCTAAACTCACCAACGGTCAGTTTGAAATTCAGGTTTTTGCACCCGGCGAACTTGTACCTGCAAACCAAATCTTTGATGCCGTATCGCAAGGAACTGTTGAAGTTGGGCATACAGCCTCTTACTATTATCACGGGAAAAACACGGCCCTCTCAATTGATACCGTTTTACCTTTTGGAATGAGTGCTCGAATGCAAAACTCATGGTTCTATGCAGGTGGCGGATTAGAAGTACTTCGCAAAGTATTTGCAAAATACAACATCATCAACTTCCCTGGCGGCAATACAACAGCTCAAATGGGCGGCTGGTTCCGTAAAGAAGTAAAAACATTGGAAGATCTTAAAGGTCTTAAATTCCGTATCCCTGGCTTTGGCGGTGAAATCCTCTCAAGACTTGGCGTTATCCCTCAAAGTATTCCTGCAAGCGATGTATACTCATCACTTGAAAAAGGGACGATTGATGCCGCAGAGTTCGTAGGTCCTTATGATGATGAAAAACTCGGTCTTCAAGCAGTTGCACCTTACTACTACACACCAGGATTCTGGGAAGGTTCTGCAACGACCTCATTCTATGTGAATGATGCTAAGTGGGCTGAGCTTCCAGAACTCTATAAAGAGGTCTTTGAAACCGTTGCAGCAGAAGTGAATCAGTGGATGATCGCAAAATATGATGCTGAAAATCCACCCGCACTTGCGACACTTACGAAAAATGGTGCTAAACTACGCTCCTTTTCTAAAGAAATTTTAGAAGCCTCCTATGAGGTAGCTCAAGAAATCTATAAAGAAGAATCGGAAAAAAACCCTGATTTCAAAATGGTTTATGACCATTGGAAAGCTTTCCTAAATCAAGAATACCAATGGTTTAGAATTAACGAAAATATTTTCCAAAGCTTTATGGCTTCGCAGATCCGTAAACAAAATAGGTAAGATGTAAGCTGAATTTAAATTGGAGTTCAGGTATAATCTGCGTAGAAAAATTTATTATTGAGAATAGTGATTATAAGATGGCTACATATACAACAAATCAATTTAAAAGTGGATTGAAAATCATGCTTGATAACGATCCTTGCTCTATCATCGAAAATGAGATGGTAAAGCCAGGTAAGGGCCAAGCATTCAACCGTGTAAAAATCAGAAACCTTAAAACAGGTCGTGTGATTGAGAAAACTTTCCGTTCTGGTGAATCGGTTGAAGGAGCAGATGTTGTTGATGTCGAGCTTCAATACCTTTACAACGATGGCGAATTCTGGCATTTCATGAATCCTGAAACTTTTGATCAAGTTGCAGCGAATGAAAGTGCTGTTGTAGAGAGCAAAAAATGGTTAAAGGAACAAGATACCTGTACTGTTACACTCTACAATGGTGCACCACTTACAGTGACGCCGCCTAACTTTATCGAGATGGCAATTACAGAAACAGATCCTGGTTTAAAAGGTGACACAGCTGGAACAGGCGGTAAGCCTGCGACACTTGAGTCAGGTGCGGTAGTTCGTGTACCACTCTTTGTACAGATCGGTGAAGTAGTTAAAGTAGATACACGTACGGGCGAGTATGTGTCGCGTGTTAAATAAGTAAAAGCAATTTTTTTTAATGGAGACGAAGAACATGAGTTCGGAGAATGTTAATCATAAAAGGAGACGAGTCCTGAGCTATGCAACTGTTGCAGTTGCGGCGTTCGGTGCAGGATTCCTCGGCGTTCCTTTTGTTAAGTCTTGGATGCCAAGTCAGCGTGCAAAAAGTGCGGGAGCACCTGTTGAAGTTGATCTTTCCAAGCTTTCCCCAGGAGAATTACTCCGTGTTGAGTGGCAAGGTAAACCTGTTTGGGTATTAAATCGTACTGAGGCAATGCTTGAGCGTTTAGTCACCTCACCACCTGATGCGTTAGTTGACCCTACATCAAAAAGTGATCAACAGCCTCCATATGCTCAAAATGAGTATCGTTCGATCAAACCTGAATACCTAATTCTCGTTGGAATCTGTACGCATTTAGGATGTTCACCAACCTTCAGACCTGAAGTTGCTCCTGCCGACTTAGGTCCTGCTTGGCGCGGTGGATTCTTCTGTGCATGTCATGGTTCACGCTTTGACTTAGCCGGCCGTGTATTTAAGAATCTTCCAGCACCGATTAACTTACTTGTTCCTGATCACTACTACAAAACTGACAGTTCTGTTGTTGTTGGTATTAGCGGGGAGGGTGCATAATGACAACTAAATCTAAATTAGAACGCTTTGGCGACTGGGTAGAGTATCGTCTTCCCGTCAAACGAGCGCTTCGTACACACGTAACTGAATACTACGCTCCTAAAAACTTCAACTGGCTCTATGTCTTTGGTGTTTTAGCGGGCGTAATGCTTGTTAACCAAATCCTTACAGGGATTTGGTTAGTAATGTACTACAAACCAGATGGTGCGCTTGGCGCAACAGGTCTTCCGATTGCTTATGCCTCACTTGAAACAGCAGTGATGCGTGATGCTAACTGGACTTGGCTCATTCGATACATGCATGCGGTTGGTGCTTCAATGTTCTTCATTGTTGTCTACATGCACATGTTCCGTGGCCTTATCTATGGTTCACATCGTAAACCTAGAGAGCTTGTGTGGATCTTCGGAATGTTGATCTATCTTATCCTAATGGCGGAAGCCTTTATGGGATATGTACTTCCGTATGGCCAGATGTCATTCTGGGGTGCGCAAGTAATCATCTCTCTCTTCGGTGCTATCCCTTATATTGGTGACACTTTAGTAACAGGTATTCGTGGTGACTTCGTCATCTCGGAAGCAACGCTTAGCCGTTTCTTCGCTCTACACGTTATTGCCCTACCATTAGTATTAGTAGGTTTAGTTGTTGCGCATATCCTTGCGCTTCACCAAGTGGGTTCAAACAACCCAGATGGTATCGAAATCAAAGATAACTTGGATGAAAATGGTAAACCACTTGATGGTATCCCGTTCCACCCTTACTACACTGTGCATGATACATTTGCGATTGGTATTTTCTTAATCTTCTTCGCACTAATTATCTTCTATATGCCAGATATGTATGGTCTCTTCCTAGAAGCGCCTAACTTTGAACCTGCAAACCCATTAGCAACACCAGCACATATTGCACCAGTATGGTACTTCACACCGTACTACACGATTCTTCGCGCAGTTCCATCATGGTTCGGTACGCAGATTTGGGGTGTAATTGCGATGGGAGCATCAATCGCGGTACTCTTCATGCTTCCTTGGTTAGATAGAAGCCCTGTGCGTTCTATCCGCTACAAAGGCGCATTTATTAAAATCATGATTGCACTATTTGTGGTCTGCTTCATCGTCTTAGGTTACTTAGGTGTTGTACCTGCGAACGATACACGCACATTAGTTGCTCGTATCTGTACTGTCTTCTACTTCATCTTCTTCCTTGGTATGCCATGGTGGTCAAGATTCGGTAAAGTTAAACCAGTTCCAACAAGGGTGACAATGAAATGAGAAAACTCGTAACTCTATTAACTAGCTGCTTAATGTTAGTGACGGCAGCTGCGAATGCGCAAACTTCTGAGGAATTAACAGCCCAAGCTCTTAAGGAGCTTGGCACCCCTCAAATCAACGTCACAAACCATGAATCTCTACAATCTGGCGCACGTCTCTATGTAGACTACTGCCTAGCTTGTCACTCTTTAGAATTCCAACGTTACAACATTACTGGTCGTGATATTGGTCTTCAAGAAGAAGATGTTCAGAAACTTGTGAATACCGGAAGTTTTGATCCTCGTGAAGGTGAATTTATCAAATCGAAAGATGGTGATTTAATTTACACAGCGATGGATCGTCGTGATGCTCAAGTATGGTTAGGTGTTGCACCACCAGACTTGTCAACGATTGCTCGCGCAAAAGGTCCTGACTATGTATTCAAATATCTCCTCTCTTTCTATGAAGATGAGAGCCGCCCTACCGGCATGAACAACATTGCATTCCCAAATGCGGGTATGCCACATGTTCTTGCTGAGCTCCAAGGCACAAACAAACCAGTCATCGAAAAAGTGGCGATTGGCGAGTGTAATCTTGAAGCACCAGAAGCGTGCCAATTTGAAGAGGTTGTTGTCGGTCTTGAGAAAGTAAATTCAGGTGTTATGTCTGATCTTGAGTACCGTAAATCAGTGAATGATTTAACGAACTTCCTTACTTATGTTGCAGAACCTGCACAATTAGAACGTAAGAAATATGGACCTTGGGTTCTCGGTTTCTTAGTCATCTTTTCGATCTTAGCTTACGCGTTAAATCGTGAGTACTGGAAAGATGTTAAGTAATAACCTCAAGCCTTTTTTCATAATTCAAAAACTATTATAAAATCTGTAAGGAGCAATTAATTTGTAGTTGCTCCTTACTTGCGATTAAGGAGAGCATAATTATGTCAACAAGACGCACGGGATTTACGCTATTTACCGAAAAGAATTCTTTGGATGGAGATCGCGTAAAAGTGACTCTATTAGAGAAAAACATTGTTTGCGAGACAGTTGTTGTCGACCCAAATAATCCACCTGGTGATCTATTAGAAGTGAACCCACAAGTTATTCTCCCAACGCTTATTACTCGTGAAATTGCGATCTATCATACAGATACAATTTTAGAGTTTTTAGATGAGCGTTTCCCTCACCCACCACTACTTCCAAACGATCCAATTCTTCGTGCTAAATTCCGCCTTACTTTAAGCACTATTGTGAATGACTGGTATCCACTCGTTGAAAAACTGATTGGACGTAAAACAGCAGACAATAAGACAAACAAAGCAATTGCTGATCTTCTAGTGGCATACGCCCCACTCTTTAGCCAAACAAACTATTTCCAAAGTGATGATTTCTCACTCATTGATGCGACTATTGTTCCATTCTTATGGTGGGTAAAATTCTTGGAAATTCCGCTTCCGAAAAAAGCACAACCTGTTTTAGACTACTACGACAGACTCTTTGAAAAAGAGAGTGTTAAACAAGCCTTCGATAAAAAAGAAAAAACAATCTAAGGATTCGCCTCATGACTTCAAATAAGCCCTATTTTATTCGTGCATTATACGAATGGATTTTAGACAATACCTGCACGCCTTATATCGTGGTGGATGCAACACTCCCATTCGTTGAAGTCCCTGAGCAATTCATTTCAGAAGGGAAGATTATTCTTAATATCCTCCCTTCTGCAACTCAAAACCTCTACCTTGGTGATGAGTGGATTACTTTCTCTGCACGTTTTTCTGGAATATCTCAAGACATCAATATTCCTATCGGTGCAGTTGCAGCGATCTATGCACAAGAAAATGGCGAAGGCATGGGCTTCCAAACTGAAGCGCTTCCGGATGATTATTTCGATGAGACAATAATCAAAGTCCCTAGTAAAACAACTGCGGCTAAAAATCGTTTCAACATCGTTGATGCTACAACTCAACAACCAGTAGAAAATGATTCAAAAAGCGATGAAGCACCGGAAGAAACCGTGTCACCAGAAAAGCCGGTAAAAAAAACCAAAAAGGGCAAAAAGCCAACATTGACCATTATCAAATAATCGATAATCGCCAATATTATTCCTAATAAGAGGGATCGATCTCATGACCATGGCACCGGATAACAACCGATTGTTAACACCGAAAGATATTATCCTTGTCCATGGACTCTATCAGACCAGCTTTGTAATGAAGGTTTTAGGCAATCGCTTAGCATCACGCGGTTACCGCGTTCATTACTTTAAATATGCAACTTTAAAGAAAACGCTTTCCACTAACGTGGAGGCGTTTTTATCTTTTCTGGAATCCTTTAATCAACCCTACGCCATCATTGGTCATAGCCTTGGCTGTCTATTGACACTCAAAGCCTTGCAGAAAAAAAGCCAGACACACTTGAAGGCCTTTATTGCGATCACGCCACCTTTTAAAGGTGCACGAATTGTCCAGTACCTAGCAAAGCATGATTCAGACTTTCTAGTTGGGAAATCAGCGGCGGATCTTCTCCCTCAGAATCTTGATTTAAGATGGGATCAAACGATCCCACTTGGCGTTATTGCTGGTACAGATCATAGTGGTCCGACAGCACTCTTACTCGAGCGCCTAACCAATACCATTCCTAAAAACTCACTGGCAGGCGATGGAACCGTCTATCTTGATGAGACAAAAATCCCGGGATTAACAGACTTTACGGCTCTCGACAAAACGCATACGATGATTCTCTTCGACAAACGACTGCCCATACTTTGTGATACATTCTTGCAAACCGGCCGCTTTCCTAAAGCTGATTCCCAATAAAATGAATCACTCAGTGAAAGTATGGTAATAACCGCTACGCAAACATGCTCACTTTGCAATATGATACGTTGCCTAACGAAGCGTAGTCACCTTAACATCTAGCTCACCATCGGCAATTTTAACGATTAATGCATCGCCCTTCTTCACCTGGCTAACGCTCTTCACAACAGCACCTTCTTTAAAAGTCGTCATAGAATAACCCCGAAGTAAGGTATTAAGGGGACTTAACAGTGTGAGTTTTTCCACGCTTCCCACAAAGGCTGTTTCAAGATGCTTCTGCTTTGCGGTCATTGCTTGCTGCAAGCGCAGAGAAAGCTGCTGCACAGACTCTTGACGCTGCCCCAGCATTTTCTCTAATGAAATTGCGCCTAAGCGTTGATCAAGCTGTTTTTCTTGATATTGTAGCGCCGTCACTTTATTGTGTAATCTTTCTCGCATGCGCGATCTCAACTCTGACAATTGTGCCCTGTAATGCTGCATTTGTAGCTTAGGCTCTTTCATCTTTAATCGATGATATCGCGCAATTAAAGCCTGCTTATACCCTTCAATTTTACGATACAAAAGGTTTTCTAAGCGCTCGTTAATCTCTGCTAAATGCTGATAAAGCTCGTCTTTAGATTGAGAAGAGTATTTCGCAGCCATCGATGGGGTTGGCGCTCGAAGGTCTGCTACAAAATCTGCAATCGTCGTATCTGTCTCGTGACCAACACCAGTAATAATCGGAATACGCGACTGATAAATCGCTCTTGCAACGACTTCTTCATTAAAGGCCCAGAGATCCTCAATACTCCCGCCCCCACGAACAAGAAGGAGCAGATCGCAACTTCCCTCATCATTAGCATCTGCTAATGCCTGCGCGATCTCTTTCCCGGCATCAGCGCCTTGCACCTTTGTACTATAGAGCTGTAATGTGATATCTGGTCTATGTGTTGCAAATACGTTTAATACATCTTGCAATGCAGCCGCCGTACTAGAGGTCACTAAACCAATAGTTACCGGATGCTGCGGGATCGGTTTTTTATGAGCCGGATCAAATAAACCCTCCGCTTCAAGTTTGCGCTTAAGTGCTTCAAACTGTAGATGAAGATCCCCTTTTCCCGCCTCTTCCACCCGAGAAGCGATTAATTGATACTCTCCGCGCGGCGCATATACAGAAATCTTTCCTGTTAAGCGAACCTTTTGTCCATTGGCAATTAAGCCCCGATAAAGCGCCGCTTGCGATCGCCAAATAACCGCCTTAATAACCGCCCCATCATCTTTAAGATTAAAGTAGATATGCCCCGATTGCGGAAATGCTGCGTTCGAAACCTCCCCCTCAACAAGACAATAGAAGAAACGTCCCTCAAGCTGATCCCGAATCGCAAAATTGAGTGTGGATACTGTAAAAACATCCTGCGTTGGAGATTGATGAGATCGAAGATCTTGATTAAACATATTATTGGTCTCGCTCTTTAGATTGCTTTAGGGTTCCATCGCTATTTTCCTCAGCCTTTGCCGCATTCCAATATGCATCTAACGCCTCTAAGCTCATATCCGTTAAAGCACATGGTGCTTCACGTTCTATATATTGAAATCGTCGACGGAATTTTTGATTCGTACTATTGAGTGCAATCGTCGGATCAATCTCTAAAAATCGTGCGAGGTTCACTAATGAAAAGAAGAGATCCCCAAGCTCACTCTGCATATCAGACTTTGTTCCTACGGCCATCGCTTCCCGAAGCTCATCTCGCTCTTCATCGACCTTCGCAACAACATCGCGGATATCGTCCCAATCAAAGCCCACCTTCGCTGCTTTTGCTTGTAGAATGTTTGCTTGCGTTAATGCCGGCAATGCATGCGGAATTCCCGCTAAGAGCGATGTTTCTGGCGGAAGCCCTTTCGCCGCTCGTTCAGCTTCTTTAATTTTCTGCCAATCGGCTTTCTGCTCAGCAATAGAGTCGTACTGCTTTCCGGCAAAGACATGAGGATGACGTCGTATCATCTTCTCTTTGACGCTCTCCATCACATCTCTAAAATCGAATTGCCCGCTTTCAGAGGCAATTTCACTATGCAAAAGTATCTGTAATAAGAGATCCGCGAGCTCCTCTTTAAGATGCGCAGGATCGGACTCATGGATCGCATCAATCACTTCTGCACTCTCCTCTTCCAAAAATGGAATAAGAGTCTCATGCGTCTGCGCCCTATCCCAAGGACATCCCTCTTTGGAGCGCAATTTTTTAATGACAGACAGTAATGATGTTAATTGATCCGGCGTACTCATAATGCTTCTCTTTATTAATAGCTAAATATTGTACCCATCATACCGAAAAAACCCCTTAAAAAATACAACAGTGCATGCGCTCTTTGTATTATTCTCGTCAGTTTTTTATAAAAAAGCACTCGAAAAACAGAGGGATCTTCATATCTCCAAAACACGATATCTCCAATTCATCTAGACAGCTATTTATAATGAGTCATCTTAAAAAATAAGGACTTAAATCTATTCAGCAAAAAGATCTCTAAAATATGCACATATATTAATCAAAAAGTAGCAGGCGCAAAAGTATGTTAAATATTTGTAGGTGTCGAATTTTATACTTGACTTTTATCCCTTCGATTACTCAGCAATAGATACCCACAGATCCTGTGGATAAGTTTGGGGATAAACCCAATAAAAGCGTCTTAAACGCCATGGTAATGCCAATTTCGATAAAATGATCAATAATTGAGCAGCTCGCCAAGCTAGTAAAATCAAGCGCTTTCAAGAATCATAATCTCACAACACACAAAAATGAATGCAAGTCGCTTATTATCAGGCTTTTCAAACGTTGTGAATAAGTCAAGCAGAATAACGTGATTTTTCCACGTAATTTTCACACAAAAAAAGATAAAAAATTTGAAGGAATTCCTGAAAGAAATATCATCTTTTTCACCTATTTTTTATACAAGTTGTCCTTTCTAGCGTAAAACCTTAAATAACCTAAAAACCTGAAAATCTTTTTTGATCGCGAATAAAGTCGCTTATTGCTATAATGTGATCCCCATAAATTTTGAGGCTCGCCATGGATTATATCGTTATTATCCCCGCTCGTTTAAAATCGACTCGACTCCCTAACAAAATGTTACGAGACTTAGCAGGACGTCCTTTAATCGAATGGACTTGGCGTGCAGCTACTCAAAGCGCTGCAAAACGCGTAATTGTAGCAACGGATGATCAATCAATCTTTGATCTCCTCTCAAATCTCGGGGCAGAAGTGATTATGACAGATCCGCTTCATGAATCTGGTACGGATCGTCTCAGTGAGGTATCACGTAAGCTTGGACTCGATGATCATGAAGTGATCGTCAACTGGCAAGGAGACGAGCCATTTTTACCCCACGCTTTTGTAGATCTCGCAGCACAGACATTAATCGACCACCCGGCAGTCGCGATGAGTACCCTCGCAACCCCAATTCATGAATGGGATGAAGTTCATAATCCTAATGCAGTTAAAGTCGTTCTCAATGAGATGGCTGAAGCGCTCTACTTTTCCCGAGCAGCGATTCCCTTCCAACGTGAAAAGATGCAACCTTCTGGCATGATCGAGGGAGATTCTCCTTATCTACGTCATATTGGACTCTATGCTTATCGGGCATCTTTCTTAAATACGTACCCTGATCTTCCAGCATCTGCATTAGAATCGCTCGAAAAGCTCGAACAGCTTCGTGCGCTTGCAAATAACTTTAAAATTGCTGTAGCCACCTCTCTCGATACCCCTCCACCAGGGATTGATACAGAAGAGGATCTTCAAAAAGCAGCACAATGGATTACACAACCCCCCCAGGTTTAGCCTCTAAATCCCCTATTGATTATCGTTACGTGAGCGTTTATTCCCATGTTAAAAAATATTACCTTTCAGAGACTCTCCTCTTGGTTTTTCCGTAAAATTACCCGCGTAAAAACAGGATGGTTTAAAAATCTCTTTATCAGTCAATTTGCCAAGATCTATAAGATAGAGTGGCAGGACTGCGTTAGACAAACTCCTCAAGAATTTAGCTCTTTTAATGATTTCTTCACGCGTGAATTAAAGCCTGAAGCACGTCCAATCAGCGACGCTGAAGTTGTTATGCCGGCAGATGGTAAAATTGCAGCGTGTGGCACGCTCAGTAATACACAATTTATTCGTGCAAAAGGCCATGACTTTACGCTCGAGGCGCTCATCGCGGATCCTGAGCTTGCCCAAACATTTAAAGATGGTCAATTTGCAACAATCTACCTCTCACCAAGAGATTATCATCGCATTCATATGCCCATTGCCGGAAAACTTGAAAGAACCATTCATATCCCCGGAAAACTCTATAGCGTCTCATTAAAAACGGCCGAAAATATCCCTACGCTCTTTGCAGAAAACGAGCGTCACGTATCCGTTTTTGATACCGCACATGGCAAAGTGATTGTGATCTTAGTAGGTGCGATTAATGTATCTAGTATGGAAACCGTTTGGGATGGCACTATTACACCGCCCTACGCATCCATTCTTAAATATAGTGATTACTCGCATGAAGAGATCTCCCTTGAAAAAGGCGAAGAGATGGGGCGCTTTAATATGGGATCAACGGTAATTGTGATTACCGAAAATAACGATCTCGCTTTAGAATCAGCGCTAAAAGAGTATCACCCCGTTAAGCTTGGAGAATCACTCCTTCGCAAAGTGGCTTAAATCGAAGCCTCGATCATCAAACACCCATAATGACGACTTCAATTACTAGGCGACTTTAAGAAAGCCCCGGCAATTGATCGTTTTATGACATATAAACAGCCCGAATAAAGGTGAGCCGTCGGGATTTAACTGTTTCAACCTTTCTTTTCCAAAAAAAGATCGGTATAATGCTCAGCTTGATTTTGACCTTTTATAAAAAGGGTCTAGGTCTCCTTGTCTTTTATGGTGTTATTAAAAGACTTTAAATATTTTTAAATCCATAAGGAGCATGAATAATGCGTCATTACGAAGTAATTTTTCTGGTTCATCCAGACCAAAGCGAACAAGTTCCAGCGATGATTGATCGTTACAAAGCTATTGTTACTGACAATGGTGGAGCGATTCATCGTTTAGAAGATTGGGGTCGTCGTCAACTTGCATACCCAATTCAAAAAATTCATAAAGCACATTATGTTCTTTTAAACATTGAGTGTGACAAAGTTGCCTTAGAAGAACTTCAAACTGCGTTCCGTTTCAACGATGCTGTGATCCGTGATCTCATCATCAACAAAGATGAAGCTGAAACAGAAGTATCTGTAATCGCAGCTAAACCTGAGCGTAATGTTGAAGTACGTGAAGAAGTTGAAGTTGAAGAAGATAATGCAGACGACGCTGATGATAACAGCGAAGAAGCATAGTCCCTCAGCTCTTTTCAAAATTCTATTAAAAAGGTAATAAATTATGTCACGTTATGTTCGTCGTAGAAAATATTGTCGTTTTACCGCTGAAGGCGTTAAAGAAATCGACTACAAAGATGTAAATCTCTTAAAAAATTACATCACTGAAACTGGTAAAATCGTACCAAGCCGCGTTACAGGTACAAGTGCTCGCTATCAGCGTCAACTTGCAACTGCAATCAAACGTGCGCGCTACATTGCATTGATCCCATACACAGATCAACACTAATTGTCCACAGGGAGATACAATGAAAGTTATTCTTTTAGAAAAAATTGAAAATTTAGGTTCTCTTGGTGACACAGTTGATGTAAAACCAGGATTTGCACGTAACTACCTTCTTCCACAAAGCTTAGCTACTGAAGCGACACCAGCAAACATTGCTCGTTTCGAAGAGCGTCGCGCTGAACTCGAAATGAAACAAGCAGACGTTTTAGCAGCAGCTACAGCACGTGGTGAAAAACTTGCAGGTTTAGTAATGACGATTGCTGCAAACTCAGGTTCAGAAGGCCGTTTATTCGGTTCAGTAACTGCACAAGATATCGCTACACTTATTACTGATGCAGGCGTTCCTGTTGACCGTAAAGAAGTTCGTATCAACGATAGCGCAATTCGTTCACTTGGTGAGCACACTGTTACACTTCATCTTCATGCAGATGTTAACGTTGAAATCACAGTAAACGTTACAGCTGAATAAGTTGTAGAGTAAAAGTTTAAAAAATATTAATAAAATTCATCCTAAGACAATGAATCAAGAAAACCCACTGGAAACAGTGGGTTTTTTATTTGTCTGAATTTTCTCAGAGAGGAAACATCTTTAATCGCTTCGACATAAAAAAGCCCTTCTCACTGTGTATGAAGGGCTTTGAACATGAAACTATTCGCGATCAATAGTCTGAAACAAATCGGATCATTCAGGGCGATGCTACAGCCTCTAAAGCTGTAGAGCTATCCGATTACGACGACGATAGCAGCTTATCAAGATGCCTCGCTCGGTAATGCCATCATCGGCCTATCTGGCAACTGCCAACTAAATCGTTCGACGGCAATAAGCGCACATCGTTGTAGGAATCGGGGGCTAGAATTATAGTAGCCTTCAGCATTGGGTCCCATTGCAATACTCATGCCAAAAACGAGATCCCCATAAAGATTGAGCCCTCGATAATTACTATGCACAGCTGTTACAAATGGCATCATCTCAGGATTTTTCGCAACTTCCTCTTCTGTTACAATCTTCAGATCTGCAATAATCTTCTCGATATCATCCATTGCATGAGAACGGTTTAAGATAAACTGCGTGCTCGCAATATACCCCGTCGTAATATTCAATGGTTTTCGTGCAGCAAACTCTTCTGTTCCATACTCTAATGCCGCACCATAGCTATTGAGATAAATTGTCTCGGGCGTTTGACGGATGATCGTTGCATAAATGCCCTCTATAAGTACGGTATCTCCGGCATTTGTTGGATAGTACGCTTCATCATGTGGGACATCCCTCGAAACCATACCTTCCAGATAATCGATGGTTAAACGAACGCGCCCATTATCAAGCGATGGATTCACTAAATAGACAGAATAGAGATTGATATGTTCAATCTCCCAAGGAATCCCTTGATAAACTACACGTTCCCCTTCTCTAGCTAACCCCATATTTAAAAAGGTTCTTAAGCGCTGAAAATATGCCGGGATAGAGTTTCTCAAACTAATAATCATCGCCAAGATAATGAGTATCGCAAATCCAAAGAGCACCATATCTCCCGATGAATGCAAGATCACAAGTAGCGCCGTGAAAGAGATTACAAATGAGAAGATCTCATATAGAAGCAGCATCAAACGCCAAGCAAGCGTTGCTCTTTTCACATGTCGATGCGCTCGCAACTTCTTCTCATGGCGTTCTACCACTCGACGAAGCACCCACGAGAATAGATAGAGCAATCCAAAAAATGTCCCAATACTTAAGAGCAATGTCTTGCCCTGATTACTCAAGAAATCCCAAGCGCCTTGTGTGACGCGAGAAGCAAAAGATCCCTCTCTTTCAATCTCACGATATTGTAGATTAATAAGCTCTAACTGATTCGCATAATAGGCCCGTTTAATCTCCCAGTTATTGCGAATTTTATTAATTTGCTTAATAGAAGACTCAGAAAGATGGTCTTCATGGATCTCACTTAAATGAAGCAAAGCATCGTCAATCGATAGAAGGTTATTTTGTAACTCTGCTCGCGTTGTACGAATAAAATCACGTTTACGCTGAGATTCCGTTAGGTTTTGCAGCGAGCTAAACACCGGCTGCACAATTTTAATCAGCTCTTTTTGCCAGTCATAATGAAGAATTTCCTCCTCTTCATTACTAGAAACATCATACAGTTCTACTTCTAATCCGCCGAGTGCAGTCTTCTCAAACATCTTCTCAAAATTACGCTTCTGCTGATTTAGTTGCGCGAGCGCGAGCTCTAAACTTTCCCGATGATCTTCATCCTCTGTTGTTTCAAGCTCGTGCATAATATTGGCACGCTTCGCATTTACATCTTCCAAATTTCCTCGTATCTGATTTAACGAGAGCGTATTCTCTTTCACAATATTCTTAGGAGGACCTTGCGCATCACTCACATTTCCCACCATGAATAATATCGCTGCCAGTAAAACAGCCACTGAAATCCCGACTCTCTGTAATAACCCTTCTCTTTTTATGATCATCATTACCTTAACTATTTGATATGTAAATTATTATCAATAATATTTTACATACCTCAACCATTATTGCCAGCCACGGCTCTTTTTAAGACATAAATAATAGACCCTTTCTCGATACAAGCATGCCAAATGCCCCATGATTCTTCTCGTTCGAAAGATGGTTAATTATTTATCATTTCAAATTTAAGGAGCGATCTTTTTTATCCTTGAAAAGGCTTCTTATCCCGATGTTGATATGCCTTTATGTTTCTCTCATTACCCGTTAAACCACCCAACTTGAATAAAATGATTTTACAGAGTGCTTGAACTCCCGGCAGATTATGTTAAAAAGTTACGAGTGATTTATGAAAGATCCTAGCGCTAAAATCTTAAAATCATCAATTTATTATCTTAAGAAAGGAAAAATAATGGCTTTTAACGATATGAATATCTTCTATAAAGAAATGAGTGCCTGGACGCATAACACCGAATCTTTTCTCTATGATCTTTTAGAATCTGCGCTAGATAATGCCGGCATTATGGATGTGATCAAAAAATCAGGGAAAGATACGTCTTTAGAATCTTATCTCATCGCCTGTACATTAGTAGATCTCTACCGCCGATTTTGCCACTATGCAGCCGAAGAAAGCTGGGATCTATCTTCGCTCGATTATTGCCGGGGTTATCATGGTCACTCATACGCTGCTTACCGCGAACACCTGAATCTTTCCCCAATCACGATACATGATCTCTTCTCGCCTGAAGAACTTATAGGTTACCATCCGGAAGAATATGATGATCTTATCGAAGATGAGCGCCCTAATTTCTCATCGTTTTTTGAAAAACATGTCCAAGCATCTTATCGCCGGAAAATATTTCAGGCACTAAAATCTCAATACGATAAAGCCGATCTCTTTGCCCTGATGGCAAATGTTACCGCCTGCTTCGATTATCATATCCCCGAGCAGTATGAGTATGATGAAGTGCTTGGTGAGGAAATTGAGACGGATTATATCGAACTAGAATTTTACGACCCTCAAAGCTTTGAGGATAATGCCAAAGAGAATCAAATCGACATTCTCAATGACATGCAATATATCCGCGCTTTTGAATGGTTCGATCAAATTTACAGGTAAATTAATCCCCCATTTAATCCCTCAAAAGCATCGAGAGCCGACATTATCTACCGATCTACTGTGCCAATGAATCGAATGAACCCAATAAATCCCAAAATCCACCCACAAAAAAGGCTCACTCTATAATAAGAGTGAGCCTTACTTTTATCAGTCGATGTTCTATCGATCGATGATCACACTATCTTAAAAACCACCATTCCACGCTGCTTTGTAGATCAAGGCGATATCTTCCTCTGCTAAGAGTCTTGGGCTTCTTGCTAAGA
Source organism: uncultured Ignatzschineria sp. (assembly GCA_945639195.1). GTDB lineage: Bacteria > Pseudomonadota > Gammaproteobacteria > Cardiobacteriales > Wohlfahrtiimonadaceae > Ignatzschineria. The sequence goes on along the minus strand of CALZEE010000013.1, from coordinate 11,160 downwards.
GACGCTTCTGTTTTAAAGCATCTTTTGTTAAGCCATCAAGATGCTCAAGCGTAATATCAAATTCCTGCAAGGTTGCCGGGATATTCACCTCTTTTACAAGGGCTTGTAATGCATCTATCACTAAGAGAGAGACAGCTTCATCACTCTTTCCTACTGTATCGAGATCCATCACTTTTGCGATATTCTTCAGTTTTGCCACACATGAAGGACGGATATATTCCAGCACGTAAGGAAGTAGTAATGCATTCGATTCCCCATGGCTAATATGGAACTGACCACCCAGTGGATACGCCAATGCATGAACTCCGGCAACGCCGGCATTAAAGAATGCAAGCCCTGCTAAGTAACTGCCGTAGCTCATATTGGTTCTTGCTTGCACATTTGTCCCATCTTTATAGGCGATAGGTAATGAATGCACGATAAACTCAATGGCACTTAATGCGAGATTATCGGTAATTGGATCTGCATTAATAGAGAGATACGCTTCTACCGCATGCGTTAAAGCATCAATCCCTGTTGCGGCTGTTACGCGTGGCGGCACACTTACTGTTAATGCCGGGTCTAAAATCGCCACATCCGCTAAGAGATAATCATCTGCGATCACGTCTTTGCTGCTTTCTAATGAGAGCACCGAAATATTCGTCACTTCAGAACCTGTCCCTGAGGTTGTTGGGATAAGGATTTTTGGCAATCCTTTATGGCTAAGTGATAATGAGCCTGAAAGATTGAGATAATCAGCCACTAAGCCCTCATGCCCTGCCAATACTGCCGCAAGTTTTGAGAGATCCAGCGCACTACCGCCGCCAATCCCGATCACTAATTCGGCTTTCGCATCTTTTGCAAACTTCACAAGCTTCTCGCCAAGTACGAGCGATGGTTCTGGCTCGATCTCTGAGAATACCGTAATGTTGTAATCACTCAAGTTATCGGAGAGCTTTTGCACTAATCCGCTAGAGATTAAGAAAGGATCTGCGATGATGAGAATGTTTTGGACTTTAAAGCCGCCCACAATTTCTGGAAGCGAATCGCAAACATTCCAACCGTGATAGGTTTGTGGCACTAACGTTGTTTTTGTTGTCATGATATCTATTCCTTATTAAGCCGTCTTATTCGTATCTGCTGCAGTCTCTTTTAAGAGATCTGCCTGATCTTTCGTAAAGGTGTCATCTACAGAGCCTTTAAAGAAGTTACGTCCATAGATCAAGAAGCATAATAAAATGCCGGCAGCAAATGCCCAGCCTGCCCCTTTGATACAGAGAATCGCTGCGATAATGCCGGCAATTCCAAGGTCTGTTTGGCTTCTTGCTTCAAGTACGCCCACTTTCACGTTCACAAATCCTTGAATTAAAAGTGTCAATGCTAAAGCAACGCCCAAGATTGGTTCTACTAAACTCACAATCGGCATAAGCAATAAGCCGGTATTGGTTCCCCAACGGAATGAACCAACGCCGCCAAAGAGTGAATCCATCGCCTTACGGCCACTTTTCCAACGCTCAACCATTACTACTTGCATCGCTGACCAGATCGGTCCACACATTGTGACATCCGGCCCAATGATACTCATCGCAGCATTTCGGCCCCCGAAGATCATGTGCGCTCTATCACTCTTATATTCGATTTTTTCATCTGGTCTAAATTTCTGACCAGCACGGATAAAGGCTTGGTTCTGTAAGATATCGCCAAACAGTACGATGTAGGCCGCAAGCACTGTCGGAAGCGCAGTCACAAACATCATGAGCGGTGGCATTCCTAAACCAAAGACCGTGTATTCGTTCCAGAGTTTTTTGAAGTCAGGCGCTGAGAATGCCCACTTAATCGTTGGCCAGCTCGCTTCACCCACAAGTGGTGCCACGATAACAGCTAAGATAATGATTGGGAAAACGCCTAATTGTGCGATTAAGCCCAGGACGCGATTTTTTTGTTTAATTTTTTGGAACTGCTGCGAGAAGAGTAAGTAGAACGAGATCCCCACTGCGATCGTGATTGTGATCGGGAATGTTTCGAATCTGCCACCCACTTGGAATACAGAGATGATCGCTGCGATTCCGGCACCCATTACGATCCCACATTTAATCGCATGCGGAATGTAACGCACCATCTTTTCAGAGAGCTTGCTCACGCCAAGGAAGATCGAGAACACCCCGAGCATCATCTGGAAGGCAATGAGTGAATGCACGCGCTCTGGCCCTTCTGGGAACTGCATACAGTAAAGAATGATGAGCGGAATGGCCGGCGTAATCCAACCCGGAACACAAGGATCCCCAAGGAGATGATGCGTTAAGTAGAAAGCCCCGTTCAGCATAACAATCGCTAACGCAACTTCAAACGGCATCCCCAGCAACGTGATCAATAGCGGAATGGCCGCCAAATCCACGGCGCACATTAACAACCCTTGAATATAATCGGGCCACTCAAATCGATAATGAATAAATGGCAATCTCAGCTGAAAAGGCCCCAGAGGAATGTATGGACTGACTTCCCCCTCTTTTCTGTTTTTCCACTTTTGCATGGTTATAATCCTCTAATTTTTATTGTATAAACAAGCTCCTAAGCACCTGTAAGGCAATACAGGTGCTTAGGAAAACTCATCTATATACCAAAATGTATACGTATTCATTTATAGCACAAAAAAAAAGAAGTCCAAATTATTTTATCGTCCCTCTCTCAAAAACCATTGCCGGAACCGTAATATTAATATTTTCTTCCACACTGCTTTCTATCTGATTTATTAATGCCTTAATTGCGAGCTTCCCTAAATTATCCTCGCTTCCTACGGAGGTTAAATTTATATAGGCATGTTGACTTAACTCAACATTATCGATGCCTAAGATCCCGATATCAGACGGACATACTAAGCCCATTTTTTTCGTAAGATCTAACAATTTAATCGCGATAGAATCCGTCGCTGCAAAGAGCGCTTTCTTCCCTTGAGTTGTTTGATACCACTGCATAATTTGCGCTGTTAAAACCGCATCATCAAGCTGCTCATCATTCACGCTCATAATCATATTGTCATCGCTATAACACTGATTACTCGTGGCTTTAAAGCCCTCAAACCGATACCTAAACGTGCTCACATCTTGTCTACCGCCCACCCAAAAGATCGACTCATAACCCTTCTCATGTAGATAAAAACAGCCTTTGCGCCCCGCTTCAAAGTTATCGAGCTCCACGTAATTGAGCTTCTCTTTATGACGTCTATTATAAGAGACAAAAGGCAGATCCAGCCCTTGGAGATGATCAATAATCAAGTCATCATATAAAATACAAGACATAATCAAGCCATCAGGGCGATTCGCTAATACCAAGCGATAGGTTTCTAAAATATCCGCATCATCAATAATATGAATATTAACCTTATAGCCCCGCGCCGTCGCATAATCGACAATAAATGCCGTAGAATCCACAAAGAAAGGATTCTCTAACGAGCCAGAGATTAAGGTAATGACTTTAGAACGTCCAGAGACTAAATTACGGGCATTTTCATTCGGCACATAACGCAGCTCTTTTATGGCTTGATAAACGCGGCGCTTAGTAGATTCCCCTACTTTATCCGGATGATTCAACACCCTAGAAACTGTCGCCTGAGAGACATTTGCCAACCGAGCAACATCAACAGAAGAAGCGCGGATACTGGTCGTTTCCTTACTTTTCTTATTTGTCATATTGACCTCGGTAATGATTGATAAACGGAAGATTAAGTATCGCTAAAATAGCGCACGGATACAATAGATGGGCTTTAAATTAGCAAGTATTTGGAACGATAAAATAATGGGTAAATCCCTTCATTTTGTCTTTTGAATATCTATTGTAATGTTAAGTCAGCATAAAAAAACCACTATCCGAAAATCCCAGATAGTGGGTTTATCAATTTAAGCTTATGAATCTGCTCTTTTGAGTCTAATACCTACTCAGTCTCTTCCGCTAATGCAATACAAGCAAATTTTACGCGTGATTCATCCGGATATACTGCTTTAAAGTTCTCTAACGTCTCCTGACACTGCGCAAGCGTATCAGATACCGTGAGCTTGGTTAAAGTCATGGCATAAACATTATTCGCCATTAATACATGCGCACGGTTGTCGTTATCATTTGCAAAAGTATAAGTGGTGCCGGCAATCAGGCAAAGTGCGACCGCGATTGATTTTTTGAAGATGGATTTCATTGTTATTCCTTTGTGGTTTAGACATTTTTTGAACGCAATAAGTCACTGCTAGATCTATCCTACAATATTTATCTTAAGATTCACATTGCCCTATTGGTAAGTCTTTTTGCATCGTAAAAATCGAGATTGGCATCATTCATAGTCTCATTCTATAGCGCTTAGAATAAGACTAAAAACACATAATTAAAAATCCAATTTGATTTCAAAAATAAAAACATAATCATCCACCTAAATTCATTAAATGAATTTTAAAATAATAAATCTTGTAAATGATTCTATTGCTTTGTAATATACGGATATTAAGTTAAAACAAAAGCAAATACTTAATATTAACTAGTTGTATTTTTATTAATAAAATCAATAATCCTACTGCTTTACAATTACTAATTTCACCTAGCAAGGAGAATAAAATGTCTAAAAAAACGATTAGAGATGTTACCTTTGAATTACTTCGTAAACTTGAAATTACCACTGTATTTGGCAACCCTGGCTCTACGGAAGAGACATTTTTAAAAGATTTTCCTGAAGATTTTCGTTACATCCAAACCCTTCAAGAAGCTTCTGCAGTAGCTGCGGCAGATGGTTTTGCGCAAGCAACCAAAAAACCAGCGCTTGTGAATGTTCATACATCTGCCGGTTTAAGTAATGCAATGAGTAATATTTTAACGGCCTCACAAAATAAAACTCCGCTAATTATTACTGCCGGAAACCAAACGCGTGAAATGCTTTTAATGGAGCCTTGGCTTACTAACGTTGAGCCATCAATTCTTCCTCGCCCTTGGGTGAAATGGGCTTACGAACCTGTACGTGCAGAAGATGTTCCTGCTGCATTTATGCGTGCTTATGCAATGGCTCTTCAGCCACCTGCTGGTCCTGTATTTTTATCAATTCCCTTAGATGACTGGGATAAGCCAGCAACAGAAGATGCTGTTGTAAGATCTGTTGCAACGCGCATAGGACCCGATCCTGTTAGACTCAAAGAGTTTGCAGATGCACTTAATAATGCTAAAAATCCTGCGCTGATCTATGGTGCAGCGATTCCTCGTGGCGATGGTTGGTATCAAGGCATTGAGTTGGCTGAAAAACTTAATATTCCGATTTATTCAGCACCATCATCAGAGAGAACCCCCTTCCCTGAGTCTCATCCACTTTATGCAGGCGGCTTACCATTTGCGATAGAGCCATTATCTAAAAAACTTGAGGGTCATGATTTAGCGATTTTAATCGGTGCTCCTGTATTCCGTTACTATCCTTACGTTCCTGGCGCATATTTACCAGAAGGCTTACGTCTACTTCATATTACTGAAGATGCGGCGGAATCAGGTAGAGCTCCCGTGGGCGATAGCTTACTCTCGGATGCCGTTTTAGCAGTAGAAGCTTTAATCCCCTTAGTGAATCCAAGAAGCACTGCGCCCCAAATTACGAAACAGCCTCATGGCATGGCCCCTCATCCTGCGGCGCCAGAACCTGACAATGTTGCCGGCTTACTAACCCCATTCCAACTCTTCCAAGCTGTACGTGAAGCAACACCAGAAAATACAATTTTAGTAGAAGAAACTGCCTCTAACTTAGCAGAGCTTCACACCGCTTGGCCGATTAATCAACCAGATTCATTCTACACTTTTGCTAGTGGTAGCCTCGGTTGGAACTTACCTGCAAGTGTTGGCTTTGCTTTAGCAGAACGAGATAAAGGCTCCAACAGACCCATCGTTGTATTTATCGGTGATGGTGCGATGCAATACTCTATTCAAGGATTATGGACCGCAAGACAACATAACCTCCCTATTCTTTTCGTAGTACCCAGAAATGAGGAATAAGCGATCCTAAAATCATTTGCTGAACTTGAAAACGCCCCGAATGTTCCGGGCTTAGACTTACCTGATCTTGATATCGTCTCTTTAGCAAAAGGATATGGCTGCCATAGCATCAGCTGCAATAACATTGAAGATATCCAAAAAGCTTGTAGAGCTGCATTTGATAAAGATAAACCAACCGTGATAGAAGTCCCTATCACAAAAACGATTCCACCATTGCTATAACGCACTATTCAAGGAATCACATTAAATAAAAAGGAAAGGGATAAATACGTAGCTATTTATCCCTTATTTTTAATGACTTATATCTTATAGATAGGGCTATTATTATGTTAATAACCATCATTACGGCATTACTCCCGATCATCGTTACCTTAGGTTTAGGGTTATTTTCAGGTTACAAACAACAGTTCAACCAGACCCAAGCAGAAACATTAAATAAAATGATTATGCTATACGCACTTCCCTTAATGTTATTTGCAGGAATACTCGGAACCCCACTCACTGAGATTTTACAAAATATTGATATTCCTTTATGGGTATTAGCAGGAATGTTCGGGGGCTTTCTTTTAGTCTTTTTAATCTCCCTAATTATATTCAAATCAGGAACAAAAGTCGCTGCTTTACGAGCTTTCGCGATTGCCGGACCGGCGGTCCCTTTTGTGGGTCCTTCTGTCTTAACCGTTCTTTTTCCAGAAGAAGCCTCTTTAGCAATTGCCAGCGGCAGTATCATCATGAACCTACTATTGATGCCTGTTGCCCTCATGTTCTTAGTCAATTCTGGTACGTCCAATAACACTGCTCCAGCATCTGCCAATAAGAACGCCACAACCCCACAAGCACCGGTATCTTATTCCAAAGTCATTTTTGGAAGTGTTTTAAATGCGATCAAACAACCTGCGGTCTGGGCTCCTTTTTGTGCGCTGATTCTCCTATTAATGGGATTAGACTTATCAGACTCTTTAAAAGGATCTTTCACCTTATTAGGTCAAGCGACTGGCGGCGTCTCTCTCTTTGCAGTAGGGATCATTCTTTATGCTCAAAAAGTGAGCCTTTCTCTCCCTGTTATCGTGAATGTGCTCTGTAAAAACATTATCTTACCCGGCGCTATTTTAGGGATCATGATTCTCTTATCTATCCCCAGTTTAGATAGAGGGATTACAACCATCACACTCGCTATTCCCACAGCGTCAATCTCTGTAATTTTTGCCGTAGAATATAAAATAGCTCAACAAGAAATGGCATCAACCCTCTTTATAAGTACGCTCCTATCCGTCGTTACAATGGGTATCTTTATTTGGATTACCGGCGCCTAACGCCTCATTATTGCTATTTTTTGTAGTCTCACTACTTCTTATCAAAAATCTAAAAGCTCACTATCTGAAAATCCCGGATAGTGGGCTTTTGAGTCTAAAGCGTATAACCTTCGTAGCCTTATTCGTCATCCCCCAAAACACAAAAATCCCTGCCATATAAAAATGACAAGGATTTATAACTCATAACATCAGACGTTATTGTCGGTAAATATCGCTATTTGCGAGGGTATTTAACTTAGAGAATCGCACAGCTCTTGCCAAGTGATAGGCTTTTGCTAGTGCTAACACCTCTGCCAATTGATCTTCTGTAATATCTAAAGCATCATTTCTACTATGCCAGATCGCCTTCTCTACAGAATAATGCCCAATTGGGGCAAGAATAAAACCCGTGCTATCCGCAAAAAAGAGACCCAGCACATCCGTTCCCGGTCTTGTTTCAAAGTAGAGTGAATGAGACGCGCTCTGAAGCGGATAAATATTATGACTGATATTGTATGTATGCATACATAACTCCTTATTAGCTGTAAAAAAATGGGCCGCAATTAGGAAATCGCCCAAAATGAATGTTCCCGCTGTTTACTGGTGGTTTAGTGAGTTGCTCACTGCTTTACTCAGTTTATTGAGTGGGAACGGTTTATTATACGATAATAATCTACTTTTCCCATCCTACAGAAAATAAAAAAGCAACTCCGTAAGAAACCGTTTCTTAAAGGATAGGCAAATGCTTGAGGGATTTAGAACAATACGCTTACAACAGCAGTGATGAAAGTAGATGACCAACCCCTAAATAAAAGACATAAATTATGACAATTGCCAAGGCGACCACGATGATTGAGTAGATTATCTTAAAAAGCAGTTTTTTGAGGAGTGTCATTATCATCATTCCAATCAAGATTACATTATCATTTGCCATCATGATGCTTTATAAGTTTGATAGATCGTGAGGCTCTTTGTTTTTGTTAATACTATTTTTACTATGTTGGCGACATTAAGTAAAGGAAAGTAAATATTTTCACTCCAACAGAAAAAATGAAGATGCAAAACGCATCTTAAATCTCGCTACATATTTCCAAGTATTGGCTCAAAAGCCATATCTATTTAAAAACTCCCAGAATGGCAATACAACGCTTTGGAATTGATAGCACGATTCATGGCTTTAGATACCTTGCCTCTACACTACTCACTGAGAGTGGATTATTTGATATCCATATTATTAACGCCTCACTAGCGCATCAAGATAAAAACAGTATTAGAGCTACGTATAATAAGGCAAATATATTAAAGAGCGTAAAGAGCTTCTCGATTGGTGGAATTCTACATTAGATCAATGCCAATCTATCGAAGATACTAAACTAGTAATTGATAGATTAACCGCAATTAACTACTAACACAAAAGTGCTAGATGCCTCTTGTGCCCAGAATGCCCATTATTCCCTATGTTAAACTCTGGGCATTCAGTTATAAATTCTCCCAAAACCCAAAGTAAATTTAGAATTGGGAGATAGCCATTAGAAATATCTATAATAGCTTAATGAATATTGAAATATCATGATTTATTGGAGAGTTCGGCAGTAAATTTATATAACATATATCTTTATAAACATTGAGTTATATAAATTCTGATACTCTCCTATTTAATTATATCCACAGCAAAAATTGCTGTGGGTGTATTAGCCTGAGCCCGAATAACAGGCCAATAAAAAGGCGTTCCCCTCCACCCCTTTTCTACATTGCCATTTTGACGAAGTAAAAATAAAATCGGGGTATTAATAGCATACTCATTTGCAAGTTTACCTTCTGTTTTTGGAGAATCAGGAGTTTCGATATATATAGAGTGCGAACCTTCCCCTGATAATCGAGCAGAATTACGATCCTGTGCTGTCCATAATAAAATATGTCCTCTCTGAGAGTGATCTGGATGTTGCGCAGATAAGTGAGCTATTGCTGAAAATGCAACATCCCAATCAAAAACAGGAACATCTCCATTCTTTTCAAATCTTAAAGTTGGTTTAATTAACTCTAATAATTCATATGCTTTATCTACTGAAATCAAAATTGGCTCATCTGAATTAAACTCTATAAGCTCTTTCAATAGAGCATCTACTCGCCCAACATTTTCTGAAATACCATTTTTCCCAGTAGCATAACCTGATTGAAAACCTATAGGTAAAATACGTTTAAACTTCTTCAATGTCTGCGTTGTAGAAACCAAGATTTTATTTGGACTGCATGGGATAATAGTGCCATCTTCTGCTTTACAAATAAACTGTACAGATTGGTCATCTGTTGACTCTATAGCCTCACGTAATGAAATATCAAACTCTTCCATTTTTTGCATAGCTGAACGGATAGATCGAGACGTATAAAACCTTGTTACTCCTAAATTTTTACGACGATAACCAAACATACGTGAGTGTTGTAAAACTGTATCTTGCTGGAATTTCTGAGGCCTTCTACCATAATAAAATCCTATTAAATTTGCTAGAGTGACACCTCTATCTAGAACCTGTCCACCAATAAAAATATGCAAAGGGCTTCTTAATTTCAACTGTCCAGTATCATCCAATAAAGTAATTACATTTTCTTCAGAATTCACCTTAGTGATAGTTATGTATTCATCAGTTAACGCTATAATTACTTCTTCAACAACCTCTTCAAAAGGAGGAACATGCTCTCCATTTAATTTTAATGACTTACTTAAGTTTTCATATGTTTTTGTGAGAAGAGATTTAAATAAATCAAATTGCTCTGTAATTGATAATTTCAACTGTTCAAAAATTTTTTTCGTTAAATCTTCCTGCCAACTATGCGAAGCTTTGGCTGGTTCAGAATGTAAAAGAAAAGAATATCGTAATTTATTAGATTTTTCTCCTTCTTTCATACCATTAATTCTCTGAATACTACCCCCAACGATAAAAGTTATTAAAGCTGTACGATATCCTTGAATCTGTTTAGCCTCTAGTAATTCATCTATATTGATTGATCTACCATCATGCTTCTGTAATTTACTAAATTCATCATTTTCTACAACATAATGAATTAAACTTTCAACCGTATCCGTATTAGATTTAGCTGCATCACCAAAATATGTATCACCACCTACATACTCCTGCGGTACAGGGACTAAATTCGTAAAAGCAGGTCTCATAGGCTTAAAGTCTGCAATATTATCAACTGCAATTTCGGTAGGCTGTAGATACAATGAATATGGTGTTGCTGTAACTTGTAAGAAACTAGCATTAGCCATTTCTGATCTCAACTCACTAATTTGTCCTGAAATTTTCTTTGCTTTAAAAACATCTGCTTCCTTTTCGTATCCTATCGATGCATTATCAGCTTCGTCATCAATAATAATTACTTTTTTTTCGGACATTCTAGGATTACTTTTAAATAATTTTAGTAAACGTTTTAAGTTATCACTCTGTTTTTTAGCAATGAAAATTAATTTTGAGTCCAATTCAAATTTTTTAAATTCATCCGGTGAGCTCATAATGTCGTAAACCTCAAGCTCCTGCTCATCTATAAATACTTCAAAATCCTTACGTAAACGTTTATAGGTCTGTTGAATTAAAGCTTTAGAGTTTTTGCTTAAAACTATGGCTATATCAAAATCATTATCGAAGGCTAATGCTAATACGCTAATAAAAGTCCTAGTTTTTCCACTTTGAACTTTACCTAACAACATACCCGGATGATCTGATGTAGTTGATATGTTTAATAAATCGGCTACTGTTTTCTCAGCGCATTGAAATGTTTCTCTTGAAAATGATTGGTTTATTCCCTTAAACTTTGTATAAAATTCACCTTCCACATTAGGGGCTGTTGAACATTGTAGTTCAAAATAAAAAAAGCGAGCGGTAGAATA
>CALZEE010000012.1 GCA_945639195.1 uncultured Ignatzschineria sp. | reverse complement strand
ATACACAAGCACTATTTTTTGCTGGCGATGCTCTACTATGGGGCAAAGGTGTTGCCTCAGATCGTGCAAGAGCTGTAACAATGCTTGATAAAGCTGCACTGCAGGGCTGTCCAAACGCATACCAGCCAATAAAGTCAAAACTTAATTCATCATTCATATTTCAAATACAATTTATGGAAACTCAAGACCTAATTATTGACTTATTACGTTGCAATATTTACCATAGTCGGTAGGTGGGAACATATCGATAACTACTTTACACCGCTTACGAACCTTGCACTTCCAATGCTTCCTTTGCCATCTGTTCATATTCCTCAATGCCAGACACTAATGCAAACTCAGCGATTGAAACTGGGTATGCTGCGTCAAGTTCGATAATATGCTCTTTCATTTTAGGCCAGTAATATCCACCAGCTTCCTTATAAGCAAGAATTAAAGCTTCTAACCCTTCTTCCCCAAAAGCTTTATAGTTGAAAACAAAGTCATTTGAAATATCTGTAACCTTAGCTTCAGTCCAATCGATTAATCCAGTCACATTAGCATCTTTATCAATCATAGTATGTCCAGCATGTACATCTCCATGAATCAGCCCAGTTTTCTTAGGCCACATATCATCATCATTCATCCATGCTTGCCATCTGTTCCATAGATTCTCACCTACCCCAAACTTTGCTCTTACCGCCTCCATACGCTGCTTCATTGACATTCTTGCTTCTTCCGGTGTGTGTACTACAATGTCAAGCTCCGTGGCTTTATTACTAGGTATGCTATGAAGCGCTGCTAGCAACCTACCTAGCGACTTGTGAAATAATTCTGGAACATTATTTATGTCTATCTCCCAAATATAGTTACCTATGTTATGATCTATCGTACCTGCTGGCACACCATCTAACTTTTTATAAGCTATTAGTTCCTCTGTGTAAATGATCCAGTTTGGTACCTGAAAGGATATAGCGTACTTATTTACCAAATCCAAAGCTTGTTTTTCTACCTTTGTTCTAGGCATCACATCTTCCCGTCTAGGCAATCTTAGAACCCAATCAATTCCATTATTATCTTGTGCAAAAACAGCTTGAAAATCAAGCCCTGATTCATTAAACTGTATCGTTTCTTCTTTTAGAAAAAGATTGTGTTTTTTTGCTATCTCAATTACTTGTTTAATATCTTTACTCATTAAAAATCACTCCCGACTTTAGCTTTTATATAGCAATTATAAACTTTCAGCATGCTTGGATAAAGCATTAATAATTTCATCCCAATCATCATTGTGTAGCTCATGCCCAGTACCATCCAGGCTAACTAGCACAGCATTAGATATAATTTTAGAAAGATGCTCTCCATGCTCATGAGGTATAATAGGATCATCAGTCCCATGAATAACTAGTGTAGGAACATTAATTTGATGGGTTCTAGATAAATATAATCCCCATCCTTTTACATATCCATGGTTTTCCATCCTCTCCATATTACTAGCTCGATCAAAATCCCTCCCAGCTAATTTCCTTATTTTCTCTTCATTAAATGGATGCTTAGTTCCTACGAGAACTTTACTCCTATCCATAACATACTTGATAACTTCCTCTTTATCTTCCCAGTTGTTGATGTTAATTTTGGCAAAAACTTCTGTTACTTTGCTATCCTTCTTAGGAAGACTAGAATCATAGTTCGATGTCATAACTAGTGAAATTGTAAGAACTCTATGGGGGTGTTTAAGAGCTACTATCTGCGTAATAATTCCACCCATCGACATACCGACTATGTGAGCCTTATCAACCCTATACGCATTTAGTACCTGAATTGCATCATCAGCTAAATCCTCAAAGGTATATTCTGGATGACCATACTCATAAGTAATTGATTTGCCTACATCCCGATTATCATAACGTATAACATGAAACCCTTGATTGCTTAGCTTCCTACAAAAGTCTTCTTCCCACCAAATCATTGATGAAGTAGCTCCCATTATTAATAAGATAGTTGGATCATTAGTATCTCCAAAACTCTCAGTACAAATATAAACATCATTAAAACGAATTATTCTTTCTGTCATAGATAACCACCTTCATATATCTTTATCTAGTCTAAATTAAAATCGAGTGACTCGATCAGCAACAGCTTCGAATAATAACTCTTTAATTCTTTCATAATTGTATTGCTGCAAATCTCCCTTTTGAGAACCTATTAACCAAGCTGCTCTTAAAACTCCAGCTATAATACCTGGCTCTTCATCGATAATTTCATTAGAGTCTTGACGTAACTTTATAAACTCCATAAGAGGAACGATGCTTCTTAGATGCTCTGAGCCAACATAATCTGGATTTAGCTTTCTAGATACAATCTTGTATTCCTCAAGGTCGTAAACCAGCCTTTGTGTTAAAATCTTATCCTCTAGTTCCAAAGCCATCTCATTTAAGTATATCTTTATAGCTGAACGTATATCCTTTGCAGCTATAACCTTTGGCCAAACCTGCTTTTCAATTTGCTCTCCCTCATGTGCTAACAATTCCATATATAGTATTTCTTTTGATTCAAAAAATATATAAAAAGAACTCTTTGCAATGCCAACTGATGAAGTAATATCCTCGAGAGAAGTACTCTTAAAGCCTTTATCTATAAAAAACCGATAGGCAACTTTAAGCAATTCTTCTCGAATTTTTTCTTTTTCTAACTCTGTAAATTTTGCCACAACATAAAACACCTCCTTTTCAGAACATAAAAACAAATTGTTTGTTTGTTTTTATTCTAACATGGATATATGTAAAAATCAAGAAAATTAAGTTTTGATTGATGCAAAAGTTATATTTTATGTCTATTTGAAGGCCTGAATTTAATTCAACGTTAGTTTATCAAAAAAGCCGTTGTGGACATCCAATTTATCTCCTTCACAATTAAAATGATTATTAATGACTATTCCACTTCTTCTTTGAGGAGTATAGGAAGTATAAAGCACCTTTTCACCCCTAAGCTGAAGTATCATACCCGAAATTGCTGCTCATTTTTATTGCCTAAGCCCCAGAATTTAGCTTCACAGCGCCTAAAGCAGGTCGTATTTTGGTCGATTTGACCGAAAAGTGCCTGGCGAATGGATCTCTAGCCGACAGTTGCCCCACCGGCCTGCCGCAAAGGCTGACAGTGCATGGATTGAGAACTTAGGCGCGTCAATTAAATAGGCAAGTCTGCGATGGGTCGAACAGGCTGGGAGTCAGTGGCGGGGCTCGCTCTGGCGGCAATTCGTGCTGTTTGGCAGCGTCAACCTTAGCGGCTTTCTGCCTGAGGTAATTAAGAATCAGCTCAATCACCTTCGGGTCTTCAATGCTTGCAATCACTTTGACTTGGCCACCGCAGTGTTCACAGACCTCGATGTCGATGTTGAAAACACGCTTGAGTCGTTGCATCCAGGTCATAGCGCGGTGGCGCTCTGCGGGGCTCTTGTCACACCAGCCAGTATCGAGACCTTCCGATTGATCGGGCTTTTTGCCCCGCTTAGCGGGTGTTACTTGAACGCGGTGTTTGCTGTTCGGTGCAAAAAGCCCGTGGAATCGAGTAAGGTTGACCCTAGGCTTGGGTACCAAAGCCGCTAGCTTGGCAATGAAATCCAGTGGTTCGAAGATCACATGCGTAGTGCCATTGCGGTAAGGGGTTTTGAGCTCGTAGCGGATTTGTCCATTGGCGGTCAATGCCAGACGCTTTTCCGAGATCGCTGGCCGACTGATATAGCGACACAGGCGCTCAAGCTTATCTCGCTGATGCGCTTCGGCCATGACACCGGCGTGTAGCGAGAAGCCGGCATAGTTCGCCACTCGGCTGTTGGTGTCGGCCTGATTCTCTCGCCCCGGTAAGGTTTGTAGGGTGAAGACCTTGCGCCCCTGCTGAGGACCGGTGGCGATGCGATAGGTCACTGATGCGCCCTGCAGTTGCGTCAGCACATCGCCTTCCTCCTCTTCCAGAGTCAACCAGGTATTCTCGGCATCGCGCTCTAATACGCCTCGCTTTTCCAGACAGCGAGCAATGCGATGGCTAAGCGTGTGGACGAGGGTATTCAGCTCATCGTGGGTCGGCGCTTTGACCCGATGGAAGCGCTGTTTACCATGGCCGTCTTCGGTGTAAATCCCGTCGAGAAACAGCATGTGGTAGTGTACATTCAGATTCAGCGCGGAGCCAAAGCGTTGGATGAGCGTTACCGATCCACTTTGTGCCGTAGCCTTGGTAAAACCCGCTTTCTTAATCAGATGGGTTGAGAGTATACGGTAAACGATGCTCAAGACCTTGCCCATCAGCTCCGGGTAACGGGCCAGCAAAAAGCGCAACTGGAAAGGAAAACTCAGCACCCATTGGCGAATAGGCTCTGCGGGAAATACTTCATCCACCAAAAGTGCGGCACTCTCCACCATCCGGCGGGCACCGCAGCTGGGGCAGAAACCACGCCGTTTGCAGCTGAAAGCGACCAAACGCTCGTGATGACAATCTTCACAGCGCACACGCAAAAAGCCATACTCTAGCCGACCACATTGGAGAAAATCCTCGAATTCTCTCTGAACGTAACGCGGCAAACTTTGTCCCTGGTCATCTAAAGAAGACTTAAAGACCGGATAGTGCTGCTGAACCAATTGATAGAGAAGCGTCTGTTCGGGCCGATGACGTTCATAGTTCGGTACTTGACTCGCCCTGGCATTCCTTGCCGATGACATGAGCATCTTCCCTGATACTGTACATATAAACAGTATACAGAAGAAGCTTCTAACTGACGATCAGGAATAATTCTGGGCACAAGTTTTTAGTCCGCTATTCAACAAGAGCCAATAACATCGCGCGCATCGGGGGAGCGGTTATAGTACGCTTCTACGAGGGTGAGGTTTTCCATCGCTTCAGTGAATTTATTCAGTTTTGTCTGGATGCCCGCCATATTGAGGCGGGCTGAGGCTTCTCCACGTTGATCTTTCTGTTGGATTACGTAGTCTAAATATCCCTTATAGTGTAAGCGATCATTTTAGCTCGTCTTTTTTCTCTTAATCTCATTCGGTATCGTTATTGCCATTCGTTCACCTCAAAAAGGGAAAGGCAATAATGGCAACTAAACGAAGAACCCAGACCCAATGGCAGCAACTCATCGAACAATGGAAACAGACTGATGAGACCATTGCCAATTTCTGTGTTCAGCACGGTTTAAATCAGGCGAGTTTTTACAATTGGCGTCAAAAACTCAATAGCAAAGGAGAGACCTCGTAAGCATTAAAACCCAAAAGGTAAATCGGTGGGTTGGAAGCATGGTGCAAATGGCATATAATCGGGTAGCCGAGGGTTTCTAGCCCTCAGCCCCCACAACACCCTGCATGCGGCTCCGCACAGGGCGTTTCACTAAGAGTGGTGAAGCTTAATCCAACCATCGCGCAATGCGTATAGACCCTGAATGAGTCTAAACTGAAGTCAAATGAATTTGATGCGAAACAAGCGGAAATAGACAATGTTAATAAGGAAATTGATGTTTTAGAAGCTAAGGGACCAAACTTGACTGAAGCAGAGAAGACACAATTGGATCAGTTGGATAAACAAGCTGATAAGTTGAAAAATGAATATGATGGAATGACGCAGTATGCATTTGATTATCAAAGACAAAAAATTAGTAATGATTCTAATTTAACTCAGGTAGCCAAACAACTTGAACTAGCTAGAGTTGACAGTGCTGAACAAGAGTTTTTTGATGGTCTTGGTAAATCAATGATTACTTCTAAAACTTTAGAATCCTTAATTACTACTAGTGGCGCTTTAGAATTCCATGGTAGCTTTAACCATGCCATAGGACCAAGTTTAAAAGATTTATCGGACGATATTTTAAATAATCCGGCAAAATTAAAAGTAGCTGTTGATAATGCAAATCAAAATGCTAAATATTTAGCAGACTATATTGCTTACATGGGTACACGAGGGGATTTGGTCAGTCAGATTGGTTTAAATACTCAAAATATTAATCTCATTCAGCAGGCTGGAACAAAGTGGGACCCAACAACTGGGGATTGGTTATCGGATAAAATCTTTATTGCCAAAATAAAGGTTGTTGAGAATGTACCTGCGAACACAATCAGAAGCGGATGCTTATGCTATTGAAGCTACCATGCGTGCTTATCGTGAATTACCAGTTGAGAACCTAAAAGCAATGGCATTAGCAAAAATGGACTCACAACAATTAATGGCAATGGCATTTGAAACCTTAGCACTGAATTCAGGAAAAATCGGCGAGTTGAATATCACACCTGATTTATTTAGCCAATTTATGAAAAAAGGCAGTAAATAATGCAACGTAACGAAGATTTTCGCTTTGTGCTGGTGATGAGAAAAAGCCGCTTACAGGAATTAATTGAGCGCTTTAATACCTGGTCACAAGCCAAATTCTATTTAGAACACAACAATGTTGAGGTAAAGGATTATCTCAATGAACACAATTTATATCAAAAGCAACTCACAGAAGCTGAGTTGATTTTAAAATCATTAGGACGATTTCAACTTTTAGAAAGAGGCTTATTACCCAGCTATCAATTCTCACCTCACGATATTGTGGTGGTGATTGGTCAAGATGGGCTTGTTGCCAATACGCTGAAATACCTTAATGGACAGCCTATCATTGCCATAAATCCTGATCCATCAAGGTGGGATGGTAAATTATTACCCTTTGAAATAGGGCAATTAAAAGAGACAGTTATTAACACCATTAATAAAAAAATGCCATTTAAAACGGTCACTTTTGCACAAGCAACAACCAATGATGGTCAATCCTTATTAGCGGTTAATGACTTATTTATTGGCCCTAAAAGCCACACTTCCGCACAGTATATTTTGCAATGGAATGGCGCTGAAGAAGTGCAATCTTCATCAGGCATTATTGTATCAACAGGATTGGGATCAACGGGGTGGTTTCAATCTATTCTTGCTGGTGCGATGGCAATTACAGGAGAAGCTTCGCACCCTCTATTACAAGGCTTTAGCTGGAGTGATCGAAAGCTACAATTTAGTGTAAGAGAGCCATTTCCAAGTAGAACAACAGGTGTTGCACTGACTTTTGGCACTATTGAGCCTGACTCACCACTGCAATTAGGATCTTTGATGCCAGAGAATGGCGTAATTTTCTCTGATGGCATCGAAGATGACTATTTACAATTTAATGCAGGTTGTATTGCTCACATTGGTATCGCTGACATACAAGGGCAACTAATTAGCCAAAAAGGGCGTCAGCGAATTTAGATTTATTTAGCGCTCTTTAATACTGTTTCAAGTCCAGAGATCATCACATCAAGGACAAACAAAAATGCAGCATCACCATTATCACTATCCATAATTGCAACGGCTTGGGTTAATAATGGCGGATAGGCAACAGTATCCGTCTCTACTTTTTCACGCTCTTTTTGGCTTTCTTGATGCTCTTGAGTTTCCAGTACGGAGCCTAATGTAAAATGCGCAATAGAGCTTAATGCATACACGGCTTGAGATAGACTAAACCCAGCATCACACAAAAACTGTAGTTGCTGTTCTGATGTCTCAAATTGACTTTCAGAGGGGCGTGTTCCCGCATGAATTTTGCCACCATCACGATACATTAATAAGGCTTGGCGGAAGCTTTTCGCGTTATTTCGCAAAAAGTCCTGCCATGTTTCATTCGGCAATGGCAAAACATGATGATGGTGCTTTTGCAAAATAGTTTCTGCTAATGCATCTAACAAAGCGCGTTTATTTTTTACATGCCAATACAATGTGGGTTGTTCCACACCTATTTTTTGCGCCAGCTTACGCGTTGTTAATCCTTCAATACCAACTTCATTAAGTAAAATCAACGCATTATCAATAACTTGTTCTTTATCTAGCTTTGCCATTACCTACCTCAAAATAAAATAGCCTTGACAATCTATCACTGATAGAGATATTTTACACCCACTCTATCACTGATAGATTTTTAGGATCTCAATGAATAAATCAATTATTATTATACTGCTGATCACCGTATTAGATGCCATTGGTATCGGGCTTATCATGCCAGTACTCCCTACTCTATTAAATGAATTTGTCAGTGAAAATTCACTGGCAACCCATTACGGTGTGCTATTAGCGCTCTATGCTACCATGCAGGTTATTTTTGCTCCTATTCTAGGACGACTGTCTGATAAATACGGCAGAAAACCCATCTTGCTGTTTTCCCTTTTAGGCGCGGCACTCGACTATCTTTTAATGGCATTCTCAACCACACTTTGGATGCTCTATATTGGGCGCATCATTGCGGGGATCACAGGCGCAACAGGTGCCGTATGTGCATCAGCGATGAGTGATGTGACTCCCGCTAAAAATCGAACTCGCTATTTTGGTTTCTTAGGTGGTGCTTTTGGTGTTGGCCTTATTATCGGCCCAATGCTAGGGGGATTATTAGGTGATATCAGTGCTCATATGCCATTTATTTTTGCCGCTATTTCACACTCGATATTATTAATACTCTCTTTGCTCTTTTTCCGAGAAACACAAAAAAGAGAAGCGCTTGTTGCCAATAGGACACCTGAAAACCAAACTGCCTCAAATACAGTCACTGTTTTTTTTAAGAAAAGCCTCTACTTTTGGTTAGCAACCTATTTTATTATCCAGCTTATCGGGCAAATTCCTGCCACCATCTGGGTGCTGTTTACACAATATCGTTTTGATTGGAACACAACTTCTATCGGTATGTCTTTGGCGGTTCTGGGTGTATTACATATTTTCTTTCAGGCGATTGTCGCTGGGAAATTGGCACAAAAATGGGGCGAAAAAACCACCATTATGATCAGTATGTCTATTGATATGATGGGCTGTTTATTATTAGCGTGGATAGGCCACGTTTGGGTCATCTTACCAGCATTAATTTGCTTAGCGGCAGGAGGTATGGGGCAACCCGCATTACAAGGTTATTTATCAAAATCTGTCGATGATAATGCGCAAGGGAAATTACAAGGTACTCTGGTGAGCCTAACCAATATTACCGGGATCATTGGTCCCCTTTTATTTGCCTTTATTTATAGTTATAGCGTCGCTTATTGGGATGGTCTGTTATGGCTGATGGGGGCAATACTTTATGCTATGTTGCTTATTACCGCTTATTTTCACCAAAGAAAAACCACACCTAAAGCTGTTATTTCAACCCCTTAATACTAGAAATTATAAAGATCATAAAAGTCCTGTCCGCTCTTAATAACGTTGATAGGACTTTATTTTTATCGCAATTAATAAGCCTCTTTTACCCAAGGCTTACTGGCTGCAATCATAAACATCGGCGTTGAACGATAAAGCAGGTAAGGGAGTCGTTTAGTTACATAGTTATTTTATGATAGTTATTTTCAATCATATTCACCCTGAGTAAAAAAAACAAATATTTCATTATTAATTTACTTTTTATTTACATTGTGAAATTATTATCCAACTAAAAATAAAAATAGAATTTCTATTAGTTTTAGCTCTATTTAATTAAGAATTATTTGTAGTAATAGCCATATATTAATTTAGATCAATACTCACTAATCATTTTTAGATACTCCCAATAATAAAGTTTATCTGTTAATTCTAAATACATCACAAAACAAATAAAACACCAAGGTAAGTCCAAAAAAGACCAAGTTATTGAACTTATATTTCTAAAAATTACCTTACAAAATAAAAAAAAACAAAAAGAGAGTAAATAAAAATTTTTATATAGTGATAACTAATCATAAATACTTAAGTTATCTTTATTTAATAACGATAAAAACTCGATTTACGCGTATGAAAATCAATACAAAGTTTAAAAACACTAATATTTTTACTTTCCAGCATAAAATCCTATGGGATTAATCCTATCCACATAAAAAATTTAAATTGTAGAATTGACCTCATGACAAATTAGTAAATAAAACCAATAATCCAAAAAAGAATAAATGCACTTATTTTAGCTTTATTACTTTTTTTGCGCATTTGAATATATTGATTTAAATCATAAAGAGAATCGACACTCACAAATTCAAAAAATCAGTTTTCTATTTCAAAAATATATTTTATTTAAAATGAATCTATTTAAAAGTTCATTTTAAATAAGTATTTTTACTAAAACCTAAATAACTGAATAACTGAATAACTGATTATTTTTAAATAATATCTGTTATTTAAAAACATTATGTAATAAGAATTAATCTACGAAGGATATTTTATGAAAAAGCTGACATTAGCCGTTCTTGCAGTTGCTATTATGGGTACAACAACTCTTGCTCAAGCTGATACTCGTACAGCAAGTGCTGTTGCTTCATGGGATGCGAAAGCATACAAAGATACTAAAAGTATGTTAGTTGTTACACCATTAAAATCTTTAACTTTCAATTATGCGGAAGGTATTAAAGCATTTAATTCTCAAGATGGTGCGTTCGATATCACTATCCAAGGTCAAGAAAAAGCGACTGATTTTAAACTGACTTCAAAAATCATCACCGATAAATTAGTACGTGCTTCTGATAACAGTGAATTAACTGTTGGTGTTAAATGGAATGGTACAGACTTAACTAGCTCAACAGAAACTACCATGGTTGACGTTGCTGCAGGTACAACGGCTGGTCTTGATTTCTTAGCTCAAGACGGTGCTTACAACGGTAAAGAGCGTGTAAGCGGTCAAAGCCAATTCACGTTCAATATTGCTTCCGCAAAAATCGCTGGTACTGATACTCAATTCTCTGATTTAGCTGATGGTTACTGGGATGGTGACGTTAAAGTTCAGTTTACTGCAACTTGGGAAGGCGACTTCACTAAAACACCATAAGTTACAAAGTAAGTATTTTAATAAATACGGGATGAGCGAATTTTCGCTCACCCTAAAGGATCCACGATGAAAAAAATAATATTAGCGTGTTTGAGTCCTTTGGTTTTTTATAGCCAATTTGCAGCAGCCATCCATGTCGGCGCCATTACTGAAACAATGCAGTCTGACCAAACTATTCTTGCTAAAGAAATTGAAAATAACGTCGAGCAAGCACGGTTAGTTGGATTGTCTATTGAACGTATTTCATCGCCTTTAGAAGATGGAAAAGTGATCCCTTTAGTTAATAATGAGATTTTGATCTCACCAGCAAACTTAATTTTACCCGGAAAAACCAAAGAAAATTTCAAGATTTTCTATAAAGGTCCTAGTGATAATCAAGAACGCTATTATCGCTTAGTTTGGCGTGATGATCCCGTGACTGAAACCGGATCAACACAGAGCTCAAAAGCAGCAACTGCGACCACATCAGCAATGATAAGTACCATTTTAGTCGTCGCTCCACGTCAAGAAAACTTCAGTTACCGTTTCGATAAAAGCACTCGTATTGTTTACAACACGGGGAATAGCTCATTCCGTACTGTCGCCACAGGCGATTGTATGCCTGATGCCGTGACAAAAAATGAAAATAATCGTTGTAGTGAACGTTATTATGTCATGCCAGGCCTTGGTGTTAAGTTAAAACAAGTCGATGTTCAAAGCAAAAGAGCAACTGTCGGTATTTGGCATAACGATGATTTTATTATTATAAATTAATTTAATAAGGATTCATTGTGCGTAAATCAGGGATAGCTCTAGGTATCGCTTTGTGCCTTTTATCTGGAAGTGCATTTAGCCAATCGTCTAGTTTAAAGATGGGTAACTACATCATTCCTAGTGTCTTCGCAACTGCGTTAGAAGAAGGCATGACGATCCCTGTTTATCTGCGTTATAACCTCTCTAATCAGTCTGTATTAGAAGAACAAAGTCGTAATAAAATTGCCGATGCACTAGTGGTACTTAAAGACAATAAAATCACCATTAACTCAGTGACTCCAACACTAGATGAAGGTGACGCACAAGTTGCCTCTATCAATAAACAACTCCTCCAATCATTAAACGAACTTAAAGATAAGCCCTTTGATCAAAATAATAAGATAGTGCTTTCCTCAGATGCTACGCTTAATTTTGATTTAAGTACCTTTATTATGTCGTTAGATGTTAATGAAGCAGGCCTTGCCACTCAAATCAAAGCACGTTCGGAAATGTTAGGAAAATCAACCGTTGATAATATTTCCTCCGTTACCACCTATGATTTAGGTGTCTATAACAATCAAATGAAACAGCAAAAAGATAATACTAATAGTTATTTTTCAATCGACAGTATTTGGAGTTTTGCTGAAAACCATTTGAATTTGAGCGCCACAGCGTATGGTCTAGGTACTGCAGAGCAGTCTTTTGACTTTTATCGTGCCATGTTTGAACGTGACTTTAATGGTCGCCGTTTTGCTTTTGGTCTATTAAATACGTGGAACTTACAATCTATTGCTTCGATGTCAGCACTTAACAGCAGTAAAGTTTATGGTGTTACTTACGGTAATAATTCATCGTCTAAAGTAAGCCATTCTCAACTTTCTCTAACCCCCATTACAGTCTTTTTGCCGAGTGCCGGTGAAGTCCGCCTTTATCGTGATGGCAAATTATTAAGTATTCAAAATTTCCCAATGGGGAGTTTTGAAGTGGATACCGCACCCCTCCCTTTCGGTATTTATGAAGTCGATATCGAAGTAGTGATTGATGGGAAAGTCCGTTCTCAACAGCGTCAAACCGTCAATAAATCTTACAATATGAAAGGCGCCACTTTAAACCAATTCCGTTGGGAATTATATTCAGGATATGTAGATTACAAAAAACGTATTAAAAATAATAATAACGAATATCGTACAACCAGTGGCGATAATACGGTCTTAGTCGGTGGCGCTGGTGCGATTACATTAGGTGTATTTTCAGGCTTGAACTTACAGGGTTCTGCTTATGCCTTTGATAATCTTGTCGTATTAGAAACCAATAGTAATTTACAATTAACGGATACACTCTCAACCAGTTGGCAGGCACTAATTGCTAAAGATGGTAGTAACCGTAATATTTTTACTGCTAATTACTCCTTGCCTAAAGGAATTGGCGCATTATGGGTCAATCGAGAAAAAGGAAATATCAAAGATGATTTTCCGATGTATGACTCTGATAGCTACTCTTTTGGTACTACCCTGAATTTCTCTCAATTTTGGGAATATGCAGGCTCATTTACTTATTCTCACACTAAAGATTTAAGAGACAAAAATAAGTCTAACAGTTTTGAATATGCAACTACGCTTTATACAGGTCGTTACGGCAGTATGAGTTTGCGTACTGGTGTTCAACGCTATCACTACGATAACCAAAACAGCACCAACGAAAAATACATTACCTTAGATTTCTCACTGCCATTAGCCACATGGCTCAGTGCGGGCGTTTCTTCCAGTAATGGAAATATGCGTGGTGAGTTATCTGCATCAAAAAGCTTTGAAGATTCTGCTATTCGTAACGCAGGCTTATCCGTATCCACCCTATTACATGATAAAGACGGTACTGACAGTGATTTCTCTGTCAGTGGTTACGGCTCATTCGATACCAAATACAGCACTGGTACGTTAACCATGAGTCGCCCTAATAATGACCGTTTAAATACCACCTTAACAGCACGAGGTTCATTGGCTTATAGTGATATGAATTTCTCTGCCAGTGGTAAACAAGAAACATCAGGGGTAATTGTCAAAACTGGGATTGATGGTGAAGGCCAAATTGCCGCCAACGTCAATGGTCAACGTTTTGTGTTATCGGGTGGGAATAACTTTATTCCACTTTCCCCTTATGCCGAATATAAAGTCGAATTACTGAATGATAAAAACAGTGAAGATAGCTTTGATATTGCCTCAGGTCGTGTGAAAAACGTGGTGCTTTATCCGGGTAACGTTGCGGTGCATCAGCCTGAGTTAAAACAGATGGTTACCGTGTTTGGTCGAATGAAATCGCCTGATGGCACACTGTTAGCCAGTGCACAAGTACGTAACCATATCGGGCGCACTCAAACCGACCATCAAGGTCAGTTTGCTATGGATGTTGATAAACGTTATCCAGTGATTTCATTACAACAAGATGATAAACAAATTTGTGAAGCTGAATTAGACCTTTCATCTGCACGCGGTGTGTTATGGGTAGGTGATGTGATTTGTGATCCGCAAACTACATTGGTAAACCGGAATTAAAGGAAAGCATATAATGTTTAAACATTATTTATTATTAATACTTACCCTTTTTGCTACATTTACTGCCAGTGCAGCAACCTACACCAATGATATTGTTTTTATTGAGAACAATATTGATAACGAATATTTTATTACACCTCAAAAAACGGACCCCCGTTTTAGTGGTGCTAACGTTTTTACTAAATACAGTGATAATCAACTTAGTTTAGGTTACATGGGATATACGGGTGTAGTACCTATCAATAATTACTTTGATATTTGGTTAGAAAACTCTCCAATTAAAATGCCATTTATTGGTAACCGTTGCTGGCGAACATATAGAGATTGCCCATCTGATGGAATACAAAGACCTGAGCAAGTCTTAAGTGATGGAATGTATCGTGCTTACATGAATACTCATGGCGGTGAAGCGGGTATTCCTAGGGCCATATTCTCTGATTCTTTTTATCAATATATGCAAAACTTGCCTATTGGCAGTACTGAGAATTTTAGTTATTTTTTCTGCTATACCAAAAATGATTACAACCCTTAATCAAATATGCGTTTTATTGCTCACTATTCAGTCATGCTCTATTGGGCGCGACCACCGAAATAAAACTAAATAAAAGCCCTTCCCCGTCAAATCCCCCGTCAAATAGAAAAAAGACAACAAAAAACCCCGCACGAATGCGGGGTTTGGGCGTTTCAGTGGTGGGCCTTGCTGGGCTCGAACCAGCGACCGCTCGATTATGAGTCGAGAGCTCTAACCAACTGAGCTAAAGGCCCTAAAAATTTGGTAGGCGTAATTGGATTCGAACCAACGACCTCCACCATGTCAAGGTGGCGCTCTAACCAACTGAGCTATACGCCTGAAGCAGATGCATATATTGCAATATCTTCTAAGGTTTGACAAGTATTATTTCGCTCTTTGCTAATAATTAGTCATTCCTAGAACCCATCAGATGAACAAGCATATCACAAAGAAGCTTAAGAGCAAATTTATCGATAAACTGGTAGAATATCGTATTGAATTTTAATCCCCAATACTGTCCCACATTACAAAAAGATAGAAAATTATGGCTGAGAAGAAAAAAAGTTGGTTTGGTAGATTATTTGGTGGCAAAAAGAGCGAGAAAGCGCCCGCCGAGGTCGATATTCAAGATTCTGCGCAAGCGACGACTGAACCTACTGAGAGTCCTAATGAACAGATTCCTGCAATTGAATCTGCGCCTATTATTGAATCCCCTGCTCCGACAATCGTTGCCGAAGAAGTGCCTGAAACGGTTCAAGCAGTCCTAGAAGAGATTGCTGCTGAACCCGTTGCAGAGGAAGACGCTGCACCTGAAACGGCTCACCCGACAGTTGCTGCAACAGTCGTTGAGGCAATTAAAGAAGAATTCGAAGAAGCCTTTGTTCCACATAAAAAGGACAATGCTCATGATACAGCGGCTGAAACGCATAGTGATGTTATTCAAACACAACATCACTTCTTAGAAGAGATCGTTAATGATGCCGTCACAGAAACTGAAGAAGCTTCAAGACCTATCGTAAATGAAGCTGTCATGCCGGTTTCTGAGCCTATCGTTGAAGAAGTAACGCCAGTTGCTGAGCCAATCGTTGAAGAAATCACACCAGTTGCTGAAGCCATCGTTGAAGAAATCACACCAGTTGCTGAGCCAATCGTGGAAAAAATCACGCCAGTTGCTGAAACCATCGTTGAGGAAGTAACACCAGTTACTGAACCAATCGTTGAAAAAGTAACGCCTGTTACTGAACCAATCGTTGAAGAAGTAACGCCAGTTGCTGAGCCAATTGTTGAAGAAATCACGCCGGTTGCTGAGCCAATCGTTGAAGAGATTGCCGAAGAAACGGTTATTGAGGAAGATAAGCCGAAGAAAAAAGCAGGTTTCTTTGCGCGCTTAAGCAGTAAGCTCGCGAAAACACGTAATAACCTAACCGAAGGAATAGCTGATCTTTTCCTGGGTAAGAAAGAGATTAGCGAAGAGATCTTAGAAGAGCTCGAAACTCGTCTTTTAATGGCCGATGTTGGGATCAACGTGACAGATCAGATGCTCACTTCAATTCGAGATTCTGTATCTCGTAAATCTCTCTCAAATGTTGATGAGTTATTTGCTGCTCTTAAAAAACAGATGCGTGAGATCTTAGCGCCTGTAGATATTCCACTCACCATTGATAATGAACATCGCCCTTACGTGATCCTAATGATTGGTGTGAATGGCGTTGGTAAAACAACGACTATTGGAAAACTTGCGAAGAAATTCCAAGCAGAAGGTAAATCTGTCATGCTTGCTGCCGGCGATACATTTAGAGCCGCTGCGGTTGAGCAGTTAGAGATTTGGGGAGAGCGCAATAAAATTCCGGTTATCTCACAAAAAGAAGGCGCAGATCCTGCATCTGTCATCTTTGATGCAATGGCATCTGCGAAAGCTAAAAAAGTCGATATTCTCATTGCAGATACTGCCGGCAGACTCCATACCGATTCTGGTCTTATGCAAGAGCTTGCAAAGATTAATCGTGTCATGAAACGCCATGATGAATCAGCGCCCCATGAAGTGATGCTTGTCGTGGATGCATCAACAGGACAAAATGCCCTTAACCAAGCGCGTCAATTCAATGCGACCGTTCCGCTTTCTGGCATTACCTTCACCAAACTAGATGGTACAGCTAAAGGTGGGATTATCTTTGCAATTGCAGAAGAGCTTAAAATCCCGATTCGCTTCATTGGTGTTGGTGAATCAATTGATGATCTCCGCCCATTTGATGCGACAGAATTTGTGGATGCCTTAATCGACACAAAAAACATCTAGAGAGCAAATCTTTATTTGTCTCAGAAAATTGTCATAATTAGATCAAATAAAAGCCCCTTATGGGGCTTTTTCATGCGTACAGGTTATTCAGATCAGTCGGTTATAGTTCACCACCACGCGCTTCTTTCGCACATATCCCTCACTCTTTTTTATACTGATCATCCGGCAAAAAGGTCATGACATGTACTAAAATTGTGGCCGCTCGCTGCCGCCATCTTATTCGACAGTAGATCTCTGCGCTTTTCAGCCCATCGAGGCTCAACTTATTAGTGTCTCTCTACAATCATCGGTCTATGCATCAATCAAAACATGCATGAATTCACTACCTGCTCAGCCTATTGCCCATAAAAAAAGATCCGTCTTTAAACGGATCTTCTTCTGTTATTTCTGCAGTACCTACTATTTCTAATACAGAAACTTTACCAAGATTTAGTTAAAATCAAATCCTTCAAAAGCACTGCCGGCATTACCATTACTTGATGCGGGGAATTGAACAGATTGTTGTTTTAACTGCTCGCTCAACTGTTTAAGCGGACCATGATTAGGCTGAACGGCTAAGCCAATAGCAAGGTATTGTTCTGCAATATCAATATTGCCTGATCGGTAGGCATCTTGTGCGCTACGATAATAGATATCGGCAATAGATACCAAACCTTTTAAGGCTTCAGCATTTTTAGGATCAATCTCTAAAGCCGCTTGATAGTAGAAATAAGCATCGGACTGATTAACGCCGACATAATTCCCTTGCGTGAAAGCCATTTCCGCCTGTAATACCATGCTCTGCGCCAATGCAACATCATCAGAAGATAAACCATCTGCATTATGATCTACAGAGAGTAATTCAAATGCCGGCGTATCCACCGTTTCTGTCTCGATAGAGACATCGCTATTATCCGCTAAACCATTTCCTTTATCACTTAACAATTCCACTTTCGTAATCGCTGTAGAACCATCTGCCTGATCTAATACCGGCTTATCTTGGAGAATTTGTGCATCATCATTACGAGGTGCTTTTGGAACATAAATATATCCCTCTCGAATATCTCCTGGAATCGCCGGATTTAAGACGCCCATTGAGCCAGACTCTTCATTTTTCACAACGACATATTTCGCTAATTCCCCATCATAAAGCGGTTCATCACCAAACATAAAGTAGGCAAAAATGGCGAGAGCTAAGAAAATCATCCCACAGATAAATAGATTAAACCCTTGAAACCATCCCATTCCTAATACACTCCCTTTACGTTGCTTTTTCGGTGCTTCTTCAGCGTCTTTTGCAACCATTGCCGCATCATCATCTGTAGCGGTATTGTCTGTTTCTGGATCTACTGCGGCAAAACTATCCTCTGTTTTTGCCGCTCGCTCATCAAGCATCACAGGTTCTTGTCGTGTTTCTAAAACTTTTTGATCTGCTCTCATCGCCGGCGCTGAAGAGAAATCCTCCTCAAGTAGCGGTGCACGATCATCCGTATACACACTAAATGGCACTGCATTCTCTGGCGAAAGCGTGATCTCTTCCACTTGAAAATCAAGCCCTTCATCATCCTGATCTAACTGCGAGGCATCAATCACGACATCGTTATAGAGTGTCGGTGCATCATGAAAATCCGTACTATCTTCAGATTCAGCGGCCGCTATATCTCTTAACGAGTTCATAGATGCCTCATTCTCTAACTCTAACTCTTTTTTCTCTTTAGCCTGATCCACTAACTGTTTTTCCTCAAGAGATGCATTATCGGTCTGTTTATTCTCTAATGGATTCATTTTACAATACCCATATATTATCTATTGCCACGATTAACTCATTAAATAATAATCGAATTCTTCTAGTGCTTTTCGTAATTCAAAGAGCGGTAACCCCATAATGCCGGAATAACTGCCGCTGATTGAACGAATATATCCTGCCATCATACCTTGAATAGCGTAGCCCCCTGCTTTATCTGCAGGTTCGCCACTTAGCCAATAGCGCTCAATAAATTCTTCCGGCAATACCGAAAACTCCACCGTGCTTTCACTCAACATTGTGACAAATTTTTCTTTGCCCTCAATTTTCCCCACAAGGGTTAATGCTGAAAATACAGTATGACGCTTATTCGATAATGCGCGCATTGTTTCTATAAAATGTGCACGATTTTCTGGCTTACCAATAATCTTGCCATCAAAGCTCAAGGTTGTATCCGCCGTTAAAAGCAACGTTTTATCAGTCACTAAGTGCCCATAATCCACTAATGCTTGCATCGCCTTTCCTTCTGCCATCTGTTTTACATAAACTTCCGGCATAATGGGGGCTTTTACAGCTTCATCGATCTCGACATCCACGGTGTCGTACGCTATAGAGAGCTGCTCTAGCAACTCTTTACGACGCGGAGAGCGAGAAGCAAGCAATATTTTTAACTGGCTCATAATCTCTAAATTCCCGATTTCGCAACAATACTTCGCTACGAATTTGACCTGTTTTGTATCATCATAAAAAAATGATCTACCTCATAGTAGACATTGTCCCTACAAGGTAAATCAATATTGATCGCTCGATAATGCCGACTAAATCTCTTCTACAGAGATTTCATCAACCGGCGCTACTGGCGTAAGATCTCCATCAATAAATTGATAGCGACCATTATTATCAAAGTGTAAACGAATTTTACGCTCTTCTTTTACGCCACCTTGTGAATTAGAGTGGAAGAATACGTAGTACCACGTGTTGGGATCATAAACATCCGTCACAAGTGGGGTTCCCAATAATAATTGGACTTCAGACTTTGTCATGCCTGGCTTTAAGTTCTCTAAACGTTGCTGCTCAATATAGTTCCCTTGATAAACATCTACACGATGTAAAGAGAAGTTAGAACAACCTGCAACGAGCACCGCAAGCACTAACAGCATGATATATTTTGTTTTTTTCATTTCATCTTTCTCCTAGAAGAATAGAGGTAAATCATACCCTTTTTTGCAAAAAATTCTATTGATTATTTTCAAGCTCGAGCCAACGCTCATACTTTTCTTCTAATAATTGGTTCTTTTCAGCCAATTTACTCAATTTATCAGCTTGGTACTCATGATTTTCTTGATAAAAATCAGCTGACTGAATTAATGCTTCTAAAGCTTCAATCGCCTCTTCTAGCTCACTAATTTGCTTCGGCAATTGCTCCATTTCTCGTACTTCTTTATAGCTCAATTTACGCTTAGGAGCCGCTGGTGTTTCCGGCATTTTCGTATTCGCCGATGTAGCTTCTGCTTTTGCTACTTTACTAGAAGTATCACGCTTTGCGCTTGCATTATTTGCGCGGGTTGTCGCTTCATTTTTAGCAAGCTGTTTTACCCGCTCTTGCCAATCACTATAGCCCCCAATATATTCCTCAACACGCCCTTCACCTTCAAAGACTAAGACAGATGTCACAACACTATCTAAAAATGCACGGTCATGCGAGATCAGTAACAATGTACCTTCATAATTTGAAACAAGCTCTTCAAGCAACTCTAAAGTCTCAATATCAAGGTCATTCGTTGGCTCATCCATCACGAGGAAGTTAAAGGGTTTCGCAAATAGTTTTGCGAGTAAAAGTCGATTTCGCTCGCCCCCTGATAAGGATTTAACCGGGCTTCTTGCACGCTCAGGCGTAAACATAAAGTCCTGAAGCCAGCTGATAACATGGCGTTTTTTACCATGAATATCAATAAAGTCACTCCCTTCACCAACGTTATCGATTACGGTCGCTTCTAAATCAAGCTTTGTTCTTAACTGGTCAAAGTAAGCTATTTCGAGCTGTGTCCCCATCTCGATATTGCCGCTATTAGGGGCGATATCACCCATCAATAATTTTACGAGCGTTGATTTACCTGCCCCGTTAGGACCGATAATGCCGACTTTATCCCCTCGCATCAGGCTAAAGTTAAAGTTTTTAATAAGCGGTTTGTCGCCAAAAGTATGTGCGACATTCTCTGCTAGAATAACGCGACGACCCGATTTTTTAGCTTCTTCATGATGTAACGTTGCTTTTCCTTGCCTATCAAGACGCTCAGAGCGCTCTTCACGCATTGCTTTAAGTGCTCGCACACGACCTTCGTTACGGGTACGGCGTGCCTTGATTCCTTGACGAATCCACACTTCTTCTTCCGCTAAACGTTTATCAAAAAGCGCATTCTCCATCTCTTCATTATGAAGTTCGATCGCTTTATATTTCTGATAATCACTATAAGAACCCGGATATTCTGTAAGATTTCCGCGATCTAATTCAATGATTTTAGTCGCAATATTATCTAAGAAGTGGCGGTCATGCGACACAAAGAGCAACGCGCCTTGATATACATCGACCAATGTTTTTTCGAGCCATTCAATCATCTCAATATCAAGATGGTTCGTTGGCTCATCGAGTAAGATAAGATCCGGATCACTCACTAAAACACGTGCTAATAATACTCGGCGAATCCATCCTCCAGAGAGCGCGCTCATGCGCTTCGTACCATCAAGCTCAAGACGCGTTAAGACTTCATTGACACGTGAGTCGAGTGTCCACGCATTTAAACGATCTAAATCTTGTTGCAAACGACCTAATAGATCAAGATCTTCGGCGCCCGCTTCAATCAGCGCATGATACTGCTGTAGTTTCGCACCTGCTTCACTTAAGCCGCTTGTAACAACTTCGTAAACCGTATCATCTAAATCTTCTGGAATTTCTTGATCGAGCTTTGCGATCTTAAGATCACTGCTCTGTACAATCTCGCCTTCATCCGGGAGCACTTCTTTCGAAACAACGCGCAGTAATGATGATTTACCCTCACCATTTCGGCCTACCAAACAGACTCTTTCACCTTTAGATATCGCAAAAGTGACATCTTTTAAGAGCGGACGCGCTCCATAGGCTAAAGAAATATCTTGTAAACGAAGTAGAACCATATAATTCCTCAATGATTTTTAAATGTGAACACCTGAGTTTCCTGTCCAAAACAGCCTAACTCCAATGCTTTAAAGGGGTATTCCCAAATTTAACAACAGCTCGTTTACGAATATGTGTAATACGATAATATCTGCGGTTAAATTTATGAACATCCCACGAATGAGCGTCAATACTCTTTGATTCGTGTTAAGACAAATCTAACGGATCGTTATCCTATATCGACCCGTTAGATTTTACGCACTTAACGTATTGAATCAAATACTTTGACTCAATCACGATAGTAACCGCTATAACCTCGCTCCCTATAAACCGCTCGGCGCCAAAGGTAAAAGCGCATATTCCCGGCACTAAAATGCTTTAAGGTGTCACGTTATTATTAGGCGGCGCAGGTTCTTGCACACCTTGGCTAAAGATAATCCCTTGTGGAAATGCAGATCGATTCTCTGTTGCTGTCTCAATTAATTCAGTTAATGCCGGATAATAGAGAGGAGTGATGGGCGAATCTGGTGTTTTTATTGAAACGGTTTCTGCCACTGGCGCTCCCCATCCAAGTTCTGCCAAGATCTCTTCATGGTAAATACCTGCCATTGCCACCAATCCTAGTAAAATCAATGCTAAGATCCCGCCAAAAATATGTTTTTTCTCAAATTCAAAACGTGGCTCAAGATCTGCGGAGATCAAGCGCGCAACTCGCCCTGGGTATCCATAAGAAAAGGCATGGAGCTGTTTTAACTCTGTAAGAGAATAGTTATGCTCTCGTCCAAAATGCTGATAGACATGTGTCACAAACTCACGCAATTGCATCAAGTTTGTAGGACCAATTGTGAAGCTATTAGAATGGCGTAAAATTCCCTTCGAGAAGATATCTTGATTATTGAGATCCATAAAGAGCACGATCGCAATATTCTCACGATGATTAATCTTATTAATACGCTCTTTGGTCCGATAGAGAAACGATAATTCTTCATTTGTGAGCTTATCAGCATCATCTACTAACAAGACCATCTTAAGTCCTGTTGGCGGAATCTCTTTTAACTTCGCGATAATATCGTGCTCATCTTCTGTTGTTTCCAGCATCTTCCCAATCTGTTGATAGATCGATTCTTCGCCGGCAACAATATCTCTTGCCACAATATTCACATGCGCATCTAATCGTTGACTCAGTTCCATCATAAAACGACTCTTACCGCATCCGGCAGGGCCATAGATTGAATAAAAATCGCCACGATTAGTGCAGATATGTTGCTCTATTCTTCGCATCACTTCTTCGGTTGGCCCCAATTCAAGCCAAGGAAGATCGTGCCAAAGGTCTACTTTACGCATCAAGGTGTCCCAAATTCTATTGCTTCAATTATAAATTCTTCTGGAATATCATCCGTCATCATGGCTTTGCCGATAGACTCTAATAAGACAAAACGAATCTTTTGTGTCAGATTTTTCTTATCAAGACGCATTACATTTAAAAACTCTTGCGGCGTAAATGATTTCGGCGCAACACATGGCAACCCAAATAGGTGTAAGAGCGATGTGAGATAGAGCTGATCTTTTTTGCTAATCAAGCCCATGCGGCACGAAAGGTATCCGGCCATATTCATGCCTATCGCAACAGCTTCTCCATGAAGAATACCTTGATATTTCATCAACTTTTCAATGGCATGTCCAAAAGTGTGCCCTAAGTTCAAGGTTGCACGAACACCTGTTTCCAGTTCATCTTGGTCAACAATTGATTTCTTACAAGCACAAGAGTGATAGATCATCTCAGAGATAAC
This sequence comes from uncultured Ignatzschineria sp., assembly GCA_945639195.1. Classification (GTDB taxonomy): domain Bacteria; phylum Pseudomonadota; class Gammaproteobacteria; order Cardiobacteriales; family Wohlfahrtiimonadaceae; genus Ignatzschineria. The sequence continues at coordinate 27,663 of CALZEE010000012.1, read as the reverse complement.
CGTCGCATCCTTTGCCAAAATCGCTTCATAATTCACACGCATCCACTCAAGAAATTCTGCATCTTGAATAAATCCATATTTAAGGACTTCCGCCAAACCGCTCACATATTCACGTTGTGGCAATGTTTTGAGAAGCGAGAGGTCAATCAACACGCGTTTGGGCTGATAAAACGTTCCAATCATGTTTTTACCATGAGGATGATTCACCGCTGTTTTCCCGCCGACAGAGCTATCAACTTGCGCCAACAAAGAGGTCGGAACTTGAATAAAATCAATCCCTCTTTGATAAGTACTTGCCACAAATCCGCCTAAATCCCCGATAACCCCGCCGCCAAAAGCAATCAGTAGGCTTCGACGATTGAACTCTAACTCTAAAAGTCGCGTATGAACCGCGGCAAATGATTCTAAATTCTTAAATCGCTCACCATCTTCAATAATTACCACGCGATCTCGATCGCCATCGACTAATGAAAGGATGCGATCTGAGTGAAGGGCGTAGATAGTATTATTCGTGAGCACTAAACGTTGTTCATAAGGAAACTCTTCCTTAAAACGCAAAGATGCTAATAGGGTTTTATCGATCTGAATATCGTATGAACGATCGGCTAAATCAACGGTTAATGTTTTCATCTTCTATCTATTTCCTACAAGCCACTCAGGAAGGGGCGTCTTATTTTGAATAATACTCTCTATAATACCACTAACGACGAGCTTCGGGGGGATATTGTCAGAATAAACAATGTAATCTGCAGTATCCAGATAGAGCTGTTCTCGCGCAGTAAATAAGGTCTTTAATACCGCTTTAGGATCAGCATTTTGTAACAAAGGACGATGCATATCAAAACGCACGCGTTCATAGAGAGATTCAATCGGAACATTCAGATAAAGGACAATGCCTTTTTGGGGTAATAAGTCACGATTCTCTTGTCGAATCACCGCGCCACCGCCCGTGGCTAAAACAAGTTGCTTTTTATCGCAAATATCCTTTAATGCTTTCACTTCCCTATCTCTAAATCGATCTTCACCTTCGACCTCAAAAATATAGGGGATACTGACACCTGTCTGTGCCTCGATATAGTGATCGCTATCAATAAATTCATAGCCTAGCTCTTGCGCTAGCAGCTTTCCAATGGTTGATTTGCCGGAGCCCATTAGCCCGACTAAAAAGATATTTTCCTGCCCCACTTCATTCCCCCAAGAATTTCATATCATTGATCATTGTTTTAATAATCGTTTCGTAATGATCAACGCATTAATATGTTAATACGCTCACAATATATCAATCTATCAGTGTATCAACTATTCTTGGGCTTATAAATATTAAGAGCTCGGCTTTTCGTCGATGATTTGTCTCTTTTTTAAACAATCTTCCTAAAAGAGGGAGGCTACTCAAAAAAGGGACTGATTGCGTGCCTTCAATATTCTCATATTCATAAATTCCCCCTAACACAATCGTCTCGCCATGACCGACAATCGCTTGCGTTTGTAGCTCCTTTTTACCAATAACCGGCTCTCCATTACTGTTGTAGCCGGCAATTTCATCTTTTGAGATAAAGATATCGATCATAATCTTATTACTCGGCGTAATCTGCGGCGTAACATTCAACTCCATCACGACCTCTTTAAACTCCGTATTCGTTCCCTCATTAGAACTGGTTGAGTACGCCACTTCAGACCCTTGTTTAATGTAAGCGGCGCGGCGACTCGTCGTGAGCACTGTCGGATTAGAGATAATCTCTCCTCGCCCACCCGCTTGCATCGCTGAGATCTCTAATCCAAGATTGAGCCCGCTCCCCAAAACCATATACGCCATCGAAAAGAATGGGTTACTCACACCAAGCGATGTTAATGCACCAACTGATCCATTAAAATTCCCCGTGCCTGTCTGATTTTGCGCAATATTTCCCCCAAGCGTTTGGGAACCTCGCTGATAGCCCAATCCCCAGTTTACGCCCAACTCTTTAGAGAAATCATCAAAAGCCGCCACGATATATGCCGAAATCTCGACCTGTCTCGCCGGCTGATCTAATGCTTTGACCACCTGTTTAATCTTCGCAACCTCTGCTGCTTGATCCGTTACAATCAGCTGATTGAGTCGGGTATCTACGCCGATAGAGTGCCGGTAATTTCGCGTCACACCTCCATCAAAAGCATGATTTTCTAACATCGAGAGAAGATCTGCACCTTCGGCATAATCGAGTGCAATAACCTCTGTGACCAACGCGCCTTTCGAGATTCTATGATGAGATTTCTCATCCATTAAAACAATGACATCATGCTCCACGACTTGATACAAATTGCCATAGAGCAGGATAACTGAAAGCACCTCATCAAAGGTTAAGGATTCTAGATGCAGGCTAATCACCTGTTCTGCGGAAGGATGGACAATAATATTACGCCCACTCTCCTTTGCGAGAAGTCGCATAATATAAGAGAGGCTCACATTATAAAAAGAGAATGAAATCAAACCATCATGCCCCATTAATGCCGGCATTTCCTCACTCCCTGATAAATTCGGCTCGCCTGTAAATGATGCTACTTGGGGGTTAGAGAATTGATTTACGCCCAGTGAAGGGCTCTCCATCTGAGGGGTTTGTGCTCGTGTTATCTCTTGCGCCCTCACAAAATAATCGCCCTCTATGCTACTCATTCCCCCTATCATCAAAAGAAGTAATGCGATGGATCGTATCTGTCTTTTTATCCGCTTTGTCATCAACAACACCTCTCCACTTATATCATCTATTAATTAGTGCTTAATATTGCCGGCATTTGTTTGGCTCATCACTCGGCAAAATGGCATGTTTTACTCTAAAACAATCGCTATCCCGCCGGTCTCTATCTTCATAATATTTAGTCCAAGCTGATCGAGCGGACGCAACATTATCTCGCCCATTCCTTGCTCTATCAGTACCAGATAGCGAGTATCAACCTGCACAATGCCTCGCAACGTCATCTCTTTATGGCGCATTCCGACACGCCAGAAATACGTCTCACCTTCATTTTGCGTTTGCCATTGATCCTGCTCCTCACGATGATTCATATCAGGCTCTCCCTGAAAAGGAAGATCAAACGCAGTAATATCACCGAGTAACGCGGCTGAGGACTTCGCTTCAAATGGCCTTTGCGCCCATCTATCGAGTGCAGCTAACCCATCTGTTGCCAAATAACGTTGCAAATGAGGGATTGTGTAGGGCAATCGAAATTGATGAATATTGCTAATATCACGCTCATTCATTCCCGTTGCGGATATTAATGCCGGCAATTTCTGGGAAAGGAGTACGCTTGCCGCCTTTAATGGATAGAAATGCAGCGTCACCTGCAATACCGTTTCCCGGCATTCACTCGCGCGAGAAGTACGGAGCTGACTCACCTGCTCACTCTCAACCACCCATCTTGCCTGTCGAGAAATATTTCCTAAAAATGCAAACAGCGCCCCTTGCATGCCACAGACATTCAACGTTAATGTCATTCGCACTAAATCAGGATTGTCTTGATACAGAGAGACCGAGGGTAATATCACAAAAAGCGCTCCAAGATAAGACAAAGAGAATGCCGGGCGCTGTGCGCTGGCACCACCTTGAGGCTGAGTTCGCCGATTAATCAGCGGTTTCTGTGATGAAGTAATCTGCTGAGCGGTACCGATATGTTTCAACGCGAGTGAGGATTTTTGAGGCGTCATGGAGATTAAGCTTAATCCATCATGAGCTAGCTGCGCCGTCACAGCGTGCAATAGATCCGTCATCATTGCCTCACCGGCCCCTTCCCTTTCTTGATGATCAGATACTGCTGTATTTTGCCCTTGATCTGTTCGTACAGCTTCTTGTTCTTGTTCTTGTTCTCGAACTTTTGCGGGTTCTCGAACTTGTACAAGCTCTTGCTTATTCACCGCTAAATGCGCGGCAATCTCCTGAAAGTCATCTTGCATCAAGAGTTGCTGCGCTGCATCAATCTGCGTTTGCAATAATAGGATACGTGATTGTAATCCTGTTAATGCGCGAGTGATCTGCTGTTTTTGATCGCTTTCATAAAAATAACGCCATGCTGTAAAGCTCCCAAATATCAGCAAAAGCATTCCCATGGCTAATAGCATAAACCGCGATCCTTGGCTTAAATCCCTATAATCTTGCCGGGAATAATCCTGAAAATCCCGTCTAAAAAAATGACTCAACTCTAGGAATATTTTCTGCATATTATTCTCGCTCTGCGCGTTTCTCTAAAACGCGACCAGACGGATCAAAGCCATCACTCATTGCGGAGATTCTCATGGTAAAGCGCTTTTCTTGAGTGCCCTGATCTTCAAAGGTGATCTCCGCAAACCATCCCCGCGCTTGCAAAAACTGCTCTAGTCGAAATACGCCCTCAAATCCAACAACGCGCCCCTTGATCTCAAATGGCGCGTGAGTATCCTTTTTCTCGATCGTTATTAATTGCAGCTGCGCTCCGAAGTGAGATTTTAACTGTAAGAGCAACTCCGTAAAGGGTAGTAAATCTCCCCCTTGTTGCTTTAACCAATCAGCTTGTAATAGCGCAATCACAGGTTGCATCTCTATCTGTAACGTTCGTTGCGCTTGTGTTAAATCCTCTATTGTTCGCTGTGCTTGCAACATCGCTTGGCGCTGCGCCCTATTGTGGAACAGATCGCTACCGATTAATCCCAAAACAACAATACTCGCTAGAACTAGCATCACAAGACCTTCTTGCTTCAAACTCCACCGCTGAACCTGTAGCCCTTCACGAAGTCGGGCGTATAATGGAAGCGATCGGATAAATGCGAATACCGCAAGGATCAATGTGCAAAATTGCTTAAGAAGTTGACGAAACGGAGCGCATATACGAGAAAAAATAGTCCCAGAAACAACGCGGGTTGGTGCTTTTTTCGCATCATTCCCCATCTCCTCAATCACAAACTCCATACTTTCCCCTTACTGATGATTCTATTGCCTTATTGTTTTATAGTTTTATTGGCTTACTGGCTTAGCGACGCAATATCAATGCTGATCAAATAACGATAGGCGATCATCACTATTTATGGGGAAATGGAGACATCAAGTATCGCAACCGTAAAATGCCGGCATTTTTTAATTTTAAGACAATAAAAAAGTGCCCCTTAAGGCACTTTCGAGTTCATTTTAGCTCATCATGGGTTCATCAATTTATGGGTTCTTATTTTTCAGGTTCAATAATATAGAGATCTTTTGTATAGTAATATCCCAATTGATTTTTCCCGCTATATCCGCCCACATGCGGCTTCACGAGCCTTAGATTGGCGTAGTAAAAGATCGGCATGATCACAGAGTCCGCATCAAGCTTCTCTTCTGCTTCTTGGTAGAATTTCGCGCGCGCTTCTTCGCTCTCTGCCGTAAGCGTACGCGCCATCATCTCGTCAAATTCCGCACTCTTATAATGGACGGTATTCACGCTACTATCGCCAATCATCATATTGAGGAAACTTGAAGGCTCATTATAATCCGCGCACCAAGATGCACGTACCACATCATAATCCCCTTGGCGTCTGCTATCTGCGTATGTTTTCCACTCACGATTATCGAGCGTCATCTCAATGCCGGCATTTTGCTTTAAGAGCGAGGCACTGGCGATTCCCATCTTTTTATGGAGATCTGACGTATTGTAAAGCAGCTTAATTTTAAGCGGATTTTTCTCATCAAATCCGGCTTCTTTTAAGAGCGCCTTGGCTTTTTCACTTCGTGCTTTCATCGGCGTATTAAACCACTCAGGAACCGTTAAAGCTTCTAATCCGGAGATATAAGGCGGCGTAAAGCTATAGGCAGGAATGTCGCCTTGCGCTTTGACTCGATTGGTTAAAATCTCTTGATCAAGCGCGAGCTTTAAGGCTTCACGCACACGGATATCCGTAAACGGCGCACGGCTATTATTGATGCCGTAATAGTAAGTACAGAGATAAGGGCTCACCTTAATCTCATCTGGAATCTCTTTTTGAAGCTTGGTAAAGAGATCAATCGGTACGTTCGCTGTCACATCAATCTCGCCGGCACGATATCGCTGTGCTTCTGTCACTTCTGAGGTAATCGGCAAGAAAGTCACTTCATCAATCACCGTCTGCGCGTTATCCCAATAATCAGTATTTCGTTCTAACAGAATGTACTCATTCACCTGCCATGCTTTTAATTTATACGCGCCATTGCCCACAAATTTACCAGGATTCGTCCATTGATCCCCATATTGCTCAATGGTATTGCGAGGAACGGGTGCCATGGCGGTATGGGCGAGTAATTTAGGCAGATAAGGAACTGCGGTAGTCAGGGTGATCTCAAGCGTTTCATCATCAAGCGCTTTAACACCCAGCGCATCTGCCGGCATTTCGCCATTAATAATCTCATCGACATTCGCAAAATGCGCATATTGTAAGTAGCTTGCATAAGGCGAACCGGTTGCCGGATCCACAAGGCGCTTCCATGCATATTCAAAATCATGCGCCGTTAAGGCATCGCCATTGGACCATTTAATATCTGGCTTTAGCTTAAAACGCCACGTAATGAAATCATCACTCTCCCATGATTTGGCAAGACGAGACTCCATTTCACCATCCACGTTAATAATCACTAACCCCTCAAAGAGATCGCGGGAAAGATGTGATTCCGCAACGCCTTCAATTCGATGCGGATCTAATGATTGTGGTTCTGTCCCGTTATTACGCACCAGCGTTTGCTTCTTCGATAGCGTGACGCCATCAGGGACATTTGCGGCGAATGCTAGACTACCGGTGAGAAATAAGGTGCTCATCATTGCGGGAATGATCATTTTCTTGAATACAGTGTGTGACATATTGTCTCCTTCTGCGCAAAGATGCGCGGATTGTTCTTATCTGGTCCTTATCATCTCGTCTTCCTGTGCTTAAATGATCGCTTAAAAAGATCACTTAACCGGCATTTACGAGATGCTTGATATTGACGTTTTTTGACCTTGTTGGCATTGTAAGACAAAAAAGCAGCTCATTAAAAGCTACTTTCTCTTTTTTAATCAATATCCTTTGCATCACGGATTTGAAAGGTTTTATAAACAGATACTTAAAATCTGCCCTTTATGATGTAAACCCTTCAATACCTTCACCACTTTTATTAAATATCACGATCATTATGCGATAAAGCCTCATGATATTCGTAACCGATATTGATAAAAGATATTGATAGCGGATACTCAATGCACGACATTAATACATGGCATTAATGCGCGATAATATACATATCTTTGGTATAAGCGTAACCGAGCGGGTTATTCACGCTATATCCTCCCACATACGGTTTCACTAAACGGGGCGTCACGTAGTAATAGATCGGAACAATAGCGCTCTCTTCATCCATCACTCGCTCAGCTTCTTGATACGCCTTGACACGATCCGCTTCTGATTCTGCCGTAACACTGTTTCTCATCGCGGCATCAAAGGCATCGCTCTTATAGTGCGATGTATTATTACTGCTGGTTGAAAGCATGATATTTAAGAAGCTCGATGGCTCATTATAATCGGCGCACCAACCTGCGCGTGCCACTTCATAAGTCCCTTGATGGCGACTATCGAGGAATGTTTTCCACTCTTGGTTTTCAAGCTTTACATTAATGCCGGCATTTTGTTTCAAAATAGATGCCGCGGCAATCGCCACCTTCTTATGAGATTCAGACGTGTTGTAGAGTAGCGTGAAAGTGAGGGGATTACGCTTGTTAAAGCCTGCTTCTTCTAGCAGCTCAATCGCTTTTGCATTACGCTCTTTTTGTGTCCACTGACTAAACCATTCAGGCTGTATCGCTTCCATATCCACCGTTGAAGGCGGCGTAAAGCCATAAGCTGCCGTCTGCCCTTGTCCCATCACTTTATCCGCAATAATATCACGATCCATCGCGAGCTTTACGGCCGTACGAACACGCGGATCATCAAAAGGCGCCCGTTCATTATTCACTTCATAATAGTACGTACAGAGTGAAGGAGAAACCTTCACTTCATCAGGGATATCTCGCTTTAAACGAGGGAATAGATCTGTCGGGATGGCGTTATTGGTCATATCAACTTCCCCACTACGATAGCGGTTCACATCCGTCACTTCAGAGCTAATCGCTAAGAATGTCACCTCATCAATCACGCTGGCATCGTTATCCCAATATTGATCATTGCGCTCTAACACAATGCGCTCATTCACCACCCAAGTTTTAAGCTTGTACGCGCCATTACTCACAAATGTTTTGGGCTGCGTCCATTGATTCCCATATTGTTCAACTGTGGCTTGATGTACCGGTACAACAGAAGTATGCCCTACGAGCTTATCAAGATAAGGAATTGGCTCACTTAACGTGACTTCAAAAGTATGATCATCTAACGCTTTAACGCCTAATGTTTCGGGGTCCGCCGTGCCGCTGACGATCTCATCAACGTTAATAATATGTGCATACTGCAGGTAACTGGCGTAAGGCGAGGCTGTTTCAGGGTTTACAAGGCGCTTCCAAGAGTAGACAAAGTCATGCGCCGTTACAGGATCACCATTCGACCATTTGGCATCTTTTCGCAGATTAAAGCGCCAAACACGCGCATCATCATGCTCCCAACTTTCAGCAACGCCGGGACGAATATCGCCGTTTAAATCAATATTCACCAGTCCTTCAAATTGGTCTCTCGCAAGGTTTGCCTCGGGCACGCCTTCGATCTTATGCGGATCTAAAGATTGAGGCTCTGCCCCATTATTACGAACGAGCTTCTGGGTATCGTGTAGTTTTGTACCCGCCGGCACATCTGCCGCTAAACTACTGCTTAATCCTACTGCTGCCACTAACGCTGATGCTAAAAGACTTTTTGTCCATGATTTTTTCATAGATCCTCCTCAAAATGCCATCGTGCATAATCTTCCTAACCCTCTGTTGTGATACACCTTCAAGCAGTGGGTGGAGATAATTTATTGATTATTAATCTCTTTCCAAGCCTTTTTAGGGCTTAAAATCAGAATAATTCACTATAGCATGAGATAAGGAAGATGATAGTCCTTAGCGGATCGATTTCCAAAAAGCTTGATTTAATCCTTAATACATCCCTAATACGCATCTAATACACCCCAAGCGGGTCAAACATCTGCCAAAATGTTTATCAAAACCTTATAACTCTTTTAAGGAATCGCGTTAGGTTACTTCGTTACTTCGATCGGCTTTACGCCAATCTTCGTTAAAAGATCTGGCGTGATTCTAATATTCACGCCTCGTTTACCGCCGTTGATAAAGAGCGTCTCCATCTCAAAGATCGTCTTCTCGGCATAAATTGGGAGCTTCGCTTTAATGCCAAAGGGGGATGTACCGCCAAACTCATAACCTGTCCATTTATGCGCAAATTCATAAGGTGCAGGACGAACATTTTTCACACCCAAAAATTTCCGCAAAATTTTGGTATCAATCGTCTGATCGCCATGTTGTAACACCATATAGCCCTTATTACGCTCATCCATAAAGACGATACTTTTGATCACCTCATGGCTCGGAACGCCCAAAAAATCTGCCATAAAATCAGCAGTCCCTTCAATCTCGCCGGTACATTCAAAGACTTCATATGCCATTTTTTGACGATCTAAAAAAAGGGTTGCCGGTGTTTTTACGTGCGTTACAGGATTTTTCATGATGTTATTTTGATTCAATAATAAGAGAGTTGGGTTAATACGAGTCGTATATCGATAATTCTAGCAATCATGCCCCTTCTGGATCAAATTTACGTACAAAAGAACACTGCATGAAAGGCTTTTCTATCGTTTATAATAGCGCAATGATAGACTATTTTTTACGCAATCATTATCGTCATAAAACAGCATACATCAGCTGATGAATACTGCTTGAATATTATCGGAGTCATGAATGCCTAAACTGTTGAAAAGATCCCTCTATCTGCTTGCGAGTCTCGCGATTTTAGCGCTGATCGCCATAAGCATCTTGCTCTTTTGGGTCGATCCCAATCATTATCGCGGTAAAATTGAAGCAATCGCAAGAGATAAGGCAAACCTTTCGCTCACGATTGAAGGTGATCTCTCATGGTCATTTTTCCCATGGATCGGCATTAACGTTGGTAAAACGGCAATTTCAGCACTCGATGATGACAACAATCCCATTGCATCGGCTGATAGCCTATCATTCTCTCTCAAGCTGATTCCGCTCCTTAAAGGCGAGATCGATATCGATCAGCTCACCGTAGATTCGCTGGATTTAAAACTGCTCACTGATAATGCCGGCAATAGCAATATTGATGCCTTCTTCCCGAAGAGGGGCACGGGTCAATCTGCAATCAATCAAGCCAGTGAAGCAAATCCGCAGCCTCGCCAAAAGTCGAATGCTCACAAAGCACTGAGCATTCGTAAAATCACATTTGTGAATACTACGATGATGCTGGAAAACCAACAATCAGCCGTTAAAATCAGCGGAGAGAATATCGACTTCACCATTGATCAGATTGATCTTAACGCGCCCCAGTTCTCCATCAAATCCCTTGCGGTTGAGCGGGGGAACTTGCAACTGATGAATCTGCGCTCTCATGCCATCTTGGATTACCAAGCGATGAATCTCCAGCTTGATAAGCTCGTTATCCTGCAATCTCATACGCCGGATCTCCGGCAATTTGCGCTCGGGATTGAAGCGTTTGCGCTGACAAAGGGCGAGATTAGCTATCATCATCCGCAAAAGGGGCAGTTTTTAAAGATCACGCCTGATAAAGTCCAGAGCCAAAAGCTCTTCTTCTCAAGTTATGAGAAAGATGCCATTGATCCTTGGCAGATTGAAGATATTCAGCTCAAGAATCTGGCGCTTCAATATCAAGCCACGACTCATCATGATATCGATTCCGATTCCGCTATCAATTATTCTACAATTTCGCTTAAAAAGGGGATGCTACAGCTTAAAGATTTAAGCCAAGTCAAAGCCGGCGTGCTCAGTTTTTCTGGGATATTCCAGAAAGATAGCTCTTTAGATTTGGATATCTCCGGCAACGCGCAACTCGGGCTAGATCTACGATCAGGCAATCATCAACTCTCCGATATCAATATCGAAACTAATCTCCGCGCATTGCCGGCAATGACGTTGATAAATCCTACGATCGTTACTCTTAAAGGAGCGCTAAATGTTTAGGGCGCAACAGATCAAATCAGCGGCGCCCTGAAGCTCAGTGGTGGAGATATGGCGATTCGTACAACGCCAAGCGAACATTCGACCCCGCAAGCGACCTCAAAACCAATATCGTCATCGCTCTCTCAGACGCAATCCAATGCCGAAAAAATGCCGGCATTTTCGGCGTTAAAAAACCTCGATATCCATCTTGAGGGCGATATTTCCTCGCTTCATCTCGATGACACAATCCTCAAAAACATCGTTTTTAAAACAGCTTTTAAAGATGAATCAATCAGCTTCCCACAAGTTTCTACTAATACCTTGGGTGGATCCATTGCAATGAGTGGGCATCTCAATGGTCAAACGCCCAGTATCATCATGTCGAGCCAAGTAACGCTCAAAGGCATTGTCTTAACGCGCCTCTTTGCGCTCCTGAAAAAAGCGGTTCCGCTCACCGGCAATCTTCATCTCACTGGCGATTTCACAACAGAAGGCGCGCTGCATCAGCTCAATTTTGCGCACTTAATGCAAAATCTTGAAGGCTCGCTTAAGGCAAATATTACCAATGGCTCCTTCATTGGCGTTGATTACGAAGCGCTCGCGTGCCAAGGGCTAGCAACGATCAACAAGCAACATTTTAGCCAAAACACCAAAAGCGGACAGAAAACCACCCGCTTTAAATCCTTAAATGGTAATGCCACAATCAGTAAAGGCATCATTCGCAATAATGCCCTAAAAATCGAAATACCGGGGCTTAATGCCACCGGCAATGGCACTATTAATCTGAATCTTGAATCCCTTGATTATCGTATTAATTTGGATTTCCAAGCGCTCGGATCGGCGCAAAAGCAATGCGCGATGGATTCATTCCTCAAACATGTGGCTATCCCGCTTCGTTGCCAAGGTTCTTACACTCACGCCGGGAATAATCTCTGCGGACTTGATCAAGATGCACTCGGTAAAATGATTGCCGACACAGTGAAATCAACCATCGAATCTACGATTAAAGACGCCCTTAAAGAGAACCTGCCGCCGGCATTGCAACCCAATAAACCGCCCAATAAATCCCCCAACCGCCAAAACAGACCCGCGCCTAAACCGCAGGATGTGATTAAAGCGTTTGAGGGGCTCTTTAAATAGCGCACCTCAAATACAAATTCTTATACAATGACGTATTACTACAAAACCAGAAAAGTTTTCGACCCTCAAAAAAGGAATTTCTCATGAAAAATATCGGATTAATGATCTTAACATTTGCCCTCTTAACCGCATGTGCTTCCGGCATTGATGCCTCTAAACGTTTAGGAACTTGCGTGATTGAAGGCAATGTCGATCATAACTGCGAGCTCTCAACGCTTGAGGGTAAAAACGCAGAATAGTCAATATAACCATTTACAAAGCGCTTGATGCTTCGTCGGAAACTGAAGTTTCAATTCAACATCGATTCCGGCACTTATCGCGATTTTATATAGACAGCAAAAAGCTGAAAGCCACTATTAATTACGGAGTGTCTTTCAGCTTTTTTTATTCATTATTCCATAATGCCAGATAGAAGCGCTTTATGACGCGTCCATCAGCCATAAATTAACGACCTGACATAATCTCATGCTCTGCTAATTTTGAGATCTCAAGACCGGCCATTGGGCTACCTAAGTTTTTAGAGAGTTTTGCAAGAAGTTCGAAATCTTCATAGTTTTTCGTCGCTTCAACAATCGCACGGGCGAATTTCTCTGGGTTTTCAGATTTAAAGATTCCTGAACCGACAAATACACCATCCGCCCCAAGAAGCATCATTAATACCGCATCCGCTGGTGTTGCAACGCCGCCTGCTGCGTAGTTAACAACCGGTAAACGGCCAAGCTCTTTCACTTGTTTTACAAGCTCATACGGCGCCTGAATATCACGCGCAAATACCATGAGTTCATCATCTGATTTCGTACTTAAAAGACGAATCTCTGCGTTTACTTCACGCATATGACGAACAGCTTCTACGATATTTCCCGTACCTGGTTCACCTTTTGTACGGAGCATTTTTGCGCCTTCGCCTAAACGACGAAGTGCTTCGCCTAAGTTGCGGCAACCACATACGAATGGAGATTTGAAGTCGCTTTTAAGAAGATGGAATACATCATCTGCCGGCGTTAATACTTCACTCTCATCGATATAATCGATATTCATCGCTTCTAAAATACGTGCTTCAGCAATATGACCAATACGCACTTTCGCCATTACAGGAATTGAAACTGCATTTTGGATCGCTTCGATTAATGCCGGATCAGTCGTTCTTGCAACGCCGCCCTCTTTACGGATATCAGATGGCACACGCTCAAGCGCCATTACCGCACAAGCACCCGCTCTCTCTGCGATAATTGCTTCTTCCACGTTCACAACATCCATGATTACACCGCGTTTTGGCATCTCGATAAAATTGCTCATTTTGTAAAACTCCCTTGTCCATTTGGTTAATTTAGGTTATTAATAATTCTTCATTTAATTTCTACGCTGCTTTCTTAGCCCTTCGCTCCACCAAAATTGAGTGGCTAAACACAGCAGAGTATTGAGATAAATAAGGGATCTTAAAATCCACTGTCATTTTGCACCCCTTTGAGATAGCCCTAAAATAGGGGCTCATAAAAGGTCTGTTGCAAGATGTCATCCTCAGCATCAAACAATACACGCTGTTATCATGTCTCAAAAGAGCCATTTGGATGATAAAACACCCATCCATTTAAAATAAGCCTGTTTGATGTCAGTTTGCACACCCGTCTTTGCAACCTTATTGAGCTGAAACAACGAGAACCTTATGCTATTTACCCTTGATAAACACCAATCAAAACCGCTCTATCAGCAGATTATTGAAACCATTGAATCAGCGGTTCTTTCTGGAAAATTAAAGCCAGGAGAGCGCTTGCCATCAGAGCGGGATTTAAGCCATTTCTTTGACGTAAACCGCTCCACGGTTGTACGCGCCATGGAAGAATTGCATGATCGGAAAATTATTATTCGTAAAGTGGGCTCCGGCACGTTTATCAATCCTCAAAAATGGGGGCTCTTTTCAGAACCGCGCATGCAATGGAATGAAGCGCAAACGAGCAATGCCTTTGAAAAAGCCGTTTCGCTAGATTTTACCAACGGGGATCTGCCGCTCGAGCTCTATCCCTCCTTACAATTGCCGGAGATTGATTGGCAGCTATTACTGGAAGCCGAACAAGAAAATAGCGCCACAAAACTGGGCACCAAAAGTCTTCGGATGGCGGTACAGCGCTATTTAAAAGAGAGCCATCAATGGGATGTGGATCTCAATGAGATCCTTATCACCTCCGGTACGCAGCAGGCGATCTCGCTGATTGCGCTAGGCTTACTGAAAACGGGCGACGCCGTTGCCATTGAAAACCCCTCTTATTTTTATTCGCTCTCTATTTTCCAAGCGTTAGGGATTCGGATCTATGGAATTCCAATGGATCAGGAAGGCATTATGGTTGAAAAGCTCGATGAGCTCGTGCATAAACATTCGCTAAAAATGATCTTTATTAACCCTATTTTCCATAATCCCACAGGCCGAGTGATGTCCGCTGCTCGTAAACAAGCGCTCCGGGATTATGCCACTCGCAAACGCATTTTGATTGTTGAAGATGATGCCTATGCGCAGCTGAAGTTTCATCCGGCAACCGATAATTCCCCCCTGAAAATGAAAGATAGCGCTGAAAATGTGCTCTATTTAAGCTCGCTCTCTAAATATTTGGGCAGATCCATCCGTATCGGCTGGATGATTGCACCGCCGGCGATTATTGAGCATCTTGCATCTATTCGCCAACAACTCGATTCGGGCTTGAGTTCTCTGCCCCAATTTATGGCAGAATTTTATCTTAATCATTACGCTAAAGCGCATGAGTCCATGCTCCAAAGTGCTCTCAAAACCCGCGCAGATGCATTAGCATCATGGCTTACAGAACACTTTTCAACACTCTTAACTTTTGATGCACCACAAGGCGGGTTTCATCTCTACGCCACGCCCAAAGCACCCCATATGCAGAAACAGATTGAGCTTAAACTCAGCACGCTTGATGCTCGCGCCACCAAAAGTAGCTACTTTGGGGGCGATGATGCGGCGTTTCGTTTAAGCTTTGCCCACTTTCCGATCACGAAGCACGATCAGAATTAAGAAGCTGACCGGCAATACAAAGAGCGTCGGACTACGATAAGGATGCAACTCGGCAAAGCCTAAGATATTCACCCACACAGTATTACTGGAAATAATAAAGAGTAAGCTGCCGAGCGCTCCCACTAATAATGAGTAGAACGCGCCCCGCTCATTAAAGCCTTTGAGATAAAATCGGCAAAACATCACAGGGAAATGCGCACTCGCAACCCACGCAAAGGCAATCCCAAAGAGGAAGGCTAAATTGACGCCCTTAAAGAGATACGCAAGCCCAACGCCCGCAAGAAACACTAAAACCACAGAGATTCTTGCAACGAGCATACTGCTCTGCTCTTTACGTAACACGAGCGGAATTAAATCTTGCGTAATGCTCGCACTTGCGGCCATCACAAGCCCGGCAATAACAGCTAATACGGTAATAAAGACTAAAACCGCTAAAATCCATTTAAAGGATTCGCCCCCCAACAGCGATGCAAGATGCAGGAGCGCCATATTATTACCGCCTTCTAACGTTACGCCATTTAAGAGTGCGTAGGCGCCAAAGCCAATAATAAGATTCAAAGTGAAAAAGAGCGCGATTAATAGTGTTGTACCGGCCGCAGAATGGAGCGCCGTCTTCTCATCTTTCACAGTAAAGAAGCGCATTAAAATATGGGGCAATCCTAATAAACCGAGCACTAATCCAAGAATCAAGGATACTTGCTCAATGCCGGAACTAATTGCCGGACTTGGCATTAAGGCATCAAAGCTCGAAAGGCTCGCCACGCGCAAGAAGAGATGCGTGAGTGAGAAATTAAATTCTTTAAGCACTAAATAGACCATAATGCCGGCAAAGCAAAACAGTAATAATGCTTTGATACTCTGCACCATCGTCGTGGCTTTCATCCCGCCCATCAGCACTAAAATGCCGGTAAGCAGTCCAATGCACAATAGCGATAAGGTGTAATCAATCTCGAATAAGAGCGATAATAACGTGCCCGCGCCCATGAGCTGAACCAGCAGATAAAAGATCGAAATCAAAACGCTTGTACTCGCGCTCAATACTTTTAAGCGCTGACTGTTAAAATTCTGATTAATCACATCTGAAAAGGTAAAGGCTTCAGTTTGTCGCAACTTATCTGAGAAGAGAACCAACAATAGTGTCCAGCCAATTAAGGTCGCGACGGCATAAAAGAGCGAGTCCATCCCTTGGCTAAAGTACATCGCAATAGAGCCTAAAAATGCCGCTGCCGAGAGATAATCACCGGCCAGTGCCAGTGCATTTTGTGTACTGCCAATCGAGCGATTTGCTAAAAAGTATTGCGCTGTATTTTTCATGGGTTTACTCATGATGAGCCCCCTTTTTCACATCTGTTCTTGCCAGATTTTGGCGAAACAGAACATAGATAATCGCCATCAAAACGCCCCAGAACATCACAAAAACGCCCCAAAAGATTGATCCCGGCATTCCGAGTATAAAATGGGTTGCCATCGCTTGAGGCGCAAGGCTGAGTTTTAGATAGTAAATAACCATCGGAAAGAGGGTTAAAAATGTCAGGAGCAATCGAAAATTCACGGTGTAAATCCTATGTAAAGTCTTATGTGACGTCATGTTTCACATCTTATTTGGTACACAATCGTTCATCCATGGGATCGATCGTGCATCGTACATATGTTGTATTGCAGCGTTGTCAGAATGCAATTATTTTGTATCATGCGTCATTCCGTTAAAAAAGGCGAGTTCTTCAACTCGCCTTTTGCATTATTTTAATGACCATAATCGTATATCACAACTCATGATCCAGCTCATTTAGGGATACTTACGGCTGATTTTTAGCATCATACAAGATCGAGAAATCCCACGTTGCCAAGGCTTCTACCGCGCGCTTTTCACCATATTCTAATCCGAGCAATAATAAGGTATGCGCTTTTTGATAATCCTCAATCGTTGCAGGTCTTATCAAACCTTGATAGAGAATCTCTGCCTGTTTAAATTTCGCTAAAGCATGATGATTGCCTTGCGCGAGATCTGTCATCTCATAAAAAGCCGCGGCCTTCTCGTAATCTTTAGGAATACCGCCGGTGCCAAAGTAATGCATATCGCCGGCAAGGTGCGCCGTGTTGCTATCCCCTAATGCTGCGCCTTTTTCAAAGTAGGCAACCGCACGCGGGTAATCTGCCGTAATCTCTTCGCCCTTACGAAACAGATTGCCTAAACGATTATAAGCATCAGCATTGCCGCCTTCACCTGCCATCTCATAATAATAGATAGCGGTATCCACATTTTTACGAATATCTTGTCCATAGAGATAATCATTACCGAGCCCAAGCATCGCAATGACATCGCCCTTTTCGGCACTCTTCAATCGCTCATCAACCACCCAGCGTCTCGCGCCATAATCGCGAAGATCTTGAATCTCATGAGCCGCCGCCCTTGCTGATTGCTGATCTTCCGCACTTAACTGCTCATAATTATAATGATTCGAATTCACCGCCGCCAATTGGTCATAAACAATCGCATATTGATAAATACGTTTTAACGCATCCTGATCTTGGGTTTTGTCATACTCTTTCTCGGCAATATCACGGAGCGCTGTTACGATATCTCGATTCACCGTATATTGCAGGGCTGTTTCATACCACTGTTTTGCCAATCGTGGATCAGGCATAAAGTCGTACCCTCTTTTAGACCAAAGCTCGGCAATTTTTTGGCTATAATCGCCGCGATTACTATTGTCCAAAATCTCATCAAGATGCGCTATTTCGCTATATTGATAAGGCGAGCTAGGGAATGCCGGCGCTTGTTTCAGATATTGCCCCAACCAATAGGTCATTCCCTCAACCTGCGCTTGCGTTGCGGTATCATAATGACCGGGCATGTAGTAGCCATATAACCGCACTGCAGCATAGTGATCTCCGGCATTAAAGGCTTCCTCTAAGAGCACCAAGCCCTCAGCCACGCTCTCTGGATCCTCCTGCTTTAATAAATTCGCGCCCATGATTCGCTTAAAGCGTGGGAACGTCTCGCCAAAATGAAGGGATCGCTCGCGATAGCGCTCAGGATCTGCCTTAAAGATTATTTGCCCCTGTGAACCCTGAATACCTTTACGATAGATCTCTAATAATTGCTCGGCTGCTTCCAATCGGAGATTTTCAGCATTTTGAGAATCGGCAACCACGCTTTCAAGATTTTGCAATAACATCTCAATATCATCCTGCGTTAAGGGATTATCACCGTTGTTGTCATTACTAATGCTAGTGCCATTGCTATTCCCTAATAGCTGTTTCGCAATCGCGACTTTAAACGCGGCATTACCCTCAACTTGCATAATGCCAGACAGATAACTCGCGCGCTCAGCTTCCGGCAGAAGCTTTATTAACCCCAAATGGGCATTCATATTGCCGGCATCTAAGCTCTTTTGATACCACGCTCGCGCTTCTTTTAAATAGTAAGGATTTTGGCGAGAATTATAACGATCGGCCTGACGCTTCCCAAGTGCAAGCATCGCCTCACTATCCCCCTTCATTGCCGGCAGATATTCTTGCTCATACTCTTCCATTCGGCTACTAATCGCGTTTTTAAAGCGGGGATTTGAAACAGCGAACCACTTTACGGCTTCCTCCCAATTAGGGGCAATAATAACGCTACCATCATCATTAATCACGCCCTCTTGAAGATCAACGCCATAATAGAAGGCGGCATCAAGATTTCCGCCCTTAGCGGCCTTCTCCATCCACTTAAAGCTCTCTTCTTGATTCTCCCGAATACCCTTTCCATTGCCATAAGCTCTGGCAATAATCAGCATTGCTTCTACGTTGCCTTTTTTAGCAAGCGGGAGATTATTATCAAAACGATTCAAATATCCCATATCGTAAGATGCGCTACTGCTAGGATCTAATGTGAGCGCACGTTGATAGAGCGCTCTTGCCTTCTCTCTGTTCTCTTCAATACGATCGCCGGCTAAATAACGATCTGCAAGTCGCTGAATATCCCAATCTCTCTGCTCCTGCTCTACGATCTCAATCGCATAACGATTAAAACGCGCCAATGTTTCGCCAGTGATCGCTTTATCATCCAAATGGATTGAGTAATACTCCTTCATTGCCGGCACATAACCGAGATCCGCGGCTTTAATATAGAATTCGACAGCTTTTGCCTCATCTTTTGTAAAACCTTGGCTGCCATAGTGGTAGTTTTGGGCTTTTTTATAGATCGCTTCGGGTTCGTTATTTGCAAGGCTCTTTTCATATGCTTCATATTTTTCGAGCCTTTCACGCGCATCTCGAAGATGGGATTTGGCAAAGCGGTAATCCGGATCTTGTAACTGCTCATAATAAGCAATCGCTAAACGCTGACTCTCGGCGTAATTTAAACCGATATCAAAATACTCATCTTTATAAATATCCGCTAAATTATAGATCAGCCAATCATCTTTCAGCTCAACGCCTTTTTGATACCAATCTATCGCCGTTAAGGGAGTGCCCCCCAATACATCTAATAGCGCCTGATTTCCTTTTTGATACTCACTTGCAAGATAACCAATCGCCGGTAGATAATCTGCTTTTCCGGCATTTTCAATCAACGGATAAGCGTCCGTAAAGTTCGATGCTAACAGTAATGCTTGTCCATAATAGTATTGCGCAAAAGGAACAGCTTGATCACTCAAGACCTTCATTCTCTCAATAACTTCTGGGTTATCAATCATCACTGAGCGCCCCACCCATTTTTGAAGCTCATCAGATTCTGCCAATATCTCAAAGATCAGATCAAGCGCCTGCGTTGTCTCTTCATCATTGAGGTTTAAATGCGTCCGCTCATAAAGGTCATTTGACCGATATTGCGCATTAGGAATCAGCGAATCAATCCCCATCAATGCTTTTGTGGCTGTTTCAAAGGCGCTCACGAGATTTTCTGATTCGTCATCATCATGGGCATCATCGGCATTCTCGGTATCATCTATATGAGTAACGGTTTTGCTGTCAGTTTTGCGATCATTATTGTGTTTGGTATCAATCTCATGCCATTGTAATAAACTCTCGGCGTAATGGAGCTTCGATTGATCACTGCGACCAATCCCGCCCATATAATAGGCGATCGCTTTTTCACGAAGTGGATCCGCTTCTGCCACTGATTTACCGGCATTCATCGCATCCATATAAAGGTGATGATAGCGATCTCCCAATAAATAGCCGTAGATTCCGCCTTGATCCGGATTATCAGCAATCTTCGCCGCTAATTCATCAAGGAGCTGATTCTGAATGCTCATCGCTACCGTATCCCCTGATATTGCCGGAGATGTGTCTCCCAATAACGCTTTCGCGGCAGTAGAATTATCCGCAAAGCCATTGGTCAATTGATAGAGCCAAATTAATCCTTCAATCGATTCCTGATGCCCTGAAACGGCTCTTGCTTTTAAATAGTAATCTGTCGCGGCAGCGTAATCTTGCGGAGTGCCACTGCCCTCGGCATTCATTCGCCCAAGCATTAACAATGCATCGATATTCTCAGCATCCAAATTATAAGCCGTTAAAAGATGGACGTAAGCGCGCGGGAGATCAATCGTGGTGCCAATGCCTAAACGATAGAGCTGGCTCAACGCCACAAAAGGTTTGGCGACATTTGGCATGACTTCTGTCTGCTTATTCACCCAAGTAAAGAGATCTTCCTCGATCACCTTCGTAGGACGCCCCTCATCGCCACTCCACCAAGAGAGGCTATCTCTGCGCTCTCGCCATAATCGATCAATCACCGCTTGGATTGATCGAGCATCCCCTAATTTCGCGCCCTGCAATTCATAACTGGCAACAATCGACGCATCCTGATTCCAATCATGATTGCTCGATTCACTCAGCCAATGGATTGCCGGCAAGTAATCTTGGCTCGCCGCTTGTTCAATCAAGACTTTCCCTTGAGGATCCTGCCTCTCAGAGAGCTTTAAGCCAGCAATAAATATGCCCTCCGGCGCGCCAGTTGCTTGAAGCTGCGCGAGATACTGCGCAGCTTTTGCTTCATTCTTAATAACCCCATCGCCCACCTCATAACGTCTTGAGAGTTCCATTATTGCGGGTACAAATCCAGCTTTTGCAGATTTCTCTAAACGCTGTATTAATGCTTTCTGCTCTTTTGCGGTCATTAAGCCGTAGATCGAAAGCGGTCCTGGGAAGTTTGACTCAAAGTCTATCAACGCGAAAAAATTGTTCATGACAATAGTTTCATAGTGATCAGCCTTCTCAAGATTCACCGAAAGCCCATGCCCTCCCTCTTTATAGAGCGCGGCGAGTGCCATTGCCGGATAGATGAAATCTTTATGGTAACTTTTCTCAAAATAGTGCACAGCTTTCGTATAATTAGGCTCACCGAGTTCTAACTGATCTTGTGCAGACCAATAAGTTCCTAACACAAATCCGGCTAATCGGTTCCCAGACTTAAAGGCTTTCTCCAAAAGATCTGGCAATCGTTGTAAAATCTCTGGGTTCTCCAAGGACTGGCCATTATCAAATCCTTCAAATGCCCCGATCATCAATAAAACCGCCGCATCATAATGACCTTTTTCAGCAGCTGCTAAGAGCGAGTTTTGCCCTTGTGGGTCATCACTATTGCTGCGAAAAATCCGCTTAGATCGGAAATATCCCAAGTTATAGAGCGCATCAACGCTGCCTCTATTGGCGGCACTCACCAACCATTTTTCCGCCTCTAGCTGATCCGCCGGAACCATAATGCCTTGCTGATTCATCATCCCGACAATAAAGGCGGCTTTCGGATTCGTTTCAGCTTCTGCTAAAAAGAGATCATATGCGCGAGCGTTATCACCGGCTTCAAAGGCGCTATATCCCGATACAATATCTGCCAAAGCTAAAGGTGTTGAAATCGCCAGCGCTGAACTCAGCAAAAGTGTAAGTGTCAATTTTTTCATAAGGAATCTGTTGTAATAACCCTCTTTAAGAATTTTTCTGTAAGTATCTTTTTATTCTATTAAACCTAAAAATATCTAATCTGCTAGGAATCTGATTCTATTTACGTATCTCTCTTTCCATATCTCTATATGGATATCTTTTAATCACTCATTATATAAATGAATCTATCAATGAATGTATAAACTAAACTTTATATTTATAAGAACAACCGCATAAGACTTTAGTCACCCATTCTCACTCAAATCATTAAAACCACTATTCCAATGATTGCTGTCATATAAAATATTCACTCGATCCCAAAAGGATATCGCGATTCAGCAAAAAGTCTATTCCCCAAATGGACCATCTATCCATGCAATATGCCGCCAATCAATATCCCTAGAAGTACAACATTATTACTAAACACCAAAGGCAATACTGATTATTATCAATAGCTTAAAAACAACAAGAAAGAGTGCATGCCAATCTCCCTGTGATAGCCCCATGAAAAACGCCTAAAAAACGCCTCTTTATTACTCAATAAAGCCGTGTAATTGACGTATCTGTATCCCGAGAGTTGCGTTACCATAATGCCTCTTTGGGGCATATCACAATCATCAAAATAGGTCATGAAAAAGATGATTAATGAGTGCGAATAAAACGCTAAACTTGTTGCAAATCAATTTTATCTATGTAATAAGTAAAGACATCAAAACTATTGCATGCAACATATCAGACGATAGGAAAACAACAAAAAAACTTCTAACCACTTCATATAACAACAGAAAACTTAAACGCGCACTTTATAGCATTGCATCAACACCGATTGAAACGGATGACTATAAACCGTGTAGGGGGAAACATGAACAAGAAAATATCATCAATGGACGTCCTATTTCTAGCGATGGGCGCAATGCTCGGCTGGGGATGGGTTATTCTATCTGGCGAATGGGTCGCAACAGCAGGATTTTTAGGGGCATCAATTGCCTTTGCCGGAGGTGGTCTTCTCATCATCCTCATTGGGCTTACCTATGCAGAACTTGCAACAGCTATTCCAGAATCAGGCGGTGGTGTTGCCTTCGTTGAAAGAGCGTACAATACGCCACTCGCATTCTTAGCGGGTTGGTCTGTTCTCTTTGGTTACATGTCTGTTATCGCATTTGAAGCGGTCGCACTCCCTACCGTTATTGACTATATCTCTCCTGTTGAGCATAAAATCAGACTCTGGAATATAGCAGGATCTGAGGTTTATCTTACATGGGCGTTAATTGGTTCATTAGGGGCGATCTTCTTGGGTGCATTGAACTATCGCGGCATTCGTTCTGCAACGATCTTCCAAACAGTATTCACGATTGCTATCGTGGGTGTCGGCTTCTTACTGATCTTTGGTGCGGGCGTTTATGGTGACACTGAGAACTTAAAACCATACTTCAATGGCGGTTTTGATGGCATCATGCAAGTATTAATCATGGTTCCGTTCATGTTCGTAGGATTTGACGTTATTCCACAAATTGCCTCAGAAGTAAAAGCAACGAAATCAATCGGTAAAATGCTGGTTATTTCGATCCTTTCAGCACTTCTCTTCTACATCTTAATCATCTTCGGCGTTTCAATCGGTTTACCAGAAGCGGAGTTACTCTCATCTAAACTTGCGACTGCGGATGCGATGTCAAACATCTTCAACAGCCAATTACTTGGTAAAGTACTTGTCGTGGGTGGTATTGCCGGAATCATCACAAGCTGGAACGCATTCGTTATTGGTGGAAGCCGTATTATGTATGCAATGTCTATTCGTGGCATGCTTCCTGCATGGTTTGGTAAATTACACCCTAAATATGACACGCCTTACAACGCAATCATCTTCTTAACAATTCTTGCAGTATTAGCACCATTCTTAGGCCGACAAGCGCTTAACTGGTTAGTAAACGCAGGAAGTATCGGCGTCGTATTAGGTTACCTCATCGTGACACTTGCATTCCTTCAACTTCGTAAGTTAGAGCCTGAATTAGAGCGTCCTTACAAAGTAAAATGGCCTAAAACAATTGGTTGGTTGGCAGTTCTTTTAAGTATCGGTTTCTTATCGCTCTACTTACCAGGTATGCCAGCTGAGTTAAGTTTCCCGATTGAGTGGAGTCTTGTAATTGGTTGGTACCTCATTGGGGCATACTTCCTCTTCATGCACAAAAACCCAGCTCGTGAACTTGCTTATCAGCAAGCAAGCTTAAAGAAAAATGGCTAAAAAAGTTTCAGTTTTTTGGGAAATGTATTCAAAGATTTCCCAAAATAAAATCAAAAAATAATGAAGATACAAAGAGATAGTTTTTATCTCTCTAAAACCCTACTCAAGTGCCCTTTTTAGGGGTACACTATAGCTCGATTGATAAGCGATCTACCTTGAGTAGGGACAACTATAAAAAATTAAAACGCAGATTATTAATCACAAAATATTAATCAAAAAAGAAGGAATTTAAAATGTCATATAGCACAGAACAGCTTCAAGAAATGCGTAACAAATACGTTGCTCGCGGCGTTAGTAACGGTAACCTCAACATTGCTAAAACTGCAAAAAACGCAACGATCATCACTGAAAAAGGTGAAGAGTTTATCGATTTCGCTGGTGCAATTGGTGTAATGAACGTTGGTCATAGTCACCCTAAAGTAATCGCGGCAGTTAAAGCGCAACTCGATCACTTCACGCATCCAGGTTTCAACGTGATGATGTATGAAGGCTACATCGAAGTATGTAAGCGCCTTTGCGAAATCACTGATGGTAACCATGATAAGAAAGCGATTCTTTTAAACACTGGTGCTGAAGCTGTTGAAAATGCGGTTAAAATCGCACGTAAATTTACAGGCCGTCCAGGCGTTGTATCATTCTACCGTGCATTCCATGGTCGTACGAACCTTACAATGGGTATGACAAGTAAAGTTAACCCATACAAAGTAGGTTTCGGTCCATTCGCATCTGATATCTATCAAGCACCATTCCCACATAGCTATCAACGTCCTGCTCATATGACTGAAGATGAGTATATCGATTACACAATCGGTCGTTTCGATGAGTTCTTCAAAGCAACTGCATCACCAGAAACAATCGCGTGTCTCGTAATGGAACCTGTTCAAGGTGAGGGTGGATTCATCATTCCTCCACAACGTTTCGTTGAGCATGTTTACAACTTCTGTCAAAAACATGGCATTCTCTTCATCGCTGATGAGATCCAAGCTGGTTTCTCACGTACTGGTAAGCTCTTTGCAATGGAACACTTCGGTATCGTTCCTGACCTTATGACTACTTCAAAATCACTCGCAGCAGGGGTTCCTTTAAGTGCGGTAGTAGGCCGTGCTGAAGTGATCAACTCAGCTAACCCTGGTGAACTTGGTGGTACATTCTCAGGAAGCCCACTTGCATGTGCAGCAGCACTCGCAGTAATGGACATCATCGAAGAAGAAAAATTAAACGATAAAGCAGAAGCACTTGGTGCAAAACTTCAAGCATACCTTGAAGAGCAACAAAAAACGCATAAATTCATCGGTGACATCCGTCGCTTAGGTGCAATGGTTGCAGCTGAAATCGTTGAAGATCCAGCAACTCGTACACCAGATGCTGCGAAAACAAGCGCAATCGTTCATTGGGCTAACGACAACGGTCTTTTACTCCTCTACGCAGGAATTAACAGCAACGTAATCCGTTTCTTAGCACCGCTTACAATCACTGACGAAGAGCTCACAAAAGGTCTTAACATCCTTACTGAAGCACTTACTAAGTAATATGAAGCGCGGTTGAATATTCAACCAGATGACATATATAAAAAAGACCACTTTAATAGTGGTCTTTTTTTATGGCTACTTGAGAATATTACCAATAATCACGCTTAGAAACGCTGCTATCACCTCTTGTTATCTATTAGGTGCTAGGTTGATTGTGTCGCATGCCATAGCGCATAGAGCTCAGGATAAGAGGCTTTTTCCGCCGGAGATGCCGCTTTAAACATAAATCCTTCTCGCTCATTCGGTAATTTCCGCATCTCAATGCCGATCTTTTGAGTTGAGAGCTGATACGGCGCGCCATCATCATTACTAAACACATAGTATGCTTCGCGAATACCGGCCATATACATCGCTGCTTGGCACATCGGGCATGGCTCACCACTGGCATAAACAATACACCCTGTAAGATCAACCGTTTTAAGATTCTTTCCCGCCAAACGAATTGCACTCATCTCTGCATGTGCCGTAGGATCATGATCATGGAGCATCGTATTCACGGCTTCAGCAATGACCTTCCCCTCTTTTACAATTACGGCACCAAAGGGTCTTCCCCCTTGGGCAATATTATCCATCGTGATCGATACTGCTAATCCTAAAAACTTTGAATGTTCTGCCATCCCAATCTCCTTTTAAATGATTTCCTTGATAATCAAGTCGCTCTTTAAGAAAGCCTCATTTTAGGATAATACAAAACCCCTTATTAATCACATATCTAGTGAAATTATCGATAACTTTCACTAATGTCTTAAGGGCATTTATCTATATACATAAAATATAGAAACAGAAAAAATCCCCAAAAGCGCATTGCTTATGGGGATTCTTCAAATAAAGCCTTGGAAATGACCTACTCTCACATGGGATCTCCCACACTACCATCGGCGCTACTACGTTTCACTTCTGAGTTCGGGATGGGATCAGGTGGTACCATAGTGCTATTGTTTCCAAGAAAACTGGTTTAGTATGAAGTTGTTTATTTAAAAGTAAAATCAACTTCATCTATAAATTCATTTAATTTGTGCAAGTATTATAGCACCCAATATTCCTTTGCATATATTTTTTATGTCGATTTTCTGAATATAATTCAATCAAAGTGATAACACATTCATTCCTTCAAATAGACCCACAAAGCGTTACCGCCTCTCAGATGTCGTAAGCAGGCTTAGAAAGAATGAAAGCCGTGAAACCGACATCCCGGCAAGCGGACTGACTAACACTACCCTTTCCCTCTACCGTTGATCTTTTCAGAAGCTGATATGTGGCCGGAGGAATGTTAGCGAAGCTCAACGACTACATGCCTGCAAATCAATAAATCCTTTTCCTTATTAGTCAATAAATAAAAAAGCTAGAAAAGCCCCTCAGATGTCGCGAGCTGACTTAGAAAGAATGAAAGACGTGACACCGATATCCGTGCAAGTGGGCTGACTAGCGTAGCCCTTTCCCTCTGCGCTCACTCGTTCTTTTTTATAGGCTGATCTATCGCCGGAGGAATGTTAGCGAAGCTCAATGTCTGCGCGCCGGCAAATCAACAGATTCTTCATTTCTCCATCTGTTGATCAATATTACTAAATAGAGAAAGCCCTCAGATGTCGCGAGCTGGCTTAGAGAGAATGAAAGACGTAACATCGACATCCGTGCAAGTGAGCTGACTAACGTGCACTTTCCCTCTACGCTCACTCTTTCCTTTTTTAAAGCTGATATGTCGCCGGAGGAATGTTAGCGAAGCTCAGCGACAGCATGCCGGCAATCAGCGCATCTCTTAGAGATCGCGT
>CALZEE010000011.1 GCA_945639195.1 uncultured Ignatzschineria sp. | reverse complement strand
CCAGCAGCAGATGCACCAAAAGCAGAAGCAGCACCAGCGGTAGCAGCGCCAGCAGAATCTGATGATGAAGTGGGTATGTCACCAACAGTTCGTCGTTTAGTGGACGAGAACAAACTCGACATTACAAAGATCCCTGCAACGGGTAAAAATGGTCGTCATTTGAAAGAAGATATTGAAAACTTCCTTAAAAATGGGGGTGCTAAAGCGGCACCAGCAGCAAAAGCAGCAGCTGTAGCGACTGTACCAACAGGTGAGCGTATTGAAAAACGCGTTCCAATGACTCGTTTACGTGCACGTATTGCTGAGCGTCTTCTTGATGCAAAAAATACGACAGCAATGTTGACGACGTTTAACGAGCTCAATATGGAACCTGTAATGAGCATGCGTAAGAAGTATCAAGATCGCTTCATTAAAACGCACGGCGTGAAATTAGGCTTCATGTCATTCTTCGTAAAAGCTGCGGTAGAAGCATTGAAAAAATACCCAGCGGTTAACGCATCTATTGATGGTAATGACATTATCTATCACGGATATTTCGATATCGGTATCGCAGTATCATCACCACGCGGTTTAGTGGTACCAATTATCCGTAATGCGGATCAATTGAGCCTTGCTGAAATCGAGAAGCAAATCATCGAGTACGCAACAAAAGCGAAAGAGGGTACGCTCACAATCGAAGAGATGACAGGTGGTACATTCACAATCACTAACGGTGGTGTGTTTGGATCAATGCTCTCAACGCCAATCCTTAACCCACCACAAAGTGGTATTTTAGGAATGCATAATACTTACGAGCGTCCAATTGTAAAAGATGGCCAAATCATTGCAGCGCCAATGATGTATCTTGCACACTCTTATGACCATAGAATTATTGATGGTGCAGAAGCAGTTGGTTTCTTAGTGTCTATTAAAGAGTCACTTGAAGATCCAGCAAGCATGCTCTTAGATCTCTAATATTTCAGATATTGAGATTGTTGTTTTAGGGGCAAGCAGGC
The DNA here is from genome assembly GCA_945639195.1 of uncultured Ignatzschineria sp. Taxonomy (GTDB): domain Bacteria; phylum Pseudomonadota; class Gammaproteobacteria; order Cardiobacteriales; family Wohlfahrtiimonadaceae; genus Ignatzschineria. The sequence goes on along the minus strand of CALZEE010000011.1, from coordinate 61,058 downwards.
TTGCACTTAAAAGAGCGCATTTAACCTATCAATTATTAAAGATCCTCGCCTCTGTGTGAGGATCTTTTTAGGAATTATAACGTTATGGCAAAAAAAGAATTTGATGTAATTGTAATCGGTGGTGGCCCTGCGGGCTACGTTACGGCAATCCGTGCAGCGCAACTGGGTTTAAAAACAGCTTGTGTTGAGAAATGGATCGGTAAATCAGGGAAACCTGCTTTAGGCGGTACTTGTTTAAACGTGGGCTGTATCCCTTCAAAAGCATTACTTGAGTCATCAGCACTCTATGAAACAGCGAAAGAAGGTTCTGCAGATCATGGTATTACCGTGGGTGATATCAAAATGGATCCTGCTGCAATGATTGCGCGTAAAGATAAGATTGTGACCGAGCTTACGGGCGGTATCGCAATGTTATTCCAAGCGAACAAAGTTGAGTGGCTTCAAGGAACGGGTAAACTTCTTAAGGATAATCTTGTAGAAGTTACAGGTCATGATGGCAAAGCTGAGAGCTATAAAGCGAAAGATGTTGTGCTTGCAACAGGTTCAGTGCCAATGGATATCCCTTCAGCAGTGACAGATAATAAGCGTATTATTGACTCAACAGGCGCACTTGATTTAACAGAAGTACCAAAGCGTTTAGGCGTGATTGGTGCGGGCGTTATCGGTCTTGAAATGGCAAGCGTTTGGTCGCGTTTAGGTTCTGAAGTTGTGATCTTTGAAGCGATGGATAACTTCCTTTCAGCAGCAGATCAGCAAATTGCGAAAGATGCCGCGAAACACTTCAAAAAACAAGGCTTAGACATTCGTTTAGGCGCAAGAGTCAATGAATCAAAAGCAACGGATAAAAACGTTGTTGTGAAATATAGCGACAAAAAAGGCGATCATGAAGAGACATTTGATTACCTCTTAGTAGCGGTAGGTCGTAAAGCCTTCACAGATGGCATCGTTGATGAGTCTGTTGGTCTTGAGATGGACGGTCGTTTAGTGAAAGCGGACGATAACTGCAAAACCAACATCGCGAATGTTTGGGCGATTGGTGACCTTGTTCGTGGGCCAATGCTTGCGCATAAAGGTTCAGCAGAAGGTATTGCAGTTGCACAACGTATCGCCGGTCAATATGGCCGTGTAAACTACGATGCGGTTCCTTGGGTGATCTACACGCATCCTGAAATTGCTTGGGCAGGTAAAACTGAAGAGCAATGTAAAGCAGAAGGTATTGAGATTGTTACAAGCTCATTCCCATTTGCAGCATCAGGTCGTGCGAAAGCAATGGGTGCTACTGAAGGCTTAGTGAAAATGATTGCGAATGCAAAAACTGACAAGCTTTTAGGTGTTCATATTGTTGGTGCAAACGCATCAGAGCTTATTCATGAAGCTGTGATTGTGCTTGAATTCGGTGGTACTTCTGAAGATATCGCAAGCACTATGCATGCGCATCCAACACTTGCAGAGAGCGTTATGGAAGCAGCACACGGGATTCACAAAAGTGCAATTCATATGATGAATCGCAAATAAGTCATTGCCGGAGAAGTAAGGGATTTACCTTACAACTTAAGCTAACAAGAGCGTCTTCTTTCAAGAAGGCGCTTTTTTTATCTGCGTAGAATGATTATAGAGATATAGAGATATAGAGATATAGAGATCTCTCTCCTTATACTTTCAGGCTTCCGGCATTCTCTAAGACCTAAGATCTAAGAGAGCAATGAGGAATCAAAGCGATCCAAATTCGCCGTCACGGGAGGCTATTTGTAGTTTGAATATTGAGAATGAGGATTCTGGCTTGTATGGAATTGATTGATTTATGGACAATAGAGAGATTTTCTCGATATTTGTAGATTGCTCTCAACGGTTTTGAGGTCTTTTTTTAACAAATTTTAGAAAAAATGAAGATTGTTTGAATCTTCCTAATAGGGGATACAAGGCTTTTTGGAAAAATAATCAATCTTTTTCTATAAATTTAATCATCGTGAACCGTTGGAAATAGTGGTGTTTCACGAGTTGTATAAAAATCCAACAAAAATAGTCACAGATATATTTGACAGATATAGGGCTTCATACTATTATAGCCACCTGTTCACGAGAAACACGAAGTAAACAGACGGTTTAGTCCCTATCGTCTAGCGGTTAGGACACTGCCCTTTCACGGCGGCAACCGGGGTTCGAATCCCCGTAGGGACGCCAAATACAAGCCTACTGACAATGTCAGTAGGCTTTTTTGGTTTTTGTCGTTTCAGATTTATCGGTATAATAGCTAGCATCATCGGTAATACAAAAAGGTGCCGGCAATCCTATCGATTGAAAGGCACGAGATCAAATAGGAAAAAGACAATGGCAAAGATTTTAATCTGTAACACAGCAGCACTCGCAGAAGGTGAGATGCAGAAATTCACCACGGAAATTGGGGATCTTCTCGTTTTTAATCGTGAGGGTGAATATTATGTGACTGATGATCAGTGCACGCACGCAACAGCCTCTCTTTCAGAGGGCGATTACTTTGATGATACGGTGAGCTGCCCATTGCATTGGGGCGAGTTTAATATCATGACCGGGGAAGCGACTGCTGCGCCTTGTCGTAAAGCATTGAGAACATATCGCGTCATGATTGAGGGGAATGAGCTCTTTATTGAGAGTGAGTTGCCGGCAGAAGCCGCTGAAGGGCTTTAACAGCCATAATACTACGAGCGCAAGCGCATTAAACAATAGAACTAAGCATCTTCGGATGCTTTTTTTACGCCTCAAGAAAGTTTTTTTAAAAGTCCTTTTATCCGTGCGAAACTCCCGTTATTAGAAGAGGTATAACCTTTTGTGACATAGCGCAAGTTAATGTTATGGGGCTGACTGTACAAACCCTAGAATAAAGGTTATATAAGAATGTAATGCTTTTAAAATATTTGTACAATTTGTGAGATTTGTCGTTCTGATAAAGAATCTCAAAAGAAAACACTAATAATAAAAACTCAGGAGGAGTCAATGTATACATTTATAGGTGGTATTTTATTACTGATCATTGGGTATTTTACCTATGGTAAATATGTAGAGAAAGTATTTGGCGTAAAGGAACGTCCAACGCCTGCTTATACAAGTAGCGATGGTGTGGATTACGTGCCGATGAATACGGCGAAGAACTCGCTGATTCAATTACTCAATATTGCCGGCGTAGGCCCGATCTTCGGACCTATTCTTGGAGCGCTTTATGGACCGGTTGCATTTATTTGGATTGTCTTTGGTTGTATCTTAGCCGGCGGGGTACATGACTACTTGACGGGTATGATCTCCATTCGTAACCGCGGTGCACATTTACCAGAACTTGCGGAGAAATTCTTAGGAAAAGCGATGCGTCATATTGTGAATGCATTCGCACTTTTATTATTGGTATTAGTTGGAACTGTTTTCGTATCAGCGCCAGGGCAACTGCTTTATGACCTCATGGGCGGTAAAGTGGGAATGGCGATTATTGTAGGTGTCATCTTTGTTTACTACGTTTTAGCAACGCTTCTTCCGATCGATAAAATCATTGGTCGTTTCTATCCAGTATTTGGCATGCTCTTAGTATTAAGTGCGTTGGGAATTGGGGTGGGCTTAGTTGTAACAGGGCAAGCAAGTAATGTTCCTGAATTAACACTTGAGAATCTTCACCCAGGTGGTCTTGCGATCTTCCCGCTCTTATTCTTAACGATCTCGTGTGGGGCGCTGTCTGGTTTCCATGCAACGCAATCTCCAATTATTTCACGTACAACACAAAATGAACGTCATGGACGTAAAATTTTCTATGGCATGATGATTGCAGAAGGTGTTATCGCAATGATCTGGGCAGCGGCAGCAATGGCGATGTTCTATGATCCGAATGCGGCATTTGGTTCTGGATTATCAGCGGTCTTAAAAGAGGGTGGTCCTGCGTTAGTTGTGAGTAAAGTTGCAGTAATGATGCTTGGTGGATTTGGCGGTACAATCGCGATTCTTGGCGTGATTATTCTTCCGATCACCTCAGGCGATACCGCATTCCGAAGCGCACGTATGATTATTGCGGATTACCTCAAAATCAGCCAAAAGAAAGTGATGAGCCGTCTTTGGATCGCGCTTCCAATGTTTGTCATTTCAGCAGTGTTATTACAACTCGACTTTAACATCTTATGGCGCTACTTCTCATGGGCGAACCAATCAACAGCGGTGATCGCACTCTTTGTTGGGGCAATGTACCTCTATATTGGTGGCAAAAACTTCTGGATCTCCCTTTTACCAGGGATCTTTATGTTGATGGCGACGGTTACCTATATTCTTGAGCAACCGATTGGTTTTGGTCTTTCAACAGAAGTATCGCAAATTGGTGCAGTGATTATCTCTATTGTGTTAGTCGCGCTCTTCTTCTGGCAGGCAAAACGCCAAAAAGCAAGTGGTATGGCGCTCGAAGAAGATCTCACTGGCTGGGATGGCACAATGAAAGAAGGGTATGTTTTAAGCTGTAAGGGTTAAGCTTTGTAAGCATTACCCGGCATTTATAGCATTCAGATAGTGAGTGTTAATACCGTAGAAACGCTGAAGAGATTCTTCAGCGTTTTTTTATATCCCCCAATTGATGGCTACGCATTAATGCCGAGAGATTGTATTGTAGGTTTGGGAAAGTGCTTGAATATTTTCGCGGATGATTGCCGGAGAATGTGCTGCAAAACCAAAGATTAGGGCTTTTTTTACTAAAGGATTCACTGTGTAGCGATCAAGGGGTTGTGCCCCGAGTTTGAGTGCTTTGCAAGCGGCTAAAAGAGGCGGAAAATCTTCGGCATCGTTAATCCAAGCAATGCTGTGAATGCCGGAATCGAGCGGTGTGATAGTGAATATTTCTGGCAGATATTGTGTGAGAGCCTGAATCAGGGCTTGTTGCCTCTCTAGGCAGGTTTTTCTCACTCTTCGGACATGTTTGGCATATTCTCCTTCTTGGATAAAGGCTGCTAATACGGCTTGTTCTAAAAAAGTATTGCCGGCATCTGCGTAGAATTTAGCGATTTTAAAGGGCTCTATTAACGCTTTAGGTAGGACAATGAATCCGAGTCTAAATCCTGGATAGAACATTTTTGAAAAAGTGCCAGAATAGATCACTCGTTCAGCTTGATCTAAACCTTGGAGTGCTTGAATCGCACGAGAGTGATATCTAAATTCGCCGTTATAATCATCTTCAAAGATCCATTTATCATGACTTTTTGCCCACTCCAAAAGTTGCAGTCGGCGCGTAAGGCTCATCATTTCGCCCAGTGGAAACTGATGCGAAGGTGCGGTGTAGATCAATTGCGTGTTCGGATAATGTTGCTTGGCATAGGGAATATCCATGCCCTCATCATCACTGTGAAGGAGATTGATTGAAGCCTGATGATTTTTAAAGACGCACAAAGCCCCATCATATCCGGGATCATCGAGTATCACTTCATCATGAGGGTTAAGAAGCACTTGGCAGGTGAGGTTAATGGCTTGTTGAGTCCCATTGACGATCATAATCTGCTCGGGTGTTGTATGAACGCCGCGGGTGGTTGCAAGATAGCTCGCGAGTACTTCGCGAAGTGGAAGATAGCCCATGACATCGTTATAAGAGCGAATCTCTTTGGGGGCATTACGGGCAACTCGGCCGAGAATACGGCTCCAAGTTTTTTGAGGGAAAAGATCAGTACAGCCTATTCCTACGCGGAAGATGGATCCCGGAAGGCGATGTTGATGATATTGCGCCCAGTGGGGTTGTAGTGCTTGAATGGCATGACTGATTTTGGGCGGTGTTGTCGTGATAGATTGTGGCGTGATCGCCATTGATTGCGCAATTAATTTGTCAGGAATCTTCGCCGTCACATATGTACCAGATCCACGTTTTGTTTCGAGATAACCTTCATCGATTAAGCGTTCAATGCCCTGAATAATGGTATTTCGGGAGACTGCCATCATGGTTGAAAGATCTCGGCTAGAGGGGAGTTTGCTTCCGACTTTTAAGGTTCTTTCGATAATAAGATGACGAATGACCGAATAGACTTGCTCATTTAATGGGCCTTCTTGCAGTTGTAATGAGGGAAAAATCGCGCTTTTTTTCATAGAGATCCGATTTGAGCAAAAGATTGAAAGTGGATCTATAAAATAACTGAAAAGTGTCTCTTATGTAAGACCAATAAGGTATTTATGATGAAGCTCATGAATTCTTATTTATGAATCAGGAATCAGGTAGCGCAGAACCCTTGTAGGGTGAGCGCGGATCGATATTATTAATAAAGGAGCGAGAAATGAGTGAGCAAAAGTCAGTAACCATCGGATATGTTACAGAGAATGATTTTGAGGCGTGGTTACCATTGTGGAAAGGATATCAAACATTTTATGAAGTGGATTTATCAGATGCTGTTACGCAGACAACATGGCAACGGTTCTTAGATGCATCGCAAGATCCATATTGCATTGTGGCAAGGATCGGGGATGAGATTGTAGGATTTGCCCATTTCTTATTTCACAAATCGACATGGGCGGAGAGTGAATATTGTTATTTAGAAGATTTGTATGTATTGCCAGAAGTCAGAGGACAGCAGGTTGGTAAGCAGTTGATCGAGCATTTAGCAGAGATCGCTAAGGCGCGAGGCTGTGCACGCGTCTATTGGCATACACAAGAGAGTAATCATCGAGCGCAAAGATTATATGATTGGATTGCCAGTAAGCCTGGGATGATGAAATATCAAATCGTTTTATCGTAAATCGAGACGAGAAGCACGCCTCGTGAGAGGATGATGGAGAATATAGCATGACACATATCCATCGCCCTAGAGCGCTGAAGACCATTTAAGTCTTCAGCGCTTTTTTACGTTAATTTGAGATCATTTACCGGAGAAAGAGGTGGGTATTGTGGCATTTCAGATAAGCATTGATATATTAATAGCTTGTCGTTTTCTGTATGGTTTTATTACGTTACCCCAGTATTCTGCGATAGAATAGGGGATCGACTTTATTTTAGAGGGACACAATGAAGGAATTAGTCTTTGGCTCACTAATATTTTTACCCGGCGTTTTAAAGGTGTTGGTTTTAGGATTCTTTATTTGGCTTATTGCGCGGGGATTTTATCGTAAAAAGCTCTATGCTGGCGGTATTTGGCATCCAAATCTGGTAGATATTAGTGTCTATTTTTGTTCACTTTATGTGAGTCATCTTATTTTTCTATTTTTACAAGGTTAAGTATGAAAGGAACGTTAAAACGTTATTTAATCACGGTCGTTGCGGCATTAGTATTGATTGTTGTGGCATATCAATTATGGAATTTCTATGTGCTCGGGGGCTGGACGCGTGATGGCAAAATCCGAGCGAATGTTATTCAAGTCTCGGCGCAGGTATCGGGTCGCTTAGTAGCTTTGCCTATTGTGGATAATCAGTTGGTAGAAGAGGGGGATCTCTTATTTAAGATTGATCCGATGGATTATCAGATAAATTTAAGAAATGCCCAAGCACAATTGGCGCAATTGAAGATCCGTCAAGAGCAAGCGCAGCAGCAGTATCATCGTAGAACCGAGCTGGGTCAGGCAGCGGCCATTTCTCAAGAGCATCTTGAGGGCGTGAAATATAATCTCGATCTCTTAAATGACCAAGTACAGCAAGCAGAAATTTCGGTTGAGAAAGCAGAACTTGATTTGAGTCGTACGAAAGTCCATGCAGAAGCAACGGGCTATGTGACTAATATGAATATCCGTGAAGGGAACTTCGTATCAGCGGGGCATCCACTCTTTGCGTTGGTTGATAAACATAGCTTCCACGCGGTGGGTTATTTTGAAGAGACAAAATTACCCTATATTGAAGTGGGTCGCCGAGTCGAGATTATTCCTTATAACGGTGGCGAGAAGATGTATGGATATATCACAGGTTATGGCCGTGCGATCTTTGATCAGAGTGCGCAAACAGGCGAGCAATTGCTCCAAGCCGTAAAGCCGAACTATCCATGGGTTACATTGGCACAACGTATTCCAGTCAAGATTGCATTTGATCATAGTGATGAAGAGCTTGATGCACAGAAGCTCATTGCCGGGACTACCGTTACCATTATTGTGCTTGATGATAAAAAAGAGATAAAAGAGTAAGTTATGAGTGATCTCAAAGCTGAAGATAGTCAAAAAACCTCTTTTGTTGAGAAGCTAGAGGGCTATTTCTCAACCTTAAACTATTCATATGGTTTGAGAGTTGTGATTGGTGTTGCGTTGTCGTGGTTTATTGCTTTTAGATTGCATACGGATAACCCATATTGGTCGATCATGACGGTGATTATTGTCACGATGCCAACGCAAAGCCTCTTAGTTGAGAAGTTTTTGGCGCGTTTAGTCGGGACGTTAGTCGGGGCGATTAGTGTCAATGTGATCGCTGCTTATGCACTCGATGATCAATGGCTCTTTGCTATCTATATGGCATTTTGGCTCTCGTTATGTGCCTATTTAGCCAGCGCAAGAAGCCCGATGTTGACCTATTGTTTTGCATTATGTGGTTATACTTCTGCCATTTTAGGATTTGTGCTCTCTATTTTACCCACCTCATATGCGGTCTTTCAGATCTCGCAGGCGCGTATTTTAGAGATCTTAATCGGGCTTGTTACCGCCTTCTTTATCTCGATGTTGTGGCCGGCATATCTTGAGCGCGTGAAAGTGATGAAGCGGTTAAGAGAGCGAAGAACAGAAGTCAGAGCGCTCTATCAATCGTTATTAACGCCAGATTTTGACAAGCAGGCATTTAATAAGCAGTATGAAAAAATGCTCCTTGGTTTGATGGATTTCCGTGATTTGGTCTTTCAAGATTTCTTGTCAGTATCGACAGAGCGTAAAGAGAATATGGCGGTCTATCGTTATAGCCATCGCTTGATGCAGGCGGCTTCTGGAGTCTTGTTGCTCGATGCGTTAAAACGGGATTTACAGCGAATGATGCCTCAGTCGATGAATGCTTATTTAACGGAGATGCATCAATGGTTCTTATCGAATGGCACGCAGGAAGAGAAGCTCGCTCGCAAACCCAAAGCGCCGGCAATCTTACAGCAGCATGAGAAAGGGCGCCTATTTGTGGAGAAGCTCGATGAGAAGTTTGAAGAGCTCATGAGCGCAAAACTCGATAGCAGTATGGAAGCATCGCTCTATATCCCGAGTATGCGTATCTATTACAGCGACCGTAAAGAGGCTTTGATTAATGCCGGCAGAACCTTCTTTAGTATTATGCTCGGAATGGCATTTTGGATGGGAACGCAGTGGGATACCGGATATATCCTATTAGCCTTGATCGGTATTATCTGTACGCTCGGTGCAACCTATCCGATGATTACAAAGCTCCTTACTATTACGATAGGGCTGACGATGATTATTACGGTGCCGATTGTCTTTATGGTGAAGTTCGGCTTACTGATTCAAGCAACGAGTATTGTGCCGGCAATGTTGGTGGTATTACCGATCTACTTTATTGCAGCGGTGATGCGAGAACGCTCGATGTTGGGATATCTTGTGGGCTATGGCTTCTTGCTCTCATCGTCGTTCTTAATTGGTTTTTCTAATCCGATGCAGTATGATTTTGCACGATTTGCCAATCAAGTCATCACGATGGTTGTGGCGTTGAGTATTATCCTAATCATCTTTAATATCATTCGCCCAAGCTCAGATGCATCAAAAATGCGCCGAATTAAAGAGAGTGTGATTACGCAGTTTGGCATGCTCGTGAATAAAATGACGCCCAAATCTATGCGTGATTATGAAGCGTATTTAAATAGTGCAGTGTATAAAACGAAGATTGTGCCGGCAATGCGAGAGAAGTCTGAATTCTTGGCCTACGCTTTTTTAACCGCCGCGATTTTAAGAGCGCAGTTAAAACGTCATGAAGCGGGAGCGGACTGGATTATTCCAGAAGATCTACTAACGGCGATTAAAACAGAAGATTTCAACAGCGCTTTAGAAATCTCGGCACGTTTAGAAAAGGAAGCAGGTCCAGATGAGCAATTGGTCTATTGGGAGTTAGGATGTGCCTTAACCTCCTTGAAGGATTTCTTGGAGAGTGAGGTATCGGGGTAGTTATTAATTAATGATTGGAGGCGTATATGAAGAAAGTGAATATTATTAGTATGCAACAGTTATCTAAAGCATCTATTGCTTTTGCTGTTGGCTTTTTCTGTTTGTTAGTTGGTTACGACAATATTGTAGATTTTAATACGAACTACCAGTTTGTTGATGCGGTTTTGTCGATGGATCAAATGGAGCCGTTTTTTTCAGGTAATAAGGATATTGAATCTAGAGCTATAAAAAATACGGATGTTCATTTTATTGCTTATTGGATCATTATTATCGGAGAACTTATAGCAGGAAGTATCTGTTTAGTTGGTTCATTTATCATGTTTAAATCGGTAAATAATTCTCGGTTTGTAACAGGGCAAGTGACTTATTTGATGGGTGCTACTGTTGCAATACTTCTTTGGTACTTAGGGTTTGGCGTTATTGGGGGAGAGTATTTTTCTATGTGGGCAAATAAAATGAATGGGCAAATGAAAGCTTATACTTTTGCGACATTTATTTTAATGACTGCGATCTATGTAGCGCTTCCTTATCTAAAATTAGATGTGTCGAATAATATTAAAAATAAAGAATAGTCTTTTTCCATTAATTTTATATTAGAACCCCTTCAATTGAAGGGGTTTTTTGTTGTCTTAAAAAGGGTGTTTAAGGAGATAACTTATGCCGGGGATAAACGAGATCACACTATTATTGAAATAAAATTTGGCATATAAGCGTATTTATTGTGCTGAATGAAAGCGAGAATCGTGCCTTTTATCTCTTTTTTAGGTAGATGTAATTTTTCATATCTTATTTTTTTATAACATCTAATTATTGTCATGAACCCAGCCTTATTTAAAATTACGCTAAAGAGCGGGCGATGCGTTATTCACAGCAATCATGAAAGATGACATAAATCATATTGTTAATCATTTGCTGTTCTGAGATATTCCCAATTGATAACAATTCACATTAACATTTGAAATCAATTGCGATTCGGAATCTATTCATGAACCCCAAATTTACTGTCTCAACATTTGTTGCACTCTCCCTCTGTATTCCTCATACCCTTTATGCTGAACCGACTGAAGAGAAGGATCGAAAACCGATTAGTCTGGCCCCCATTATTGTGGTGGGGGATGCTGTAGAATCGACACTTTTTAAAGTGAATCAAACGGCTCAAGACTTGGGGAAAAACCTCGTACAAGATGAACATGATCTATTTCGTAATGAAGTTGGTATAGGTGTTAATGAGAGCGGGCGCTCAGGTAGCAATGGTTTTGCGATTCGGGGTGTGGATAAAGATCGTGTTGCTGTGATTGTGGATGGATTGCCTCAGGCTGAAACTTTTATGCCTTCTATCTATAAAGGCTATGGTTACTTTAATGGCAGTATTAATAACACCGAATATGAAAATATCAGTCAGGTTAGTATTACGAAAGGGGCAAACTCTGTGAGTGATGGCAGTGGCGCTGTCGGGGGATCTGTTAACTTTAAGACAAAAAATGTCGATGATTTTGTGCTACCGGGGAGAGCATTAGGGCTCTTCTTAAAAACAGGTTATGCCTCTAAGAATGATGAGTGGCGTCAAGTTGTGGGCGCGGGCTTTAAGAAGAATGGCTTCTTTGGGTTTGCACAAATCACAAAACGCCGGGGTCATGAGATGATCAATAATGGTAAGGGCGATGATATCTATGGTTCTGCCCGTGGGAAGCCTGATCCTGTTTCAAATCGCTCCACATTATGGCTTAGTAAATTGGGTTATCAGCTTAGTGAGTCACATCAAGTAACGGCTTTTTATGAAGATCGAAAACAGACGCAAGAGACCGAAGAGAAGAGCTTTGATAGTTGGGGGACGCATCGTTTTGCCTCAGATACCTCGCCCTATAAACGTTATGGGCTTGAGTATGATTTCTTAGCTGATGATGATTCTTGGATTGATACGGTGAATGTCGTTCTTGCCAAGCAGAAGATTCAGATGCAGTCAGATACCTTTAACGTACGCCAAGATGATCATAGTAAGATTGATCAGCGCTATTATCGCGAGTTTGAGCAGTCGCAAAAAATGCTTCAAGCACAGCTCTTCTCAAAGCCTTTAAATTGGGGAAGCGTAGAACATACGTTACAAGGCAAGCTGACTTATCGTGATGCTTATTTAGAGAATCGCAATCACGATATTATCTATTTAAGCGATGGCGCTCATCCATCGAGCTACAGTATTATGACGCCAGTAAAATCGAAAATTGCGGCACTCTCTTTACAAGATGAGATCGAGATTAATCATCAGCTGCATGCATCGCTAGGGGTTCGTTACGATCATTACCAATATAATCCCCAGATGGATGGGAGCAATAAATTCCCCGTTAGTTTTGATGCAACGAAAAAGACCTTTAAGAATCTCTCTTGGGAAATTGGTTTAGATTATAAGATTACGCCAGAACATCAGGTGAGCTATCAATTAAGTACGGGTTTTAGAGCACCGAAGATCGAAGAGATGTTCTTTGAATTTGGGAAAGGCGGGGCAAATCACTTTATGCCCAATACGCAGTTAAAACCAGAAACCGCGCTTAATCAGGAGATCTCTTATCAGTTCCAAAATGAAGACAGCCAATTTGGGATAGGCGTGTTCCAGAGTCGTTATCGTAACTTTATTGATGAGCGAGTAACAGAAGGGGAAGAGCCGAATCCTTGGTATGATCCAAATAGTTCTTGGGGGGGTAAACCGACTTTCTTCGTGAATCAGATTCAATTTGTGAACGTCGCGAAAGCAAAAATCACGGGAATAGAGTTGAGTGCTTCTATGAATGGGCGCGTGATTGGGTTGCCTTCGAGCTTAAACTTCCATGTGAAGGGACAATATAGTAAGGGTAAAAACCAAGATGGTGATCCGCTTAAATCTATTCAGCCTTGGAGCGCTATTGCCGGCATTGAGTATCAATCTCCCTCACAAAGATGGAGTACGACATTAACAGGGCGTTATAGTGCTGGGAAAAAAGGACGTGATACTAAAGAGACAATGTACTCATGGAGAGGCGTTGAAGAGAAGGAATGGCCTTGGTTAAATCGTTCGTACTTTGTCGTGGATCTTACAAGCCAAGTGAAGTTAGAGAAAGATATCACGCTGAATGTGGGCGTATTTAACATCTTTAACCGCAGTTACAGCACGTGGGATAGCCTGCGGGATCTCCCAACTTACGGCACGACGAATAGAATTGATCGAGAAGGGCGAGGCTTAGAGCGCTTTACAGCGCCTAAACGAAACTTTGCGCTCTCTGTGGAGATGAAACTGTAAGATTCTAGAATAAGATAAAGCATTGCCAAAGCCACTTCGTAAGAGGTGGTTTTTTGTATTGAATAGGGATATTGTAAGAAAATCATGGCTGATAGATCAGGCTAAGGTTGAGACGCACTTTGCGCAGGAAGCATGGTAAGATTGCAGGATTCTTAAGTTGATTACAGAGATCGAGGCGCAGTGTGTTAAATATTATTGAAGCAAAAATCGCAAAAATGATTATTCATCATGTCGGACATGGCGGACGAGAGGAGCAATGCATCTTTTCAGAAACCAGTATTGTGCCGAGTGAGTCATTAGAATCATTACTATTAGAGCACTATCTCTCACCCCTTTCTGAGCTTAAAGAGGTTTTTGAGTTTAATCATGATGCCATTGAGGAAAGCGAAGAATCAACGCCGGCAATATCGACAATGCCGAATGCGATTGCGAAATTTTCGATGGATATTTTTTCGGCGTCAGCGCCCTTTCAAGAAACCTCTATAAAGATCGCCAAGCATCTTTATAGTGTCACGAATCATCCGAATATCACCGGCGGTGATTTCATCATTATCTTATTCTCCGGCATTATGAAAGCAGGTGAAGAAACACAGGCGCTAGGAATTTTTAAAGTTGAATCGAAAGATGAATATCTTGATATTTATGATAATAACGGGACTTTAGAATTTGTTGAAAAAGAGGGGATCTCGCTTAAAGATATTCAAAAAGGCGCGTTAATTTTTGAAGATGATGCTTCGGTACTGGCAATCGATAGCTTAAAGAAACGTACGAAATATTGGCATGAAGATTTTTTAAACCTGCAACCGAAGCAAACACCGGAAGCAGAGTTCAGAGCCAGTAATGATGTCTTGCGCGGATTAACCAAAAGAATCGAAGCGCCCGATCAGCGTTTAGCTTTTAATAAAAACCTCGAAACACATCTTGATGAACACGAAGAGATTCGTATCGGCGATCTTGAGAACCTCTCAAAAGCCTATATTGAAGATCAAGAGATCAACCGCGTCTTTCATGCGGTGCAGAATAAGTCAGGTTTTGAGCTTGATAGAAATATCACAATGCCGAGCGATCAGTTTCGAGAGCAATCACAAAACATCATGAAAAAGATGCGTGTCGCCAACGGGATTGATCTTGTCATCAGTAATAAAGATGCCTATCTCAACAGTATTATCATCGAAGAAACCCCCAATGGTTTTAAGGCGATTATTGATTTTGATACTTATGAGCCAGAGGAAGAGTAGGCACGTAGAAAATGCCGGCATTTTTTAGACGGATGGTATATGAGATTGTGTATGATGCATTGAAAGTTATTTGCTTTTGATCTTCTTCGGTTTTAGTAGATTTTATTGGAGTATTTGATGAAAAAGTTTTTTACAATCATGACAAGCCTCTTAGCATTAACGGTGCTCATGCCGGCATCTGCGCAGATTGCGGATGGCGTATATATGGGCAGTGGCAATCAGAGTGATCTTGAGATTAAGACGATTAATGGCTTACAACGATTCACCATGAATGTGTTGGGGGCTAATGGTCATATGTGTTTAGATGTGGAAGGCTCGATCAAGGGGCTGAAGGGATTTGTCGATGAGAGTGATTCGAGCGCTCAGCAGTGTGAGCTAAACCTCACGACGAAAGGGCATATTGTGAATGTCGATGTTTCATCATACGAAGCATGTGCGCAGCATTGTGGAATGCGTGCAAGTTTATCGGGCTCTTATCGTATTGTGCCTCCAACATGTACGACAAAGTCAATTACGGCGCAGCGCAATGCATTCAAAAAATTGTACGATCAAAAATCGTATAAAGAGGCGGAAAGTATCCTAAATAAGGCGCTCGCACAATGTGATTTCTATCTGGATTTCCATCAGAAAGACAGCATCCGTAATGATCTTGCCTTAGCGCTATATCATCAACAGCAACCACAACTCTGCCGAGAAGTATTGAGCCAGACGGTTGCCTTAGATGAATATATCTCGCTCCCACCACTCGAGAGTGGAATGTATGAAAAGCTTGAGAAAGCGATTCAATATAACTGGGAATTGTGCCGAACGAAGTAGGGATTCAATCTTAATGAGCGCCTGGTTCGTTAGCGAATCGTGAATTTATCAATGATGTTTTATCGGATGCGCTTATATAGTTTTACCGCACTTTATTCTATAAAACACCTTAGATTCAATAAGATATTATTTATTGCATCTAAGGTGTTTTTTTGTAAGTGTGCCAAGAATCGAGGGTTCATAAAAGTTCGTTTGACACTATTTTCAAATAATGATGAGATTAATATTAATGATATTGAAATAATAGGTAGATCAATCGCATGAATAAAAAATTACTGCTCGTAATGGGCGCAACGGCATTTATCGCAACAGGATGTTCAACAGTATTAGAAGCAATGGATAGCATTAACACGGTCAGTAATGCGGCGGCTAAACCTTCATCCTCCACGAGTAAAGCGATTCCGCATGGAATGGGCGAATTTCAGATTAATAAGCTGACAGAAACCGAGTTCCAAAAAATTGTTGCCGGCAAAGGGTTGCAGATTGAAACGTGTGATAACACGATGTGCCTTTTAGATGAAAAAGGCAAAACTCGCGTGATTAAACTTACCCAAAGCACCGATGGTAAATCCCGCTCTCCATTTGAGTATAAACATGGGCGAGATGCTTCGACTTACGCATTGTTAAATTATCAATCGAGCAATAGCGCCTACGCCTTCACGCGTGCTTATGCCTACTTCTTCAAAGGGAAACTTGTGGTGATGTACAGCAATAACCACCCAGATGCGGCGTTGAAAGAGGTAGAAAGAAATTACCCATCCGTAAAACATACGCTTCAAAAGGGTAATCCAACTTGTCGAATCAACGGCGAAAAAACCACCCGCCCACAAAGCCTCAACTACGCAGATTGGTTCATCCCCGCAGATAAGGTCTCCATGCAGTGGATCCGCGGGCAAGAGGTCGATACCAAAACCTGTGAATACAAACCCTATGACTTCTTAAAATTCTACGACCGAGACCAATATATCGCGCTTGAAAAGTATAGCCTGATGAATCGATTGTTTTAGGGATTTAAAATGAAGCATAAAAAAGCCACTCTCGAAAGTGGCTTTTTTATGCTAGTCGGTGGAGGTAGCGGGATTTGAACAATGCTCCTATTAGCCCTGAATATCTGATCTCGTAGTATTTATTTTTTAAGTTACTACTATTTTTACTACTATTGTAAAACTGGTGCGCGTATAGTAGATTCAATGAGTTATCGAAATTAAGCGACATCGCTTTTTTTCAATAGATCGCTTAAAAAAATCCAGATATCTTCTTTTGTTTCTCCGATCTTATCAGAAAGCTCTTCGATAGAATAGACGGCAGTATTTCCCATTTTTTTAGATTTGGGAATAAGCCCCTCTGTTTCCCACTTTTTAATTGCCGGGAAAGAAATGGGAGTATCTGTTGTCGAGAGCAACTCTCTTAATTGAGTTCTATTGATCCAGATCGGGCGCATGATTTCTTCTTTAGACATATTACACCTCATTATAATTTTTCATATCTTCAAACCATTCAAAGCCGCCACCCTTAAACCATACTTGGCGCGTTCTTGTATCAATGCGAATGATCTCTTTAACTGAGTCAGAATTTGCGCGTTTAACATTATGGCCAACATCTGCATGCTTATTGTTTTTATAGATTGGAATCATGCAGCACCTCGCTTTTTGGTTACTGTTGCGCCTTTGAGTGATAAATAACTTAAGTTGAAATTATTTCCACCGTAGGTAGCCTGTATGTAATTTACGTTGTGATTTAAGCAGTTTGATTCAGCCCAAGCCTCATTGCCATTCTCTAATGTAATTAGATCGCCTAGCTTTATTTTTACTATGTCACTCGCATGCTCTATCGTGAATGTTTCTGCATATAGAGACTTAATGAAATCAATGCGACTCTGAATATCTGTAGCAATTCCGGTATGAAAGTGTAAAACATTCGATAATCCTTCTTTTACAGTTCCGCCTATGCTATTTCCTTCGATTATATCCAGCTTGCTCAGCAATCCATCTTTCAATGCTTGCGTAGCGACATCAACAAGGTCGTTAAATGTCGGTGCGTTGCGCTTGATACTGAAGTACTTAAGATCTTTGCTATTTATTGCTATCTTGCTACCAATGATATCCACCCCAAACTTATCGATGCCTCTCACTACTATTCTCCCTGACAAGAGGAACGAATTGTAATGGTCAGGTCTAAAAGTATTTTTCCAGTATGCTTCTTGGTCAATACACTCAAGCTCAACTTCTTTACCAGAATCTAGCTCTTTTTTAACTTCTTCTATTGTTAGCATTTCAAAATCCTCTTTCTGAGCTCTCGCAGACAAACTTTGCAGCCGAGCTTACTATTCATATCTGAGTCTGATCCCGATCGCTCATAAACCGATTGCGGGTCATTTGGGGCAGGTTGGCTCTTGCAATAGAGCTCTCCGGCAGTATCGCAGTAGTGAAACTTACCACTGCGTGAGTTCATTACGATGCAATCACGATCTTTTCAGAACGGTATATCATCATCTTCTTTATCCCAATACGCTGTATCTGGATTCTTTGGCGCCTGTTGTTGCTGAGATTGGTTAAACCCTCTTGGTTGCGCATTAGGATAATCCCCCGGCATTGATTGATCATCAACATGCTGATTGGTTGGGTTGTTTGGATTGCCACCACTGCCGAGCATTTGTAATTCGTTTGCGTTGATATCAGTGCTATAACGCTCAATGCCATTCTTGTCGGTGTACTTATTAGTACGCAGGGATCCTTCGACATAAACTTGGCTACCTTTTTTGAGATATTGACCGGCAATTTCAGCTAAACGACCAAAGAACACTACGCGGTGCCACTCAGTGCGCTCTTGCTGCTGTCCAGTATTGCGATCTTTCCAAGACTCTGTTGTAGCGATAGAGATATTAGTGATAGCAGTACCACCGGCGGTATAACGGACATCTGGATCATTACCAAGGCGACCGACCAAGATTACTTTATTGATTCCGCGTGACATCTGGATACTCCTTCTTAAACTTTCTTATGAGCGTGACTTCGTCACAATTACCGTGGAACTTAAAGTCGCACTCAGAGCAGAATATTTTTGACTGCCTCATTTCTCTACTACTCTCTATACATAATTCTGTAAATTCGCCAGCACTACACTCTGGGCATATTCCGATATTTGCCATTACTCTGAACCTCCAGCCAAAAGAGCCATTTTGTTGGCATCAGTCATTATTTCATGATGTTTTTTTTGAACATCGTCTATAAGGGTTATCCGAACCTCGCCCTCGCCGTCATACTCGATTTTTTTGATGGTGGCCGCTAGAATTCCAAGCATATAGCCTTTTTGTCTAACCATCGTATTGACGATGTGAACGCCAACATTTGAGAATACGTCTACTTCTTTGAAACCCTCATCATTACTCATCTTTATCCCATCCTGTTATCTCTACTACCGCCAAGCCTCGACCGTCATGTCTTTTTTGATAGCTTGGAGATCCATAAAATTTAATAGTTTCTTCTTTAACACCGAGAAATTCCGCTAGCTCTTTTCGTGTTCCGAACTGCAGCAGCTCTTCTCCTCGATATAGCGCAAATTCTCGTTTACTCACGCCTGCATGCCTCCGAATAGATCCAGTTGACCATTCTCGACTAACCGCATTACTGGGTCATGATCTGCTCGTTTAAGGATACTTATGTGCAGATCAGTAATAAGCATTCCTAAATGGCTCCAGTAAGTCATTTTCTTAATGTTTGCCGGGTAAATTGAGATGCACTTGTTTTCATAGCTATAACCGGCATCTGTTTTAATCAAGTTGCCAAGCCCCATAAATCCGAATCTAGCACCGCCAAAGAATGGCGTACCTGAACACTCAATGTTCTCAATGCCATGTTGTTCAATAAGGCTTTCAAGGTGCTTAAACGACTCTATTTTGATGCTAGCCATAACTAAGCGGCCTTTTTCTTCTGAATGAATACAGTTGGCGCGTTAGCTAATGTAGACACCTCTTCATATCTAGCTGCTGCTTTAGAACGCGCACTAATAAGCTTATGAGTTCTATACAGCCCCGCGATATGAATGCGTTGATTGCTACGAAGAAAGAAGGGCAAACGCGCAAGCTCTTCCTCAGCGTGAGAGATAATGTCAATAATCTGACTTAATGAGAAACCAGAGTGAAGATTAGCAATCTCTTGCTCTTTATAAGTACGCGCATCGATTGCGATACGTTTGTTTTCTGCTCTGCGTTGGGCTCGTTGTTTGATGTAATTTAAGATGAACATATAGGCTTCCTTTTTATTACCATTTGGTGATTTCCATAACATGATATTACTAAATGGTAATATTAAGTCAATACCAAAAGGTAATTTATTTGACGATATAATTCTTCAGGCGTAAAAAAACCGCCAATTGGCGGTCGTTTAGTTGGGGATTATTTAATTTAGATAAGTTTTTTCCCGATGTTCTTGGTTTTCATCAGAAAACACCTCCCTCCGTTGATTTGAGATAGGCATACTCGCTATATGGGAGCTTATATATTATGTCTTTTTTATCGATTGAGTTGCCGAGAGCCAACCCGCGACACAACAAACTCACATAACCTTGTTTTTTTAGACAGATAGAATCAGCACTATTAAAAAATGGATCTCCATCCCTCTTCCATACAATTAATGTTACGCCTTCTGGGATGGCACCGATTGGCTGGATGGTGAAAATTGAAAGTTTTGTATAAGCAAAAGTGCCAATACAGACAATTAAAATAAGACAAACGCAAAGTATTTTTTTTATCATTTTTTACCTGAAATTTATGCCGGCTACCAACTGCAAGCTTCTCTAAGAGGCGTTATTACTTCTTCAATTCCGGAAATATCAAAGGTGGCTGATACTCTTCCTCCTCGATATTTTTCGGCTTCAATATATATCGTTTCTTTTCCTTCAAGAGACTTTATAAAAGAAATCGCTTTTGGGATAAATGACGCTCGACCATCGCTTGATGCGTTCCACCAAACATTTTTAGCCTCTTCTTTATCAATTCTGTAAGCCACTTTCATGTTATCAGAGCCCAAATATTCGCTCCATGAAACAAAAGCATCAGTTGTATCTCTTTTGCATCGCAAAATTAAAGCTGCTGGGTTTCTTCTATTCTCAAAATCACTAGATACTCTCATAATAGTAACTTCTTTAGAGTCATTTAGTGGGGATTCTGTAACGTCAACAATCCAGTCACCATATTCTTTTTTGAATTCCTCAAGCTCTTGCTGTTCCTCTTTTTTGACTTCAGATTTTTCAGATGCTTTGTCGTAACAGGCAAGCCTAGCTATATCGTTTTCAATTGATGTACAATCCGAAGCATACGCTAAGGATAAGGATAAAAAAATCGATGATAAGAAAACCTTTTTCATAAAACTCCTTTTTATAATAAAAAATAATCAGTAGCTTGAAGGATCTACATTGTTACCCATTTTCCAATGACAGTTCCGCAGATATTCGCAGACTCATTAGCTTCAATAATCTTTTCTGGCCAATCCGGGTTTAGTGGCTTCAGGTATGTTCTACCAGCTTCGAAAATGATTTGTTTAAATGTGGCTTCTTCGCATTGACCAAGCTGAACGATAACGCAGTCTTTATTTTCAGGCTCAACATCAGGGTCAACAAATATGATATCTCCATCTTCAAATGATGGCTTTGATCCGTTTGAGTTTTGCATGCTAATGCCTTTAACTGTAAGCGCGAAAGTATTATCACTATGCTTTACTGGGCAAGGTAACCATTTATCAATCTCTGTTGGAGACGAGACGTTGCATACACTCGACCATGATCCTGCGGCAACCCAAGAGATTACAGGAACATGTCCTTTTATTTCATTACGAGCTGGCGAGAGTTCATTAGGGTCTTTGTCTAAGTATAAGAAGGGCATGTTTGCCACATCTTCTATACTGCGAGCTTTCTTCTCCCCAAATGACTTCTTGTTTAATAAGCCGGAGAGCTCTCCTTGGTTAATCCCGATTACTTCAAGGAATTCTGCTTGAACACCATTGTAGTGAGTATCAATCCATCTTTTTAAATTAACTCTTCTGTTAGCTGTGATGTCTCTCATGTGTCCACCTCCTTATATCAATAACTTAATTATCTCACTAAATTACCAAAAGGTAAATTACCAAACGGTATTGACTTATCATTACCAAATGGTAATATTTGATTGTGGAAAGAGAGGGATAAATGGAAAAACTTTTAAGTTACATCAATAGGCTTGATCTCAAGCAGAGAAAATCATTTGAAGAGCATGGCGGTGTATCGATTCGTTATATCAGAAAAGCTTCTTCGACTGGACAAAGGCTCAGTGCGGAATATTGCATCGCAATAGAAAAAGCGACGGATAGAGAAATTAAGTGCGAGGAGATTCGTCCAGACATTGATTGGAAGTACATAAGAAGTTTAGAGGAGTAAGCGTATGAGTATGATGCTAATGGTTAAAGCTATGCGGATAAAGGTTGGGAACCCACTCCGCAAGTTAGTGCTTATTAAGTTAGCTGATAACGCCAGTGACTCGGGGGAGTGTTGGCCGTCTCATCAACATATCGCAGACCAATGCGAGATTAGTAGACGTTCAGTTATCAACCACATTAATAAGCTAGAAGAAATGGGATTTCTTCGTAAAGAGTATAGAACGAAGAACAATGAGAAGCAATCTAACCTGTATCACCTAACTTTAGATGCTCCAATTTTAAGTGATTTAGGTAGTGCAGGAGATTCACTACCTAGTGAAGGAGATGCACAAGGTGGTGCAGGAGATTCACCAGTAGGTAGTGCAGGAGATGCACATAGAACCAGTCACTCTTCTGAACCTATCAATGAACCATCTTCTTATGATCGCGATGAGCTTCTTCAAAAATGGAATGAAGTGGCTCCCGTGAAAATGAGAAAGATTGTTGCAGGGGGTCCGATTGATAAATCAATCAAGGCGCGTATTGCTGATTACGGCATTGATGGTTTGTATGAAGCAATCGACAAGATTCCTAAGAGTAGTTTTTTAAGTGGAAAAGTTGTTAATCAGAAAACAGGGAAGTTTTGGAAGATGACGTTTAGTTGGTTTATCGGTCCTCAGAACTTCGAGAAAGTCTATAACGGCAACTATCCAGAAGATGAAGCGCCGGCAAATGACAGTGAGTTTGGTACTGGTGGTTACGGAAATGCAAGGCTTTAAGGAGAAAGATCATGGCTAAATCAATTCAAGAAGTAATGAACAACAAAGGGGTAAGGGTTTACGCGAAGGTTCAACTCAAACACTTGCCAGTTGAAAAGAAAGAGTGCGAGAAGCATGGCGCGTACAACTACCGATTCAGTAACGGGGATTATCTCCAAGACCGATTCCAAGAAGATTGCCCAAAGTGCCTCAGAGAACACTCAGCAAAGGCGCGTTTAGGTGGCAAGGACGGCATTGCTAAGCGCTTTCAGCGTTGCACCTTCGATAGCTACCAAATCACGAATCAACAACAAGGCTTGATCAAGAACTCAATGAAAGAGTTTGCTGAACGCTTTGAAGATCACCTAGAAATGGGAACTCCGGTCTTATTACTTGGTGGCGTTGGAACAGGCAAAACGCATTTAGCGAGCGCAGTAGCTAACGAGATCGCAAATAACGGCTATGACACGATCTTTAGATCAGTAAGCCAGATCATTAGATCAATCCGCGATACGTGGGGCAAGTCTGGTGAAGAGCAGAAGCTTCTCGAAATCTATCGCTCAGTCGATCTTTTGATCATTGATGAAGTTGGAGTACAAGCCGGCAGTGATAACGAAAGGAATATCCTTTTCGACATCATCAACGGACGTTATGAAGAGATGAAGCCGACAATCATGATCTCAAACCTTACGCCGGATGCATTCACGATGGCAGTAGGTCAACGAATCACGAGCAGAATCCAGCATGACGGCAAGCTCTTGCCTTTCGCTTGGTCTGATTACAGAGCTGCTTAGTTACCTACGTAGGTAAGGAGAAATTATGAAAGAAACGCTTGATGAGAAGTATGTAAGAAGAAGGCGAGCTATCGAGGCAATGATGAACGGTGCAATCCCGATCAAATGCAAGTGCGGCGTTACTCACTTTGAAATGCCGGAAGAAATGCGCGGAATTATCAAGAAGTGCGGCAGCTGCAGCAGACACTTCGATATGTTGGGACCAAGGGTGGATAAAGATGTTTAATCTCACATTACAAAACCAAACTCTCACAATGAGCAGTTATGACTTTTTAAACGAAGTGATTAATCCGGCGCGTATGAGTGCTGGCGAGCGCCCAGTTGAGAATAGAAAGTTTGTAGCTCGAGTCGAGGATGAATTGGATGATTTAGGAGCGGGGAAAACTTTTCCGCGCTTCGGGAACTCGGTTAAATACTACGATCTCAGCATGGAGCAGATGACTCTGGTTGGAATGAGAGAGTCAAAAGCGGTAAGAAGAAGCGTATTAGAAACGCTAAAAAGATTCGCTCGCCAAAGTTCGCCGCAATTACCACAAACATTCTCAGAAGCATTACAGCTTGCCGCGAACCAAGCGAAGCAGTTAGAGGCTCAAGCCCCAAAAGTACGACATTACGACCTTGTTGTTGAGAAAGACCATCTGCTTAATGCAACTCAGGTGGCCGGCAAACTCAATATGTCCGCGGTAAGGCTTAATCGATTCCTTGATGATCTTGGCGTTTATAACAAAGCCGTTCAAAGAGGGCGCGTATTTAAGCAAGGCTTTATAGATCGCGGTTACGGCGAAATGAAGCAGACCGAAACTGGGCATGCTCAGGCCATGTTCACTACAAAAGGCGAAGCTTGGATTATTAAGAAACTCACAACAGAAAGGATTACAGCATGAAACCATTCAAAAACATCATCATTTACAAGTTTAACGAGCCATTTACGCTCACAGAAGAACAATTCACTACAGCTATTGCCGAATACCCATTACGTGAGTGCTTAGAGCAAGAAGTAGTGTCATTTGGTTGGTTGCCGGCATTTAGTCAGGGCGAGAACTTCGTAGAGAAGATGAATAATGCGTATTTCATTCGTTTAGGCATGAACATCAAGAAGCTTTCACGTAAAGCGATTGCAACAGAAATTGAGAGACGCGCCAGAGAGCATGGAATCGATCTACTTGATAGAGCGAGATATAAAGAGCTAGAAGAAACTGTTACGCAAGTATTCATCAAGAAAGCTTATCCAGAACAAAGCTCAATGATGGCGTATATCGACTTAGAGAAAGGCTGGTTAGTAGTTGATGCAGCGACAGAGAAGGAATCATCACTATTAACTGCGGTACTGAGAAAGAGCTTAGGCTCACTGCCGGTGGTTGGGTACGCGCCACAAGTTGATATGCCGACAATCATGACTGACTGGGTAAGACAGGGCCATATTAATGACAGCTTTGGTCTTTTAGATGAAGTCGAAATGAAAGAGCTCAACAAAGATGAGGGTGGCACTGCGCGCTACAAGGGAATTCCGCTCGACTCCAAAGAGATTGAGCTAAACCTAGAAGAAGGTTGGAGCGTTACGCGCGTAGGGCTTTCGCACGAAGATATCGTTACATTTAGCCTTGGCCAAGACTTCATCTTTAAACGCCTGCGCTACCTCGATCAGTTCCAAGAGAAGCTCGAATTATCAGATGACCAGAATGCCGTAGCACAAAGCAACGCGTATTTACTCGCTGATACCGTGAGAAGCCTTGCTACTGGGTTATTTAATGCATGTTACTCCAAGGAGGGGGTGAGTGATGAATGAGTCATCAGAAAGAAGAAGTCCGATGTGTGAAGTGCAACCGCAAATTATGCGAAGCAGTATTCACTAAATTAGAGATTAAATGTCCACGCTGCAAAGCTTTTAACATTTTAAGTAAGTAATTTTAACTGAGCATCATGAATGCCTTTAAGCGAACACCTCGAGTGTCTTTTTAAAGGTTTATTCATGAAAAGATATTCAAAGTCACCGCTCCCATTCTTGGGCCAGAAACGCAATTGGTTGAGAGATTTAGAAAAGATCGATTTCTCAGGTTTAACAGTTATTGATCTATTTGGTGGGAGTGGCTTGGTTTCTCACTCAGTTAAAGCTCAAAGCGCCGACACGCGGGTTATTTGGAATGACTACGATAACTTCAAGGGGCGACTTGAAATGATCGCGGAAACGGAAGAATTGAGGGGGAATCTCTTAAGTGTAGGGCTTGAGAAAGCCAAGCGAGTCAATGAGGAGGGTAGAGCGCAGACTCAGGAGATCATTGATAAGCATTTGGAGAAGTTTGGGCGCGTTGATTGGATCACAGTATCGAGCTGGTTATTGTTTGCCGCGAACTATGCTCATGACTATGACGATTTAATGGGGAGAACTTGGTACTACCAAGTGGTAAAGAATCCCCTTAGTGCAGATGGGTACTTAGAGGGCGTTGAAAGGCGCAGTTGTGATTTTAGAGAGTTGATCAGTGAGTTCGAGAATGACCCAAAAGTAATATTTATTGCGGACCCGCCGTACATCATGACGAACCAAAGTGGGTATGCAGCAAAAACAGAAGAGTTTTTCAGATTAAAAGATGGGGTAGAGCTAATAAAGAGCCTACACGACAGGAGAGCGCTTTTATTTTCAAGTCCAAAGAGTGAAACAGACTCGTTATTAGAAGTATTTACCCCGGCATATGTTGAGCGCAAAGAGTTCTCTACAAGCATCTCAACTAACAGAATTAGAGAGTACTTGTACTTGATAAACATGAGGGAGTAATGGGGATTGTAAAAATTAGGTTAAGGGTCGGTTCAGACCCTTGGCGCTTAATCCAGAACATTCAGGGGCTATCGCCGGAAGATGTCGATAAGTATCTCGAAGATCAAGCAGAAAAGATCGCGTACAACGATGCAGTTAAAGAAGTACAGAGATACCCAACAGTGATTGCGCCTCATGAGAGAGCTTTCAGGGTTCAGAGGGTTAAATCATCTGCAAAAGAGCGATACCCGGGAAGATTAAAACAGCTATCAAAATACAAGATCAAGATCATCAGGACTGAACAGCTAGATGATGAAATTGTAGAGATTACAGGGGAGAGATTGTGAGCATGAAAGAATTGATAGAGAAATTACCAGGGGTAAAGATCGTTGTCGATGAGCATGGTGATGATCGTTACTTTCTTGTGACTGGCGGTGAATATACTTCGATTAAAAAGGTTATTGATGATTGGAATGAAGAGCAAGGAAAGGATTGGAAGCAGTACAAATATTGGGATCGCCTTTTACCGTTGATTTTAAAAAAGCTTAAAGAGTTAAAAGGCTTTATGGATGAAGGGAGCACTTTTTTAGATGGTTTTTATTACTGTCACTCAGGCGATGTAAAGAAAGTCATTAAAAGCAATACTGAAAAGAAAGAATATATCGAGAATCTTCTGATAAAGGTTCGAGAGATACATTTTTTGGGTATTGATGGTGAATTTTGTGAAGTTTACGAAATGGCTAGGAAGCTAAAAGATTCTTTATTTTATTTTGGCAAAGCTGTTTATGTGCCGTATCACATAGCAATCAAGGAACTTGTGAACATAACCACAAAGAGAGTTTGGAGGGAGAGAAGTCTCGAAGTTAGTGGAGATAACAAGAACGCAAGAGAGGGATTGTGTGAAACCAGTAATCTGACAACCAAAAGGGGTGAACGATGAGTAAGCAAGAGAAAGTAGTTTGTGCGGCAATCAGAACAATAGGTACGGATGGAAAATGTGAGAGATGCTTAATATCGGTTGGCGTTGATTATCACTTTATTCAAGAGCAGGAGGGGTATGAGAACATCCATGATATTGAATCTATCCTTTCAGAGATTAGGGGGTTTATCACAAATAAGAATAGATTCGTTGATCCAGCTGAGGCCCTAAAGATAACAGGTTGGGGAAATCAATTGCGATTTAAAGATCGTAAATATCTACTGCCGGAGGATCTCTACTAATGAAATGGAAAGAAGATGAGTTAGTTTCCGAAGAGGTATACCGAAGAGCCTTATTTGATCTCGATATTGTTAGAAGATTATCAAGATTAGAGGGGAAAACAGTAAAACCCGCACCACCTCCGAGACCGATATTTACATGCTGCACAGTGGGTGACAAATATAAATTGGGGTTAGATCTGGTACTTGAGTTGCGAAAGCATAATATTCCCAAACTTTCAGAAAGAAAAAGAGGGTGGTGGTAAATGAATAGGTCAGAGATAAAAGCCCTCATTCAAAGCGTAATAGACGATCCAAAGTACATCGATACAGCCACAGAGCGATTTCATATCGAGATTCAGGAAGTAAAGCTGCCGGATCTCCGCAAGTGGCTACTAGATGGCAATGTACCTTGCATGATTCGATTAGATGGGTGTCAGGGCTTTGGAGATCAACGCGCCCATGTAAGGATTGCCGGCAATACCGGCACCGGGTTTAAAGCGCCTGATCCAATCTTTGCGTGGTCTTGCTCTCACTGTCACCAAAAGAGTGAAAGTGACCCAGCCATGCGGGCTGATCTGATGGACGGTGTTGCGCGTACTTTGTTTTTATTAACCAAATCACTTCCAATCATCTGCGCTAATGACGTAACGCGCAAGAAAACGAATAAAGGGATGGCATGAGAAAAGAGATAGGGCTCGATATAGGCACGAATACGGGCGTAGCTTTGGCGATTGATGGGGTATTGAAGGAAGTGTTCTCAACAACAATCTTGGGCGCGTTTGATTACTGTTTAGAGCATAAAGACGCAACATTCAGAATCGAAGATGCGAGAAAGCTTAAATTCGACAGTGGTAATAAGGCTCGATTACAGGGTGCCGGCAGTGTAAAGCGTGATGCCAATATCTGGGAAGAGTTCATGAATAAGCATGAATTGAAATACTTCCTCATAGATCCGCGCCAAAACATCAAAAAGGTTGATGCTGCGAGATTTAAGAAGATGACAGGTTGGGTTGCGCGTACTAATGAACATGGTCGTGATGCTGCAATGATGGTTTTTAGAAGAACAAGAAATTACTAGGGGATTGGATTATGAGTAGAAAGGATTTAAATCAAGCACGCGCAGTATTAGAGGCATGGGCGCGTTGGACTTTAGACAGTAATGGATTCCCTGAATCATCACCACTAGCAAAGATTGGTGAGATGAGAAGCGATGCGGATGGATCTCGACTACCAGACGGCATTGAGCAAGACAGGCTCACTCAAGATGCTACGTTTGTATTTCTCTCAATGCGCAATGATCCAAATAATAAGATGAGCTTAAAGCATAGAGATATTTTGCAGCAGTTCCACTTAGAGAGAAAAGAAGGGGAGACAGTAAGCGGATTTTGCAAAAGAGTTGGGTCTTTTGATCACAATTCTTATTCATCAGCAGTCAATGAGTTTGCCCATAAGCTTGATATGTTCTACTTGGTGCAGGATATTGTTGCCCTAGAGAAAAGCATGGCGCGAAGATAGTTGACTTGTTCTAGAATGAAATGTATGATTTTATATATGTTAGTCTTATTGACTCCAAAGCTCGCTAATTACGCGGGCTTTTTTGTTGTCTCTATTTTAACTCTCAGAGCAACATGTTTAAAAAAACAGAAAAAATCGACACGTTATTCTGATATGTCGATGACGTAAACATATAGAGATCGCTCCGGCGGTCTTTTTTTGTGCTAATGAAAATTAATAAGGAAGGAAAATATGAGTAGAGGTATCCAAACAATCGGAACTTTCAATAATGAAGGCTCTAGTCACATTGATAAGATTAAGAAGAAAGCGGTTGAGTTGGTGGATTTGATCGATCAGCACGCAAAAGATCCTCGCCGAGCATCAATTGCAATTACAGGTATTGAGCAAGCTGTAATGATGGGTGTTAAGTCCACATTTGAGCAAGTGTAATTCTAAAAGAATCATGATGCCATGATAACCTCCTTAGTTAGCCCCTTAACCGGGGCTTTTTTTATGGGAAAAATAAGATGTTTAAACTGGGAAGAATCTCAAAAGATAATTTGATCGGGGTTCATCCCGACTTAGTCGCGATTGTTGAGCGAGCAATTGAATTAACAACTGTTGATTTTAGAGTCTTCGAGGGCATGCGTTCTCGAGAGAAGCAGATGGAGTATTACCGTAAAGGGGTATCTCGAACAGTGAACTCATCGCGTCACTTAGTTGGTGCAGATGGTTTTGCTCATGCTGTTGATCTTGTTCCATTCGTGACAAACCTTCTGCTCTGGGAGTGGGATTACATTTACCCGATTGCAGAAGCGGTAAAGACTGCGGCTAATGAGCTAGGTATTGATATACGTTGGGGTGGTGTATGGGATCGCATACTCAATGAAGAGAAAGATACCACTAAGAAGATGGTTGCTGATTATGTTGCGCGGCGCCGATCTCTTGGGAAGTCTGCTTTTATTGATGGCCCTCATTTTGAATTGCCGGCCGGCTCTAAATATCCGCAATAGTTATGAATGAATTAATCAAAATGCTTCAGAGTAAGTCTGGGGAACTAGATCTTAATAAGGTCTCTTTGTTTATGACAATACTCACAGGTATTGCATTGACGTCATATGCAGTTATTACTAACGCGTCATTTGCTGAGGTGTTCTTTGGAATACTTATGGCGACTGGCGCCGGCACAACAGTAACTAAAGGCGTCGTTGATACGATGCAAAAGAGAAAGGATCATGAATAAGTTCATGTCGATAATCACAACAATTTTGGGCGCACTAGGCGCTTTTTTAATGCTCGTAATTCGTAGTAAGAATAGAGAGCTTGAGAAGAAAGATGACGAAATCAAACGACAAACATCAAGAGCAGAGCAACAAGAGTTCATTGCCAAGCAAGAAACGGCGAGAAAGAATGTTGCAAGTAGCATCGCTAGCTCTTCTGAGTCTGATAATGACAAGTTGCTCGAGAAACACAAAGCCTATCGAGATTGATTATAGCGCGATTAATTGTGCCGGCTGGACTAAGGGTTCTTTAAGTCGAAAGGATGTACTAACTAAAGAGACCAAGGACTGGTTTACATCTCACATCGTTCGGTATGCCGAGCATTGTGAGGGTAAGTGATGTTAAAGGTTGCTGGTTTAATAGATAAGTTTCCTAAGACTTGGAAGGGAGCTGTCATTACCACATGGATTATTGCGGCGCTATCAATAGGAACTGTCGTTGCAACAAGTCCCGTGGTGCAAGTATCAATGGCTAGGCTTATTGATATGAGAGATCTTGAATCAAACTTCTGTCCAGCCAAGTTTCTATCTGAGGCCCAGGACTTGGTTGAGAGCTTAGGCGCTAAAAGTGTCGTTGTCTGGGCTACAGATATCAGTGGCAATCAGGCAGCTAAGACTGTGATGTTTGCTTATGACTCAGATGGCGGCGAGCACGTCACAGAGTCTTGGGTGGGGAAGTCTGCACCGCTTTATGCAAGTGATAGCAATCGATTAGATATGACTCACCTGCTTGAGGGGAACGTGACCTGTGGGGCGTTCGCTGCCTATTCAGAAGTAGAGAGAAGAATCGCAGAGTCTGACAATATTAAATATGTTTGTTCAGTGCCAGTGCCACCAACGAGTGGGAACATGATTGGGGTGATCAGCGTGTATTTCGATAGAGAGCAGATGCCGACAAGTGCAGTTCGATTAGATATGCGTAAAGCATCAAGGGGAATCATTCGTGAATAAAGATAATGAAATTGTTTTAGAGCCTTTCTTTAATGAGAAAGGAATATTAACGGTTAGATGTAAGGAAACTAAACGAGAGGTATCTAATTTGCAGAAGGTGGAAGTTAGGGGATGCGTCAGAGAAGGTTACAGTCAAAACCTCGATATCTCTGTACGTCTTATGCCAGATGAAACTTAAGCAGTTGAAGCCAAGATTACAGACGATCAACAACAAACGGGTCGAGACTGTCAGTGATAGTTGGCGAAGTAATAAGTCGAGTACTCAACGCGGCTACGGATATAAATGGCAGCAAGCTCGCAAGAGATTTCTAAATGCTCATCCGCTTTGTGTTTACTGCAAGCGAGATAATCGAATCACAGTGGCCAATGTGGTTGACCATATTGTTCCACACAGAGGAGACATGAAGCTATTTTGGGATGTTAACAACTGGCAATCACTTTGTGAAAGTTGCCATAGCTCTGTTAAACAGCGCGAAGAATCTAAAAGCTAGCTTATATCAATGGGTTACGCTAGCGGGAGGGGGTGTGTAAAAAGTTCGCATGTTAATGTTTTCTAGACCACCCCCTATCTCACGTACAAAAAAAATCCCGTTTTCACGAAAATGTTAAAGGTTCCACGGAGATGTTAAGCGATAAAAAGAAAGCTTTCGCTCAGGGAATTTTGCGGGGCTTGAGTAATCGTGATGCGGCGATTCATGCGGGTTATTCTGAAAAGAGCGCTTCACAACAAGGCTCAAGATTAGCGAAAGATCCTGCGATTGAAAAGTACATTTCACGACTGCGTGATGTTAACGAGAATGTTAAAGAAGTTCCTGATGAAATCATCGCGGATTCTATCCCGATTGGTACAACCGATGGCGTAAGAAACCATCGGAGCAAAAAAGATCCGCTCGAGTTTTTGCTCAACGTAATGAGCGATGGCGGAGAAGATCCGAAGTTAAGAATTGAAGCGGCGAAAGCTGCATTGCCATACGTTCATTCTAAAAAGGGTGACGTGGGTGTTAAACAATCGCGTGAAGATAACGCGGAAGAATTATCAAAAGGTGGGGGAACTGGCAGATTCTCTGCCGGCGCTCCTCCATCTGCAAAGATTAATTAGATGGAGAGTCATTGAAACAGACATGGACAACTGCTTGTAAGGATTGGGAAGAGCGGATCATAGAGAGGAAATCTCTAATACCTCTTAAGCCATTATTCCCGGAACAAGCAGAAGCGGCCCTTAATGTCTTTAAAGAATTAGTGCTTGTCGATGTTGCCGGCTCTCCACAAATGGGAGAAGTAACGCGGGAATGGGTCTTTGAATTTGTCGCTGCAATTTTCGGTTCTTACAATGCGGAAACAGGCGAGCGACTCATTAATGAGTTCTTTCTCTTAATCAGTAAGAAGAACACAAAATCAACAATAGCCGCGGGCATCATGCTCACGGCTTTAATTTTAAACTGGAGAAACTCTGCGGAGCTATTGATATTAGCGCCAACAAAAGAGATCGCCGATAACTCATTTATCCCCGCAAGGGACATGATTAAGGCAGATCCAGAACTAGATGCACTTTTCAATATCTCAGAGCATACGAGAACAATCACGCATCGAGTAACCAAAGCGACTTTGAAAGTTGTTGCTGCAGATACAAATACGGTTGGTGGTAAGAAAGCATCATTCATCTTAGTTGATGAGGTGCATTTATTCGGAAAGATTAACGGCTCTGAAAGCATGCTTCGAGAAGCTCGAGGTGGTCTTGCTTCAAGACCTGAAGGCTTCACGATTTACTTAACGACCCAATCGGACGAACAGCCGGCTGGAATCATGGCTTCTCAGCTTAGTTATGCAAGGGCGGTTAGGGATGGGCGAATTGACAACCCTAGCTATCTTCCAGTGCTTTACGAGTTCCCGAAGAAGTACATAGAAGAAGGGCTCTATAAAGATCCTAAATACTTCTATGTGACGAATCCAAACCTCGGCGCATCTGTGAGTCCTAAGTTCCTACTTACTGAATATCAGAAAGCGGAAGAAGCAGGGGAAGAATCACTTCGGGACTTCTTTGCGAAGCATCTCAATATAGAGATTGGGCTTAATCTTCGAGATAGAAGATGGCTCGGTGCAGATTATTGGGAGCAAGCAGCAAGAGTATTCACTATTGAAGAGTTAATTGAAAGAAGTGAAGTAATCACAATCGGTGGTGATGGCGGTGGGCTTGATGACCTACTCGGAATGGCCGTAATCGGAAGAGAGAAAGATACTCGAAAATGGCTGCTTTGGAATCGTGCTTGGTGTCATGACAAAGTTTTAGAGTTGCGGAAACAGATAGCAGAGCAACTTAGGGACTATGAGCGGGATGGGGATCTTCGGATTATTGAGCAGTCTGGGATTGATTGTAAGGAGTTCGGGGAAGTTTGTGCACAAGTCGATAGATCAGGAAAGCTTGATCGAATAGGTCTTGACCCATTAATGGTTGGCGGACTGATTGACGGCATTATTGAAGCCGGTGTCAGTGAAGAAAAGATCGTCGGAGTTGCGCAGGGATACAAGCTTGCGGGATATGTTCAAACAACAGAGCGAAAACTAGCAGAGGGCTCATTGCTTCATGCGAATCAGAGAATGATGTCTTGGTGTGTAGGGAATGCGCGTGTAACTGTTAGCGGAAACAATGCGCTGATAACAAAACAATCTAGCGGGAAGTCAAAGATTGACCCGCTAATAGCAACATTTAACGCAGCAAGCTTGATGTCTCTTAATCCCGAATCAAAAGGGAATGTGGGTGACTTTATTAATAATATGGTGATGGTAGGAATATGAAGAAGCCAGGTATCTTTAAAAGAGCTTTATTTAAAGTTGTTGGTGCGGATAAGTACGCAGACAACAAAGTAAATGCAGCGATAAAAGTAGTTACAGACAGCTTCGGAACATCATTGAGTGGTCAAAATGTAACGTTAGATAGATCATTGAGAGTAACTGCAGTTTGGGCTTGCGTTAGATTGTTATCGGAAACGATATCAACACTGCCGATCAAGGTATATGAGCGTAAAGCGGATGGATCGAGAGTTGAGGCGGTGGGTACAGATCTGCATAACGTGCTAACTCTGGAGCCTAACTCAGTGCAAACGCCATCAAAGCTTTTAGAATTTCTAGTTGCGAGTTTAAGTGTTAAAGGGAACGCATACTTTGAGAAGAAGATGATCGGAGATCGATTGATCTTATTGCAACCTATTTTACCTCAAGATGTAACAAGTGTTGATAGCGGCCCCGGTGGCAAGCTTATCTACACATTCATGCGTGATGATAAAGAAGTGAAGTTAAACAGTGATCGTATTTGGCACATCAAGGGATTTGGCTTAAATGGCATGCTTGGCTTAGATGTTTTTGACGTTGGTCGAGATGTAATTGGCGCGGCCATGTCATCAAATGAAGCTTCATCAAACTTCTTTAAAGGCGGCATGTCTGTTAGTGGTGCAGTGTCTACCGATGCACTTTTGACGGAACCGCAGAGAAAGCAATTAACGAAAAGCCTTACTCAGTTTGCCGGCTCAAAAAACACCAGTAAAACAATGGTCCTTGAAGCGGGAATGAAATATCAGGGAATCAGCATTAACCCTGAACAGTCTCAACTACTTGAAACACGGGGCTATGATGTCGAAGAGATATGCCGGCTTTTCAAGGTGCCGCCAACATTGATTGGGTACATGAGTAAGCAAAGCTCGTGGGCATCTAGCTTAGAGGCGCTTAATCAGCAGTTCTTAACATACACACTGCTTCCGATATTAAAGAATATTGAGGAGTCAATTACAAGAAGCCTGGTCAAGCCACAAGATCGTGGCCGGCTATTTGTGAAGTTTAATTATGAGGGCTTTTTAAGAGCTGATACAGCCGCGAGATCTCAACATTATCAATCTGCATTAGCAAACGGATGGATGAATCGTAATGAAGTGAGAGAGAAAGAAGATCTACCAAGAATGGATGGCGGCGACATCTATACAGTTCAATCAGCATTAACAAGGATAGAGAAAGTGGGTGACAACTATGAATAAGTTATTAGCTCTCGCAAAAGAGTTACAAGCTAATACGAACGCACCAATCAAAGCAAAAGAACACTGGGTTCCGCTCGCTTCGATCAATGAAAGTGAAATAAATATCATGGGCGAAATTGGTGATGATTGGGATGAGAGTGACACGACGATTACTCGAGTGCAGCGGAAGCTAAAGATTGCCGCCGGCGCAGATATTACAGTCAATATTAATAGTTTTGGTGGAAGTATGTTTGAGGGGGTGGCCATTTACAATGCGCTCAGACAATACGAGGGTAAAGTCACCGTTAAGAACCTTGGAATTGCAGCATCAGCTGCGTCATTAATCGCAATGGCGGGTGATGAGATCCAAATGGCAGACGCTTCATTCTTAATGATCCACAATTGCTGGACGTTTGCGGTAGGGAATCGCCATGACATGGCTGCATTAATTCAGAACTTAACAGTCTTTGATGATGCTATGGCCGGCATTTACTCTGAGAGAATGAATATCGATAAGACGGAAGTCCAAAAGATGATGGATGAAGAGACTTATATGTCAGGTGAATCTGCTATGGAGAAGGGGATTGCTACATCATTATTTGATCCCAAAGCCTATGCAGTTGAAGATCAGTCAAAAATCGCAGCGCATGAAGTTGATAAGCTGCTCGCAAAACAAGGAGTGCCGCGATCTAAACGTCGTGAACTACTCAAAGAAATAAAGGGTACGCAAAACGCTACCCCAAACAGTACGCAAAACGCTACTGAAGCTGAGCTGATAAAAGCTCTAAACAACATCCTTTAAATCAATTTAAAAACTATTAAACATAAAGCTCGCTCTGGCGGGCTTTTTTGTTGGAGAAAATATATGTCTGAAGTAATGGCAGCAATTAATGAGTTAAAAGCTCGAGTTGAGAAACGAGATTCAGAGTTGAATAAGCAGGCTGAAAAAGCGCTAAAGGCTCAAGAGAAATTTGGGGAAATCGCTACATCTCTAAAAGGCGAAGTAGATAAGCTTTTAGCAACTCAAAACACTGACTTGAAAGCCTTGAATGATCTTGAGACTAGAGTTGGTGA
This sequence comes from uncultured Ignatzschineria sp., assembly GCA_945639195.1. Classification (GTDB taxonomy): domain Bacteria; phylum Pseudomonadota; class Gammaproteobacteria; order Cardiobacteriales; family Wohlfahrtiimonadaceae; genus Ignatzschineria. Next base: position 25,017 of record CALZEE010000011.1, on the reverse strand, counting down.
GGCAGAGAAGATGTTTGCTTCTTTTGATTACCAACAAGGACAAGCTCCTAAGAAGTATGCTTCGCAATTAGTCGCTGAGCATGCGGATCTTGCTGCGTTCTCTGCAAAAACCAGAGGTAATGAACAGGGGAGAATCAGTATTCCTGTTCCTCGCTCAGCACTGACAAGTCCAGATGTTCCCGAGGGTGTAGTTGATCATCATCGTGTTCCCGGTATTATCCAGAAGCCTAAACAACGCCTATTTGTACGTGATTTAATCTCGCCTGGTAGAACTATTAATCCAGTTATTCACTGGGTGCAGCAAACAGGATTCACGAATAATGCGGCAGTTGTTCCAGAAAACACACTAAAGCCGACATCTGAAATTGATTTTGCTTCAAAAATGACGGCGGTAGCGACTATTGCGCACTTATTCAAAGGGTCCAAGCAGATTTTAGATGATTTTGATCAGTTAATGTCATTGCTTGATGTAGAGCTACGTTATGGGCTTAAGTATGCCGAAGAAAAGCAAATGCTCTTCGGTGATGGTACTGGAACAAATCTTGCGGGAATTGTTCCGGCAGCATCCAAGTATAAGCCTGACTACAAGGCTCAGGATCACAATGCAATTGATGATATTCGACTAGCTATGTTACAGGCTCAATTAGCGCGATTACCGGCAACAGGAATCGTTATGCACTATACGGACTGGGCAAAAGTCGAAACTCTCAAAGATAAAATGGGGCGCTATATCTATGGCAACCCATCAGCATTGGAAGCCCCTTCGCTCTGGGGATTACCAATCGTTGAGACGGAAGAAGCTGGCTTCTTGAACAAGTTCTTGACTGGTGCGTTTGCCGGATCTGCTCAGATCTTTGACCGTGAAGATGCCAACGTTGTGATTTCAACTGAAAATAACGATGACTTTGAGAAGAACATGGTTACGATTCGTTGTGAAGAGCGACTTGCAATGGCGATTTACAGACCTGAGTCATTCATTTCTGGCGATTTCACTTTAGATACTGGTTCATCTGACTAGTTGTTACTAAGTGGGGGATTATCCCCCGCTTTTATTGTTTTATAGGACGTACTTATGAAATTAAAAGCATTAAAGATTTTCTTCTTACAAAGTAAGAAAGGGCTAGTTGTTGAGGGGGAGTTGTTTGAGACGACTAAAGCTCATGGATTAGATCTAATTAAATCAGGGTTGGCTGAGGCAACTGATGGATCTTCTTTAGAAAGCATTGTTGATAATGGCGCTCTTGAAAAAGATGCCCAGATTAAAGAGCTGGAAGAAGAGGTGTCTATTAAATTGGGTGAAGTTGTTACTTTAACTAACAGCATTACTGAGAAGGATGCTCAAATTACAATATTGACGACTGAGAATACAGATCTTGCGTCTCAGGTTTCAGCGCTCGAGGCTCAAGTGCTAGAAAAAGATGAGTTGATTACTGAGTTACAAGCGCAGAAAGATAAGCCTGCGGAAAAAACTAAGAAAGGATAATTATGTTAGGCATTGATATTGTTAAGACACATTTGCGCGTTGATTTTAGCGATGAAGATGAGCTAATAGGTCTCTATATTGATGCCGCTATTACTTATACTGAGTCGTTCTTAGACAGATCCTTGATCAAGTCAGAATCTGATAGAAAAAGCCCAGATGATTTAATTATTAATGATGCTGTTAAGGCGGCGTTATTACTAACAATTGGCACACTCTATGCAAATAGAGAGCAAGAAATCACAGGCTCTATTACGGCAGAGCTTAAATTTGGTGCGAAATCTTTATTAATGCCGTATAGAACGAAGTTGGGGATTTACTAATGCGAGCGGGAAATTTAAGGCATCGAATCACTATTCAAGAGTTCACTGTAATAGATGGACCATACCGGGAAGAGGTTTGGGGTAATTACAGAGAGAATGTTGCCGCAGAGGTTTCTTTCTTAAGCGCGAAAGAGCTAGTAGCAAGCGGTGCTGAAATGTCCCAAGTGTCTGCGCGTATTAGAGTGAGGTTTGATGACAAGATCAATGCGAAGATGCGCGTACTATTCCGAAAAAAGCTTTATGAAATTGAAGGCGTGACGCCAGATAATGAGTCTGGATTGCAGTGGATGACGTTATTTGTGACTGAGGGAATGACTGATGAGTAGCAAGTTTACGCTTGAGGGCGTCGATGAGTTAGTAAAAAAGCTCAAGAAACTACAAAAAGAAGCTGTAGAGAAGATAGCTCCCAAAGCTTTAAAACAAGCCGCGGATGTAGTGGCTGGCGAAGCCAAGAGAAGAGCGTCATTACTAGATAATCCTGAGTCACCAGAAAACATTGCCAAAAACATTGTCGTGAGAAAGGCTGGTAAGCGACAAACGCCCCCCAATGCCATTAAGTACAGAATTGGTGTAAGTGGCGGTGGTAAAGAATCGGATGGCGAAGAAAATGTCACAAGAAGCGGCTGCGCGGTTCATTAGTTCATTCAAAGAGTATCTATCCCAAGAAGTTAAGTAATGGGCATATCATTAATGTTTTTGATAAGCTTAACCTAATAAATTTAGGAGATCTTATGAAACGATTATTGATGTTGCCTTTACTGCTTTTGGGATTATCTTTTGCTTGTGATCAGCCTCATGAGGAGATTGCTGGGTATAAAATTGGGTGTCAGTATCACGATGAAGGATTCGATAAATGGAGTGATAAGAAAGATAGCAATATAGCTTATTTCTCAGGAAAGAAGAATATAGGCCCCTTTGATCATGTTGATATAACAACGTTGAAAGGTAATATTGCTATTATTAATATGTATATAGATCCTAGTTATTATTTGGATGAATCGATCATTTCAGACATATCAAAAAGCATGGATGAAAGATGGGGTCAGTTTCGTATTGGAGAGTATGGGATATATGAGAATAACAAACCTAGAGGCGGAGTAATTGGGCGAGTGTCAATATATAAACCTAATCGATCAATGGATGAAAAACTCTTAAGCGTCACATATACATCTAAATCCTACCTCGATTATGTTAAGGAAAAAGAAAACCTTGATTTGGAGAAAAAGAAAGAAGAATCTGATCGAAAGGAAGAAATAAGACGCAAAACTTACGCGGATTTTTAAATATAAAAGTGTTGATAGCTCGCTACGGCGGGCTTTTTTTATGGGTGAAATAAATGGATGATTTTATATGGGAGATTGTTACCAAATCTCATGAAATTAAAGAAGCATTCAAGGGAGAAAATCGCATTTATCCCTATAGCGTCACAAGAGAATCGCCGGCAGCCCCCTACGTTGTTTGGACGAATGTCGCTGAAACTCCAAATTACGGAGTTAATCATAAGCCTATTTCATCTAAACATAGGGTTCAATTTGATATTTACGCAAGGAATGGGAATGAAGCAAAGAAACTAGGGGAGATATTAGAGAAAGCCTTTGATGGAAAAGGCATTGCGGTTTTAAGAATAGGGCCTCTACCAGAATATGGTACGAAGCTATATAGAAGAACTATTGATATGAGCTTTATAGCAAAAGGAAATTAGTATGAGTGGATTAGTTTGGACGCAAGGTATGCGTGTATTTACCGTTGGACCAGAATCAAGTACATCAGATACTTTGGTTTTGACAGAAATCGAAGAAGTTATAGGTATTGATCCAGGTTCTGCACCAAGAAAGAAGATCAAGACTACAAATGTAAAGCAGACAAAGGCAAATACTTATCGTTCGGGATTGGGTGAGCCTAGCGATGGATCAATTGCAATTCAGTTAGAGACAGGTCAGCCAAGTCATCATTACTTATTAGAAATGTTTTTAGCTCGAAAGTCATTGCATTGGATTCTTGGAATGGGTGATGCACCAGATGACGGCGGAGAGCTACCAACTTTAGTGGAAGGAAAGGTGAAGTTGACCGAGGATAGAAGTTGGGTGCAATGGGATGGTGAGTTAGGGGATTTCCCATTAGAGTTCCCGGAAGATGACAACACAAAAGTTACTTCCCCAATTGTTACAGAGAGTCAGCCAATCCCTACTTTAAAAAAACCAGCTGCAGTAAAAACCGCAGCACTTCCTAAAGCTGGTGATAAGTAGCTAATCATTAATTTTCAAGCCCCGAAAGGGGCTATTTGTGCTTGCTTTAAAAAACTAGGGTAAGATTAACTAAATAAATTTAGGAGATCTTATGAAGCGTTTATTATTGTTACCTGTATTGATGTTCGGGATTTCGTTTCCCCAAACTAATGAGGGTCATATTGATATTATTGTAAGAAGTGGATATATGTCAGATTTTTGCAAAACTAAAACCGTTATATGTCCAAATAATCAGCCAAGTCATACAAAATATAATGGAATGCAAGGCAGGTTGGTATTAGCGCCTGTAGCCGAAGAGTTTGGTAAGAGCATATATAGAATAAATATGAAGGATGGTAGTACTTTATTCTATTCAACCAGAAATGAAGACATTTTTGGAAAGGGAAGTAATCTTGTAAAGTTATCTTCGCATCTGAAAGTGATGGAAGGAGAAGGGCAGAGCATCATTGATGGCGGAAAGGTTATTATAGAAAAGATAACTATAAATGATTACGGCATTGGATATAAATACCATCTATCAACTGGGCAGGTGGTGTGGGGCGATACCCTTAGATCGCTAAGATCTCTTTTGCCTCATATTCCAAGGGAATATGAGGAGCGTTTCGTGAATATGATCGAGGATATTCGGATTAATTATGACAATGTTGAAGATAGGTTTTTTATATCTATTAAAAATACGATAGGGGGGAGCAATAATAAGCTTGCTGTAGCCCCTTACGTGGGTTTTCAAGACGGAAAAGCTTGGTTAAGATTCAAATTTGATTACTCTGCCGATAATTGGCTTTTTATAAAAAAAGTTCTTGTTAAAGCTGATGAGACTAAGAAAAATTATGAGAATTTATCTTTCGAGCGCGATCACTCCAGTGATACGATTTGGGAGTGGCACGATAAACCGGCTAGCAACGAAGATATTGAATTAATAGAAGATATAATTTCAAGTGATGAAACTATCGTGAGGTTCTACGGAAAACAGTATTATAACGATAGAACTATATCTTCAAAACAAAAACAACAATTAAAGGGTATTTTGTGGATTTACGAAATACTTCAATAAAAAATGATTGATTTTAACAAGCTCGCATTTAGCGGGCTTTTTTTATGCATAAAATTTAATGAGGTAAATATAAATGAATTTAGAGGATATTTTAAATTTAGGTCCAGCAAAGAGAGTGATCAAAGTTGTAGGTGATGACGGCAATCAGCATGAGGCTGATATTTTCCTTAGACCTCTTTCCTTTGATTTGATTATGCGGTCAGCGCCTGATGATGATCAGGATGCGGTGAGAGATCTTTTAGCTGAAAGAGTTTCTTACTCTGTATGCAATGAGGAAGGAGAGCCTATTTTTACTAAAGATCAAGTTAAAGGAACTGCTGATAAATCCTTGAGCGGTGAAATAGTCTTGTCGTTGATGGCCGCAGTTAATGAATTTAATGGCGTTATAGCAAATAAAGATAATTCTGAGGGAAAGTAGAAGCCCCATTAAATGTGTGGGAAGAGTTTTTTTGTGAATTAGTTATCCATGGAATAGGCGGAAATTCTATTAGGGAGGCTCAGCAAAACTTATCAGGTAGAGAGGTCTCTATTTGGATGAGATACATGAGAGAGCGAGGATCGTTAAATGTCGGCGGAAGGGTTGAGCAGGCCGTCGGGTTGCTCTCTTCGGCGTACGAACAGGTTCACTCTAAAGGTAAGGTTGATTTGAAAAAACACTATCCGAATCTTTACCGAGCGCCAATTATGGATAATGACGTAAAACAGACATTTGAACAGTGGGGCTTAATATGAGTAATAACTTAGGAACATTAACATTGGATCTAGTCGCTCAGATGGGAGGCTGGGTTAATGGGTTTACACAAGCAGAACGAGCAACAAAATCGGAAACCCGTAAGATGCAACGCTCTATTAAGGAAGTAGAAAATAGCGTTAAATCTATGGGTAATACCATGCGAAGCGTTGCTGGATTGATCGGATTAACTTTAACTGTATCCGCATTTGATGGTTGGATTAGAGGGAGCGTTCAAGCTGCAGCAAATGCGGGAGTTTTCGCTGAAAAAATAGGACTGACTACCGAAGAGTTAACAACATTTCGTTACATAGCAGTTCAAACAGGGTCTGATATTCAGTCTCTTGATTCATCAATGTTAAGGCTAAACTCAAGACTTGGAGCTGCAGCATCGGGAGGTGGTCCAGCGGCAGCGACACTTAAAAGATTAGGGCTTAATGCAAAAGAGTTATTATCTTTACCATTGGAAGAAAGAATCTTGGCAATTAGCAAGGCTATGGAGGGTCTTTCGCGAGGAGAACAATTAAGATCCTTACAAAATATAGCGGGAGACTCTGCTCGAGGCCTTATTAATATATTCCAACTAAGCCAGAAAGAAATATCAGAATTAACTAATAGAGCACAGCGACTTGGTTATGTCTATTCTAGTGAAATGTCTAAATCTGCAGATGCTGTACTTACAAAAGTAAATGAAATGAAGGGAGCATTTGGGAATTTATCATTGCAAATTATTTCTGAGTTTTTACCCGACATAGAAAATTATTTAAATTCAATATCTCTGGAAGATCTTGAAAAGCATATGGAAACAGCAAGAACTGTTGTTGATAATTTAGGGATTGCTATCAAAGCATTAGCGATTGCATTTGGGATTACTCTTACTGGTAAAATTGTTGGGAATACGCTTGCTCTCAGTGTCGGCACCATAGCAAAAATAAGAGATATAGCGGCTACACAACAACTTGCCGGGGAATCTTTAATGGCCGCGAATGCAATCGGAGTTAAAACAGTAGCGGTCAATGGTCTTAGGATCGCTCTTGGCGCTCTTGGTGGCCCTTTGGGTATTGCCATTTTAACCTCTTTATCCTTTTTAGCACTGAGCAGTTCTCAAGATAAAACTAAAAGAAGTAGCGATGATCTCCTGGCGTCGATTGATGAGTTGTCTGCAGGAATTGACAAACTCTCACTAAGCCAGGCTCGTCATAATGAAGATTTGTTAACTGAGGATTTATCACTTATTGAGGTGAGAATTGATGAATTAAAAGGGGCTCAGGAATTACTACAGCAGAAAAAATCAGACCTCCAAGAAGAGATAAGTAGATATGGTGGAATCCTTGTAAGAAATGAGCTTGGATTGGGATTTGATGTTGATACAAATAAGGCTCAAATTGAGCTTGATCGGTTAAGAAAAGAAGAGAATAGACTTGATGCTCAACAATACGCTCTTAATAAAAAATTTGAAGAGGGGAAAATATCATTAGAAAATTACAAAGAGCAGATTAAACTTTTGACGGATGAATCTTATGCTTTGTCTGTTTCTAATGAAGAGGTTGAGAAAAATTTAGGGAAAATGCTCAATAAGATTCAAGTCGACACTGAGCGTATGGGGTTAAAGACAAAAGTTGAAATCTTTAACCATGAATGGAATAAGACTACTCAGTGGGATGAATATAAAGTAGGTGATGATCAAGAGCAAGAAAGAGTAAAGGCTCAAATTGCAGCAGCTTTTGCAGAGCAGGATGCAAAAGAAAAGACTTTAAGAATCTCAACTAAAAGCATTGATATTGCAGCAGAGTACAGGAAGGTGATGGAGGGAACTCTTTCAGATGAAGAGCGAAGAGGACATGAACTTGCTAAAAACCTAGATATCCTGAAGCAATACGGCGCGTCTGAAGAGGATATGCTCGCAGTACGCAGGGCTGCCTATGATTCAATGAGTATTGAGATGCCGGATATGGGAGAGGGAGGTAACACTTTAACAGCTCAGTTGGCGCGTTTAGGCGAAAACATGGCTCAGCTTGATGCGTGGCGTGAAGAGCAACTCATTAAGCTGGAACTAGCTTATGGTAATGAGGAAAGTGCATTAGCTGAGTCTCTTGAAAAAAGAGAGGAGTTAGAGCGCCAATATCGTGAGCGACGGTCCCAGTTTGAGGGCGAGATGAATCAAGAGCTGTTAAACCTAAGTTTGAGCATGACATCTGATAGTTTAAGCGCTCTAAGGGAGGCTGGAATGGAGTCAACGGCTATTGGGAAAGCTGTCTTTTTCATGAATAGGGGGATTTCAGCATCCAACACTATTGTCAGCGCTCTTGCGGCAGGGACTAAAGCGACAGAAACTTTACCAGGTATGCCAGGGGTAGCTCTTGGAAAGGCTATAACTGCAATGGGAATGGTAAATGCTGGTTTAATTATGGGAACTGGACTCAAAGGAATGGCGCACAGTGGGCTTGATAAAGTACCTGAAACAGGAACTTGGCTACTTGAGAAGGGGGAGCGGGTCGTAACTTCAAATACGTCTGCAAAGCTTGATGCGACATTAGAAAACTTAAGAAATCAAAATGCGGGAAACTCTAGTGGTGATGTTTATTCAAGCATTAATGTCACTATCAATAAAGATGGCGAAACTGAGTCTGAAAGTGAGGTAGGTGGCATAGCATTCGCAAATTTAGTAAAGGGACTGGTTGTCGATATTATTAGTAGAGAAATGAAGTCAGGAGGCACTCTTGCAAAAAGATAAATTAGAATTCACTTGGGTTCCATTAGCAGAAGTTAATACGCCAAGAAAACCTAAAGTGAGAGAGGTTAAATTTGGTGATGGGTATGCGCAAAGATCAAAAGATGGGCTGAATAACAATCCTCGGACTCACTCGTTAAAGTTTGATGGCGAAGATGATGAAATGGATGCTTTGGAGCAATTTCTCGAAGACCGAGATGGAGTTGAGTCTTTTTATTATGCGCATAAGCATGGTCCTAAAAGGCTTTATGTTTGCCAAGAATGGAATAGATTTGATATCGATGGGTTGAGCAGTGAAATCTCAGCGACATTTAAAGAGGTCGTGAATTAATGTCTAATATTAAACTCCTAAAATCTCTTTCTGATCTTGAACAAGATGCCGAGATCGTGCTTTATGATTTTGATTTAACGATTGCCGGCGGTGGGATTATTCGTCTTCACAACGGCATGAATGAAAAGCATGAAAGCGTTGTCTGGAAAGGTCATGTGTATGAAGCATTTCCGATGGAAGGGTCTGGGTTTGAGTTTACTGCTGAGGGCGCGGCACCAACGCCGACGCTCACAATGTCGAATCTTGATGGCTTTGTGATGGGAATTCTTAATGATCTTGGTGATATTCGTGGATCTATGATTACGCGTAGAATTACAAGCGCGAAGTATCTTGATGAAGTGAATTTTATTGCCGGCAATAAGAACGCTTCACCGTTTCAAGAGGATCTTCAGTACTTCGTGCTTGATCGTGTCGCATCTCAAAATAGAGAAGTGATTACGTTAGAGCTCGCTATACCAACATCAACAAATAGAGAGAGCGGTCGTGAAGTTCGTGCCGGTGTTTGTCAGTGGGCTTATCGTGATGGGGATTGCGGCTATGCCGGCGGTGCTGTAGCTGATATTTACGATATCGCTACGACAGATTTAAAGCGCGATGAGTGTTCTAAGTCTATTCAGGGGTGTAAAGCAAGATTCGGATTAACAGCTGTATTGCCGATTAGTGTTGCACCAGGGACTGATAAATTACAGAGATAAAACATGAAAGAAATAATTGATTACATGAAAGCCGCGGAGCCTGAAGAAGCCTGCGGTTTTTTATTGCGTAACGGAAAGTTTGTAGGAATAGAGAACATCTCTGATGATCCTGAAAACTGCTTTGAGATCTGCCCATCTGATTGGATGGGGTTAGATGTTACTGCAGTTGTTCATAGTCACCCTGATGGTTCTCAATTCTTGTCAACTGCTGACCGAGAAAGCCAGCTTGATACCGATGTGGCATGGTGGGTTGTTGCGAATGGCAAGACTTATCGCTATCGATGTTTGCCGTTACTAAGAGGTCGTAAATTCAATTATGGCCAAGCCGATTGTTATACGTTAATGCGTGACGCTTATCATCTTGCAGGCATTGATTTACCTGACTTCCCACGTACAACACTTGAAGATGATAAAGACAATAAAATGTTCTTGGAAAATCTTGGCCAGATTGGTTTTTCACAAGTGAAAGAGATCGAGGAGGGCGATGTTTTACTTCTTGATTACGGGCATGGGCCATCTCACGTTGCTGTGTATGTTGGTAATAACCAAGTCATTCATCATGAGATTGGGCGCTTATCGCGTAGAGACGAATTAGACGGCTACATGTACGAGCGTATCAACTCAATCTGGCGACATAAAGATTGGAATGCCGGCAGAATATTGGGGATTTTAAATGATCTTGGGGTGGTGGCATGAAGAAGATAAGAATATTTTTATACGGAAAGCTCAAGCGCTTCGGTAAATCATTCAAATTTGAAGCTTATAGCACAGCTGATGCGCTGAGATTATTGCTTACACAAAGAGAAGATCTTAAGAGCGAAATAAATGCGGGTAGATTTTCTGTGAAAGTCGGGAAGCTTACAATTGATCACTCTGAATTACATCGATTAGATGGCGCAGAAGAGTCTCTTCATATCTTGCCTGCAACGGCTGGGCGTAAAGGTGTCGGTAAAGTTGTCTTGGGCGCTGCGCTTATTGGAGCAGCGTTTTGGACGGGAGGACTAGCACTGGCAACATTTGGTTCTTCAATGATGTTTAGCGCAGGGATTGCGATGGCGCTTTGGGGTGCATCTAGTCTTTTCTTTAAACCACCAACAATAGATATGGGAAAAGACCAGGAGCAGGGGAAGTCTGCACACTTCAGTAACCTTGGCAATAACATTGCAAACAATACGATTTATCCGTTTGGTTATGGCGAGTTCTATTGCGGATCTGCACGAGTATCCGAAGGGGTTGTGTCACTGCGTAACAATCCAAAGGAGAAACCTAAAGAGCCTATTGCGGGGCAGATGGAAGAACTAAAGCGCGAATACTATCAAGGTGTTGCCGCGCGAGATCCTAATGGAAATCTGTACCCGACAGATTTTAATGACGATAGTGTGAAAGCACAAAACTACAGAGTAGTGTAAATAAAACAATGTTAAGGCCCGTGCAAGCGGGCTTTTTTAATGCCTAAAATAAGGAGATAGAATGGGTGGTAAGAAAGGTGGTGGCTCGGCTCACGTGCCGTATGAAGCGCCAAATACCCTGTATTCAAAACAGCAAGTAAAGGTATTGGACGTATTAAGTGAAGGTCCTGTAGAGGGCTTGTCGAACGGTAATGCGCACCCATTTAAAAGCATCTTCTTTGACGATACGCCGGTACAAGCAAAAGATGGGTCGTATAACTTTTTTGGCTTTAATCTAGTAATGACAACTGGTGAGAAGGACCAGACGTATTTACCAGGTTTTGATGTTGTTGAAAAGACGAGACAAGTGAATGCGGATGTAAAGAGAGATACACCAATTACTCGGTCTATCACTGATTCAAACGTATCAAGCACGAGAGTGACGGTCGGCGTCAAAGGCCTTGTTCAATCAAAAGACAATGGCGATCGTGTCGCAACAAGCGTTAGCATGCAAGCAAGCTTGTTAAAAAACGGCAATATTCATTCAAGTCGAGCTGTAACGATTAATGAGAAGGGAACAGAGTCATTTTATCAAGATGTGACATTTGAAGATCTTCCCGAGGCGCCATTTGATGTTCGTGTCACTCGCTTAACTGCTGATAGTAATTCAGACAAACTACAGAATGCGACAATTTTCCCATCATTTGTTGAGTCAATTGATGCAAAATTATCTTATAAGTATTTGGCAATGGCCGGATATAAGTTTGATGCTATGCAATTCGGTTCAAGTTTACCGCGCATTAATACATTGATGAAGCTTCTCATTGTGTCAGTACCAAGCAATTACGACCCTATCAATAGAAAATATGTCGGTATGTGGGATGGTTCCTTTAAAAAAGCCTGGACTGATAACCCCGCATGGGTGATCTATGATTTTGCTACCAATAAACGATATGGCGGCGCATTAGATCCGCGATATATAAATAGAGCAGCTCTATATCGATTGTCTCAATTTTGTGATGAGCTTGTTGATGACGGCTACGGCGGCAAAGAGCCGAGAGTTCGATTTAATGCATTCTATACAAGTGCTAAGAAGTTTGATGAGCGCTTGCAGGATATGGCAAGTTCTTGTTTTGGTCTTGCTCACTGGGACGGCCAGCATCTTACATTTTCGCTTGACCGAGATGATGATCCCGTTGCTGTTTATACTAACGCGAACGTAATCGACGGTAATTTTAGCTACGAGGGGATCTCTCACAACGCAATAGTCACAGACGTTCATGTTCAATATAACGATGCAAAAGACGCTTATCGTCAAAAAGTTGAAGTTGTAGAAGATATTGATCTTTTAAGAAGATATCCACGCAATACAAAGAAGGTAGTGGCAGAGGGATGTACCGGTAAAAGTCAGGCGCACAGAATGGGGCGCTACATTCTTGAGAAGTCACGACTTCAAAAACTAGTTAGTTTTACAGTGGGTAGAGAGGGCTTAAGGCATAGACCGCATGATGTTATTCAGATTGCAGATATTCATGCTGCAGGCGCGAATATTGGCGGGCGTATTCTTGAAGTAAATGGCAATGCAGTCACGCTTGATCGTGAAGTTGAAAAAGTGAAAGGATCTGTTTTTAGCTACGTTGGCGAGAAAGATGGCAAGCTTGTGCGTATTGAAACAGCAGTTGTCAGTCAAAAAGATGACTTCACACTTATTCTCAAAGATGTGACAGATGACATTAAAGAATACACTGTTTTCAACATCGCAAGAACGGACGTAAAGCCGAAGTATTACCGCGCCTTGGGCATTAGTGACAATGGCGACGGCACATACTCAATCAAAGCAGTTGAGCACGAGATGGGCTTGCAAGATCGAATCGCTAGCGGCATCAAGTTTGAAGATAATCCAAATAGTATTTGGACTTCATACCCTGAAATCACGAATGGAACGGTTGGGAATAATGGCGATGAAGTCGTCATCGCTTGGGATAACATCAATGCTGACACAACATCACTCACGTACACCGTAAAGCTGTTCAAAGATGGGAAGATCTTTAAAATATACCCAGACTTATCAGAGCCGGTATTACGTTTCGATAATCTTCCTAGCGGTACTTATGTTGCCGAGATCCAGGCTAAAAACAGTCGTGGTCAACTCTCGAATATTCTTAAGCAGTATTTTGATCTGAATTTCACAATCACTGAATTAATGACTCATTCAGAAGTTTTCGGAGTAAAAGTTGCATGGAAACTTCCGACTATCATTAATACTGCGGTCTCAACAGAGATCTGGCGTTCAGAAACAAACGATATCAATGACGCTCGATTATACGTGACGCTCCCATACCCAATCAGTGAGTATGACGATAAAACGATGAGTATCGGCGAAGAGTATTACTACTTCTTAAGAATCATTGATAAGAACGAAACAACAGGTGAGTTCACGCGATCAATGCATGGTAAGCCGAGCCAAAATATTGACAAGATCAAAGATTATTTTGAAGGACAGATCACAACAAAAGAGCTCAGCAGTGAAGTCATTGCCGAGATCTTAAATAAAACAATTGACGGCATTAAAGACGATGTTGATCAAATTATTTCAGAATCTGATGTTATCAGTGAGCTTAACAAGCAAATTGGCGATGCTGAACTTGAGCAGCGCTTATTAGAGCTCTCAAAAAGCTCGGGAGATGGCGCTATTTTTGCAGAGACTCAGGTTAACAGATTGAGCATAGATAATGCTTACTCTGAAATAATTCTACAGAAAGTATCTCAAGCAACGAGTGACAAGCAATTAGCAAGCCAGTATCTGTCACTGCTCGTTGAAAATGAACGAGCTAAAGCAGAGTTAATGCTTTCACAGATAGCGCAGACAACTGATAGTAAAGCATTGGTGCAAGAGATCTCATCACTCACAGCATCATTCTTGCTAAATACTGCAAGTATCGACTCGCTAAAAGTTGCGACGACAACAGAGTTTGAAGCGACAACTAAGAATTTAGAACAGTTAAATTCTAAAGTTGGCAATAACACATCTTCAATAAATTCACTGCAGACGACTGTCTCAAACAATCAGCAGTCTACATCAAAAGAGATAAGTAATTTAAGGTCGGATGTTGGTAAAAACTCGGCAGGCGTAAATACGAATAAGCTAGCAATTGCAAACGTTGATGGTTATGTCAGCTCGCAATACACATTAACAACTGAAACGACAATTAACGGCGAGAAGTATGTTAGTGGATTCACGTCAAAACAGGACGGAAAAACATCTGAGTTCGTAGTCCAGGCTGATAAGTTTGCGATTATGAACAAGCGAAATGGTGAGATGCAAACGCCATTTATCATCGCAAGCAATAAAATGTTTTTTAACGGAGACATGATCGCTACAGGCTCCATTTCGGGTGACAAGCTTGTTGCAAATACGTCAATTCAAACACCCATCATTAAAGGCGGAAGAATTGAATCAGGTCATATTGCGGGTGGCTCTATCAATATCGGAAACGGTAATTTTAGCGTAGATAGTAATGGTAACTTGATTGCTAAGAGCGGAAGGTTTGAGGGTACTGTTTACGCTGACAGGATTGAGGGTGATGTTATCAAGAGGGTGACAGTACCAAACTTCAATGTGATAGCAAATAGAGAGACGCATATTAACGGGCTGACTTTAAATTGCAAGGAGATTATAATTCCCCCCGCAAATTTCGATAGATACTTTACTATAGATTCCTTGAGAGTTAGTGGCGGCGGTGATCCTCGGGCAGTTGGGATGTGGCAAATTACTATTGATGACAGCCCTCTCTATTTGAATAAGCGTAACGCGTTCAGCCCTTTTGAGGTACTGACTCCCGGCACGGGATTTATAGTTAAAAAAGGAGTGGTGGCGATAATGAGTTTCGTGTACTCAACTAACTATCAAGGTAGCGCCCCCTCACTTAGAATTTCAAATCTATCACTAAGTTACTCAAAAGTAGATTCAATGGAAACAATAAGAGTTACTGACGGCTCAAGATATTACGGCAGATCAGACACTAACAACAACACTAGCATCACTATCGGCGAGTCGTAACATGAAAATACCCCAATATAAGGAAATAAAATGAAACAAACAGGCACATATCTCCTACCAAAAAAATAACAGCAAACAGCTCGCAATTGCGGGCTTTTTTAACGCTCAAATAAAGGCAAAAACATGAAACAAACAGGCACATTTTACACGTTAACAAACAATGCGAATGGCACAGAGACAAAAAGCCCACTTCCAAATATCTACATCTACTTTTCACAAAATGGGGTAAGAAAGCTCACGACTCAAACGAGTAAAGCGGGGAAGTTTGATTTTGATTTACCACTCGGTGATTACAATGTCACATACTCACAAGGAGCGAGTCATAACGTATACAATCTAGCCGGAGGATCTATATTCTCATTAACAGCCGGCAGTACGTTAAATGAGTTTGAAAAATGGGCTATGACGCCAGTCTACTTAAAGCCCGAAGAGAATCCGCTCGTGATTCGACTTGCTGAACTTGCAAAGATTGCAACAGATGCGGCAACAGAAGCGAAAGCAATTCAAGACGCTATGAGCAATGGAAGCTCAGGAACAGGTAAGTGGGTTAAAGAAAGTTTAATCGCTAATATGATGAATGTTGGGGATTTCGGTTTTGGTGGTAATGCATTGACTGATAAAGATAGAAACTGGACGGGTTCAAAATTTAGAATTGCAGATGGAATCGAAACTAGTACCGGCACAAAACTGGGGGCGGCGGTCGAAATTGAAACTGGCTATGCAAATAATCGAAGACGATCTATTATATTGCCGGTCTATAATAGTGAGGCATATCTGTCTTTAAACGCGGGAGTCGGTTATAGGTTGTATTCAGCTTACAACACAACAGTGGACAGCAATGGCAACATCAAAGCAGCAAGCCCGATCATCAAGCTCTTCAACGATCATATCGAGTCAAACGATTCATTCAAAGAGAAGCCTAGCCTTGAAAAGCTAAGCACAGGCGTTTATAAGATCAGTAATACGTTAGGACTTGCAAAAGAAGGCTGGTATATCGAAACCCCAAAAGATAAGAACGGCTTACCGTACTTCATGGTCGATTGGGAGCAAGACGAAGAATCACAGGATGTCATCATTCGAGTATTTAAGAAGAAGCTTGATCTTGAGACACTCGATTTCGTAAATGGAGATCCAGTAGACATCGGACAAGATCAGCGCTGGATTGACTTGAGATTTCATGAAGAGCCGGAAGAGCATCAAGAAGTGGAAGTAGATGAGTAGTCATAAAACCCCGATTAATTTCGGTTTTTTCATTTAAGATCATTCATCTGGGAAGGGGATCATTTTAATTATTTCTGCCCAATCTTTTTGATAATCAACAGGTATAAAGTATTGACTTCCCAGAAGTCTTTTTTGCATCTCCTCAGGGAAATTATAGTTATAGAAACACTGTTTAATTTCATTTTTCAGGATAGGGGTTAGATTGTGTGCATATGAAAAAGAGTCTGAATTAAAAGATCGGCTTTGATATATTATTTTGAAATCAATTTCTTGGACCTCATTACTAGATATCATTCTGCTGAGGGCTTCTGAAGATATTACGGCGGCATCATACGTCCCATATTTTACTCCGGCTATAGATCGTTCATGGGTTCCTGAGAATAAAATTTCATAATCTATATTTGGAATTAATTCTTCAGGAGGAAATAGCGAGAATGTAGCTAAGTGTCCAGTAAAAGAGTATTCATTAGAGTGAGCAATATCTTTGTTTTTAAGATCTGATATCTTTTGATAAGGGGAATCTTTATGGGTAATTACGAGCAGCCTATTGTTATATGATAGGTCTACATAGCTCCTTGTTGCAAAAGGAATTGAGCCGGCCTGATTGACCGCAAACACAGTGCTTCCAGTTGAAAAACCCGCAATATGAGCTCTCCCATTCTGCATTGCATAAATACCCGCTAGATTGGATTTCATTTGATAAAATCCTACTTCTCGTTGTAAGCAACTTTCTAGATATGCTATAAAAGTGGTGAAATTATAACTAAAGTTATCCTTACTTTCAGGGTCAATATAAGAAAAAAATCAATATTTCTGGATTTATCCATTCTTTGGCATTTACTGGAGGATCAGCAAGAAAATCATAGTCATTATCGCAATAGTTTGCGGACAGAGTCCCCCCTGTTTAAGCATTCTGAAGAGTACGCTATTGATATATTTAACAATAATATAAAAAAGATTAATAATGACTGCATATTGTTGAGCCTTTAATTTTTAATTTGCATATGCTACATCTTACAAGAAATACGTTCATTTGAACGTATGTATTTAAAATAGTGTCATTCACATGCTTAAATTTTACTAAAGGGGCGTCCAGAATTGAGAGATACATCTAAGTAGAGAAGATTTTATAAAAAGGAGGAGTAGGATGGATAATAAGTTTTCAGAATACATTTTGGACCAAATGGGAGATGCGTTAATTTATGCAGATATTACCGGGAAAATTCAACGCTGGAATGCTGCCGCCAGTAGGCTGTTTGGTTTCTCTAAAGAAGAGGTTATAGGCGAGAGTATGGATATTATAATTCCCGAAAAGGCACGTAAAGCCCATTGGCATGGTTTTAACTTAGCGATCCAGAGTGGAGAGCTTAAATTGTCCGGAAAACCAACATTAACGCGAGCTTTACATAAAAATGCTGAGAAGCGTATTTATGTGGAAATGAGTTTCGCTTTAATTAAAAATGATGGTGGGGAGGTAATAGGAAGCGTGGCGATTGCTCGAGAAGTGGAGAGGAATAACAAATAGCTCAAGTAAGTGGAGTTGAGTATGTGATACTCAGATATTTAGAGGTATTACTATTGTATTTTTTCTTTCAACCCCTTAAGATGTATTTTAAATACATCTTAAGGAGAGAGTAATGCTAACGTCAGTAGATTTACAATTTATCAAAGACACTATCCCGACGCTAAGAGAAAATGGAACAGCTTTAACTGGTTATTTCTATGAGAGAATGTTGCGTTTAAATCCAGAGCTTAAAGCTATTTTTAATATGGGGCATCAGCGAACCGGAGATCAAGCTAAAGCCTTGGCTTCTGCAGTTTTAGCATATGCTGAAAATATTGAAAACCTTGCAGTTTTGGGAGATGCCGTAAATCAAATTATTACTAAGCACGTAAGTCTTAATATTCAACCGGAACAATATAGTATTGTAGGTGAAAATTTATTAGCGTCCATTAGCGAAGTATTAAACGTGTCGATTGAAAGCGAGCTCATTAAAGCCTGGGAAAAAGCTTATATCCAGCTTGCTAATATTTTAATAGAAGGTGAAAAAGCTAGGTACCTTGAGCTTGAAGCTACAAATAATGGATGGAGTGGGTGGCGTGAGTTTTTAATTGCTGAGAAAATAGAGGAGAGTGATGAAATAACATCTTTCTATCTCGAGCCGATTGATAAGCAACCAGTTCTACCTCATAAGCCAGGTCAATATGTCTCTATTCGTTTAAATGTACCCGAATTAGGCTTTAAACAAATAAGGCAATACACGCTCTCGCATTGCGGTCTTGATGATCGTTATAGAATTTCGGTAAAGCGCGAAGATGCCAATGGAAAGACCAAGGGAGGGTATGTTTCTAAAACTTTACATAATGAAATAAATATTGGTGATGCTGTTGAATTATCAGCCCCTAACGGTGTTTTTTTCTTAAGAGATACGAATCATAAAAATGTTTTTATTAGTGCTGGAGTAGGTATAACTCCTATGATTGCTATGCTAGGCGAGCTGAGCCAATCAGAGTATTCCTTAGATGTATCGTTTATCCATGCCTGTCGTAGCGATAAAGTGTTGGCATTAAATGCGGAGGTTCTTGAATTTAAAAAACATTTACCTCAACTTCAAACTTATCTGGCTTGTGAAGAGAATAACATTGAGGGTATCAAGTCGGATAAGATCGGCAGATTGAATTTGACGGAGGTAGATCAAAGATTGTTACCTAAAGATGCTGATTATTATCTTTGTGGCCCTGATCCATTTGTATTGCAGCAAATAGCGACATTGAAAGAATATGGGATTCCTGAATCTCAAATACATATGGAACGATTTAATACTGGTAATATCTAGTAATGGATTATATGACATGAAGATTGCATGATATATTACCCTTAATTGCGTAACAGAGGAGGGATAGATATCATGCAATTAAATAAATTTACAGACTTAGGGATACGAGTATTGCTTTTATTAAGCAGTCAACCTGAAGAAAAACTAACTATATCCCAACTTGCAGATACTTTACTGGTTTCGAAAAATCACTTAGTAAAAGTTGTCCATTTTTTATCAACGAAGAAGTGGTTACTGACAACTAGAGGGAAAACAGGGGGCGTTAAGCTAGCGTTTTCTTTAGATGAGTATCCGCTTGGAAGTACAATTAAAGCTCTAGAAATGCATACGAGCAATGAGAAAAGCTTGATAAATTGCCATGAACCGCCCTGTGTTTTGTTTCCTAGCTGTATGCTCGGATCTATTTTAGAGGATGCGTTGAATAGTTTTTATAGAGAATTGGATCGTTATACCTTATCAGACATCGTCAGAGCACCAATCTCTAATATCATTAAGATTCCTATATCAGATGCTATTAACAAAAAAAATGATTTTAGGGCTATATAATTGAAACCCCAGCATCTTTCAGCGCTCTTTCATTATTCTCTTTAGTATCGCACTTGTCTATGAAGTCAGACCACCATTGCATCATTTCGCGGCGCTCTTCGATATATTGAGCTTGATTATATACTGCGCGTATAGAGTTTTTGTCTTGATGCGATAACGCTGCTTCAATAATATCTGGTCTAAACATGCCGGTTTCATTGAGAATTGTAGATGCTAAGTGTCTGAGCCCGTGAGTTGTAGAATCTATCCCGGAACGCTGAATAATGCGAAGAGGGTACACGCTTGAAATATGCGATGTAAAACTCTGATTAGTAAAGATATGCTTATTTCCGGCACTGAGTTTAGACATTGCTTCTAATATCTCAATAGACTGAGTAGATAAAGGGATTATATGATCTCTCTTCATCTTCATGCGTTCAGCAGAGATAATGAGCATCTTACTATCTGTATGATATTCTGCCCATTCAGCCTCAACTGATTCGCTTGGACGTGTAATGTTTCTAAGAATAAACTCAGTGCATAATCTTACTGACATGCTGAATCGATCATTATTAAAAACATCTATAAATTTATAGATTTCAGTCTTTTTGGGCGATCTATGATTTTGCGGTGTATGCGATTTAAATGCTTTATTCGTTACAGATGAAACTGGATTAATAGTACAAAGACCGCGAGCAACAGCAAAGTCAAAGCACATCTTCAAGACAGACTTAGTTTTAAGTAATTGCTCAATAGCATCACGTTCTTCTATTTTTTGAAGTGCTAATACAATATGTCGAGGCTCAATATCATTGATATTCATGTTGCCTATGACTTTTCCACAATCATCATGCATTGAATTATATGCTCGATTAGCATGCCTTTTCGATACAGTTAATGCCCAGCGTGAATACCAATCATCAAATACACTCATAAATGAGTTCTTAGAATTTAATAAATGCTCTCCACTTTCTAGGTCTGGCTTTAATTCTTCTCTTAATCTTCTAGCTTCAGCGAGTGAGATTTCAGGGAAGTCACCGAGAGTGTGGGTCTTTCTTTTTTTGTTGAAATCAGTGTAATCTAGCCGCCATGTTTTCTTGCCTGTTTTATAGATGCACAGCTGCAACCCACCACCATCATAAAGACGATACATCTTGTCTTGAGGTTTAGAGTCTCTAATTTCTTTGAGAGTTAATGGGGTAATTATTCTGGCCATGATTTCAACTTATAGTAGTAAGAATGAGTAAGATTGTAAGTTACTACTAAAACTACTACTAAAATAGAATTAAGTAAAGTTAATCAGATTTAATCATAGTTACTAAAAAGCGCCTAAGAATGAGGTATCTCTGTATTAGAGTTCATCATCATTAAGCGCTTTTTATAGTATCTGGTGGAGGCGGCGGGATTTGAACCCGCGTCCGAAAACTATCCATTCTTGGTACTACATGTTTAGCCGAATCTTTAATTTAACTTCACGTCGTCCGACCGGCAGGAGACGCAAAGCTGTTCTAAGTTTAGTTTCGCAGAATATCCCCTAGAAATGATATTGAGCTATTTCGTTTAAGTTGACTGTTGTTAACACCGAACGAACACAGTATTAAGAACAGTTAGCGGCCTAAGCTGCTAAAGCGTAGTTATTATCGTTTGCAATTATAACATTTTGCCGCGTTTTTACGAGACTCTCGACCTTCTCGACATGCACCTCAAACTTCAACATCCTCGTCGAATCCAAGAACGCCCCCATTTAAGTTGATAAAGTATTATAAGGGTTTTTATTGTTCTACGCAAGAACTCACTGTTTTACATGCTTTGTCGGCAATGCTTATTGATCATCCTTCAATGTTGGGTGTTCTGTCAGTAAATCTTGCAACGCAATATTTGCTTGCGTAAAGCTTTCGCTTGCGGCTTGTTCTAAAAGTGCTTTTGCACGGGGAAGATCTTTGGTAATGCCGGGTCGTGATTTAGTGAGGAGCTTTGCCAACTCAACACGTGCATAGTTATGGCCCCTTGCTGCCGCTGCTTCGTAAAACTTTGCAGCGATAGGAACATTGAGACCCACGATGACATCATTTGCATACATATATCCTGTTTTAAAGAGGAGCTTTGTATTTTCTGGTGTATCTGGCAGTGCGATAATACGCTCTTGGAGCTTTTCTATCTCTGCTCTTGCACTCGGCTCTTCATTTTTAGAGAGGAGGAAATAACGTAATGCTAATGCGAGCTCTGTTGCGGACTCGCCTTTCTCTAACTCAATGAGACCGAGATAATAGAGCGCTTTTGTGTATTTCTTGTTTGTGGCTTTCTTTAGATATTCAGTCGCCTTGTCGAGATCTTTTTCAACATATTTCCCTTCATAGTAAAAAGTCCCCATACGATAGAGGTCGACTTTATTATTAAGAGCGGCGGAGATTCTAGTAAAAAGATATTCAAACATGGAAATAGGACCTTTTATGCAAAGTGGCAGAAGTGAGTCGTGATTTATTATACCGTGTGATTAGTTTATCGTGTAGCTTCTAAGCGTGAGCTCGTAACGTTTACCTTTTTCATAGTAGGCAATTAATGCCGGAAGATAGTAATGATTTGGTGCGAGACCAAGTTCAACACGATCATCACCTTCACCACTAATATAGAGGTTGATCGTTGTCTTTTGCCCATTGACGTAGCCATCGATTGTACCTGCCGATTTAAATGCGGGTCTTTCATAGACCTTTTTGCCATTAGTTGTTTGAAGTTTTTCAGCGAGCGGTGCTTTGTTCAGGGTCGATTGCCATGCAGTTGTAAAAAAGTCTTGAGCAAGCGCAGTCATAGGCGCTGTATGGTCTTGTTTATTGCGACCATAAGTGATGACTTTTTTCTGGGTATCAAATGTTGCGCTCGCATAAGGCTTGCCACCGCGGGTATCTGTGAATGATTGCGTAATGAGGCGATTATTCTTGAGAAGCCCTTTGCTTGTGAATCGCATGTTTTTAAAAGGGACGTTTACTATAGTATCGAGTTGATATTGCCCGTTGCCATGAATAAAGGTCATAGATGCCGGTACTTGGTAAGGGCCGACAAAGTTGAGCTTTACTTCAGTAGGCAGTACATCAGCCTGAGAGATCAAAGTAAAAAAAGATAACGATAAAATAAGGAGTAAGCGTTGAATCATTGCGGGTAGCCTCTAAAAATATAGGAAGGGTTCTCTATCCCTGATATGATGAGAAAACGTGCTTAAAATAAGCGCGATATTCATAAGAATAAAACATATTATACTGCGAACAGGAGATACGCATGCAACCTAATTTACGTCAAAGACATTTTCTTAAACTGCTTGATTTCTCAAAAGATGAGATCCTCTACTTTGTAAATCTTGCTGAAGATTTAAAACGAGCTAAGCGTGCGGGAATAGAGCAACGACGATTAACAGGGAAGAACATTGCGTTGATCTTTGAAAAATCATCAACAAGAACACGTTGTGCATCAGAAGTAGCAGCTGCAGATCAAGGCGCTGTGACAAGTTATCTTGGAAGTGATGGTACGCAGATCGGCCATAAAGAATCCATGAAAGATACCGCGCGTGTATTGGGCGATATGTATGATGCAATCCTCTATCGTGGATTTAGCCAAGACGTTTTAGAGAATGAGCTTGCGGCTTACGCGGGCGTTCCTGTTTATAATGGCTTAACAGATGAATTCCACCCAACGCAGATGCTTGCAGATTTATTAACAATGAAAGAGAGCTGTGACAAACCGATCTCGGATTTAAGCTACGCTTATCTTGGTGATGCACGTAACAATATGGGGAACTCCCATTTAGTGATGGCTGCTAAACTCGGGGTTGATTTCCGTGTGGGGGCGCCGAAACATCTTTGGCCTGAAGAGTCATTAATTAAGCAGTGCCAAGAACTCGCAAAAGTCAGTGGTGCAAACTTAACCTTTACAGATAGTGCTGAAGAAGCAGTGAAAGGTGTCGACTTTATTCATACCGATGTTTGGGTTTCAATGGGTGAGCCGGAAGATGCATGGAGAGATCGTATTACACAACTTACACCATTCCAAGTAAACGCAGCATTGATGCGTGCGACCGGCAATAAAAACACCAAATTCATGCACTGTTTGCCGGCATTCCATAACCGTGAAACAACGGTGGGAGAGTGGATCTACCAAACATTTGGTATGGATGGCGTAGAAGTCACAGAAGATGTATTTGAAAGTGCGCAAGGTGTGCAGTTCCAACAAGCAGGTAACCGTATGCATACGATTAAAGCGGTGATGGTCGCAACTTTAGGCTAAGACCCAACGTAAAGAGTATAGAATTAAAAAAGCAGAAAGAGAGAACATCCCTTTCTGCTTTTTGTTATTGATCATTTGTCATCTCTGATTCGAGTCAACGATAGACCGTTTTATACTAAATACTATTACTTAAGCGCGTCAAAAGATCAGCTGCCTGTTCTGCTGGATAGTTTTGAATAATATTCAATGCGCGCGGTGCAAAGCGATCACCTTGTGTTGCTGCTTGCTGGAAGAGTTGCGCTGCTTGATTATAGTCTGCAGGGAAGTCCGCAGTATTCTTAGTATAAAGAAGCCCTAAACGATATGCAGCGTGCGGTTGATTAGCAACTGCACGTTGATAGAATTGCGCAGCAAGGGGAAGATTCACCATGGCGCCTTGTCCTTGTTCAAGCATTGAGCCTGCATTAAGTGCTGCACGAGTATTGCCTGCTTCAGCTGAGCGTTGGAAATAATTAAGCGCTGTTTCAAAGCTTTTAGTAGATCCTTGGCCTGTGAAGTAACTCATTCCTAAGTTATATAGTGCATTACCATTACCTTGGTTTGCAGATTGTTCCCAGTATGCTTTTGCCTTCGTCATATCTTGCGGAACTTCAGAGCCCTGCGCGTACTTGTTGCCTAAATAGTATTGAGCGAACTGATCTCCACGATCAGCAAGTTTTGAGAGCTCTTCACTATTGAGGGCGCGAACCATCTCAATATGCTGTGGAGAGATTTCTACAGGTTGGGTTGTAGATGGCTTCTGAATGTCGGGGATGCTTAGACAGCCCGTGAGCAATAAAGTCATAGAGGTAAAAATAAGGGTTCGCTTAATCATAGTAGTTCCTACTTAAAAGACATATATAAGAAGTGGTTCAATAAGTACCTGCTAAGTTGTCAAAATACTATGAGAGGTAATCAAAGAATCGTAAATACGAGATCCATTTTAGGCGAGCGGGCACGGATATGGAAGTAATTTAAGAGGATTGATATCGTGAATATGAATAGTCTTAATAAAACTCTACACCTAAGGCTATAATACATAAGTTGTTTTTTAGGTTTTTTTACTTTTTTAGAAAAAACTTTAAAAAAGGGGTTGCATCTTTCCCTAAAAAGCGTAGAATTCTCTTTCTCGATTGACGGCGTTG
>CALZEE010000010.1 GCA_945639195.1 uncultured Ignatzschineria sp. | reverse complement strand
TGCTTTAGCTTGTGCCTATATTTGGCTGAAGTTATGAATGTTCAACAGCCCCTAGAAAAATTTTGTAATGATTATGCAATAGATGTTCATTTATCGACATCAACACTTGAAGCCATCCCAGATTCTCCCTTATGATGCAATCTTACTCATAATATCTCATAAACATATTTAACAAATACCCCGAAAAGAGAGGATTTATAATGAGCTATGATTTACTGGTTTTTGATCTTGAAAAAGCCCCGCGTGAGCAGACAGAATTTATGCAATGGTATGATCAGCAAACAGAGTGGGAAGAGGATCATAATTATCAAGAAGTTTCTGTTTGTAGTGAACGACTTCAAGCATGGTTTATGGAGATGATAACCTTTTATCCGCCCATGAACGGATCGCTTGCACCGAGTGATGATGAGATCGATGAATGGGATGAGAATGATGATCCGCGATATTCTCAAGTGACCGATTATAGTTTAGGTCGAGAAGTGATCTATATGGCTTTTGCATGGTCAGTGGCGGATGAAGCGTATGCTAAATGCAAAGCGCTTGCAGAAAAGCATGGCGTAGGATTCTTTAATGCTAGTGGGAACCCCGGTGAGATTATGTATTATAATTTGCCGGCATAAAAGTACGATAAATCTTAGAAGCTAGAAGCTAGAAGCTAGAAGCTAGAAGCTAGAAGCCATAAAGCATTTGATGTGAAGGGAAAGGGATTTTAACCCTTCACACAAACTACCTGTTTGAGTGTATGTAGAATCTCCACAAGATCTTTCTGCGCCTGCATCACGGCATCGATATCCTTATAAGCCATCGGGATTTCATCAATAACGGCGCTATCTTTCCGGCATTCTACGCCTTTGGTCGCTTCGATTTGATCTTTAACGGTGAATGCTTTTTTTGCTTCAGTCCGGCTCATCACGCGCCCCGCACCATGAGAGCAAGAGGTAAAGCTCTCCTCACTCCCAAGTCCGCGCACAATAAAGCTCTTTGCGCCCATAGATCCTGGGATAATGCCGAGCTCTCCTTTTTTTGCAGAGACAGCGCCTTTACGCGTTACAAAAATCTCTTCGCCAAAATGAGTCTCTTTTTGTACGTAGTTATGGTGACAATTGACTGCCATTTCATGGGTTTTAAAGGGTTTGTTTATAATACTCCTCATCGCTAAAATCGTATTTTTCATCATCACTTCACGGTTGAGTTTTGCATACTCTTGCGCCCATTCAACGGCTTCGACGTAATCATCAAAATGCTTTGTACCTTCTTTAAGATAGGCTAGATCCTTATTAGGAAGGTTTGCAATATGAGATTCCATATCCTTTTTCGCTTGCTCAATGAAAAATGACCCAATCGCATTGCCGACACCGCGAGATCCACTATGGAGCATAATCCAAACTTTATCATGCTCATCTAGGCAGATCTCAATAAAGTGATTGCCGGTTCCGAGCGTCCCTAGATGGTGATGATTGTTCGTCTTTTGAAAGCGCGGATATTTTTCTAAGATTCGTTTAAATGCCGGCGCAAGTATTGCCCAATGTTGATCAACAATTTTAGGCGTGTTTTCCCAACTTCCGATATCTCTTTTGGCACGATGATTCGAGCGACCATGAGGAACAGCCTGCTCTATAGCGCTCCGAAGCGGGCCAAGATTATCAGGAAGATCATGCACCATTAGTGATGTCATCACCGCGATCATGCCACAACCAATATCAACGCCGACAGCCGCCGGAATAATCGCACCTTTTGTTGGAATCACAGAGCCAATTGTTGAGCCTTTACCTGTATGCGCATCCGGCATTACCGCAACATGTTTGAAGATAATTGGCAGTTGCGCGGTCTCTTCGAGTTGCCTTTTAGCACTCTGATCGAGGGGAACGCCTTTCATCCACATTTTTAAAGGAACGCCATCTTTGATATGAGCTTCGAGATAATGGGGTTTTATGGTCATGATCATTCCTTTAATGGGGGATAAGTATGAAAGCAAAGAGGGCACTGCGCTAAAGAGAGATATGCGCCGAATTATTCGCCATGTTATTGGCAATACGCTAACAATATCAGTCTTGATAAGCAAGGCGATCAAAAAATCTGCGCTTCTTTGGTGGTCAATAGAAGCGCGATATTAAATAGAAGTAGATCTGGTTTTATGCTGTTTTATTTCAGTAGCTCTTTAAAGCCTTCAAACAGCGAGGTCGTTTTTTCGACGGTAATCGTGAAATCTTCACTATGGCATTTCGGGCAGATAGAGAAGAGCATGAGCGCATCGCTCTTTTGTGTCTCTTGATGGCCACAGCTTTTACAAGTGAATTTTAAAGGAGCTGAAAATTGGGGAATCATAGGCACCTCACTGTCATGGTGAATCTTGATATATATAGATCGTGATAAGTTATTGATAACATAATGCTCCGGCATTTGGCGAGTTAAATCCTACATAAAATACGGTTATTCATAGAATACTTGACCTCAATAACCCCTATTTTTCGAGTACAAATCTTAAAAGTAGTGGTTTATACTGACAACCACCATTAAATAATCATCAAACAATATTAAAGAGAAGGGATTTAAGCATGGCATTAGAGAATGTATATTGGCACTTTTCAACAAAAAACTACGCCACCAAAGAAGCCTTTAATGAGGCAGTAACCGCTCATAATGATGAGATGGCAACTGCACTCGAAAGAGAGAGCGCGTGGAATCCTGAAGCGATTATTGCTAAAGGCAATACCGTGAAGATCCAATATGAAGCATGGGTTAAAGATGGGGGCGATCTGCAAGATAACGAAGCATTAGCGGAATGTGACAGCGATGCATTTGAAGCGGAAGCCGAAGACGATCTATACCAAGTGGAAATTGTTGCGACTTTAAATGCCGATAATGGCATGCACTTTACCGCGCTCGAGCTCCTATTTAAGGCACATCATCAGCAAGCAAATAAAATGCTCGGGGACCATGTTTTCTTTGAGGGAATGGGGTTTGATGAAGAAGACAGTGCCGGCATTGCGATCTATTATGTCGCGTGTGGTAGTTAATAGATATTGATAGTCAAAAGACTGTAAAACTACGTATGCGGGGATGAGAACTTGTTCTCCTAATAATCAGAAAAGCCATTCTGAAAGCCGTCTAAAACACAAAAGCCCCAAAACCTAAAGTCTTGGGGCTTTTGTTATCTCTATTGAAGCGTGTTATTGCATTAATCTTAAGGTCGGCACGTTAAAACTGCTTTATATTGTTCTTTAAGCTTCGGTGTTAAAACGGTGAGCGTTCCTGATTGAAGAGAGACGAATTTATCTTTATACACTTCTTCTACATCGAGGGTCATGATGAGCGCTTGATCGAGATTACTCCAGATATGGAGGTGCTCAGGTTCGTAGTGTGTGCGCAGCATCTGCAGTGGCGTATTTTTAATTTTAATGACCATTGCATCATCTTTTTCACCAACGCCTATTGCGAGTTCAATCTGCTGTTGATTTTCTACAGCAAAAGGTTGTGCTAAAGAGATGTCGCAGCGGTAAGCAAGATCCTTCTTTTTAATAGCGGGTAAGGCATTCACGCTAGGTTGAGGTGAAGGAATCTCTTTTTGAGTATCTGCTTCTGTGGATTCTATTGTAAGGTCACTATTTTTCGTTGGTGAATTACTGTTTTTCTCATCAGAGAGAAGTATAAAGCCCAACGCTTGAGCATATTCTTGATCCGTCATTTTGGGCGTTGTTAATGCCGGGGTTTTAGCATAGGAGACTGCGCTGAGAAGGATTGCGGAGACTGTAAGGATCAGAAGCTTTTTCATTGATATTTCCATCGGTTAGGGATGAGTCTTATTAAAATGAGTGCTTAGCGACATCAGGATAAAGGAATGATCAGATGGATGATGAGATCAAAACATACGCTTTATAACTAATGTCTGATCATCATTTTATCATGATCAATCCTCTCGATTTTGAGAGATTTTCTAAAATGGTGGATTTATTGAAAAGAGCATAGCAGGCAATCTGCAATGATCTTCCCTGATTATAGGAGGCAGAATACGCTATAATCCTTGAGAGATTTCTTTAAAGAGATATACAAACCGCCTAATTTAATAGGTTTCCTGCCAAAAAGGGTCTTTATGACAACACGTTTATTGATTTCAGAAAGCCATCATCCCCACTTTAATCTTGCGGTTGAAGAGGCAATTTTTCGGAGTATGGATCCAGCGCAAAAAGTGCTTTTTTTATGGCGCAATGATAATACGGTGGTGATTGGTCGAGGGCAAAATCCTTGGAAAGAGTGTAATACGAAGAAGATGGCCGATAATGGCATTACGCTCGCGCGTAGAAGTAGTGGCGGTGGTGCAGTCTTCCATGATTTGGGGAATACAAACTTTACCTTTATGGCAGGTAAGCCAGAATATGATAAGTCGATTTCAACCAATATTATTCTTGAAGCGCTCCGATCCTTAGGACTAGAAGCAGAGGCTTCTGGACGTAATGATTTGATTGTAAAAGAGGGTGAGACGATCCGAAAAATTTCAGGTTCGGCTTATCGAGAAACATCTGATCGAGGATTTCATCATGGGACGCTGTTAATAGATGTCGATTTTACAAAGCTCGGAAATTATCTTAATCCTGATCCTAAAAAACTGAAAGCAAAAGGAATCACTTCTGTCCGTTCTCGCGTGGCAAACTTGATTGAGTTTGATGAAAACTTAACGCATGAGAAGATCTGCAAGGCGATTGAAGAAACGTTTAAGGCGCATTTTGGGGATATTCATCAGATTGAAATAATCTCAGAAGAAAATCCGCCTGAGATTCAGGGGTTTGCAGGGATCTATAATAAACAGAAGAGCTGGGCATGGAACTTTGGGCAGGCAATGCAATTTAGCCATGAATTGTCAGAGCGCTTTACATGGGGCGGCGTAGAGATTCATCTTGATGTTGTACGTGGTGGCACGATACAAGATGCGAAAGTCTTTACAGATAGCCTCAATGTTGATCCCTTTGAGCATCTGGCAGAGAAGCTGATCGGGGTGCGTTATAATGCCGAGGATATGGCAATATTACTATCAACACTTTCAGATGAAATGCCGGGATTTGAATCAGAGTGGCAAGAATTTAGTGCATGGTTTGTGGCTTCTATTGCATAATTTAACTGTAAAGTTACTTCACAGTAAGCGGTAAGCGCTTTAGAGATCAAAAAGCCCATTGATGGGAATAATGGGCTTTTAAGTACCTTTATGTATTGGATGATAACGGTTTTACGAGGATAATATTGTTAACATTATCAATGTTGTTTTGAGTTTACTCTTGCTTGATTGCCTCAACTTGAATGTCGATTCTGACATCACGCGCCATTCCTTGCTCGACCATGAAATTTAATCCCCATTGTGAGCGATCAATCGTCGTTGTGAAATCGCCGCCGCAGACATGGACATTAAAAATTGGATTATCGTAACAATTGAATTTTGTGGCTGTTAAAGTGACGGGATGCGTCTGCCCAAGAAGAGTAAGATCGCCTGTGATAGCAGTCGGCTTTTCACCATCGAACGCCCAATTTGTAGATTTAAAAGCGATCTCTGGAAACTCAGCACTATTGAGAAGATCGGGCGCACTCATATGATGGTCAAAATCTTTATCGCCGGTATTGAGTGTATGGGTCGCAATTGTAATATCTGCAGATCCTGTTTGTGCTTCTGGGTCAAAAGTGACATCACCATTAATCCCGTAAAATCCGCCATGATTAGTGGACGTATTAAAGTGATCGATATAAAAGCGCGCATTAGAATGCGAAGGATCGAGTTTATATTCGGCACTCATGGCAATGGAACCCATGAAAACTGAGCTCATGGCAAGTGCGCTAAATACGTGGCGTAAGATTGATAATGGGCGTTTTTTCATAGAGAGATCATCCATAGTAGCGATATAAAAATAGAGTTTCGATATTTGTGAAAGCGCAAAATAGATTTTAACCATATCATGCGAGCCTACTTTCTATTGTGAAAAATCCCCTTTATGCGCATACTTTAATATCTTATATTGAATAATCAAGAGGATATGTGTTGATCTTCTCTTGAGGCGTTTACTGCTAGGCACATTGAATAATCCCTTTGAGCCCCTATTATTAGTAATAGAGTAAGTTTATGCGCACTGTCTTTGAGATCAATAGGTTGATATTGACGTTAAAAGTGCCGGCATTTATCAGATAACAAAAGGAGTCATCAATGAAAACATTAATGGGAATTTACCCCGCGCCAAGCGCTCACTGGGTGGGCGATGGATTTAAGGTGCGTTCGATGTTCACGTATAACGATCACGGCCGCTATCTTAATCCTTTTCTCCTCTTAGATCGTGCAGGGCCAACGGAATTTGCGCCGGCAACGACGCCAAGAGGGGTTGGAGAGCATCCGCATCGAGGGTTTGAGACGGTGACGCTTGTTTATAAAGGTGAGGTTGCGCATCATGATTCTACCGGAAAAGGCGGTGTGATTGGACCGGGTGACGTGCAGTGGATGACGGCTTCTTCCGGCATTTTACATAAAGAGTACCATTCAGAGGCATTCACTAAGCAAGGTGGTACGCTTGATATGGTGCAACTCTGGGTGAACCTACCGGCAAAAGATAAAATGAGTGAGCCAGGTTATCAAGCGATTACAAGTCAGGAGATTCCCACGATTGATTTGGGAGATTCCGTTGGTTCTATGCGCGTAATTGCCGGGGAATATGCCGGAACGAAGGGGCCTGCGAAGACCTTCACGCCGTTAGATGTTTGGGATTTTCAGTTAAAAGCGGGCGCTGAGCTCACGATGCCGCTTGTTGAAGGGCGTTATGCCGGTTTCATTGTGCTTCATGGGGAAGTTACGCTCGCCAATGGTGCGACGCTTTCAGAAGCTGAGCTCGCACTTTTTGAGAAGGCGGGTGATTCATTGTCATTAACCGCAACGAAAGAGAGTCTTATTCTTCTTTTAAGTGGTGATGCGATTGAAGAGCCTGTATTTGGTCATGGTCCTTTCGTGATGAATACGCGAGAAGAGATCATGCAAGCTTCGATGGATTTTATGCAGGGAAAATTTGGAAAGATGGATAAGTAGCATAATGTAGATTTCATTAATGTTGATTAATCTCCATAAAGAAAAAGGCACAGTTAATCTGTGTCTTTTTTTGGCTATTTATAATTCAAAAGCAATTTTAGACTTGAAATATCTCTATTGAGCGCCATTCATATGAACAACCAATAATAAATAGTTTGAAATAATCATCCCTATTTTGGCGCGTTCACACTATTTGTGGAAGGCGCAATTCAACATTACAGCAGATGACAAGGAATCTAAATAATATGACTAAACAGACACAAGCAGAAACCATGCAGTTCCAAACGGAAGTGAATCAATTACTCAATTTAATGATTCATTCTCTCTATTCAAATCGTGAAATTTTCCTTCGCGAGTTAATTTCGAATGCATCAGATGCGCTTGATAAACGTCGTTTTGAAGGGTTAACAGAAACCTCACTGATTGATGGACAAGGATCTCCGGCAATTGATATTGCTTTTGATAAAGCGGCGAAAACGCTCACGATTACCGATAACGGGATTGGTATGAGCCGTGAGGAAGTGATCGAAAATATCGGTACGATCGCAAAATCAGGTACTAAAGCATTCCTCGATCGTTTAGAAGCGGATCAAAAAAACGCATCGCAATTAATCGGTCAATTTGGGGTCGGTTTCTACTCGGCATTTATCGTGGCGCATGAGATCGAGCTTACAACGCGTAAAGCGGGTACAGATGCTGATAGCGCAGTGCATTGGGCTTCAAAAGGGGAAGGGGAGTTCACACTTACCAACGCCTCAAAAGATTCAGCAGGAACCACAATTACGCTTCATATGCGTGAAGATGATTTAGATCTTTTAAATGAGTGGTCATTGAAAGAGATCATCAAAAAATATTCAGATCATATTGCTTATCCGATCATGATGGCAGTTGAAAAGACCGTTGCGCCGGAAGAAGGCAGTGAAGAGACAGAAGTAAAAACAGAGTGGGTAATTGAGCAAGTAAACTCGGCTGAATCACTCTGGCAACGCGAGCGCTCGGATATTAAAGATGAAGAGTATGAAGCGTTCTATAAAGAGCTCACAAATGACTTTGAGAATCCGCTCAGCTGGAGCCATAACCGTGTTGAGGGGAATACCTCTTATACTTCATTACTGTATGTGCCGGCAGTGGCGCCACGCGGTATGTGGGATCAGGAAGTAAAATATGGGATTGATCTCTTTGTGCAACGCGTCTTTATTATGGAAGGCTCCGATAAGCTTATTCCTCGCTATTTACGCTTTATTCAAGGGGTGGTTGATACGCAAGATCTTCCGCTAAATATCTCACGTGAGATTTTACAGAACTCAAAAACGATCGATACTATTCGCCAAGGCTTAACACGCCGCTCACTCTCAATGCTCGAATCACTCAGCAATGATGAGGAGAAATACGCTAAATTCTGGAAAGAGTTTGGCCGCGTATTAAAAGAAGGATTAGGCGAAGATTTCAGTAACCGCGAAAAAATTGCCGGATTACTACGTTTTGCCTCGACGGTTACAGATAAAGAGAGCGTCTCGTTTAAAGCATACAAAGAGCGTATGCCTGAAGGTCAAGATAAGATCTACTACATCACCGCAGATTCACTCAATACTGCGAAAAATAGCCCGCATCTTGAGATCTTCAAATCAAAAGGGATCGAAGTTATTCTGATGACTGACGTGATTGATGACTGGATGACAGGCTTCCTTCATGAGTTTGATGGTACAGAGATGGTGAACGTTGCCAAAGGTGATGTGAATCTTGATGGTGCTGAAAAGGATGATCCTGAAGCAGAAAAAGCCGTATCAGAAACAGATGTTAAATTGATTGATCGCTTAACAACGGCGCTTGGCGACCGTGTAGAGAGCGTTAAAATCTCTAAACGACTCACAGATTCAGCATCGGTATTAGTGCGTAATGAGCAAGCATTAAGTGGTCATTTTGAAAAAATGCTCCGCGAAGCAGGTCATGATGTCCCAACAATGAAACCATGGCTTGAGATTAACCCAAAACATCCTCTTTTAGTGATGTTAGAAGAGACTAACGACGAGGCATTAACTGCTGATATCTCAATGCTTGTATATGAAGAAGCATTGTTATTAGAAGGTGCGCAACTCGATAATCCATCGGAATTTGTTGCAAGATTAAATCGTTTAATGAATCGTAAGTAAGACTATTTCCTTGAGTTCTTTTTAAGTTAAATAGTAATAGCTAAGCCCTCAATTTGAGGGCTTTTTCTATTGTGGCAAGAATCTCTGAAACGCCATTATAAATGCAAAATTACAAATCTCTCACATCAGCAATCGGGTTATCTCCCTTCATTAAAGGGGAATCGAGATACTGTAATATTAAGCCGGCGCAATCATGGGGGGAGAGCAGATTGCCGGAGGATTTAAGATCCTTAAAACGCGCCACATTCGGGAACGATTCCGGCGTACTTTGGCGAATCTCCACCTGCATATCAGTGTCAATCACGCCAGGAGCCAATGCTGTGACATAGATCGGATAGGGCTGAGATTGTTGCTCTAAATGCATCGCCCGTGAAAACTGATCAATCGCAGATTTTGTCGTGCAGTAGATCGACCAGCCTTCATAAACATGACGACCCGCGCCAGAGGAGATATTCACGACAAATTTAGGAATCGGGAGATCCTGCACAAGGGCTATAAAGTGATTGGTGAGCGTAATCGGCGCAGTGACATTCAGCGCGATTGCATCAGAAATTCCCATATCATCGAGCTTTCCCACCTTATCAATCGGGCCGATAATGCCGGCATTATTGATGAGCGTAAGGGATGTCGCGAGCGGAAGCAGGGGCTTTAACCACTCGATAATTTTAGCATTTGATTCACGCTGAGTAAGATCTAGGGTCAGTAAATTGGGGAGATTATTGGGGTTAGAGCGGGCGATCCGAAGCACTTTATGACCTTCGGATTCTAAAATAGTGGCAAGCGCATGGCCAATCCCGCGAGATGCGCCGGTAATAATAGTGATATTCATCATGATCCTTTAGCATTGCGATAATGGGGAGAGATGAGACTATCATGACAAATGTTGAGGAATGATACCAATGTTTATCAGATTCGCGCGCTTCAATCGCTCTCTTATAAAGATAGATAAACAATATAATGATCAAAGCACTGGCAGGAAAGCGGATGTTGAGAGAAAAGAATTTCCTTTTTTCACACACTGTGATTTTAAGGTACAATACTAGACTTTATTTGGCAGACATTAGAAAGGTTATCGTAGTTATGAAAGCATCTAAACGATTCTTGGCAACAGCACTCTTATTTGCTTCCTCTTTAGCATTTGCGGAGCAATCTTATATTAGTGATTTATTGCAAGCACCCGTTAGAGCCGGATCAGGCGATAACTATCGAATTACCAAAATGATCAACGCCGGCGAACCTGTTGAGCGCCTTGGTGGTAAAAGTAATGGGTATGTACAGATCCGTTATGATAATAACCGTACTGGTTGGATTCATGAGCGTTATGTCATGGAAGAGCCGAGTGCGCGTAATTATATCGAAGAAGCGAAAGCCCGTTTTGAACCATTGATGGATGAAAATCGTGCGCTTGAAGAGACGATTGAGAACCTTAAAAAACAGCAAGAAGTCGTGAAGACGCGCCTTGATGAAGAGAAGGATTCGCTTGAGTTGGAGTTAGAAGTCTTAGTGGCAGAAAATGATGCTCTAAAGACCGAAATTATCGAGCTTCGTAAGCTTAATGCCCATGAGATTGAGCTCGCGCAGGAAAATGATCAGCTTAATAAGCGTGATCATATTCAGAAAGTTGAGATCACAACGCTCAAGCAAGAGAACTCACGCTTACAAGCTGTAAACCGTAGTAGTGAGTGGACCGCAGGAGCACTCATTTTACTGGGGGGAATTATCCTAGGATCTGCCATTTTACCGCGTCTTTTTGCAAAAACACGTCGTAAACGTAGTTGGGACTTTTAAAAATTATTTGACAGATTTGGATAGAATCTGTTTAATAAAGATTGCCGATTTGAAACAGCTTGCGGGCATAACAGCTAAAGCGTGATATAGAGAGATAGAGATCCCAATTAAGGGTCATCACGTTGTAAAACGATCTCTTTATGCCGAATTTAGAGAGCCCGCAATCAGCAATGGTTGCGGGCTTTTTGTGTTCAAGGCAGGCGTCTTATGCTTATTTAAAATATAGACCCTATCTTAGCTCAGCGAGTAAATCCCGTTATGTTGCCACTCAAATCATTATGAAATCGTTATACGATGTTGCAAAAAAATAGGAGTTATTATGCGTTGGTTATCTTCAATTAAGTCGATCAAGTCCGTTAAAGCCTTGAAAGCAGGTTTAGGGGCAGGGCTAGTTTTGACAAGTGCTTTACTATTGTCAGGATGCTTTAATAATGAGAAAAGTACGGAAGTTGTGAGTACTGAGACGAAAAAAGAGATTGTGATCGGGGTGACGATTGGCGATAACGGCAATATGATTCGTGATGTGATTGGGCCGATTTTAGAGCGTGATGGTTATCGTTATAAGTTGGTGGAGTTCACAGATTACGTGCGCCCAAACTTAGCGCTTGCAGATAAAGACCTTGATATTAATATCTTCCAACATAAGCCTTATTTAGATGCCTTTAAAGCGCAACATAACTTAGCGATTGAAGAAGCCTTCCAGATTCCTACCGCGCCTTATGGAATTTATGCGGGGAAAACAAAATCATTGGCAGATGTGAAAGCAGGGGCGAAAGTCTCGGCGCCCAATGATCCTTCAAATTACGCGCGAGTATTGGTGATCTTGGATCATTTAGGCTGGATTAAACTTAAAGAAAATGTGAATCCTTTAACGGCATCACGAAATGATATCGCAGAAAACTCGCTCAATATTGAGATTATCACGTTGGAAGCGGCGCAATTACCCCGCTCTTTAAACGATGTTGATTTCTCGGCAATCAATGGCAACTACGCGATTAGCGCTGGCCTTAATCCGAAAGATGCGGTATTTCATGAGCCAGGCTTCACCTTTGTAAACTGGTCGGCGGCGAGAATTGAAGATCGTGAGAGCGATTGGTTAAAAGCGATTACCGATGCCTTTAATTCTGATGAGTTTAAAGCCTATACCGCAGAGAAATTCCCAGGATACCAATTGCCGGAAATCTGGGGGAAAACAGCGCAGTAGCACAAACTTACAAATCAATATTCCTGAAACCCTAGAAACAGTGGGGTTTCAGGGGTAAGCTACATAAAGTAGCTAGATCCAAAAATAGTTCGACTTAAAAAATTATTCACACAGCGATAGTGCAACAACGCAATATTAATCAATGACTATAAATTGAATCACGACAAATTAAATTAATATATATCAATACAAATCAAGGAAAGAAAAAGTATGAAAGGTGTTTTTAAAAAACTCGCATTCGTCTCTTTAATTGGCGCAACGACGATCTTAGCAGCCTGTAATTCAGAGGATAAAACGAGCGATAATGGGGACCTTAAAAAGATCCGTATCGGTACAACGGTTGGGGATTTTGCAGATATGGTGACAGATTCTGTGAAGCCACAACTCGAGAAGAAGGGCTATGAAGTGGAGCTTGTGATCTTTACAGATTACGTATTGCCGAATCGTGCGCTTGCAGATGGCTCATTAGAGATCAATACCTTCCAGCATCTCCCTTACTTAAACTCCTTCAAAACCTTGAATAATCTTGAGCTCACAGAAGTATTCCAGATTCCTACAGGGCCACTTGGGATCTATAGTGGGAAAAAGGCATCGCTTGAGAACCTTCCTAAAGGGGCTAAATTTGCAGTGGCTAATGACCCAAGTAACTTCTCGCGGACGTTAGTATTACTTCAAGATGCCGGCATTATTAAGATTAAAGAAGGCGTTGATCCTTTAAAAGCGAGTAAAGCGGATATTGGTGAGAACCCTTATGATATTCAATTAGTGCAATTAGAAGCGCCACAATTACCGCGCGTGCGTGAGGATGTGGATTTTGTAGTGATTCCGGGGAACTTTGCGGCGAGCTCAAACATTCCATTTTCTGACGCGCTCTTTACGGACCCAGGCTTTACCTTTATTAACTGGGCAGCCGTTAAAACAAAAGATGTAGATTCAGCATGGTTGAAAGATGTTACAGATGCGTATCATTCAGATGAGTTCAAAGCATATGCAGCGGATCGTTTTGCAGGTTATAAATATCCTGAAAACTGGCAGAAATAAGTCGTCTTATGGCGGGAAGTTGAGGGGAAGGTTAACTGTTCAGCTTTAAAGGTACTATAAGGGCGTTATAAGCGCTCTGTATCAATTAAAAATAGAATCAATCAAAAAATAGATCGGACAAAAATATTGCCGGTCTATTTTTTTGTCTGGAGAAAACCTACGTTAAAGCAATGCCGTGATTTAGAGATTGGGCGGTTGAGAGATTCCTTGTATTGGGGAATTGAGGGAGTCATTTTGGACTGATGACTTCAGATAGTGATTCAGGCAGAGATTTAGGAATAACCCGAGAATAGGACAATCTAAGTCAATAAGGGGCGGGATTGATGCCTGAAAAGTGAGCAAATGACAGCTAAAACTTATAAAAGCGACAAAATGAATTAATTAATAATTTTTAGGGTTGTAATTTAAAGTCGATTGTATTATTGTACTACCACAGTAATACAAAGAGCTGCGAAATCGTTAAAACTTATGAGTACAATCGCAGACGTAAAAAAATGAAAGAGGCATAAAATTATGAAAAACACTCGCTTAAAGATCGCGATTCAAAAGTCAGGACGCTTAAGTGAAGAGTCACAAAAACTCCTTGAAAAAAGTGGTTTAAAGATCAACATGACCAAGGATAAATTGATTGCGCATGTTGAAAATATGCCGATTGATATTTTACGTGTTCGTGATGACGATATCCCAGGGCTTGTATTTGATGGAGTGGTTGATATCGGTATTGTGGGGCAAAACGTCTTAGAAGAAGTGGCACTTGGCCGTGATACAGAGATTGATTCGCTCTATAAAGTATTACAAGTATTACCATTTGGCGGTTGCCGTTTATCTCTCGCATTACCTAAAAGTAATGATTATAAAGGCGTGAATGATTTTGAAGGACTCCGCGTCGCAACTTCATTCCCAAACCTCTTAAACCGTTATTTAACAGAGAAAGGGATTAACTTTAATAGCTCGCTTCTTACCGGTTCTGTCGAAGTTGCGCCACGTGCAGGTTTAGCAGATGCGGTATGTGATCTTGTATCATCAGGCGCAACGTTAGATGCTAACGGCTTAAAAGAAGTAGAAGTGATTTTCCGCTCTAAAGCATGCTTAATTCAGACAGCGATGGATATGGGCGAAGAGAAGCGCGCACTACTTGATAAATTAATGCCGAGAATGCAAAGCGTGATTCAAGCGAATGAATCTAAATATATTATGCTTCATGCGCCTAAAGATCGTTTAGATGAGATTACAAAGCTCCTTCCGGGTGCGGAGAATCCTACGATTTTACCCCTTGCAACAGATGAAACGCGCGTTGCGATCCACGTTGTGAGTAGCGAAACGCTCTTCTGGGAAACAATGGAAGCGTTAAAAGAGAAGGGCGCGAGCTCAATCCTAGTTCTCCCTATTGAGAAGATGATGGAATAAGTTATGCAAAGAATTATCTGGAGTCAATTAACGGATGATGCGCAGAAATCTGCGCTTAAACGCCCAGCGCAAGAAGTTGCGGGGAAGATTGAGGCGGCGGTATCTGCCATTAGAGAAGATGTCCTTAAAAATGGCGACCAAGCTATTATTGCCTTAACAGAGAAGTTTGACCGCGTAAAAGTGGATTCTCTGTTATTGCCGGAGAGCGAATTTGATCGTGTGGAAGCGTCGCTTTCAGATGAATTTAAAACCGCAATTCAGCGCGCTTATAACAATATTGCCAAATTCCACGAAGCGCAAAAGCCCAGAGCGATTGAAGTTGAAACAGAAAAAGGCGTGTTATGTGAAGTATTAACCCGCCCGATTGAATCTGTGGGACTTTATATTCCTGGAGGCACAGCGCCACTATTTTCAACGGTGCTGATGCTCGCAGTTCCGGCAAAAATTGCCGGCTGTAAAGAGATTGTGTTGGCAAGCCCACCACAACTCGCTGATGAAATTATCTATGCTGCGAAATTATGCGGCATTCGTAAGATCTATCAAATGGGCGGGGCGCAGGCGATCTTTGGGCTCGGTCTTGGTACGGAAACGATTCAAAAAGTGGATAAGATCTTTGGACCAGGCAATAGTTTTGTCACAGAAGCGAAGAAACAAGTGAGTCAAATGACCGATGGCGCGGCGATTGATATGCCGGCGGGGCCTTCAGAAGTCTTAGTGATTGCCGATGAATGTGCCAATCCAGACTTTGTCTCTGCCGATCTTCTTTCCCAAGCGGAACATGGCGAAGATTCACAAGTGATTTTAGTGACGACATCAGAGGATATGATTACGCGTGTTGAAGCATCTATCGAAGCGCAATTAGCGCTGTTAGGCAGAGCGGATACGGCGCGAGTGGCACTCGGACATAGCCGATCAATTCTCGTAAAAGATCTCGATGAAGCGATTGTGGTTAGTAACCGTTATGCGCCAGAGCATCTGATTATTCAGACAGAGAAACCGCGTGATCTATTAGATCGTATTATGCATGCAGGATCTGTCTTCTTGGGAGAATTTTCGCCTGAATCAATGGGCGATTACGCTTCTGGTACAAATCATGTGTTACCGACTTACGGTTATGCTAAAACGTACTCGAGCTTAGGCTTGGCAGATTTCTCAAAGAGAATGACGGTTCAAACCCTCTCTAAAGAAGGCTTTATGAGCCTTGGACCAACCGTTTCATTACTCGCGGAAAGAGAGCTTTTAGATGCCCATAAATTGGCAGTAGAAGTAAGATTAGAAGCGATTAAAAACCAAGATTAAGATACTATGAAAGGTGCCTCAAAGCCTTTTATCAGGCTTTGAGATCTATTTATTATTGTATCAATCAGATAGAACCCATGAATCATAAAAATGGGTCAAGATTAAAAAGGGAAACAGAGGAATGTCACAATCGATTGCAGATCAATTAAGTCGTAAAGCCGTTCAAGGGTGTGAACTCTATATTGCCGAAAAGCGCAATGAAACGGGCGAAGAGATCTATCTTAATGCGAATGAAAATCCTTATGCTGAGCCGATTAAGCTCGATATGACGATGAATCGCTATCCAGAATCTCAACCGTCAACCGTGATCGCACGTTATGCCAGTTTTGTAGGGATTGATGAAGCGGAGATTCTTGCAACGCTAGGCGGGGATTCCTCGATTGAGCTGTTGATTAAAGCATTCTGTGAGCCGAATCAAGATAAGCTTCTCTACTGCCCACCCACGTTTGGCATGTATCAAGTGACGTGTGATCTGTTTGATGTACAAACCGTCCAGATCCCGTTAAAAGAAGACTTTTCGCTCGATACAGAGGCGATTATCAGTAATCTTGAGGGAGTGAAGATGGTTTTCCTCTGTAGCCCCAATAACCCGACCGGCAATACGATTCCGGCAATTGAGGTTGAGCGTATTTTAGAAGCGACGCGTAATCGCGCGATTGTGGTGCTTGATGAAGCTTATATTGAATTTAGCGATATCGAATCATTTGCGAAGCGCTTGAAAGAATTCCCGCACTTAGCCATTATCCGCACGCTCTCAAAAGCGTTTGGTTTAGCCGGCATTCGTTGTGGATTTACACTTGGAGAAGCGTCTTTAATTAATGTTTTAAAGAAAGTCATCAGCCCTTATCCGATCCCCTCGGCTGTCATTAAAGTCGCAGAAGGATCATTAACGGATGGCGCGATTTTAACCATGCGTGAGAACCGTGAAAAAGTGCTCTTCTCAAGAGATGCATTAAAAGCGTCACTTGAAACGCTCACAATCGTTGAAAAGATCTATCCAAGCGAAGCGAACTTCCTTCTCGTGAAGATGAAACACGCAGAAGAGGTGTACGAGTATCTTAAAGTGCGCGGTATTTTTGTGCGTTATCAGAGTTCGGCTCGCCTGCAAGGCACGCTTCGTATCTCGATTGGATTACCAAAAGAGCATGCCATTTTGATGGAAGCTTTAAAAGCATTTGAGAGCCGTTAAGGGTTTTGGCGATATTGTTAAAGAGTATTGCTCATCAATATATCGTCAGCAATCTCCGGCAATATCAAGGAACCTCAAAAAATAGATTGTGGAGGACTTCACATTTCATAAAGGTTGAAGCGTGAAGGATCTCCCAAAACAGCATAGCTTTAAATCAAGAATCAACCAAGAATCCTCAAAGATTCAAAAAACATTAGAAAAAATATTAGAACACATTAAAACCCAAATATTTGATAAGTAGATCCGCTTGAGTATTTCAGAGATCTATTGCCCCTACAGACTTTAAGGACCTATAAATTTATGCAAAACATTCTTTTTATTGATCGTGATGGGACATTGATTGATGAACCTAAGACAGATTTTCAGATTGACTCATTAGAGAAGTTAATCTTTCTTCCGCGCGTGATTCCCGCACTTTTGGAACTTCAAGATGCAGGATATCGTTTAGTGATGGTATCGAATCAAGATGGACTTGGTACAGATAGCTATCCGCAGGAAGACTTTGATATTGCACACGATAAAATGATGTTAACGTTTGAATCTCAAGGTGTGATTTTTGATGATGTCTTGTTATGCCCACACTTCCCAGAAGATGAGTGCGATTGCCGTAAACCAAAACTCGGCATCGTTGAGAGCTATATGCAGGGCAATCGCTTTAATCCTGAAAATAGCTACGTCATCGGCGACCGAGAAACAGATGTGCAGTTAGCAGAAAATATGGGGATTGAGGGAATTCTTTACCATCCTGAAAATATGAATTGGTCCCTGATTGTAGAGCGCCTTCTCAATAAAGGCATTGTTGCAAAAGGACGTGAACCTCGCGTTGCCACAGTTGCTCGTAAAACGAAAGAGACTGATATTAAGATTGATCTCTTCCTTGATGAAACAGGGGCTAGCAATATTGAGACCGGTATTCCATTCTTCAATCATATGCTCGATCAGATCGCAACGCATGGCGGTTTTAGAATGAATGTTGCGGTGGATGGAGATCTTGAAATTGATGATCACCATACGGTGGAAGATACCGGTATTGCACTCGGCGAGGCACTTCGTTCGGCATTAGGCGATAAGCGCGGGATCGCACGATTTGGCTTTGTATTGCCGATGGATGAGTGCAGAGCATTCTGTACACTCGATCTTTCTGGTCGTCCTCATATCGACTTTGATGCGACATTTGATCGTGAAATGATCGGTACATTCAGCACAGAAATGGTGCCTCACTTCTTTAGATCACTCGCTTATGCGCTCGCTTCAACGCTTCATTTGAAAGCAGAAGGCGTTAATACGCACCATAAAATAGAATCACTCTTTAAAGTCTTTGGTCGCACGCTCCGCCAAGCGATTAAAGTTGAGAGTGATGTACTTCCGAGTTCTAAAGGGATGCTCTAACAAGCGCTCCTTGGCGCAAATGCGCTGAGATTGACGAAGTTTAAGATGAAAGGAGCGGTCAAAAGACCGCTTTCTCACTTATAAGAAACCTACAAAATATTGATGAAATAATAATTATCACTGAAGGACC
Source organism: uncultured Ignatzschineria sp. (assembly GCA_945639195.1). Lineage (GTDB taxonomy): Bacteria > Pseudomonadota > Gammaproteobacteria > Cardiobacteriales > Wohlfahrtiimonadaceae > Ignatzschineria. Next base: position 49,037 of record CALZEE010000010.1, on the reverse strand, counting down.
TCGATATGATTATTCCTGCTTTAGATCTGATTAATGGCGAAGTGGTTCGCCTTCAGCAAGGCGATTACGGTCGTCAAACCACATTCGAATACTCGCCGGTTGCGAAATTCCAAGAGTATGTAGATGCCGGCGCCAAATATCTTCATCTTGTTGATCTTGATGGAGCGAAAGACCCCAAAGCACGCCAGTTAACCACCATTGCTGAGATTGTGAAAACCGTTGGCGCGCCGATTCAAGTGGGAGGAGGGATTCGCACGAAAGAGGATATCGAGAGTTTACTCAATATTGGTGTGGATCGCGTTGTTGTAGGTTCTACCGCCGTGAAAAATCCTGCCGAAGTAATTCGATGGTTCCAAGAATTTGGCGGAGAAAAGATTGTATTAGCACTCGATATTCGTATTGAAGCGGGTGTTAAGAAAGTGGCCTTAAGTGGCTGGCTTGAGACAAGTGAGTTATCGCTTGAATCCTTGATCGAGCAGTATCAACCTTATGGCTTAAAGCATGTACTCTGCACGGATATCTCAAAAGATGGCATGCTCACAGGATCAAATGTCGCGCTCTATGCTGAAGTGTGTGAGAAGTTCCCTGAGATTAATTTCCAATCATCAGGGGGCATTGGCACGATAGCAGATATCCAAGCGTTAGAACCCACAGGCGTTACGGGCGTAATTGTCGGTCGTGCGTTATTAGAAGGAAAATTCAGTGCCGAGGAGGCAATCTCATGTTGGCAAAAATAATTGCATGTTTAGATGTGAAAGATGGCATGGTTGTAAAAGGAACGCAATTTCGCAACCATGAAGAGATGGGCGATGCGCTCACTCTTGCTAAACGCTACTCAGATGAGGGCGCAGATGAGCTCGTGATTTATGATATTACGGCATCTAGTAAGGGCGTTGTCGTGGATAAATCATGGGTAAAAACCGTGAAAGAGGTCATCTCTATCCCGCTTTGTGTCGCTGGGGGTATTAAGACGATTGAAGATGCACAGGCGCTTTTTGATAATGGCGTTGATAAAGTATCGATTAATTCTCCGGCATTGGCGAATCCGCACTTTATTAATGAGTTAGTTGCCACTTTTGGGAGCGATAAAGTGGTCGTGGGTATTGATTCTTACTACGACGCTGCGTTAGATGATTATTTCGTTTATACCTTAACCGGCGATGTAAATACCACTAGCAAAACAGCTTGGAAAACAATGGATTGGGTGAAAGAAGTTCAGAGTCGCGGTGCTGGTGAAATCGTATTGAATATGATGAATCAAGACGGTGTTCGTGATGGCTATGATTTGGCACAGCTTAAAAAAGTTCGGGATATTTGTACCGTAAGCCTTGTTGCCTCAGGGGGCGCAGGAAAAATGGCCCACTTTAAAGATGCCTATTTAGATGCGAAGGTTGATGGAACACTCGGCGCTTCAGCATTCCATAAAAAAATCGTGAATATCGGTGAACTGAAAGCTTATCTACAAGATGCCGGCATTGATGTCATTATGAATAAGGAACCTCAAACCATGAAACAGATGCAAGACCCTAATGCCATTATTGAGATGATTGACTGGAAAAAGGTTGATAATCTTATGCCGGTCATTGTTCAAGATTATGTGACATCAGAAGTCTTAATGCTGGGTTACATGAATCAAGAAGCGCTCACAAAAACGCTTGAAACCACGAAAGTGACGTTCTTCTCTAGAACCAAAGAGCGACTTTGGATGAAAGGTGAAGAATCTGGCAATGTATTAAATGTGGTGGATTATGCGCTTGATTGCGACAACGATACGTTGCTCATTCTCGCAAGACCTGTAGGACCAACCTGTCATTTAGGGGATACCAGTTGCTTTGAGTCCGTTTCTAAAAAAGCTCCTTGGGTCTTTTTCTCTCGTTTAGAAAAGCTCCTTGAATCACGCAAAAATGATGATCCACAAACTTCCTATACGGCATCACTCTATGCATCAGGCTCAAAACGCATCGCGCAAAAAGTCGGTGAAGAGGGCGTAGAAGTGGCATTAGCCGCAACAGTGCATGATAAGGATGAAGTAATTTGCGAAATGGCCGATCTCCTCTACCATGCAACGGTGCTTCTGCACGATCAAGACCTTGCTTGGGAAGATGTGCTGAATAAGCTAAATGAGCGCCATTCTAAATAGTGGCAAAGCCTTATCACATCACTGTTTTTCGTGATGTGATAGAACGCAAGCAAGCCCAATGGAATCCTACACGGAGCCATTGGGCTTTTTATGGCGCATTTTTTGTAGAGATTTTTATGATGCAGTTAATCATGAATGCCGGCATTGTATTGTAGGGCGAGAGCGATACTTTTTATAATTCTTGAAATAATGTCAGTTACCGCCGTAAATTGATATTGTGAAGAGATCATCAACCAAGGAGAACGCCATGCACATCTTAATTGCACCAGATTCATTTAAAGATAGCCTTACGGCAGAAGCAGTTGCCAATGCTATTGAAGCGGGGTTTCTTGAGGCGGGTTTTTTTGAGAGATTTCCCAAAGGGATTATTACGAAGCTGCCTGTTGCAGATGGTGGCGAGGGAACAATGCCGGCAATGATTGCCGCGATGCAAGGGGAGATCTTGCCTGTTGTGGTGCATGATCCTTTAATGCGTAAGATCACAGCGAATTATGGCTGGGTGAAATCCAAGCGACTCGCGATTATTGAGATGGCAGAAAGTAGTGGTTTAATGCGTCTTTCTACGGCTGAACGAAATCCACTGGTAACCTCGAGTTTTGGGACGGGGGAGCTTATTCTTGATGCGTTAAATCAAGGTGCCACATCGATTATTCTAGCCATCGGGGGAAGCGCGACAAATGACGGAGGTGCCGGAATGCTTCGTGCTTTAGGCGCGCAACTTTTAGATGCAAAAGGGGAACCATTGCCGGAAGGTGGCGCCGCTTTAAGGCACCTCGCTAAGATTGATCTCTCCCAATGGGATGCAAGGCTTGCCCATGTACAGTTTGATATCGCCTGTGATGTTGATAATCCCTTAACCGGAAATGCTGGTGCTTCGGCAATTTTTGGGCCGCAAAAAGGCGCATCAAACGAGGATGTCCGGCAATTAGATCAGGCGCTATCCCATTACGCAGATATTACCGCAAGCACGTTAGGAATTGATGTGCGAGATAATGCCGGAAGCGGCGCCGCGGGTGGGATGGGGTTTGCCGGCAATGCCTTTTTACAAGGTCGATTAAAGTCCGGCATTGAGATTGTCTTAGATGCCGTCGGCTTTGCTCAAAAGGTCCAGCAGGCAGATTTAGTGATTACCGGCGAGGGGAAGATCGATGCTCAAAGCATCTACGGGAAAACGCCTGTGGGCGTAGCGCAACTGGCGAAAAAATATGATAAACCTGTCGTCGCGATTGCCGGCAATATCGGGGAAGGCGCTTCATTGGTGCATGAGAAAGGGATTGATGCGCTCTTCTCAATTACGCAAAGACCCGAAGCGCTGGAAGTTTCGCTCTTATCGGCGCGAGAAAATATTATTGCGACCAGTCGTAATATCGCGCGTTTATGGTGTTTACAGACAGGCGTTTAAAGTCCTGTTTTTAAGGGATTTCATCTGCTTGCAAACAAGAAGCTAAATCCTTACTATAGAACGCTATAAATTTATCGATTTTCTCATCAATATCGATTTTGTAAATATTCAATATTTTACGCGGATTTTAAGGATGAGATTATTGAATAATCAAATTTTAAATCATGTCAATAGCAGTTAAGATCAGCACCATGCCTTGTAATGATTGGCGAATGAGAAGGATAAAATAGAGGATTATGAAGCAAGTATTTGGGTATACGTTATTAGTCGGATTGATTATTCTCTTTTTTTGGCTCTCATATTTTGTCTCGACGAATCATGGTGATACTGTTGGCACGATTATTCCCTTTGGTTTTGGGCTCTTTTTCTTGGCATTATTAGTCTATGCCGTGACCTATGAACTGCGGATTGTGCGTAAAAAGCGGATTGTGGCGGAAGATTATGTCGAGATTATGACGACCTTCGATTATGTTGAGTCGCTTGGTGATAATCTCCATTATGTTCATACCAAGTGGCAAGATCCAGATGGTGGGGCGATGTTTTACTTTAAGAGCGATTATGTCGAAGTGAACCCGAAACGGTTTTTAGAGGGAAAACAGATTCCGGTAAAAATTAGTCGCAATAACTATCAACTCTATGTGGTGGATCTCTCAATGTTACCGCGTTATGCATAGTGATTTTTTCAAGGTGAAGAAGAGGGAGAATAATCGATGAATGCACAAAATGGGATTATGGCTTTTATGTCGATCTTTGCCATTATTGGGACAGGGCTTATCATCGGCTTTTTCTATAGTGGAGAACCCGTAATGTTAGCGGTTGGGACGTTGTTTTCTATCGGTGGTTGGACGCCTGTGATTTTTATCATTCGCAAAAAACAGATTCAAGCGAGCGTTAAAGCCCATGGCCGATTATTGGAGACAACCTTTGTCTCAGTGCTCTTGAGTGATTTGACGATGAATGATCGCGCGACTTATACGATTCAAACTGAGTGGTTAGACGTTGCCAATAATACGCTCTATTACTTTAAGAGTAATCTGCTTTGGAAAGACCCGACAGCGCTTATTAACCCGGATAATAAGATCTTTGTGAAGGTGGACCCCAATAACTTCATGCATAATTATATGGATTTAAGCTTTTTGCCGGAAAGCTTCGGCGTTTAGAAGAGGAATATTTATGCCATTTGGTGCACGGTTTACACTAGGGATGATCATCCTCCTGTTTGGAGGATTTGGACTCTTATTAACGATTTTCGCGCTGGTAGAAGGGATTCCTATACTCTTAGTCCCAGGGCTGATTATGAGTTTCATTGCCTTTACGCCGCTCTATCTCATATTAATCAAAAAGCATACGAGGCAAAAAATGCTGACAAGTGGGCAATTGGTGATGACGGACTTTGTCGATGTGACGCGGGCGATCTATGCGGTGAATGGCTGGCAGCCTTATCTCATCCGATCCGAATGGTATGATCAGGTAAATCATATAATGTATCGCTTTAAGAGTGGCCCGATTAGCGATGATCCTAGCCGATATTTAACGCCAGATATGAAGATCCCTGTATATTTAAATCCCCAAAATCCGAAACAGCATTATATGGATATGAGCTATATCGAAACAATCACGCGGTCGTGAACCTTCTGCTTTTTTATCGGTAACGGAATGGGAATGAAAGGAGTCTAGAATGACAATGGGTGAGCGCTTAGTCTCTCTTGTGATGATCCTTGCCTTTGGTGGCTTTGGATTAATGATGGTGATCTTTGGGATTGCTGAAAGAAGCCTTTTTCTCGTAATATTGGGCCCCTTTGTGATGCTTATGAGTTTTATCCCGCTCTATCTCTTAACGCATCGCATGCGCTTAGTGAATCAGCTTGAAGCGCATGGTATTTGGTTGCAAACGCATTTTTTGCAGGTTTATAAAGTCACGCATACAGATCAAAAACACCGCAAATACACGAATTATCAGATTGTTTCAGAATGGTTTGATGCTGAGAAGCAGATGGTTTATCAGTTTAAGAGTGACACAATGACCAAAGATCCGAGTGCTTATTTAACCCCGGAAACGCTCATTCCTGTTTGGGTCGATCTTAATAAACCCAAGGACTATATTGTGGATTTGGAGAGCGTTGATTGCTTGCGAGATATATATTCGTCAAAGTCATAAAACCGAGAATCTCAAAGTCTCAATCTTAACGCTTCAATCTCAAATGATTAAACTCAAGATTATGGATCTTAAACTTTAAAACTCAGCTTAAGAGCAGGGAATACGGTATTCCTTTCTATAAGCTGAGTTTTTCTACGTCTATTTTTATTGTGCTTCTACGATGACTTTTATAGTCTGTTTACATTGTTTTTTCTATCCCGATTGCCGGCAATAAGGAAGGGCAAGGAAGTGATTACGCTTCTTCCCCAAGTGCAACGGGTCTTTCTACATCTGCGCACCATTCACTCCATGAGCCATGATAGAGTTTTGTCGGACCAAATCCGGCGTAGTAGAGCGCAAAGAGATTATGGCATGCAGAAACACCAGACCCACATTGATGCACCACTTGGCTTGGCTCAATGCCGGCAAGGCGCGCTTCCCATTCTGCTTGTAATACTGCACGATCTTTAAAGTGCCCATCTTCGCCGAGATTGAGCTCAAAGGGGCTGTTAATCGCAAAGGGGATATGCCCTGCAACAGGATCGAGTGGTTCCATCTCGCCTCTAAATCTTGCAGCGCCTCTGGCATCGATAATATGTAATTCACGTTGCTCTTTTGCATCTAGATCACTCAAGATCTCATCGGTGGTGATGATGCTAAATTCGCTCTCTTGGCGCGTAATATTTCCCGGCATGTTAATGATACTCGGCGCACCTGTTTCAAGCGCAAAGCCGGCATTTTTCCAAGCGTCGATTCCACCATTGAGGACTTGCACAGAAGCATGCCCAAGATGGCGTAAAACCCACCAGATATGGCTCGCAAACATGCCACTCTTATCATCATAGATTACCACATGGTCCCCATGATTAATGCCGAGATTTTGAAATACGGAGATGAGTTTCTCCGGCGATTGAATCGGGTGACGACCATTTTGACCGGTTTTAGGCGCGCAGATTGATTGCTCTAGCTCCACGCGCAGCGCTGTTGGGATTCGGCTGGTTTGATAAGCTTCTTGCCCATATTGAGGCTTCATCAGATCAAAACGCGCATCAATGATCTTGAGAGGCGCGAGTAGTTTATCTGTACTTTGTAGGCGCGTTGCTAGCATCTGCGTATCTATCAAGGCATCGATAAAAGGATATTGTGTAGTATCTGTCATATAAACCTCAAAAATTGATGGGATCAATGAAAAATCAGGCGCTAAAAAAGCGCTCATTCTTGAGAATGTGGCGGGTGTTATCACTCTTTTACCATAGAATGCATCTCGCTATCCGCTTTATTGTGGAATATTTGCGCCATCGGTGCAAACTTGTAGTAGATTATGGAGTGGAGTGACAACAGCGTATTTTATTTCCCCATTATTGATTTATTGAAAGGATATTTCATGGAACAGCCCTCGCCTCTTATATTAAGATCTGAATTAGAGGAATATGAGCCGGATTTACTGACTTACCGCCGTTATTTACACGCGCATCCTGAGCTTTCATTTCAGGAGTATAAGACAGCCCAATACATTATTGACGAGATGCAAAAGCTTCAGCACGTAGAGATTCTTCGCCCTGTGGGAACGAGTGTGCTAGTGAAGTTTATTACCGGAAAACCGGGCCCTAAGATCGGGCTTCGTGCGGACATGGATGCTTTAGCGGTGACAGAAGGTCGTGATGATCTAACCTTTAAGTCACAAAATGAGGGCGTCATGCATGCATGTGGTCATGATGGGCACTCAGCAATTCTCATGGCGGCATGCCGTTACTTTGACGCGCATTTTGACGAATTAACAGGTGAAGTATGGGCGATCTTCCAACATGGGGAAGAGAAGCACCCGGGCGGCGCACAAGAACTGGTGGCGACGGGGTTATTTGAAGAATTAGATTTTATCTATGGACAGCATATCTGGGCGACGTTGCCCCTTGGAACGGTCGATGTGAAAGATGGGCCGGCGAGCTCGAATTCAGATTCTTATATCATTAAGATTCAAGGCAAAGGCGGACATGCTTCGCAGCCGGATGCAACGGTGGACCCTGTGATTATCGGCTCCTTCATTGTGCAGAAATTACAGAGTGTTGTTTCTCGGCAAAAATCCCCCTTTGAAGCCGGGGTGATTAGTAACACCGTGTTTCAGGCGGGTTCAACGTCATCTTTAAATGTGATTCCAGATAGCTGTACGCTCGGTGGTAGTGTTCGTACGACTAGCGAAGCAATGCGTGCGCACTTTAAAGATGCCATTATTAGAATGGCGTACACGACTTGCGAGGAGTTTGGCGCAACGTGTGAAGTGAGCTTTAGGCAAGGTTATAGCATGATTCAAAATGATGCGAAAAAGACAGCCTTTATCCGTAGCATTGCTCACCAAATGGAATCGACGAAAGTAGTGGCTGAGCGCTGTATGCTTGCCGGCGAAGATTTTAGCGCATTTTCTGATATTGTGCCCTCCACCTTTGTCTTTATTGGCGCGACTAATGATGAAGCAGGCTTTGACTATCCGCACCATCATCCAAAATTCTGGATTGATGAACGTGTATTGCTCTATGGGCTACAACTAACGATTAATGCAGTGGTACAATATCCGCACTATTTTTCAAAGTAGATCTCATAAAAGAGATCCAAAATTCGAAGAGAAGGGAACAGAGACAATGATTGTTTATGGCATTAAAAACTGCGATACGATGAAAAAAGCGTTTACATGGCTCGATAATAATAAGATCGAATACACCTTTCAAGATTACCGTAAACCGCCTTTAACGCCGGAAGAGATTGCCGGCATTTTAAAGCTGATTGGGTTAGATAAACTCGTGAATAAGCGCAGCACTTCATGGCGTGCACTTTCAGAGAGCGAGAAAGAAGCCGTATTAGATCCGGCAACGGCAACCCCCATTTTAATCGCAAATCCAACGCTCATTAAGCGTCCCTTGATTGTCGATGGTGCGCAAGCATTTGTGGGGTTCTCTGTGGCTGATTTTGAGAAGCAGTTTCTATAACGATCGATAGATAATCGTATCAAAAGAGAGAGATCTAAAAGCGTGATGAGGCGATAATCCTGATCACGCTTTTTGTTGTCATGCAATCTATGATAATCAGGGTATTCATGATAAATAGATGCTAGTAAAATCCGATTAAGTCTTTTTGAATCAAGTGGTTACCCTTATCTCCTCGAAGCTTTTTGACGTTAGCGTTTTTTCACAAGCCAAACGGTTCTGCCACCGCATTTTTCATCTTGTAGCGTATATTGCAACAAGCCAAAACCATGCTCGATAAAGAGCTGGCGATATTCATCCGGCGAGAGGCTCGCGTGATAGAGCTCATAGCCATTAAATTCCCCAATGGCCTCGCCATTTTCAGGACCCGAGGTAAACATTAAAGGTGCGCCGGGTTTTGCGAGCTTAGCAAATTGTGCGAACATCGCTTTTTGATCTTCTTGAGGCAGGTGGAAGAAACTATCCCACGCTAAGATGGCATCAAATAGAGATTCCGCTGTAAAGGTTCGCATATCGGCGATTTCCCATGTTTGGGCTTTGAATTTTTTACTTGCGGCTTTAATTTGCGCTTTTGCACTATCAACGCCGTGAATCGCAAAGCCGGCATCGATACAATAAGCTGCCATCGGTACGCCCTCTCCGCAGCCAAGATCCAAAATAGTAGGCGTTGTATTCACTGGATTCTCTTCCGGCAAGGGAATTTGGCTGATAAAACGATCTAACCAAGATTTCTCGACAAAGGGCGACTGATGGCGCATTTTTTGCCACGCTTTCGCATAACGTTGATAGAGATTTTGGATGTTATCTGCCGATGGATGATGCATATGCGCCTCAATGATTCTGTAATGAGCCCTTAATGTAAACGCTCAAGCAGGATCTCGCAAGCTTTGCGCTTCGATTGTACGGATCCTTTGGCTGATCTTCGCGAATACTTGATGAATAGCGATAACAATAATGATCGTAGATAGCCTAAGGGATGCAAGGGATAGAAAAAGGAATAAAAAAACCCTAATATCATGCAATATTAGGGGGAGAATTTAATTGATTTAAAATGCCGGCATTTATTATGATCTTGCTGCATCTAAGCCATCAAGCGTTGAGGCATCATGTTCTGTTGAAGTCATCTCAGTTGGTTTCTGAGCACTCTTTTTTTGCGCTTTTGCTAAGCGTCTTTTAGAACGGTGCTGCATAAGGCGGTTATAGAGGTTATTTGCCACAATCATGCTGCAGACAATAATAACGCCAAGGAGCTCAAAGGGCTGAATCATATGACCTTGGAACATTCGGATAATAATCGTGGTAACAGGTGCAAAGTTAATGAAGAGTACCGCATTAATCGGGCTTAAGATCTGCACGCCTTTATTCCAACCAATGAGGGCAAAGAGTCCTGGGAGGAAGATCATAAAGAGCAGATGATATTTAACTGATGCGATTTCAGGAATCGTTGGAACCGCAATTTTCCCCATCATTGTGCCGATGATGACCACAATTGTTGTTGTCCCCATTCCGTAAAGAATACTTAATGTAGAGTAACGAAGCACAGACCACTTAGGAACGCGTGAGCCACCAATCGTATAGAGTGCCCAACCGAGTGCGCCAAGGAATAGTAAGAAGAGCGGTAATAAGCGTCCGCCGCCCATTAGTGTGGAGAAGTCGCCATTGGTGACAACGAGTAATACTCCAACAAATGCGATAAGAATCGTCATTAACACAAAGTTACTCGGTTTCGCACGGTAATAAGCCCACATCACAATGGCAGAAATGATAGGCACAGAGGCTTCCATGATTGAAGCGATTAACACGCCAGGATCGCCGAGTTGATCTTGTCCGATAAACATTAACAAGTTATAAACGGTAAAACCCATGGTGCCAAAGAACCAGATCATAAAGGTATGACCTTCGGTTTTAAATGCAGCGGGTCCTTCTTTTAAATAGAGGATCACGATTAAGATTACCGCAACGGGGAGGTAACGAAGTAAGGTAAAGTAGAAAGGATTCATTACTTTGAATATTTCAGCCGCAACAGGGAACATCGCGCCCCATGAAGCACTTGCAATAATCAGTAATAATGCACCAAATAGTACACTTTGACGACTAGCCATCTGACATCACTCCATTCTCAATGACCTTTGAGGTTGCTCAAAAGGTCGATCTAATCAATTAAAACTCGAAATTGTTGGGTTGGCATTTTAGGAGTTTGCACTGCGTCACTCCGCAGCTACTCATGAATGCTTATTATCGTTATGGGCTCTACTGTAATCCTGTTGCTGTATCTTGTAAAACGATTAATAATATTGATTGCGATCATTTTTAGTGATGGTTATACTATTGGATCTAGGAAACGGATCAGTAAGATAGGGAATATCATCTGAATCAATTCGTTAATATCATAGAAAATAGAAGAGATAAGACGCAGATAGGTTATCTGGGTCATTGATTAATGAGAGCGATCTCAATCTCTGTTGCGTCAACCATTAAAAATAGGACCAAAATCCTAGTGCGCAATGAGGCAAAAGTAGGGGATAAGACAATGAACGGACGTGATTTACGAATTTTTGTGAAAGTGGCAGAATTAGGGTCTATTAGCCATGCGGCAAAAGAGCTCAATTATGTGCAGTCTAATGTGAGCTCACGGATTCAAAAGCTCGAAGATGATCTCAATATCCCGCTCTTTTTTAGAAGTAAGCAGGGTATGCAATTAACGCCGGAAGGAAAGGTCTTAATTGATCTTGCGTATAAGATTATCGAACTCTCCGATAAAATGCTCCAAGTCGCACGCTCTGGCGGGCAGCCGATAGGAAAGCTCGAGATCGCATCGGTAGAAACGGTCATTAAGCTGCCGCTGATTCTCTCTAAATTCAACAAAAACTACTCAAGTGTGGATCTTCGTCTCGCTACCGGTGTAACAACAGAACTACGCGATAAAGTCCTCAATTATCAGCTCGATGGCGCGTTTGTGACGAAAAGCCGTTTAACTGGGCACCCCGAGTTAAAAGAGCTTGATGTATTCGAGGAAAAACTTGTTCTAATCGCTGATCATCATGCGGAAGATTTAACAGAATTACTAGAGCGCCCGCTGTTAAGCTTTAGTGATGGCTGTGGTTATCGTGCAAAATTCCACGAATGGCTCAAATCCCAAGGCTTAGAAGCAACCAAAAACATGGAGCTCGGAACGCTAGAAACAACCTTAGGTAGCGTTATCTCCGGCCTTGGAATTGCTTATGTCCCGTATTCAGCGGTACAACATTATGAGAAAACAGGCCTGATTCATTGCCACGAATTGCCGGCGGCATTCAGTGAAATCACCACAACCTTTATCTACCGCGGCAACGAAGAGATCAGCCCCGTCTTAAAAGCCTTTGTCGAAACAATCGAGCTTGCGAAGGATGATGCTATTTCGCCGTTTTATCGTTTTTAGAAAAATAGTTTTAGGAATAATATTGAGGTTGGGGAAGTCCTGTTAATTTTGACTAACGCGAATTTGACAAGGTTGTCACAACCACTTACTGTTATAAGTAACAATCCCCTCAGAATTTGCCTAGTTACTGACTCTTTGAAGTTCGTTAATCTAGGAATAACAAATCTGGGGGCTTTTTTATTGGGCGTTTCATTATTCCCTTAAGCTCCAAATTTGTCTAATCGTGGTAAAATACAAAACTGTAAAATCCAGCAGTTTTGATTGAATATTCCCACTACAAGGAGTCGATTTTGGAAATAGCCATAATGGCGCTCATTATACTTTTGGGCTTGAGTACCTTACGTTTTGTGGGGAAGATTGTCTCTTTTGTGATGCGCTCGTTTATCAAGCTGATTGTGATCTTGGTCTTTATTCTTATCGGACTCTATTCGTATGATCTTTACAAGGTTAAACAGACTGGTAGTGAGGATGAAAAGTCTCAAGGCTCGATTAGCCAATCCATAGAATCAATTGCCGGCACTATTTCTGAAACGGTTTCAGGAGCTTTGAAATCTAAATAGCATGGATAGAATAAGACTTGCTGATTTGTGGCGGGAGGGAATGGTTACGCTCATCTATGTATCGTACGCCCGCAGATAAGGGCTTTTATTCTTTAGAAGCTATCCTGTTATTAGAAGCCATATTAAGCGCGAGTATTTAAGCAAGGTGGGCAAGTTTTTTTGTGGATTTCACTCAGCAACAGAGCAATCTGGCAGATATTAAAAAACGCCTTTAGGGAATTCCTTAAAGGCGTTTTGTCGTTATGGTTGAATCAGCGATCTATGATGATGCCGCTTCTTCTGCTTCTTCACGAGCGCGGATGATCTCGTCGATTTCATCGTGCCCAATTTCTGGAATAGGGCGTTTGAAGAAACGGGTGATATAAAGAAGATAACTCATACCAAGCGCAAACCAGAGAAGACCAATGGTCATCGCATGGATATCTAGGCTTAACCAGAGCCAAAATGTAAGTCCCATGCCGATAAGCGGTAATAAGCCATAAGAGAGGAAACCCTTAAGGTTGTAGTTCTCTTTGGTTTGAGTGAAGAGATGGCTCTTAATCACACAAGCATTAACCGCCGTAAATGCCACTAATGCCCCAAAGCTAATCATCGATACCACAAGCGATAATGGAATAAAGAGTGCGATGAGTGAGAAGGTCGCAACGCAAATTAACGCTAAATGTGGAGTGTGGAATTTAGGGTGCAAATTGTAGAAGATCTTACGTGGTAACACACCTTCTCGGCCCATCGCAAAGAGGATACGAGATACACTTGTTTGTGACGTCATTGCAGAAGCATAAACGCCCGTTAAGTACGCCGCTAAGAAGAGATCGCCAAGTAATTTACCGCCAAAGCCACTCTTTTCGCCAACGCGCCCAATCACGTCTAAACTCGCGGTATCTTGGCGCGAAACATCTAAGAAGTCCTGCCATTCAGGATAAGCGAGATTCGACATATAAGAGACGATAAGGAAGATCGTGCCGGCAATCACGACAGTGAGCATAATGGCGCGTGGTAATGTTTTAGACGCGTTTTTTGTCTCTTCTGCCATGGTGGCAATGGCATCAAATCCTAAGAAGGCAAGGCAGAGTACCGCCGCACCTGATAGGAGACCGCCCACTTCGCCCATATGTGGATTAAGAGGCTCGACTAAGTTTGCCGGCGAGAGATCTGCGCCTTTAAAGCTTAAGAAGATAAAGAGCCCAATAAAGACAACTTGAAGTGCAATGAGGAAGAGGTTTACAGGTGTAATAAGCTTCACACCGATAAAGTTTAACGCTGTCACGGAAACGAGCGAGGTTAAAATAAACGCCCACGCAGGAATTGCCGGGAATGCTTCATGAAGATAAAGCCCAAGCACAACGTAGTTTACGATCGGTAAGAAGAGATAATCGAGTATCTGTACCCAGCCAATGGAGAAACCCAAAACAGGCCCAAAGGTTCTTTGAGTATAGGAGTAGGCAGAGCCAGAAAGGGGGAGCATTGTCGACATACGGCAATAGCTGAGCGCTGTAAAGAAGATCATTACAAGGGTTATGATATACGCAATGGGAAGATGTCCGCTACTTAAAACGGTAACCTGCCCATAAGTGGTAAAGATGCCAAGGGGCACCATATAAGCAAGGCCAAAAACAATGAGGATGGGGGTTGTTAATACACGGTTCATTGCCGGATTAGTCATTATTATCATCTCCTAAAAAAGCCTAAGAAGTAGGTCTTTGAGATATGGTAGGAAGGGGGATTATATTGTTGTTTTTATTGTTTTATTAAGTGCTGCACCTAGTATGCAGCAAGGAATATACTAGACTAGATTTTTCTCGGGAGCTAACAATTTACACGATCTTACTTTTGATTTATTTTCACGAAATATAAGTGTGCTTTTTGAAAAGGGTTTTAGGCGCGCTGATTTTATATTGGTTAATAATTTATCATTTTTAGAAAAACTTTTAATAAAAAGTAACTTTTATTGTAATACTCACTGTACATAATTATATAACAACATATCATTATACGTTTAAAATATAAGTTGGATGGGTAATGAGCGATCAAAATAGTTTATATATTATTGTCTTTATGTTTTTTTTAATACTTTTGTCTGTATTCCTGATTTTTATGATCATGAAGCTAAGAAAACGACTGAAGTTGCAAAATAGTGATTTACAGAAGCTGAAGGAAAAGTATTTTCCAATCATCAATATAGAGGATGAGATTAATAAAAAAGAAGAAGAACTCACTGATATTGAAGATGAAATACTTATAACAAAAGATGACTATCTTAATAAGAGAGAAGTATACAAATCATTAATACAACAGATTGAAATGTATGAGGAAGATCTAGAACTGATAGAAATGGGTGCATTTATACCAATTTTTAAATATGACACCCCTGACTCATATAAAAAGAAAATAGAAGAAGTAACTAACTTACAAAAAGAGATGATTAAATCTAAACAAGCCGTTATCTCTACGACGGATTGGGTAGTGAATGGTAGTAAGGCTGAAGGAAAGAAACTAACAAATCAATCTATACGTTTAGTTTCTAGAGCTTTTAATAACGAAGTTAATGTCATTATAAAGAATGTAAGTTGGCGAAATTTTGACGCTAGCCTAGCGCGTATAGAAAAGGCTTTCTTTGATATCAATAAATTTAGTGAATCAAATAATATCCACATATCAGTTGAATATTTAAAACTAAAAAAAGAAGAGATGGAATTAGTTTATGAATATCAATTAAAAATTCAAGAGCAGAAAGAAGAGCTAGCTGAAGCAAAAAGATTGATTAGAGAAGAAGAAAAACTTCAAAGTGACAGATTAAAAGCACAAAAAGAAGAAGAAAAATATGCCGCGTTATTAAAGAAAGCACAACAAGACTTAATAAAATCAACAGGCAAGGAATTAGATGCATTGAATGAGAAAATTAGTCAGTTGTCTATGCAGTTAGAAGAAGCACATCAAGCTAATGAGCGGGCGATATCAATGGCTCAACAAACTAAGTCAGGGTTTGTATATATCATATCTAATATAGGGTCGTTCGGTGAAAATGTATATAAAATTGGAATGACAAGAAGGCTTGAGCCACTTGATAGAGTGAAAGAATTGAGCGGCGCTAGCGTTCCTTTTGTATTTGATACTCATGCTATGATTTATAGTAAGGATGCGCCTGGTTTGGAAGCAAAACTCCATAATAGGTTTTCAGAGAGAAGAGTGAATTTAGCAAACTTCAGAAAAGAGTATTTTAATGTAAGTTTAGAAGAAATTGAACAAGAGGTATCTGAATTAGGAATTGAATGTGAATTTTTCAGAGTTCCTGAGGCAGAGGAATACAGAAAAACTAAAATTCTCAAGAAAGAAGCAGAAGAGAAAAGGGAAGAAGTGGAGGCAGCTTTTCCTGAGTTTATTTAATTTATCTTGATAAGCATTGTATAAAAAAAGACACCTTATTAAAGGTGTCTTTTACGTTTATCTATTAATAGCAATAGATGACTTACGCACAATAGACTGTTTTTCCGCCAATCACTGTTTCAAGAATCTTCACGTTTTCAATATCAGCAGGGTCGCCCGTTAAAAGATCACGATCTAAAATGATGTAATCTGCAAACTTGCCAGCTTCAAGCGAACCGACGTATTGATCCGCCGCAATCATATAAGCCGCGTCGATCGTCGCTGAGCGTAATACTTCTGTAATCGTGACGTTACGGTCTGTATTTAAGCGCGGGTTATTCGGCGCTTCGCCTTGACGCGTAACAGCTACTTTAAAGTCGTGCCACTCATTTAAGGGATCAATTGGCCAGTCACTTCCAAATGCAACACGAATGCCGGCATCGTAGAATTTACCAGCAGGTTCTAAGTTCTCAAAACGCTCTTCACCGAGAATATCGCGCATTTCATCAGCAAACTCTTGTGTATAACCTGCCCATTGGAATGAGAGGCAAGGCATTGCGCCCAGTTCTTTAAAGCGTTTGTACTGATGCGGTGATGTCAGCTCATTATGTGCAAGGCTTGGGCGAATATCTTTCCCCGGCAATTTTTGACGCATTGCTTCAATTGCATCGAGTGTTACTTCAATCGCGCCATCTGCCACCGTGTGCATATGCGGGTGGAAGCCTTTTTCACTAACGGCAGAGATGAGTGCGCTGAGGAGCTCGTTAGAGTAATAGAGATAACCCATATTCTCTGAAGGCTGCCAGTTTGGCGCCTCTTTTGTACCTTTGTTTTCACGATAAGGCGCTAAGAGAGAAGCTGTGTTAATTGGTGATTGCATTACACCATCCACGAAGAATTTCGCGTGGCTAATGAAAATCCCTGGCTTCTCTTGCCATGTTTTATCGGTATATTTCGCGGCAAACTCCATCATACGCTCAACAGCGGGTGGCACATCTGCCACTGAGGGAGCGTTGTCTGGCGTGATTTCACGCGCACCGACTAAGCGAATGGTGAGCTCATCGTTGTTTTTAAGGGTCGTAAAGGCATCAAATTGCACAGGAAGCGCACGCGCATCCATGACGGTGGTCACGCCTTGGCTATTGAGAAGTTGCTGTACATCTTTAGCGATGACAACGGCTTTTGCATCATCAATGCCGGGAATACTGTCAAACGCGCGCATTGCTGGCGCATCTTCCATAATGCCGTTAAGCGTGCCATCTGGATAACGGCGAATTGTACCATCTGGTGGAATTGGGGTGTTTTCATCAATGCCAAAGAGCTCGAGCGCACGGGTATTTGCCACAAGTGTATGGCAATCGTTTGCAAAGAGGATCACAGGGCGATCTGTTTTGAGTGTATCAAGATCACGGCGCGTGATATCTGTACCAATCGGAAGCACTGCTTGACGTAAGTATGCACGTACTTGAAGCCAATCATTTTCGCCCGTTTGGGGATCTTGGTCGATATAATCTTGAACAAATTTTAAGGTATCTGCCACGCTTAAGCTGGCATAGTCGAGGTTGCAACCCGAGAGCTGTAATCCGCCCCAAAATGGGTGAAGATGCGAATCTACCACGCCCGGCATTAACATCTTCCCTTGGAGGTCGATGATCTCTGTCGTGGCATTACGCAGTGCTTGCATTTCAGCATTACTGCCGACAGCAAGGACTTTTCCGCCCTCAAAAGCGATGGCATGAGCAACGGTATTATTGCTGTCTGACGTAAAAATAGTGCCGTTAAGGTAAATTTTATCTGCAACTTTTTGTGCCATAGTGACTCCTTAAATTGTTCTAAAGTTAGGCGCAAAGCATATCGTGATGGGCATTTGTGATCTTTCGGTAAAAGAAATTTACTGCATGAAAAGATTAAGCCATCGGAAGAGTCCTTCTATATCAAGGACTTTTAATATTAACGTCCCTTTTTGGGTGTTTTTTTATTATTCTAAGACTGATTTTAAGGCGCTATTATAGCGCCATTATTTTAAGAAGCCTATGCCTTAGAGTGCATCTTTCATTATTTGGGCAAAGAGTGCGGGGTTTTCTTCCGGCAAAAGATGATCAACGCGGGCAATAATACGAACTTCTTCCCCAATTGCATTCGCGCCTGCTTCTGAACTTAAACGGAAAATATCACGTGAATTTTCACCCATCATAATCGTGATCGGCATTTTTGCATGAATGGCTTGTAATTCAGCTGCCGATATTGATGCGGGCTCTACCTGCGTGAGGAGCTTTTCTAACGTATGCGCATTATCGTTTTTGATCGCTTGAACATAGGCAGATTGCTCATTAAGCGTAAAAGGGGCATTTTTACAAGTTGCAATGAAATGATCAATCGCGACATCGGTCTTTCTCCGGCGGGTAGCTTTAATGATAGGGCTCATCATCACCGTAATATCTTTGGTGAAAGCGGTCTGCGCTGTTTCAGTGATGCCGTAGCTCGGTACGATCAACTCATAGAGCAGTAACGAATCAATAAGCGGTTTAAGCTGTGAAGAGGATTGCGCGAGAAGTTTTTTTGCGGCTAAGAGCGCCACGTGGCATGCATAAGACCAGGCGATAATAATAAACGTCCGATCGGGGCGATTCTCTTTATGGTTCAGCGCCTCGCAAAAGGCAAGTAGCTCATCGGCATGTTTTTGGGTATCAAAGAGCGCATCATCTGCTGAGTTAATCCCAAAGTCAGACCAAAAACCAGATTGGGTAATAGCGATTTTATCAAAATTATCAAATGCCGGGAAATGCGGTAGCCAGGTTCTGCCATCGCCGAGAATGCCATGTAAAAAGAGTAATGTTGGCTGCGCCGGATCACGCTTTTCGCTAGCATCTTGGGAATAGTATTGAATGACTTGTTCGGCACTGTTGCCGGCATTTGTGGTGTTTTCTCTATTTCGCGAAATCGTGATTGTTTTCGCTACGGTGTTAAGCATATTCATGTTCATGTTTGAAAGATCTGTCATAAGCGCTATTTTACGGTTGTCGTTATCAAGGTCTATTTAAAAGATAATTTAAATAAGGCAGGCTTAAAGTACGAAGTCACTAAAATCGTCTCGTGTCAGGAGATTGACTAAGGTACTTGTAAGCTGCGCGAGTTCTGCTTCATTTGTCACAAATGGCGGCATGATATAAACGAGCTTATTGAAAGGGCGAATCCATACGCCATGATCAACAAAGTACTTCTGAATTTTTGCCTGATTCACCGGACGCTTGAGCTCGACAACGCCAATAGCTCCTAAGACGCGAACATCTTCAATATGGGGGTTATCTTGTAGCGGCGTTATAAGCTCTTTTGTGAGCTGCGCTTCAATACGCGCCACATTACTTTGCCATTGGCCATTATCTAAGAGCGATAAGCTGGCATTAGCCGCGGCGCAAGCAAGGGGATTTCCCATAAAGGTTGGGCCATGCATAAAGCATTTAGCTTCACCATTACTGATGGTTTCTGCCACATGGCGCGTTGTGAGTGTTGCAGATAGCGTAACGTAACCGCCCGTTAATGCTTTACCAAGACAGAGGATATCGGGAGTAATGCCGGCATGTTCACACGCAAGGAATTTCCCTGTACGACCAAAGCCGGTGGCGATCTCATCTAGAATGAGTAACACGCCGGTTTCATCACACAGCTCACGGAGAACTTTTAAGTAGTTCTGGTGATAAAAACGCATACCACCAGCCCCTTGAACGATCGGCTCGGCAATCACGGCAAAGAGCTCATGCGCGTGATTTTTAAAGATTTCACGAAGGTTATCGCCGGCATTGTCTTGCCACTCTTCATCAAAACCAATGGTAAAAGTCTCTGCAAAGAGGTGGTTAGGGAGATAATCGCCATAGATTGAATGCATTGAATTTGCCGGATCACATACTGCCATCGCCCCAAAAGTATCCCCATGATACGCATGAGAGAGCGACAAGACGCGGTGACGTTGCTTGCTTGTAGTAGCCCCTTCTGTTTCCGCGCTAGCTTCAGCATCTTTCGCATGCCAATATTGGAACGCCATTTTAAGCGCAACTTCTACGGCAACAGAGCCAGAATCCGCAAGGAAGACACATTCGAGATTTTCAGGCGTAATTTCGACAAGCTTTTGCGCGAGATCTACCGCCGGTTGGTGGGTAATTCCGCCAAACATCACGTGAGATACTTTTTCTAATTGCGCTTTAATCGCTTCATTCATCACAGGATGATTATAGCCATGAAGGACTGCCCACCAAGAAGACATGCCATCAATTAGGGTTCTGCCATCTTCTAGCGTTAAAGTAACGCCCGATGCGGATTCAACAGGATAGCAGGGGAGCGGTTCGCTCATCGATGTATAAGGGTGCCAGATATGTTTGGTGTCAAACGCTAAATCGATCTTACTCATGATGTTTCGTCTTCTCTTCTTATGGGCTTGTGTAAAATATTTGCGGATCTATAGATGCGGATCTATAGAGATCTTTTAATGATTGAGCTTAGGGATTAGTAAAGATCGTTGAAATCAGCGAAGAGATTGTGGTTTGTCGCGCGTTGATAGACGGTTATTACGCCGTGTCAGCGAGGGGCAAATTTTTTAAATCCTCCAGAGAAATCTGTTATCTAAATTAAATCTAATCCGAAAAGACCCTATGTTACTATAAATTCCGCCCAACCACCTGATGGAAAGGTCGGATTTTCAGCGGGATGAATCCTATATTATTCCGCAAAGGGTAATAACTCATTGTAATTGCTGATATTTGCTTTTTGCGCGCTTGATGAGAGGCGCTGAAGCGTTATCAAATACTGAAAAGTGGGTTATGGTAATGAGCTAGGTGCAGATTGATGGAGAACGAGTCTTGTTCATCTGCCAGAGAGTAAGCACAACGAACGAACAGTATAAATCCTTAAAATATTCGCAAGAATTTGATGATTCTTGCTCTAGATAAGAGTTTAAATAAAGATGTGGAATACCAGAATTGAAGCGGCGCTTCTTGAGCAGAAAGCAAAAGATCGTTATCGTCGCCGCCCCGTCTGTCAGACTGCGAATGCCTCGTATAAAATGCAGGTTGAGGGAAAGTCGTATCTCAATTTCTCCTCTAATGATTACTTGGGCTTAGCGCATCATCCTTTGATGATTGAAGCCGCGAGCCGTGGTGCCAAAGAATATGGCGTGGGCAGTGGCGGATCGCCCCATGTAACGGGATACAGTGATCCACTTGTACGCTTGGAAGAACGCCTTGCCTCGTGGCTCGGTTATGATGCGGCGATTGTTTATCCATCTGGGTTTACGGCAAACCAAGCGGCGATTAAGCTCTTAATCGAGAAAGGCGATGTTATGATTGCCGACCGCTTATCACATGCCTCGCTCCTTGAAGCGGCGATGTTTTCTCCGGGAAGGCTCTACCGCTTTAAGCATAATGATCCGCTCTCTTTAGAGAGTTATTTGGAAAAAGAAGTCAAGCCAAACACCATGCCAAGTGCCACGTCAAACGCTATGCTCAGCGATGGCAATCTGCATGAAAATGCCGGCAAACTCGTCATTACAGAAGGGATCTTTAGCATGGATGGCGATAGCGCACCATTGCCGGAGATTGCGCGTATTACACAAAAGCATGGGGCAACGCTTATGGTGGATGATGCGCATGGCGTGGGGTTCTGGGGGAGCGAAGGGCGCGGTACTTGTGATCACTATGGCATTAAGCCGGATATTTTAGTGGTGACATTTGGTAAAGCCTTTGGTTGTAGCGGGGCGGCGCTCTTATTATCTAAAACATTTGCAGAGTACTTTGTGCAGTTCTCGCGGCCGCTGATTTATAGTACGGCAATTCCTCCGATGCAGGCGGAGACGTTATTAACGGCAATCGATCTTATCGCTTCACAAGAGGGCGATGAGCGCCGGATGCGTTTAGCGGCGAATATTCGTTATTTCCGTGAATCTATTGCGCACAACATTGGCGATAAAATCGGCTTGTTAGATTCTATCAGCCCAATTCAGCCCTTGATTATTGGGGAAGATGCGGCGGCGTTAGCCGTATCAGCGCAGTTAAAAGATGCCGGCATTTGGGTATCTGCGATACGTCCGCCGACGGTGCCACCTCATACGGCAAGATTGCGTGTAACGATTACGGCAGATCATGATGAAGCGATGATTGATCAATTCATTGCGCGTTTAGCAGCAGTGAGTGGAGAGCAATAACCATGGCGATTCTGAACGCAAATAGAGTGCGCTATGACGCGGATGCTCCTGATACCATTCCAAGCGCTTCTAATAGTGTTGATAAACCGATTATTCGGAATGAATTTAGTAAAAATGCCGGCAATTATGATGCGGTCGCGGTAGTGCAACGCCGTATTGCAGATCGATTAATTGAGACGGTTCTTGAAGTGCAAAGGGATATTGACGCCAACGGCACGTTCCAAGTTTTGGATGCTGGCGCCGGTACAGGATATGTCGGGAGAACGCTGTCACAACAGCTCACGGCGATAATGCAGAAATCCTTGGTAGAGCAATCTAAAGTAGAAACTTCTCCCGAAGTAGAGAAACATAACAGCACTATTATTCCTTTTACAGCGCTGGTCGCCCCAAAAGTGACAGCATTGGATCTTTCCCCTGAGATGTTGGAAGTGGCTAAGAAACAAGGGGGATATGATGCCTATATTGCCGGGGATATTGAAGCGCTTCCTTGTGAGGATAAGACGTTCGATCTTGTGGTGAGTAGTTTAGCGATTCAATGGTGCCATGATATTACCCAAGCTTTGAAGGAGCTCCATCGTGTAACGAAGAGCGGCGGGCGAATCTCTATTGCGACGATTATTGCAGGAACGCTACGCGAGCTTGAGTCGGCATTTAAAACTGTCGATAACGAACAACATATATTAGCGTTTTTAACAGAAGAAAAGCTTAAAGCGGAAGTCATGGCGCAGGGCGGAAGCCTGACAATCTATGAAGAGATCGTCACCTTTGATTCATTAAAGTCGCTCTTTAAGAGCTTAAAGCATATCGGAGCAACAAGCTTGCCCAATCGCCGGAAGGGATTACTTGGGCGCAGTAGTATTGCCAAGCTAGAAGAGTATTTTGCCTCTATCGGCGGATATCAGCTGACTTATGTGGTCGCGCTGATTGATATCCCAAAGCGCGGTTAAGAGCTAATCGCTAATAAAGACTATAGAAATAAGACATAGACACAATAGATTCAAAAAAGGATAGAAGCACATGGATGATGTAACACGTAAAACATGGTTTATTACAGGGACAGATACAGAGATTGGTAAAACTTATGTCTCAACGCGTCTTTTAACCGCTTTAAATAACGCAAAAATGCCGGCAAATGGTTATAAGCCTGTTGCTTCTGGCTGTGAAATGACTCCGATAGGGTTAAAGAATCCGGATGCTTATGGGCATTTAACTGCCTCTTTTGATGAGTTACGTTATGAGGAGGTGAATCCCTTCTTCTTTGAAGCAGAGGAAGCGCCCCATATCTTAGCGGATCAATTAGGCCAGCCGATTACCTTTGATAAAATCACCGCAGGGCTTCATCATTTAGAAGCGAAGAATCGTATTACTTTAGTGGAAGGTGCTGGGGGCTGGTATACGCCTTTAAACTTTGAAAAGAGTTATAGCGATTGGGTCATCGAGAATCAATTGCCGGTGATTGTGGTTGTAGGGTTGAAACTCGGGGTGATTAACCATGCGCGTTTAACCTTTGAAGCAATTGAACACGCCGGGCTTAAAGTCACTGGCTGGGTAGCAAACCATCTCTCTGATTCTCCAAGCTTACAAAACTACATTGCCGGTATTCAAGCCTTTACCGATATCCCGATGATTGGCGAGATTCCATTTAAAGCAGAGATGGCGCAGGGTGAATGTAGCGAAGATGATAAAGATAAAGCGTACTTTGATTTGAGCTATTTTCAGTAGTGATGTAATACTCAGATAGATAGAAACTGCCTGAAAGAAGCCAATCATTTAAGAAAATTTATGATAAAGCCCCAATATCTGTGAATAGATATTGGGGCTTTTGTTATAGGGTTTAGATATCGTTTATGATTTATATCTCAAGAGTGCTTCATCGTGTTTCAACGCTTACTTCTTCAACAATCTTCCCTGTAGATCCGTGTCACCTTCTACGAAATGATAAACCTTGGTGCTGCCTTGCGGTTTATCAAGTGACTCATCGACATCAATAGCGGTGTATTGTGCGATGTTTGGTATGGCAATCGATGAGATCTTGGGCATATTTCTAAAATCAAACCCGCTAAGAAGCTTACCAAAAAGGACTTTCTCGGCAATGTGGCCTTGCGTTGCGGGGCTAAAGATCTCCAGTGTGACGCCTTTTTGAATCTCTTTAAAGTAACTTAAGCCAGATGCTTGTTTTGGATCTGTTGTATAGATGTATATAGGGTCATGCCATAGAGAGGAATCTTGGGGATTAGATCCTTTTTGATTCTGATTCGCTTGGAGCGATTGAATCACATTGTTAAGCGAACTGTTGTGAATCTTAAGGTAGGTATCGTTAAAACGATAATCGCCAATATTCATCTTAAAGAGATGATAACCATTGACTGTCGTAGGACCATTTTTGAGGTAGAGATCTTCGCTTTTGAGAAGCGTATGGAGTTTATCTGTATAGTTACGGGTAATATCGTTGATTCTAAACATCTCACTGAGGGTGATATCATAACGACTTTCTAACGTTGGGAGCGAAAGCGCAATATCCTGAAGGGTAATACGGTTGTTTAAATCTCCCTCTGTGTTGTGCTTTGCTTTAGTGTCGGTAGGCGCGGTGAGTGCGAGTTGATCTTTTAACGGTATATCAGAGAGCGATTGTAATGATCGATAATGTTGCGTGACCTTCGGCAATGCTAAACCTTCTGTAAGCACAATTACGGCGCGTTCAGCTTTAGGGAATGTGAAGTAGTTGACGGCATAGTATCCTGTAGTATCTTCTGCGATAAAACCTGATTCCTGAGAGAGGTAGCGTTGATTGTCAGCGTCGAGCGCAGGAATATCTAAGTGAGGAATAATCTGTCCCTGTGTATCTTTACGAAGGGGGAGTATAAAGAGATAAGAGATGGTATCAATTTGATGCACGTCACTACTGGGCGCGTCATTACTATAGAAAGAGAGCACCTCCACATCGGGGGCTTGCGGATCAATTTCAATATTCCCTAATGTAAAAGCATTCATCTTTGTATGACCAGGAACCCCATAGATAAGCCCGTTACTCTGAATGGCTGAGAGTTTCATATTTAAATGATCACTAATTTCGTGATAAATGCCCCAGTAAGGGGTATCGATCTCTGTCAGGAGCGCTGTTTCATCGATGTTGATAGATGTCTTACGAGGCGTCTCATTTTCTGTGAGTTGTTGCTGTAGTGTAATAAGCATGGGGTTATCTGGCGTAACGCGCGTTAGAGTAAAACTCACCTCGCATTTCCATGTCCGACATTGCCCATAGTCGGGAGAGATCACATTAATAGTGTGGTTATCATTGAGTGAGAGATGAAACGTCGCTAAATCTGTAAGACCCATATTTTCAGGCGTTATCATCCCCGTAAGCATAGAGCCTTGTTGATAGTAGGTGAGGCGATTAGGCTGTAAGGTAAAATAACTGTTACTGATTTGCGTCTGTAATTGATCATGCACTTCTTGTTGTTGCTGCAGCTTTCTAACGTCATAACCTTCTGTTTGAGAAAACAGTGGCGGAAATTGAATCGTAATGTCATTAAGCAGATAAGGACCTGTCTCTATCGTCGGTGGCTGATCATCACTACAAGCCGCGAGCATGAGTGGGGTCAACATTAACAATACCTTCCGATAAACAGTAAACGCTTTTAAACGCATGACACATCCTTTATTTATGAGCAATAGTAACAATAGACGCATATAGCTGATCGACTGTTCTTATGAAACGATTAGGCACTATCATAAAGGAATCAAAGACTTTTTAATAGGCGATGTTTAGACGAATTTCACCTATTAATGAAGAGGTTGGTGATTAAAAAGAGGTAGGGAGAACGCTTAATATCCTTATAAATCCTCTGAAAGATTCCGGAAATATTTTCGATCGTGTCTCAAATCTATTTTTAAAGACTTATTGCGTGATTTTTTATCATGTTGAGAAGGGGCTTCATAAAGAGATTGCACTTGTCATGATTTTCCCTTAGTTTAAATCATAGATAATAAAAATTCTTCCAGATATCCTCAGTCGATGTTTTATGAGATTGATATTCAATATAGATTTAAATGTGAATGTAAATTCCCTGTTAAATTGAATGCTCAATTAAATACTGAGTCTCGATGATGGAAGAAGCGCAGCGCCCATAGCGATTGTGTAATGGTAGATATATATAACTAAGTAAAAGAGGATAGAGATGACGGCGCGTATTAAGCATCAGGCATTAGGGTTGAATAGTAAGATTTTGAGTACGGATAAGAATCATAAAGATATCCATGGGGCAATGAATGTGCCGATCTACCGTAGTGCGGCATTTGAGTTTCCAAACTCACAGGCCATTGCTGCAGCATTTCAAAATCAGGAAGCGGTGGCTTCTCATACTTACTCTCGTATTACGAATCCCACAGTTGAAGCGCTAGAGAAGAAGATTCAGGCGATTTCAGGCGGGGATCATGTCATGATGTTGAGTAGTGGTATGGCGGCGATTGCGAATACCTTTATGGCGCTGAGCTATGCGGGAAGTAATATCGTGACCTCTCCTCATCTCTTTGGGAATACTTTTGCCTTATTTCAATTTACACTTGCCGAGTTTGGGGTTGAGGTTCGTTTTGTTGATACGGATAATCTCGCAGAGATTGAATCTGCAATTGATGAGAATACTTGCGCGTTCTTCTGTGAGGTAATGACGAACCCGCATCTAGAAATCGCCAATTTACCGGCAATTAAAGAGATTCTTGTGAAGCACCATGTGCCGATGATTGTGGATACGACCGTTATTCCTTGGGGCGCGTTTGATGCGCGTCAGTGGGGCGTGGATATTGAAGTCGTTTCCACTACTAAATATGTCTCTGGCGGTGCGACTAGCGTAGGTGGGGCGATTGTCGATTATGGCACATTTGATTGGCGTTTTAATAAACGCTTAAGCAAGCTGAGTAATACAGCACCATTTTCGCCATTTATGTTTAAGATTAAACGAGAGATTGCGCGTAACTTTGGGGCATGCATGGATCCCGATACAGCGTATGCGCAGATTATGGGGCTTGAGACATTAAAGCTACGTTATCAGGCAATGAGCCAAAGTGCTTGTGACTTAGCACATTTCTTACAAGCGCAGCCTGAGATCGTGACGGTGGCTTACCCTAAATTAGACAATTTCCCTTATAAAGCATTGAGTGATCAATTTTTTGAGGGAAATCCTGGGGCGATGTTAACCTTTAACTTAGTCTCTAAAGCGGCATGTTATCAATTCATGGACGCATTAACCTTGATTCGCCGAGCAACCAATCTTTTTGATAATAGAACCCTTATTATTCATCCAGAGTCGACGATCTATGGGACATTTACGCCAGAAATGAAGGCTGTCATTGGTATTGAGCCAACCTTGATTAGGTTGTCGGTAGGGCTTGAGGAAGTTGAGGATCTAAAAGCAGACATCTTGCAAGCGCTCACGGCGATTACATCGTAATTTTCCAAGATAAATCTAGCATGTAAAGGACAGGGTGCAGCATTGGCGCATTCTGATCCTTGAGTCTATGTGTGCTTCAATATTGACGTTGAGATCTTAGATGTCAGCAGAAATTAAGCACGTAATTCATTGCGAACCGCATAAACGGCGGCTTCTACGCGACTAGAAACATTGAATTTCTTTAAGATGTTTTGTACGTGCACTTTAACTGTACTCTCAGAGATATCGAGTTCACGAGCGATCTCTTTATTACTATCACCTTTCACTAACCAAGTGAGAATCTCTTCTTCGCGAGGAGTGAGCGCTTGAGTGGTATTTGTCTTCTCTGGGTGATGTCTATTTTGAAGGATCTTATCAATTAGCTGTAAGAATTCATCACAATCGATGGTCTTTGTGAGGGTATGGTGAACATCTAATGATTGAATATGTTGCGCCGCCACTTCCTGATCGCCGGTTGTTAATAGTACAACCTTGAGTTCTGGATTTAATAAGAGACTTCGCTTGAGTTGATCCATACTTTTCCCCGGCATTAACAGCGCAGCTTCTAGTAATAGGAGGTCAATTTTATGATGTCTTAAAAATGTAATAGCTGACTCTAACTGATTAAATTCATCAAGGATTTCATAATGTTCTTTAGCTTCTTTTGTGAGGAGGAAACAGAGTTTTTCGCGAAATAATTTATTTCGATCAATCACAATAATGCGGGGTCGGTTACTGGTTGATATACTCATAAAAACTATGGCTAACCTCTGAGATAATGAATTATTTTGAAATGACTGGTCATCGTTTTTGTTATGATCATTAGATGTTATTTCACGGGTGTGAAAGACGTTATAATATTCACGTTGGCTATTATAGCCTACTTTACCGTGTGATCGAGCAGTTAGTTTTATAATATTACATATAATTATTAGGGGAATAAGAATGAGAACAATTTCAGCACGTAATCAATTAAAAGGGAAAGTCAGCGCGATTTTTTCCGGAAGCGTCAATAATGAGGTCATTATTACTTTAGATAATGGTGACGAAATTGTGACCGTTATTACAAAGCAAAGCTGTGACACACTTGATATCACACTTGAGAAAGAAGTGGTTGCGATCATCAAGGCCCCTTGGGTTGTTTTAGCAAGTCCTGATTGTGGTTTAGCATTTTCTGCACGAAACCAATTTGAGGGAACGATTACAAAATTGATGTTAGGGGCTGTGAATAGTACGGTTCAGTTTACGACAGAGAAGGGTTTGACACTGACGGCCGTTGTCACTAATGAGAGCGTCGAAGAGATGGGATTAGAAGAGGGTGGTAAAGTTTTAGGCTTAGTAAAAGCATCTAGCATCATTGTAGGAACGACAAAATAGTTGTTTTGGAGTGATTTAGCGCCCAAATGTGAATTTATTATAGAGATTTTAAATAAGTTAAGTCATATAACTTACACTAATCAATACTTATTGATAATTCATATTTTTTAACTAAAAGAGTTATTGTAAGTATAAATTTTGTATTTTAATGTAAGGCGCATCATGATAAACTTTGTTTGGGAATAACAAATAACACCTAAAAATTTTAGATGTCAATAAAGAGGTTAATACCATGAAAAAACTATTGTTAAGTACCGTTGCTTTATTAGTGATTACAGCATGTTCAAGTGGGAGTACTGCGATGAGTCGATTAGATACGAAGATCCCTACAGCAGATGCTTTAGAGCATCATAATTATGAGCTTGTAACGGTTAATGGCAAAGCATTTGAACCCGTAAAAGGGGGGGCAGCTCCTCACATCGCATTTAGTGAAAATATGCAAATAACGGGCGCAATGTGTAATAATTTCTTTGGTCAAGCAGCGATCAGCAAGCGTGGCGTATTAACGGCTAAAGGTGTCGGTATGACTCGTAAATTCTGCGGCGATGCGATACTTAATAACTTAGACAATGATATCGCACTTCTTTTAGAGGGTGGTGCAGAAACAATTGTGTCACAGGATGAGCAATATCTTCGCCTTTCAAATACCGCATCATCATTAGAATTTAAGCGTGTAGATAAAATTCGTTAGATATTAAGGGCGTTTAAACGGAGCTTTATAAGTACCGTTGAATCATCAAGAGAGCAGTGCATTGTGATATGCGCTGCTTTTTTATATCCTGATATCTTGGTGTTTAGATATCTCAATATCTCAATATCTCAATACCTGTAGTCGTCTCCATCATGATAATATTTATTGGATTGAAGGTAATTACGACCGCGCCCAATAATGACATATCGCTATTAGGACATATGTCTAACAAATAAGGAGTGATAAATGAAGTCTCATTGGAACGAACGCTTCGCGCGAGAAGCTTATCTTTACGGGAAAGACCCAAATCAATTTATTAAAGAGATTGAGGCTATTTTACTGCCCAAGGGGCGGCTATTAGCGATTGCCGAGGGTGAAGGTCGAAATGCGCTTTATATCGCAGAAAGTGCGAAAAATGCAGGGAGAGATTTAACAATTGATCTTTGGGATTATTCTGATGTTGCGCTGAGAAAAGTAAACGAGCGTAAGGGCAATTTAGCGATCACAACGAAAGAGGTGGATCTAACAGAAACCATGTGGGAAGAGTCACAATATGACGCCGCATTTTGTGTCTATGGGCATTTTAGTAAAGCGCTACAGGCACACGTATTTCAAGGGCTTCGTAAAACCTTGAAACCAGGAGGTTGGCTCTTTGGAGAAGTCTATTCAGATGAGCAGATCCCCTATGGCTCGGGTGGTCCTCGTAATGTTGATTATCTCTACTCTCCGGCCCATTTTTTAGAAGTGTTTGCGGGGGATTTCTTTAAGCATTTTTATGTGGGCGAAATGATGCGTGAAGAGGGGGATCTTCATAAAGGACTGTGTCATGTGATTCAATTTGCGATCCAGATACGAAAATAGCCAGATGCGTGTCCACGGGTGCATAATGCTTCTCTATTTGGAAAAGTATAGAGTCTGAATCGATATTGAGATCGGAAACACGATATGATCGATTTTCTTTAACATAAAAAATAATCAGAAAAAGATCGATACAAAAAGATCGACAGAAAAAAAGCGAATGTAGTTCGATATCTACATTCGCTTTTTTGAGTATGGAAGAATCTTGTAAGATTCCGCTTCTTAATTAGAGTAAGAAGAAGTATGCATAGATCGTTAAAATACCAATACAGCAGAGATTTAAGACACCACCTGCAAGCATCATATCGCGCTGTTTGAGGTGACCTGTTCCAAAGACAATCGCATTAGGCGGCGTTGCAATCGGAAGCATAAATGCACAAGATGCCCCTAAGCCAATCATTAATACAAGCACTTCTTCCGGCATATTCATTTCCACAGCAACCGCGGCAAATACAGGCACTAAAAGTGCTGCAGAGGCAGTATTACTTGTGAACTCAGTAAGAATGATAATAAATACGACAACGACAAGAATGACGACTAATGGGTGTGATTGACCAAAGATTTCTGCAACCGTATTCCCTAAAATTGCGGATGCGCCAGAGCTACCAAGAACAGCACTGAGCGTTAAACCACCCCCAAATAGGAAAAGCACGCCCCAGTCGGTGTTCTCAGAAACATCCTGCCATGAGGCAAGACCGAGTACTACAACGGATACAGCACAAGCAATCGCAACGAATGTATCAGGCGATGAGATACCGAGATGTTTTTGGAGAAGTGAGCCACAAATCCACGCAATAGCGGTTACAAAGAAGAGAATCGTTGCAAGAATACGTGGTAATGTCCATGGAATCACTTCGTCTGTAACATCAATACGCATATTGAGTTTTGGTCTAAAGATAATGTAGAGCACTAAGAGCATGACTGGCATTAGCACAAGCATCATAGGAATCCCAACGGCAAACCAGTCATCAAAGCTATAACCCAATGCCGTCGCAGCAATCGCGTTAGGGGGTGAACCGACTAATGTTCCAAGACCCCCAATACTTGCAGAATAGGCAATACCCAGCAGAATAAAGATGAAGGTTCCGCGTTCTTTAGAGAAATCTAAATTACTCATAATACCAAGCGCTAAAGGGAGCATCATAGCAGCCGTTGCGGTATTACTAATCCACATTGAAAGACCTGCTGTCACAAAGAAGAGTGAGAAAACAGTAATCCCTAGATGCCCTTTAGAGAGACGAATCATAAAGAGCGCAATTTTTCTATCAATCTTCTGCATATGGAGCGCCGTTGCTAACGCAAAGCCCCCAAAGAAGAGGAAGATAATAGGATCCGCAAAGCTTGTTAAAGAGCTTTTAAGTGTAACAGTTTCAGGAACGCCTAAAAGTACTGCTGAGAGGGGCACTAAAAGTGCTGTGATCGTTGTATGAACGACCTCAGTAAGCCAAAGCGCACCAATGAAGAAGAGAATGATGAGACCTTTATTCGCTTGCTCTGTAAAAGGCAGGAATTGATAGATCACGGAACAGATAGCAACAATAATTGCGATTCCGATCAATGATTTTAAGACCTTAGCCACGTTGAAGCGAGGAATTTCCTCCTCCAGCAAGTCGGGGTTAGGGACTGAACTTGCCATAACATATACTCCTTAATAGATGAAAAATTGATATTCTTATATTTGATAGCACCGATCTTTATAGTTGATAGGTGCAATTAATGCAATGATTTACATAATAAATTGGCAGAATGTAAAGCTATCAATTGTTTTCTATCGCTGTATTATTAAAGGAATATCAATAATTTCCATGTCGCAATCTCTAAGGAATTGATATAATTTTTATAGTGAATATGTTGCAGTAATTGATATAAATCAAATTATTACCTGCAACAATATTTGGTGGCGTTTAACTTTAATGAGAAGGATTTAATAAAAGATGGATCGAACAATTAAGAATTGGTGGTCGTGGGTTTTAATGGGAGTTCTTTACTTAGTATTAAGTGGGTTTCTATTCTTTAAACCTTTTGCAAGCTTTGTTGTCTTAGCGCAGTTTATGGTGGCGTTCTTCTTTGTAACAGGATTTTTTGAGATCTTCTATTCGCTCACAAATCGTAATGTTCAAGGATGGGGTTTTAACTTAGCGATGGGAATCTTGCAGGTCTTTATCGGGGGATACATTATCCAACACGCTAAAGATGGAATGCCGGAAATGATGATGATCTTCTTGATTATGTTCTGGTTGATCTTCTATGGAATCTCTGCGATTGCATTTGCGTTTAGTCTCAAAAAAATGGGTGCAAGTAAATGGTGGTTAGCATTAGTATTAGGCGTTATTAGTTTGTTACTCGGTTTAGGGATTCCAAACTCTCCTGTAACAGGAATTGTCTTTATTACGACATTGCTAGGTGGATTAAGCTTACTGATTGGTATTTATAGTCTCTACTTTGGTTTTGCGATTCGCCGTTTTAGAAGTTAAATCTCGCAAGATTTAAGCGCTTTTAGTCTTGCTTCAGTCGCGCTTGAGAAAGGGATCATGATAAGAAAAGAGTGTTTTTCCAAAGCACTCTTTTTTTTTTGATCGAGAAGCGCTATAGTAGATAAAGATTAATTACGGTCGTTCATTTTTAATGAGATGTATGACGGTAATTAAACAACAATTTAATTTATCTTTGGGGCAGGGTGAAAAGCTTATTGTATAAGCATATTAATTCCCGACCGGCGGTTAAAGTCCGCGAGCGAAAGCTGATCTTGGTGAAATTCCAAAACCGACAGTATAGTCTGGATGGTAAAAGATAGATGGAGTTGTAAGATTAAAGAGGTGAAATCTTCTTTAAGGATCGTTGTTAGGAATTCATCATTGTTAAGCAATGAGATGTTTCAGCAATGCAGTAGCTTAATAAATGTATTAATCGTTGCGGCAATAACTGAAACAATTTCCATGAAATGGGTTGAAAGGCGATAGAAAGTTGGATTGAAATTTCTATTGAATAACTGAAGTAATTAATGCGTCTTCAATATCGCCTAAAAACTATATTTCCTACATGCGAAGAATCATTTGTGTGAGCAATGATCAATAAAGTAGTGATAAACACCTCGTACCCCATGCTTTTGGCATTTAAAGGGTATCGTAATCTTACCATTCCATTACCAAACACAAAGCCCCAAATACAAATGTATCGTGGGGTTTTTTCTTGTCTAGAGAATTTGAAGATTTACAGCAAAACGACAGACCTTTGTGTTCTGCGGATCGTCGTATGGTCGATATTCACTATTTACAACGGGCAATGGAGCTTGCTAAAAAAGGCTATGGACAAGTATCTCCTAATCCTTATGTTGGGGCTGTATTAGTCAAAGATGGCGAGATAATTGGTGAGGGTTATCATCAAGTTGCGGGCAGCGCTCATGCTGAAGTAAATGCCGTGAAGGATGCCGTAAGCCGTGGCAAAGAGGTTGTGGGAGCGACGTTATATGTCACACTCGAACCTTGTTGCTTTCAGGGGAAAACGCCCGCCTGTACAGATCTTATTTTAAAGTCCGGCATTAGACGAGTCGTGACCGCGATTGAAGACCCCAATCCTGCAGTTGCTGGCAAAGGACATACGCTCTTGCAAGATGCCGGCATTTTAGTGGAGACGAATCTTCTCCCGGTAGAAGCTTCGGCGTTAATCCAACACTTTGCGCTGAATCAAGCACTCAAAAGACCTTTTGTAACACTGAAAGCAGCTTTAAGTCTTGATGGGAAGCTTGCTACAAAAACCAAAGATTCAAAGTGGATCACGGGCAGTGAAGCGCGAAAAAAAGGCCATTATCAACGTGGCTTGCATGATGCAATATTAGTGGGAAAAGGGACTTTATTAGAAGATGATCCGGCATTAACCGTGCGTTATGGTTTCGAGACAAAAGCGCCAACGCGTATTTTGCTTCTCAATAACTTTATCGGCATTACGCCCGAGATTATCTCAAAGTATCAATTTTTTGATATTTCAGAAGCGCCTTCCCTCATCTGCTTTGATGAGAATAATACCCCGAGTGCAGAGATTGAAACTTTGATTAAGGCTCGTGGCGTGAAATTAGCGCCGTTGGCATCAACTCATCCTTCTGACTTGCTCGATTATTGCTATCTCACCGGAATAATGAGCCTCTTTATTGAAGGGGGCGCCGGCATTTATGATGCATTTATTAGTGCTGATTTAGTCGACGAATATTGTCTCTTTTTTGGACCCAAATTAATAGGAAGCCCGCAAGCGTTAGAACTTTGGGCGAGTAGCCCCATTCAGGATCTAGAAGACGCACCGTTCCTTAATATTGAATCTGTCGAGATGTGTGGGGAATCATTTTTTACTATCGCAAAAAGGAATCGTTAAATGTTTACAGGAATTATTGAAGAGCGCGGTGAGATTATCGCCATTGCGCATAGTACGAATATCTCTCGCTTAAGCTTTAAAGCGAAAAAGGTGCTTGAAGACGTAAAACTTGGCGATAGTATTGCCGTTAATGGTGTTTGTTTGACGGTGACAGAATTTGGCGATGATTACTTTAAAGCCGATGTGATGCCAGAAACCTTAAAGCGCACAGGATTTGATAAATATGCCAAAGGTACATTAGTGAATCTTGAGCGAGCGCTTCGAATGGGTGATCGTCTAGGCGGGCATATGGTCAGTGGTCATATCGATGGCGAAGCGAAGCTATTAAAGGTGGATGATCTTGGCGATATTCGTGAGCTCACATTTGAGCTAAAAGATCCGCATGAGGGATTAATGATTCCCAAAGGCTCCATTGCGATTGATGGGATCAGTTTAACGATTATTAGTGTGACCGAGCGCACCTTTAAAGTCGGCATTATTCCGCATACATTTGATCATACCAATTTGCAGAAGCTCAAAATTGGTGGCCGCATCAATCTGGAGTTCGATATGGTCGGTAAATATATCAAGGCGCAACAACCCAAACAGTCTTCCGTGAATTATCAGCAACTCTCTAATTGGGGATATTAAATTTATTATCTAAAGCGTGTTTTTGCACGGTTTGCAACAGAATTAAGCATTTCATAAATTACAGCATTAAAACATTTAGCATTAAAAAGAAGGGATACGAGAAATGACAACAATCTTTCAAGAGTATGGTTCCATTGAGAAAGTTCGCCACGCCATTGAGTTTATGCAAAAGGGCGGGATGATTATCGTGACAGATGATGCCTCTCGTGAAAACGAAGGGGATCTTATTATGCCCGCAGAAACGGTTACGGCAAAAGAGACGAATTTTATGATTCGTCATGCTGGCGGATTAATCTGTGCGCCGATCTCAAAAGCTTATGCGGATCGTTTAGAGCTCTCTCCAATGGTGATTGATAATAAAGACCCGTATAAAACAGCATTTACCGTTTCTATTGACCTCAATACAACTCATACCGGCATTTCGGCTTTTGAACGTACAGAGACGCTTAATGCGATGGCAGATGAAAGTAAGACAGGTAAAGACTTTAATAAACCCGGGCATATTTTCCCATTAATCGCTAAAGAGGGCGGTGTACTTGTTCGCCGTGGCCATACCGAAGCAGCGATTGATATTGTGACGCTCGCAGGCTTTAAACCTGCTGCTGTGATCTGTGAAATCTTAAAAGAAGATGGAGAGATGGCGCGAGAGCGAGATTTAGTACCTTATGCGAAAGAACATGGTCTGCCGATGATCTCGATACAAGATATCGTGAATTATCGTTTGATGTTAGAAGATGAATCAGTATTGCTCCCCCTTAGTAGCGCAACGCTTCCGACAACTTTTGGGGAGTTTGATATCTACACTTTCCCCAATAAAAATGGGGCTGAACCTCATATGGCGCTCTTAAACAAAAATCGTGATATGACGCAGCCTGCGACGGTAAGACTTCATTCAGAGTGTTTAACAGGAGATGTTTTTTCATCAGTGAAGTGTGATTGCCATGCGCAGTTAGAATTTGGGATGAAGGAAACATCGAATGCGGTCAATGGTGTTTTACTCTATTTACGACAAGAAGGTCGAGGCATTGGTATCGTTGAGAAGCTCAAGGCTTATAAGTTACAAGAAGAAGGGTATGACACAATTGTGGCCAATGAGATGCTAGGACATGGCGCTGATGAGCGTACTTATGACGAGGCTGCCATGATGCTTAAATTCTTTGGGATAGATGTAATTAATCTTTTAACAAATAACCCAGAGAAAATTGCGGCAATGAAAACAGCCGGCATTACGATTCTTGAGCAAGGTACCCCAAGATTTGAAACGACAGAGAACTCTGACTATCTCAACGTGAAGCGTGATCAGATGGGGCATCGCCTTTAATAACGGACTTATGGCTTAACAGCGCCAATAAGAACTGATCTAAGTCAGAAAGTTGTTTAAAAATTTCCGAAATAGTGGTCGAGAAGACGATGAATCGTGAATCATTCAAGGATTAACGATCACTATCTTAATTATCAATACATTATAAAGATTTTTTAACGGGTAATAAGCGTTTAATAGGAATCTTTATTTACTCAAGTTTTTAAGAAGTTTTAACGTTTTAACATTCAATATTATTAGCGAAAGCATTATTTATATTAGGAGAGCATTATGAAAGTATTAGAAGGTCAATTATCTGTAAAAGGTAAAAAAATTGCGATTGTTGCCGGTCGTTTTAATAGCTTGATTACGAAGCAGTTAATCGATGGTGCGAAAGATGGATTAGTACGTAGTGGTGTTTCTGAGGAAGATATTACGCTTGCTTGGGTACCAGGTGCATATGAGATCCCATTGATTGCGAAGAAGTTTGCAGAAAAGACCGATATTGATGCCGTGATCTGTCTTGGAGCGGTTATTCGTGGGGCAACTGCGCATTTTGACTTTGTGGCGGGAGAAGCCGCGAAAGGAATTAGCAAAATCGGTCTTGATTGCGGAAAGCCTGTAATGTTTGGTGTTTTAACGGTTGATACAATCGAGCAAGCATTAGAAAGAGCCGGTACAAAAGCTGGTAATAATGGTTTTTCTGCCGCGATGGGTGTGGTTGAAATGCTCAGTTTGATTGACGAGATTGCATAAAGGGTTGGCTTTTAGCGATTCCTTTTAGTGCCTAATCTTGCTATCATGACGACGAAATAAGGTTCAATGACAAGACAAAATAAGAACAAAGTCATTGAGTTATACCTTAATACAAAGTTTTTAAAGGGTTTAGCAGACTATTTTTTTATTAACTTCGGAGGTCAACATGAGTAAAGTAAACTCATTAAACACTCTTTCTACCTTAAATGTTGGTGGCAAAGAGTACCATTATCACTCGATTAAAAAAGCAGAAGAGAAATTAGGGGATTTATCAAAACTTCCTAAATCTATGAAAGTTCTTCTTGAGAACTTACTTCGCTTTGAAGATAACGTGACTGTAAATGCAGACGATATCGCAGCAATCGGTGAGTGGGCTCGTAACCGCACATCTAAGCGTGAAATTCAATATCGCCCTGCACGTGTATTAATGCAAGACTTCACCGGTGTTCCTGCCGTTGTAGACTTAGCAGCAATGCGTGATGCAATGGTGAAAGCAGGCGGAGACGCTTCACATATTAATCCATTAGCACCTGTTGATCTTGTCATTGACCACTCAGTGATGATCGATACGTTTGGTACAAATGCATCATTTGCCGAGAACGTGAAGCTTGAAATGGAACGTAATGGTGAGCGTTATGAATTCCTTAAATGGGGTCAAAATGCATTTGATAACTTCCGCGTTGTTCCACCAGGAACGGGTATTTGTCATCAGGTAAACCTTGAGTATCTTTCACAAGTTGCTTGGACAAATGAAAAAGACGGTAAAACATGGATCATGCCTGATACTTGTGTAGGAACTGACTCCCATACACCAATGGTGAATGGTCTTTCAGTACTAGCGTGGGGTGTTGGTGGTATCGAAGCTGAAGCTGCGATTCTTGGTCAACCAATCTCAATGGTCATTCCTGAAGTTGTTGGTTTTAAATTAACCGGTAAACTTAACGAAGGTATTACAGCAACGGACTTAGTTTTAACAATTGTTGAAATGCTTCGTAAAAAAGGCGTTGTTGGTAAATTCGTAGAATACTACGGTGATGGCCTTAAAGAGCTTCCACTTGCAGACCGTGCAACGATTTCAAACATGGCGCCAGAATATGGTGCAACAGTTGGATTCTTCCCAGTTGATGACATCACTTTAAGCTACATGCGCCTCACTGGCCGTGATGCAGAAGTGATTGCACGTACTGAAAGCTATGCAAAAGAGCAAGGATTATGGGGTAATGATGGTGATGAGCCAGTATTTACAGATACTCTTGAGCTTGATCTTGGCACAATCGTTCCAAGCATGGCAGGTCCTAAGCGTCCACAAGACCGCGTAACCCTTCCAAACCTTAAAGAAGCATTTGAAAACTTTGTTACAGAAAGTAATGAAGATCTTTCAAAAGCAGCAGACATTAACGTAAATGGTCAAGACGTGACTTTACATCAAGGAGACGTTGTTTTCGCAGCGATCACTTCATGTACGAACACTTCCAATCCAAGCGTGATGATGGCAGCAGGTTTAGTGGCTGAAAAAGCGGCAAAACTTGGTTTAACACGTAAGCCATGGGTTAAAACATCACTTGCACCAGGATCTAAAGTTGTCAGCGAGTACTTAGATAAAGCAGGTTTAACGAAATATCTTGATGAAGTTGGTTTCAACTTAACAGGTTATGGTTGTACTGCATGTATCGGTAACTCAGGTCCATTAATTACAGAAGTGGGTGAAGCAATCGATCAAAACGATTTCACAATGGCTGCTGTAATCTCTGGTAACCGTAACTTCGAAGGTCGTATCCATCCACAAATCAAAACGAACTGGATTGCATCACCACCATTAGTCGTTGCATTTGCGATTGCAGGTACTACACGTCTTGATATTGCGAAAGATCCTATCGCACAAGACAAAGATGGTAACGATGTATTCTTGAAAGATATCTGGCCATCAAACCACGAAATCGCTGAAGCAGTTGCAAAAGTGGATGGTTCAATGTTCCGTAAAGGTTATGACGGCGTATTTGACGGTGATGCTCATTGGCAGGCACTTGATGTTGCGAAAACTGAGACATTCCAATGGGATGAGAAATCAACTTACGTACAACATCCTCCATACTTTGAGAAAATTGACCAGCCGATTGAAGCGGTTAAAACAATCGAAAATGCGAACGTACTTGCATACTTTGGTGACTCAATCACAACTGACCATATCTCTCCTGCGGGTGTGATTATGGCGGGCGCTCCTGCAGGTCTTTACTTGCAAGAGAAAGGTGTTTCTCCGAAAGACTTCAACTCATACGGTTCACGTCGTGGTAACCACCAAGTGATGATCCGTGGTACGTTTGCGAACATTCGTATTCGTAACAAGATGTTGACTGATGTGGAAGGTGGATACACTAAACACATTCCTTCAGGCGAAACAATGCCAATTTATGATGCAGCAATGCGTTATGAAGCAGAGAACACACCTTTAATCGTATTAGCCGGTAAAGAGTATGGTTCTGGTTCAAGCCGTGACTGGGCAGCGAAAGGTCCTAACCTTTTAGGTGTTAAAGCAGTTATTGCAGAGAGCTATGAGCGTATTCACCGTTCAAACCTTATCGGTATGGGTATTCTTGCACTTCAATACAAAAATGGTGAAAATGCTGAAGGTCTTGGTTTAACAGGTGAAGAAGCATTCACTATTAAACTTGATGACAACATTAAACCAGGTCAAGACATTGAAGTAAGCGCGAAGAAAGCAGATGGAACTGTTGTGAACTTCACAGTACTTTGCCGTATCGATACGCTTAACGAAGTAGATTACTACAAATCAGGTGGTATCTTACATTACGTTCTTCGTCAAATGATCGCTGAACACAAATAAGATAACAATTTAGTTTGTTTGATAGAAAGAGGTATCCTTGGATACCTCTTTTTTTATCTTTCTTTTATTCCATTTCTAATCGCGTATAAAATAAGCGTAAAATAGAAAAGATGAAGAGAGAAAAAGCAGATATCTAAGATATCTGCTTTTCTATTATTCAGCGTGTTTGCTATGGGGATGTGATCTATAATAGCAAATGGCGAAGATGAATTAGTCAGCGAGAACGCGACCGTCTTTATCCGTGAATTTGCCAACAATGATCATGATAAGGTCGATCAATGACCAGATGCCAAGGCCACCTAAAGTTACAAGCATTAAGATTCCTGTTCCGACTTTACCAACGTAAAAACGATGAATCCCAAATCCGCCTAAGAATAGGCATAATAAAATTGCTGCTACTTTGCTTTTGTCGCTCTTTTCCATGTGCTTAAACCCTAAAAAAATGTTAATTACTTTAATGAGATGATGCTTTATAAATTAAATCTATTAAAATTTATGGATCTAATTCTAGCAATTAATTTGTGTGGTTTAATAAGTAATAAGTAAATTAATATATTGATTTGTGAGGGTAAATACCCATATAGAAATAGAGGAGAAATGAATGATGGGATATTAATAATTTTTTATCTTGAAATTGATTAAAAATATAGGGGATAAACTAGCGAGGAAGGGTAGGCCAAATACTATATAACAATGGATCATTATGCTACTCTGTTCAAAGAGATGACTCTTTATAACTAAAGGAATAAATATAATGAAAGTTCTCATCAAAGTCGCAATGTTTTTTGCAATTGGTTTCACATTAAATGCATGTTCCACTTGGGATGGCATGACTTCTGGTCAGAAAGGAATGACAATGGGAACGGGTGCAGGTGCCGTTGCTGGAGCAGTCATTACTGATGGAACAGTGCTGGGGACCGCCGGAGGCGCAGCATTAGGGGCATTTATTGGGAATGAAGTTGGTAAATCTCGTTCGAAATAAATCAGGACGGGAATAAACGCTAGGAAATTTTTAGCGATAGATATTTGAAAGCATGTTGATATTATTCAACATGCTTTTTTGATTTTAAAATGCCGGCAATGAAATCTCTGTTATTTAAGATCGTCTACTTTCCCAACGTTTCTTTGCGAGTAAGCGCATATCAGGGACAATATCGGTCTCATCGACAATCTCTTCGCCGAGAATTTTCTCCAGAATATCTTCTAAAGTGATAATCCCCAGCCATGTTCCATATTCATCATAGATAAAAGCAAGATGCTGTTTTTCATCTAGTAGTTTTCTAAAAGCACTTTTAACACTAATTGTGTCAGGGAAGACTAAAGGTGGCTCAGCAAAGTCTAAAAGGGATTTTTTTGAAGCAAGAAGATCGACAAGATCATGCCTAAAGAAGACGCCAAGAGGATTCTCTCTATCATCGATAATAGGATATCTAGAGAGTTGGTTTTGATCGATAATTTTCTTAAGATCTTTGGGATCAATATCAGGAGTGATGGCTGATGTAACTATTCTCGGCGTCATAATCGTGGTGAGGTCGACTTCATCAAGATCGAGAATATTTGCAATCACAATTTGTTCTTTCGCCTCTATTTTTCCCAGTTCTTTTGCGAGTCCGGCAAGTGATTTGATCTCTTGTCGTAGATTAGGATCATCTTTACTATTGCCAATAAGACGCATAATAAGATCCGAGAGTAAAATGAAAGGTTTTAAGATCAAAATCATCGGATTTAAAATTGTCGGTAAAATAGGTGCCAATCTCCGCCAATATTTTGCACCGAGCACTTTAGGAATGATTTCTGATAGGATCAGAATTAAAATCGTCATCACAGCAGATGCAACGCCAAGGTAACCATTTCCATAGAGGTTAGTGACTTGAGCCCCTACTCCAGCTGCTCCTGCGGTATGTGCGATCGTATTCAACGTTAAGATGGCGGCTAATGGGCGGTCAATTTTATCGCGGAGATATTTGAGTTTAGGATAGAGTTTGGGTGCATCAATTTTTTGTTGAGAGATAAAGCTCGGGGAAAGAGAGAGTAATGCAGCCTCGAGGATAGAGCAAAGAAAAGAGATAGAAATCGCACAAATGACGATTAAAAGCAGAATAAGCATAATGCCTTGGGGTTATTTAAGAAGCTAAATTATATCGAACTTTCACAAAAGAGGTTAATCAATTCTTATCGAAAATTGTATTTTCCGGCAATAAAAAACGCATCAAGTGAAAGATTCACTGATGCGTTCTGCTGATAGTGAGGTTAAAACCTATCATTCAAAATGAAAGAGACGTTTGGAAACTAGCCTTTCATCGGGTGAAATCTTAAGATGAGGTAACCGATAATGCCGGAGCAGAGTGATCCCATAAAGACGCCAATTTTACTCAAGTCTTGTAACTCTGGGCTGACAAATGCGAGCATGCTAATAAATAAGCTCATTGTAAATCCGATACCGCATAAGAGGGCAATGCCATAAACTTGTAACCAAGTTGCACCATTGGGTCTGTTGAAGAGCCCGAATTTTTCTCCCAGATATACCATGCCAAAAATACCAATCTGTTTACCGAAGAATAGACCAAATGTCACGCCGAGTACAACAGGATGGCTGAGCATTGAAAGCTCGATACCTGCAAATGAAACGCCGGCATTAGCAAGCCCAAATAGCGGGATAATCAAGAAGCTTACCCAATTACCGAGTGTATGTTCCCAGGCAATGAGCGGGGTTTCACCTTTTGCATTCTCTTTGACATTATTCAGCGGAATTGTCATAGCAAGTACAACCCCAGCAAGCGTTGCATGAATGCCGGACTTTAAGACGAGGAACCATAAAATTCCCCCAAGAATGATATAGAAAATAGGTTGTGTCACTCGTTTAAAGTTTAGGAAGATAAGAACAATAAGTGTTCCTAAAGCCCCTAAAAGATAGAGTAAACTTAACTCATTACTATAGAACACCGCAATAATAAGAATCGCTGCTAAGTCATCAATAATGGCAAGTGCTGTAAGGAATATTTTTAAAGAGAGGGGAACGCGACTACCCAGTAATGCCACGATTCCTAATGCAAAGGCAATATCGGTTGCGGTTGGAATTGCCCAGCCACTAATGGCTGTTGGGTCATTCTTATTGAGCATGAAGTAAATCACTGCCGGCACAGCAAGTCCGGCAAATGCCGCAAGACCTGGCAAAATTCTTTGAGAGTTTGTTGCAAGCTCACCATTTAAGAATTCACGTTTAAGTTCTAATCCAACATAGAGGAAGAAGATTGCCATTAAGGCATCATTAATCCAATGTAAGATACTTAATCCGGCAATATAACTATTAAGAATCGCAAAATACTGTTCCGCAAGAGGGCTGTTAGCGATAAGAAGACCAAGCACGGCAGAGAGCATTAAAATAATACCGCCGGCGGTTGGGAGAGAGAAGAAATACTTTATCTTTTGATACATCTAGGCTCCTAAAATGAGTCAGGTGTGATTTGAATGAATTTTAGTGTACTCGAATTTGCAGGCAAAAATAAACAAAAATTGACAATAAATCAGGATGTTAATTAGACAATTTAACGCGTCTTATTTATCTCGTTGCTTTTTAGGCTTATCCATTGATTTTTTTTTGGGGATTTAAAACACTCTCCAATATAAATGATGATATTTTTTGAAATATTCTAGAGATTTAGGAGGGCCGTATTAAAAAGAAATTCCCCTATTTTTGTTTTAAAGGCGATCAACTTTTCTATTTTCAAACCACAATGTCTAAATAATTGACAGCGAGTATCATTTGTATATACATTGTTTGTTACTCACTAGCTGGGATAATAATAAAATAAAATGAGGAGAGACAAATGGAGATGGATGACGCGGTAAAAACCTCCAAGAAGGGTCGGAAATATTTAGATAGTCTAATTTTATTAAAGCTGAGTTTATTGAGCTTAATAGGGATTGTCTTCTTTTTTGTATCAATTGATATTGGGGGTAAAGAGACGATATTACTCGATCACATCGCTGGATTTGTTATTAATGATTTAAGGCCATTGGCATTAACAGCTATCTTGTTAATTATGGCTTACGGTGCTTTTTATCCTTATATTTCAGGAAAATTCAAAACATCGATGAGTGAGCAAATATTTTCGGCATTTAAGGTTTTGGGGTTTGTTTTAGCCATTCTTTATCTTACTAAAAGTGCGCCAGAATGGGCGATGAAACCGGATATGCTCCCTTTTCTTTTTGAAAAATTAGCGCTATCAGTCGGATTATTAATTCCCGTAGGAGCCGTTGCATTAACTTTTTTAATTGGTTTTGGAATGCTTGAGTTTGTGTCTGTCTTTATGGAAAAGTTAATGCGACCGGTATTTAGAACGCCGGGTGCATCAGCGATAGATG
Source organism: uncultured Ignatzschineria sp. (assembly GCA_945639195.1). Classification (GTDB taxonomy): domain Bacteria; phylum Pseudomonadota; class Gammaproteobacteria; order Cardiobacteriales; family Wohlfahrtiimonadaceae; genus Ignatzschineria. Next base: position 4,245 of record CALZEE010000010.1, on the reverse strand, counting down.
CGGTTGCATCCTTTGTGGGTAGCTACTCAATTGGTCTGTTAATCACTGATAGAGTGTATGGGCAAGGGCAATATTCTCATCGAGAAGCAATGATTGTTGCGACAGGTTTCTCTACGGTTTCAGCAACCTTTATGATTATTGTCGCAAAAACATTGGGGTTAATGGGGGCTTGGAATTTCTTTTTCTGGAGTACCTTTATCATTACCTTTATTGTGACGAGCATCACGGTTTATCTACCACCGATTGCTAAATTAAATAATGTTGCCGCAAGTCCGCTTCCAGAAGTTCCTAAAAATAGGAAGTGGGAGCATGCGAAAGCACTAGGGATACAAAAATATAAAGATAATCCTGGTGTCTTTACATTAATTTGGGAGAATTTTAAAGATGGTTTGCGGATGTCTTCTGTCGTAGCGCCTTCTATATTAGCTATTGGATTTGTAGGGCTGATACTCTCAAAATATACGCCTTTATTTGATGGATTAGGCTTAATTCTAAAGCCTGCATTAATGCTGACAGGTTTTGAAAATGCGCAATCTTATAGTGGCGAAATTGCATCCGGTTTGGCAGAGATGTTCTTGCCGGCTATTTTACTCAATGAGGCGGATTTACCGATTCGCTATATCGCGGCAGTAACGTCTATTGGAAGTGTACTCTTTTTCTCAGGATCAATTCCTTGTATCTTAGCCACCAAGATTCCTGTGAAAATTTGGCATATTGTCTTAATTTGGCTTATTAGAACGATTCTATGCCTGTTTTTTGCAAGTATTGCTTATAGAATTGGAGCAATGGCGGGTTGGATTGGCTAGATTATTATTCTGCGCAGGGTTTCTTTAATCCTTTCGATAGCGAAGGTTCGTTTAACGCGAAGTTAGATTGTGAATGAGATATATCATCTGCCTTTAGATAGATGGATAGATGGAGCGAAATAAGAACGAAAAATTGTGGCAGATGAAGAATGACAATTGATTTCTCTTGTTGTAGGTTATGCATCACGCTATTATTTACCCCATTAAATATTGACGAAATGCGTGGAACAGAATGTTGTTATATATCTTAAATATAGTCATTACGGTGGCTTTTATTATTCATATTTTTAAAACAGGTCAAGAACGATACTGGATTTTTATTGTGATTATCTTACCGGTGGCCGGATTCATAGCCTATTTTATTATGGTAATTTTACCAAGCTTGATGAATAGTAGACGAGGGCATCAGGTAAGTCATAAAATCATGAAGATGCTAAATCCGCAAGCAGAGCTAAAAGAGGCGCAGCATCAATATGAGATTGCCCAGACATTTACGAATCAGAAACGCTTAGGGGATGCATATTTTGGCATGAAAGCGTACACGCAATCATTAGCGATGTATGAGCAGATTTTAAAGGGACTTTATGCAACTGATCCACATTTATTATTACAGATTGCTAAGTGTCAGTTTCATCTGGGCAACGCAGAAGCGTCCCTGCAGACGCTTGCACAATTAAAAACGCATAATCCTGATTTTCATACGCCAGATGGTCATCTTTACTATGCGAAGGGCTTAGCATTGATAGGAAAACAAGCAGAAGCAACGCATGAGTTTGAAGCGCTTGTAAAATATTACCCAGGATTTGAGGCCCGCGTTTGTTATGCTGAAGCGCTGATCTCTTGGAATGAGCATGAGCGGGCGAAGCCTATTTTATTAGCATTACAAAGTGAAGCGAAAAGAGCAGAGCGTTATGTGAGAGAGCTTAATGCCGAGAGTTTAAGTAGAATGAAGAAGCTTCTTGCAGAGCATTTCGGGTAGTCACAATCAGCACCTTTGCTTTTTAGCTTCCGCAGCACCCGCCTTTAGACTCGGTCTTTAGTTCGGTTGCGGGTGAGCGTTGTTTCTCTTGTGATTGGTCAGTAGCCATTGAAACATCAGAAGTACTATTTGCTGGGGTTGATGTGAATTTTCGATCTTCTTTTCGGCAGTTACAGTTTTTACAGGTACATTTCCCTGGAGGGCAGTTACAGAACACCTCATCAACTGCAAAGGCTTCTTTAGCGTTTAATGCCATCTGAATATTCTCAAGATCTTCAAAAGAGAGAGTATTGTCTTGAATCATCTCTACAATGCGCTTTCCAATTTTGCGAGCACAAATATGATCAGCATTTTCAACCTGATTTCGAGAGCGATCGCCTTCAGATATTGTGGGGAAATAGACGTTGTAACGCCCACGTTTCCGCACACCAACGACGCCTTTACGAACTAAACGAGAGAGCATTACCTGAATTGTATTTGCTTTCCAATCTGTCGATTTGCTTAAAATGGAAATGACTTCTTGACTCGTCGCTTGATTTTGCGACCATAACACTTGCATGATAGTAAATTCTGTTTGTGAAATTTTATTAGATGTCATTTTTACCCTTTCGTTGGATTAAAATTATAGTGCGTGCGCTTAATTATAGACTAAATTGCGGCGGGGAGGATGTTCTCTTTTTTTATGAGGTGTGATTGATGACGATAGATTCTTTTAGGGAAGTTTTAACTGCTGATAATGCCTCTTTACCGATGTATCAGCGAATTAAAGAGCATATCTTAGATAAGATCGCACGAGGTGCTTGGAGCCCTAATCAGAAGTTGCCTTCAGAAAATGAGATCTCAGCGATTCTCGGCGTAAGCCGTATGACGGTTAACCGCGCCTTTAAAGAGCTTTCAGAAGAAGGATATCTATTTCGAGAGAAGGGGGCGGGGACTTTTGTAGCAGAACCTTTTCAATTAACGCCCTTTTTTGAATTAATGCCGATTTCACAAGAAGTGGCTATCGAGGGGGATGATTTTTCTACGGAAATTCTTAAAATGGAAGCCGTCTCACTCAGTTTGCAGACTCAAATATTACAAGATCATTTTAATATCGATAGCGGAGATTCGCCACTCTTTTACAGTGAAATGATCTATTTTAGCAATGGTGCGCCGATTCAATATGAGAAACGTTATGTTTTGGCATCATTTGCCGGGCAATACCTTAAAAAAACGTTTAAAAGCGCTTGTTCGACAACTTATCTTCAGACATTATCCCCCACGTTATCGCAAAAACATACCTTAGAAGCGATCATTCCTGATGAAGATTTGTGCAATATTTTAAGACTAGACTCGCCAGAAGCATGTTTTAAGGTTACGGAAAAATTGCTCATTCAAAAAGAAGTCGTTAGTTGGGCAGAGCAGTATTATCCCACTTCGCGCTATCGATTCCATAGTAAAATTTAGTATGTCGAGCATGGGATAACAAGTGGCTTTAATTCTCATTAATTTAAAGCGAAGTCAAGCATGAACGCGCTTATGAAAAATACTTTTCTAATCTAGCTTTATTATTATTTTTATTCCGGCTAGACTATACCCATTCACTTCCAACCTGTATATACAACTTATTTAAATTAAACTTGTATATACAACCTATAAAACTAAAAGAGGGTTTTATGATAGATATTACGTTGCTTGTTTCCGTATTTTTAGTGGGGCTTAATGGCTCACTGCACTGTGTAGGCATGTGCGGACCAATAGTCGGTATTTTAGGGATGAATACTGAAACAAATAATCCTCGCAAAAAATTTGCGACAGCAATTCTTTACAATCTTGGCAGAATTACAACCTATGTCTTACTTGGTGTTATTGCGATGTTAATGAGCATTGCAATGAATGATCTTAAGCCGGTACAAATTGTGCTTCGTTATTTTGCCGGCATTATTATGTTCTTTGTAGCGCTTCAATTGATTGGTTTCCCACAGTTTCTCGCTTTTGTCGAAAAACCGCTTTATCGATTTACACGTCCTATATCTAAATTTACCCGAAAGTTTTTCCCTATTAAAACGCTAGGCGGGGCTTATTTGGGCGGAATGGCATGGGGACTGCTTCCATGTGGCATGGTTTATATGGCGTTTGCGATGAGTTTAGGTGTTGAGAACTCATTGGGAGCGCCTCTTGTTATGCTCTTCTTTGGACTTGGAACCTTACCGATGATGTTTACTTTGAGTGTTTCAGGGAACTTCTTTGGTAGTTTCTTCTCCTCCCCTAAAGCCCGTAAGATTGGCGGTTGTATTGTGTTAGCGATGACTGTTTTTTATATGGGATCTATGATTATGAGCGATCTAGGCAAAGGCGGACATGATCATCATGCGCATATGGGTCATAACATGGATCATTCGAATATGGATCATTCAATGATGGACCATTCGAACATGGATCATTCAACGATGGACCATTCGAACATGGATCATTCAACGA
>CALZEE010000009.1 GCA_945639195.1 uncultured Ignatzschineria sp. | reverse complement strand
TGCTTTAGCTTGTGCCTATATTTGGCTGAAGTTATGAATGTTCAACAGCCCCTAAATGAGGCATGAATTAATATACATATCGAAGATATCAGAGGTCGCATATCCCCTAATATCCTCTTCATAGCAAATGGTATTGTCTGATTAAAGCAGAGTGTTCCGCTTCAAAATCGCGCTTTTTGTCGGCGCCACATCAATCGTCGCAGCCACAGGACAATGGCTCTCAACATAAGCGATAACATTCTCTAGCATTAAATCTGAAGCATCACTATCTACATGATAAATTGTACGAATAGCACTAAAGCCTATTGCGACAGTCGGATCCCCAAGATAACCCGCAGAATCAAAATCCCCTTCAACGATAATCTCAAGCTGATTATATTGCACATTATCCTGTTTAGCTGCCGCTTTAAAGACAAGACTCTTACAACTTCCCAACGCACCCAATAGAAGTTCCATAGGCGTCATTCCCTCATTATCCCCCATCGGTTTTGGCTCATCCGCCAAGACCATATGCTCTCGAGCAGTGATTTCTACTTGGCATTTATGAGTAATTTGAGACTTGGTACGATAAATTTTTTGAGTTTTCATCTTCATAAGACGCCTTCATATCAGTGATTGGGAAATTTAAAGATCTGCACTAAAGTCGGTGCAATGACCCCACAATTAAAATCTGAGAATGCCCAATATTATGCGTTTTTTTCACAAAAAAAGCTATGGACTATCCTGCCAACATTCATCGATCTGACGGTTGACATCTCCTTATTTAAAAGCATGATAAAATAGTGCAATCATTCATCAATAATCACGGTCTTCCCCTAACGCTTATTTAGCAAGGAAGCCTTCTTTATAAACAATTTAAGGTTCATCATCTGCAATGGTGATTCCGATAAACGCCCCCGATAGATTCACCAAAAAAACTATCAAACGACTATTAGGAAGCCCTTATGAAAACTCAACAATCTCGCCGAAAATTTCTTCAATCAAGCGCGTTACTCACGCTCAGCAGCCTCTGTATCAGCCCCGCGCTAGCAGTAATTACGCATGAAAAAGTTTCGAGAAATACACGCGTTATAACGGACAATCATCCTCAAGCGGTATCAGACTCAACGCTACAAACACGCGCCGATATCCGCTCGATTGATTTTGACTCCCATGATTTCCTCCTCAACTATCGTTAAAGCGTCAATCGGGGAATCTTCCTTTTTATATATCTAAATACTTCACCATATACTCCCCCCATACCAATAAAAAAGGCCCGATCCAAAGATCAGGCCTTTTATGTGCAAAATCCCTTATGATTTTGCTTAATCGTTAGTTTGTATCACAAAGTCGAGCGCTATAAAGCACGTCCATCAATAGTGTCGTTAGGCATCAAGACTCGCATCAATGATATCCATCTCTAAATCACCATCAATAATGACACTGTCGCCGCCTTTAAACTCGCCGCGTAAGAATGCTTTCGCAAGCGGGTTTTCAAGATGGGTTTGAATTGCTCGTTTCAATGGTCGTGCCCCAAATACTGGATCATAACCAATCTCTCCGAGTTTATCTAAGCCCTCTTCAGTCACGGATAGCATCACATCATGCTCAAGTAATCGTTTTACAACACGATTCACTTGAAGCGCAGCGATTCTACGGATGTGCTCTTTTCCAAGAGGATGGAACACAACAATATCATCAATACGGTTAATGAACTCCGGACGGAAATGCTCACCAACCACGCCCATCACTGATTCACGCATCGCAAGATACTGATCTTTCTCGCTCAAGTCACTTAAGCGACTCGCTTGCTCCTGAATCAGGTGTGAACCTAAGTTCGAGGTCATGATGATCACGGTATTCTTAAAGTCTACCGTACGACCTTGTCCATCGGTTAAGCGCCCATCATCAAGCACTTGAAGCAAGATATTGAAGACATCAGGATGCGCTTTTTCTACCTCATCCAGTAAGATCACGGAATAAGGTCTACGACGAATGGCTTCCGTTAAGTAACCGCCTTCCTCATAACCAACATACCCAGGAGGCGCCCCGATTAAGCGCGCGACAGAGTGCTTCTCCATGAACTCAGACATGTCCAAACGTAACATCGCATTTTCATCATCAAAGAGGAAAGTTGCGAGTGTTTTTGTAAGCTCTGTCTTACCAACACCCGTTGGGCCTAAGAAGAGGAATGAACCAATCGGACGATTCGGATCTGATAATCCTGCACGTGAACGACGAACGGCGTCAGAAACAGCGGTAATCGCTTCTCTCTGCCCAATCACGTTCTCTCCTAATACCTCTTCCATTCGGAGAAGTTTTTCACGTTCTCCTTCCATCATTCGGCTCACCGGAATGCCGGTCCACTTAGACACAACATCTGCGATCTCGTTGCTTGTCACTTTCGTGCGTACTAAACGATGCTCGCGCTCTTCATGGTTCTCTGCCTCTTGCGACTCTTTTAACTGACGCTCGAGCTCAGGAATTTTTCCGTACTGGAGCTCACTCATTTTACCAAGATCACCTGTACGTTTTGCCGCCTCAAGCTCTGTACGCGCCTGATCAAGATCTTCTTTCAATGACGTTGCGCCTTGCATTAAGCGCTTCTCAATTTTCCAGATCTCTTCAAGGTCTGCATACTCTTTCTCTAATTTTGAAAGCTCTGCTTCCAAAGTCTCAAGACGTTTTTTCGAAGCGTCATCCGTCTCTTTTTTAATCGCTTCACGCTCAATTTTCAATTGAATAATACGACGATCGAGCTTATCCATTGATTCTGGTTTAGAGTCAATCTCCATACGAATCTGGCTACCCGCTTCATCGATCAAGTCAATCGCTTTATCTGGCAATTGGCGATCTGTGATGTAACGATGCGATAACGTTGCCGCGGCAACAATTGCCGGGTCCGTGATCTCAACACCATGGTGAATCTCGTAACGCTCTTTTAATCCTCGCAAAATCGCAATCGTATCTTCCACCGTCGGCTCTTTCACAAACACCTGTTGGAATCGACGCTCAAGCGCGGCATCTTTCTCAATATATTCACGATACTCATTAAGCGTTGTCGCACCAATACAGTGAAGCTCTCCACGCGAAAGCGCAGGTTTAAGTAAGTTACCGGCATCCATAGCGCCATCTGTCTTACCTGCGCCCACCATCATATGAATCTCATCAATAAAGAGAATCACTTGGCCTTCTGCTTTGTCTAACTCATTGAGTACAGCTTTTAAGCGTTCCTCAAACTCTCCACGGAATTTAGCCCCGGCAATAAGCGCCCCAAGGTCGAGTGATAAAACACGCTTACCTTTCAATCCTTCCGGCACTTCTCCATTGACAATTCGCTGTGCGAGCCCTTCAACAATCGCCGTTTTACCAACGCCAGGCTCCCCGATTAATACCGGGTTATTTTTTGTACGACGTGATAAGACTTGAATCGCACGGCGAATCTCATCATCACGACCAATCACAGGATCGAGTTTACCGAGCTCTGCTCTTTCTGTTAAATCAACCGTATATTTATTTAAAGCTTCACGGTTACCTTCCGCATTTGCATCCTGCACGCTCTCACCTCCACGAATAGAATCAATGGCCTTCACTAAAACATCTTTAGTAACGCCCGCCTCTTTCAAAACTTTTGCAAGTTGCTTATCTTCATCCAAAATACCCAAGATAAAGACTTCAGAAGAGAGATAGCCATCTCCTCTTTTATGCATCTCTTTTTCAGCCGCGACTAAAACGCGCTGCAAGTTTTGACTGACATGAATATCGTTACTTCCCGATACTTTTGGAAACTTCTCAATAAGTGCCGTAATCTGCTGATTTAAACTCGCAATATTCGCCCGGCATTGGCGAAAGAGCGGTAATACAGAACCTTCTTTTTGATTCAACATGGTACTTAAAACATGTTCAGGTTCGATATACTGTTGGTCATTCGTAAGCGCTAAAGTCTGCGCCCCACTCAATGCATTTAAGAATGCTTGTGTAAATTTATCTTGGTTCATCCAAAACTCCCTTTAACTTGTTTAACGTAGTTGGGGATCAATTGGGATCTAATTCTCTATTATTTTCTACGATACTTTCTTCAAAACTTAGATCATTCCCCTCTCGTGAACAAGATGGGGGTGAATGATGTCATTTCAAGTGATTTTTTACAAAAAAAGACAAAAAAAAGAGAATAAATAAATTTTAACTCATTCATTCTCTTTTTAACCCACTTATTTTTAGGTGATATCTATTTTTCAATCTTTTTCTGTAAATAGCGCAATAATTGCGTCATGATTTCGCTCTCTCGCAAGATCAGCGGCAGTGCGTCCATTATGACTCTGAAGGAATGGATCTGCGCCCTGCGTTAAGAGTAATGATACTAACGCTGTCTGCCCCATTGCTGCGGCACGATGAAGCGCTGAAAAGCCCTGTTGATCGACCAAGTTTACATTTGCCCCTAATCCGATTAACGTTTTCACCCCTTTTTCTGACTTTAATTCAACTGCATCCATTAAGGGCGTGGTTCCCACCAGAGAGATACCATCAATATTCACGCCATGGTCCTTTAAAATCGTCATCATTTCAAAATGATCGGTATAGAGCGCCCAATGCACAGGCGTAAACCCGTCTTGAGCTAAGAGATCTTTATCCACGAGGTTTTGTGACAATATAAGCTTTACCGCGCCATCATCATTATTGGCGATCGCAATATGATACGCCGTAGTACTTCTGAGAATATTACTGCCCTTAAAGAGCGCATCTTCATCAAAAACCCCCACCTTTGCCCGATGACCAAACAGAGAGAATCCCCAAACAGCCGCGCGATTAGGCTCACTTTCTAACTCATTTAACAAGGGAAGCGGTGCGGTCTCGTTTAATACATGACTCAACATTAAGAAGTTCACCAATGCAATCGTCTGATTCTCTGTTTCAAAGTCGCTATCTAAAATCGCGCCTTCAATTTCACAAATTACCAAGGCGTTCTCTTCTAAAATCACCCTTGCTTTTGCTACCAATTCTTTAGACCAACTACGGATAAAGTAAAGATACGCGCCATCAAAGAAGATCGCCCATCGATCTTCGGGCGTTTGTGGTACAAAAAGAGAGCCAGGGTATAGCTTTCCGGCAGTTTCATACCGTAACTCGCACGTTACAAATCGATCTTTGCCATTCTCAGTTTCGACAGATAATCCTGAAAATGACGCGCCATCTTCAAGACTATAAGAATCTAAATGCTTGAGCGCCTCTTCGGCAATATCACTTCCTAACTGGAAGGTAATCGGTCTTAAATCCAAAAGTGGTACCCCATACGGATTTTGATCATATCGAATCCACGGAAGTTCCGTTGCGGTATCTTTTACATCTGCCATAATTCTCTATCTCTCTTTTCAAATGATCCTATCAAAGGAAGCTCTTTGGGATCAGTTAAGGATTATCTTATAGCAAGTAGTTTACCAAAGATTCCCCTAATCCCGAATCGTTCCCCCTGTTTTATCTTATGATAAGATTAATTATTTAGTTTCCCCTAAACCTTCTCTAAAAGGTCTCTTGCCGATGTTTAAAAACCTTCCCGTTGTGACACGCAATCTCATTATTATCAATATTGCGTTATTTCTCCTAACAACTATTCTCTCAAGTGCCGGCATTATCGAGCTCGATGTCCTGCTAGGAAGTTACTACCCTGAATCTGTAAACTTCAAATTCTGGCAGCCTTTCACGCATATGTTTATTCATGCCGGCATTTCCCATCTCCTCTTTAATATGTTTGCCCTCTTTATGTTTGGGGCAACGATTGAACATCTAATCGGTACAAAACGCTTCCTTATTCTCTATTTTGTTGCCGGAATGGGATCATTCTTACTCTTTAATGTTCAGAGCTATTTTATGATTGAACCGCTCAAAGACGCCGTATTCAATTTAGGCCTTGCTCCAGAGCAGATCAATGCACTCATTAAGCTCGATAACTTCGGGAATGCGACTGTCCCCGCCTTTTTTAATACCGTCACAGAAGTTTCCGCATTAGTACAAACTTATATCACCCCAATGGTCGGCGCTTCGGGGGCAATTTATGGCATCTTAATTGCCTTTGGGATGTTTTACCCAAATGCAGAGCTGATGTTCTTCTTTATCCCTAAACCGGTTAAAGCCAAATACTTTATTCCCGGCATTATCCTTGTAGAGATTGTCTTAGGTCTACTTAATCTCTCTTGGAATCCTATTGCTCACTTTGCGCACTTAGGCGGCGCAGCAGCAGGTTTCTTACTCATTCTCTACTGGCGTAAAAGCGGGCAGATCAGCCGTTAAACGAGCCTCTTTAAGAGGCGTTTATCCCCGCTAATCAAGCCGTGCCCGTTATGATAAAACCTATTTCTATTGAATACCGCAGCGAAGAAGGATTTCCTCCTAATGTTACAATCACATTTCCAAGCTTTAAAAAAACAGATCGCAATATCACTAGGTACCGCGCTTCTCTCATCATCACTACTATTTGCCGCCCCCACCATACAACTCTCTAAAGCCGAGCTGAGTAATGTAGGGGAGCAAATTTATAAGAATGAAACGGGCGGAAAACGCGATAATCTTGCCGTATGGAATAATGGCGAAAACTTCCCATCACTCGGCATTGGTCACTTCATCTGGTATAAAGCGGGGGAACGTGCCCATTTTGAAGAGACATTCCCTGATCTAGTGGCATTTCTCGCACAAAATGGCGCGACATTGCCGGCAATCCTCAAAAACAATCGTACTGCCCCCTGGAAGACACAAGCTGCCTTTAATGCCGCGAAATCTCGTGGTGAGCTCAATGAATTAATGCAGTTCTTAGAACAGCACAAAGATCTACAAGCGCTCTTTATCTATCAACGCCTTCAAGGCGCCTTACAAAAGATGAAGTCCGCCTCTCAATTCCCAGACTTTATCGAAATGAAATTTTATGAAGTTGCCGGGAGCAAAAATGGGCTCTATGCATTAATTGATTACGTGAACTTCAAAGGGGAAGGGATCAATACTAATGAGCGCTATAAAGGGCAAGGATGGGGCTTAATGCAAGTGCTTGAGAATATGGATCTCACCCATGCAGGGAATAACAAAGCCCAAATAGATGTAGCGACGCTCGCGAGCTTTAGAGCTGCGGCAGATAAGGTGTTAACAGATCGAGTCAATAATGCGGATCCTGCCAAGGGCGAATCTCGTTGGCTTCCGGGTTGGAAAAATAGAATTAAAACCTATACGCCGTAAAGTATTACCCTCAAAGATTACCGTCAGAGCCTTACAACGTTTAAAACACATAAAAAATAGATCCACATAAAAAGGCCTCGTTGAATACGAGGCCTTTTATTATCTAGAGGACAATCCGTAATTTTTCATTACTGAAATGTGATCTTATCCCTATTAAGCATCCGCTTCATCCGCTGCTTGCAATTGCGCTTGGCGCTCTGCATAAACCGCTTCAAAGTTGATGGGTGAGAGAATCACCGGTGGGAAACCTGCGCTTGAAATCAAGCTATCAATTGCTTGACGCACATAAGGATAGAGAACGTTAGGGCAATAACCGCCTTTCACTGCATTTAATTGTGCTTCTTCAAAGTTCACCAATTGGAAGAGTCCCGCTTGCTCAACTTCTGCAAGAAACATCACTTTATCTTCAAGCTTTGCCGTTACGGTTACTTTCAAAGATACTTCATGAATTCCCTCTTCAATCACGGTATTTTCATTACTCAATTGAATTTGGATCTCAGGATTTGTTGATGCTTTAAATACTTCCGGTGTATTCGGAGATTCTAAAGAAACATTCTTTGTGTAGATTCGTAAAATATCAAATGCTGGTTGATTTTCTTGGCTCATTAATTTGCCCTCTCTTTAAATAGTAAACAATCAATTATTGCGGAAGCTTTCCTGAAAGATAGTCATCTAATTGACCTCTTTTATCGAGCATCGTTAAGTCATCACATCCGCCCACATGGAAATCACCAATATAGATTTGTGGCACAGTGTTTCTGCCAGATCTTTTTTGGCATTCAGCCCATAATTTCGGATCACTATCTACATCAATCTTAACCGGTTCAACACCATGACGCGCAAGGATTTCAAACGCACGACGGCAATAACCACAAGTTGCTTTAAAATACACTTCTACTTTTTTCATCGGTCTACTCCTTAACCTTTAGACAGAGGCAAGTTCGCCTCTTGCCAACCAACGATACCGCCAACAAGAACATTTAAAGGTGCATTAGGATGCATCTTACGAAGCTTAATACATGCTTCATTTGCTCTTGGGTCTGTATCGCTATATACAATAATTTGCTTACTGCCAAATTGCGTTAAAGTCTCAAGTTTTTTCTCAAGATCAGCGGCAGGAATATTCACGGCATTTGGTATATGCAGCTTCTTAAATTCTTTCTTTGATCGAAGGTCAATAAAGACAGCATTATCATCGTTATATTCTCTCAAAGCATCAGTCACACTAATACGATATTTTTTGCCACGAGCCGAGTTAATCTCGTTAGCAACTAAAAGAACCACAACAACAACGAATGCTGCCACAAACATCCAGTTCTGCTGGACAAAAGGCATAATAGAATTCATATAGTTACTCTTATTTTCATTATTTTTTCATCTGTTCACATGATCAAAATATCACGCAACCACCGGATATCTTACGCTATTTCAAGCACAAATGATACAAATAGGCGCATCGGTAAGGCTTACGATTCCAAGATAAATGGTGCAACATTAAAAGTATGTCGGCTTAACTCCCCATTTTCTAGTTGTAAATAATCCCCTTTCTTGTCCCAATCACTTAATACGTATCGTTTATATTGTTGTAAATGAAGATGTTGGTTTGCACGATGAGTATGACCATGAATGATGGTCGAGACGCTATTTTCTACAAAATAGCGATCCACATAGTCTTGATTTACATCGACTATCGCTTTTTTAGGGGCATTTTTACTCTTCTCTCGAATCTTGCTTGCCAGTCGTAATCGATAGCTTTTTGGCAATCGTTTTAATAGACCAAGCACGAAGGGATTCCGAATCCATTTTTTATAACGCTGATATTCAATATCATCAATACAGAGTTCATCCCCATGTATCAACAGGATCGAATCATTCTCAATACAACATGATTCACCAACTAAAGTCATCGAGGCTTGTTTTGCATAACGCTTTCCCAAAACAAAATCACGATTGCCAGGAATAAAAAAGATCTGCGTACCGCGATGTGCCAATACCGTTAGGGCTTCAGCGACTTGATCAGTTAATGGCGTCGAAAGATCATCTCCCGCCCAAAAATCAAACAGATCCCCAAGGATATAGAGTTTATCTGCCCTTGGCGCAATATTTTCGAGGAAATAGAAGAAAGCCGCAGCGATATCGCTACGACTTTCACTTAAATGGATATCGCTAATAAAGAGCGAAATCGGCATTTTAGCCATCTAGTAATTACTCACCAATCACTTCAACGCGATCGATAACAATATCTTCAACAGGTACATCACCATGACCACGGCGTGAAGTTGTTTCTACTTTCGCCATTTTATCGATGATATCCATTCCTTCAGTCACTTCACCAAATACTGCATAACCCCAACCTTGTGGTGTTTGTGATTTGTGGTCTAAGAAAGCGTTATCCACTAAGTTCACAAAGAACTGTGATGTAGCTGAATGAGGATCCATTGTACGCGCCATCGCAAGTGATCCACGAACGTTTTTAAGACCGTTATCTGCTTCGTTTTTGATCGGTGCTCTGTGACCTTCATGTTTATCAACCATGCCCGCTTCTAATCCACCACCTTGCACCATGAAGCCTGGGATGATTCTATGGAAAAGTGTACCCTCGAAATAACCATCTTTCGCATATTGTAGAAAGTTTGCAGCTGTTTCAGGTGCTTTCTCATGGTTTAAAGTCACGGTGAACTCGCCAACGTTAGTATGGAACTTAAGCATTAAATACCTCATCTATTAAAATTAATGTTGATTCTTACTTTGATTCTGATTCTAGATAGCACTTATCATGAAGGCGTTTATTATCACCTCAACGCATAAATGCTTGTGTTAGTTTGCAAATTGATCTGTTAGTTTGTCTATTGCTCTGGCACAACACTCATCTCAAATGTTGATGCATCATGTGATTGAAAACGCGTAACCGCTCGCACAAATCGCGCGTTACCGAAACAATCACTCACTATTGCTGCATCAACCAATGAAATGATTACTCTGTAAACGCTTTATGTAACGTGTAATCAAAGGGTGTATCGGTCTCGATGATTTTACCATCTTTGTCTGCCGGGAAGAGGACATTTTCGCCAACAAAATAGCGTATTGTCTCGTCAGGCCCACCGGTCGTTCCTTCAAGTGTAATCACTTGGCCTGCTTTGTTCCACGTGAAACGCCCTTTTTCACTGAAGGTCTGATCTCCGTCTCGCGTGTCTAAATAAGTCTGATCGAGAGTATAATTACCATCATAGTCAATCACGAGTTCCATGTTAATACCGCTACAATCAGCACAAGGATAAAGCGCTTTATAAGTGCCGGCATAATCTAACGCATTTTGTGATGTATGCGCATGATCTACATATGTTTCAGTCTGCTCTTCTATGACCGCTGGGGTAACTTCATCTACTTTCGCAGTATCATTACAAGCTGCTAATAAGAGAGATGCTGCGACGACTACCAATAGTTTCTTTTTCATTATCGTTCCTTAATAAATAAGCGTTACTGAGATTCTCTATTTTTCGACTCACACTTCGTAAATCCATTTACGGATCACTATCGACACTAAAACCTTCCTGATGATTATGGTTTCTCTACAAACTTCGCACTTTCAATCACCACAGGTTTTACCGGTACATCTTGATGACCGTTACTCATTCCTGTTTTTACTTTTTCGATCCTATCAACCACATCCATTCCTTCAACAACTTTCCCAAACACGGTATAACCATGTCCATCTTGCCCTGGGTAATCTAAGAATGTATTGTTTTGCGTATTGATAAAGAATTGGCTACTGGCGGAATTCGGGTCCATCGTTCTTGCCATGGCAATTGAACCGCGCTCATTTTTTAAGCCATTGTCCGATTCAATCTTAATCGATTTCCCCGCACGTTTTTGTTTCATGTCGGCATCAAAACCACCGCCTTGCACCATAAAGCCATCAATCACTCTATGAAAAATAAGCCCATCAAAGAAACCATCATCCACGTAGTTCTTAAAGTTTCCTACAGTGATAGGCGCTTTCTCTTCATTTAACTCAAGTACAATTTTCCCTTCAGAGGTATCCATTGCAACATAAAGATTGGGGGCGGCAAACCCTACATTTGAAACCAACCCAGCAACAAGTGCTCCTGCTAACATCAACTTTTTCATCTCTACTCCTCAATTAATATCTCTATTGGAAATTATGATTCGTAACATCTCGCAATCATGGTCTATTGATCATTATAACGCCGATGCAACGTATCTTTTAATTCTCTTACAACACGGCATTCAAAATACCGATCACTTATAGTAGAAGATAGTCCCTTTTTAAAGCATTTCAACCCTTGGGAATTAAAAGACATAAAAAAAGGTGAGGAAATACCTCACCTTGGTCTGCCTTTTATCAGCACAATATGGTTATCTCATATCATTATTAAGCGCGACTTGAATACTCTCTCGTATCAGTATTCACGATAATTTTTGTCCCATTTTCAATATATTCAGGAACAGAAACTGTGATACCCGTTGAAAGTTTTGCAGGCTTATTGCGTTTTGTCGCACTCGCCCCTTTTAACTCAGGCGCTGTATCCACTACTTCAAGTACAACCGTTTGAGGGAGTGAAAGTGCCACAGGGACTTCATCAATCAGAGAGACATAATAGCCTTCAACCCCTTCCATAATGAATCCTGCATCGTCACCAATCATCTTCTCGCTTAAGTAGTATTGGCTAAAGTCCTCACTATCCATAAAGACATAGTTATCTTCATCTTTATAAGAGTAAGTCGCTTCTCTTTTACTGAGATGAACATCATCCAGCTCATCATCTGCTCGTAAAGAGAGGTCTACTTTATGACTATCTGGAATTGAGAACATCTGAATTCTAAAAGTTGTATTCCCGCCTCTTGCCGTCGGCGCCGACTTCTCAACTTCACGGACTAAGTAATAGAGATTATTATATTGAATTACATCTCCACGGCGGACATCATTCGCTTTTTTCATTGTTTTCTCCTCAACACAGGGTCATCAGACGTGTGCTAAACAATACACACTTAAATTTGGATATTATGATTTATGATCACGGGGATCAATGTCAAAATAGTCTAAGCGTTTTTTCAAAGTTGAGCGAGTAATTCCTAAAATTTCAGATGCTTTTGATTGATTACCATCTGTATATTCTAATACTTTCTCAAAGAGCGGACGCTCTACTTCGTTAATCACGAGGCGATAAAGATTAGGGGGATATTTCCCATCTAACATACCGGAAATTTCATCTAACGCTTCTTTTACTGACTCACGTAACGGAATATGGTCTTTAAGACGCTCACGAGAAATCATTTTCTACTCCTAAAATATTGATCTAAAATTAAAGTGATATATATAAAGAACGAATGGACGGTGTACTAATTCGAAAAGATTTGAGAAATCCAATCAAGCTGTTTTTCTGGTAACTTCTCCCGCAGCATTTGACTACGCCAATCTGCAGATATTTCTTGGTCCCCTAAGTACCAGAGGATATGCTTTCGTGCAACACGAATACCCTTATCAACCCCATAGAATTCATGAAGCGCACTGATGTGCTCTAAAACAGTCTCTAATTTCTCTCCCATCGTTGGCGTATACAGCTCTCCCTCGACAAGTGAACGGAACAACCAAGGATTCCCTAAGGCTGCACGGCCAATCATGACCGCATCCGCATTTGTATGACTTAAAACCTGTTTTGCTTTCTCTATCGAAGTAATATCGCCATTTGCAATAACAGGAATACTCACCGCTTCCTTCACTTTTGCAATCGTGTCATATTCGGCATCACCGAGAAAGCGATCATCTCTCGTCCGTCCATGAATTGCTAAAGCTTGTATTCCTATCTCTTCTGCGTATTTTGCAATCGTCAGTGCATTCTTATTCTCGCGATCCCATCCTGTACGGATTTTAAGGGTCACGGGAACATCAACAGCACTCACCACTGCTTTTAAAATTTCTATTACTAAGGGTTCATCTTGAAGTAATGCAGACCCTGCTGCTTTTTTGCAGACTTTCTTTGCTGGACAGCCCATATTAATATCAATGATCTGTGCGCCACTCTCAACACTAAAACGAGCAGCATCTGCCATCATTGAAGGATCGTATCCAACAATTTGCGCACTCACAGGCGACACTTCACCATCGTATGTGAAACGTAATTGTGATTTTTCGGTTTCCCAGAGTTCAGAATTGGCATTCACCATCTCACAGACGGCAAGACCCGCTCCCATCTCCCGACAAATCTTACGGAAAGGGAGGTCCGTTACCCCCGCCATTGGTGCAAGCACAAAAGGCGATGATATTTGATAAGGCCCTATTTTCATTACTGTTTCTTAATACCGTGAAGTCTTGTCCAGCCATCAACACTTTTATCAGCTTCAAATGAAAACTCTGAGCGATAAGCCTCTTTTACAAATTCAGCATCATGGTCAAGCAGACCGGCTAAAACAAGATGGCCACCTGGCGCTACAAGATTGGATAAAATCGGTGCAAGCTCAACCAGAGGTCCTGATAAGATATTGGATAATACCACTCGCGCTTGAGGCGGCGAGAAATCTTCAGGTAGTGATGGATATACAACAACGCCATTGCGCTCAGAATTTTGCTCTGTCGCATAAATAGCTTGTGGGTCAATATCGGTACTGTGACACATTTTCGCGCCCAAGAGCTTTCCTGCAACCCCTAAAATTCCAGATCCACAACCGTAATCAATAATGCTTTGATCAAAGAATTCAGCATGATTTTCAGATAACCACTCTAAGCAGAGAGCTGTTGTTGGATGTGTTCCTGTCCCAAAAGCTAAGCCCGGATCTAAGCGAACCGTGGCAATTTCTGGCTCAGGTGAAGGGAGATGCGTTGGGCAAATCCAGAGATTTTCCCCAAACTTAATCGGTTTATAATGATCTTGCCAAGCTCTTACCCAATCCTTATCTTCTAACTCGTGTGTATCAACGATCGGAAGATAGGGTTCATCTAAATATTGGATCAAGAACGCTTTAATTGCTTCTACATCACAAGGCACTTCGTAAAGTCCTGTAACAAGCGTCTCTCTCCAAAGAGGGGTTTCACCTGGCAGCGGCTCAAATATCGGCTCATCTTCGCCATCTTTCATGGTTACCGCTACAGCGCCCGATTCCACCAATGCTTCATCTAAGGCTTCTGCACTAAAACGCATGTCAGCTTTCAGAGTTAATTCAAACCATTTATTCATAGTTCACCACGTGTCACTAATTTATTGAAGGGGGAATACTAGCTAAGTTGTGGAACATAATCAAGCAAAAGTGGTGCTAATCGTTCCAGTGCTAATTCCTAACAGGTCATAGATCATATCAAAAAAAGGGAAGCTTTTGCGCATTTTTTTAACGATGTGACTTTTCATAAGCGCTTTATTGCAGAAATAAATTCTAAAAAATCTTTGATAAACAGTTGGATCAAGGAACTGCCGGTTTTTTTGAAAAATTCAGGAAGTTTCCCTCATCGATCGTTAGAAACATAGTACACTGCCCTTTTACTATCATTTTAAGTTCAACATTTTTGATGAAAGAGGTTTATTTTAATGAGTGATAAGTATGATCTTAGAAAAATAAAGTGGCGTTCACGCCGAGGAATGAGGGAATTAGATGCGCTTTGTGATCGTTATCTTGCGAATCACTTTGAAAATGCACCTGATGAAGAGAAAGATCTCTATCTTTCACTCCTCGATATGCAAGATCCAGAGCTCTATCTGCTCTTGATGCACCGCGCGGATTATCCATCGCCGGAGATGAAGGCCCTCGTCATGAAGATGAATCCAGATCTTTTAGACTAAACGCGCCAAACAGCAACTAATAAAATCCCGCACCTTTAAAAGGTTGCGGGATTTTTTATCCGCAAACATTAAGAATAATTATTGATATAACGTCTGCTGATAACTTCTGCTGATAAAGACTGCATTTAAACTATTTAATCGAGCGCCTTGAGAGAACCCTATCTCAATAGCCCCACATATGCCGGCATCTATTGATAAAGCTTTGATCGAGATATCTGGGCTCAAGATCGCATCGTAACCGCCCTGATGATTCTCAAGCTGTCGTAATAAAAATGAGAATAAGGGGATATCCCCCTTAAATCACTAAGGGCGCTTTTCAACAGTTTTTAATCGCGCAATAGAAAAAGCCCAACAACCTAAGTTGTTGGGCTTCTCTTTGTGTGGTGCCGGCACCACGAATCGAACGCGGGACCTACTGATTACAAGTCAGTTGCTCTACCAACTGAGCTACGCCGGCTGTGCTACATTTCAGAATTAGAATTATAGGGAGAAAGAACCCCCCTGTCAACACCTGCCTATTAATGAGACAATTATTTCCCGTTTTTTCTCAATTTTGCGGTCAAAATCGTGTGTTTTCCACGCTTAAAATCCTCGAAAGCCTCGATTACTGCTGCATCTCTATAATCAAAAGAATCTTTTAAAGATTTTTCACTTAAAATTGTCATTACCGCAGGTTTATAGTCTCGACACGTTAAATTCAAATAACAATCTGCCTGAAATTTACGCACAGATTCCATAATCCAAGGTACATTTTGCGAAAGAGGGCGAATAACAACTGCAGAATGAAGTCCTGTTGTCTTATCTAAATGAAATCCCAGATGTACCATTTCATAATGAAGCGCCTCCCAAAAAGCTAAAAGGGAAGGTGTTAGTCCAAAGCTAACAGAAATAAAATCAGATTGCCCTCGTTGCTTCTCTTCTAAAAAACGTACCATCAATGCACCAATCCCTTCTCTTCGATAGGCTTCTTCGACCGAAATTCGTGAAATACGCACCGAACGATCTCGCATCGCTTCTGGGAAGTAGCTCTGACTTGTGAGCATCTGCGCCACAAGATTACCTTTTGGTCTTCTTAATCCTCTAAAGACCGCCTCAATAAGATCCTCTGGCAATCCACCCTCTTCCATTGCCCAAATCGCACCGATCAGCGTTTGCTGATAATACGCCAACACAATCACCTGCTTCTCGCCATCAAATAGACGCCGAAGATCTTGAATATTCGTTTGGTAGTGGGTTTTATTTAAAAGATGGTAGAGCGCCGTAATACGCGGCAAATCTTGGCGAAGTTCACTGATGTTGGCGTCATTATAATAATTCAAGCAAATCTCGGAAAGATCCATTAACTGCGGTTTAAGACCTTCCGGCATTGCAGATATTTCACCGACCAATGGCTCATCCTCTATTTGAGACTTCAACATTAAGGCGTCACATAACGCTTTCAACGGATCATCTGCCGTAAAACGCTTTAAACCTGTTAACTGATAGGCTTGCCGGACCTTCACAAGATCATGAATCTTTTCGCGAAGCCCTTGCCCTGTACCTTCATAGTTTTCAACAGAAGAGATCATCAGCACTTTTTTAAAACGCCGGCATAGTCGTTCTAAATGCGCTAATGGCATCTTGGCTGCCTCTTCAATAATTAGCGTCTCTGGTTGCAGATCTGTCTCTTTAATCGTTAAAAAGAGTAAATCAGGGGCTTTGAAGTTCACGCCCTCGATGCTTTGATACTGCTCTATCGCCCCTTTATTAGGTGCCGTTAAGATCGTTGATGCCGGGTTATGACGAATTAAATGCGCTCCGAGCCATGACTTTCCCGTTCCTCTTGGTGCAAAAAGCGAATAGATTCCCTCATCCTCATAGATAAATGACGTAAAAATCGCCTGCTGCTCAGCACTCGCACCTTCAAAATCAAGACAATCCTTTAATGCCGGCATTAAATAGCCCGTTTCATGCGATGGCTCGTTGATATCGTCCTTCATTTTCAAAGGTACGGATAAAGCACCCGCTTGCCACTGATAACAATATTGCGAGAAGAGCTGATCTAAATAATCATGGAAAAAGGGCGTTGGGATCATTTCAGAGTGAAAACGTGCGCTCTCCGCCATCCCTAAAGGCCCTTCCCTTAAGAGTAAGAGGATTCCTCCGGCTGAAATTGTTGCGGCAATAGATAAAAAGTAATCCAGCGGAAATCCGCTACGAATATCGAGTAATACCGCGGCAGTCGTTCGCCCTAAATATTCTCGCGTGGCACGTAAAGGAAGAATGAGCGGGTTAATCAACAGTGCTTCATCATCTGAAAAGCATAGGCCTTCAGGAAAACGTTCATAAAATTCCCGGCAAACAATCTCTGCGCTATAAACATCATCTAACGTTACAATGAGCGTTTCACGATGCGTGGGGTGCTGAACTTGGGGAAGGATCTCTGCCAACATTCTCAAACCTCTTGTGATATGACATCTTTAAATCATACAGGGGATATTCCGACAGGCGTAAAAAAACCTCCGCAAGCGGAGGTTTTCTTGATTTGGTGGGTCATGAGGGATTCGAACCTTCGACCAATTGGTTAAAAGCCAACTGCTCTACCACTGAGCTAATGACCCCAGGAAGAATTAGTATTATAGAGATTTTTCATTCTGCGTCAACCCTATTTCTTAAGTCAGAACGATCTTTTTTCAAAAAAGATTCCTGTTGCGCCCTGTAATCCCGTTAAATCCCTAAAATATTTCAAGAAATATTGTCCTAGTTATTTATCGCACAATACTCGAAAAACCGATTTTCAATAACGCGAAGAGATATCTCTGCGCATTGAATTCAGAAAAAGATTTTTCACACAAAAATTATTGCTCATAATGCATTTCATTTATTTCAGACGTAAAAAAACCTCCACGAATGGAGGTTCTTTACTATCTTGGTGGGTCATGAGGGATTCGAACCTTCGACCAATTGGTTAAAAGCCAACTGCTCTACCACTGAGCTAATGACCCGAGAAGGATTAGTATTATAGAGATTATTCAGACTTCGTCAACCCCATTTCACAAATACTCATAGAATGCGTAAAATTAAACCAATATTCAATCTCTCCAAAATAGTAACCTTCTGTTTTTAAGTAGAAAATGCGTATGGCGAATAGGGCAGCTTTTTTTCAAAAAAAGGGACTCACTATCTTTAAAAAAGTTCTTTATGATAAAAAACATCTAAAATATTGTTCATTCCCTGTAATCTTTACTCGGTAAAACTCCTTAGACTTCTGATTTATTCTCCACTATGATCTAGCTTCAAAGAAGCGATACTCAATCATCTTCTTGACTCTCTCTAACCATCAAAGGATTCTCAACGTGAAAAACCGTGTATTTGGCAGTACCCTTATCATCGCCGGTACGGCAGTGGGGGCCGGTATGCTTGCTATGCCGCTGACCTCAGCCCAAATGGGTTTTGGCATGACCTTCTTACTCCTCGCAACGCTCTGGGTACTCTTAACCTTTACGGCGCTTCTCTATGCTGAAGTTCATCAATATAGCCCCAATGATGCCGGGATTGCCGGGATTACAAAACAATATTTTGGTCTCACAGGCAAGCTCATCGTAAACTTTATTCTGCTCTTCTTTATGTACGCAGTGCTCACCGCTTATATTACAGGAAGCGGGGATCTCCTCTTTAATCTCATCCCCAAATCCCTTGACTTAGATCCAGAGAAAGCCCGAAAAATAGCGGCGCTAAGCTTTGCCATTATCTTCGGCATTATTGTCACAATCGGCATTGCCCTGTCAGATATTACCAATAGACTCTTCTTTGGTCTTAAAGTCTTGAGTTTCATTGTGTTGCTCTACTTCCTCTTCGGAAAGTTCTCTATCAGCAACTTACAATATCCCCCGACAAATAATCTCCTGCTCTTCTCGGCATTACCTATCTTCTTTATGACTTTTGGGTTCCATATATGCACCCCCACGATCAATGAGTATCTCCAAGGGGATAATCAAAAACTTCGCCTCGCATGTATCTTTGGTTCAACCGGCATCTTTATCATCTATATTATCTGGCAGCTCGCAACACACGGTGTGTTACAACAATCTGAGTTAGTGGCGATCCTGAATCAAGATCCTAGCCTCAATGGTCTCATCCATGCATTTGAAGTCACGACAGGTAGTAAGACAATTAGTGAAATCGTCAGAGTTTTCTCTGTACTCGCTCTCACAACTTCTTATATCGGTGTCTCTTTAGGATTGTCTAATGCGGTTAAAGATCTTCTATCACATTTCAATATGCGCAAAAACAATCTCATGATCGGGGCGATTACCTTTATCCCACCCATCATTGTGGGCTTTACGTATCCGAATATTTTCCTCAGCGCCTTTAGTTTTGCCGGGGTGATTTTCGCCTTTATTGGGGTGATTTTACCGGTACTATTAGTATTTAGAGCCCGCAAACTTAACCCTGAAGGTCGCCGCGTTAGAGGTGGGAATATCTCACTCCTTATCGCGCTGCTATTTGCAGTAGGGATTATCATCATTGGCTCATTCCCTGAACTCCTCAATCTCCCAAGCGTCGTAGGTTAAGCTATCATCCGATGACTCATTAAGATCATAACAACAAAAAAAGGGCTATTGATATAGCCCTTTTTTACGCCCTGCTGATTTTTCTCTGTCAATCCGACGCATCTCTCTATGAAGCCGCAAGATCACGATCACCAGCTGTTCGTTCATAGGCTTTTTTTAATAGCTCTTCAAAGATTGCCGGCATTCTTCATTAATCACGCAATAAAAAACCCTCATTAATGATTTTATAATGAAGGTTTTTACGCGATATTGGCGATAATGTCTTTATGCTTACTGGATTTCTAAACTCACTAGCTCACGTAGCTGATCCATTTCAAGCAATTTAATCTGGCGATGATTCACCTCAATTAATCCTTGATCTTGAAGTTTCTTCAAGAGACGACTAACTGTTTCGACAGCAAGCCCTAAATAACTCCCAATATCAGCACGAGACATACTTAAAGAGAACTCTGTCGCGGAGTATCCACGTCGTTTTAAACGACTTGAAAGACTTAAGAAGAGTGCCACTAAACGTGCTTTTGCCGGTTGAGAGCCAATCATCGTCATCATCTGCTCATCACATTTGATCTCATGACTCATGATTTTCAATAACTGTCTTGAGATATTAGGAATGGTGACGGCAATTGTATCAAGCTGATTATAAGGAATCTCGCATAAACTCGTCGTCTCTAGCGTCTTAGCCCCACAAGAATGGCTACCTGAACTCAAAGCATCAAGCCCGATAATTTCTCCAGGAAGATAGAAGCTCGATACATACTCCGTCCCATCATTCGCGACTTTATATGTTTTTACTGCCCCAGATCTTACTGCATATAGTGATGTAAATTGATCACCTGGGTAGTAGATGTGCTTTCCACGTGCGAGGGGTTTTCCTCTTTGCACAATTTTTTCGAGTTTCACAAACTCGCTATTTTCTAAACCGACTGGGAGACAAAGTTGTTGTAAACTACAATTCCCACATGCCACTTTGATCTTTTTTTGCATGCTCTTTTACCTCAAACAAGATGTTCTAAGTGTCTTATTCTACCTATTCATATGCGGGATTCTAACACAGCAAATCACAAAGCATGCATTATCATGTAAGAATAATTCAATTACTTCTCAATATATAGCGCTGTTTAGCCGTTATTTTCTCATTTATATTAAAGAAAATATTATTATATTGAATCAATGAATCTCGCTTAAATTGTTTAGATCAGACACTACTATCTACGCAATTTCGCTACAGATATAGGTGCGCATCTGCCAAGTTCAATACAATCACACCCACAACAACTAGCGTTAAACTAATAATTTTCTGGACCGTTAACTGCTCTTTAAAGAATACCGCACCCGATATCGTCATCAAGACTGTGGATAACCCTGCCCATACCGCATAACCGATACTCATATCGATACGACGCATAACAAGTGTAATTAAAAAGAGGAATAACGTATAGCCTACAACAACCCCAATTAAGGTTAGTTTTGAAGAACCTCCCCCTAAAAACTTCAGACTTGTTGTTGCAAAAGCACTGCAAAAAATGGCAAAAATGAGAAGTACCCAAACATTCACTAAATCTAAAAGCGCAAATACACTATCCATGACTCACCTTTTTCTGTGGTTCAAATGTTAATCCCATTACGCCTAAACTAATCAGGACAAAAGCAATGATTTTTGTATTTGAAAGGTGCGAATCAAAAAAGAGAATATCTATTAAAGAGATCGCGACCATACCAATGGCAGTCCAGAGCGCATAAGCGATAGATATTTGAATTTTGGCAATGCAAGCAACAAACGCCACAAAGCCTAAGCCATAAAAAACAAGCATAAGAATAGAGGGCAGAACCTCTGTAAACCCATATGATAACTTCATACAGACTGTTCCCAGAACTTCGAAACAGATTGCGATGGCCATTAGTAGTACAGCTGGCATAATCCCCTTCTTATCAAGCATATTTAAAATAGTGCTAGTCATTCTACACACTTTTTTGCCACTATTGTGATCTAATTCGCCATTAATCATGCCAAATCATCTACTGAGATGTCTTTTGACAATGAGATCATCTAATAAATAAAGTAGCCATACACCTTGTTATGACCTTTCTATCGACTCATGCATCAGCCCACGTGGTCAAATATGAGACTTTCTGCCTATATGCTTATCTTATAGATAATATAATAGGTATCTATATCCTATATCTATACATTGATGATCATCACGCATTGATCATACGAGGCGGTGAATAGTATTTAAGATAAATTTCACCAAAATGCCAAGTCTAATCATCATAGAGAGCCAAAGCGTAAATATCGATATCGATCACCATCAATATTTCACGCTAATATGCGCTAAAGCAATAAACAGCAGAAAAGTATCTCTCTAATTTTGATTGAACGCCGATCATCAACCATCAAAATAACGCAGGGAATGTATCGTAATTTTGTTAATCGGCGCTTATTTCTCATCAATTGAGTCTTAATTTATAAATATCACCCGCTATTTTCAATAGCAACAATCCTTAAATTAAGCCCATTTATCCCCTCTATAAACAGATAACTTATAAAGATTCAGTATCTTTATAAGTTTTTATAATTTGTAGTTTTTATCGCAAATAGCCTCCAAGAGAGGATAAGGCATCTAATTGATGTACTCAATACACCCGATAAGCAGAGAGAATAGGAGCTTTCTTGCGAAATAATGTTTGCATTTATCAATATCATATATATAATAGCTACTTCATTGACGCGGGGTGGAGCAGTCTGGTAGCTCGTCGGGCTCATAACCCGAAGGTCGTTGGTTCAAATCCAGCCCCCGCAACCACATAATAATAAAAGCCCGTTCTTAAACGGGCTTTTTGCTTATTCAAATTTTTTTATGGAAAGCTACCTTTATGCGTAAAGATCCTTATAACCTCACAGAACTCCTCAGCCCTTCAGTCGAAGCGATGGGATACACTCTTTGGGGGATTGAGTTCCACCCGAATACTAAAAATGCGATTCTCCGTATCTTTATTGATAAGGCTGATGGCATTGGTATCGAAGATTGTGAGATCGTCAGCAACCAAGTTGCTGGTCTTCTTGATGTCCATGATCCTATAACAATGGCATATACATTAGAAGTGTCATCTCCTGGACTTGATCGCTTCTTCTTTGCTCCTGAGCAATTTGCAGATTATAAAGATCAATTGATTGCCTTCCAATTGCGTTCAGCAATCAATAACCGCCGACGTTTTCAAGGTAGAGTCGTTGATGTGACAGATACTGATATCAGTGTATTCATGAGACTTGAAAATGATCAGTTTTCTGAAGAGCCAATATTAGTGCCGTTATCCAATATTGACCGAGCACAACTCGTGATCGACTTTTAAAATTTATAAAAGAGACTTCTCAAATGAATAATAAAGAAATAATGCTCGTTGCGGAAACCGTATCTAATGAGAAAGGGATCTCTCGTGATGAGATCTTTGCAGCATTAGAGTTCGCGTTAGCAGCGGCAGCTCGTAGAACATATGCGATTGATGTTGATCTCCGTATTGAGATTGATAAAACAGATGGTTCATACCGTACATTCCGTCGTTGGATGATTGTTGATGATAATCTTCCACAAGAAGAGCAAAATCCAACTTGCCAACTCACTCTTTCAGCTGCACAAATTGATGATCCAGATATTGAAGTTGGATCATTCATCGAAGAAGAGATTGAAAATATCCCGTTTGCCCGTATTGGTGCTCAAACAGCAAAACAGATCATCTTCCAAAAAATTCGTGAAGCAGAAAGAATGCAAATGGCGCGTCGTTACGAAAATCGTATCGGTGAACTTATTCGCGGAACCATCAAACGTATTGACCGCGGTAATTTCTTTGTGGATATCGGCGATAATGATGAAGCTTTCCTTCCTAAAGAGAATATGATTCCTCGTGAATCGCTCCGTATTGGAAATCAAGTTCGTGCCGTTCTCGAAGAGATCAGCATGGATAATCCAAGAGGTCCTCAAATCATTCTCTCTAGAAGAAGTGATGATCTTATTAAAGCGCTCTTTGAAATCGAAGTCCCTGAGATTAATCAAGGCTCTATCGAAATCATTGGTGCAAGTCGTGATCCTGGTAGCCGTGCGAAAATTGCGGTTAAAACCCATGACCAACGTATCGATCCTGTCGGTGCTTGTGTGGGCATGAGAGGTTCACGCGTACAAAATATTACAAAAGAACTCGCTGGAGAGCGTGTTGATATCGTATTGTGGGATCAAAACCCCGTACAGTTTGTAATTAATGCCATGTCACCTGCTGAAGTGATGTCTGTAGTTGTTGATGAAGATCGTCACATGATGGATATCGCCGTAAGCCAAGACAAACTCTCTCAAGCAATTGGCCGTGGTGGTCAAAACGTTCGTTTAGCATCTAAATTAACGGGTTGGGAACTTAACGTTATGGGCAGCGAAGATGCTCAGCAGAAATATCAGAAAGAGTCTGGACGCATTCTCGATCTATTTATGAAAGGTCTTAACGTTGATGAAGAAGTTGCAGAAATCCTTATTCGTGAAGGTTTCTCAACGATCGAAGAAGTCGCGTATGTACCTGTCGTTGAAATGCTTGAAATTGACGAATTTGATGAAGATATTGTAGAAGCCCTCCGTGATGCAGCTGTTGAAGCACTCAATAGTAAAAAAGCGCTCCTACAAACATTGGGTGAATCAGCCCCTACCCCTGAACTCATTGCAGCACTTGATGATAATGAGTTACTTGCGATTACACTTGCGAAGAGCAACATCCGTACCTTAGATGACTTAGCGGAGCTCTCAACTGATGAGTTATGTGAACTCATCTCTATCGATGAAGAAGATGCAAGTAAGTATATTATGGCTGCAAGACAGAGCTGGTTTGAATAATATGAACAGATAATTTAGATAGACATATTGATGTCTACTTGGAAGATAAGAATGAGTGAAAAAGATAATACAAAAACCCCATCTAAGATTACGTTAAAGCGTAAAACCCATACGGAGCTCAAAGTAGAAACGGCTCCTGGGCAAGCGCGTACCGTTCCTGTAGAGGTACGCCGTAAACGTACTTATGTGAAGCAGAAAGTTGAAGATAGTGTTGTAACACCTGAAGAAATGGATCTTTCAGTTGCAGCGGATGAGTCAGTAGCCCCAGCGGTAACGACGCCTGAAGCGCTTCCAGTAGACACAAATGAACCTAAAGAAACCGTTGTAAAAGAAGCAGCTACTGCTTCTGAACCTATAGATAAAGTACAAATGGAAGCAAAACGTAAAGCGGAACAAGAAGCAAAACGCCTTGATGCTGAAAAAGCTCAACAAGTGCGTCAAAACGCAGCGAAAGAACGTGCCGAGCGCGAACTTGAAGTGAAGAAAGAAGCTGAAAAAGCGAAAAAAGAGCAACGTGATCGTGCACAGCAAGAAGAAATTGCACGTCTCAACCGTATGGCTTCTGCTACAGAAAAGCCTGTCTCTAAAGTCGCAATTCAATTCCAAACACAAGAGGAAGAAGCTCCTGCGCCTGAACCTGTTGTTGAGAAACCGAAACCAAAACCACGTGTTGCGGCTAAGGATTCACCAAGACCAGTAAAACGCACAGCTCCAGCTGCGCCATCAGCACCTGCGCCTGCCGCAAATAATGATGCGCCATCTGATGCGAAGAAATCTCGTAAATCAAATACCCGTCGTCATGATCGTGATGACAAAGATCTTCGTGCTGAAATTTCTCTTAAACGTGAGAACAAGCGTGGCAATAGCAGTAATAATCGTCGCCAGTCAAAACGTTCGCAAGCACCGCAACAACATGGTTTCCAATTACCGACAGTCACTAAACAGATTGAAGTGGATTTAGGCGAAACAATTAGCGTTGCAGATCTTGCACACAAAATGTCAGTGAAAGCAGCTGAAGTAATCAAAGCCCTTATGAACTTAGGTTCAATGGTGACGATTAACCAATTGCTTGATCGTGAGACTGCAGGAATTGTAGTTGAAGAGATGGGTCATACCTTCAAGTTTGTGAGTGAAAACCCACTTGAAGAAGAGCTCATCGCATCAATTGAACAAGGCGGATCTGATCTTATCAAACCACGTCCACCGGTTGTAACAATCATGGGTCACGTTGACCATGGTAAAACATCACTACTCGACTACATTCGTAAAGAACACGTTGCCAGTGGTGAAGCGGGTGGTATTACGCAACATATCGGTGCTTACCATGTAAAAACTGATAAAGGCGTTATCTCATTCCTCGATACACCAGGACATAGTGCGTTCGCAGCAATGCGTGCACGTGGTGCGAAAGTAACAGATATCGTTGTACTCGTTATTGCAGCAGATGATGGCATCATGCCACAAACAATTGAAGGGATTCAGCATGCTAAAGCATCGAATACGCCAGTAATTGTTGCTGTGACAAAGGTTGATAAACCTGCAGCTGATAAAGAACGTATCATGTCTGAGCTTACTCAGTACGGTATCGTTTCAGAAGATTGGGGTGGTGAAAACCTCTTTGCATTCGTCTCCTCTAAAACAGGAGAAGGCATCGATCACTTATTAGATCAAATCTTAGTTCAAGCAGAAGTTCTTGAGCTTAAAGCGATCTCTGAAGGTCCTGCTCGTGGTTCTGTAATTGAATCAAAACTCGATCGTGGTCGTGGTCCTGTTGCATCTATTCTCGTACAATCAGGTTGCCTCAAAAAAGGCGATATCCTTCTTGCCGGTTATGAATATGGTCGCGTAAGAGCATTGATTGATGAGAATGGTAAACAAGTTGAGAGCGCTTCTCCTTCAATTCCTGTAGAAGTAATTGGTCTTTCTGGTGTTCCAAATGCCGGTGACGAAGTCATGGTTGTTCCTGATGAACGTAAAGCACGTGAAATTGCCCTCTTCCGTCAAGGTAAATTCAGAGAAATCAAACTTGCAAGACAGCATAAATCGAAGCTTGAAAACCTCTTTAACTCAATGGGCGAGACAGAAACAAAACGTCTTAACATTGTTCTTAAAGCAGACGTTCAAGGTTCTATTGAAGCAATTGTGAATGCATTGCATGAATTATCAAATGATGAAGTCACAGTAACAGTCGTTGCAAGTGGCGTAGGTGGTATCACTGAATCAGATGCTAACTTAGCAGTATCATCTGAAGCGCTTGTTATCGGATTTAACGTTCGTGCAGATAATAGTGCTCGTAGAATCATTGAAGAAGAAGGCTTATCGCTCTACTACTACAGTGTCATCTATGATGTGATTGACGAAGTCACGAAAGCATTAATTGGTAAACTTGCTCCACAATTTAAAGAACAAATCATTGGTATCGCAGAAGTTCGTGATGTCTTTAGATCTCCAAAAATTGGGGCAATTGCGGGTTGTATGGTCACTGAAGGTCAAATCAAACGACATAGTCCTATTCGCGTACTTCGTGATAATATAGTGATCTATGAAGGCGAACTTGAATCATTACGTCGCTTTAAAGATGACGTAAGTGAAGTCCGTGCAGGCATTGAGTGTGGTATCGGCGTGAAGAACTATAATGATGTTCGCGCAGGAGACCAAATCGAAGTATTTGAAACTGTGGAAGTAGAACGTAAACTATAATGAGTAATAATTCACGTTTAAAACGCATAGATGAGCAGCTCCGTCAGGAGCTCTCTATGCTCATTCGAAAAGAAATTAGCGATTCACGTGCGATGATGGTATCGCTTACCTTAGTGGAAACCGTCCGCGACTTCTCTCAAGCCAAGGTATACATTACGTATCTTGGACCAAAAGAAGAGCGAGGTGAGGTCATTGATCTCCTCCATGAATATGGTGGTGAATTCAGACGCCAGCTAGGTAAGATCTTACGCTTACGGACGATCCCTCGTTTTCACTTTGTCTACGATGATCTCCTTGAGAAAAGTA
Source organism: uncultured Ignatzschineria sp. (assembly GCA_945639195.1). Lineage (GTDB taxonomy): Bacteria > Pseudomonadota > Gammaproteobacteria > Cardiobacteriales > Wohlfahrtiimonadaceae > Ignatzschineria. The sequence goes on along the minus strand of CALZEE010000009.1, from coordinate 50,838 downwards.
ATGCGATTACCTCATTGATTACGGAAGCGATTCGCTCCGATGAAAAGAAAGCAGAAGAAAGTCGCAAAGATGAATCAGAAGATTAAACATAAACGCCGTCATATTGACGGCATTTTGCTATTAGATAAACCGAAAGGGATTACTAGCAATCATATTCTCCAACGTGTTAAACGTCTTTTCAATGCTGAGAAGGCAGGGCACAGTGGTACGCTTGATCCGATGGCAACGGGAATGCTTCCGATCTGCTTTGGCGAAGCGACTAAATTTGCAGGACAATTATTAGATAACTATAAAAGCTATCAATTCACCTGTAAACTTGGCGAAAAATCCTCAACCGGAGATCAAGAAGGCGAAATTATTGAGACAGCCGCACTCCCAGAAGATCTGACAAAAGAGGCTTTAGAAGCTGTCTTTAATCAATTTTTAGGTGAAATATCTCAAGTTCCGCCCATGGTCTCAGCCTTACATCATGAGGGTAAAAGACTCTATGAGCTTGCGAGAGAAGGCATCGAGGTTGAACGGAAATCACGCCAAATCACGATTGAAGCCTTAACACTTGATGAAATTACTGAAGAGACATTCACTGCAACTGTAACCTGTTCAAAAGGCACTTATGTTCGAGTTTTAGCAGAAGATATTGCTCTCGCATTAGGCTCGCTTGGTCATCTTGTCATGCTCAGAAGAACCTCTATTCATCCCTTTGAAGATGAAGTAATGGTCTCTTTTGAAATGCTTGAGGCACTTGCAGAACAATTTGAATCTTTAGATAAGCTTCTACTTCCGATGGATAGAGCCGTGATAGACCTCCCTTTACTAACCTTTAATGCCGAGGATTCTGCACGTATTCTTCATGGACAAAGGATACATATAGAGGGTACACTCGATAGTAATTTATATCGACTCTATAGTGTCGATAACCAGTTTCTAGGGATCGGTGCGCCTAATACGCCAACCTCCATTGGCCCAAAACGCATCATCCAACAGAGTTAAGTTTTAATTGATTTTTTTATAAGAGCTTTTATCTTTTTTCGATAAAAGTTCGCTATGAGTTTTTAATTTAAATTTTTTAATCTTATTTTTGGAGGGTTTATGAGTTATCAACATATTGTCGTGCCTGCTGGCGAAAAAATTACAATCAACAAAGATTTTTCGTTAAATGTGCCTAACAATCCAATCATTCCATTCGTTGAAGGGGATGAAGTCGGTGCTGAAATCACGCCTGTGATGCAAAAAGTAATCGATGCAGCAGTAGAGAAAGCCTATGGTGGCGAAAAGAAAATCGCATGGATGGAAGTTTATGCCGGCGAAAAATCTACCAAGGTTTATGGGAAAGATGAATGGTTACCTAAAGAGACACTCGAAGCATTAAAAGACTTCGTAGTATCTATCAAAGGTCCTTTAACAACCCCTGTTGGCGGTGGTATTCGTTCACTCAACGTTACAATGCGTCAAACACTTGATCTCTACCTCTGCATGCGTCCTGTACAATACTTCCAAGGCGTTCCTTCACCTGTGAAAGAGCCTGAAAAAGTAGATATGGTAATTTTCCGTGAAAACTCTGAAGATATCTATGCAGGGATTGAGTGGGAAGCGGGTTCTCCTGAAGTGAAAAAAGTCATCGACTTCTTACAAAATGAGATGGGCGTTACAAAAATCCGTTTCCCTGAAACTTCAGGGATTGGTGTGAAACCTGTTTCTAAAGAAGGAACACAACGTTTAGTGCGTAAAGCGATGCAATATGCGATCGATAACGATAAACCAAACGTCACGCTCGTTCATAAAGGTAACATCATGAAATTCACCGAAGGTGGTTTCCGTGATTGGGGATATGAGCTTGCACGCGAAGAGTTCGGCGCAACCTTAATTGGCAATGGTCCTTGGTGTGAATTCAAAAACCCAAAAACAGGGAAAATGATCACCGTTAAAGACAGTATTGCAGATGCGTTCTTACAACGTATTCTCTTTGAACCAGAAAAATATAGTGTTGTTGCAACCTTAAACTTAAATGGTGACTACATCTCAGATGCTTTAGCTGCGCAAGTTGGGGGCATTGGTATTGCACCAGGAGCAAACCTTTCTGATTCAATCGCAATCTTTGAAGCAACCCATGGTACAGCACCTGATATTGCCGGTAAAAATATTGTGAACCCAGGTTCGCTCATTTTATCAGCAGAGATGATGCTTCGTCACCTTGGTTGGTCTGAAGCTGCTGATCTTGTGATCAAAGCGCTCAATGGTGCGATCTCTTCGAAGAAAGTAACCTCTGACTTCGCTAAGATGATGACTGACGCAACAGAAGTCTCTACAAGCGAATTTGGCGATGTAATGATTGTAAATATGTAAGATCTCTTTTATAGAGACAAGGAAAAAGCCTCTAATAAAATTAGAGGCTTTTTTATGTTCGGTGATTTTTGTTCTAGAGGTTACTAATTAAAATGCATCAACTAACAATTCAATGGAACAACTAAACGACCTACTCTCTTACTTAATAAATATTAAGCAGGCTTACAAACAGTTGTTTGAAGACCACGATCTGACTCTTTCGCTTCAAATTCAACTTTTTGACCTTCCGCTAATGTACGGAAGCCATCGCCTTGGATAGTAGAGAAATGTACGAATACATCAGCACCACCGTCATCAGGAGTAATAAATCCGAATCCTTTAGATTCGTTGAACCATTTTACAGTTCCAATACGCATAAAAAAACCTCAAAAAATAAAACTATATGATCTAAAACCATATTTAAAAATAGTAAACTGCCGTACCCATCTTTAGGTAGACAGTTACTAACATTAAGCGTAAATTCCCTTAAAAGCAAGATATATATTTTAATTATTCTAAAAAAGGTCTGACATGCACATCGCTTATCTCTCCCTTGGTTCCAATCTTAACGATCCTATTTCTCAAATAAATCGTGCGATTAATGAGATTAAAAATAGTGATAATATTGAGTTATTAATCACATCATCCCTCTATAAAACGCCACCAATAGGTCCGGCTCAACCCGACTTTATTAATGCTGCTGTAAAAATAGCCACAACCTTAAGTGCAGATGATCTACTAACCACCATTCAAGCAATCGAACTACTTCATCATCGCGAAAGGCTCATTCATTGGGGTCCTCGCACACTTGATATCGATCTCATTCTTTTTGATGAAGACTCAATTAATACGGATAGACTCACTGTTCCTCACCCTTTTATGCAGGAGAGAGCCTTTGTCTTAGTGCCTTTATTAGAAATATCTCCGGCATTAAAAACGCCTCAACATGGTGAGTTGCAACGCATTTTAAATACCCTTGAAGATCGTTTTTCAATCGCAATGATTGAAACAGATAATTAATAAAAAAGACGATGTTTTATATCCTCTTTTTTATTAAAAATTTTTAAAGATTCGTCTTAATCTACTTTTTAATTTCACTTTTCTTATTTTATTTTTTAAAGGCTGTTTTATCTTTATGACACTCGTTATTTTTAAAATATTGAATTATTTTTGCATAATCTCCGTGAAATAAAAAAATAATCCTGCTTTACGATCAATCATCTATCATTCTTTTCCAATGATCCTCAAATATAAGGAATCCTACAAATCATGAAAAAAATTCTTATCGCCAGCAATAATGCCGGGAAAATAGCTGAGTTTAAAACGATGTTTGCCCCCCTGGGCATTGATATTATCTCATTAAAAGAAGCAGGAATTAATTCAGATCCAGAAGAGACTGGGCTTACCTTTATTGAAAATGCCATAATTAAAGCCCGCAATGGTGCAAAACTCAGTGGTTTACCAACTCTTGCCGATGATTCCGGTCTTGTTGTTCCGGCATTAAATGGGGAACCGGGAATCTATTCTGCGCGATATAGTGATGACGCAACTGATGAGGCAAATAACATTAAACTCCTGCAAAAAATGCACCATTTGACTGATGAGGCTAGAGCTGCCTACTTTAAAGCCGTATTAGTCTTAATTAGAGATGAAAAAGATCCTGTTCCAATTATTGCTGAAGGAGAAGTTCATGGGTTTATTACGGATGAGGTCTCTGGAAAAGGGGGCTTTGGCTATGACCCTCTCTTTTATTATGTTGATAAATCTCAAACTTTTGGAGAATTATCGAGCGCTGAAAAAAATAAAATATCTCATCGTGCAATCGCCCTAAAAAAACTATCCATAGAACTAAAATCATTATAATCAATATTTTACAATAGTTACCCACAAAAAATCCAGATCCAGACAGGATAAGTTATCCACAAAAATGTGGATAACTAGTGGATAACTTTCATTTTTTTTATCGACAAACTCATCCAGATATTTGTGCATGGACTTTTCAACAGCTAAAAATAGGCTTAAGATAAGTTATTCACTGCTTTTTACCAAAAACTGTGGATAACTACGACTGCTCATCATCATCTATTCTTTATAAAAGAGATGATATTAATAAAAGCCATCAAGAATTTATTAGATCGTGAGCAGTTTCGAATTGCCCATTATTTCAATGGACAATAGAAAAACTAAAAACATCAAACTTGTTCTTTTAGTTTTGAAAATTTCATATCGATCGTAGAAATACGATAAACGCTAAAATTTGATAGAGAGTCTGTATGTCAAAAAGAACATTATTTATAGGGTTTATGTTATTTGCCCTATTCTTTGGTGCGGGTAACCTTATATTCCCCCCAACCGTTGGACAGTTAAGTGGAAGTAACTTTATGCCTGCAATTCTGGGCTTTATTGTTACGGGTGTCGGTTTACCCTTGATTGGTATTATTGCGGGATCTTTTTCTGAAGATGGATTCCGTTCAGAAGCCAAACGCGTTCATCCCGCCTTTGCCATTTTATTTATGGTCACCATTTATTTAACGATTGGACCTTTCTTCGCAATTCCAAGAACCGCAATGGTTTCTTACGAAATGTCAGTTCTTCCATTCTTAGAAGGCGGCATTGAGACGATGGTCTCTAAAGTCGGATTCTCAGTTTTTTATTTTGGACTTGCATTTTATTTAGCATTAAATCCCACAAAACTCGTTGAGCGCGTTGGAAAAATCTTAACCCCCGCATTATTAATCACGATTATTCTGTTGATCATCAGTGCGTTCTTCAAATTAGATTCACCAATCACCACGGTAAGTCCACAGTTTGTGAAAGAACCTTTCCTTGTAGGCTTCTCTGAAGGCTATCAAACAATGGATACCATCGCGGCAGTTGCCTTTGCGATGATCGTTTTAACAGCCGTAAAAGCAACCGGACTCACATCACAAAAAGATATCTTCAAACAAGCTTCTATCGCGGCAGTCATTGCCGGCGTTGGTTTAGGATTGGTGTATATCTGTCTCGCTTGGATCGGAAATAACTATCCCTTAACACCAGAAGAGATTGCTGGTGGAAATATGGGAACATCTATTTTAACGGGCGTTGCTCGCTTAACATATGGTGAAGCAGGACGTATTCTCTTAAGCTTAATCGTCTCTTTAGCCTGCTTAACAACGGCAATTGGTCTTATCGTAGCGGTCAGTAGTTACTTCCATGAACTCTACAATAAGATTTCTTATCGTACATATGCGGTTATTTTCACCCTTATTAGCTTCATTTTGGCAAGCCAAGGCTTGGGACAGATTATTGGTGGGGCGGTACCTATCCTTTTCATTATCTATCCGTTAACGATCGTTTTAATCGTTTTAATCTTTATCAACCGTTTATTGAAAGGAATCCCTAATTTAGCCTTCCAATTACCGATCTATGTCACGCTCATTATCAGTATGTTGACAGAGATTCTTAAACTGTTTGGAGATTCAACCATTAAAATCCAATTAACAGAATGGTTAGCGTATCTTCCGTATCAAGAGAGTTCAATGGGCTGGATGATCCCGGCAATTGCTGCATTTGTCATCGGTTTAATTTTAGGGAAAGCGCTTAAAACCAAGCAAAACAGCTAATTATTAACCGTTGAAAAAATACGTTTAGTTTTAATAAAATTACATTTAAAGACCGCTTTAGAGCGGTTTTTTTACGTCTCGTGAATAGTAAAAAGTCCCCCTTAGGATAATTATCCGCAAAGAAGGGGTAGAAATCTGTGGATAACTTAGAGATAAAAATTTAGCTGATTTATCCATTTACTCATCCGAAGATTTATCTAAGGGGATATTCACAGAAAAAACAGGGTCAAAAAGACCATTATCCCTAGATAAATCGCCTTTTTTGTGGATAACTCTGTTTACTTATCATTATCTTTAATCTATAAAGAGATGAATATAGAAATATATAGACAAGAATTCTAACTACTCTTTTGACATGAGGTTTGTATGTTTAAAAAATTATTATTAGGAAGCTCATTGTTACTTGCCACGCAAGTAATGGGACAAGAAGTCATTAAAATTGGAATCGAAGGATCTTATCCTCCGTTTAGCTACATCTCTGAAAACCAAGTAATGGAAGGCTTTGAACCTGATTTAGCAAAACTATTTTGTGAGAAGATGGAACAAAAATGCGAAATCGTTCAAGTCGATTTTGATGCATTAATCCCTTCCTTAAACACCAAACGTATCGATGCAATTTTGGCATCCATGTCGATTACAGATACCCGTAAAAAAGCGGTAAACTTCAGTAATAAGTACTACCAAACACCTGCTCGTTTCGTGATTCCTAAAGGTAAAAGCATCGATATTACGGATGCAGGATTGAAAGGAAAACGCATTGGCGTTCAAAGTGGAACCATTCATGAAATCTACATGAATGACAAATACAAACGATCTTCAGATGTCAGAAGTTATCGTAATCTTGATGAAGCAATGATGGATTTGGAAACAGGTCGTATTGATCTCGTATTTGCTGACGTTGTTCCGTTGGATATCGGTTATTTACAAAAAGACTATGCGGATAAAATTGAATTTATTGGACCAGATTTCTTTGAAGAAGAGTGGTTTGGTGAAGGCGTAGGCGTGGGTATTCGTAAAGCAGACAATGCGTTATTAGAGCGTTTTAACGAAGCTATCAAGGCAACTCGCTTAGACGGATCTTACAAAGAAGTGGAAGCACGTTACTTCGATTATGATGTGTATGGTGAAGATAAATAAGATCATTATCAATAAGTTAAGCTTTAAAAGACTGCCTTTAAGGGGCGGTCTTTTATTTTTTAAAACAGTTTTAAATCGTCTTTTAGACGACCAATAAAACCCTAAAATCACCGATATAACGGGATGTTATTGGAGAAATCAGCTTCAGCAGTTTTTGGATTTAGTGGTATGATAAGATCTTTAAAAATCATCAAGATCGATACTCTAAAATTTTAGTTCACTTTCTTATTTGGAAGATTTAACGGTATGGAAAAACTTTTGTTACCCAAAATCAGTAAAGCCTCTGGCGAGGTGATTATTCCTGGCTCTAAAAGCATTTCAAATCGAATCTTGCTCTTAGCGGCGATGACGGATGGCGAAACGATTATTCAAAATCTTCTCAAAAGTGACGATACAGAGCGTATGCTAGAAGCGTTAACAACCTTGGGAATTTCGGTTTCTTTGATCGACGAAGGGACTAGAACCTTCAAGGTTGTGGGTAACTCTGGGGGATTCCCGAATAAAAAAGCGAAGCTCTTTTTAGGAAATGCCGGAACCGCTTTCCGTTCATTGACCGCAGCAGTTGCCATCAATCAGGGGGAATACGAGCTCTCTGGTATTGAAAGAATGCACGAACGCCCGATTAAAGATCTTGTGGATGCGTTAAGCGACCTAGGTTTTGATATCGAGTATTTGCAAAATACGGGTTACCCGCCGCTAAAAATAGGCCCGGGAAGTCTTAAAAAACAGAAAATTTCGATTAAAGGGAATGTCTCAAGCCAGTATTTAACGGCATTATTGATGACCTTACCGCACCTTAAAACGCGTATCGAAATTGAGATCGAAGGGGAATTAATCTCCAAACCGTATATCGAAATCACCCTGATTTTACTGCGTGCTTTTGGCGTTGAGATTGCCCATGATGATTATCAACGATTTATCATTCCTCATGATGCGGAGTTTGTCTCTCCGAAAACTTTCTTTGTTGAGAGTGATGCTTCAAGTGCCTCTTATTTCCTTGGTCTAGGTGCACTTTGTGGTCCTTTAACCGTGAAAGGTGTTGGGACAAATTCTATTCAAGGGGATATCCATTTTGTGGATGCTTTAATCGCAATGGGTGCAGAAGTGACTTTGGGAGCGAATGAAATCGTCGTTTCTCCACCTCAAAATGGCGTTTTAAGAGGGATAGACTTAGATTGTAATCATATCCCTGATGCTGCGATGACTCTTGCAACCTTGGCTGTTTTTGGAGACCAAAAGACAACACTCCGAAATATTGGAAGCTGGCGCGTGAAAGAGACGGATCGTATCCATGCAATGGCGACAGAATTGACAAAGTTAGGCGTTAAGGTTGAAGAAGGCGTAGATTCTTTGGTGATTTATCCACAGGATTCTCTGCATAACAATGTCGAGATTGAGACGTATGATGACCACCGCATCGCGATGTGTTTCTCATTGATTGCATTAAAATCATCCTTAACGATTTTAGATCCTAAGTGTGTGGATAAGACCTTTCCCACTTATTTTGAACTTTTTTCCAACGTCACGGTATAAGCTAAACACGCATGTTTAATAGTCATTTTAAAACGCTTTATAAACAGGGGTTTTCATTAGTTGAACTGATGATACTCTCGGTGATTATCGCGATTTTAATCACGATGTTTTCGCAAAATGTGATGGGGATTAATGACGAATCTAAAATAACAAAGGCACACCAAAATTTACGGTCAATTGAGGGCGCTTTAGGGATTTTCCGGGAAGATTTTTCGCGCTATCCCAGTAACGAAGAAGAATTAGCAATCTTAGTGAATGATCCTGATGATCCTCGCTGGAATGGGCCTTATATACAAGCGAATATCTTGATTGATCCTTGGAGTATTCCCTATTATTACGAAGTAAGTACAGATCAATATCTATTGATTACACTCGGTCAAGATCGACGCCGAGGTGGAAAAAAATTAGATCAAGATATTGTCTACAGTAAATCCCTTTCTCAACCCGACTAAAGCGATCATTTTTCGCGAGTAAATTATCATGCTAGATACTGAAAAACCGCCCTTAGAGATTCTCTATCAGGACGCTGAAATCATTGCGATTAATAAGCCCAGTGGTTGGTTTGTCCATCGCTCCTTATTAGATCCTAAAGTGACGGATATCGTGTTACAGCATCTACGGGATCAGGTCGGGAAGTATCTCTATCCTGTGCATCGTTTAGACAGGCCTACATCTGGGGTATTACTGTTTGCTTTTAGTGCGGAAAGTGCGCGTTTTTTATCTGAACAATTTATGAATAATCAGATCGATAAATCTTATCTTGCCATTGTGCGAGGATTTGTTGAAGGAGAGGGGATCATTGATCACTCTCTGAGCGTGATTAGAGATAAAATTGCGGATCGTGATCATGGTGAAAAGGAGGCGCAAGCGGCGCGTTCTTTTTATCGGGGTTTAAAGCAAGTAGAGTTAAACTTATCCACAGGGAAATACCCAACCTCTCGTTATTCTTTGGTCGAATTAAAACCAGAAACAGGCCGAAAGCACCAGTTACGTCGTCATATGAATCACTTATCTCATCCGATTGTTGGAGATACAACTTATGGGGATCTTCGGCATAATAGGCTCTTCTTGCGAGAATTTAACGTCGATCAATTGTTATTGCATGCGCATAAAATTACATTTATTCATCCGACCACTGAAAAAAAACTCACGATTGAAGCACCTTTGGATAGGTTGTGGATAACTCTGTTAACATCATTGGGATGGGAATGAGGTTATGTTGCTTGGGTGTGTCCTATATTGGGCAATGATATAGGATTGATCAAAGCCTTAGGTCTTAGATAAATGTCTTGATCGGCTGAGCCAGACTTAGATGTGAGGATATCCTCATAAAAAAAACAGCCTAGAGATGGAAATCTCTAGGCTGTTTTGATGTTTTGAAATGATTTTATCAAAGATGTCTTAAGCGATTACTTTGGTACAACAATGTTGAGAATATCATCAAAGATATTTCTAATTTCTCCCTCAACACGATCACTTTCGACTTCAACTTCAACTTCAACGGCGAGATCCTCGGTGCTTTCATCAACCCAGGCATCAGCAGCATCCTCGAGGGAAAGAAGGGTTTTCATTGTATCGGCTTGATTACAGCCATCTGAATCTCCTAAATTGCATGAGTTTTTGTACCACTCCAATGCTTTCTCGTTATCGGCATCAACAAACTCACCATATTGATACATGAATCCCACATTGTAAGCCGAGGCTGCATGACCGAGTTCAGCGGCTTTTTTGTAGAGATTAAAAGAGGTTTCTTGGTCCACTTCTACGCCCATGCCTTCATCATAGATTGCCCCAAGGTAGAAGAGTGCTTCAGGATGATCACTCTCTCTTAAGCGTTCTAAATGGACTCTTGATTCGACGATATCAGCTTCAGTCCCTATTCCCTCAAAGTAATATTTGCCAAGATAAAAAATAGCTTCTTCATTACCTTGTGCAGCGGCTTTTTCCATCAACACTTTTGATTGTACAAGCGATTGTGAATGATCGTTTTCAAGCCCTTCAAGGTAGAAGAAATATCCCATTAAAAAGAGGCTTTCAGCATCTTCATTATTTTTAATTTTTTCTAATAATGTCTCTGTTTGGCTGTTTAGAAATTGACGAGCAGAGCGTTGATTGGCTTGCAAAATGCTTTCTGTGGTTAATTCTAAAGCCGCCTCTGGTTCAATGGTGTCCATAATCTCATCAAAGAGAGAGTTGAGCGCGGGATTCGTCTCTGTATCGCCTCGCTCTAAGCGTTCAGTGATACTTTGTGCGACTGAGCAACCATCGGTATAGGCATCCGTACATGATTCGAGATACCATTTTTTAGCTTCTTCTAAATCAACGTCCACAAATTCGCCGTGATGATACATATATCCAACATTAAAGGTGGAAGGAGCATGGCCGAGTGCCGAGGCTTTTTTGAAGAGTTCAAATGACTTTTCAAAACTTTGTTCAACGCCTTCCCCAGAGTCATATTGAACGCCAAGGCTAAAGACCGCTTCAGGGTATTCTGCAAGGAGCGGGTTGCTGTAGTAAGCGAGTGATTTTTCATAATCTTGCTCAACCCCATTTCCGTAGTAATAGAGTTCTCCAAGCGAGTAGAGCGCATCAATGGAGCCTAGTTCTTGTGCTTTCTCATAGAGTACTTTTGCTTGAATATATGGGGCATCATCATAATCGCTGTCTCCGACAGTTTCATAATAGAGTCCAAGAAGGTATGTTGCATCCGCATTACCTTGTTCTGTGCCAGTGATGAGTTCATTCATTAGGGGCTTCAAATGAGATAAGCGCTGATAGGTATCATCTAAGGCAGCCATCTCCATCGTATTGGGAAGTGGTTTTAAATTTGTCGTGCGGATCTCTCCCTGTTCGGCTTTAATTTCATTAAACACTTCTGTGAATGATTTTAATTGTAAGGAGATCTTATTGAAAGAATTACAGTGACGTTCTTCCCCATTCTCACAACCGAGTTTGAACCAAGAAGCTGCTTCTGTAAGATCTTGTTCGATACCTTCAATCTCCCCTGATTCGTAGAGGTACCCTAATGTGGAGATTGAAGAACTGTCATTAAGCATCGCTGCTTTTTTTAAATATTCGATCGCTTTAACCGGGTTTGCTTCTGTTCCATAACCGGTCATATAGATAGAACCTAAGCTAAAGATCGCATCTTTTTGACCTTTCGCTCCGGCTTCTTCGTAATATTTAGTGGCAGTTTCATAATTTTGAGAAACGCCTTCTCCATAAAAATAGAGCTCACCTAATAGATAGGTTGCATCGATAGAGCCGGCTTTTTCTGCTTTTAAGAAGAGTTCTTTCGCTTTTTTAAAGTCTGCAACAGTCGCGTTATCCTCGCCCTCAGAATAGTAGTAATATCCAAGAAGGAATAGATCATCTGCTTTGTTTGCTTCGGCATTTTTCTTTAAACGCTCGGCATTATCTGTAAGGAGCTCATGGCGCTCATAACGATCCATTTTAAGTAATGCGGGGATATCAAGAGCCTCTGCTTGATTAATAGAGTTAATCAATGTTTCTGCATTTGAAGGAGCTGCTTCTTCAGCAATAGAGGTGCTAAATGCCGGGAAAAGAAGGGAAGAAAGAACGAGAGATAAGAGCAATTTTTTTGCAGGAATCTTCAACATATTAGATAACTCCTAAGCGGTTAGGCTTATAAAAAGAGAAGAGGAATATCGGATACACACTCTTCAGATATAATGATTGTATTGATTTTATAAAGACTTAGTGCATTTAGCACGACAAGAAAGCCTCCGTTTTTATAATTATTGATTAGTATAAACGCAAAGAGGAGAGACTTTTAAACTTTATTTCGTTTTCAAGTCTCTCCTTTTGGGAGATTAAAGATCTTCTTTTTTAGGAAAACCCTGTAAAAAAGCGGATCATAATCGTGCTACTGAAAAGTGAATACTAATCGAGAGCTTTCCCTTTTGTTTCTGGAATTAAGAAGATAAATGCGAGCGCTGATAAGAGATATACCCCAGAGATCATTCCGAGTGCATAACTAATATTGTATTGCATCGCCAGCGTTCCAATAATCAGCGGTGCAAAGCCCGCAATACCACGACCTAAGTTGAAGATAATATTCTGTGCAGAAGAGCGAGCTTCAGTGGGGTAATGTTCTGAGAGAAGCGCACCGTAGCCGCCCATCATTCCATTCACAAAGAAGCCTAAAATCGCGCCTAAGAACATCAATACGTAGTAGTTTGATTGTTGGAAGTAGATCCATACAAAGGCTGCACTCACGATTAAGAAGAAGATATAAGTAGGGCGACGACCAATCTTATCTGAGGTAGCACCAAAAGTCAGCGTACCGATCACCATGCCGAGCGTAGTGATTAAGGTCCAGTAGAAAGTGCCTGAAAGGGTAAAGCCATGCTCTTTTGCAAGCATTGTAGGCATCCAGATCATAATGCCGTGGAATCCAAAGTTTTGAACACTTGTCGCGATGATAAGACCAATGGTTGTAAGGGTTGTGCGTGAATCTTTAAAGAGGGGTTTAATCGAGATTTTGTTACGATTCTCTCTTTTTACTTGTAACCAAATTTCTGGTTCGCTTAAGTTACGGCGCGTCCACCAGACTAAAATTGCCGGAAGCGCCCCAATGAGGAACATACCGTGCCAGCCGATGTAAGGAGAGAGGAGGCTGACGAGTGCCGCTAAGACGATCCCCACTTGGAAACCAATAGCAACGACGGCTGTCGCGCGTGAGCGTTTTTTAGCAGGCCATGTTTCAGCCACTAATGTCATCCCGATTCCAAATTCACCACCAAGACCGAGTCCGGCAATAAATCTGAATGTTGTGAACATCTCTGCAGATGTCGAAATTGCGGCTAAACCTGTAAAGACGGAGAAGAGAAGGATTGTCCAGTTAAAGACGCGAACACGACCATATTTATCAGCGAGCATCCCAAAGACGATTCCCCCGATAACAGTCCCGATTAAGGTGATGGTTTGAATCATCCCACCTTGTGCGTCGGTGAGACCAAATTCCGCCTTGATGAGAATTAAGGCGAAAGCGAGAATCATAATATCAAGACCATCCATGGCGTAGCCAAGGGTTGAAGCGAGCAGAGTCTTCCGATCCCCTTTCTCGATAGTAGGGACGTGATTGTGCTGAGACATAAGAAATCCTTCATGAATTAGTGGGAGAAATTGAGAAATTTAAGCGCGAAGTAGTATAGCAATTGAGCGATCACTGCGCACTTTTTATCGGGATAAAGTAAAGAAATAATTTTATTAGAAAATAAAAGACAGTCTTGAAGCGAGAATAATAGAACAGATATAGAGGCGATGAACGGGAGAGCAAACAGCGGGAATAGCCGTTGTAATTGTACGTTAAAGAAAATACAATAAGCCTCTTCTTACTATTGGGATAGATTCCGATAGTCTCTGTGGTTCGTAACCATCCCACATTAAAAAACTAGGAAAAAAGATGCAATCTAACAAAAAAGATCAGCTTGAAAATTTAACGTTGCTCGGCAATCAGGCAACGATTTATCCGACAGAATATACGCCGGCAATTTTAGAAACTTTTAAAAATGATCACCCTGATCGTGAGTACTTTGTGAATTTTCATTGCCCAGAGTTTACAACACTCTGCCCAATGACGAATCAGCCTGATTTTGCCACGATCTATATCTCTTATGTCCCGACGATTGAGATGGTGGAGAGTAAATCATTAAAACTCTATCTCTTTAGTTTCCGCAATCATGGCTCTTTCCATGAAGATTGTGTGAATATTATTCTTAATGACTTAATCGCATTAATGGATCCGCTCTATATCGAAGTGCGAGGAGAATTTACACCACGTGGTGGGATCTCCATTCATCCTTATGCTAATTATGGTAAAAAAGAGACGCGCTGGGAATCCGTTGCGATGCGCCGATTAGAGAATTTTACATTTTAATGATTCATGTAAAGTCGGTGATTTAACGCACCACTTTGCGGTTAATGATCTTCTACAACATAGGCATTATTGAGAGAAAAACCTCTCAATAGGCGATTCTTCTTTTAAAAAAGGTTTTAAATGGAACAGATTGCATTTAAATCAACGGAGCAATCCAAGGCGCTTCCGTGGTTAATTTTATTTCATATTATTGTTATTGCTTCGAGTAACTTTTTAGTCCAAATGCCGATGACGCTCTTTGGTTTTCATTCCACATGGGGCGCGTTTAGTTATCCTTTTATCTTCCTAGCAACAGATTTGACGGTACGGATTTTTGGTGCAAAGCAGGCGCGTAAAATTATCTTCTTCACGATGTTTCCGGCATTAGTTGTTTCCTATCTGGTTTCGGTACTATTTGAAGATGGTGCATGGCAAGGCGTTTCTGCATTGGGACAATTTTATGGCGCAGTGGCGCAAATTGCATTTGCGAGTTTTGCCGCTTATGTGATTGGGCAATTGATGGATATCGTGGTCTTTAACCGCTTCCGTCAGAATTTTGTCTGGTGGGTTGCACCGCTTCTTTCCGGCATTATTGGCAACCTTGTAGATACTATTGCCTTCTTTGGTATCGCATTCTACGGCACAGATGATCCTTACATGGCAGAGCATTTGGTTGAAGTGGGCAGTGTGGATTATTTCTTTAAAATGGGAATTTCAGTCATTCTCTTCCTGCCGGTTTATGGCGTGATCTTAAAGGTTTTAACTAACTATCTTGTGGGTAAGAAAGAGACTGTATAGTCTTTAATTTTTAATGTTAGGTTAGAAAACTAAGAACTCAGCATTAAGAACTCAACAATAAACAACAAAAAGCCTCTTTATATAAGAGGCTTTTTTGATGGAGTAAAGGTGAAGGTATTGAGCACCTTAATAACATTGAGGACGATTCTGAGACGGCATCTATACATCGCAAAAGGCGCCCAATATTTATTGCGCGCCTTTTAAATATATTGAAAATAGAATTGCTATTGCCGGGGATTAACGTTTCTCTTGTTCGCCCATGCCGGCTTCAATCTCTTTTCCGAGGAAGTAGGAGATTGCAGTTCTGATAACAACAATGCCGGCAAGAATCAGCATATCGTCGATAGAAGGATTCATGATTGTTTCGATAATATCTGATGCAATCAATACTTCTAAACTCAGCAGAATATAGGAACCTAAGTAGATCTTAATGCCATTATTCTTATTCGCAATCTCAAAACGATCGCCTTTGGAAAACTCATTTTTTAAGAAATCCCAAGCTGCTTTCACAACGCCGACCAATAGAATAATTACGG
This sequence comes from uncultured Ignatzschineria sp., assembly GCA_945639195.1. GTDB lineage: Bacteria > Pseudomonadota > Gammaproteobacteria > Cardiobacteriales > Wohlfahrtiimonadaceae > Ignatzschineria. The sequence continues at coordinate 35,026 of CALZEE010000009.1, read as the reverse complement.
AGAAAGCATTGAGAATATTTACGAGAATTTCCACAATTGTGGTGATCAATTCCATCGTCATAATTGATTATTTACCCCAGCTACCCGGATCTTTATTCCACTCAGTCAGCGCAACACGCTCTTCTTCAGTGATAATATTTTTCTTTAACGCCGTTTCAACAAGCGCAGGATAGTTGCTTAAAGTTGCGTAACGGAGTTCCTCTTTCCCAAAGTTTTCTGCAGCGATAGGAAGCTCATAAGAGAAGATTGCTGCAACGCCAATCACATCAGCGCCGGCATCACGAAGTGCGTGCGCACAGGTAATTGAGCTGCCGCCAGTGGAGATTAAGTCTTCAACAATTACCACTTTTTGACCAGGAGTAATGATCCCTTCGATCATATTTCCACGGCCATGTTTTTTCGGCGAGCTTCTCACATAAACCATTGGTTTTTCTAAAACAGCACTTACCCATGATGCGTGGGGAATACCAGCGGTAGCTGTTCCGGCAATCACTTCTGCTTCAGGGAAATTTTCTTGAATAAGCTTAATGAGATTTTTAGAGATAAATTTACGAACCTCAGGATAGCTCACGATTAATCTATTATCGCAGTAGATCGGTGATTTTAAACCCGATGCCCAAGTGAATGGCTCATTTGGTGAGAGCGATACAGCATTAATGGAGAGGAGTGCTTCAGCAACGTCATTTTTAATCATAGTGTTCTTTCCCATTCTTCTTTAACAGTGTAATAAGCTTTAAGAGGATCTTTTGCTTGTGTGATTGATCGTCCTACAACGATATAGCTTGAACCATTTTGTTTTGCATCAAACGGTGTCATGATTCTTCTTTGGTCATCTGCTGCATCTGAGGCAAGGCGAATTCCCGGCGTTACGCAGAGGAAACTCTCGCGGGTGTTTTCTTTCACCATTTTTGCTTCAAGTGCAGAGCAAACAACGCCATCAAGACCTGAGTTATTTGTCATTTTACTGTAGTGAATGACTGACTCGAGTAAGCTTGTTTGAATATTTTGCTCTTGTTGCATCTCTTTTTCGCTCATACTTGTGAGCTGCGTCACGGCAATTAAGCGAGGTCTTTTTGAGTTTCCACTCCCGATCTCTAACCCTTCAAGCGCTTCTTCCATCATGCGTTTACCGCCGGCAGCATGGACGTTCACCATATCAACACCCATTTTAGCAAGCCCAATCATGGCACTTTTAACGGTGTTAGGAATATCGTAGAGTTTAAGATCTAAGAAAACTTCGTAGCCACGTGCTTTAAGTGTTTCTACTAACATTGGGCCTTCATTGTAGAAGAGTTCCATACCGATTTTGATATAGAGTTCTTCTTCTTTTGGCATCATTTCCAAAAATGCCTTGGTTTCAAGGTAGTTTGGAAAGTCGAGAGCAATAATTGGTTTTGTCATTGTGAGTTCTTTCTTTTATTTTTCCAAAAAAATAGCCGACTTATTGTCGGCTATTTCATAATGTAAGAAGAGTGGCGAATGCGTGTTGTACAGATATTCATAACTACTCTCCTTACAGTTGTTTTCGATGATTTTAAAAATTGGCAGTATTTTAACACCCGATTCTATGAATGGGAAGACAGATCGCTCTATGAAGGTAAAAATAGTGGGGATTGGTTCATTTAATAATATCGATATGAGATGCTAGCTTGTGGATAACTCTGTTTATAACCCTTAGGAGATCCCCGGGAATAACTTTGGATAAAAATCTTAAAAAAGATAGAAGGTGCTGAAATAGCGATCAACTTTTAATGACAGATCCTATTGATGCTGTGGTGTTGGCATGCTTACTATTATTGCGAAGGACTAATAAGGGGATTTGTTTTATTAAAGATACCGTTATCAAGATTGATAGGTAGAAAGTCGGCGGAGATCATTGTTTAAAGATTATCGAATGATCTATCAACCGATTAAGACGTGATTCTGTATAAGAGGCTGCATAAATTTCAAGAATCACAGGCTTATACCCACAGAAAAATTCAATTTTTAGCAAAAAAGAGACCCCGTTTAGAAGTTTTTTAGAAATTATTTGGAAAATTTAAAATATAAGACATTGATCTTATAGAGATAAATAAACAGATAAAAAAATACGTTAAAAACAGTAGACAAATGCAATTAACTATCTAATAATAATGATTCTCAACAGCAATTAAGAATTAGTTGAGAAAAAGGTTCTTGAATTTAAGAGAACAGCTCCCTTTTAGATAGATAGTGCTAAATCTATCTAAAACCAAATTTAAGTAGATCAATATGCCGAACTGGCAACCGATATTGATTCTATCAAATTGATCAAAAGCCCCTTTGAATGAAAAGAGAGATGTAGATGAAGACTTTATTAAAACGCAGCCTTTTAGCCCTCCCTTTGATGATGAGTTTATCGCTTGCCAATCCGACAGAAGCCGCAAAAGGCGTTGTGATGGATTTTGGAGCGGTTGATACCTTAAAAGCCCTCGATAAAACCGATGCGATTCTGGCGTTACCTGTGACTAACTTGCCACAATATCTAGGTCAGATAGATCAAACGAATATGCAAGATAGTGGTGGTATGAAAGCACCTAATCTTGATTTATTGACAGAGATTAAGCCGGCATTTATTGTTATTTCGCCAAGATTAGGTGGGCGAGTTGAAGAGTTGAGTCAATATGCGCCTGTTTTAAACTTTACGGCAAACCCCGATGATTACTATGCGTCTGTGAGTCAAAATATTCTTGAACTTGCAAAATTAGTGGATGCTGAGACTGAAGCAAATGCCTCATTAAATGCTTTAAATACCACATTAGCGGGCATTAAAGCCGAGATCGCAAAAAGCGAGAAGAATGCTTTAGTCGTGATTCACAATGATGGAAAATATGGCGCAACCCCCACAAGTGGTTCAGCCAAGTTTATTCATCAATTCTTAGGCGTTAAAAATGCAGAGACATCTCCTAAAGAAGATCGTCAGGCTGCAGATGTTGAATACCTTGAAACGGTTAAACCCGATGTGATTTTTATCATTGATAGAAGCGCTGCAATTGGCCAAACGCCGATGGTGTTAGATACGTTTAAAGCAGAAGTAACATCAAAGGTCACCAATGGCGCAGGTGAAGAGATCGAAGTGGTCTATCTAGATCCTACTCTGTGGTATCTCTCTGGTAATGGTTTGATGAGTATTGAAGCGCAAGCAAAAGAAATTGCTTCTGCATTGAAATAAAAGCGATATTTTTGAAATTATTTTTTTGAATGTGCTTTTAAAATCCTTTTTATATGACGCAAAATCGTCATGCTTTTAAGTTGATAGTTTAATAGTTTCTGCTCTTGGCCCTGACTTTTAGAAATAAAATTTGTTGACTTCCTCCAAAAACCATGCAAATTATATCCTAAGAATTTCTAGAAGATCAGGGTTCTTTTTTTATCATGATTCAAATGCGTCACGATAAAAAAAGAATCTAAAAATGTATCTTACAGCCCTAAATTCAAGGGCTTTCATGGTTTACTGATTGATAGAATTCATAAGAATATTGATTTTAGAGAACCAAAATTGTTCGTTTTTCTATGACACCCTATTACAAATATTAAAAAATATTTAGGAATTTATTCATGCTTGCTACAACTTCAATTCGATCTTTTCGTCGTTGGTGGTTACGCTCATTTATGTGCGGGCAATCATTGTGTGTGAGTCAAAAATAGAAAAAGAAAACAATGATGAAAAATTAAAAGCCCGCAATATTTTGCGGGCTTTTTCTTTTACCTCTCAATATTGCGGCACAAATTATATAAAAGAGGGAAAGTATGTCAGACGTGATTTTTAAAAGATCAGAAGTATTCACGATTAGTAGAGAGATTTCTACCGATTTCGAGCCATTTGCACTCTTTCAACATATTATTCAAGAAGGTCATAAAAAGCATGCCATGCTTTTTGAGTCCGCGAATACGGATGATCAACGCGCTTTAAAAAGTATGTTAGTGACGAAAGTCTCTTTAAGAATTACAGCACTTAAAGATCTTGTAACGGTAAAAGCGACCTCTTTAGTGGGGAAATATCTTCTGACCTATTTAAAAAATAGTTATCCCGAAGCGCTACAACAACATACCGATGAGATCGCAGAGTTTTACTTTAGGTCAGATAAAGTCAGATATCCTAGAGGAGTTCTAACGATTCTTGATGCCTTACTTGCGCTTAAAAACCCAGAGTTTAATCCTTTTATTGGAGGATTATTCGGATATGATTTAGTCGGCGAGTTTTATCAAGTACCGATTCCAGATCAAGGACGAGAACGTGATTTATGCCTCTATTTTGCAGAAGAGATGATCGAGCTTGATCACGAGACAAATATTGCAACGTATGAACATCTCTATCTCGATGCGATTGAAACAACGCGCCTTGAGGCTTATCGAACATTTAATGCAAGTGCCGAGCGTTATGAATCGATCATCAATGCGCTTAACGCTGATTCCTACAAGGGTCATAATAATTTCCCCACACTATCCCCAGAGTTATCCACAGATGAATTGATAATTGCCGCGCAAGATACAGCTAATGCTTTATCTTCATCTAATCCGCAAAGTTCTCCCCAGAGTTATCCACAGTTTGAAATTTCAGAACCGATTATTCATGCAAATAATGGGGTGAGTATTCCTGATCCTGCAGGATTTAAGAATGCTGTGAATCATTTTATTGGGGAAATCAAGACAGGGAAATTGCAGCAGATCGTCCCTTCACGCGCCTTCACGCTGCCATGTCCAGATCCATTAGCGAGCTATGCTGCATTAAAACGCGCCTATCCAAGCCCTTATCTCTTTTATTTACATGATGAAGAATTCACGTTGTTTGGTGCATCGCCAGAGTCGGCATTAAAATATTCACCTGATACAAGAGAGCTCGAGCTCTACCCAATTGCTGGGACTAAAAAGCGAGGACAGATTAATGGTGAGATTGATGCTGAGCTAGATGCACAGATGGAAGCGCTGTTGGTTTCTGATAAAAAAGAAGTGTCAGAGCATCTTATGCTTGTCGATCTTGCAAAGGACGATTTATCGCAGATATCCGAAGCGGGTTCTATACATGTTAAAGAGTTGATGAAGATTGACCGCTATCGTTACGTTATGCATTTAGTCTCCCGTGTTGCCGGGACTTTAAAGGAAGGATTATCCCCGATTGATGCCTATTTAGCGGTTATGAATATGGGGACGTTAACAGGTGCACCTAAAGTCTATGCAATGGAAGAGATCTACCGTTATGAAACCCAAGCACGCGGAAGTTATGGCGGAGCGATAGGCTATATTCAAGGAACTCTACATGGTGATCGCTTTGATAGCGCTATCGTGATTCGATCAGCGTATGTGCAAGATGGGATTGCAAAAGTACAAGCGGGCGCCGGCATTGTGGAGGATTCGGTTGCCGATAGCGAAGTAGAAGAGACAGAAAATAAAGCGAGTAGCGTAGTAATGGCCATCTTAAAATCACGACAAAACGCCGTATTGTAATGCGAAGTGATTTTTGAGGCGCAAAATGTGATCATTAAATGGGGTAAATTGCGGTATTTTTTATTTTAAACGACAGTTTAAAATATCCTCTTTCATCAAAATGAAAAGATAGGGTATGATCGATAAATACGGGTTTTTTATCAATAGGAATCAAACTTCTAAAGTCGTATTCAATGGATATGATTCTGATAAAAAACGGTATATTCATCATTCATTATCATAATAATCATGCCAATTTTGGTAGAGAAACTAGAGGAGATATCTCAATGCAACCCCTTATCCGTCTGAGTCAGTTTGTCGGAAAAACTTTTGCCCTTTGGGTGTTATTATTTGCAGGGCTCGCTTTTGCTGCACCTGATGCCTTTAAAATTATTGGACCTTATATTCCGTGGCTTTTAGGTATTGTGATGCTCGGAATGGGAATGACCTTAACACTGACGGACTTTAGCGAGATTCTTAAACATCCTAAAGCGGTTATTTTAGGGGTCGTTGCACAATTCATTATCATGCCACTGATTGCTTATGCATTGTCGATGCTCTTCATGCTGCCACCGGCAATTGCGGTTGGTGTTATTCTCGTTGGTTCATGTCCTGGTGGCACTGCATCAAATGTCATGACTTATCTTGCGAAAGGAAACATTGCTTTATCTGTGGCATGTACCTCTGTTTCGACGCTATTAGCGCCACTTTTAACCCCTGTCATTTTCTATCTTCTTGCGAGTCAGTGGATTGATATTTCGATGGGAGCGATGTTTATCTCTGTTCTCAAGATGGTATTATTACCGATCGCTTTAGGGGTTATTTTACGAATGATCTTTAAGTCTTCAATTGCGAAAGCAACCGAAGTTCTACCTTTAGTATCTGTTGTGGCGATTGTACTTATTGTAGCCGCGGTTGTGAGTGGTAGTAAACAGTCGATTATTGAATCAGGGTTACTAATCTTTGGGGTTGTTATTCTTCATAATGGCCTTGGATATCTATTAGGTTTTTGGGCGGCAAAATTCTTTAAACTTGATTATCCAGATAGTAAAGCTGTTGCTATCGAAGTCGGAATGCAGAACTCAGGTTTAGGTGCCGCTCTGGCAAAAACACACTTTGCATTAGATCCTGTGACAGCTGTTCCGAGCGCTATTTTTAGTTTTTGGCATAATATTTCAGGTCCGTTATTAGCGACTTATTGGTCCTCTAGAAAAACAGTCAAAAAAGCCAAATAAGGCGAGACTTATTAGCGGTAATTTCAATATATTGATACCAGTATTTCCCCCTTATTTTTATGAAAGCAGTGGCTAATTAGCCACTGCTTTTTTTTGATAAATAGATTGTTTTCCATCATTTTATGGCTATAATTTAATCATTGATCACAGAAAAACAATCGCTTATCGCTAATGCAGATTGGTGATGTTGGGATTCTTTCAGTGAATGATCCGCATATTATTTGATGGGGGCAATCCCCGATAGACGAACCCACAAAGATTGTTATTGATATATGCATGCGCGTTATATCTATCAGTTTTGTGATAGATATTTTTGAGATATCGCTGCTTGGGTATTGCGTGATATAAACGCTATTTAGCGCATTCCGAGAGATTTCTTTTTAGTAAATTTCGAGCCCTATACTTTATCCATCATAAAAAATGATACTTAGGTAATCCTCCGATTATAGATAATCGATAAATAAAATTTATCAAGGTGGATTGGCAAGGAAAACACTCAAGGTCGCTACATAAGAAAAGCTAAGAAAGCGCATGTCTTAAAACAGATTTTTTGTTAGTCCATATCTTCAAGTTATGGCTTGAAGAGTAGCTCCGATTATTCTAATGAGTGATAATGATGAATCGAGATGGATGAGGGGGAATAGCATGCAAAAAGTATTTAAAGAGTGTTTAACCTTAGATCGCAGGGCACAAGATCGATATGATCTTTCGAGCGATATAATGATGGAGCATGCAGCACGCTCGATAGCCGATATCCTACACAAGCGTAGAGCGGTTAATCATGAGCATTGCCGGGTACTTATTCTTTGTGGTCCTGGTGATAATGGCGCTGATGGTTATGCGCTTGCCCGGCTTTTAATGCCGGCATATCAAGTGACGATTCTTGCGCTTTATACAGCGAAATCCAATATGGCTATCAAGCAACGCGATAGAGCGCTTAAGCTGGGTATTCCCTTGATAGAGCATCATGAATCGATGGCAATAGATGCATTGCCTGAGGCGGATATCTATGTGGATGCACTATTTGGCGCCGCTCAGCACCGGCAGATATCTACAACATTGAAAAATTTCCTGCATACTTTGAATCACAGACAAGGGCTTAAAATTGCTTGTGATATCCCAACCGGGCTCTATGAACATCCTTTTAAAGCAGATATTACTGTGACAATGGGCGCTCTAAAAGAGGATCTCTTGGAAGATCGGGTGAAAGATGCTGTAGGGGAGATCATCGTGGCGGATCTTGGGATTCCCCGTACTTTTTATGAAAGTGAGACCGATACTTTTTTACTGGATGAATCAGATTTACGACTGCCTTTTCGATCAGTGGCAAATTCACATAAAGGCAGTTATGGATTCTTAAGTGTGATTAAAGGGGCACAATCAGGCGCAAGTATTTTAAGTAGCCTTGCGGCAACACGTTTCGGTGCCGGCATTGTGGCATTAGTAGGCGTTGGTGATAAACCCAGTGAGATTATGCAAATGCCGGAAATATCGGAAAAAACAACGGCAATTGCTGTGGGAATGGGCTTAGGGGAGAATATTGATCATGTAAATTTGACTCAATTATTAAACTATCCCCTTATTGTTGATGCTGATCTCTGTTATTCAGAAAATTTTATCCAATCTCTAAAAGATAAAACAGACGTTGTTTTCACGCCTCATCCCAAAGAGTTTTCGACGCTTTTGCATAATGCCGGGATCGATAGCTCTAAAACATATACGGTTGAGGAGATTCAACAGAATCGTCTTAAGCTAGCACGTGCTTTTAGCCTTGAATATCGCGGTGTATTATTGCTGAAAGGGGCGAATACGCTCATTGCTCAGCAGGGGATTGTTTATATCTCGACATTAGGAACTAATCGATTAGCTAAAGGGGGCAGTGGGGATGTGTTAGCGGGCATGATTGGCGCACTGTTAGCGCAAGGCAATAGTAGTTTAGAGGCGGCAATTCAGAGTGTGCTAGCGCACAGTTTAGTGGCGAAATACTCCCCGATAAATGATTTCTCCTTTACGCCTCTTGATCTTATTGAAGGCCTAAAAACCTTATCGTAAGAGATGCTGATCAATAGGGCGATTCTTCAATCCTCTTCTTAGCTTTAACTGCATATTTAATTCACCTTCATAAGGGGAATTTTCAGAGATGACTCTGAGTCTTTATATTTAAAAGATAAACGCTTTGTAGGTTTGAGTAAAAACATTACAATGAATGTATAGTTTTTTTACTGCCTTCTCATATAGGGAGAGTTTATGTCTAAGAAAAAAGTCGCACGTATTGTTGTAGAAGCACTTGAAAATGCTGGTGTTAAGCGTTGTTATGGGGTTGTTGGTGATACCTTAAATGATGTGACAGATGCTATGCGACATCATTCAAATATTGAGTGGGTACATATGCGCCATGAGGAAGCGGGCGGTTTTGCTGCGGGTGCTGAGGCATTAATGACCGATAATTTAACTGCTTGTGCAGGATCTTGTGGTCCGGGAAGCTTACACTTTATTAATGGATTATTTGAAAGCCATCGTAACGGCGCACCAGTTGTATTAATTGCGAGCCAATTACCTACGAATGTCTTAGGCACTAACTTCCCTCAAGAAGTTGATTATATGCCCATCTATAAGACCTGTTCTGTATTTTGTGAAGAGGTTAAAAACCCCCATGAAGCAAAGCGCGTGATTATGACCGCTTGTCAGGAAGCATTAACAAAGCGGGGAGTTGCTGTTGTGATTCTCCCTTCAGATATTAGTGCAACTGAGGTCGAAGACTTACCTATTTTACAGCGTTATCAGCCGAAAGTGCCCATCATTCGACCTGATGAGACTGAAATCAGCAAGATGGCAGATATAATTAATGCCGGTCAGAAAGTCGGGATTTTTGCAGGGTTTGGCTGTGAAGGCGCTCATGATGAATTGATCGCCCTTTGTAAAAAGTTAAAAGCGCCTATTGCGCATACCTCAAGAGCAAAAGATTTTGTCGAAGGAAATAATCCTTATAATGTTGGAATGACAGGGATGCTCGGGGTTAAGTCTGGTTATGAGATGATCAAAAACTGCGATACGTTACTTATTTTAGGGGCAGATTTTGCATGGTCACAATTTTATCCTAAAGATGCCAAAATCATTCAAGTGGATTTAGATGCCGGAAAGCTGGGGTTACGACATGCCATTGAATTGGGCGTCTTAGGGCGAGTCAAAGATACTATTACGGCCCTTTTACCGAGTTTACAAGAAAAAACAGATAGCGCATTTTTAGATCGATATACGCAGATGCATAGTGAAACTATGGCAAAACTCAATCAGAAAGCGATCGCAGAAAGTGCCTCGTTAATTCATCCTCAATATCTCTTAGAACTTTTGAGTGAACATGCGACGGAAGATGCCATGATGACTGGGGATACAGGAACTGCGATGGCTTGGGTTACGCGCCATTTCCATACTAATGGTCAGCGCCGTACGTTGTTATCAATGAAGCATGGCACCATGGCGAATGCGATGCCACAAGCGATTGGATTGCAAAAAGCCTTTCCTAATCGGCAGGTGATTTCGGTTTCAGGAGATGGTGGATTAGCGATGTTAATGGGGGATTTATTAACATTAGTTCAAGAAAAACTCCCCGTAAAAGTGGTAGTTTTGAATAATGGAACGTTAGACTTTGTCGAGCTTGAGATGAAAGCTGAGGGAATCTTAAATAGCTATACAGATCTACATAATCCGGACTTTGCAAAAGTGGCAGAGGCAATCGGTATTAAAGGCTTCTTAGTCAATAATTCCCATGAATTAGCAGAGACTGTGCAGGCATTTCTAGCTCATGAGGGACCTGCATTATTAGATGTGCATGTGAGCCGTCTTGAACTGATTTGGCCACCACATACGGAATTTTCTAATTTTAAAAATATGGCACTTTATGGCTCTAAAGCCATTTTAGGTGGGGAAGGACATACCTTTATGAATCTATTAAAAGATAACTTTTTGAAGAAATAGGGGATTATTATGGCTCAGAAAAAAGTGGCTCAGATTGTCGTCGAAACGTTGGCACACTTTGGGGTAAAGCGTTGTTATGGGGTTGTCGGTGATACGCTTAATGATGTGACAAATGCGATGCGCTTTCATACGGACATTGAGTGGGTTCATATGCGTCATGAAGAGGTGGGCGGATTTGCTGCCGGTGCGGAATCTTTTATGACAAAAGGATTAACTGCCTGCGCAGGTTCGTGTGGCCCTGGTAGTTTACATTTTATTAATGGTTTATTTGAAAGCCATCGTAATGGTGCACCGGTTGTTTTAATCGCAAGCCAGTTACCGACCGCTGTTTTGGGGACAAATTTTCCTCAAGAAGTCGACTATAAACCGATTTACGAAGGATGCTCTGTTTATTGCGAAGAAGTTCGAAACCCTCAAGAAGCAAAGCGTATCGTGATGACCGCGTGTCAGGAAGCGTTATCAAAGCGTGGCGTTGCCGTAGTGATTCTCCCTTCTGATATTAGTGCTACAACGGTAGAAGATCTTCCGGTAGGGCAGTTATATCCTGCTAAACAACCCCTTATTTACCCAGAAGCTTCAGAAATCCTCAAAATGGCAGAGATCATCAATGCCGGCGATAAGGTGGGTATTTATGCCGGAGCAGGTTGTGAAGGGGCGCATGCTGAATTGATCGCACTTGCGGAGATGCTCAAAGCTCCCATAGCCCATACTTCTCGGGCGAAGGACTTTGTTGAGGGTAATAATCCTTATAATGTTGGAATGACCGGGATGATGGGTGTGAAGTCAGGTTATGAGATGATCGAGCATTGCGATACGCTGATTATTTTAGGGGCGGATTTCGCATGGTCACAGTTTTATCCGAAACATGCCAAAATTATTCAGGTGGATATTGATGTTGCAAAACTCGGTCTTCGACATGCCATTGAACTTGGCGTCATTGGTCATATTAAAGAGACGATTCAACAGCTTTTACCTCATCTTGAGACAAAAACATCAACGACTTTTTTAGATAAGTACGTTGCTCTTCATAAAAAATGTATCGTCAAGCTTGATAAGAAGGCTGTGGCAAAGAGTGAAGATCTTATTCACCCACAATATCTTACAGAGCTCTTAAGTGAATATGCCGCAGAAGATGCTTTTGCGACGGCAGATGGGGGCTCTGCAACCGTCTGGTTGTTACGTCACTTTGAAACGAATGGTAAGCGAAGAACCCTCATTTCCTTAAAACATGGAACAATGGCGAATGCAATGCCGCAGGCGATTGGGCTGCAGAAATCACATCCTCAAAAACAAGTGATTGCACTTTGTGGTGATGGTGGAATGACGATGTTGATGGGAGATCTTTTAACCGTTGTTCAAGAGCAGTTACCGATTAAGATTGCGATTGTGAATAATGGTACGCTCGATTTTGTGGAGCTAGAGATGAAGGCTGATGGTATGGTTAATAGCTATACTGATTTACACAATCCTGATTTTGCAAAGATGGCTGATGCTATTGGTATTAAAGGATTTTCGGCAAAGGGATCACATGAATTAGAAGAGACGGTAAAAGCTTTCCTTGCACATGATGGTCCGGCTCTTTTGGATGTTCATACGAGTCGTTTAGAATTAATATTCCCCCCACATAGCACACCCTCAAATTATGAAAACATGACGCTCTACGGCATGAAATCAATTATCGGTGGGGAAGGGGAGACATTTTTTGATATGTTAAAGGATAATTTCCTCAAGCGTTAAGGGATCTTCTTTCTGAGAGCATTCTGAATAAGAATATTACAAATAACAATCGCCTTTCATTCACAATGAAAGGCGATTCTTTTATATGTCATAGATAATATTTATCTCTTTATACCCAAGAATAAGTCATTATCACTTACCTCATCTAGAGAGTGAATGTTGGTCCCACTACTTACAATGCATTTTTCGTTGTAAATAGTACGATGAATCACGCTTTATAAAAGATCATTAAAATCTCCCTCGTAAAGGATAAAGTGGTAGGCTGAGTGAGATTAGAACCGCTTCATAATTGTTCTCCATTTGCCTCAGGAACCTTTCATTTTTTAGGGTGATTATCTGAGTGTTTCGTGACAAATTACGAAGGAAGTAGATAAAGATGACTGCTTTAGAACAGATGCCGATAGTCCCAGATACCATGCAATATAAAATGAATACAATATTTGAAGCACTTCAAAATGATGCTTTTAGATCTCGATTTAAATTGCGAGAGCGAGAAATTTCTCAGCTTCAAAATAAGTCGATGGACGTGATTTTGTTGGAAGGTGCACGATTCATTAATAAGCGCTTAGCCCCCCTTAATCCTGTTAATGATGGCGCACAAACCCCCATGAAAGGGCATCCTATATTTGTGGCGCAGCATGCCACAGGAACTTGTTGCCGGGGATGTTTGATGCAATGGCATAATATCTCTGCTGATCATGCTTTAACGCCGACAGAGCGACAATATATCTTACAAGTATTAGCGCATTGGCTAGCACTGCAAGGAATTGATTACGATCCGATACAAGGTGTGCTTTTTTAATGGTTTAAACCTATTTGTATCTATTAAGCGTAATTTAGAATGCATAAAAAAGCCCCCTCAATTGAGGGGGCTTTGTTGTTATCAATGAAAAATATATTGCTATATTTAGAATATTTACGCCACTGAAAGCTTATTAATCAATCTAATCGGGAGCTGTTTAGCATTGATGATGATAATGGCTAATACAATGGTAATTCCGATGATATCTGTGATTGTTTCAGGGATAATCAGCATCATCGCGCCGGCAGCGAGAATGATGCGGCCGATTGCGCTGAAGTTGATTTTGAAGTAACCCTCAACCGCTGAGCTCAGGGCAATGATTCCGATAATTGAGGTGACAGTAATACTAATCATATCGAAGATTGGAGGCATTGGGAATTCCGTTGCATTCATTGGTAAACCGGTAGTATCAATCATCAACATTGCCGGGTTATAAACAAACATGAAGGGAACGATAAAGCCCGCTACCGAGAGTTTTAATGACTGCCAACCTGTTTTCATTGGGTCGCCGCCGGCAATTCCCGCACCTGCAAATGAGGCAAGGGCAACAGGCGGTGTAATATTAGCAAAGAGTCCAAAGTAGAAGACGAAGAGATGCGCAACAATTGTTGGAATCCCGATATTCGCTAATGCCGGTGCCGCAATCGTTGCGGTAATGATATATGCCGGAATTGATGGTAAGCCCATTCCTAATACCATTGACGCGATCATCGTTAAGAAGAGCGTTATAAAGAGCATCCCTTCACCAGAACCGGTGATTGAACCAATGAGTTCTGTTGCAGCGGAGGTTAAACTTAATACCCCAATCACAACACCAATGACCGCACACGCTGCCATTACTGAGAGCGATTGTCTTGCACCATCTTCTAATGCTTCTAAGATGTTTTTGAAACTCATACGGGTTGTTTTACGGAATTGGCTGACAACAATGGCAATCGCAATTGTGTTAAACGCCGCAAATGCAATAGGAACGTTATTGCCGAGGAAATAGACTAACGCAAAGATCGGTAAGAGAAGGTGACCACGCTCTTTAAGAACTTCTTTCACACGTGGTAAATCTGCTTTCGGAATCCCTTTAAGGTTATCTTTACCGGCTCTAAAGTGAACCTGTGCAATAACGCCAAGGTAGTAGAGTAATGCCGGGAAGAGCGCTGCTAAGGCAATCGTAGCGTAAGAAATCCCTGTTGTTTCTGCCATGATGAAGGCACTTGCCCCCATGATTGGCGGTAAGATTTGTCCCCCTACTGACGCACTTGCTTCAACGGCGCCGGCAAAGTTTTTACTGTAGCCTACTTTTTTCATCATTGGGATTGTGAAAACCCCAGTACCGACAACGTTTCCGACAGCTGATCCATTGATACTTCCCATGAATCCACTTGCTACAACCGCTACTTTTGCCGGTCCCCCTTGTTTATGACCCGCAATCGCTAATGCTAGGTCATTAAAGAGTTGTCCCATGCCTGATTTATTGAGGAACGCGCCAAAGAGGATAAAGAGGAAGATGAAGGATACTGACGCACCGATCGCTGATGAGTAGAGACCTTCGGTTGTGATATAGAGATGGCCAAAGATATCGCTGAGATCAAACGGGCGCGTTTGCAGGATTCTAGGCATGAAGCTGTAGTCACTTAAGAACGGATAGAGTAAGAAGATTGCGGCAAGCATTGGGAGAATTAAGCCCATTACGCGGCGCGCAGCTTCCATGACTAATGCAATGGTCATAATCGACATAGCAATATCCATGTTATTGGCAATACCACCCCGAACCGTCGCAATCGCATTGTACTCTTTAAAGAGATATGCAAGAGAAACAAACGAGAGAACAACAAGAATCCAGTCATACCACGCGATTTGGTCTCGACGTTGTTTTTGATAGGTTGGGTAAATTAAAAATACAAGGGCAATACCTACAGAGACGTGCGTCGCTCTGTAGAGAAGTTCTGGCATAGGGTTGTATGTTGTCCAAAGATGGAACAACGAATAGAAGATTGCAAAACAGGAGATGAAGTAGCGTAAATTTTTGCTACTTGGGGTTCTCACTACAGATTCGCGGTCAAATTTTTCGAGGATTTGATCAGTATCTGCAGGGATTGCATCTGCAATATGATAGGCTTCGGTCTCATTACGACTCATGACAATTCCTTATAAACAAACGTTGCCAAAAATTTAAAGATTGGTTGGTGATATAGATAGGTTGGTAGCGATCGGTCTCTTTAAAAATCTCAAAGCGACCACCGTTAGAAAGCACAATGGTTGATTGCACTTCTTTATCGACAACCCAGTTGATTTCGGTCATTGGTAGATTGACGCGATAGCGAATCATACCATTGGTAGTAGGAATAACTTCTCCATCATGAGGAACGCCGGCACCGAAGGTTCTAAATTCTGTTTCTGTCAGTAGAAAGGCAGCTTTATCTCGGCGGTAATATTCAACCCAAGGAGTTTTATCAACAGAGTGAATCCAGGATAGGGCGAATTGTTCGTCAGTGATTTTACATTGTTGGTCAATGTAGGAAACGGTTGTGGTCCGTTTAGGAGAAAGACTTCCCAAGAGGAGAAGAAGGAGGGTGACGATTAACGTCACCCCAATAAAACAGTGATACTTACTTATTTGCTTGCTCATCGTAGTACTTCTGCGCGCCAGGATGGAGCGGTGCTACTAAACCATTTTGGGCATTTTCAAGAGAAATCCCTTTTGCTGCTTGGTGTGCGTTTGCAAGATTATCTAAGTTCTCGAAGAATGTTTTTGTGAGTTTATAAACGTCATCTTCACTCAAATCTTTACGAGCAACCAACGCATTCACAATGATCGCTGTAGGGATTGGATCTGCATTACCATAAGTCCCTGCAGGAATCTCTGCTGATAAGAAGTATGATTGATCTTTTGCGATATCATCAACTTTTTGCTTTCTGATTTCTACGAGTTGAAGGTCAAATCCTTGCTCAAGTTCCATGATTGATGCATTCGGTAAACCACTTGTTAAAACTGCTGCATCAATTTTACCACCACGAAGCGCATCTACTGCTTCAGAGAAACCTAAGTAGTCGACTTTAAGATCGTTATACGTAATTCCATGACCATCGAGGAGTGCACGCGCATTCATCTCAGTTCCTGAGTTAAGGTCACCTACTGCAACACGTTTCCCTTTAAGGTCATCCATTGTTTTGATGCCTGATTTTTTAGACGTTACGATCTGTACATAGTTTGGATAAAGCGCCGCAACTTGTAAGACGTTCTCTACTTTTTCAGGGAATGAGCCTGTACCATCGATTGCTTGGCTTAATACATCACTCATTGTCAGTGCCATTTCTGCTTTGCCTTGGTTTACAAGGTTCACGTTTTGAATGGATGCGCCGGTTGATTGTGCTTTAGAGTTTACATCATAGGTTTTTGAATAGATCTGACCGAGTGTTGTACCAATAATATTGTAAGGACCTGATGATCCTCCTGTTGCGATGGTTACAAAGCGCGTATCAAGTGCATTCGCTTTATCTGCGCTTTCTGCTTTATCATCACCACAAGCAACGAGTAACGTTGAGAGTGTAGTGATCATTAGTAATTTTTTGAGTCCAAATTTTTTAGTCATTATATAAATTCCTCCAAGTGGATAACGCACATCATTTTTATCTGTTTTTTTAATATTAAATACAATTCACGATAAAAACTGACATATAAGCTTATATTTAGCGTAAAGTCGCGCCTTTGTATAGTGCTATTTTGTTTTAAATACCATTCTTTATAACAGATTGCATGCAACACGTCATTTTTACAAAGGTTGCTTATATAATATTTTTTTATTGAATGTTTAGATATAAATCAATCGGGAGAGATCAACCGTAAATTAAGAAGTCGTAGTATACTAACGCCTTATGTTTTATTAAGAGATAGAGATTAGAATTATGCGGTTAAAGTCCTATGAAGTGATGCCTGCTTTAAAGAATCATGCGGCCAGAGTATCCGTTTTGTTGATCTCAGGTGATGAGCCCTATCTGTCTCTTAATTTAGCAGATCAGGCGCGTGCTTTTTATCGCGATAATGGATTTACGGAACGAGATCTTTTTGAGGTTGATGGTAAATTCGACTGGCATAACTTTATTAGTGCGACGCAATCGTTATCGCTCTTTTCTGAAAAAAAGATTATAGAACTCCGTTTTAATAATACTCCAGATAAAAAAGCACAAACGGCAATTGAAAATTACTTACAGAATCCTTTACCAGATCTTTTTTTACTGATCTCTATTCCGCAATTGAAATCAGCACAGCAGAAATCAAAATGGGTAATGGCTGCAGATAAAGCCGGCATTGTTTCTATTATTTATCCACCTCGTGTGCATGAGTATCCCGGTTGGATTTATGGTGAGGCCAAACAGCGACAGCTCCAATTACAAAAAGATGCAGTGGATCTATTGGCGCAAAATAATGAAGGCAATCTCTTTTCTGTGATTCAAGAGTTAGATTACTTAGCGCTCTACTATGGCGATAAAATGCTTTCGGCAGAAGATTTGAAAAGTGCATTGACGCAGAGTTCGAAATTTATTGCCTTTGATTTAAGTGATGCGATTTTGGAAGGCGATATTGTCCGCATTAATCGTATTATTACGGCTTTTGAAGAAGAAGGTGAGCCCGCTGTATTGGTAAACTACTTATTACAGAAAGAGATCGCAACACTGGGTGATATGCTCTTTGAGTTGCATCAAGGTAAAAATATGCAACAGGTTCTCTCTAAAGTCTGGCGTAATAAACAACCGCTATATCAACAAGCGCTATCACGGATGAATCTCCGGACGTGGAAAAATACGATGAAGATGGTTGTGCAGATTGATGGTGCAATAAAAGGTCAGATTAAAGAGAATCCTTGGAATGCGATTCGCCGGGTGGCTTTTGCGTTATCAGGAAAGCGATTACTCTCTTTAAGTGCGATTCCTGTCGTGCGATAATCTCTCAAAATAGATGTCATAGAAATATTAAAGGACATCAATCAATCATGATACGAGAATACTGTTTTGATAAATAACGATGAACAAACATTAAAAGCCTTATTAGAAGCGATCTTAATGGCGTCTGAAGTACCGCTCTCTTTAAAAGAGATCCTAACGATTTTAGATAGTGAGGATTATGCTGAGAGTGATATTATCCGTGCGCTTTTTGAATTAGAAGCCCATTATCAAGTCATTAATGGAGGGATTGAATTAGTCGAGGTCGCATCTGGTTGGCGTTTTCAAGTGCCCGAGCGATTTGCATCGTGGGTTGGAAAACTCTTTGAAGCAAAACAGCAGCGATATAGTACGGCTTTTTTCGAAACTTTAGCGCTTATTGCTTATCAACAGCCTGTGACACGTGGCGATATCGAAGCAGTGCGCGGGGTTGCTGTGGGTAGTAATATCTTAAAAACATTGGAAGATCGTGAATGGATTAAGGTTGTCGGTCGAAAAGAAGTGCCGGGAAGACCAATGCTCTATGCCACAACTGAGCAGTTTTTAGATGATCTCAATCTGAAGTCCTTAAAAGAGCTTCCCCCATTGCCGGAGCTTGCAAGTCTTTTTAGTGAGATGACAGAGAGTGAAGAATCTTCATTGGTGATTTAACGAACGTATCGCATAGATTCGAAGTAATCATGGATATCTCCTCTGTTTGATCGCAAAAGCCCTCAATTTTTAAGTTGAGGGCTTTTTTGTAGCGGTCGCTTTGTCATAACGACATTCGATCCGTCGAATGTCCTGATTGATGGGCTAATGTCGTATCTGATCAATAATCAACAATAGGGCAATCACCACCATTAAAATGCCGGAGATTCGACTGACGATCTCTGCGGCAAGTGGGCGCGTTTGAAGCACCGTTTGAGAGCCATAACCGACGAGGGAATAGACGATGAAGCTACTAAAAATATGTATCAATCCTAGTAACACGAGTTGAAAGGAGAGATCCCAAGATGAGTTTGGATCTGTAAACTGGGGCAGCAGTGCCA
This sequence comes from uncultured Ignatzschineria sp., assembly GCA_945639195.1. Classification (GTDB taxonomy): domain Bacteria; phylum Pseudomonadota; class Gammaproteobacteria; order Cardiobacteriales; family Wohlfahrtiimonadaceae; genus Ignatzschineria. The sequence goes on along the minus strand of CALZEE010000009.1, from coordinate 15,869 downwards.
GAAAAAGAAGCAATACTTTGGGATTCAGTCCACTCACGAAAAAGCCTTTTAATGCCCAGTTTTTGGCAGTTCCCATCTCCGCAAGATCTGCTTCACTTGGGCGCGAGGGCGAACGGACAAGGCTTGTGCCTATCCAGAGCAGGTAACCTGCGCCAAGTAGCGTGATGATCATCATAATCGGGGGGTTTTTAGCGAGTAATGCTCCCACACCGAGCGCGACAACAACGGTTGCAAGGAAATGCCCAAGAAGCATGCCGGAGACAGCCGGTAATACGACCTTACCGCGGATGCCGGCAGAAATGGCATACGCCCAATCAGCACCTGGGGTAATGACAAACAGGAACGATACCGTCCAGAAGGTGATTAAAATTCCTAAATCCATTGCAATTGACTCACTTTTTCTAAAAAATAACGTAAAATTGGAAAATACTTCTAATAAAGGTATAAGAATGAGAGATAATATCGCTTATTGGCGGGGATTTTCTTTCAAAGTTCCCTTTTTTATGATGGTTTATGAGTGGAATCTTCCAGATGGATGCAATAGATAAAAAAATTCTTTCAGCGCTACAAAAATCGGGTCGAATGTCGATTACCGATTTGGCAAATCATGTGGGATTAAGCCTCTCTCCTTGCCACAGACGCGTAAAACAATTGGAAGATTCAGGGGCGATTACAGGTTATTCAGCCCAGCTTGATCCGCGTAAGATTGGATTACAGTTTTCGGCAATTGTGTTTGTGAAGTTGAAGGAGGGGAATAATGACTCTATTGAAAAGCTTGAGAATGCCTTGGTGGATATTCCACAAATCGTGCAAGCGCAGCGTTTATTTGGAGATCCTGATTATATGCTCCATGTGGTTGCAAAAAGCCTTGAGGATTTCCAAAAGCTCTACGATGAAAAGCTCTCTAAAATCCCCAGTATTTTGCGATTAACCTCAACGATTGTGATGAAGAATGTCATCGCTGAGCGTAACTTCCCGATTCGTTAGGTGTTGCGCATCTTTTGTAATGGCATCCTTTCACATAGGGATCTGATAATGAATAAATATTATGAGGAGGTTTTCTGAATGCGGACGAATGAACTTAGAGCATTATCTGTATCTCCTATAAGATAGAGGAGAATTCTATCCGATATTATGCAAGCCTGTTTGAGGCACGATTTTTCTAAAGCGAGGGATTGATCCCCCTCTTATTTTAATATGGCTAGAGAGAATGCCGGGAGTTTTATAAAAGTTTTCAAAAATGCTTAATAACTCCCATGATTCCTTTATACTGACTTTCTTATTTCGCTACAAAATGAGTGATTATGTTTAGACCTTTACCCCTGTTTATTGGCCTTCGTTATACCGCAGCCAAACGGAAAAATAACTTTATCTCATTCATCTCATTTGTCTCCATCGGTGGTATCGCCCTTGGTGTGATGACGATGATTGTTGTCCTCTCTGTCATGAATGGCTTCCAAAAAGAGGTGGCCGAACGCAGTATTGCGATGGCATTTCATAATCAGATCTTAAATGATAAGACCGGATTTATTGAAAACTGGGAGCCGCTATTATCCTTAACGGAAAGTGAGAATAATGTTGTCGGTAGTGCGCCCTTTATAGAAGGGCAGGGGCTGATAAATTCATCAGGGACGATGTTACCGGTCAAAGCTTATGGCATTATGCCGGAGTATGAACCGCGTGTTTCTCCCTTAACAGATTCTATTATGGTGGTAGATCCTGAAACAGGATTTTTAACCGAAGGAAGCTTTGATATCCTCAATGAAACGCCCTTTAGCGTCATGATTAGCCGAGATATGGCGAGTCAATTAGACGTGGGCATTGGCGATTATATCTCTTTAGTCACTTCGGATATTAACGTTACTGTTGCCGGTGTTTCTCCCAGAATGAAACGCTTAAAGATCGTTGGCTTCTTTAGAGCGGGTGTTTATGAATACGACATTAGCCATATCTTTCTGAATATGAAAGATGCCGGCATTCTTTATCGTGTTCCTGCCGATGCGGTCACAGGAATCCGTTTAAAACTCGACGATCCGATGAAGGCCCGAGAAACGGCATACTTATTACAAATAAAGCCTGAGTTGCCGGAGAATTATGCGGTTTATACATGGGTGAATCAGTTTGCCGCACTCTTTAAGATGATTGAGATTGAAAAGATTTCGATGTTCCTTATTATGAGCTTGATTGTGGCTGTAGCAGTCTTTAACGTGGTATCCATGCTTGTGATGGTGGTTACTGAGAAGCGTTCTGAGATAGCGATATTACGAACATTGGGAATGCCGCCTCGTAAGATCATGGCAATCTTTATGGTACAAGGCACATTTATTGGCTTCTTTGGCGCGGTTATCGGGATTATTTTAGGATTACTCATCGCCCTTAATGTGGCTGATATTGTGAAGTGGATAGAGGGCTTAGTGGGGAAAACGATCTTTGAGCCTAGCATTTATCCTATTTCAGAAATTCCTTCGATTGTACTCTTCTCAGATGTTGCATTGATTGCCGGCATTGCCTTTATCTTAGCGAGTATTGCAACACTCTATCCTGCGTGGAAAGCATCAAGAACTCAACCAGCGGAGGCGCTTCGTTATGAGTAATATTTTGAATGAACGGGATTCAAATATATCCCCTGTGCTAGATGTTCGTCATATCTCGAAGGTCTTTATTGATCAAAAAGATGAGATAGAGATATTTAAGGATCTTAATTTCCAGATCCACAAAGGCGATCGGATTGCGATTGTCGGTTCTAGTGGTGCAGGTAAAAGTACTTTAATGCATATTATTTCCGGATTAGATCATCCCACCAGTGGTGATATCTTCCTGAGTGGGCATCACTTTAATAAAGAGTCTGAAGCAAAACGCGGGTATCTTCGTAATGAATACTTAGGCTTTATCTATCAATTCCATCATCTATTGCCGGAGTTTTCCGCACTCGATAATGTCGCCTTACCACTGGTTATTGGCGGGATGAATATTGCGAAAGCTCGTAATGAAGCTGAGGTGCTTCTGGGGCGCGTGGGACTGACACATCGTTTATCGCACCATCCTGGGAAATTATCAGGAGGAGAGCGACAACGTGTTGCGATCGCTAGAGCGTTAGTGACAAAGCCTTCAGCTGTTTTAGCGGATGAGCCTACGGGAAATCTTGATGAGGATAATGCGCATGCTATCTTTGATCTGATGTGTGAGATTAATGATGAGGTGGGAACTGCCTTGATTGTGGTGACGCATGATAACTCTCTCGCCCGAAAGATGGATCAATGTTGGCGCTTACAAGATTCGATGTTACGACCATTAACGGCGAGTGAAATATAAAGCAATAGGCTTTTGAATTTCGCTCATTGCTTTAAGACTGTTCTCACAGGGCTGTTTTCTTATCGAAACAGATCTTGTGAGACAGGAAATCATATAGACAAATTACTAAGTAAGGATACAGATGGATTGGTTGATGCAGGCAGTAGATGTTTTTCTTCATATCGATAAATATTTAGAAGTCATCGTGCAAAACTATGGTTATTGGATCTATGCGATCTTGATATTGATTGTGTTTTGCGAGACAGGGCTTGTCGTGACCCCTTTTCTTCCAGGAGATTCCCTCCTTTTTGCCGCAGGCGCGTTAGCAGCAATGGGAATGATGAATATCTGGATTCTTTTGGGAACGCTGCTGATCGCGGCAATTTTAGGGGATGCGGTTAACTACCAAATAGGGAAGCATGTCGGGATTAAGCCATTTAAAGAAGATGCGAAGATCTTCAAATTAAAATACCTTCGTAAAACGGAAGCGTTCTATGAAAAACATGGTGGTAAAACCATTATTTTGGCGCGTTTTATTCCCATCGTACGAACCTTTGCCCCATTTGTCGCGGGTGCTAGTCAGATGTGCTATCGTCGATTTGGTTTCTATAATGTAACCGGTGCATTACTTTGGACCGTGAGTATGTTGGGAGCGGGTTTCTTTTTTGGAACCACACCGATTGTGCAGAAGCACTTCTCTTTAGTCGTGGTTGGAATTGTCTTTATCTCGGCATTACCGATTGGCATCGAGATCTTAAAAGCCTTGATCTCAAGACATAAAGTTGAGAAATAAAGTTGCACGAATGTGCGATACAGCATAAACTTCTGCTAATAACTTATATATCATATCCATTTCCACGTATTTGTAAGCTTTAGGGCTTTTTTAGGAAATGCAGGGGCAAAATGCCTATTATCCACAGAATAAAACCTCTTTTATATTCTAAACATGTTTTAGAAACCTTCCTTATACATTAAATATAATAATCTATGAATTTAACAGAATTAAAACAAAAAACCGCTCAACAGTTAGTTGATATTGCCGAAGAGTTAAATATTCAAGGCTTAATGCGCGCTAAAAAACATGAGCTTATCTTCGCGATTTTACAAGAACAATCAGAAAAAGGCGGAGAGGTTATTGGAGATGGAGTTCTTGAAGTCTTAAATGATGGGTATGGTTTCCTGCGTGGAGTCGATAGCTCATTCTTAGCCGGTCCTGATGATGTTTACATTAGTCCTTCACAAATTAGACGTTTTAATCTCCGTACTGGAGATACCGTTTCAGGTGTTATTCGCGCGCCTAAAGATAATGAAAAATATTTCGCACTCGTAAAAGTTAACGAGATTAACTACGAATCTGTGAGTAAAAATCGCCGTAAAATTGCTTTTGAAAACCTCACACCGATTCATCCTAATGAACCGCTTAAAATGGAATTAGGGAATGGTTCTAGTGAAGATATCACGGCAAGATTGATTGATATTGTGGCGCCAATTGGTAAAGGGCAACGTAGTATGATCGTGGCACCGCCCAAAGCAGGTAAAACGATTATGATGCAAAACATCGCGCAATCTATCGCGATTAACCATCCTGAAGCATACCTTATCGTACTCTTAATTGATGAGCGCCCTGAAGAAGTAACAGAGATGCAACGCCTTGTAAAAGGGGATGTGGTTGCATCAACATTTGATGAGCCTGCACTTCGTCACGTGCAAGTGGCAGAGATGGTTATCGAAAAAGCGCGTAGATTAGTTGAGCATGGTAGAGATGTGGTTATTCTATTAGACTCTATGACACGATTAGCACGTGCTTATAATACCGTTGTTCCTTCATCAGGAAAGGTGTTATCAGGCGGGGTTGATGCTAATGCGCTTCATAGACCAAAGCGTTTCTTTGGTGCTGCACGAAATATTGAACATGGTGGAAGCTTAACGATTATTGCCACAGCAATGGTTGATACGGGTTCTAAAATGGATGAAGTAATCTTTGAAGAATTCAAAGGAACAGGGAACTCGGAGATTCAATTAGATCGCCGTATTGCAGAGAAACGTATCTTCCCGGCAATCAACGTAAACCGCTCTGGAACGCGTCGTGAAGAGCTCTTAATGGCGCCGGAAGAACTCCAGAAAATGTGGATTTTACGCAAATTAATCCACCCAATGGATGAAATTGAAGCGGCTGAGTTTATGCTCGATAGAATGAGAGATACGAAGACAAATGCCGAGTTCTTCCAAATGATGAAGGGCTAGAAATCCCTTCCAAAGCTGAAATATTTGCAAAGAACGGGGGTTTACAGTAAAATTCTCGTCTTGATTATTTTTTAATGCATGAAGCTTTGGATTGACGAATCCTAAGTGCATTTTTAAGTAGGCCAATAAACATTAATTAATGGAAAAATAACTATGTCAAAAGAAAACCAAATCAATTATCGCCCAGTTGTATTCCAAGATGCATCAAGCGATTTTGCAATTTTAACTCGTTCAACAATTTCAACTAAAGATACAATCAAATGGGAAGACGGTAACGAATACCCATTAGTTCGTATGGAAGTTACTTCTGCATCACACCCATTCTTCACAGGTCAACAAAATATTCTTGACGCTGAAGGTCGTGTTGATCGCTTCCGTAAAAAATACGGTCGTTAATCTTTGTGAACGAAGAAAATGGTATTTAAGAAAAGCATCTCATATTGAGATGCTTTTTTTTTGAAAAAAATAAAGGGTGCAACAGCGCAGTGAGAAAAAACTGCTTTGTATGTAAAAATTCTTCAAAACATTATCTATTTTGTAAGACCTAAATCATGTTAAAGCGAATTATTCAAAAATGTTTATTTAGAGTTGATCCTGAACGATCACATCACCTCTCATTTATCGGGATTCGTCTTTTAAATCAGTTGCCTTTCATACGAAAGAGGGTCATAGATCCTCATGGCGTGATGGATGATCCTCGGCTAGAGAGAGAAGTTTTTGGAATAAAGTTCAAGCATCCCGTCGGGTTAGCTGCGGGCTTTGATAAAGATGCCAAGCTCTATAAAGCATTGGGGGCTCTTGGGTTCTCATTTGTGGAAATTGGCACGGTTACGCCTAAAGGTCAGCCCGGAAATCCTCAAAAAAGATTATTCCGTTTAGTGGAGGATCACGCCATTATTAATCGCATGGGATTTAATAATGATGGCGTAGAGGCGGCGAGAATAAGATTGCTCAAGCGAGATCATGGACTCATTATTGGGGGGAATATTGGCAAGAACAAGCTTACCCCGAATGAGAATGCTGTCGATGATTATCTCTGCTGTTTTGAGGCCTTATTTGAGGTTGTGGATTACTTTGTCGTAAATGTAAGTTCTCCCAATACGCCGAATCTGAGAGAGCTTCAAGAGAAGGCACCTTTATTAGCATTACTCAGTACGCTACAGATGCGTAACCGCGAGTATCCGGTGCCAAAACCCATCTTGCTGAAAATTGCCCCAGATCTATCGGAAGACCAGTTAAAAGAGATTGTCGAAATTGTCGATGAATCTGATATTGCCGGCATTATTGCGACAAACACCACGATTTCTAGAGAGGGCTTGTTGTCATCAGATAAAGATGAGGCAGGGGGCTTAAGTGGAGCACCTTTGACACAGAAATCGTTAGAAGTGATCCGTTTTTTAGCAAAAGAGAGCGATGGACGCTTCCCTATTATTGGCGTTGGCGGGATTATGAGTGCAAAAGATGCATTAGATAAGCTCGATGCCGGCGCTTCCTTAGTGCAATTATATAGCGGATTTATTTATGAAGGCCCAGTGTTAATTGAAGAAATTAACCGATTACTATTAGCACGATTAGAAAATTGAATCGAGCAGTAATTCTTGAGGCTATTTTAAATTGCATCCCAATGTACTAAGATGGACGAACAACATTATTTATCTCAAGTTTGAGTTTTTTTAAAAATTGGCTGATGTAGAGCGTCTTATGGGCGTGTAAACTGAGAGCTGGAGGAATGAAGTATGAGTAAAAGAGATACTGTTAGTTTTGTGAATAACAGAACAGGTCATGAAGCTGAGTTTCCTATTTTGGATTCAGTTTATGGTAATTCGGTCATCGATATTGCGAAATTGAACAATGAAATGTCAATGTTCAGTTATGACCCAGGTTATGTATCAACAGCAAGCTGTGAAAGTGCGATCACTTATCTTGATGGGGATAAAGGCGAGCTTCTTTATCGTGGTTATCCGATTGAGCAACTTGCTGCTCAAAAAGATTATTTAGATGTTGCTTATCTTCTTTGGAATGGCGAGTTACCAGATGCTGGTCAATCAAAAGAATTTAAAGAGATCATCATGACGCATTCATTGATGCATGAAAACATGAAAGGATTCCTTCAAGGTTTCCGTTACGACTCACATCCAATGGCGATGTTAGTCGGTTCAGTTGCATCAATGGCGGGCTTCTACCATGATAAAATGAACATCTATGATCCAGAGCATCGTATGATTATTGCGCATCGTTTAATTTCAAAAATGCCAACAATCGCTGCTGCTTGCTATAAGCATGGTCAAGGTCAACCTATTCGTTATCCACGCAATGATCTTTCATATGCAGGTAACTTCTTACAAATGATGTTCTCAACACCATGTGCTGATTATGAAGTTGATCCTGTTGCTGAGAAAGCAATTGATGTGCTCTTCACGCTTCATGCGGACCATGAGCAAAACGCATCAACATCAACAGTTCGTTTAGCGGGTTCATCAGGCGCGGATCCATTTACAGCGATCGCATCTGGTATTGCATCTCTTTGGGGACCATCACACGGTGGTGCTAACGAAGCAGTACTTGTAATGCTTGAAGAGATTGGTCATGTTAGCAATATCGAAAAATATGTTGCTAAAGCAAAAGACAAAAACGATCCGTTCCGCTTAATGGGCTTCGGTCACCGTGTTTACAAAAACTTTGACCCACGTGCACGTATCATTAAAGGTATTGCAGATCAGGTTCTTGCGAAATATGGTAACGATCCATTGATGGAAATTGCCGTGAAACTCGAAGAGATCGCATTGAAAGATGAGTACTTCATCGAGCGTAAACTCTACCCGAACGTAGACTTCTACTCAGGTATCATCTACAAAGCGTTAGGTATTCCTGTTGAGATGTTCACACCAATGTTTGCAATTGCTCGTACGAGTGGTTGGATCAGCCATTGGGCAGAGATGATTGGCGATCCTAAGATGAAGATTGGTCGTCCACGTCAACGTTATATTGGACCAACAATTCGTAACATTAAATAAATTGATTAATCTCTCAAGTTGATCTTTGAGCGATTACGATAAATAATAGGAAGGTGTAGCTACTTTGTAGTTACACCTTCTGCATTTTTATTACATTCATTTGGAGAAATTTATGTCAGCAATTAAGTCGATCATTGCACGAGAAATTCTTGATTCACGCGGGAACCCTACAGTTTGGGTTAAAGTTAATTTAGAGTCAGGAATCTCTGGCGAAGCGGCAGTACCAAGTGGTGCATCTACTGGTGCGAAAGAAGCTGTTGAGCTTCGTGATGGCGATAAAAAGCGCTATGGTGGTAAAGGTGTATTACGTGCATGTGAAAACGTGAATGGCGTAATCTTTAACGCACTTAAAGGTGTAGAAGTAAGTGACCAAAAAAATGTTGATGACATTTTATTAAAATTAGATGGCACTGATAACAAATCAAACCTCGGCGCAAATGCGCTTTTAGGCGTTTCATTAGCGGTTGCACATGCAGCAGCTAACGAAAAAGGTTTACCACTCTATGCATATCTTGCAGATCGTGAAACTTACACATTACCTGTACCAATGATGAATATCGTTAATGGTGGAGCGCACGCAGATAACTCTGTAGACGTACAAGAGTTTATGATTCTCCCTGTGGGTGCACCTACATTTGCAGAAGCGATTCGTTATGGTGCTGAGATCTTCCATGAGCTTCGTAATGTATTATCTGAAAAAGGCCTTGCGACAGCAGTGGGTGATGAGGGCGGCTTTGCGCCAAACCTCGGTTCTAACGAAGAAGCATTAGAAGTGATCATGACGGCGATTAAACGCGCTGGTTTTGAGCCAGGAAAAGATGTTTTCTTAGGGCTTGATATCGCTGCTTCTGAATTCTTTAAAGATGGTAAATATGTTTTAGCATCAGAGAACAAGGCATTCACTTCTGAAGAATTCGCAGCATTCTTAGAAGATTGGGTGAATCGTTATCCAATCATCACCATCGAAGATGGTATGGATGAAGAAGATTGGGCAGGTTGGGATGCGTTGACTAAACGTATTGGTGACCGTGTTCAAATCGTTGGGGATGACCTCTTCGTAACGAATACAAAAATCCTACAAAGAGGGATTGACGAAAATATCGCAAACTCAATTCTCATCAAGCCAAACCAAATCGGTACGCTTACAGAGACAATTGATGCGATTAACATGGCTGATGCTGCAAACTACACTGCTGTTGTATCTCATCGTTCAGGTGAAACTGAAGATACAACGATTGCAGACATTGCGGCAGCAACGGTTGCTACGCAAATTAAAACAGGTTCACTCTGCCGTTCTGACCGTGTTGCAAAATATAACCGTTTAATCTGCATCGAAGCAGAATTAGGTGATAAAGCGGTTTATGCAGGTAAAGCTGGATTTAAAGCGGTGAAGTTTTAATTAGTTGCTTGATATTTGAGCAAAGTGGTGGGCTTATAAAGTTTGTGAGAATTCTATAAGTCCGCTAAATAGCTGAGATTATCAAAACAAATTTGAATTAGGACTAATATAGTACTATATTAGTCCTATATTCATTTTTAGAGAGTCTTTACATTGAGAATTACCCGAGAAACAGATTATGCCCTTCTAGTGCTTACCAAGCTTGCGGTAAGAGAGGAGAGAATGAGCGCATCTACGCTTGCCGAGATCTGTGATCTAAATGTCTCGCTTGTAGGAAAGGTGTTAAAGCTTTTAGTAAAAGCCGCACTATTGACTTCTACAAGAGGTGTTTATGGGGGCTATCAATTGCAAAAAGATCCAGAGGATATCACATTACTTGATGTCATTGAGGCTATTGAAGGGCCTGTAGCAATGAATGCTTGTAATGATCTTGATAATCCCTGCGATAAGGCAACGGGTTGTAACCTTGCTCCACATTGGCATGTGATTAATCGGAAACTCTATGAGAGTTTTTCAGAAGTTACATTGCAATCTCTTCTCGGTTCTCCGAGTGATCTAAAGGCTGATATTCGGCTCATAGGTCCCTTATAAACCAATTAATAAAGATTATTAGAACATTATGACAGCAGAAATTACAGAAAAAGATAGAATCGAAGCCCTCGCAGGTGAAGAGTATAAGTACGGCTTCACCACTGATGTTGAGCAAGAAACGCTTCCTCCAGGACTTGATGAAGATGTTATTCGTCAAATCTCCGCGATCAAGAAAGAACCAGAATGGTTACTAGAATATCGTTTAACGGCTTATCGTGCATGGCTTGAGATGGAATCACCAGATTGGGCACATCTCAATATTGAGCCAATGGATTATCAATCAATCTCTTATTACTCAGCTCCTAAATCAATGGCTGATGGACCAAAGAGTTTAGATGAGGTAGATCCTGAGCTTCTTTATACGTATGAGCGTCTCGGTATTCCACTTGAAGAACAAAAAATTCTTGCGGGCGTTGCGGTTGATGCGGTCTTTGACTCAGTTTCTGTTGCTACAAGTTATAAAGGACGTCTTTTAGAGCAGGGGATTATCTTCTGTTCATTTAGTGAAGCGGTTCAAGAATATCCTGAACTTGTTAAAACGTATTTAGGAACCGTTGTTCCCCATGATGATAACTATTTCGCGGCATTAAACGCGGCAGTATTTACAGATGGTTCGTTTGTCTTTATCCCTAAAGGTAAAAGATGTCCGATGGAGCTTTCAACGTATTTCCGTATTAATGCATCGAATACTGGGCAGTTTGAACGCACCCTTATCATTGCAGAAGAGGGAAGCTACGTATCATACCTTGAGGGTTGTACGGCACCTCAGCGTGATGAAAATCAATTGCATGCGGCAGTTGTTGAATTAGTGGCAAAAGAGAAAGCGACTATCAAATATTCAACTGTACAAAACTGGTATCCAGGGGATGAAAATGGTGAGGGAGGTATCTATAACTTCGTGACCAAGCGCGGGATTTGTGATGGCTTCCAAGCAAAGATTACTTGGACACAGGTTGAAACGGGTTCTTCTATTACATGGAAATACCCAAGCTGTATTCTGAAAGGGGATGAATCTGTCGGTGAATTCTACTCTGTTGCGCTCGTGAAAGATCGCCAACAAGCAGATACTGGAACGAAGATGATTCATATTGGTAAAAATACCCGTTCAACGATTATTTCAAAAGGGATCTCTGCGGGGCATTCTGAAAACTCATATCGTGGACTTGTGCGTATTGGACCTAATGCTACCGGATCTCATAACTACTCACAGTGTGATTCACTCTTAATGGGTGACAAATGTGGGGCACACACTTTCCCATACATTGATGTGCGTAACGCGAGCTCACAAGTTGAGCATGAAGCCTCCACTTCGAAGATTTCAGAAGAACAGTTATTCTACTGTCAACAACGTGGGCTCTCATCTGAAGATGCGATTAACCTCATTGTGAATGGTTACTGTAAAGAGATCTTTGACGAATTACCGATGGAATTCGCAGTAGAAGCACAAAAACTCATTGAACTTCGTTTAGAAGGCAGTGTGGGCTAGACCTAAAAAATGAATTTATTGCTGAGAGAAGCAGAGAAGATGGTATTAAAGCATCGATTGTTTCCTCAAATAGCACAACAGAATTATAAAATTAGATGAGAGTGGAAATATGTTAAGCATTAAAAATTTACATGTAGAAGTAGATGGAACCGAAATCCTTAAAGGGCTCACTTTAGATATCGAAGCAGGAAAAGTACACGCAATCATGGGACCAAACGGTTCGGGTAAAAGTACACTTGCAAACGTGATCGTCGGTAAAGAAGGTTATGAGATTACAGAAGGCGATATCCTTTTTGAAGGTAAAAGCGTTTTAGAGATGGATCCTGATGAGCGTGCGCAAATGGGGATCTTCTTAGGATTCCAATATCCTGCCGAATTACCTGGTGTAAATAACCATTATTTCTTACGTAGTGCACTGAATGCGATTCGCCGTTCACGTAATGAAGAGCCAGTAGATGCGCTTGAGTTCTACGAATTCCTCCAAGAAAAAATGAAAACCGTAAAAATGGATTCATCTTTCTTAAAACGTGCCGTGAATGCCGGCTTCTCAGGTGGTGAGAAAAAACGTAACGAGATCTTACAGATGCTCGTATTAGAACCTAAGTTTGCTGTGCTTGATGAAACTGACTCGGGTCTTGATATTGATGCGCTTCGCGTTATCTCTGAAGGAATCAACTCACTTCGTGATGAAAAACGTGGATTCTTACTTATTACGCATTACCAACGCCTTTTAGATTACGTGCAGCCTGATTATGTACATGTAATGACTGACGGAAAAATTGTAAAAAGTGGCGGGAAAGAGTTAGCGCTTGAACTCGAAAAAGACGGTTACGTTGCATTCCGCGGTGAAGAAGCGGGCGGTACACGTATCCATAAATAAGGAGATTTCAATGCTAACAGTTTATAAAGAGAATGCTCGTCTTGAGCGTTTTAGAGATACACCTTTTCGTAAGCTCTTTGGAGTTGAATGGAATGCACCCGTTTCACGTGAAACATCGGCACCTGTCAACGAAACATTGCCGGAAAATGCCGTTGTATTACCGATCTATAATGGCGAAGTAAGTGCTAGATGGATTAATGATCAATCAATGCCGGAAGGGGTTTTGGTCAGAGCTTCGAGTAATCTTTTAGAGATTCGCTTAGTTCAATCAACAAAGATCGATCGCCCGATTGTGATCCATCACTACACAGAAAGCAACGATACTGCCATTCAGGTAGATTTTGATATCGTCTTAACTGTTGAGAAAGAGGTAGAAGCTTCGATTCTTCTGATTGAAGGCGGTGAAGGCACTTATCTTAACTTGGGTCGCATGAATGTCGATGTTGCGGAAAATGCAAAAATCGAATTTATCCGTGCGGGCCTTAACAGTGATAAAGGTTCAAGTCTGTTTGATTTTACCGCAGAGCAAGCAGAAAAAAGCCACGTGCATTATATGAGTTATCAAACAGCGGGTGAGCTTTCGCGTTCAGATATTCGCCTTCATATGAATGGGGAAGAGGGTTATAGCGAGCTTAATATCCTTAATATTGCAAAAGGTCGTGAACATATCTCTCATGTAATCGATATGGATCATCGTGTACCAAACTGCGAAAGTAACCAGCAAGTTAAAAATATCTTGAAAGATCGTGGTGAATCAATCTTTGATGCGCAGATTCATGTGTATCAAGATGCACAAAAGATCAATGCAGATCAGATGACGCGCTCACTCCTTTTGAATGATGGCGCAAGAGCTTTAACGATTCCTCGTCTTCTTATCTATGCTGACGATGTACGTTGTACGCATGGTGCGACTGTTGGATTTATCGATCCGGACCATATGTTCTATCTTCGTTCACGCGGAATCTCTGAGACAGAAGCAAAAACGATCTTGATTCGTGCTTACGCTTCAGAAATTATAGATACAGTGAAGAGCGAGTCAATCCGTGATTGGTTCCACCACCGTTTAGATAAAGATATTGAAGCTTTAGCTTAATGCCGGGCAGTTATCATGGCTGGTGAGAAAGCAAGCAGGATTAAATAGCATTAAAGATGAAGAGCGTGGGATATTTGATTCTCATGCTCTTTTGCTAAGTAGCTGTATAGAACTAAAATCTCTGATGAGATCTAGCGGTCAATATTGAGATTGTTTTATATCCATAGAATAGTAAAAGAGTATTGAAAATATCACTCTCAGGCTAAATACAATTAACGATTTATGTCGTTAAACAATATATTAGAAATAACAACATCGATTGATAATGGAATTCTGAAAATTCTCGAATCAGTCCATGATAATTAACGTAGAGGCATAATATGATTGCATTACCGAAAATCCGACAACAATTTCCGATCTTTGAAGAAGAAGTGAAAGGCCATCGTGTTGCATTTTTAGATACGGGCGCATCGGCACAAAAACCCCAAATTGTGATTGATGCGGAACGAGAAGTTTATGAGAAATATTATGCCAATATTCATCGGGGTGTTTACTACTTCAGCGAGAAATCGACGATTGAGTATGAAGCAGTCAGAGAGATCGTTAAAGAATTTATTGGTGCATCATCTTCTAAAGAGATTATCTTTACGAAAGGTACTACAGAGAGCATTAATCTTGTTGCGCAGAGTTACGGCAGAATGGTGCTCAATGCCGGCGATGTCGTGATTATCTCTGAAATGGAGCATCATGCGAATATTGTCCCTTGGCAGATGATCTGTGAAGAGCGTGGGGCAATCTTGAAGATTATCCCTATTAATGATGCCGGAGAGCTCTTATTAGATGAGTATGAAAAACTTCTTGATGAAAAAGTGAAGATTGTTGCTGTAACGCAAGTATCGAATGTCCTAGGGACAATCAATGATGTGAAATTCATTATTGATAAAGCCCATGCTGTGGGGGCAAAGGTCTTAATCGATGGCGCGCAGGGATCGGTGCACCAACCGTTGAATGTTGTAGCGCTTGATGCGGACTTCTACGTATTCTCTTCCCATAAACTCTATGGACCGACAGGTGTGGGTGTTTTATATGGTAAAGAGGCGCTCTTAGAAGCAATGCCACCGTATCAAACCGGTGGGGATATGATTGATGTTGTGACATTTGAAAAGACAACATTTGCGCCATTACCGAATAAGTTTGAGGCGGGTACCCCAAATATTGCCGGCGTGATTGGTTTTGGTGTGGCATTGAAATGGGTGGAGTCAGTCGGTTTTGACACAATCGTGCAGCATGAAGATGCTTTATTGCAATATGCGATGGAACAATTGAAAGATATTCCAGAGGTCAGAGTGATTGGTACGGCAAAAGAAAAAGCAGGCGTGATCTCATTTGTGGTGAAAGGGATTCATCCGCATGATATCGGAACGTTGTTAGATCATGAAGGGGTTGCGGTACGCGTAGGGCATCACTGTGCACAACCGCTTATGAAGCGTATGAAGGTGCCGGCAACTGCAAGAATGTCATTTGGTATTTATAACACGAGTGAAGAGATTGATCGTCTTATCGCAGGATTAAAGAAGATTATTGCGCTCTTTGCATAAGTATAATGAGTCGCAAGTGATTCGGTGAATCTAGACGTATTGTATAAGTCCTATATCATTACTCTTATATAAGGAGTCTTAAGGGGATTTGTCTTCATAGAAGAATCTATCCGGCGATAAGTTCAAGGCGTATCTAAATTTTAGATACGCTTTTTTATTGTTTTAATCTTTTTTCATGAAAAAATGCTGGAAAGTAGATAAAAGTTTAAAATATAAATAATTGTAAATTCAGTATGTTAAGGGTATTTTGTGAGAAATAATGAAATAAATTGAGAAAAGGGTTGCATCTTTCCCTAAAAAGCGTAGAATTCTCTTTCTCGATTGACGGCGTTG
>CALZEE010000008.1 GCA_945639195.1 uncultured Ignatzschineria sp. | reverse complement strand
AATATTCTACCGCTCGCTTTTTTTATTTTGAACTACAATGTTCAACAGCCCCTATATTTATTTACAATAATTTATCTATTATTGAGGGGTGCGGCATTTTTGCCTTAAAAAGTATTGTTTGAATACATAGATCATAAAGATCATTTATTCTTTAAGAACTGATAAAAAAGGAGTCGTTAGATGGGATGGGATTTGTTATCTCTCTTTATTAGTGAGGCAAGTTGGGTCTATGTGATGACCCCGATCTTTATCCTTTTTAGTCTCTATTTTACGATTAAAATGGGCTTTATTCAGGGCCGGTTTATCAAAGATTTATGGTCTTTATTAAGAGAACGAGTGCCGAATAGCATCGGGATATCCCCTTTTCAATCATTGGCATTAAGTACCGCTAGCCGTGTCGGTTCAGGGAATGTACTGGGGGTGGCTTTTGCGATTAGTATCGGAGGTCCTGGCGCTATTTTCTGGATGTGGATTATTGCTATTTTAGGCATGGCGCTTGCCGTGGTTGAAAGTACATTAGCGCAGGTTTATAAGGTAAAGGTCGATGATCTCTATCAAGGAGGGCCCGCCTATTATATTCGTAGAGGATTGGGTAATCAGAAGCTGAGTGTAGTTTACTCGTTATTATTGATTCTCACTTTTGGCCTTCTTTTTAATATTGTGCAATCAAGTACGATTACAGAAACCTTAACCGTGACGACGGAAATGGGTAACGAAATGGCGATGCTGATGATCCTTATCGTCAGTGGTATTGTTATTTTTGGGGGATTAAGACGGATCGTCCATGTGACGGAGATCTTAGTACCTTTAATGCTATTTCTTTATCTGGCGATTGTTCTCTATGTCTTCATTCGTAATATTGAACAAGTTCCGGCAGTCTTTTCTCTGATTATGACGAATGCTTTTGGCATGGGAGAGTTTGTTGGTGGCGGCATTGGTATGGCGCTGGTGCAAGGAGCAAGACGGGGATTGCCATCGAATGAAGCGGGTATCGGAAGCGCCTCGATTGCGGGAGCATTGGCGAATACAAGTCATCCGACTCAACAAGGGATCATTCAGAGTTTTGGGGTGTTTTTAGATACAATCATTATGAGCAGTGCCACAGCATTTATTATCTTAATCTCCGGCATTTATGGTCATGGTATTCCCAATGGTATTCTCTTAACTCAAGCATCAATGGCGCTCTATATTGGGGATATTGCCCCCTATTTTGTCTCGGTTATCCTATTACTCTTCTCATTTACATCGATCATTAGCAATTATTATTATGGGGAATCGAATGTCCGCTATTTGAGCGTTCATCGTGGTTTATTGTTTGGTTATCGGGGACTGTTTTTAGGCATGCTAGCCGTAGGCGCGCTGATGAATGTCACAGGCTTGATTGGTATCTTGGCATTCTTTATTGCCTTAATGACGGTCACGAATCTCTATGTGCTTTATAAACTTCAGGCTGTCGCAAAAGCCGTATGTCAGCATTATGCTGCGCAAAGAGGTAAGGGGAAAACACCACAGTTTTATGCGGAAGATATCCCCGGATTAACTAATGCGCAGTGCTGGGAAATGCCGGAATCTGTGAAACGTTCTCGATCAAAAATGCGAGAAGATGCTTACTTTAACGCCATGCCCTCAGACTCTCAAGATTAAGCAATATATTAGGTGTTGTTATAATCTTGTTGTATTGCCTTTGAGTTTTCGAGGGGTTGTTTCATATCTGTTTGCGAGCTTCACCCAGTGGAAATAACCGAAAATTGAGACGATAAAGTAGATTAAAAACATGAGGCTAGATGGGTATTGGGCTTGGATAAATAGCATAACTGCAGTGAGTAAATTTGCCGGTACTAGTAAGCACCATTGCTCTGCCCAGCGTCTTGTTGCCATCCAGATCGCGACCACATTAAGACTCGTTGCGATGGTATCACTTAGCATAATCACAAGCGTGGTATCTGTTAGAAGATGGAGCATTATTGCGATGATAAGGCTTGAGAGCGCCAGCGAAATTAAGATTGCCGGAAGAACGGTTGCCGGCATGCGGATAATTGGCGTGCTGTTCGCGGTTGTCGTATTATCGGCAAGCGAGGATTTCTTCTGCCATCTTTGCCAGCCAATGATAGAGATTACAAAGAAGTAACCATAGATCAGACTCATGGCATAGAATTCATTTTCAAAAAAGATATAGATATAGAGCACCGCCATAATAATACTGGCAAGCCACATACTTTTTTTAGCATGAAATTCAAGGTAGAGGAAAACTAAGCCAATGAGGGTTGCTATCAGCCCAAGATAATCTGTTTGTAAGAAATTAAGGATCGCTTCCATAACATAATACCTTTGAGCCTTGCGTTGGCGTTACTAAAGGGGAATGCAGTTTGTCTTGAAAGTGCCTCGCATGAAAATGCTGGCAACTTTCAAAACTGCTTGAAGATGATTAGAGGTTTTTGATAACGCGATCAGGTTTAACGATCACTTTACGCTCTTTAAAGAGATTACCGAGTGCACGTTTAAAGGTTGATTTACTCACCTTAAATGCTTTATGAATCTCTTCTGGTGAACTCTTATCACTGAGAGGCATAGAACCGCCATACTCACTGATTTTTCGCATAATTGCTTCCTCAAGAGATTCCCTTGCTTGAGGGGTGTTTACAATTGCTTGCTGACCAATATCGAGCTTGCCATCTTCACGGACATGTTTCACAAATCCTAAGATTTCATCGCCTATTTGAAGGTCTCCAACAATATCACTGCGGTAGATTAAACCCCAATAAGCATTATCGACAATCACTTTCACACCTAGATCCGTAAAGCTTTCTACAAGCAGATGGACTTCATTACCATGTTCATAATGATGCTGCGTTTGATCTAAATGACGTTCTAGTTTCATTGTTGCGGTAATACGTTCTGAAACATCATCAAGATAGGTGTAAACAATTGCAAAATCACCCGCACGTAAACTTCCAACTTCTTCACTAAATGGAAGCAGTAGATCTTTCGGTAATCCCCAGTCAAAGAAGATTCCGAAATCGTTGATTTCAACGACTTGAAGGTCGGCAAATTTTCCGACTTCAGTGTAGGGTTTTGTCATGGTTGCGGTGAGACGATTATGTCCATCAAGATAGACAAATACCTCTAACCATTTACCCACATTGTGGGGAAGGTGATGGGGAATTTCGTGGAAAGGAAGAAGAACGTCTCCCTCTAAAATGAGTCCCATTTTCGTTTTTTCGATAACCGTTAAACGGTTCATCTGCCCAAGTTTGGGATCATTTTCGGTGTTGTAAGACATAAGGCCTTTAAAATCTCTGTAATAGTGTTAAATCTAAATAGCATTCATGACTCATTTCATCATGATCTAATAGGTTAATAGTGCTTATTATAAACAATCAGAAAAAAAGCGGTAGGAAAGACGTACGTTAAAGTAGAAGAGACGTCTATTTCCGCCCTTATTTTTTGCTGATTAATGGCATTTATTTTGCATGAATAGCATTTGCAGCGCAGTGTGCTGAGCCCCATGCCCACTGGAAGTTATAACCGCCAAGCCAGCCAACAATATCCACTACTTCTCCAATAAAGTAGAGATTAGGGGTGAGATTACTCTCCATTGTTCGTGGATTGAGTTCCCTTGTATTGACGCCGCCGCGGGTTGCTTCTGCTGTTTTATGACCATCTGTACCACTTGGCGTAATAGTCCAGTGGTTGAGCTGAGTACCAAGCTCCATCAGGATTTTATGCGGAATCTCTGCCATTGGCGTTGTGAGATATGTGTTAAAAGGTGCTCGGTTTAGCCAGAATTGAATAAAGCGTTTAGGCATTTTAGGAATAAGTTCACTGATCGCTCTTTCAAGATGATATTTGGCATGAGTTTTTAACGCAATCAGTGCCTCACTGATCTCAATGCCGGGTGCAAAGTTAATCGTGATGGGTTTAGAGGGGATTTGGTAGCTAGAGATCTGTAAAATTCCGGGACCCGATAAGCCCTTATGGCGAAAGAGAATATCTTCCTCAAAAGAGACCATATCTTTTGCTTTTTTACCGGGATTTGTGGATACTTCAACGGGCAAAGCAATCCCGGCAAGGCTCGTAAATCCTTCTTGTTCCCAAAAATCAAAATGTAGCGCAACAAGAGCGGGACGTGTTGGAATGAGAGTGTGCCCGAAGGATTTTGCGATGCGATAGCCAAAATCAGTTGCCCCAATTTTAGGAATCGCAAGTCCTCCCGTTGCAATAATCACGTGTTGTGCATGAAAGGTGCCTAACGTGCTCTCGATGATAAATTGTTCGCCCTCTTTTCTGATATCTTGAACGCTGCAACCCATTTCGAGTCGAACTTTACCTTTACGGCATTCGGAGAGGAGCATCTCAATGATATCTTTAGATGACGCTTTTTGTTCGCGATCACAAAAGAGTTGTCCCCGATGTTTCTCTGTATAAGGGATCTTGTACGTTTCAACGAGTGAAATAAAATCTTGCGCGGTGTAATGAGAGAGCGCATAGCGCACATACTTCGGATTCTCTGAAACGTAGTAGCCAGAGGCATCAAAGCCATCAATATGCGTATTGGTGAAATTACAAAAGCCGCCACCCGCAATGCGAATCTTTTCCCCAATTTTTGTGGCATGATCGAGTAAAAGGACTGAGCGTCCCTTTTGACCAATTTTTCCAGCAGCCATTAATCCTGCTGCGCCGGCACCAATAATAAGCGTGTCGAAATGGTAAGGTGTTGTGTGAGGATTTTGAGATGTCATAAGGCTTTTTTCTTGGGGAACGATCAGCGAGCAATTATAAGGGCTTTTCAAGAGGATGTCAGAAAGATCTCGCGATAAGTGAAAAGAAAATTCCGCTGATTACACGATCTCTTCGATGAAAAAGATTCATAAAATGACGCATCCGCAAGAGAAATGATCTAAAAGAATCCTTTTAGAATGAGGCTTACTGAAATGCATTAAGGTGATTATGATAATTTTATCACCGATAAATATGGGGGTTTGTTACACTGCTGAAAGTGGGAATTCTCCGCTGATGAATGGCGGAATATTGCAACGACATTTTTCGATAATTGTCACCGAAGGCAGTATTGTTAGAATTTCGCATTTATCATGAATCATCGTGGGCTTAAGGCAGACGAACAATAACAATAGCACAGTGGGAATAGATATTATGGAGCGTGAACAATGACAAGTGAGATCATACTGATTCTAATGCTTGTCGCAATGGTGGCGGGTTTTATCGATGCAATTGCCGGAGGCGGTGGGTTAATTACTTTGCCGGCATTATTGCTTTCAGGTTTATCACCTGTTCAAGCATTAGCAACGAATAAACTCCAATCTTCTGCAGGCTCATTCTCTGCAACGATGGCTTTTTTTCGTCAGGGATTAATCAACTGGCACCATTCTAAATGGGTCTTCTTTGCAGCTTTAACCGGCGGCATGATCGGAGCGCTACTTGCGACACGATTGCCGGCAACTTTTTTACAAATTGTCGTCCCAATCTTATTACTTTGTGTGGCGACTTATTTTGTATTATCGCCAAACTTAGATGGTAAAGAGAAGCGCGCGAAGATCAGCCGTACGCTTTTTCTTCTGACTTTTGTTCCACTTATCGGGTTTTATGATGGTATCTTTGGGCCAGGAACAGGCTCTTTCTTCATGGTGGCTTTTGTCTTGATGCTCGGTAGCACTTTAGTTGATGCGATCGCAGAAACGAAGCTCGCTAATTTCGCATCTAATATTGGCTCGTTATTGATTTTTGCTTTTTCTGGAGAGATGCAGATCCTAGTAGGATTATTGATGGCTGTGGGTGCTTTTGTCGGGGCTCAATTAGGGGCGCGATTTGCCGTAAAATATGGCGGTAGAGTGATTCGACCACTATTGATCGTGATGAGTGTTGCGATGGCGATTAAGTTACTGCTTGAGCCTACGAATCCATTATCACAATGGGTTTTACAATTCTTCTAAATCTGCACGAAAATGTTTAACATGACTAGATGCTGAAAGCGCCCCTTAAATAAAGTGGGCGCTTTTTTACAATAATTGATAAAAATACTTTAAAGCAAAGAGGGGCATTTGCCTTTAAAGTAGACAATGTTAACTATTTTAGGAAGCTGTTTTTGTCATGTAACTTGCCATAAATGTTGCAATTTTTTAGGAATAAAGGTAATGATAATAGAGCATCAAATCTTCACATAATTCCCGAGTTATTTTAAAAAAAATAATACCTATTGGGGTGATGAAGACATTGATTATTGAGATGCTTTACAAGCGGGAATAGTTGCTTATAAAGACATTTCAGCGATAACAATAATAAAAATGATTAATCCTAAAAATATTAACAAGACAGCGATTAAAAATAATCTCAAGGAGAGCGTTATGAGTGAAAAGTTGATTTTCTCAAAGCTAAGCATGGGCGTTAAAAAAAGCCTGAGTGCGATGGCATTAATCGGTGCAATGGCTTTTGGCAGTGCCAGTGCTTCAACCTTAGTCTATTGTTCTGAAGCATCCCCGGAAACCTTTAACCCACAATTGTCATCAACAGGAACGACCTTTGATGCGAGTGGTATTCCTCTTTATAGCCGATTGACTGAATTTAAACTGGGGACAACAGAGTTTGAACCCAGTCTAGCAACGTCTTGGGACGTCAGTGAAGATGGGAAGACGTTTACATTCCATCTGCGTAAAGGGGTAAAGTTCCATAGCAATCGCGACTTTAAACCCACAAGAGACCTTAATGCAGATGATGTGGTATTCACTTTTGAAAGACAGATGAATGCAGATCATCCTTTCCATAATGTTTCGAGCCGTCAATTTGAGTATTTTGAAGCGATGGGCTTTAACGAGCTGATTGAATCGATTGAGAAAGTTGATGATTATACGGTTAAAATTAACTTAACGCGCCCTGAATCTCCCTTCCTTGCAAACTTGGCGATGGCCTTTGCCTCGATCTTATCTGCTGAATATGGAGAAACACTTTTAGCCAAAGGAAAGCCTGAGGAGATTGATTTAAAACCCATCGGCACAGGACCTTTCCAATTTAGAACGTATGAGCCAGATTCACGTATTCTATTTACGAAGTTCAAAGATTACTTTGGGGAGCCAGCGAAGCTTGATCGCTTAATCTTCTCAATTACGCCAGATGCGGCTGTACGTTATGCCAAACTGCAAAAAGGGGAGTGTCATGTGATGCCTTACCCAAATCTTGCTGATCTTGAGCGTATGCAGGCTGATAAAAATATTGATGTAAAAGAGCTGACAGGTCTTAATATTGGCTATCTCTCTTTCAATATGGATAAAGAACCGTTTAATAAACTGGAAGTTCGTCAGGCACTTAGCATGGCTGTGAATAAAGCCGATATTATTGAGGCAATCTTCCAAGGTAATGCGGAAGTGGCAAAAAACTTTATCCCCCCCACAATGTGGAGTTATAACGATGATGTGAAAGATTATGAGTATAACGTTGAAGAAGCAAAAGCCTTACTAGAGAAAGCAGGTCTGAAAGATGGCTTTGAGATTTCACTCTGGGCAATGCCGGTTCAACGTCCTTATAACCCAAACGCGCGTCGTATGGCGGAGATGATTCAGTCTGATTGGGCGAAAATTGGCGTAAAAGCGAATATCGTTACTTATGAGTGGGGAGAGTATTTAACGCGTATCCGTAATGGAGAGCATGATACTGTTTTAATGGGTTGGACGGGAGATAACGGCGATCCGGATAACTTCTTCTCATTCCTCCTCAGCTGTGATGCTGCAAAATCGGGCTCTAACTACTCACGTTGGTGTGATCCTGAGTTTGATGCGATCTTAACAGAAGCGCGCGCAACGACAGATCAAGCGAGACGTGTAGAGCTTTATCGTAAAGCGCAAGAGATTATGAATAGAGAACAACCTGTCCTCAATATTGCGCACTCAACAGTTTATATGCCAATGCGTACAGAGGTGATTAATTACACGATTGATCCGCTTGGCACGCATAACTTTAATCAGGTTGATATCGAAGATTAATTTTTTGCGGTAATTGAGTGGTTCTTTAACAGTTGAAATGGTCGTGAAATTATATGATTTTCGATCAGCTTACGTCTTTAAAGTTCCCTTCGATATGGTATGAAAAGCAAAGCGCCAGTTTGATGCTGGCGCTCTTTTGTTTTTATCTTATTCACAAACTATGACAATGGGTATCCTATGGTTCAATTCTTCTTTAGGCGATTAGGCATGATTATTCCGACGTTTCTCGGAATTACGCTACTCACCTTCATCTTCATTCATCTGATCCCCGGCGACCCTATTCTGCTCTTTGCCGGTGAGCGCGGCATTACGCCGGAACGTTACGCCGAGCTCCGTGCGCAATTTGGATATGATCAGCCTTATTACATTCAATATTGGGAATATCTTAAAGGTCTCTTCCAAGGGGATTTAGGGAATTCTCTGGTGACACAGCGCCCTGTTTGGAGTGAATTTGTGCCACGCTTTAAGGCAACTTTGGAGCTAGCAACGTGCGCCATGATCTTTGCAGTGGTGGTCGGAATCCCGACAGGTGTATTAGCCGCGGTCAAACGAGGATCTGTTTTTGATCATACGGCTGTAGGAATCTCATTAACAGGCTACTCCATGCCAATATTCTGGTGGGGAATGATATTGATTATGCTCGTCTCTGTCAACTTGGATTTAACGCCTGTTTCAGGACGTATTGGCGATATGGTTTTCTTAGATGATAGTGATCCTTTAACGGGTTTCATGCTTATTGATACTTATTTCTTTGGTGAAGAGGGCGATTTCTGGGATGCCGTACACCACATGATTTTACCCGCTATTGTGCTAGGGACGATTCCCCTTGCCGTGATTGTGCGAATGACCCGCTCTTCAATGTTGGAAGTATTAAGTGAAGAATACATTTTAACTGCTCGCGCTAAAGGGCTTGGAAGAATGCGGATTGTCTTAATCCATGCGCTACGTAATGCGTTGATTCCGGTTGTGACGGTGATTGGACTACAAGTAGGAACAATGTTGGGTGGTGCGATATTAACTGAAACAATATTCTCTTGGCCAGGTGTGGGACGTTGGTTGATTGAAGCGCTACAGCGCAGAGATTATCCGGTCGTTCAAGGCGGCGTACTATTAGTTGCGACGCTGATTATTCTGGTGAATTTCATCGTCGATCTTCTTTACGGGGTTGTCAATCCTCGTATTAGACATCAATAGGAGGATACAGATGACAACAAATAATCATCAACAAGATTCATTACAAGATCTTAACGTCACTTTAGAAGACGCGGAATATCAGCTTGAAGCGAACCGTCCACTTGCGCCGGAATATATACAAGAAGCGCTCAAGCCACAAACTCCCTTACGTCAGTTTTGGCACTATTTCAGCAAGAATAAGGGCGCTGTTGCCGGGCTCTGCTTTATTATTTTTATTCTCATATTAGCAATTCTTGCCAACTTTATTGCCCCGCATTCTCCTGTTGAGCAGTTTAGAGGAAGCCTTTTAGTGCCCCCTGTATGGATGGAAGGAGGCTCATGGAAGTTTATTCTGGGCACAGATGATGTTGGGCGAGATATCTTAAGCCGCTTGATTTATGGGGCAAGATTATCTCTCTTAGTCGGCGTTGTTGTCGTAGTAATTTCATTAGTATTAGGGATTACATTAGGGCTATTAGCGGGTTACTTTGGCGGGATTGTTGAATCGGTCATTATGCGTGTGGTTGATATCATGCTGGCATTGCCGAGCCTACTACTTGCGCTAGTATTAGTGGCAATTTTTGGACCTTCCATCGTGAATACCTCCATTGCGCTAGCGTTTGTTGCACTTCCACATTATGTCCGTTTAACTAGAGCAACTGCGCTCAGTGAGATGGAGAAAGATTATGTGGTGGCATCTAAAGTCGCGGGTGCGGGGAACTTGAGACAGATGTTTATTAATATTCTTCCGAACTGCTTAGCACCTTTGATTGTACAAGCGACGCTAGGTTTCTCGAATGCCATCTTAGATATGGCGGCATTAGGATTCTTAGGAATGGGCGCACAACCGCCGACACCGGAATGGGGCACAATGCTTGCGGATGTCTTGCAATATGCACAATCGGCTTGGTGGGTTGTCGCGTTCCCCGGGATCGCTATTTTATTAACCGTTCTCGCATTTAACCTCATGGGCGATGGTCTCCGTGATGCGTTAGATCCAAAGCTGAAAGTTTAAGGCTAAATTATAGGAGCACAGTATTATGACACTCTTAAAAGTGGATACCTTAACCGTTGAGTTTGGGGATCATAAAGATCGTTTTCGCGCCGTTGACCGCATTAGTTATAGTGTGGATCGTGGTGAAGTTGTCGGGATTGTAGGGGAGTCTGGCTCTGGTAAATCGGTGAGCTCGCTAGCGTTAATGGGCTTGATTGATTTTCCCGGAACAGTGACGGCAAATCAATTGCAATTTGATGGCAAAGATTTGCAAACTCTTAATCGGAAAGAGCGCCGAAAGATATTGGGGGATGACGTCGCGATGATCTTCCAAGATCCAATGACATCGCTTAATCCCTCTTTTACCGTGGGTTACCAGATTATGGAGACCTTAAATGTCCATCAAGGGGGCAGCCGACGATCTCGGAAAAACCGGACGATTGAGTTGCTCACAGAAGTGGGTATTCCTGATGCTAAAAATCGTTTTGATCTCTATCCTCATCAATTATCTGGGGGAATGAGTCAACGAGTAATGATTGCGATGGCGATTGCCTGTAGCCCGAAATTACTGATTGCAGATGAGCCAACAACGGCCCTTGATGTGACGATTCAGGGACAGATTATGAATCTGCTTCTGACGTTACAAAAAGAGCAAGATATGGCGTTATTACTGATTACCCATGATTTAGCATTGGTATCAGAATCGGCGGACAAAATTGTGGTGATGTATGCCGGGCAAGTAGTGGAAGTAGCAAGATCGACAGATCTATTTCGCCAGCCATTCCATCCTTATACCGAAGCCTTATTAAAATCATTGCCGGAGTTTTCTAAAGGTAAAAGCCGATTAGAATCGCTTGCTGGCGTTGTCCCGGGGAAATATGACAGACCTCCCGGTTGTTTATTAAATCCGCGCTGCCCTTATAAAACGGCTCGCTGTATTGAGGAAGAACCCCCCTTACAGGCGATTGGAGAGCGGTTAGTAAAATGCCATTTCCCTTTAGGAAATCGACAGGAAATGCCGGGGGAAATGATCAGGAATAGCGACGGTGATATGGCCGAGGAGGGCGGAGCTCATGAGTAATCATCAATATATTGAAAGCAGCGTTAAGCCGCAACCAGAAGTAATTTCGGGAGATAACCCTCCATTATTAAAGGCGGAAAATCTCACCAAGTATTATTCTGTGAGTCATGGATTATTTAAAGGCAAGGGCGAAGTGAAGGCGCTGAATGGCATCTCCTTTACGCTTGAAAAAGGAAAAACATTGGCGGTTGTGGGGGAATCGGGTTGTGGTAAATCAACCCTTGCCAGAGTCTTAACCATGATCGAGTCCCCGACAAGTGGCGAGCTCCTTTATAATGGGGATTCGCTCTTAAAAAATGATCCTAATACAGCGGCCCTACGTCGGAAAAAAATCCAAATTATCTTTCAAAATCCTTATGGTTCATTGAACCCTCGTAAAAAAGTGGGCACTATTTTGGAAGAGCCCTTACGTATTAATACCGCACTTTCAGCGGTGGAACGTAAAGAGCGCGTGCTAGAGATTATGGCAAAAGTAGGATTGCGCACAGAGTTTTATGATCGTTATCCGCATATGTTTTCAGGAGGGCAGCGTCAACGTATCGCGATTGCGAGAGGTTTAATGCTCAATCCTGATATCGTGATTGCAGATGAGCCTGTCTCTGCGTTAGATGTCTCGGTGCAAGCGCAGGTATTGAATTTGATGATGGATTTACAAGATGAGCTAGGTTTATCGTATCTCTTTATCTCTCATGATTTATCAGTGGTTGAACATATTGCGAATGATGTGATGGTGATGTATCTCGGGAAAGCGGTCGAAAAGGCGTCAAAAGAGGCAATTTTTGCAGATCCGATGCATCCTTATACCCAAGCGTTACTTTCGGCAACGCCAAGGCTGAATCCAGAGAATAAACGCGAAAAGATCACGCTAAGTGGCGAGCTTCCTAGTCCGCTTAATCCGCCGCAAGGATGTGCTTTCCATGCGCGTTGTCATCATGCCTTTGAAAAATGCCGGGAATCGCAGCCTGAAGTTAAGGTCTATCTTGATAATGCCGGCAATCCTCATGAGGTTGCCTGTTTTAAACTAGACTTGCCAAGCGCTTAAGGTGATCGATTAAATAATAGCGATGGATGAGATGACGTATAAGCCCCTCATTTTCTGATCACCATAAAAAAGAGCATCGCAGTCTGAGGCTGTGATGCTCTTATGGTATGACCTACACAAAATATGGAGAATACGCAGGTCCCCAAAAAATTAATCATGATCAAGGTAAACATTCAATGATTTTGATTTAGTACTTATAAAAGTCCCCGAAGTTTGGGGACTTTTGTGCTTCTATGGCACGTAATGGTGAATAATAAAAAGGGGGATCTTATTTGGGGAATATTAATCGTTCTGGAAGATATTCTTCAAGAAGAGCTGCGCCCGATCACTTGTATTCCCCTCAAAGAAGGCTTCCTTACTTAAGTCATCCCGAATCTCTCCGCCATCAATAAAGATCACGCGATCCGCAACTTGTCTCGCAAACCCCATCTCATGCGTGACGCACATCATGGTCATGCCTTCTTGTGCAAGCTCCGTCATGACGGCTAATACTTCATGAATCATCTCAGGGTCGAGTGCCGAAGTCGGTTCATCAAAGAGCATTACAACAGGATCCATTGCCAAGGCTCTGGCGATTGCCACCCTTTGTTGTTGCCCGCCTGAGAGCTGCGTGGGATATTTTCCGAGATGTTTACTCAATCCTACGCGATCAAGCAGCGCTAGCGCCTTTTGATGAGCTTCATCTTTATGGCGTTTGAGGACTTTAATCTGTGCGAGCATCAGGTTTTGTTCAATGGACATATTTGGAAAGAGCTCAAAGTGCTGGAATACCATTCCTACCTGAGTTCTAACCTTATTGATGTTCACCTTGGGGTCGGCAAGAGAATGCCCATTGATAATGATATCGCCTTGCTGGAAAGGCTCGAGACCATTAGCACATTGAATCAGTGTCGATTTACCCGAGCCAGAAGGACCACAAACCACTACAACTTCTTTCTCTTTAATCTCGGTTGAGCACTCTTTTAGGACTTGGAAATCCCCATAAAATTTGCTGACATTTTTGTAGGTAATCATGCTGTTCGTTTCCTTTTCTGTAAGGTTCTGACGATACTTGAGAGCGAGAAGCAGATAATGAAGTAGATAAATCCTGCAAAGAGGATGAGCTCCATTTTTGCGTTATTGTTATAGCCGATAATATCGGTGGCTCTGAAGAAATCATTTAAACTCATAATATAAACAAGGGACGTATCTTGGAATAAAATAATCGCTTGCGTTAATAAGAGCGGAATCATATTGCGCAGTGCTTGGGGCAAAATCACATAGCGAATTGCTTGTAATCTTGTCATCCCGAGCGCCATTGAGGCATCCATCTGTTGGCGTCTAACACTTTTAAAGCCGGCGCGGATAATTTCTGAATAGTACGCCGCTTCAAAGAGGGAGAAAGCAATAATCGCCCAGATTAACCGAATACTCGCACTGTTACCGATCCCGAAATATTGCTGAACACTGGGTCCTATCGCAAGATAAAACCACATGAGCACCATAATGAGCGGGATAGAGCGAAAGAGATTAACGTACCCTGTCGCGAGCCACGCAATGGGCTTGGGCGCGTAGAGTCTTAAAACGGTTAAGACAATTCCCCAAAGAATCCCCACCACAATGGCAATCGCAGTAATGCGTAAACTTACACTCATTCCTTGTAGCAGGAATTCATAGTTTTCCCCGATGATCGAGAAGAGATTTGAAAATGAGATAATATCCATTTTAAGCTCCTTCTTTTAATGAGGGCAATTGGGTATATCGCTCAATGATCTTCATAATCAACATCAGCGTGACGTTAATAATAATGTATGCAATGGTCACGAGGATAAATGACTCGTATGCCTTTGCAGTGTAATCATTAATTTGTGCAGCTTGTCTGGTGAGCTCTGCTAAGCCAATAGTCTGAAGAACAGATGAGTTCTTAAAAATATTGAGCAATTCAGAGGTCATCGGCGGCAAGATAATACGTAAAGCTTGCGGCAAAATGACATAACGATATGCTTGGGCGAGAGATAGACCATTCGCAAGGGCTGCACGTAATTGACCACCTGCAAGCGACTCGATACTAGAGCGAACCTGTTCTGCAATACGAGCGGACGTGAAGAGCCCTAAGCAGAGAATCCCGGCAGTCATCATCTGCACCAGTGGATCTTGCCCTTTGATCCAGTCACCCATGGCACTGGGCATTAAATTGGGCCAAACGTAGTACCAGAAGAAGAGTTGAACAATGAGCGGAACATTACGTAAGCACTCCACATAAGTTGAGCCTAAGAATCGAAGCGTTTTACTAGGAAGCGTGCGCATGGTTCCGACGATAATGCCAAGAACAAGTGCAAGGAACCAACTGGCACTGGAAGAGATGATAGTCCATTTTGCACCCTCTAACAGCCAATCCAAGTAGGTTTCATTAATCACCGCTTCTTGAAACAATATCGAAAAATCTAATTCAAACATAGGAAGACCTTTCTTGATTTGATTTATTGAAGACGAGAAACTCCAGAGAAGAGGGGTTCCCTCTCCCTAGAGTTCTATCAGTTGAAGCGAATTGTTAGGAGTCTAAAAAAACAACTCGCTTACACGTGACGATTATTGATACGGGGTATCAGATGGATTGTTAAAGAGCTCACGCATGCTGTCTGACAGCGGGAATTCTAAGTTGACGTTGCGTGGTGGAATAGGTTGAGTAAACCATTTGTTGTAGATCACTTCCATTTCACCAGAGGCAGAAAGATCAGCAATGACTTCGTCTGCAAGCGCTTTAAACTGAGCATCATCTTTACGGAGCATACATGCGTATGCTTCTTGGTCTTGTGATTCTCCTGTGACGACCCAACGATCAGGCTGCGGTGCTTTTGCTCGCTCACCATAGAGGAGTGAGTCATCCATTACATAAGCAACGCCGCGATTATCTGCGAGCATCATGAACGCATCACCATGGTCTTTTGCAGCTTGAATACGCATATTCATGTTTTTCTCGGCATTCATGTTACGTAGGATTCGCTCAGAAGTTGTCCCGGCAGTTGTAATAACCACTTTATCTTTAAGATCTTCAAATTCTGTTACGCCAGATTTAACATCGGTGACCATACGGATATTAACGATAAAGATGGTATTGGTGAAGTCCGCTTCTTGTGCGCGAGAGGTATTATGGGTAGTGGATCCACATTCAAGATCAATCGTCCCATTTCTCATGAGGGGAATACGGTTTTGGGAAGTGATGGGCATGAGTTTTACGTCAATTTTTTTACCTAATAGCTTCTCGATCCCTTCGACAATTTTTAAACTGATTTCGTGAGAATAGCCGATGACATTTTGTTGGTTGTCATAAAATGAGTAAGGAATTGATGATTCTCTATGACCTAAGGTAATTGACCCAGAATCATTGACTTTTTTCAAAGTACCGGTGAGTTCTTGTGCCATTGATGCGCCTGGCATTGCCATTAAACCACAGAGTGCGAGCCCCAGAATCGTCTTTTTCATATGTTTCTCCTTCATATTATTGATGTTATGTGCTGATTTATTCAGCGTGGCTGTTTAAATTATTATTGTTATCAAGATCATCGTATAAGTTTTTATGGTTTTGAATGATCTCTTGTTGTGTGATGAGACAGGTCTATTTTGAGTAGATCTAAAACTGCATCATTATTAAACAGCGCATCTCTAGATATAGGCTTAGGGGGGAAATAAAGCAAGTAAATCAATGTGACATTATCATTGAGAGCTATAACCTATAGTTATATAGATTAAGGTTAAGGCACGATTAAGAGAGAATCTTGCTCAATGCTTTAAGCCTTTGATATAAGGGCTTGACGGGAGGTTTCATTGCTTTTATTCTTATCTCATTGTGTGTCACTAAATGGATTTTAATTATGGGTAAAAAGTTAACGGTTTTAGGTAGTAGTAATGTGGATTATATTTTAAAGGTCCCCCATTTTTTGTTACCCGGTGAAACGCTTTCTGGTAGTCAGTACCAAGTCGCCTTAGGGGGAAAGGGTGCAAATCAAGCCGTTGCCGCAGGGCGAGCAGGGGCAGATATTCATTTTATCTCCGCCGTGGGTGATGATGAAGTGGGTAAAAATGCGCTTACGCAATTTAAAGCAGATCAGATCAAAACGGATTTAATAGCGGTGGTTCCAGATGAAAAGACTGGCGTGGCGCTGATCTTTGTGAATCAGGATGCTGAAAATATGATCGGCATTTATGCTGGCGCCAATGCGCATGTGACGACAGAGATGATCTCTCCGATGATGCATGAAATTGAAGAGTCAGGCGCGTTATTAATGCAGTTAGAAACGCCTTTAGACGCATTGGAATTCGCTGCTGAAAAAGCGAAGAAGGCAGGGGTGAAGGTCATATTGAATCCAGCACCAGCGCGAGAATTAAGTGATGCCTTTTTAGCGAATATCGATCTTATAACGCCTAATGAAACAGAAGCTAAAATCCTAACGGGCATTGAAGTCGAAACGGACGCAGATGCTGATAGGGCATCGCAGGCGCTTCATGCTAAAGGGATTGAAATGGTCATTATCACGCTCGGAAAACGAGGCGCGTGGGTAAGTGTTAAAACTGCCGGAGAAACGACAGGGCTGGGGCAATTGATTCCTGGGTTTGTGGTAAAGGCTGTTGATACAATTGGTGCCGGAGATACGTTTAATGGGGTATTAGTTACGGCATTATTGGAAGGTAAGTCCCTTTATGATGCGGTGATCTTTGGGCATGCTGCGGCGGCATTGGCAGTTATGAAAGAGGGCGCACAGCCGGCAATTCCTTGGCGAAATGAGATCGAAGCTTTCTTGGAAAAACAGCAGGACTAATTTTGAAAATGCCGGAAACGGCGCTTAAAAAAACCGATCAAAAAAGCGCGAGTAATGAGTTTTAGGACTCATTACTCGCGCTTTTTTATCATTGAATGTTTCATAATAGAAAATGCTTCACGTGAAACATGGCGCTGAATGATTGAAAGCTTGGGGGAATCGTGAATATTTTATGGCTGTTTCATTGATAGGATCATCGGGGAATTAATCGTAAAACAGCGCACGAGATCACTCATGCGCTGTTGGATTAACTATCTTTTTTTATGTGTTGTAATCGTTATTTTGACCATTCATTTAATAGCGATTTAAACCCCTAACGGGAAATTTATGGGTTGTGATTATGCACTTTTTTCGAGTGAACGAAGCCATGCGATCTCATCTTTCCAAATCTCTGGTTCAATTGTTTCAAGAATTAAAGGCATGTTACGGAAGCGATCATCTTGCATGATATAGCGGAAAGGTGTTTCACCAATCTCGCCTTTCCCTAAACTATGATGACGATCTACTCGGCTATCGAAAGCGCCTTTAGAGTCGTTAAGATGCATTGCACGAAGATAGTTAAAACCGACAACTTTATCGAAATCTGTAAAGGTATTATCGCATCCTTCTTCTGTTCGGAGCTCATAACCTGCGGCGAAAGCATGGCAAGTATCGATACAGACGCCCACACGGGTTTTGTCTTCTACATCTTCAATAATGCGCGCGATATGGTCGAAATCAAAGCCTAAGTTTGTGCCTTGTCCGGCGGTATTTTCAATGACCGCAGTCACGCCTTTGGTATGGCTGAGTACGATATTGATTGATTCTGCAATGAGCGCTAAGCAATCATTGACCGGCATTTTATTAAGATGGCTTCCCGGATGAAAGTTGATGAGTTCGATGCCGAGTTGTTCACAACGCTGGAACTCATCAAGGAGTGCATGGCGTGATTTTTCGAGTGCTTCAGTATCGTGATGCCCCGGATTAATAAGATAACTCGCATGTGGCAAGATATGCTTAGCGGAGAATCCATGAACTTTTAAGAAGCGTTGATAGCTTTCAATGTCTGCCTTTTTAAGGGGTGGACCTTCCCAACGGCGATTGTTCTTGGTGAAGAGTGCAAAAGCATTTGCGCCAATTTCATGGGCATTTTTAACGGTGTTTTGTACGCCGCCTGCAGCGCTTACATGAGCGCCAATGTAATAAGTCATAAACTATTTGTCCTTGTTCTAGATGCTTGTGGATTCTTATTGCTTCGTTGTTCATTCTTGAATCACGCAATATCGACATGTTGAGTTTGCCGACTATTGTACCGAGTTATTACAAGATTGTTGAGGGAGGATTGTTTGTTTTCTTTTATCTCTCCGATAAAGGGGAAAAGAAAAACCCCGCGAGAATCTCTGGCGGGGTTTATTATGACTTCTTAAAGGATATTATCTGGATGATTTATCCTCGCAGAGTCTTTAATGATTGTATGACTTATTGTTTTTTATCAAAGTCAGGATGGTTTACTTGACGATATTGCTGAATTGCTTCTGCGATACCTTCGCCGCCCACTTGTGAACGCACATACTGCGCTGAGAACACTGCACGCTCTGCTTGTGCGTCTGCAGAGTTATCCATTAATGAGACAACCATTGTCACGATGAATGCGATAGGAATTGAGAAGAGCGCAGGGTTGTTGTAAGGAAGGATACCATCGCCATTCCCTAATACTTTACCCCAAACTTCAGGACCTAAAACAATCATAATGACTGCTGAAGCAAGACCTGCTGCTCCTCCGATTACTGCACCGCGTGTAGAGAGTTTTTTCCAGTACATAGAGAGGAAAAGAAGCGGGAAGTTTGCAGAAGCACCAATTGAGAATGCAAGACCTACAACGAACGCAACGTTCTGGTTTTCAAACATGATTCCAAGAAGAATCGCGATGATACCGAGTGCAATCGTGGTGTATCTTGAGATCTTAAGCTCAGTTTTCATGACAGGTTTCCCTTTCATGATGACGTTTGCGTAAATGTCATGGCTGATTGCAGATGCGCCCGAGAGCGTTAATCCTGCAACAACTGCGACTAATGTTGCGAATGTTACTGCAGACATAAAGCCTAAGAATAAGTTACCACCCACAGCATGTGCTAAGTGAATCGCCGCCATGTTTGTTCCACCAATGAGTGAACCATCACCTGTCATATACTCAGGAACGCCCATTACATAAACGATTGCTCCGAAACCAATGATGAACATTAAGAGGTAGAAGTAACCAATGAAAGTCGTTGCATAAAGAACAGACTTACGAGCTTCTTTCGCATCTTTAACCGTGAAGAAACGCATTAAGATATGTGGAAGACCCGCGGTACCAAACATTAAACCAACCCCAAGAGAGATAGAATCAATTGGGTTCGGGAAGCGTAGACCTGGGCTCATGATTTTGATCCCTTCAGGGCTCTTCTCCACCGCTTTAGCAAATAGGACTTCTAAGTTAAAGCCTGACCATGCAAGTACGACGATTGACATGAATGTTGCACCAAAGAGAATCAATACTGCTTTGATCATCTGTACCCATGTTGTCGCAAGCATCCCACCAAAGAGAACGTACATCACCATGAGAACCCCAACGATCATTACAGCAAAGCCATAATCAAGACCAAAGAGAAGCTCGATGAGTTTACCTGCACCCACCATTTGTGCGATGAGGTAAAGAAGTACGATTGCCATGGTTGAGAATGCCGCTAAGATACGAATCGGCGTTTGCTTTAAGCGATAAGCCGTTACGTCTGCGAAGGTGAATCGACCGAGGTTTCTAAAGCGTTCAGCCATCAAGAAGAGGATAACCGGCCAACCGATAAAGAATCCAAATGAGTAGATCAAACCATCATAACCAGAGGCGAATACCATTGCAGAGATACCAAGGAACGACGCTGAGGAGAGGTAATCTCCGGCAATTGCAAGTCCATTTTGGAATCCTGACAACCCACCACCTGCGGTGTAGAAGTCTGAAGCTGACTTTGTTTTATTTGCGGCCCAGAACGTAATATATAGCGTTGCAATAACAAAGATGAAAAACATGATAATTGCAGTCCAGTTCTTACCGCCGGCTTGCTGTGCGAATGCACTAGTGAGCAGTGGGGTAAGGAGGATAGAGCCTGCCACGAGTGATTTATTTAAGCGTTTCATCAGCAGTCTCCTTCAATAATGCATCATTCATTGGGTCATATACTTTGTTAGTACGGTTAATATAGTAACCCGTTAAAATTGTTGTCCAAATAATCAAGAAGAATCCTGCAGGAATCCCCCATGTTGTAATTGATCCTTTTGAGATCGGAGTTCCTACGACGCTCGGTGCAAATGCGACCGCTAGCATGAGGATAATATAGAGGCCTAAGGTAAGCGCAAGAAGCGTGAGACTAAATCGCTGTTTCTTTTTGACAACTTCATAAAATTTCGGATTACTGCCAATCGCTTTGATCATTTCATCATATTCGCGGTTGTAGTCATCCTTATTCGCATTGGTGGACATAATATCCTCCTCCGTTATATAGATAGTAATGGTGTTATAAATCTTTTATTTTTTTTGATAGCTATCGATTTTGCCAATAGATCAAAATGACTTAGAGAATGTCGATAGGCATTCTTAAGTCGTTAAGTATTACTGTAGAGTTCTTAAATGGAACATATCTTGCGTGGTTGCTGGTGAATTTTTTTATTTTTTCAAACGCTTAAAATTCCTCAAATAGGATTTATAAAATAAAATTTAAACGATGAGGATTACCAAGATAAATATTAGTATTACTGCGGTTTAAAATATTTTAATGAAATTATTTTTGGGTTTTTAAAGTCGTTACTAAAATAGTTCTTTGTTAAAAGAGATTAAGTGTCCAATCTTTCTTGTTATGAATTTTCACTTGTACCACGGTGAAGCTCCTCCTTTTGCTCCTACATTGCATGATTGTTTTTATTGAAAACAATGTATCAAGCGCCCATTTGTTCTCCTGATAGGGTCAGATTTAAGCTATCATAGCTTTTTTTTTATAGCAACTCAGAAATGCAAATCGGGCGTTAAGCCCCCTGTTTTTAGAGACTTAACACCCGATAAGTAGGCTTTTTAATGGCCTTATTCGTATTATTGATTTAGGTTCGTATTTTTAGCAATTAATGAATGATCAATCTAAATAACGCGAGAGAAACGATTGTCATTTTTACGTAAATACGCATCAAAAACCATCCCGATATTGCGGATTAATAAACGCCCTGCATCTTGTACATAATATTTATCATTTTCAATAATGATTAATCCATCATCTTGCATTGCATTAAGCGCTGGAAGATCCTCTTTAAAGTATTCGCGTGCATCAATTCCCAAATCGTGACTGACTTTGTCGAGATCGAGCTTTAAGTTACACATAACTTCGGTAATGACGTGACGACGAAGAAGATCATCTTGAGTGAGTTTTACGCCGCGCATAATCGGTAATGTATTGTTATCAATCATCGCTTCATATTGGGGCATGATTTTTGCGTTTTGCGCATAGATATCGCCAATTTGAGAGATTGATGAAATTCCCATGCCAATTAAGTCACAATCTGAATGCGTACTGTAACCTTGGAAGTTTCTATAAAGAAGACCCTCTTTTTGTGCGATAGCAAGCTGATCTGTGGGTTTTGCAAAGTGATCCATCCCAATATAGACGTAGCCAGCTTCTGTTAAGCGTTCAATCACAAGTTTAAGAATCAGTAGCTTTTCTTGGGGTGATGGCATATCCGCAGGGTTCATCTGTTTCTGTGTTTTAAAGAGATGCGGCATATGTGCATAGTTAAAGACAGAGAGACGATCAGGAGAGAGCTCAATCACTTCTTCTAATGTACGAGAGAAACTTTCAACCGTTTGCAGTGGTAAGCCATAGATAAGGTCTAAAGAGATCGAACTAAAGCCTGATTCTCTCGCTGCAGTTAAGGTCTCAACAGTGATCTCTTTCGGCTGAATACGGTTGACGGCTACTTGAACTTTATCGTCAAAGTCCTGAACTCCCATACTCAAGCGGTTAAAACCAAGTTCACGAAGGAAGCGTACCGTATCGGCATTCGCTTCACGGGGATCAACTTCAATTGAGATCTCCGCTTCGTCATTGGGTAAGAGATTAAACTCTTCACGGGTTTTATCCATCAAGGCACGCATCTCATCATGTGAGAGGAATGTTGGTGTACCACCGCCCCAATGGAGCTGTTTTACCGGTGCTCTGTTATCAAAGAGCTTGCCTTGCATCTCCACTTCTTTAAAGAGGCGATCTAGGTAAGGCTGTGAGCGTTTACGGTTATTGGTGATGATTTTGTTACAACCGCAGTAGAAACAGACGGTCGCGCAAAATGGAATATGGAAATAGAGTGAGAGCGGATTCTTTCTGGCATTAGATGCTTGCGCCGCTTCTATATATTCTTTGTTACCAAATTCCTCAGTAAATTGTACTGCGGTTGGGTAAGAAGTATAGCGAGGACCCGCTTTATCGTATTTAGCGATGAGGGCTTCATTAAATATTTTATTGGTCATATTCTGTAGATACTCTAATGATAAGCTTCTGCTCGAAGGAGGTTGTGATAGGCGCACATGCGTTTTGGAAAGAAATCCATTTTTTCTATAGCTGTATTATAGCTGAAACAACGATTTTGTGGCGCTTTTCTCCCGATTTCTTGAGCTAAGTTTTTAAAATAGCGCTATACTTTAGGATATGAGCTTTTCTATTTTCAGTGTGAATTTGTCAAAGCAAAGAGGAGTAACAACAGATGCGTCGTACCAAAATTGTAGCTACATTAGGCCCAGCAACTGATAAACCAGGTGTGCTTGAGGGAATCATTAAAGCGGGCGTAAATATCGTACGTCTTAACTTCTCTCACGGAGAGCATGCAGAGCATATTGCAAGAGCAGAGGCTGTAAGAGCCGTTGCTGATAAGCTCGGTATTAGAGTTGGGATTTTATCGGACCTTCAGGGACCTAAGATTCGTATCGAAAACTTCATTGATGGCAGAGTAGAGCTTGTAGAAGGTCAAGCATTTACGCTTGATGCAAAGTTAGACGAGCATGGTGGCACGATTGAACGCGTCGGTATTGCTTATAAAGAATTGGTGAATGACGTTAAAATTGGCGATAGATTACTATTAGATGATGGTAACGTGATTGTCGATGTAACAGGCGTGACTGAGAGCGAGATTCAGACGAAAGTTGTGGTTGCAGGTCCCTTATCAAACCGTAAAGGCGTCAACTTGAAAGGGGGCGGTTTATCGGCGGCAGCTTTAACAGAGAAAGATAAAGAAGACTTAATCTGCGCAGCCGGTTTTAATACAGACTTTATCGCTGTCTCATTCCCTAAAACAGCAGCAGATATTATCGAAGCGCGTGAACTTTTAGTGGCGGCGGGTTCTAAAGCCGGCATTGTTGCTAAAATCGAACGTACAGAAGCCCTCGATAATATTGATGAGATCATCGAGGCATCAGATGCGATCATGATTGCGCGTGGCGATTTAGGTGTTGAGATTGGTGATGCGAAGTTAGTGGGTGTCCAAAAACGTTTCATTAAACGTGCGCGCCAGCTTGATAAAGCAGTGATCACTGCAACACAAATGATGGAATCAATGATTGAACATCAATCACCAACACGTGCAGAGGTCATGGACGTTGCGAACTCGGTATTAGATGGTACAGATGCGGTTATGCTTTCAGCAGAAACAGCGGTTGGTAAATACCCTATTAAAACGGTACAAGCAATGTCTGAAATCTGCTTAGGTGCAGAGAGTGAAGTCGAAGACTCAGCAGGCATGCAAGGGGGTTATTCACTTCGTGATGAACCGTTTAAATTTGAAAGAACAGATGAAGCGATTGCGATGTCATCTATCGTACTTGCTAATCACTTCGATATTAAAGCGGTTGCTTGTTTAACTGAGACAGGGACAACAGCATTGCTGATGAGCCGCGTTTCGACGTCATTACCAATTTACGGTATTACACGAAATCAAGATACCTGCGGACGATTAACCATTTGCCGCGGTGTCGAACCTGTTTTCTACGATTTCAAACCATCACCAGATGATGAGATCCAAAGACAGATTGTTCGTGTATTGAAAGACATGGATGCCGTAGAGGTGGGCGATAGAATCTTAGTAACCTTTGGTTCATTCAACTTCCAACAAGGGGGTACAAACTGCCTCCGTATCGTGACAATTGAGTAATTAATTATCAAACGATAAAAAAGATGAAAAAAGAGTTGCAGAGTCAGAATTTTTCTCTATAATAACAACTCTTACATGGAGGCGTGGCCGAGTGGTTGAAGGCACCGGTCTTGAAAACCGGCAACGGGTTAAACCGTTCGTGAGTTCGAATCCCACCGCCTCCGCCATATAGAAGAAAAGCTCTTAACGAAAGTTAAGAGCTTTTTCTTTTGTCTGAAGGAATTATATTAAATGCTCCATTTCGCGCTATAACGGCGATACAAGAATATACGGCGTTCCTTCAAAATCAAATTCTGCAATTGTCTGCATCCCAAGCTTTTCGTGTGCGCGAATGGAGCGAATGTTGTCTTTGTTGATGAATGCAATGGGATTGCCGGAGTTTTCATTGCAAATCGCCTTAAAAAGCGTAGCAAGAAGATTTTTTCCTCGATAATCAGTATCAATACAAACAGGACCATAAAGCCAGTGGTCTTTTTTTAATGCCGGGAATAATCGGTTAATTTCGACAACAAGTGGTGGCAGGTGTGGCGTGTTTAAGGGGAAGCTAAAGACAACGCCGGCAATGCGTGAGTTCTCTCGAGCAACAATGGTTGTCAGTGATGTTTGAATCATCTGCATGACCTTTGGCGCAGGAAACTCTCCGAGTAACCCGCCATTTTGAGAGGCTGAATTTGCTTGTAATAATTGAATGACCGCTGGATATGCAGGTTCTTTGATAGCTTCAATGATGAGTGGCATTGCGCATTTTCTCCTTATCTTGGTTTTGAGGACATCATCTATTAATATATCCGATTTTAAGTGGTAGATGTTCTGTAAAATCATGAGATTAGAGAAAATGCACTCATTTTTTCAAAGTGAAATGACGCGTAATTTCTATAGTGCCGTCCAGAAAGCAAATAAGCCAAAGAAAATGCCGGGAACATTGGCGACCATAATCGGATAATCGCGGCGTTTAATGCCGTAAATAACCCACAGTGTACAGTTAATGCCGGCAACGAGTGGTTGAACGGGGTTTCCTTTACTCCCTGCAAGGTTATCCATGATTTGGGGAATATAGGAGACATACATCCCAATTGCCGTTACTGTCGCCATCCATCCTAGGACTTTAACGAATAGGGTTTCTGTTTGATCGCTCATTTTATCTCACTCCTTGTCGAGAATATTTCATTCACTATAGCGATCTTTAGTGCGAAAGACAGTGTGGCTCAACAATATACTTTCGCTTTTCATATATTAACAATAACGATAAGAAATGTGTGAATATATGCCCATAAAAAAAGCCCAGCTAATGGTTTAGCCGGGCGAAATAAACAACGTTTAAAAGGAGGTATTAAACGCTACTCTTTATATATGGGGATGATTATTCTTTTTCAAAGAGCGGGGTTGAAAGATATTTTTCACCACTATCAGGAAGAATGACCACAATATTTTTACCACTGTTTTCAGGGCGTTTCGCAACTTCAACAGCAGCCTTGATGGCTGCACTTGAAGAGATACCGATCAGTAAACCTTCTGTGCCCGCAACAACTTTTGCCATCTCAAAAGAACCTGCGTCAGAGATTGTCACAACTTCGTCGTAGATTTTTGTATCGAGCGTATCAGGAATAAAGCCAGCGCCAATTCCTTGGATTTTATGGGGACCTGCAGTCCCTTTTGAGAGCATTGGTGATGACTCAGGCTCAACCGCAATGATTTGGATATTGGCGTTTTGTTCTTTTAGGTACGCACCAATGCCGGTGATTGTACCGCCTGTGCCAATGCCGGCAATGACGATATCGACTTTTCCATTGGTATCTTTCCAAATTTCAGGCCCCGTAGTCTCTTTATGGACTTTAGGATTTGCCGGGTTTACGAACTGCCCGAGTACAACGGCATTAGGGATTTCGTTTGCGAGTTCATCTGCTTTAGCAATCGCCCCTTTCATGCCTTTCGCCCCTTCTGTTAAGACGAGTTCTGCGCCGTAAGCTTTTAAAAGATTGCGACGCTCAATGCTCATTGTTTCCGGCATTGTCAGGATAATACGATAACCTTTCGCAGAAGCAACAGATGCAAGTCCAATCCCGGTATTACCACTTGTTGGCTCGATAATGACCGAACCTTCTTTTAAAATGCCGGCTTTTTCGGCAGTTTCGATCATCGCAAAGGCGATACGATCTTTCACACTTCCTGCCGGATTGAGGTACTCAAGTTTTGCGATAATTGGGGTATCGAGGCCTTGAAGCTTAGAAAAACGATTAAGCTTAAGGAGTGGTGTATTACCAATAAGGTCTGTTAAACTTTCATAGATTGTTGCCATAATGATCTCCGTTTTAAAATCGATAGGCTAAATTCGTTGACGAATGATAAGCATACCTTTAATATATGTTTAATCTGAATGTGTTAACATTAACAGGATTTAGAAATAGTTGTCAATTAAATATTCATTAAGAGGGATCTATGAAATTATCAGCAAAGTCTCGTTATGCACTCGCTTCACTCGTAAAGATGGCACTTGTTCATGAATCTCAGCCGACAATCACGGTATTAGAGATCGCAGATTCTTTGGAGATCTCGAAGATTTATTTAGAACGTATTTTTTCTGAATTAAGACGTGGGGATGTCGTGGGTTCGATTAAAGGTGCGCAAGGGGGTTATTATCTTACGAAAGCGCCTGCAGATATTACGCTTTATGACATTCTCTATAGCGTTGAGCCGGCACTATTTACCGATAATGAGGCGACAGTTGAGCAGTCATCCCAAAAAATTGAGCGAGCCTTGGTGGAGATGGTATATACACCGATGCGAGAAGGGCTTGAAAAGACCTTAAAGGGCATTAAGCTCTCTGATATCGCACTTGAAGCCCAAGGCGAAGATGGCAACTATATGTATTATCTCTAACGAGATTGTCGTTTTTTAGCCCATATTGATATGAAGAAGCCACCGACTTTCGTTGAAGTTACGGTGGCTTTTCTATCTGTGTATCCCGAGTTCATGTATCTATCGAGTGATTCTAAGGTTATCGATGCATGAATACAAGATGGGCGGTTGTGTTAACC
Source organism: uncultured Ignatzschineria sp. (assembly GCA_945639195.1). Lineage (GTDB taxonomy): Bacteria > Pseudomonadota > Gammaproteobacteria > Cardiobacteriales > Wohlfahrtiimonadaceae > Ignatzschineria. The sequence goes on along the minus strand of CALZEE010000008.1, from coordinate 89,089 downwards.
AATAATCGCATGCGGATAGAAGCGCGAGAGATCTTGTGTAATGCGAGAATGATCTTCACGAACGGATAGACCACACGCAGTATCATTCACAATCCAGCTTCCAAGTACCACATGACTGCCATCAAACACCGGCAATTCTACATACTCTTGAATGATAGAGCCTTCGATGCCGTAAGGGCCATCAGCACTCTCAAGTACCGCGCCATCTTTAATGATTTCAACGTTAGCACCTTCTCGTGAATAGAGCGGTTTTTTAACGTAAGCGCTGAGGCTTTTTGCCTTTTTATCATCAGAGAAGTAAGCGGGCAGTAGATATTTATGATCGGGGAACATCTCCCAAAGCAGTGGTAAAAGCGCTTTATTGGAGAGAATGGCTTTCCACGCCGGCTCAAGCCAACGGGTTTTGCCCATATCTAAATAGCTCGCAAAATCTTCACCTAGCATAAATTCCCACGGATAGAGCTTGAAGATCGCCGCAATCGGCTCATCATTCATATCCGTGTATTCGAGATCTGCATTAATCCCAATATCTTCAATATAGATAAAGGCGCTGTTTAAACCCGCTTCTTTTGCACAATCTTCGAGATATTCAACGGTTCCACGATCTTCATCTGAATCTTGGCAGCAACTAAAGTGTAATAGATCAATATTATGATAAGACTTTAAATCGCCAAAACGAGAGATGAGCTGCTCTTGAATACTATTAAATTGATCGGCGATCATCGGCAAGTTTTTTGCCTCAATCTGATCTTCAAGCCAAAGCCATTGGAAGAATGCACTCTCGTAGAGCGAAGTCGGCGTATCGGCATTATATTCAAGCATTTTGAGATTGCCGTTACCATCGTAAGCAAAGTCGAAACGACCATAAAGCGAGGGTTCCTCGCGGCTCCATGATTCTCGAATAAAGCGCCAGCTTTGTGGCGGGATTTGGAATTTCTCGAGGAGTTTCTCGCTTTTAACAACACGATCAACGGCTTTGAGCGCCATCTGATGAAGCTCTTCCGTAGCTTCTTCAATGAGCTCTATCTCTCTTAACCCAAATTGATAATAGAAATCTTCACACCAATAGCGTTCGCCATACATGGTATGAAAATTAAAGCCAAACTCTTCAGCCTGCGCTTTCCAATCGGGGCGCTCAGTAATTGCAACACGCTTCATGGATTAACCACCCATGCTACGACGTTGGGTATTATTTGAGTTTTGAGTATTGCTTCCTGCAGATTTAGCAGAAGATGCAGCCATGCTCTGCTTAGAAACCATCGATCCAAAACCGCCACGACGAAGTGTTTGGCCTTTTGCACCGGGTTTAAGATCAGAAGGATTCACCTTCATCTTGCCACCAGGCGCCGTTTGCCCGAAGTTTTTCCCACTGGAATCGTACAGGTTGCCTTTACCAGGACCTGATTGTGGTGAGTAGAGCGGTTTATGTGCGTTAAAGCCACTCATCATACGACCAAAGAGGAATCCTGCCATCAGGGGCATCCACATACTGCCACTCGATTGTGCAGTGGCATTTTCTTGTGTGACAGGTGCGACTTGACAGCCTGACTCGCCAAATTCCGCAACACAATCTTCCCGTGTTGCAAAGCGAGGTGCCGTTTCAATCGCTTCTTGTTGTGCTTGGGCAAATGTTGTTTCACAGAGTGATTTTGCGTCGCTGCTAGGATTGTAACGAACACATTCCTCAACATTACGATAGATGGAGACTTCTTCTAAATGCGCTTGTTCATTATTGTTTCCACACGCAGCAAGAATAAACGCAGAGGCAACAATCGCCGCTAACGGTTTTAGACGAAATGATTTAGGTTTTTTACGAAAGCCTTCAAGATTAATCTCTGTTGTACGTTTACGCATTTTTCACTCCATATACATGATTGATTTGATACTAAATTCAACTTTTCATTATACAACAGGGAAGCAGAAGGCGGGAGTGGTTAATTATTAATCTCTGAATCAAGCATGATAAAATAGTTATTCGATGAATAAATCATCTCATTAGAGCAAGGATCAATATGCAACGCGGTGAAAGATTCAATAGTTATACCCACTTATTGGGAACATTACTCGCGCTGGGAGGGATGGTTTTTCTTATTGTGCATTCGAGCATTTATCAAGATGCATGGAAGATCGTCAGTGTTTCCATCTATGGTGCGGCGCTTTTTCTGCTCTATCTTGTCTCAACGACTTATCACAGTTTAAGGCTCGGTCGCCGGAAAGATGTCTTTCAGGTGCTCGATCATTGTGCGATCTATATCTTAATTGCCGCAAGTTATACGCCCTACACTTTAGTCACGCTACGAGGCCCTTGGGGCTGGTCGCTCTTTGGGGTTTCTTGGGGATTATGCGTGATCGGGATCATTCAAGAGATTCTTATTGGGCGCCGAACACAGCTCTTTTCAATGATTATCTATTTAGTGATGGGGTGGTTGATCGTGATTGCCGCCAAACCCCTTTCGCTTGCGCTCTCTTCGGAAGGAATCTTCTGGCTGATTATGGGCGGCGTTGTCTATACGCTCGGCGTGATCTTCTTTCTATTGGATGAAAAGGTGCGCCATGCTCACGGTATTTGGCATCTCTTTGTGATTGGCGGCAGCGTTTGCCAGTACTTTAGTATTTTGTTTTATGTGAATTGATTGCCGGCATTTTCTAACGTTAAAAGCCCGCTAAGGATATTGAGAACCTTAGCGGGCTTTTTTATTGCTAGAGACGCATCACACTTCTCGTGTTACTGCTCCCACGCCAAAGGATAGTTATAATTGGCGAATCTGGTTGCGGAATATTCTTTAAAACCTTCAGAACTTAAAATCGTGATGATCTCTTGAATCCACGGCGTATCGAGGTTTTTCTCGTGCGTGACCACCCAGTTAATAAAATGTTTGCTCGGTTCGATCGCCAGCGCTTCTTTGAAGTGAATGCCGGCATCTAGGGCGAAGTTCCCATTAATAATCGCATAATCCAGATCGGGTCTTACGCGAACCATTTGGGCCGCTTCAATCTCTTTAATATTAAGATTGTAAGGATTGTCGATAATATCTGTTTTCTCGATACGGAAACGATCTGTAATGCCTTCACGGAGCTTAATCCAGCCAATATTTTCTAGAATTAAGAGCCCGCGCGAGAAGTTTGTGACATTAGAAGGAATGCCCACCGTTGCGCCTTGTTTGACAGCATCCAGACTTTTGAGCTTGCCGCTGTAAAGCCCATAAGGTGCCGTCGGAACCTGAATGAAAGGGACGAGATGACCTTGTTGGTTTTTATTAAAATCTTCCATGTACGGTTTGTGTTGGAAGATATTCAGATCGAGCGATCCCTCTTCGACGCTTAAGTTTGGAATCACGATATCGGTAATTTCCGATAGTTCCACTTTATAGCCAGCTTTTTGTAGTTCAGGTCCCAAGTAACCGCGGACAAGATCCCCAAAATCGCCGGGGGATGTGCCGATTTTAATCACGGATTTTTCGGTGCTTGGGCTATTTGAAACTGTTTTATCTTCATCCGAGCAGGCGGCGATAAAAGTGGTCGCAAGTAGGAGCAACGAGAGGTTAATCCCTTGCTTGATGCGCTGATAAAAAGGGACTTTTGTTGGCGAAGTAAGGCTTGAGTCAGTATGGTGCTGTGTAATGCGTGACATTGTAATATTCTCCTAGTTGTCTTGTTTGGAGAATACTTTTTACGCTTAGCTGTTGTGCCCGCAAGCTTCTCCAAATCGGCATGTTTTTCATAATTTTTATTGTGTGAAAAGTGAATCGGTCGGTGAGTTGCACCTGTAACGTTGGGTGAAGTTGGTGAAATGGGATAAATGCCGGAGATGCTGAATCTATGCAATCCGGCATGCGTTAAAGATCATCAATAGAGATATCTGAATAGAAGTTCTTCGCGACATCGGTATGGGAGCGCAGGCGCCCTTTGAGGAAGTTTTTACCAATTTGGGTAAAGAGCGGGTTTTTCGGGTCTTGAGTAATATTAAAACCTTGGCCTTGTAATGATTCTGGCAACGCTAAAAGTGGTACCGTGGCGTCTAGTTGTGAGGTTAAGAAGTACGCAAGCGAGAAGCGATCAAATCCTTGTGGTGATGGCGCTACTCTGTGGGTAGTGGCTTTGAGGTAGCCTTGCGATGCGATCTCAAGAAGCTCCCCAAGATTCACAACAAAAGTGCCTTCGATAGGCTCAGCTAAAATCCATTCATCATCTTTTAATACCTCAAGCCCCGCCGTTTCTTCTTGCTGCACAAAAGTGATATACCCAGAATCCTTATGCGGTCCTACGCCTTGCTCGCCATCTACGCCGGGATAATGAATCGCTTTAGAGAGCACAGAAGGCTTATGCGCGTAAGTATGGGCAAAGGCATCTTCTTTCTGCCCAAGGGCGAGTGCAAATGCTGAGAGCATCGATTTGGCGAGTTCGGTTTGCGCTTCTTGTAGTTGCTGAAGCACCGGGCGAAGGCGAGGAATTTCGACAGGCCATTGATTCGGGCCTTGCAGACGAAGCCACGGTTGATCGCTCGGAATCTGATCCATAGGAATGGCCTCATATTCAGGCATGTAATCGAACTGCTCACGGCTATCTGGCTTTTCACGCGTGATCTCATCATGCACATTGGTATAGCCCCTAAAGTGTGGGGAATTAGACATATGAATGGCTTTCTTTTGTGCGAGCGGTAGGGCGAAGAACGCTTTAGAGAGCGCTTGCGCTTCTGCGATGAGTTCTTGAGAGATACCATGGTTTTTAAGATAGAAAAAACCGATCTCATGCGCGGCGAATCGGAGATCTTTCAAAAACTGTTCGCGCGCATCGCCACCTGCGCCAAATTGCGCATAATCTAAAATCGGTAAGTTGGGATTAACATTGGTTGTCATCGTGTTCTCCATGAACAAAGCATATACGGATCAATCTGCCGACCGCTTGCGTTCCGCCGTGTTGCCCCACGGTTCGTTGGAGAATCTCACATAGTTATTGAGATGGACGCTTTAGCAGTTATTGCCCGCAAGCTGTAATCAAATCGGCATTACATATATGTTTAAGTCATGATTGGATTTTTGTCAAACAATTATTGTGCTAAATAGCTGATTAATTTGGTATGTAATAACCTTCTTCGATTTCTCGAAATGAAGGGAAAGCCTTGAAATAAGGCTGTTTATTAGACAGTGAGAAAATATTGATCACGAAAATTATCGGGTTTTTACGAATATAAAAATCGTAAAATTTACAGATAACAAAGAATTTATACGATAAATCTTTTATGGCCGATTACTTGTGAATTTCGGCGGTGAATGGATCAAATTTTAAAGCTTATCAAACGGTTATATTTTCCCTATTGAGCCCTTTGGGTTTGGTGGTAGAATCGAAGAAGCGCCAAATAACCGGCTAACCTTTGATCAAAAGACGCTCCGCGCCGCTTTTTGTATGCTGAATCTCCTTTTGATCGCTTTTTTATTCATTGAATGACGTTAGAAAAAATAGATAAAAACCATGAAACCAATCACTAATATCGAAGATCTCCGTATTATCGCGCAAAAGCGTGTTCCTAAAATGTTCTATGATTATGTGGATTCTGGTTCGTGGACTGAATCAACGTATCAAGCGAATGAGTCGGACTTTCAGAAGATTAAATTCATTCAGAAAGTCGCGCGCAATATGGAAAACAGAAGTTTAAAACGCGAGATGCTCGGGATTGAGATGTCGATGCCGCTCTCCATTGCACCTACGGGATTAGTGGGAATGGTGCATCCCGATGGCGAAATCTTGGCGGCCAGAGCGGCGGCTAAATTTGGGATTCGTTATACGCTCTCCACCATGAGTATCGCCTCGTTAGAAGATATTAAGCGAGAAGTGAATAAGCCCTTTTGGTTCCAGCTCTATGTGATGCGTGATCGGGACTTTATGCGCCGCTTGATCGAGCGAGCAAAGGCTGCGGGATGTGATGCATTAGTGATTACGCTGGATCTACAGATGATCGGGCAACGCCATAAAGATATTAAAAACGGGCTCTCTGTTCCGCCCAAACCGACGCTTAAAAACTGGGTGAATCTTTTCACAAAGCAACGCTGGTGCTGGAATATGCTAAAAACTAAACGCCGTCAGTTTGGCAATATTGTGGGGCATGTTGAGGGCATTGATGATCCAAGTTCGCTGGGTTCATGGACGCAACAGCAGTTCGATCCAACGCTTAACTGGAATGACATTGAGTGGATTAAAGAGATGTGGGGCGGGAAGATTATCCTAAAGGGTATTCTCGATGCCGAAGATGCCAAAATGGCCAATAGTGTGGGCGCAGATGCAATTGTGGTGAGTAACCACGGTGGCAGACAGCTCGATGGCGCGCTCTCTTCGATCGCAGTATTACCCTCCATTGTGGAGGCGCTTTCCGGCACTTCGACGGAGGTAATTCTCGATAGCGGTATCCGCTCTGGGCAAGATCTCTTAAAAGCGGTGGCACTAGGCGCGAAGGGCGGTATGATCGGTCGTTCGTATCTTTATGGATTAGGCGCTTATGGCGAAATGGGCGTGACAAAAGCCTTAGAGATTATCCGCAATGAATTTGAAACAAGCATGGCTTTCTGCGGGGAAACCGAGGTTGATAATGTGGGTAGACACATTCTTGTGCCATCGACGATTCCTGATCCTTTTAAGATTTAATAATGCCGGACGGTTGTCAGCAAATAGCATGACGCAGTAATATATTGAAGGTACAAAACGCTTATCTCCATGATGGGTATAAGCGTTTTTTTGTGCGTGTCATCGCAAATTCAAGGAGCCATTTATGGCGAAAAAACTCACCACTTTAGGTAAAACTGTCGGTAATTTGGGGCGCTTAAGTTGTAGCTTATCTCTCCTTTTGGGTGCGCAAATGAGCTTTGCGACCGGCATTACGATGATTACATCGGAGCTTGTGCCTTTGGCGATTAATGCCGAAGGGGATGTGCTCTGTAAATCACGTTATTCAGAAAATAGCACTGGCGTGCATCGTTTAATGCCGACGAATTATGGTTTATGCCTCGTGAAAAATGGCGAAGTAGAACCCGTGCCAGAGAGCGATATTCACTTTGCCCCTGATTTCTCAGAAGCGAGCGCCGTAGGGGAGTATCGTAAGATGGAGCGCCAGTTTAAAGCCGTAACCTTTACCGCGCATGATCCTTTGGTGGAAGATTTTTTATGAGGATTTGGTCGCAGAAGGGTTTCGTAAGATTGACTTGGCGGATTACCAATTAATGCCGGCATTTTCGGTACAATCTTTTAAAGATCGTTGGAAAGTGGATTACGTCACGCAAGAGCAAGTAGCGCTCTACAGCCGTGATACGCCGCAAATTTATGGCGATTACGATGCGAATGCGCCCTTCTTAAAGGCATCGCTTCGTTACCAGATTAATGATCAGATTTGGCTTCAATATGAAGATTGCCCTGATGATATGTCGCTTGATTGCGACCAATATGATCTGATGAGTCCGGAATTTTATTATGCCGATTATGGCGATGAACTCGAAGCGGAGGAGTTGGAGGAAGGGGCAGAAATCTCAGGCCCAACACCTTATGAATGGAAGCAAAAAGTCACAAGTATCATCTTCTTGCCAGAGATTTAAATGGCGCTTTATCTGTCGCAAAAGAGCGCCTTTGATCACACAGTATCCATCAAAAAATGCCGGACTATTTCTGATGAAATGCCGGCATTTTTGATGGGGGATTGAGCGGTAAACTTAGAAGCGTCCCTCATATTCGCAAATCACAGGATAGCCGTAATCATCACTCAGAACAGATTCAGGGAGATCTTCAAACGCCGGCAGTACCGCTGATTTAATCACGCGCTCATTAAGATCCACATAGGGAATCACTGGGCACTGTGCTTCTGTAACTGTTTCGCCAAATGCCTGAAAATCTGTGGGGATAGTGGGCCATTCAGGATCCACGTTAATCGCTTCCTTAAAGGATCTATTCCCCTCGATCTCTTGCCAAACGGACAGATGAATCAAAGGTAAGGCGCGGAGCTGATCTTGCGGGAAATGATAAGCAAGCTCGCTCAGTGCCGGATAGCAATACTCTTCAAGATCAATGGCATCAAATGTTGCGAAAGAATCCGCGGTGAGTTTTTGATTTTCGCCAAGGGTAACATCTAAGGAATACGTTACATTGCCGGCACTGTTGAGCGTGGGATCTGAGAGACAGTAATAACTCTCTTCGCCTTTTCGTAGCGGAATTAAAACACTGCCCCAGTTTGATTCTTGATAGGTGTAATCGGGGGCAATTTTGTAAACAGAGAGGCTCGACGGGAAAGGATCTCGGCGTGATGTGTAGCTGGAAGAGATCAGGTTTTTGCCCACCACTTGAGGATAGAGCAGTTCTTCTAAAACTGCTTCAAAGCGATTAGATGCGGGATTAAAGAACCAAATCGTTGAGAATTCACCAAGACTGCCGGCGCTGACTTTGAGGATAAGATCGCTATAACCATCTTCGTTGATATCGACTAATGTTGGGGTACTGCCAATATCTCCCCACATCATATGCGGACGTAGCTCTTCGCCTTCAAGGGTTTGAAGAAGCTTATCTTCTGCATCATAAAGGCGAAGCGAGTGAAAGAGGTCACGGTTTGCTTCTGCTTGATGCAAGAAGGCGTAACGAATCTCCGGCGCGTTGGTATCATTGCTGACTTTTTGAATCACTTTTTCAGTGAGATCTAACGGCGGATCAAAGGTATTGGACGCAAAAGCGGCGCTACTTATTGAGAGTAGGCAAAGCGCGCTTAAGCGCAGTAGTGGGGATCGCAACATAACAGGGCCTTCTGCTAAATCTAAATAGGAGATGAATCTCGAAGTTTTATCATAAGGAAGTTACATGGCGATGGCTAGCGAGATTTTACGATTTAAATGCCGGCAATATTGGCCGATTGCTGAAAGCACTACCGGAATCACTACCAGAATCATTACCAGAATCATTACCGAAGACACTGCCGGAAGCATAGATAGAAGTCGTGCTGAATCCTCATTTCAATCTTTTCCGCTGAAATGCAAAACGCATCCGAAGATGCGTGAGTAAGGATGAAGCTATCGGTTCAGCAATCGCCCGAAATTATGATGCCTTGATTGTGGGACGTAATCCTAATGTATGGCAGATTGCATAGGTAAGCTCGGAGCGGTTGAGCGTATAGAAGTGGAAATCTTTAATGCCCTCTTTACGAAGCACACGCACCATATCAATGGCGATGCTAGCGCCCACTAAATTGCGCGTTTCTGGATCATTCTCTAAGCCTTCATAGCGTTTGTGTAGCCATGAGGGGATTCTCACATTTAAAGGTCCCGCAAACTTCACAAGAGATGCGTAGTTTGAAACGGGTAAAATGCCGGGAACAATCTCTTCTTCAATCCCCACAGCAACGCAACGATCTCTAAAGCGTAGGAATGCATCAATATCAAAGAAGAATTGGCTAATTGCTAAGTTCGCACCGGCATCAATTTTACGTTTGAGATGGATCAGATCGGCTTGGGCATTTTTCGCATCGGGATGCACTTCTGGATAGGCTGCGACCGAGATATCAAAATCATGACGCCCTTTGAGGATCGAAATCAGATGATCGGCGTAAATGCCGGGATTCTCAGCGCCAGCGGGCAGATCCCCCCGAAGCGCAAGGATATGGCGAATGCCGAGCGCCCAATAGTTATCCGCAATCTCAATCAGCTCTTCTGGGCTGGTATCAATACAGGTTAAATGGGGTACGGCAGTGAGATCGGTTTTTGTGACGATATCTTCAATCACTCTATGGGTTCTATCGCGCGTTGAGGCATTGGCGCCATAAGTAACTGAGACAAATTTAGGATTAAGGACTTTAAGGCGCTCGATAGAATTCCAGAGAGTGGTGACCATCTGCTCGCTATTGGGCGGGAAGAATTCATAAGAGACATTCACATCTGATTGAATATCCGCCAAGCTCTGATTGAGTAACTCTACATATTTTGCGCTCATACCTTTATCTCCTTATCCGTAAATCTGCTGCGAGGTATTTTTGGGGGTTTGAGCTGGCACAAAAAAAGCCAGCACTTTATATCTCATCAAGTGTTGGCTTTACTCAACTTATCTTTCGGGCAACCACATGGATTAATCCGAAGGAATTAGCACCTTAATTTTCACCAGGTTGCTGGGCATCACAGGGCCTTTCCCTCCGCCGCTCTTGATAAGAGATGTGGTATTAAACAATTGCTTAACACCACGTTCATATCACTATAGAGGATGGTTTATAGGAAAAGCAAGCAAAACGCTAAATAAAATTTAAAAGAACTTTTCTTTTGCTTTTCTTAAATTTTGAGTGCTATAGTGAATGGGTAACTCTTATTAAGAGAGATGGAGGGATTTGGCCCTATGAAGTCTCAGCACCAGAAATATAGACCGGCGTATTGTGTCTTTTGTGCTAAGTCCAACAGATTGTAATAGATCTGGCAGATAAGAAGATTGAGATCACATCGCGCTCTTCTACTCTGTAGATGAGCGTTTTTTTTATCTAGCAGGATTCAACATACAAAGGAATGAATGATGAAGAAGATTTTACTTTTGACCGCTCTCTCAGCCGTGATTATGACGGGATGCCAAACGGCCAATACAGGATTCCAAGTACCCGTTGCAACTGCGCAACTTGAAAAAGCGATCTCTGATGTTACAAAGGATGACAGTACGTATCAACTCGCTTATGCCGACCTTAATCGTGATGGTATTGATGATGCATTAGTGCTGTTAGAGGGGAGCAATTGGTGCGGATCTGGCGGTTGTACGCTGCTGGTATTTGAAGGAATTGAAAATGGTAACTTCAAGTTAAATTCGAAGTCAACCGTTGCAAGTGCACCGATCTATGTCATTGAGCAAGATTCGACAGGCTGGTCTGATCTCTCCGTTTATTCGAAGGGAACAGGGCAGGTCATGATGAAATGGGGGGGATCAAACTACCCTTCAAACCCATCGTTGCAGCCAACGTTGATTATCGATAGTAAAGTGATTAAACCTGTTATCTCTGTAAATGTTCCACAATAATTATTGAGATAACAATCAACGAAAAAGGGTGCTGAAACAGCACGCTTTAAGATAAGGCGCATTAGCAGAAATGGATGCGCCTTTTATGTGAGCGGTGATTTATCCTCAAGCCTAAATACCCAAGATTACCCATCAATAACCGATGAAATGATAGATGTAAAACTTAAAAACAGATTAAATTAAAGAGCACAAAATAGGAGCCTAAACGCATGAATCCGACAGAACAACTTCAAGCCATTGCCCGCGAGCGTATTTTAATTTTAGATGGCGCAATGGGAACGATGATCCAGCAGCGTAAGCTCGAAGAAGCTGATTTTCGCGGCATGCGTTTTAGTGAATGGCATAAGGACCTTAAGGGAAATAATGATCTCTTAAATCTTACACAACCGGATATTATCCGCGATATTCATCAGCAATATTTAGCGGCTGGCGCTGATCTTATCGAAACCAATACCTTTAACGCCACCAAGATGTCGATGGCCGATTATGGCATGGAAGATTACGCGTATGAGATCAACCTTGAAGGGGCGCGTATTGCGAAACAGGCATGTGAGGCTTTCTCTACCCGTGATAAACCACGCTTTGTGGTGGGCGTGATTGGTCCCACAAGTAAAACAGCCTCTATCTCCCCCGATGTGAATGATCCTGGGTTTCGTAATACCTCATTTGATGCCTTGGTGGAAGGCTACCTTGAAGCACTTACGGGCTTGATAGATGGTGGCGCGGATATCATTATGGTGGAAACTATCTTCGATACGCTCAATGCGAAAGCAGCGCTATTTGCGGTAGAAACGATCTTTGAAACGCGGGGTATAAGATTACCCATTATGATCTCCGGTACGATTACAGATGCTTCAGGCAGAACGCTCTCGGGGCAAACAACTGAGGCTTTTTATAATTCATTGCGTCACGCAAGACCTTTTTCGATCGGGCTGAACTGCGCGCTGGGACCGGATCTGCTTCGCAATTATGTCTCGGAGCTCTCTAAAATTTCCAGTTTTTATCTCTCTGCACATGCTAATGCCGGACTTCCTAATGCCTTTGGTGAGTATGATCTCGGTGCCAATGAGATGGGAAGTGAGATGCTCGAATGGGCGACATCGGGCTTTTTAAATGTGGTGGGAGGATGCTGTGGAACCACGCCGGCGCACATTAAAAAAATGGCAGAGCTAGTGGCAAATATCCCGCCGAGAGTGCCGGCAATAAAACCCCATTCGCTCCGATTATCCGGTCTTGAAGCCTGTAATCTGACGATTGGCGAATCCCTTTTTGCCAACGTGGGCGAGCGTACGAATATCACTGGCTCACTCCGTTTTAAACGCCTGATTAAAGAGAAAAACTACGCAGAAGCGCTAGAAGTCGCGCGAGATCAGGTGGAAAACGGTGCGCAGATTATCGATATCAATATGGATGAGGGCATGCTCGACTCAAAAGAAGAGATGGTGATCTTCCTTAACCTTATCGCTTCTGAGCCGGATATTTCTAAAGTACCGATTATGATCGACTCTTCCAAATGGGACATTTTGGAAGCCGGTTTAAAGTGTATTCAGGGCAAAGGTATTGTGAACTCGATCTCGATGAAAGAGGGCGAGGAGGAGTTTATTAAGCATGCCAAACTCGCCAAGAAATATGGGGCAGCGGTTGTCGTCATGGCCTTTGATGAGAATGGGCAAGCCGATAACTTCGAGCGCCGAAAAGCGATCTGCTCCCGCGCTTATGAACTCCTTATTAATGTGGTGGATTTTCCCGCAGAAGATATCATCTTTGACCCGAATGTCTTTGCCGTTGCGACCGGCATTTCAGAGCATAATCGCTATGGATTAGACTTCTTAGATGCTACAGAATGGATTCGTAAAAACCTGCCTCATGTGCATATCTCCGGCGGTATCTCCAACGTTTCTTTCTCCTTTAGGGGGAATAACTTGGTGCGTGAAGCGATTCATGCAGTATTTCTCTATCATGCAATTTCTCGCGGATTATCGATGGGCATTGTGAATGCCGGACAATTAGCGATCTATCAAGATATTCCCGAAGAGCTCCGAAACGGGATCGAAGATGTGATGTTTGATCGAGATCCAGAAGCGAGTGAGCGCCTATTAGAGATCGCCCAAAAGTATCAGGGAGAAGGCGCGGCGCGTAAAGAAGAGAATCTTGAATGGCGAGAATTGCCGATTGGCGAGCGCTTAACCTATGCGCTTGTGAATGGAATTGATGGCTATATTGAAGCTGATACAGAGCTTGCAAGGCAGCGCTTTGATCGCCCGATTGAGGTGATTGAAGGGCCACTTATGACCGGCATGAATGTCGTCGGGGATCTCTTTGGCGAGGGGAAAATGTTCCTGCCACAAGTGGTGAAATCCGCGCGCGTGATGAAACGTGCGGTGGCTTATCTCATCCCTTTTATCGAAGAAGAGAAAGCCAAACATGGTGACACGAGTACATCTAATGGCAAGATTCTGATGGCAACCGTAAAGGGCGATGTGCATGATATCGGTAAGAACATTGTCGGCGTTGTGTTGCAGTGTAATAACTTTGAAGTGATCGATATGGGCGTGATGGTACCTACGCCGAGCATTATTGAAAAAGCGATTGCAGAGAAGGTCGATGTTATCGGCTTATCAGGATTGATTACGCCATCCCTTGAAGAGATGGTCGGCTTTGCAAAAGAGATGAAACGCCGAGGATTAGAGATCCCGATTATGATCGGTGGCGCCACCACATCATTAGCCCATACCGCCGTCCGCATTGCCCCGCAATATGATCACACCGTTGTGCATGTCAGAGATGCTTCACGCTCTGTGGGCGTTGCGCAGTCGCTCATTAGCCCAGAATTGCGCGAGGCATTTAAAGCAGAGGTGAAGGCCGATTACGAGAAGCGCCGAATCGCTTATCTCGAGCGCCAGCGCGACATTAAACTGATTCCCTTTAGCACAGCGATTGAGAATAAACTCACGCTTGATTTCAGCCATGTAGTAAAGCCGAAAAAGCCCGGCATTCATGAATTTGAAGTGGATTTAGCAGATCTCGTGGATACAATCGACTGGACACCATTCTTTGCATCCTGGCAGCTGCGCGGGAAATTCCCGAGGATCTTAGATGATGAGATCGTGGGCGAAGAATGCCGGAAAGTCTATGCCGATGCCAAGATCATGCTCAAGCAGATTATCGAGGAAAAATGGCTCACAGCGAAAGCCGTGATCGGTTTCTTCCCTGCAAAAAATGCCGGAGAAAGTACGATTCTTTATACCGATGATTCACGTGAAACAATCTTGGCGGAGTTACATCATCTACGCCAACAAACAGAGCGCCCGAACGAGATGCCGAATCGCTCGCTCGCAGATTTCATTGGGGGTGAAGAGGTGGAAGATTATATCGGCGCCTTTGCTTGTACTGCCGGCATTGGGATTGAGCCTTATATCGAGAAATTTGAAGCAGACAATGATGACTACAGCGCCATCATGCTCAAAGCGCTCGCAGACAGATTCGCAGAGAGCCTCGCAGAATATCTTCACTTAAAAGTGCGGAAAGAATATTGGGGGTACGCCGCAGATGAAGCGCTCGACAACGAAGCGTTAATCCGCGAAGAATACAGAGGCATTCGCCCTGCACCGGGCTATCCAGCATGCCCAGAGCACACAGAAAAAGGCACGCTATGGGAACTCCTCAACCCCGATCAACGCATTGGTCTACAGATCACAGATAACTACGCAATGTACCCCCAAGCGGCAGTCTCCGGTTGGTACTTCGCCCACCCAGAATCCAATTACTTCGGCGTGGGTAAAATCGGCAGAGACCAAGTCCAAGATTACGCAAAACGTAAAGGCTGGAGCTTACAGGAAGCGGAAAAATGGCTTGCGCCTAATTTGGGGTATGAGGTGGAGGAATAATTGAGTATTATTCGATGATATTGGGATACTTCTTAATATGCTTTTAAAATGCGTTATTATATTTTGTAATAATTGCAATTAAATAGGAGTCATAATTGTTATTTAAGTATATGTATTTGCCAGAGGATGAAATAGATTGTATTAATTTGGATGAGGAATTTTTCACATTAAAATTTACGGACTTGTCACAATACAATGATCCTTATGAACAAGCTTTAGCCGTTGATTTGTCTCTAGTTGATAGTGATAATCCTGATGAATTTCTTTATTTAATGAGAACTTATAGAGAAGAGATCAATAAGTGTAAGGGGTATTTTGCATCATGTTTCTCTAAGAAGCCTGATGTTACTCCTATGTGGGCTCATTATGCAAATGAACAGAAAGGCTTTGTTTTGGCACTTAACGAAGATATGTTAAGGGAGTATTTTGAAGAATCATTAAAATTTGCAGAAAGTGATTTTTATATTGAAGATATCGAGTATCAGTCAGAAATAGATCCTGACTTTCAACGGCATTTTGAAGCAGGGAACTTTCGTGGGAAAGGTATAGGCTTATATATTGCTCAAAGTAGGTTTTTTCAGGCTTTTTATTTTCATAAACAAAAATGTTGGGAGTATGAACAAGAGAGAAGAGTAATACTTAAGGCTCAGGGTATTTTTGAAGAGAAATATTTTGGATATTTAGAAATTCCAAAATCTTGTGTGAGTTATATTATTTATGGTAGGAACACTAGCGATATAATGAAACAGAAGGTAGGTGCTATTTTTAAAGATGTAGATGAATATAGTTTCAAAATTAGCCATAGTAATATTGAGTCGTATTTTCTTAAGGACACTAATACTTATTTGTATAGCGATAAAGATGGTGAACTAATAGAAGAGTATAGTACCTGTAGTAATTGTTTTGAACCGATAGAGCATAATGCTTATGGTCATTGTGACTCTAAATGTTTTTGGTGCTGCATGAAAGATATAGAATATTAATATATTTCTCTTATTTAAGTCTATTCAAAGATTGCTTTATTAGTGTCATAAATGTTTCCTAATGCTTGTCAATATTGGCCATAACCATATGGATACTAAGAAAATTTTAGATAATCTGCTCATTTGACATTACCTATCAAAAACACTTATAGTAATTTCATTCGCTAGAGGATTCGTGGGTTGTTAAATCTCCACCTTTAGACAGTTGAATAGAGAAACCGCATTAATTTGCGGTTTTTTTACGTCTGTATGAACCTATTGTGTGAATGGTTACTCATAAACCGCACAAAGGCGTTAAGATAATAACGCCCCCTTTAAATACCGCCATCAACCAAAAGATAATCTTATGACCTTCAACGATCTCCTAAAACTCAACATCCCCTATCAATCCCTCATCTTAGAGCAAGCATCTATTAAAGATGGTGAGGTGATTCTGTGCTTTTCAAGTGAAGGCTGTTTTGAGGGAAAGCAGTTGAGAATTCATTTTACGGATTACACCACCGCAACAATGCATAATGAGTCCTACTTCACTTATAACGAGAAAGACGGCGAGTTTGAGGGGCATGTTTTTAAGCGATCAGATAGCACAAGTTACTTGGATTATGTGCGTGCTAATACCACTTCTGAAGCGATGACGAACTTGAAACTCCGGCATTATCGGTTCTGTTCTCAAAATGAGTTCTTTGATGTGTTGGCGGGTGAAGCACCTCTCGTTGAGTATGTAAGCTTTTAAGATTTATACCCCAATAAAAAAGGACTAACTTCGGTATTCCAAAGTTAGTCCAGTTAATATTGCTTGTCTTAATCTCTATTGGTTAAGGGGGTTCCAATAGAATTGTATGGCAATGTTATTGGGGATTATTTGCTGTCAATGTTAAACATATTATGTTTACTTGTTGATGCGTAACGAACGCCATCTTTTTCTTGATTGTATTTAGCTAATTGTGCCGGTGTTAAGATTTTTGAGAGCTTAAAATCAAACACTGGTGAAGTTGTTGCTTCACTGTTTGAGATTCTGCCAAGGCCATTGATCTGTTTTACTTGCTCTGCAGTTAAGTCGGTTAAGACTTTTTGCGGTGCTAATTGTTGAGCGCCGGCGATGCCTGATACTGAAACGATTGCGAATGATACGAGTGCTGCTTTCATTAAGTTTTTCATAATATTTCCTCTGTTATATAAATAAATCAAATGGTTTTGATGTCTTGTTGAGGACTAATATAGGCAATAATGATCATCGCTAAAACAGGCTTGGAGAAAATCATTAATTCCAATTTGGAAACAATGATAGGATGAAATCGTTATAATTTCTTTTTATAGGAATCTATTTGGAGGAATTTAAATAGTGATTTTTGATGGTGAATGCTCTTGATATAGCTGTTTACCAAGCATTCGTAGGATTTTTGAGTAGTATAAGAATTTTTGGGGAATCATTATTAATGCCTAATGATCATTTATATAATTCTTTATAGGCAATAATGCTTGCTTGAATAAAAAACGCCCTCTTGTAGAAGACGGCGTTTTAAGGAAGTGGTGTTTTTATTTTAGGATTAGCATGCGGTATATGTGATTTGCGCCGCTATATCATGAAACATTAAGCTTCAGAAATTGTATTCGTCTCCACATATTGTCTATGGCGTTCATTAATTGTTTTCACAAACTCATCTCCTTTACGGACATGTTTAACGACTATTTCGAAGTCTTTAGTGAAGCGGTGTGTGACAGTGACCGAGTAGGATTTGAGCGCCCAGCTCACAAACCCTGTGGTATAGAATCCTGAGTCGAGATCTCGCCATTTAATACCATTGCATCCTTTATTCCAAGGAAAAATCCCTGAATAGTACCAGATGCCTTCTTCATCATAATAAAGTCTGATGCTACGCATAGAGAGCACCATTAAAATGCCGAAGAAGAGTGTAGTAATTGCCCAGATGATGAGCGCTAAGTATAAAGGTATGAGTTTGTCATTTGGGATTAGGTTCTCCATATAGGCATCAATGCTCTGAATAGTGGCTTCTTCAAGTACAAAAGAGGAGAGAAGTCCCATGATGATGGAGAGTGCAATCATAATAATAACGGTGATAATAGCGCTTCCAATCGGGAGAAATAGTAATGATTTGAAATAGGCAATCCATGAAAGGCGCCATGATTTTTGATCTTGCATAATGTGTCCAATGGTTATCGAGATTATGAATATAATATTATATTGATCCGTGATTTTAGATTGAACGACTCGTAAAGGCTATCAAGTTTTGAGAGATATTTTGAGAGATAATATAGGGAAAATGGAATGTATTATTTTAAGAACGATAAGTAGCTGATCCTTAAAAAGAAACCCCAGTGCGATTGATTGCAAGGGGGTTATTTGTATTATGAGGGGGGTTAATAAGCGAAATTTAAGCCCAAAGGTTCGATAGCGATTTTGACATTGTCTTTAAAGGCCATAATATGGGCGAATTCGCTTAAGTCGAGTTTAACTTTATCTGCCCAGAGCGTCGTCATAAAGAGATAAAAGTCAGCGCTCGTGATCTGATCGCCAGTAAGATACTTTTGGCTCGCAAGCGTTTCATTAATTAAAGTGTAACGATTTTTTAATCCTGCGGTGGCAATTGCTGGCCATTCTTTGCCGGTCTCTTTACCATATGCTTGCCAGATTAAAGGGACGTAGCTCTTGTGGATCTCTGTTGCGAGGTAGTTAAACCATGTGAGTTGATTAATAAGGCCTTTGCCCGTTAAAGGAAAGAGTGCATTATCAGATTTTAGGGATGAGAGATAAGCACAAACCGCCACGACTTCTGTGATGATTTCGCCATTCTCGAGTTGGAGTGCTGGTACATAGCCTTTGGGATTAATCGCTTTGAAATCACGACCATCTTCGAGCTTTGCCTCAGCGATATTTACATTGACGACATTAAGATCAATGCCGAGCGTTTTCGCGGTCATTAAGACCACGCTTGAACAAGTGCCTTGTGCATAATAGAGCGTTAACATCTGTATTCTCCTTACCTTAGGTATTAATGGATGCGCGAGATTCTTCTCGCTTGTTGATCCTTTATTATTGATTCATCAGGGCATCAATAGATTTGTGCCTGCTTTAGCACTATAGCATTAGCGCTAGGCGAAAAAAGAGCCCTATTATCATTAATAGGGCTCTTTGCTATTTTAGAATCACTGAATGACGATTTTAGTACGGGGATTAACCGAATACTTTAAAGCGAGCATCTGTTTCGATATACGCTTTAGGATCTGCGCTTGATTCAATGGAACCAAATGGCATTTGTGCTTTGAGGGTCCAGTTTGCAGGAATATCCCACTCTTTTCTTACTGCATCTTCAATAAGCTCGTTGTAATGCTGGAGTGATGCGCCGATATTTACCTCTGCAAGTGCGAGCCAAACCCCATAAGCAGTGATTCCGTGCGCCTGGTCTGACCACTTTGGAAAGTTCGCTGCATATGCCGGGAATTGTGCTTGAAGATCTTCAACAACCTTCTCATCTTCAAAGTAAAGTACAGAACCAAAACCTGCTCTAAATGAGTCGATTTTTGCTTTTGTTGCCTCAAACGCTTCTGCAGGAACGACCGCTTTAAGGGAATCTGTCGCGATATCCCAGAGTTTATTATGCGCGTCGCCAAAAAGAACAACAACTCTTGAGCTTTGTGAGTTAAATGATGAGGGTGCTTGTTTTGTAACATCGTGAATCAATGTGGTAATTGCTTCTTTAGATTGTGTCACGTTGTTGCCAAGGTGGTAAATCGTACGACGTTTTGTTGCGAGTGATGTAAATGAACTCATGATGAAGCTCCTTATAAATGTAGTGGGGTCATCAATAGGATTGATGAAAAATTAAAAATTGGGCATGTTGGAGGTTTATTTTTAAGGGAATCGCGTTAATGCTTGATATTAAAACGAGATTTTTCCAACATATTACGAGAATTATAATAAGGGGTTTTACCAAAGTTTGCTATATTGGCTTAGAAATTCTTTAATGCCTATGAGGCACAGATAAAGGTAAGTATATGCAATTAATACAAGATATGGACCTAAACGACATTCAAATCTTCTGTAAAGCGGCTGAAAGCAAGAATTTTACAGATGCGTCGATCGTAATAGGTGTTACGCCATCTGCGGTGAGCAAGGCGGTTTCTCGTTTAGAGAAAAAACTGAATATTAAGCTTTTTGAACGCTCTACTCGTTCAATGCGTTTAACCGAAGAGGGTAAGAGCTATTATCAGGTTTGTAAGGAGTCTGTAGAAAACATTCGGGATATCGAGCGGCAGATCACTAATAGCATTGAACCTTGCGGCATATTACGAATTAGTATGCCTGATAGCTATGGGATTAAAAAGTTTTTACCTAATATCAATGACTTCCTAGAAAAGCATAGCGATGGACTGCATGTTGAAGTGTCGCTGAGTAATGCTTATGTGAATTTTACGAAGGATGAGTTTGATCTTGCGATTCGTATTGGGCGTTTAAAAGAGGAGCGATTAATCGCAAAACCGCTTCATAGTGCGGTCTTAAAGCTTGTTGCTTCGCCTGCTTATTTGAAAAAGTATGGCGCGCCGAAAACATTAGCAGATCTGCACCAGCATAAATGTGTGGGATTGCGCTTTCCTCATACCGGACAAGTGATGCCGTGGGAGTTTTTGAGTGAGCCAAGTTTTCATTTTAAGCCGAGTTTGATCCATAGTGATTCGCTTGGGGCCTTTGAGAGTGTGTTACATGGTTTTGGGATCATGCAGTTCTTTGATTATGCAGTAGATAGCGCCATTGAAGAGGGGCGGGTGGTGGAATTATTCCCAGAAGAGCGACCTTTGGCGAAGGAGATTCATTTGATCTACCCCAGTAGCCGTTATGTGCCGGCAAAAGTGCGACTTTTTATGGATTATCTCTTTGAGAGGTTGGGGGAATGATTCTTAAAAGAGATTATAAGAACAATGACTTAAAATCAATTTGTGAATTTATGTGAAAATGCAGTCTAAATGTAGCCATCTTGTAGTCTTGCGGTTTAAGACGCAATATCTGGAGATTTTGAGAGCATTGCGCTCCGCTTGCTATCTATTAAAAAATGAACCTATGTCATCTTTTATTGCGAACTTTTAATCAGCCGATATTCTCATTTCCAGATCATTAATAGAGATCAATCTGAAAAAAGAGATCAATATAATGAATCAGCGGCACATCACGAGGAGATTAATATGAGTATTGACGATTATTAAGTCGTGGCATGTCATAGGATTTGCTCTTTCTCTTTCTCTTTCTTTCTATATATATCAGTAGGACTTTGGAAGGCTTGAACCATATAAAATGGATACTCAGGAACCTTAGAAAATAAACGGGTAATGATAGGGTTATCTCACTCTCTATTTTTCTAACCATTGATTTATAAGACAATAAATATTGTCTAATTATTACGACATTTTTGCAACATTATTAATCAATATGGCAGAAATTCTTTTTATTGCAATTAGGCTAGACAAATAGATTTATTAAAACTACTATTGTAGTTAACTATATTTGTAGATGGAGATAAGAAGATGAAATCAATTGAGATAACCCCTTCAGAGTGGGAAGTGATGCGTGTTTTGTGGGCGCACGGAGAGTTGGGAAGTAGCGATATTGTGAAAGTTTTGCAAAAAAAGCGCGAGTGGAAGCCGACGACTACAAAAACATTGCTCTCTCGTCTAGTTGCAAAAGGCTACGTTGAGACGAAGGAGAACGGTAATCGTTATCTCTATCGCCCTTTAATCGCGGAGAACGTTGCATGGGATTCTGCAGCAAGAGATCTCTTTAGCTTTGTCTGTAGCCGAGATCGGGGAGAGAAAATTGCCGGGTTAATTGATACACGGGCATTATCCGTCGATGATATTACATTGATTGAAGCGAGTCTTGAGCGCGCTAAATTAGCGAAGGTCAATGAGATTGCATGTGATTGCTTTAAGGGTCAGTGCAGTTGCCATATCAAACAGTGGTAGGAGTAGAGTATGGATACGAAGAAGCTTCAGGTGCCGGATCATTCCGCACAACAACGGGCATTTTCTCGCTTAGCCATTACCGGTATGACATGCGCTAACTGTTCTGGTCGTATCGAGCGAGTACTTGGTAAAAAGCCCGGCATTTATCGGGCGAATGTGAATCTGGCGAGTAAAAAAGGGATGATTGAATATGATCCTTCTATTGTCACCGAGCCTGCAATTATCACCATGATTGAAAAGACAGGGTTTGGGGCGATGATCGATGATGAAGATCATCAGGCTGCTTTAATTGAGCGTGAGGCGTTGGAAGCAACCAAGATGCGCCGGGCTTTAATTGTGGGTGCGCTCCTGAGTGCTCCTATGTTAATCGGGATGTTAGCGATGATGCTGGGAAGCCATGCGCCGTGGGTCATGTTCTTACATAAACCTTGGGTTCAGTTACTGTTAACGACGCCTGTGCAATTTGGAATCGGGCTTCGTTTTTATCGTGCGGGTTGGGCGTCACTCAAGGCAAAAGCTCCGAGTATGGATGTATTAGTTGCACTAGGTACAACCGCGGCATTCTGTTATAGCTTTTATAATGGATTTTTAGGGGGCGACAAAACGCATCTCTATTTTGAGAGTAGTGCGGTGATTATTACGCTTATTTTACTAGGTAAATATTTAGAGGAGCGTGCCAAAAATCGGACGGGAGAAGCCATCCGTAGCCTTATGGCGATGCAATCTAAAACGGCCTTAAGAATTGATGAAATCATCGGGAATGATGGCAAGATCACAACGCATTATACGGAAATTCCTGTGGGTGCGGTGATTGTGAGTGATCAATTACTGGTTCATCCGGGGAAGACGATTCCTGTGGATGGGGAGGTCTTATCTGGCGTTTCAACACTCGATGAGAGCATGTTAACAGGCGAGAGTCTGCCGGTAGATAAAGGCCCTGGCGCACTGCTTTATAGCGGGACGATTAACCAAACAGGGGCGCTTGTGATGGTGGCTCGTAAAGTAGATAGTGAAAGTACACTCGCGCGTATTATTGATATGGTGAATGATGCACAAGGGAGTAAAGCACCTATTCAGAAAATTGCAGATCAGGTCTCGGCGATTTTTGTGCCGGCAGTCATCATGATTGCCTTATTGACGCTTGTTGTGACCTATTGGCTCACGGGAATGTGGAGTAGTGCGATTATGCACAGTGTGGCCGTATTAGTGATTGCATGCCCTTGTGCACTAGGATTAGCCACGCCGACAGCCATTATGGTGGGGACAGGAGTGGGCGCGAGACATGGTATTTTGATTAAAAATGGTGAGTCTTTAGAGCGCGCAGCAAAGATCAACACGATTGTATTAGATAAGACTGGGACAATTACAGAAGGCGCACCTCGCGTGATGCATTTCGAAGTCGCCCCGGCATTTAAAGGGCGTGGAGAGGCAAGTCTTGAGTTTTTAGCGATCTTCGCCGCATTAGAGTCTCAATCTGAGCATCCGTTGGCAAAAGCGATTGTTGAGTATAGTCAAACACAAGCAGTGACGTTACCGGCAGTTGCAGATTTTCAGGCGTTAGTGGGTGCAGGGTTAAAAGGAGATATTGCCGGCCAGCAATATTATGTTGGTTCACCGCGTTTAATGGCAGAAATGGCGCTTGATTGCGGTGTTTTCGGGGATCTTGTTGCGCGTCATGAGGCGATGGGAGAAACGGTTGTGTTGCTGAGTAATAAGCAGGAAATACTGGCGCTTATTACAATGGCTGATCCTGTGAAAAAACACTCTAAAACGGCAATTGCGGAGCTAAAGGCTTTAGGCGTTCAGGTCTTAATGTTGACGGGTGATAATGCTCGCACGGCAGCGAAAATTGGCGCTGATGTCGGACTTTTTGGCGCAGAGGTACGTGCGGAATTAAAACCTGAAGATAAGGCGCGTATTGTGAGATCGCTGCAATCGGAGGGGCGCGTTGTTGCAATGGTGGGAGATGGCATGAATGATGCGCCCGCACTCGCACAAGCGGATGCCGGCATTGCGATGGGCACGGGGACAGATATTGCGATGGAGTCGAGCGATGTGACGATTATGAATGGTGATTTAATGAACCTTTCAAAAATGATCCTCCTCTCTGAAAAAACGATGAAAAAAATTCGCCAAAATCTCTTTTGGGCCTTTATTTATAACACGATAGGGATTCCCTTTGCGGCGCTAGGTTTCTTAAGCCCGATCTTAGCTGGTGGGGCGATGGCCTTTAGTTCTGTGAGCGTGCTCTTAAACTCCTTGAGTTTGAACCGAGCGAAGCTGCAAGAGAAACCGCACCCCAAAAGTGAGGCTTCAGAATCATCATTACCATGAG
Source organism: uncultured Ignatzschineria sp. (assembly GCA_945639195.1). Lineage (GTDB taxonomy): Bacteria > Pseudomonadota > Gammaproteobacteria > Cardiobacteriales > Wohlfahrtiimonadaceae > Ignatzschineria. The sequence continues at coordinate 64,907 of CALZEE010000008.1, read as the reverse complement.
TAATAAGCCGTTATCTATCCATGATTAAAGATGTAAAAAAGATGTGAAAAAAAGGGCGCGTTCTTCACGAACAGCGCCCTTTTAGTTTTACTGCAGTGATGCAGTCATTTGTGATCTACATAAAGGAGAAGGCGAAAATGACAAGAATCAATGCCGGAATCACAAATTTAATATGATAGAAGAGTAAGGTCGCAATCTTCGGATTCAACGTTCCTTGGTTTGTAATTTCATCAAGAGCGACTTTTTTCTTCAAGACAAATCCAATATAAATTGCCGATAAGAGGCTGGTGGTGATGAAGAGAATGTTGGCGCTGATGTAATCAAAGGCATCAAAGATCGACATACCAAAGATACTGACATTGCTCCAGAGACTATCCGAGAGAATGCTGGGGACGTTTCCTAATACAAATACGGCCGCCAGTGTAATAAAGGTTGCCACTGGGCGCTTCATTTTACATTTCTCAATAAGCGTCGTAATCGCCACTTCAAAGATTGTTAAAGAGGTGGTTAATGCTGCTAAGAGGAGCAGTAAGAAGAAGAGTGCGGCAAAGAATGCCCCAAATGGGATCGTTGAGAATACGGCAGGTAATGCTTGGAATACGAGCGAAGGGCCTGATGCAGGCTCGATACCGGCAGAGAAGAGCGCCGGGAAGATGATAAAGCCGATCGCAAGGGGAATAAGGGTATTAATAATACCGGCGCTAATACTAATGCTTACGATGTTCTCTTTTTTACTGAGATAAGAAGAGAGCGTTACCATTACCCCAAAGCCGATACTGAGAGCAAAGAAGACTTGGCCAAGCGCTAAGAGAATCACGCGAGAATTGATCTTGCTAAAGTCCGGAATGATATAGAACTTCACCCCTTCCATTGCGCCAGGTAAGAAGAGCGCGCGGACCATTAATGCCAACACAAGAATAAGGAAGAGCGGCATGACCCAGCGAATGACCTTCTCAATACCATCAATAATCCCTTTCACGAGAATATAGTAGTTCACAGCGACAAAGATAAAGGTGTAGAGAATCATCTTCCAGGGATTACTGGTGGAGCTCTCAAAGAAGCCTTTGGCAGCTTCAGCACTAAGCGGCGTTGAGAGATCGATCTCTCCCAGCGAAATACCGCCAATATAGCTCATTACCCAGCCCCCGAGGACCATGTAGTAGGCGAGTATCCCAAATGCGCCTAGAATCGCTAAAATTCCCACTCCTTTCCAAAGTTTGGAGGTGGGGCGATCTAACCCTTCGCCACTAAAGGAGTCAACGACGTTGGTATGTAAGCGACGGCCAATAAGGTGTTCAGCCACCAACATGGGAACGCCTAAGACGAGCATGGCAATAAAGAAGACGACGAGATAAGCCCCACCTCCATTTTCGCCCACAAGATAGGGAAAGCGCCAAGTTGCACCAAAACCAATGGTAGCACCGGCAACGGTTGAGATATAAATGAGTTTACTACTCCAATTCTCACGAGCCATAAGATTCTCCTTAAAATTAAAATAGTCTGCCACTCGCTCATGGGTACTGAGAGAGAAAGGAATTCATAATGGATGAATATTCTCGGGAATGGCGGGGCGGCAGAACTAAATGTATTAGATTAAAATTTGATTGCCTTCATTATTACCATAGAAATGAGTAATGACATGTTTTATTACTGAAAGCGCACCAATATTTTACGAAAGTGAGCTCGGCAATAAAACCCTTGGACTGGATAAGTATGTATCAAAAAGGTTATTCTTCCTGATCTATAGTCTATTTACTGAAAAGGGATAGCATGCACATTTGCAATGTGATTTATCTCTGGCTATCTGATGGATCATTATTGTCCGGCAGATCATCAGAATTAAAAGGCATAAACATCAGATAATAAAAAACCGACATATGAATGTCGGTTTTAAACTATTAGCTGCGATTAAATTGACGAGAGTCGTAATACCCTCATCTTTTTAATCTAAAAGCATAGTGCCTTTTTCAGCAAGATTGATGTGCCATGAGAATGCTTCATCTAAGAGATGTGGAGTATTCCCGCCACGTTTTGCTTTTGCATCTTCAAAGTACTTGAGTGCTTGTGCTTTATATTTTGGATGCATACAGTTTTCGATGATTTTCACTGCCGCATCTGTTGGGCAAAGACCGCGGATATCTGCATATCCTTGCTCAGTTACAATCACGTCTACTTCATGGTTTGTGTGGTCAACATGCGTTACAAAAGGAACGATGGCTGATATATTGCCCCCTTTTGCGGTTGATTGGGTCACGAAGATCGTGATACGAGCGTTACGCGCGAAGTCTGCAGATCCGCCGATACCGTTCATCACATGTGTTCCGCTAACGTGAGTTGAGTTTACGTTACCGTAAATATCTACTTCAAGCGCTGTGTTGAAAGCGATAACGCCTAAACGACGAATCACTTCAGGATGGTTGGTGATCTCTTGCGGACGGAAAAGAATTTTATCTTTATATTTCGCAAGGTCAGATGCAAGTTGATCTACGCGCTTTTTAGAGAGCGAGAATGCAGTTGCAACCGCAAAATCAACAACGCCGGCATCAATAAGGTCGAAGATACCATCTTGTAATACTTCTGATGCAACTGTGAGGTTTTTGAAACGATCAGATTTTGCCATGCCGCTCAGTACCGCGTTCGCAACAGAACCAACACCTGATTGGAGTGGTGCAAGGTTTGGACCTAAGCGACCAGAGTCTACTTCATTGCCTAAGAAATCTAAGAGATTGTTGGCAATTGCTTGGGTCTCTTCATTTGGCTCGAAGAGTGGCGATGGTGTGTCAGGGCGATCTGAAAGAATCACACCACGAACTTTTGCCGGATCAACTTTAATACCGATTTCGCCGATACGCTTGCTTAAGTCATCATAAACAGGAATGGCTTCACGGTTTTCGCCTTGCGCTTTCGGGATGTAGATATCATGAATCCCTTCATAGCTTTCAGGGGTGCTCGTGTTGAGCTCGATAATGACGTGATCCGCTTTATCTATAAAGATCGGTGAGTTACCCACAGAACCTGTTGGAATAACAAGCCCATCTTCCGTAATAGCAGCTGCTTCAATAATGGCATAATCAATCTTGCCAAGATTACCTTGACGAAGCGTTTCGGCAGTATGTGATAAATGTTGGTCTATATATTTGATTTGACCAGCATTAATCATTTTACGCATGACCGGATTACCTTGGTAAGGTACGCGAAGATTAATAATATCTGCTTCTGCCATTGCTTGGTCAGCATCAGGACCAAGAGACGCACCCGTAAAGAGATTTACTTTGAATTTTTCATTTTTTCCACGCGCTGCAAGCGCTTTAGGAAATACTTTTGGCTCACCAAAGAGAGTAAAGCCACTCATCCCGAGTGTCATGCCATCTTCAATCCACGAGGCGGCTTCATCAGCCGAGACAATTTTATCAAGAAACGCCGCATGGCGAATTTTTTTGCTTAAATCTGCGCTCATAGTGTCTATCCTTTGTTGTGTTAATTATTATATTTTCATAAAAATGCTTGTCAGAACTAGAAGATACCTCTATTTTAGAGGGTTATTTTAATATTCTAGATGAATTAAATGTAGTTCTCCTAATATAGGCAGATAATCCCTCAGACTTCAAGTGTTAAAGTTCTTTTGAATGATACTCGTTTAGTCGATCGCGATCTGTGTGATAATGCAGGATATTTTTCTTATATATTCCTTATATTTAAAACATTTACATTTTTTATTTACTTGATTTCATTAAATATATCGCTATAAATTGGATTTCTTTTGTTAATATATGTTATATACATATGCTTTCTAGTATACTTCAGCACTTAACAAAAAAAATCAGACAGTTTTATGTTGTGAGATGACGAAATAATCATTTGGAATGGCAAAAAGTTAAATTTGTAGTTACCAATTCATTAGAGAGATTCTATGTCAAAATTTTATGTTACCTGTGCCCAAGGTCTTGCACCTTATGTTAGAAATGAGCTTCTTGCGATAGGGGTCGATGCCACGGAGAGTGGTACAGGTGTTACATTTACCGGAGAATTCAAAGATGCTTACAATGCATGCCTTTGGGTTCGCTGTGGCTCGCGCGTACTATTGGAATTAAAAGAGGGTAAATTTACCTCTTTAGATCAGCTACATAAAGAGTTGACGTTGTTTCCTTGGTCTTCGCATATGCGTGAAACAGATACTTTTTCCACAAAAGTAACCATTCGTCGCGCCGGCAATATTCATACACACTTTGCTGCACTTCGCGTTAAAGATGCGATTGTTGATTACTTTACAGATTTAATGGGAACTCGTCCGAATGTGGATGTTGATGATCCCGATTTACGTTTTTACCTCCATATTTCAGAAGATCGTTATACGCTCTATCTAGATATGAGTGGTGACCCACTTCACAAGCGTGGATTTAGAACAGAGCAAGGGGCAGCACCGATTAAGGAGAACCTTGCGGCGGCATTACTTTATCGTTCTAATTGGCCAGAGAAAGCGGCAAATAACGAGAACTTTATTGATCCGCTTTGTGGTGCCGGCACGATCTTGATCGAAGCGGCATTAATGGCGCGTGATATTGCCCCGGGTATTTATCGTAATGACTTTGGCTTTATGCGCTGGAGACATTTTAAAAAGGCTGAATGGGACGAATGTTACCAAGCGGCGAAACAGAGAGCCGTTGAAGGCGAAGCGCGTTACGAGGGAACTTTAGTCGGTGTTGAGCGCAGCTCGATGATGATTGGGATTACCAAGGCGAACGCTGATAGAGCACGCGTTTTAAAAAACATGGTCTTTAAGCACATGAGTTTCCAAGATTATGAGCGTGATCTCTCTCTTACAACAGGTCTTATTGCTTGTAACCCTCCTTATGGTGAGCGTTTAGGCGAAAAAGAACATTTAGTTAATACGTACATGGATCTGGGAGATTTCCTCCGAGATTATGAAGGCTTTAATGCCGGCGTTATCACTTCCTCGCCAGAACTTGGGCGTGTGATGGGAATCCGTGCGAAGAAGATTAATAAATTCTGGAACGGTCCGCTTGATTGTGTCTATCTACAATTTGAGATTGATCCTACAAACTTTGTGGATCGTGATAAAGCGAACAAGAATGAGCAGCGCATGGCGCTTGATGATCTCTTAACGGAAGGGGGTGAAGCATTTATGAATCGACTCCTTAAAAATAAGAAGCATCTTGCAAAATGGGCAGCAAGAGAAGGTGTTGAAGCGTATCGTGTTTATGACGCTGATTTGCCTGAGTTCAATGTCGCGATTGATCTCTATAAAGATCAAATTGTGATTTATGAGTACGCGGCACCTTCAGAGATCAGTAAAACAGTTGCAGAGACGCGCTTTAATAAAGTTGTGCATATTGTCCCGCATGTTTTTGATGATATCTCTCTAGCGGATATTCATGTTAAACAGCGTTCACGCCAACGTGGGAAAACACAATATGAGCGTCATTCAGATGAAGATGGGCATCTTTTTGAGATTAAAGAGGGTAATGCCAAGCTTCTTGTAAATCTTACTGACTATTTAGATACCGGATTATTCCTAGACCATAGAGATGTGCGTTTAAGAATTGGTAAAGATGCAAAACGTAAACGCTTCTTGAATCTTTTCTGTTATACCGCAAGTGCAACTGTACACGCGGCGAATGGCGGTGCAAGTGAAACATTATCTGTGGATCTTTCACGGACCTATCTAAGCTGGGCTGATAAGAATCTTGCGTTAAATGGACATTTCGGTGGGCATGAATTGATTCAGGCTGACGTCATGGAGTGGTTAAAGATTCGTGTTGATCATATGCGAGAAAAACCACTTTTAAGAAGAAATGAGGATAAGTTTGATCTTATTTTTATGGATCCACCAACATTTTCTAACTCAAAGAAAATGGAAGGCGTCCTTGATATTCAGCGAGATCACTTTGAACTCATTACCGACGCAATGAAACTTTTAGCGAATGGTGGAGAGTTACTGTTTTCAACGAATTTGAGAGGATTCAAAATGGATCCTGAGCTGATTGAAATGTTTGAAATAATCAATATTTCGAGTAAAACACTTCCTGAAGATTTCAAACGAAATCCCAAAATCAGACAGTGTTTTTCAATTAAGCACAAATAATTATTTAATATAATTAATATTATTTATATAATGGTTTAACCTCAAGAGTTTGAGGTTAAACTAAGTAGGGAAGTATTTTAAAATCAATATTATTGAATGGAGATAGATAATTGATGAAAGAGTTAAATTTAAATGGGCTAAGTATCGACAAGATGGAAACGTTAATTACTGAATTAAGCCAAGAGATTGAGAGCCGTCGTGCGGCTGAAGCAGATCAAATTCGTAAAGAAATTGAGAAACTTTTGGATCACTCAGGATTTTCTTTCCACGATGTTTTTAAAGATAAAGTGGGTCGTAAAGGTCGTAAAATACCAATGAAATATGGTAATCCTGACAACGCCGAGCAACTTTGGAGTGGTCGTGGAAAAATGCCTTTATGGATGAAAGAAAAAGTAGAAGCAGGCGCAAAGAAAGAAGACTTTTTATTAGCAGAAGATTAATTTCAAGATAATTGAAAGATCATTTTAAAGAGATTATCTGGGACTTTTTTTGTAACGTAAGAGAATATTTAAATCAATCTTGTTGATTGATCATCTTATCTTGCAAAGAGAGTGACCACGAAATTGATAAATTGCTATAGAAAAAGTGATCGACATTTTTGATCGTCAGCGACGCTATAGTGAATAAGTTAAAGAAGCGATTGGGTAAATAGAGAGCGAGAGAACTGTGGTCTGGGTTTAGGTGATGAGCAAGCGTAGCGATACGTAAAGAGCCTTCAGATAATTCCCCACAGACCACCTGTTCTTGCGGGTAAAGATCTAGGGAATCTAAGCCTTGTAAGCCGCGACCATCTGCCTTTAAATAAGCTTCTTTAGCTGACCACAACAAAAAGAAGCGGATCATTGCGCAGGGGTGTAATGAAAGGAGATCATCTCCTTGTTGAGGTAGGGTTTCCTGCCTCAATATCCACTTAATTTCTGCCGGCTTAAATGTTCTTTTGAGTAAGCCAGAAAAATTTCTGCGTGTTTTTATCGATTCAATATCAATCCCTAATGAGATATTACCGGGCGCAATTAGCAGTCCGATAAAGGTGTCAGAGTGGGTGAGATTAAAAGAGATCGGTAGATCCTTAAAGAATGGTTTTTGATGTTGGTTATAGATCATCTCTGGTAAAACAGAGATTCCATAATACGTCTTGAGCGTATGAAGCAAAAGCGCACGGCTAAGTAGATAGCTAGTGCGTTTTTTATTGCCTAAATGTTCCTGCCAAAATTGCGGATAATGCGCACGAGCCCACGCAATTGCTGCCGTATCTATTTCGAGAAGAATAAAGCGTGCTTGGTTCATTTTTTCTGATGATTCCAGAATACTTCAGGGCTATTGGTTCTTTTCGCAATCGTTCTGGCCATGACGAAGAAATAATCCGAGAGGCGATTGAGATATTTGAGTGAGTTGGGATTCACCGCATTATCACTTTGGCTATTGAGCGCCCATAATGAGCGTTCTACTTTACGGCTAATCGCACGAATATAGTGTGTTTTTGCCACTAAAGGAGAACCGCCGGGTAAGATAAATTCTTTGAGCGGTTCTAACGCCTCATTATATTCTGTCAGCCACTCTTCCAATGTTTCAACAGCGCTTGCCGTAATTAATTCTGTTCCTGGCATAGAGAGCTCGCCGCCAAGGTTGAAGAGCTCATGTTGAATCAGCGCCCACTCATGTGCAATATCTGAGAGTGATTCGAGGCTTGCGCGGAGATTAAGCTCTGCTAAGCCAATACCAATGAGTGAGTTGAGTTCATCAATTAACCCAATCGTTTCAATCCGCGGATGATACTTTGCAAGGCGAACATTGCCGGCAATACCGGTTGTCCCGCTATCCCCTGTTTTTGTCACAATTTTCGATAAACGATTTCCCATAGAAGCCTCCTAGAAGCGTTGTTTGAGCTCCCTTAAACTACGGAAGGTAGTTTAAGAAGAGTCCGATAAAGAGTACCAGTCCCACCCAGTTATTGTGCAGGAAGGCATGGAAACACTTCATTCTATCGTGATTTTTAATGAGTGTAATCTGATAATAAAACAAGCCGATGACAAAGAAAATAGCCAACATAAAATAGGGGGTTAATTGCTCGATGCTCATGATCGATAACAGTAAGATTGTCATCATGCATTGTAAGCCGATAATGATGTAGTAATCTTTATCGCCGAGCCAAGATTCAAAAAGGAGCGCCGATGATTTGATATTGATGGATTTGTCATCTTCCCGATCACTCATGGCATACTCGGTATCATAAATCAGTGTCCAGCAGATATTTGTGAAGAAGAGCAAGTAAGCGGTGAGGGGGAGCGATCCTTGAATCTCCATAAATGCCATGGGAATACCAAAGGCAAAAGCAACGCCTAAATGGGCTTGCGGGAGGGAGTGAAAACGCTTCATAAAGGGATAAGAGAGGGCGATTAAGAGAGCGGGAATACTTAATAATATGGTATTGAGTGATAGCGGAAGGGCTAAGAGTGCGGCGATGAATACCAATACGCCAAGTAGTGTCAGCGCTTCTTTGAGCGATACTTTTCCGGCAGTTAAGGGGCGATCTTTGGTTCTTTCGACAAACTTATCAATATCACGGTCTGCGATATCATTAATCACGCAGCCTGCAGAGCGCATGACAAATACCCCTAACATAAAGATAATCAGCACTTTAGCCGAAGGAAGCCCTTCACTGGCAATCCAGATCCCCCATAACGTGGGCCACATCAACAGGTAGCTCCCAATGGGTTTTTCCACTCTCATGAGTTGCAGGTAGTAGGGGATATTTTGGATTTTTAACATCGTAAACTCTCAGTCTGTTTAGAAGGGAAGAGGAGATCCCGCGTGATCCCGCGTGATCGCTTGAGATTTTACGCCTTAATTGGCGATCTATCTGCGCTATTCTACTAAAGATTGCGGTAAGGCTACTACCTTTCGTCCCTTTCTCTACAGTCCCATGGGCTGTTTTAGTGTGTAAAGCGTCTTCAGAAGGGGGCAATATCATGTTGAACTGGCTGGATTCACAAAGGGGCAAAATCGTAGTTTGACGTTGAATATGATAAAGTACAGATTCGATTTCATCTTACTTTAGAGACTTCCAATTCTATGATTGATACGGCGCATCTCAATACTCCCGCTTCTTTTGAACCCTTTGTTTTAAGTGGTGCAATGCTCGCAAGACTTGCCGAAAACATGGCTTATCCTTTAGCGCAAGATTATTTGTTATTTGGTATTCGTGCCGGGAAACTGCTTGAAGGGAATTATGGACAATGGTTGACCGACGCAGTGATTGCTGAGCAATTACTCGATGGTGAGCAGTTGGGATGCTTATTGGGAATTTGGAATCGTCAAACACATAAAATAGCCCTATTCCCCGCATCAACGATCCCTCATCGGGCATGGCAACAAAAGCAGATTGAAATGCCGGAGAAAAAGATTGCTAACTGCTTAGGTAGTGGGCTCTATCATTATAAGGTGGGTGCGCATGAGCCAGAAGGGCGACCTTTTGAAGAAGGTGCTTTTCGTTTAACGAGAGAGCAGCCTGCATTTGCTTGGCGCTTTTATACGCCGTCTCATCGATTTTCTGTAGAAAATGGGGTGCCAACCTTATCTGTGGTGAATGATCATATTCATAGTGCTCAATCAACGACTCAAATTGGCGGGATTAGCTTCTCATCAGCGGGTTGTCAGGTGATTGAGGGAGATCATACACCGCCGGCAGCGCCGACAGGTTTTTACCAAACATTCCGAATTTTAGCAGGTCAATCTGCGCAGCCCTCACCGTTTGAGATCGCAACGCCTTACCAATATCTCTTAACGCATGCTCGACATTTAGAGCTGATTGCTGCGGGAGAAAATAGTGTAAGGTTACTGCAAGGCTCGCGAGGAATGAATGTTCGGTTACTGCAGGAAGCTTTAATGCAGCACGGATTCTTAGATGAAAACATCATTGATAAAGGGACGTTTAATGGTTACACCGCAGAAGCGCTCTATCGTTATCAAAAAGAGGCAGGTCTGCGTGCAGATGGTATTGCCACCCTCAAGGATCTTAAAATGTTAGGCGTTACGCCGATTTGTTAAAGGATTGTTAGCTGTATTTATGGCGATCGTAATTGATGATACAAGCGCCCAATAAGAACAAGAAAAGACGACTTTAGGTGGTCTTTTTTTTAGGCTATTTTACAGTGAGGAACCCTACTTTAGGGGCAATTGTTGAATTATTTCAAAAAACTCGCCATAGTTATAAGGGGTTATATCGCGGGATTATCAATAATCTCGGCACGTAAGGCGGAGATGATAACGATATCGATATTGATTCATTTTAGAATACGCTAGCTTGATTATCACGAAGGAAGGCGATGATTAAATCGCCTCAAACACTCAATACGGCTCATCAAGTTTTCGCTGTATAAGACGTGATGCCAGAGCATATTGCATTATATAAAATATTATCCGTGGTAAATATCCGTATGAAAGCTGAATATTGACTGTATTTTCAGCGGAGAACATTTAACGATCAGAGGTGAGCATGAAACATTTCGCATGGTTTTGGCAGATTCCCTTTATTCAGATGATGCAGGGATATAATCGGCATAAGTTCCGCCAAGATCTGATGGGGGGCTTAACTGTCGGTATGATTGCTGTGCCGCTCTCTATGGCATTAGCGATTAATACCGGGGTTGCGCCGCAATATGGGCTCTATACCTCAATTGTTGCAGGATTTTTTATCGCGCTATGTGGTGGATCTCGGTTTAACATTTCCGGACCTACGGCGGCGTTTATTGTTATTTTACAGCCCATCACGAGCCAGTATGGTTTAACAGGGCTTATTCTTGCGACAAGTATGGCGGGAGTGATCCTGATATTAATGGGGATATTCAAGATTGGCAAAATGATCCATTTTGTTCCCTATTCCGTGACTGCCGGCTTTAGTACGGGGATTGCGATTGTGATTGCGATGACGCAAATTCCTGACTTATTAGGTATTAACGATCCAGTATCTGCGGATGGATTTATAGAGAGAATGGCTAGTATCGCCGAGATGATTCCTCGGTTTTCACTGGTGGATTTAGGTTTGGGAATCTTTACGTTATTAGGATTAGTGATTTTACCTAAGTTCTTTAGCAAAATGCCGCCACATTTAATCATCTTGGGATTAAGCGGGATATTGGGCGCGTTACTCGCCTATTTTGGATATGAATTTAGAACGATTCAATCCGTCTTTAGCTATGAGTATCAAGGCGAGATTCATCAGGGGATTCCACACTTTCTGCCAGAGTTTAAATTGCCGTGGATTGATGAATCTGGGGAGAGCATTATCACGTTGGGGCTGATTCGAGAACTCTTACCGAGCGCCTTTGTGATCGCGATTTTAGGCGCGATAGAATCGCTCTTATGTTCGGTTGTGGCAGATGGTATGCAAAATACCCGGCATAATCCCAATGCGGAGCTCGTCGGGCAGGGTGTGGGAAATATTCTTGCGCCTTGTTTTGGCGGTTTTGCGGCAACCGCGGCATTAGCAAGAACGGCAGCTAATATTCGCGCCGGTGGAAACACCCCTGTTGCGGGTATGATTCATGCGTTGTTTGTTTTGCTGACGCTTCTCTTTTTTGCCAAATTACTGGGCTATTTACCCATGGCAAGCTTAGGGGCGATGCTCTTAATGGTGGCGTGGAGTATGGCAGATCTTCCTTACTTTAAAGAGACAGTGAGAATGTCTCCAAGAGCAGACCTTGCGGTGCTCTTTACGTGTCTTATTTTGACAGTCGTCTTTGATATGGTGGTGGCTGTTGCTGTGGGGATGGTGCTCTCTAGCTTCCTCTTTATGGCGAGAATGGCAGATTTCACGCAATCAGAATTTTTGATGAGTGATGAGTTTGAGGGCGATCTTCAAGATGATTTAGTGATGCTTGAGAATGATGAAATGTTGCAAAAATCAGCGCCTTTAATTCTGCATTATGAGATTAAAGGGGCCTTTTTCTTTGGACCTGCACGTAAAACAATTGAATCATTAGATCGATTACCCTACTTAAATCGGGAGATCGAAGTGATGATTATTTATCTCGATAAAGTCCCGTTGATCGATCTCACCGGATTGATTGCCTTTAAATCAATGCTCGAGCGGCTTGATAAAAAAGGTATTCAAGTGGTGCTATCGGGACTCAATAATGATGTCAAAGCCGTGTTAGGAAAAGCAGGGATTTCTCCCAAAAAACGGGAGGATCTCTATTGGGCGGAGGATCGAGAAAGTGCGGTTGTATTGGCGCAATCTCTTTGTGAAGTATGTCAAAGTACGCAAGATCATTCGCCGGATGCTCTTTAATCTTCGACGTCCTAAAAAGCATTGTATGTATTTCGATTGCCGGAGCGGTCTTACGAAAGATGGGTGGTGGTTTTATCTGTGGTATCGGGATCAAGCTGATTGATCTCATCAATAATCGAGCAGTTATTTGCTTCGTGATCTTGACTGCAACGTGCTTGGATCTCGCTGAGCTCTGCTTTTAAGCTGGTGAGTTCTTGAATCCGCTTATCAATATGAAAGAGATGATCTTGAATAATCTCATTAATGGGGGTACAGCTTGTATCCTCATTTTTTGTGGCTTGAATAATTTGTCGAATCTCTTCTAAGCTCATATCAAAAGCCCGGCAATTACGAATAAGCCGTAATCTTTTAAGATGATGTGAGCGATAGATGCGGTAATTGTTATCGGCACGTTCTGGCGCATCAATGAGGGTTTCTTTCTCATAATAACGAATCGTTTCGACCGGAACTTTACTCAGTTTAGCAAGTTCTCCGATCTGGTATGCGCGAGGAATAGCGGGGGGTGTTTTAGCAGTAGCTGACATCGTATTTCCTTCCTTATGGTGTTTTGCCGGATCAAATACTTGACCCTATAGCTACTATAGGGTGTTTAATGAGTCATAATCAAACAAATACTGAGATAGGGGTATTGTTTTCAATAAACATGCAACTATTACTGCTGAAGACTCAGGACAAGGAAGGGATCCTTATGAATAAAAAACAACTTCAATCTCCCCATAATGCATTACAACCCCCTGTTGAGGCGCGTTGTGGTTGTCATTCTCAGGATAATGTAGCGAACAATGGGGATAATGCCGTAGAGATTTTATCGAATGACACAGTATCAGCTGTCGGCGATGATCTTTGTCACGATCACGATCACGTTGATACGGATGCTCATACCCATAATCATGTAGAAGATGGTAGTGATTCTGGTGAAACAAGCTGTTGCAGTATTCCTCAAGAGAACTACGAGCCCAGCGAGAGTGATATCCCTTTTGGATATGTGCAGGATATTCTCTATATAAAAGAGATGGATTGTCCGATGGAGTCGCTCCTCATTGAAAAAGCATTAGCCGGTAATAGTGCGGTAGATACGCTGCGCTTTAACTATTTAAAACGTGAAGCCTATGTGATTCATAATGGCGCTATTTCGGAGATCATCGCGAAGATAAAAGGGCTAAACATGAGTGCCTTTTTAGTAACAGATGGTGAGAAAATCGTCATTGAAAAGTCGCGTTATGAGCGCTATGAAACGGTAAGATTAGTGCTTGCCGGGATTTCTGCAGGGGTTTCTGAAGCCTTTGAGTTCGCGGGCTTTAGCCTCTGGTGGAGTGCACTTTTTGCCTTTATCACCATCGCCCTTGTCGGACTTTCTACGTATAAGAAAGGATGGGTTGCGATCAAAAACCGTACGCTCAATATCAATGCATTGATGAGTGTGGCGGTGACAGGGGCATTGCTGTTAGGGATCTTCCCAGAAGCGGCAATGGTGATCTTCCTCTTTACCTTGTCTGAAATTATCGAAGCCAAGTCATTGACTAAAGCGCAAAATGCGGTGGAAAAGCTCTTAAAGTTGGCACCTGATACGGCAATGTTAGTCACAAATGCCGGCATTGTGGAAAAGCCTGTTGAGGATATCGCGCTTAATGATATTGTGCGCGTGATCCCTGGAGGGCGCCTCCCGCTTGATGGAATCATCGTTCGCGGGCATTCCAGTTTTGATGAATCAGCGATCACCGGTGAAAGTTTGCCTGTGGATAAGTCTGTGGAAGAGGTTGTGTATGCAGGGAGCATAAATCAACAAGGCGAGATTGATTACCGCGCGACATCTACATCGAGTAACTCAACACTTGCTAAAATCGTTCGAACGATTGAAGAAGCGCAAGTTAAGAAAGCGCCCGTACAACGTTTTATTGACCGTTTTGCCGCAATCTATACGCCGATTGTTTTCATTGTGGCAATCCTCATTGCCGTGATTTCTCCGCTCTTTGGAATGACATGGTTTGATGCAATCTATAAAGCCTTAGTGGTGTTAATTATCGCGTGCCCTTGTGCATTAGTCATCTCTACTCCGGTCGCGATTGTGAGTGCGCTCACGCAATTAGCGCGTCACGGTATTTTAGTAAAAGGCGGAGAATTTATTGAAAAAGGGGCGCATTTAACGCATCTCTCATTTGATAAAACGGGCACATTAACGGCCGGGAAACCGGTGTTAACAGAGACGCTTTATTTTGATGCTGCGCAGCCGCTGATTGATGCGCAAGGGCAAGTACTTGGTAAAGATGAGATTCTCTTGTTCGCAAATAGCTTAGCTGCGAGATCGGATCATCCTATCTCAAAAGCCATTGTCGCAGGATATGATAAAGCTTTACGCGAGATCGATGGATTTAGTGCCATTGCCGGATATGGGACACAAGGAATTGTCGGAGAGGCAACGTTATTATTAGGTAATCGTAAAATGATGACTAACAATAATATCTCTTTAACCGCGGTAGATTCAGCGCTTGCCCGGATTGAAGCGATGGGCGCGAGTTTAACGATCTTTGCGATAGGCGGGGAAGTGCGTCTGATCTTTGTTGTATCAGACCCGGTTAAAGAGAATGCCGGAGCGGTGATGCAAGCTTTAAAAGGATTGGATATCACCCCGATATTACTCTCAGGGGATCATCAGGGCGCGGTAAGTCATGTGGCGAATATGATTGCTATCAAGGAAGCGCATGGCGCCTTATTGCCGGAAGATAAGCTACGTATTCTTAAAACGCATCAAGTGGGAAAACAAGCGATAGGGATGATTGGCGATGGGATTAATGACGCTCCCGCTTTAGCGCAAGCGGATGTCGGCTTTGCCATGGGCGCTGTGGGAAGTGATATCTCGATCGAAACAGCGAATGTTGCCATTATGGATGATGACTTAGCCAAAATACCGCTCTTTATCGAAGTTTCAAGACGTGCAGTGCGGATCATTCAGCAAAATATCTTTATGGCTCTGGGGATTAAAGCAGTCTTCTTCTTAGCGATTATCTTTGGTTATGAGAGCATGTGGGCGGCGGTATTTGCCGATGTGGGCGCAAGTCTGATTGTGATTATGAATAGCTTGAGACTGCTTAAGTAGTGTGATGCAGTCATGCTGCTAATGCCGGAGAAACAGTCTGCCGCAGACATGTGATCGCAATCATGATAGCGGTTCAAACAAGAAAGCCCCCAGCAACAAAATGCCGGGGGCTTTTAGATATCTAGGGGATGACTGTATCCCTATTAGTTGATTTATGCGTAATCGATAATGACTTTCATCGCCTTTTCATCTGCGGCATTTTTAAAGACTTTATAAGCATGCTCAAGCTCATCAAATTTAAAGTGATGGGTGATCATCTTTTCGAGTGGGAGTTTACCTGCGCAGCATGTTTTTAGGAGCATGCCCGTGGTATTAGCATTGACTAAGCCCGTAGTGATTTTAAGATTTTTAATCCAGAGTTTTTCAAGCGCGAACTCAACCGGCTGACCATGAACGCCAACGTTTGCGATGTTCCCGCCTTCTTTTACGACATGTTGACAGACATCCCATGTTGCCGGGATTCCAACAGCTTCGATTGCGCAATCAACGCCTCGGCCATTCGTTAGCTCTAAAATACGCTCAATGGCATTCTCTGTTGCCGAGTTAACAACTTGTGTTGCGCCCATCTCTAAAGCCATCTCTAGACGATTTTGGTCGGTATCTGCCACAATGATTTCACTTGGTGAATAGAGTTGTGCGGTTAAAAGAGCTGCCATACCAATGGGACCTGCACCAACAATTGCAACGGTATCGCCCGGTTGCACATCTCCGTATTGTACACCGATCTCATGAGAGGTTGGGAGGGCATCAGAGAGTAACACCGCGACATCTTCGCTGAGCTCTGCCGGAAGGTGATAGAGGGAAGTATCTGCGAAAGGGGTTCTCACATATTCTGCTTGCGTGCCATCAATCATATAACCCATGATCCAGCCACCTTCATTCATGCAGTGCGCGTTGAGTTGTTTTTGACAGTTTTCACACGTTCCACAGCGGCTTACGCAAGAGATAATGACTTTATCACCGACTTTGAAGTTCTTCACCGCACTGCCGACTTCTGCCACAATACCGATCCCTTCATGACCTAAGATTCGCCCATTAAAGTTGCCTGTTTTTTCTTTCGCCACCGCCGCGATCTCAGGATTTTTACCTTTCATAATCCCTAAGTCCGTGCCACAAATCGTTGTTTTGGTTAGTTTAATAACCGCATCTGTGGGGGCTAAGATTTTGGGCGTCGGACGCTCTTCAAAACGTAGATCATCTGCGCCGTAATAGACCATTGCTCTCATTGTTTCTTTCATCTGCAAACTCCTAATTGTGACGTGGGTGGATAAATATTGATCTTTTCATATTAAGTTAAATATTTACAAATAACAATACAATTACAGATTTAACCGCTTATTTATCAGTGATTTGATTGATCCCTTTATGGGTCACTTTATTGTCATATGGGCGAGCGATCATAAAAAAATCCCCAAGGAGAAAATAATAATGATCTCCTTGGGGATTAATGATTATCTGACGAGTGTATTATTCAGTACGTCAGTCGTTGAATACTCAACTTGAGTGCGGCGAGATTATGCTTTTTTCATAAACTCAGACTTAAGCTGAAGGCTGGTGCCATTTACTTTACAGTCGATATCATGGTCACCATCGATAATACGGATGCCTTTAATCATGGTGCCTTGCTTGATCACAAGCGATGAGCCACGAACTTTAAGATCTTTAATCACGGTGACAGAGTCGCCATCAACTAACGGTGTACCATGAGCATCTTTTGCCGTTAAGCCGACTTCTGCAGGGGCTGCTTCTTCAGTCATTGACCATTCATGCGCGCAATCTGGGCAGATGTAAAATTCAGTATCACTATAAGTATGTTCCATTCCACATTGTGGGCATGGGGGTAAATTCATCATGATTATCCTATCTCCAAAAAAGAGTGAATTAAACGCCATCAGTATGGCACAGGGGCAATATACCTAAATGATCCTTAAAAATCGAGGGGTTAAATCGCTTTATAGGCATTTACTGGCTTAACGTTCTGAAATATCCGCTAATAGCCTCACTTATGGTGATTTTTAAGTCGTAAAATAATGCAAACATTCGTGAGTAAGTTGATTTTTATGGTTTTTATTTAGCATTGCAGATAAGAGATGTGCATAGAATGTTCTACAATGTTTCTGGAACGTCGGGCGATTAATCATACTACCGCCCGATATCAAGATGATAATGCCGGCAATATAATGCTTGGGGTTAGGATAATAGCTGCAGATAAGGGGAACGAGTAATGACGCAAGGGATAAAAGCGGTCGCTTTTGATTTAGATGGTACGTTGATTGATAGCGGTAAAGGTTTAGCCGAGGGCATTGATCAAATGTTGGAGTCGCTTGGTTATGCACCGGCAGGATTGGCACAAGTCTCTGTTTGGATTGGTCATGGTGCTGAGCATCTTGTGAAAACAGCATTGGACTTTGCCGGCGGCGAGCCAGCTTTGGCGCAGTTTGATGAAGCGATTAAGATCTTTAATACCTGTTATACCGAAATTTTAAAGCAAGGAAGTATGCTTTATCCTAATGTTAGGGAAACGCTAAAAACATTGCAAAAAGAGGGGTTTCGCTTAGCTTTAATTACGAATAAACCCACGAAATTTTTGCCGGCATTGCTCAATGATTTAGGCATGAATACGATGTTTGAGTGGGTGCTAGGGGCAGATGATGTCGCCGCTAGAAAACCGCATCCTGCACCGATCTTCCAAACACTTGGCGCATTGGGCTTAACGCAAGCCGAAATGATCTTTGTGGGCGACTCTCGTAACGATATCGCGTGTGGGAGAGATGCCGGCGTTAAGACCATTGGTTTAACCTATGGGTATAACTTTGGGCATCCGATTTCCGATGAAAACCCGACGTATATATTGGATCATTTCCAAGATCTGTTACCGATTGTTCGCGGCAATTAGGTGACGGGTTTCAGCGATTCGCTTGAATAACGGCTTTCTCACGATATAAAAAATCCCGCGATGGTGTCCATTGCGGGATTTCTGAAATTGATCATTTAACCATAATGCGTAGTTGCTCACATCATGGAAGATGTTCTATTGGGCTGACTTAACCACCAACAACTTGTGCTGCTGCTTTCGTTACGGATGGGAAGATAGGAAGCAATAGATAGAGCTTAATGACAATCACGTTCACAAGGTCAATAAAGAATGCACCGACCATAGGCACTACTAAGAAAGCTTTTGGAGACGGGCCAAAACGCTCTGTTACAGCTTGCATGTTTGCAATTGCGGTAGGCGTTGCTCCTAAACCAAATCCACAGTGACCGGCAGCAAAGACGGCACCATCGAGATTTCTACCCATAATATTATAGGTGACAAAGATCGCATAAAGCGCCATGAAACCTGCTTGCACCCCTAAGATAATAATCATTGGAACGGCTAATGATTTAAGCTCCCAAAGTTTAAGGCTCATGAGTGCCATAGCTAAGAAGAGAGATAAGCTGACGTTCCCGACGATTGCAACGGAGCGCTCGAAGATAATTTTTTCGCTAATGAGTGAGAGTACGTTATTGATAATAACGCCAACGAAGAGCACACATACGAAGGTTGGAAGGGCTAATTTTGTACCACTTAACGCATTTGAGATAAGCGTTCCGACCATGATTGATACAAGAATCATTGTGATCGTTTCAAGGAGCGCGGTTGAAGTAATACGGCGGCTCGCACGAGGTTGCTCAAATGCAGTGATATTATCTGATGCTTCAACAGGTTTTGAGTTATCGATATTCGCGTCGTCTAATACTGGTTGGCGATTGCGGAGTAAGAATTTCGCAACAGGTCCACCTACTAATCCGCCGAGTACTAATCCGAAGGTCGCACATGCCATCGCGATTTCAGTCGCATTTGCAAAGCCATAATCTTCGGCAAAGGTTTTACCCCAAGCTGCGCCGGTACCATGTCCGCCTGAAAGCGTAATAGAACCTGCAAGTAAACCCATTAAAGGATCAAGGCCGAGTGCTGAAGCGAGACCAACACCCACCCCATTTTGAATCGTGAGGAAAAGAATCACTACAACGAGGAAGATGATAAGTGAAAGTCCACCTGAAAGTAAGCTTCTGAAGTTCGCATTAAGACCAATGGTCGCGAAGAACATGAGCATTAACGGTGTTTGTAAAACAGTATCGAATTTCACTTCGAAATCAAACACAGTTTTTAAAATGAGGATTGTGAATGCAACAATTAACCCACCCGCGACAGGACTTGGGATCGTGAATCTATCTAACGCTGGGATTTTTGCAACAACAACACGACCGAGTAACAGAGTTAAACAGGCCATAACTATGGTTCCGTAGACATCAAAAGATATCATATTTGAGCTTATCATCGAGGTGACTCCTTGTAATAAAGCAGTGATTATTGAATTTTCTTAATTTTTAGAAAATATCTCGCTACCCCATGGGTAATGGGGGATGTAAAATGACCAATATTTTTTTAAAATGGTACGAATAGTTGTATAAAACTTTTAAATAGCCTAAAGAATACTTGGCTTCCTATTTGTATAGGTCATCTATTCAGATGCTTCTATAAGTTTAGAGTGATCTGTTATAATAATGATCTAAAATTCCAGAAATTAACCAGAGGCTAGCACCGATGATGAAAAAAATCTTAAGATCGATAGTCCTGACAATTGTCATGATTTACCCAACGACAACTTTTGCAAATCAACAGTTTATTGTCGATTATTTCAAGAATTTTCAGACACTAGAGGCAAACTTCACACAAGAGATTAGCACTAAAGATCGTAAGGATACAACTTCTGGCGAGCTAATTATTGATAAAGGTTCGGTAGAAAGTTTCATCGATTCTTCTACAAAAGGGACGTCGCAACAAGGGAAAATGGGGGCTCAAAACCCGAAGTTCCTCTTTGACTATACAAAGCCTTATCATCAAATTTTAGTCAGTAATGGTGTGAAATTTTGGTTTTATGACGTCGATCTTATGCAAGTCATCATTAAGCCGATTCAAGAAGTGATCAATAATCCTGTCCTTCAGATTCTGTTAAGTAATGAGGCGCTCAGTGATAACTTTAATATCCAGACGGTGAGAGATCGTCGTGAATACCTCTTAACGCCTAAATTTGTGAATAACGATATGGAGATTACGGATATCCAGGTGATCTTTGCAAATCGTAAAATTTACTCATTTAAGGTGCAAGATATGACAGGCCAAACCATCTCATTTGTTGTGAAGAGCGTAGTAGAGAACAGAGCAGTAGATGCTTCGCGTTTTGAATTCCAAATGCCGGCAGGTGTTGATGTGATTGATGAAACAAAGTAGGTCGCGACCTATAACCATCAAATGCCCCTTATGACAATGTGTCATATGAACCAAAGATATCGAGAAAAATCATGAATGATCTATTTGAGGATTTGGTAAAAGAAACAACACTCCAATTCTCGCCACTAGCAGATTTAGCAAGACCTAAAACATTAGCTGACGTCGTTGGACAAAAGCATCTTTTAGGTGAGGGAAAGCCGCTTTATGAAGCCTTTAAAGGCGGTGTTCCTCACTCGATGATTTTTTGGGGACCGCCAGGCGTTGGTAAAACAACGCTCGCGAACCTCGTTGCAGATCAGTTTGATGCGGAGTTTATTTCGCTCTCTGCAGTGTTCTCCGGCGTTAAAGAGATTCGTGAAGCGATTAAAGAAGCGGAAGGTTACCGTTTACAGGGCCGCCGGACCATCCTTTTTATTGATGAGATCCACCGTTTTAATAAGGGGCAACAAGATGCCTTGTTACCTTTTGTAGAATCAGGGCTTGTTACGTTTATTGGGGCCACGACAGAAAACCCCTCGTTTGAGATTAACCAAGCACTCCTTTCAAGGGCATTCGTGTATGTCTTGGAAGCGCTCGATGATACCGCGGTTGCAGCACTGATTGATCGTGCGATTACAGAATATTACCCAGAATATACGATAGCCGATGATGGCAAAAAGATGTTGATCGAATATGCGGGCGGTGATGGTCGGCGTTCATTAAATCTTTTACAGCAACTTCTCACGGTCGCTAAAAGCTATGATCAAACGGTGATTGAAAAGGCGCTCGTTGAGAAAACATTGACGAGCCAGCCGAAGAAGTTTGATAAGGGCGGCGATTATTTCTACGATCAGATCTCAGCGCTACATAAGTCTATTCGCGGCTCCGATCCTGATGCGGCGCTCTATTGGTTTTCGCTGATGATGGAGAGTGGCGTTGATCCGCGTTATTTGGGGCGAAGAATTCTAATGATCGCTTGGGAAGATGTGGGGCTTGCTGATCCACGTGGAACACAGATTGCAACCGATGCGTTATCAACGTATGAGCGTTTAGGAAGCCCAGAGGGCGATCTTGCACTAGCGCAAGCCGTGATTTATCTCTCGTGTGCGGCGAAATCCAATGCCGGATATATGGCTGCGAAAATGGCGAGAAGCTTTGTTGCCGGCGATCAAACGCGGCCTGTGCCACTCCATCTTCGTAATGCGCCCACAAAACTGATGGCAGAGCTCGGGCATGGACAAGGTTATCGTTATGCCCATGATGAACCGGGTGCTTATGCTGCCGGCGAAGTCTATTTCCCTGAGGGAATGGCAGAGCAGAAGTGGTATCAGCCCACAGATCGGGGGCTAGAGCGCCAGATTGGTGAGAAATTGAAGTATCTTGAGTCGTTGGATGCAACATCCCGTAATCGGCGAAAATAGCCGATCTCATGTACGCTATTGGTTATTGAAAATAATAAAAATGCCGAGTAACAGGATTGTTACTCGGCATTATGCATTTTGAGTGTTTATTTCAGCAATGATTCACGTGAATCATTCACGCTATTTAATGGTAACAACCGATTCAAGCGCCGGCGTATTCATCATCGAATCTGCGACGGGGCAGGTCTTATCGACAAATTCTACGAGTGCCGCGATTTTATCGGGCGCAGATTCTGATACAAAGTGATAGGTTGTTTTTACCTCACTGAGGCCAATTTTCGCTTCAGGATTGAGACCCATAAAGCCATCTGTGTCGAGCTCGCCTTCTATTTTGATAGAGAGATCCGTAAAGACCACGTCAAATTTCTTCGCAAAGCTACGAGCGACGATACATTTACATGCCCCAAGTGCGCCAAGTAGCGCTTCGATCGGCGTCATGCCCTCGTCTGAGCTGCCAAAATCTTTCGGCTCATCCAAGATGATGTGATGATGGCGCGCGCTGACTGCAACGCGTAATTGGTCTTCTAATTTGGCTTCAACTGCCGTAATGCTCTTGGCCATGATATCTCCTTATATCAGTGATTATTGATGAGAAGCGACTCATCAAAGGGAATTTATATAGATGGGGGTCGATTTTAGATCATAAAAAACCCCGCTAATCTGTATCATAGCGGGGTTTTTAGGTTTGTCATCTCTATTTGTAAGAGAATCTTGAACCGATATTAGATCATCGCGATCGCTTTTGTAAGACGCTCAAGCGTGCGCTCTTTACCAACGAGGTAGAGCGTTTCATCGAGATTTGGAGAGTTTGTACGACCCACAATCGCGGTGCGAAGCGGCATACCTACTTTACCCATTCCCACTTCAAGATTTGTCGTGACTTCTTTCACGGCCGCATCAAGCACTTCTGGCTGCCAGTTTTCAACGGCTGAAAGTACACGAACGAGCTCTTCTAAAACAGGTTTAGAAACAGGCGTAAGCTGTTTTGCTTTTGCCGCTTCATCCATTTCGATTTCAGTGGTGAAGAGGTACTGAATCATTGATGCAAGCTCAACAAGTGTTTCTGTACGCTTCACATGCGCCGCAACTACTTCTGTGAGGTAGTTATCAAATTCAGGCGTATTCTCTGTTTTAACCCCAATTTTCTCGAGGAATGGCTTGGTAAGTTGTGCGAGTTCTGCTGGGTTTTTCTCGATCATGTAATGCTGATTGAGCCAGAGCAGTTTAGAAGTGTTGAATGCACTTGCAGATTTTGTCACGTGACTTAAATCGAAGTATTTCACCATCTCTTCAAAAGAGAAGATCTCCTGATCGCCATTAGACCAACCTAAACGCACGAGATAGTTGATGACGGCTTCAGGTAAGAATCCGCGATCATAATATTCCATTACACCAACCGCGCCGTGACGTTTAGAGAGTTTTTGACCATCATCCCCAAGAATCATCGCAAGATGCGCAAATTTAGGTACTTCTTTGCCCATTGCTTTGAAGATATTCACTTGACGATAAGTATTATTGATATGGTCATCACCGCGGATAATGTGGGTGATTTCCATGTCCACGTCATCAATCACAACACAGAAGTTATAAGTAGGTGAACCATCACCGCGCGCGATGATCAAGTCATCAAGCTCGCTGTTTTGTACGCTTAAGTTGCCATGAACAAGGTCAGAGAAGCTCGTAACGCCAATTTGTGGTTGTTTGAAACGCACAACAGGACGAATGCCCTCAGGAATCGCTGGTAATGTTTTACCAGGCTCTGGGCGCCATGTGCCATCGTAACGAGGTTTCTCTTTTTTAGCTTCTGCCACAGCGCGCATCTCTGCGAGCTCTTCTTGTGTACAGTAGCAGTAGTAAGCCATGCCTTTTTCAAGGAGCTCTTCTACAACTTCTTTGTAGCGATCGAAGCGTTTTGTTTGGTAGTAAGGACCTTCATCATACTTAAAGCCAAGCCACTCAAGGCTCTCCATGATTGCATCAACGGCTTCCGGCGTTGAGCGTTCTAGGTCAGTATCTTCAATACGAAGGACTGTTGTCCCTTTATTGTGTAGCGCAAAAAGGTGAGAGAAGAGCGCAGTTCTAGCGCCACCGATATGAAGATAGCCCGTTGGAGATGGGGCGAAGCGAGTTTTAATCATAATAATTGATCACACTGTCCGTATAAAAAATGAATAAAAAGACCGTTTTACGCGGGTAATTATATCACTTTTGGAAGTGTTCCCGCAGATTAATCGGCTTATTTAAGAGGAATGCGCATGCATTACGGCTCTTCTGTTTGGGTTGATACTGCTTGATCATCGTTCTCTGCTAAGCGCTCTTTCTCATCGCGGCGTTTTTCAATACGTTTCCCGATATAAAGACCAATCTCAAAAAGGAGAAGGGCAGCGGTGGCGAAGATCATCATTGAGAAGGGATCTGGCGGGGTTGCAATGGCAGAGAAGGTGAAGACCCCAATAATGATATAAGGGCGTTTTTTCACAAGGCTTGCCGTTTTAACAATCCGCAGGCTGATCAAAATAATGAGGACAATTGGGATCTCAAAGACAATCCCAAAGAAGAAGAAGAGACGGAGTACGGTGGAGAGATATTTGTTAATATCTGTCGCAATTTCAACCCCCGCAGGCGCAGATCCGGAGAGGAATTTAAACATCACCGGCATCACGGCGTAGTAGGCAAAGAGCATACCGAGATAAAAGAGCAGCACACTCGTAAAGATAATTGGGAATGCGACCTTCTTCTCATGTTGATAGAGACCCGGCGCGACAAACTCCCATACTTGATAAAGTACCCAAGGAATCGCGATAAAGAACGAGACCCATAACGTGAGCTTAATCGGCACAATAAAGGGCGCGATCACATCGGTGGCGATCATCTTACCGCCCTCAGGGATCACTTTTAATAGCGGTGTTGCTACGAAGTTGTAGATATCATTTGAGAAGTAAACAAGGCAGACAAACACGATCAAGACCCCAAGACCTGCGCGGATCAGTCGATCTCGCAGTTCAATAAGGTGATGAATAAAGGTCTGTTCTTTAGTGTTGGTGTTCGTATTCGTCATATTAGGGTTCTGTTTAAAACGAGGTAAGGCCTTTCGGAAAAATTAGGACGCAAAGATATATTCTTGAATTAAGCGTGTACCGGTGATGCCAAAAAGTAAAATGACTGCGGTCATGAGAATAAACTTCGCGGCAGGTCTGCCTCTTAAACCGTAAAAACGGTGCGCCAATAAAATGCCGCCGTAAAGAATCCATGCAAGACCTGTGAGCACTGTTTTATGTACAAAGTGCGGGCTAAACCATTGGTCAATAAAGGCAAAGCTGGTGAGTAAGCTTACGGTTAGAACAATAAAGCCGATCAATAGTAGTCTAAAAAGCAGGAGTTCCATCCGCATAATGGGCGGTAATTTGTGCGTAAGCGACTTTCTTTGCTTTAATGCACGGTCTCTAAGATAGACTAAAAGAGCCTGAATCGATGCCAATAACAGAATGGCATAAGCGATAATAGAGGTTAAAATATGCGCACTTAGCCATGCTGAGGGCGTACTAAATCCCACTTCATTGGTGTCAAAAAGTGAGAAGAATTGCATCGCTGCAGCAAAGAGCGTGAGGACAATCGCCGTGTTAAGATGTCTTTTAATATAGGGTAGTAGGACTAATAACATAATCAACGAGGTAAGCGAAAGTGCCTCTGCTGCGCTGATATGGGTAAAGTCGCTAAGTGCTAGGGTCGTTCCGTGCACAACAATGCCGGAGATTAAGGTGAGGTAACTTACAGGAAGCCACCACTTTTGTCCTTTTCTTAAAAGCGCACCAAGTAAAAAGAGCGACGATAAAAGATAGAGTCCAATATTGAGTGATACTAACGTCATGGTCTTAAGATACTTACCTTTTTATATCTGGGAGGGAACTTTAAAGAAGTCCCTAATTCTAGTAAACTATACAGTGATTTTACTAGAAATTTCATAAGAAATATAACTAAAAGCTAAAAAGGGTTTTTATGTTTGAGAATTTAAGCGGTCGTTTACGACAAACGATGCGCTCGCTACGTGGTCAGGCGAGATTAACAGAGAGCAATATTCAAGACGCGCTTCGTGAAGTGCGTATGGCGCTCTTAGAAGCAGACGTTGCGCTTCCTGTTGTCCGTGACTTCATCAAGCAGGTGAAAGAGCGAGCGGTCGGACGTGAGGTGATTGATAGCCTCAATCCGGGACAAGTATTTATTAAAGTGGTTCATGAAGAGCTCATCAAAATCATGGGTGAGAGTAATGAATCATTAAACCTTCATACTCAGCCACCTGCGATTATCTTGATGGCAGGTCTTCAGGGTGCGGGTAAAACCACGAGCGTGGGGAAACTTGCAAGATACCTTAAAGAACGCGAGAAGAAGAAAGTGGCTGTTGTGAGTGCCGACGTTTATCGTCCGGCTGCGATCGAGCAGTTGAAAACAGTTGCGGGTCAGGTAGGGGCAGAGTTTATCCCTTCAACCGGTGATGAGAAACCTGTGGATATTGCGCGTCGTGCGGTTGAGAGTGCAAAACTCATGAACGCGGATGTGTTAATCGTGGATACGGCCGGTCGTTTACACATTGATGAGACGCTTATGGGCGAGATCATTGATGTGCACGCGGTGTTAAATCCTATCGAAACCCTCTTCGTGGTAGATAGTATGACGGGGCAAGATGCGGCGAATACCGCAAAAGCCTTCAATGATGCGTTGCCATTAACCGGTATTATCCTCACCAAGATTGATGGGGATGCACGTGGTGGTGCGGCGCTTTCGATTCGTCATATTACCCAAAAGCCGATCAAATTCTTGGGGGTTGGTGAGAAACTTGAAGCGCTTGAGCCTTTCCATCCGGATCGCTTGGCATCTCGTATTTTGGATATGGGAGATGTGTTATCTCTTGTTGAAGAGATGGAGTCAAAAGTGGATCACGCAGAAGCTGCGAGAATCACTGATAAATTTAAGAAAGGCGACGGTCTTGATCTTAATGACTTCAAATCACAGATGGAGCAGATGCTCAATATGGGCGGGATTAACACGCTCTTAACAAAATTGCCGGGAATGGGTGATATTGCTGAGAAAGCCAAAGGCAAAGTGGATGATAAGATCTTCGTACAGAAAATCGCGATGATCAATTCAATGACGCCGGCAGAACGTGCAGATCACAAATTGATTAAAGCGCCACGCCGTAAGCGTATTGCCGATGGTGCAGGTGTGAATATTCAAGATGTGCACAAGCTCTTAAAAGAGTTTGACCAGATGCAACGTATGATGAAGCAATTTAAAGGCGGCGGTGTTCGTAAGATGATGCGCACCTTAAAAGGTAAAATGCCAAAACGCTAGGATGACCCCGCATTTTGTATAAAATGCCGGAAGATTCTTGCAAAGCCCTTATCGTTGATGAGGGCTTTTTTATATCTTTAGAAGAAGCATCCTTTAATGCCGGAGAAAAGAGGACTCACGCTTTGTAAGTAGCGCTTTCGAGTGCCGGCAATTGAAGTGCCAGAAGCATGTAAACATTCTCCCCGGCATTGAGAGCATTTTGAAAGTATTGATGCTTTAAAAGCCGACGCATCGCCGGAGCGAAGATCTCGAAAGCCATAGAATGTGTGCCGGCTAAGATAGCAAGATCACGCCTTAGGCGAAGCATCCCTTAATGCCGGCAATTGAAGTGCCAGAAGCATGCAAGCATTCTCCCCGGCATTGAGAGCGCCTTAAAAGTATTGATGCTTTAAAAGCCGACGCATCGCCGGAGCGAAGATCCCGAAAGCCATAGAATGCATACCGGCTAAGGAAGCAAGATTTATACTTTAGGCGAAGCATTCCTAAACGCCGGCAATTGAAATGCTGGAAGCATGCAAACATTCTCCCCGGCATTGAGAGTGCTTTAAAAAATGATCTCTTTTAAAACAACCTTTAAGATTTCGTTATACTAAGAACCATCAATCAGATAGTTAAAGGATTCCTTATGAGTGATTACTCTTCAAACCCGCCTTCTCTTGATGGCAGTGCGATCTCTCACAGATCGTCGGGGCAAAGTGGCGTGAGCAATGACCTTCTTGCAAAAACATTAGCAGATGCGCTCAATAACGCGACGACAGAAGCACGTCGTAAACGCCGTTGGGCGATCTTTTTTAGATTGATCTTTGGGCTGATTTTCCTGTTGATTATTGCCGGCATTTTTGCGGATAAATCTGGAAAAGGCAGTGGTATCTATTTTGATGATCAGGGCAATATCGTGAATCGCTATACCGCAGTGATTGATGTGAAAGGCGTGATTGCCGAGAATAGCGATGCGAGCGCGAGTCGCATTATTGATGGGATTCAACGTGCGTACAATGACCCGAAAGCTGCCGGCATTATTTTACGTATTAACTCAGGTGGCGGCTCACCGGTGCAAAGTGGTTATGTTTATGATGAGATTAATCGTTTAAGAGCGCTCTATCCACAAAAGCCGATTTATAGTGTGGTAGAAGATATTGGCGCATCTGGCGCGTATTATATCGCCGCCGCAACGGATGAGATCTTTGCCGATAAAGCGAGTTTAGTCGGTTCGATCGGGGTGACGGCTGCAGGATTTGGATTTAATGAATTAATCGGGCGCATCGGTATTGAGCGTCGCCTTTATACCTCTGGCGAGCATAAAGCGTTCCTAGATCCATTCTCTCCACAAAATGCGGAAGAAACGGCTTTCTGGAAAGAGGTGCTCGGTGGCGTACATCAGCAGTTTATTCATGCGGTAGAAAGTGGTCGTGGTGATCGCTTAATCGCCAAAGATAATCCGGATCTTTATAGCGGCTTAATCTGGAATGGCGAGCAAGCACTAGCGCTTGGTTTAATTGATGGACTCGGTTCAACCGCAACTATCGCAAGAGAAAAGCTCCAAGCACCTTACCTCGCAGATTTCACCCAGAAAGAAGATCCTTTTGCGAAGATGATGAAGGAATTAGGAATGGGTGTAGTATCAGGCGTTAGAGCTGCCTTCCCAGAAGTAGAGTGGCGTTAGGCTCTGGCACATTAGGCGAAGCTTCCCTTTAATGCCGGCAATTGAAATGCCGGAAGCGTGCAAATATTCTCCCCGGCTTTGAGAGCACCTTAAAAGTATTGATGCTTTGTTTAGCTCATAAAAAATCCCTCAGGCACAGGCCTTGAGGGATTTTTGTTGTTTGCCGGATAAGACCGAAAACTATTTCTTAAGCACTGATAAGGCGCGTCTGACAAACATGATGGCAACGGTGATAAAGACCGCAAGGCCTAACCATTGTTGAATCATCGGCGTTGATGAACCGAAGAGATCTGTCATGCCACCTAAAAGGGACAGTGGCGCATTTTTGCGATCATCAGGAATTGCATCGATGTTCATACTTACTACGATCACAGTCGCCATAATTACGCCGACTAAACTCTCACCGACGATTAAACCTGAAGCAATAAGGGCACTTTTACGATCAGCTTTCTGATGCGCGGCTTTACGCTCTGCCTCTGGCTTGTTTGCAAGGCGTTTATGCACAATGCGTTTAATGATCCATGAGAGTAATCCACCAATGAAGATCGGTGTTGTGATGCTTGGGGGGAGATAGATTCCCATACCGACTGCAAGAGCAGGTAGACGGAATTTTGAGCCGGATCTTTGGAGAATGAAGTCGAGCACAATAATAACCGCGCCGAGTCCAAGTCCGATAATAATCATTGTCCACTCAAGATTACGAGAGAAGATGCCAGATGAGATCGTTGCCATTAGCGTTGCTTGAGGCGCTGCTAATACCTGTGTTTCATCCATTCCTGCACGAGGCATTGCCCCAGTGAAACCGTAGGCTTGATAGAGAATATCAAGAATCGGTGCAATAACAATTGCCCCTACAATACAGCCGATTAAGAGCGCAACCTGTTGACGCCAAGGCGTTGCATGAATGAGATAACCTGTTTTGAGATCTTGAAGGTTATCGTTAGAAATACAGGCAATCGCGACCACTGCACTTGTTGTAAAGAGTGCAAGTGCTGTGGCAAATTTCGTCCCATCAACCGTATCCATTAAGCCGCCTGCTTCTCCGACTAAGAGGAGTAGAAGTGCAGCGATGGTGACGGCGACGATCCCAATCCCTGAGATCGGGCTTGCAGATGATCCTACGAGTCCTGCCATATAGCCACTTGCAGCAGCGACTAAGAAGCCCATGATAAAGGCAAAGAGAACTGAGAAGCCGACAAGCGTCCAGGCAAAACCTGTTGAGAGATTTGCATCGGCGATAAAGGTGTAGAACGTCCCAACAAGAATAATGATCATGGCGATCATAATCAGGAGAATCGTTTTAGGAGAGAGATCTTGCTCTGTACGGTTTGCTGCATTCCCTGTGTCACCTTTGAGCGCCCCGAGCGACATTTTAATGCCTTCGATGACAGGTTTAAAGAGGGATAAAAGCGTCCATAATGCAGCGATGGCAAGCGTACCAGCCCCAATAAAGCGAACATCATTCGCCCAGATGCTAGAAGCAATAGCTGCGTATTCCATATCTGCAGGGAAGTCGCCGACACTACTTAAATATGGCACGGCAATGCCCCATGCCATAAAGGCACCGATGATGATGGCAATACAAGAGACGATTCCAACGAGATAACCCGCACTCATAAGTGCAAGTGAGAAGCCAAGCGGAATTTGGAAGATCGCTTTACCGGCAGTTACCCAGTAAGCAGCCCCGCCAGAGAGTACTCTAAAGCCGCTTGTAAAGACAGTTACGGCTGCCGCAATTGCGCCGCCAAAGAGGATATCTTTGAGTCCCTCTTTTGAAGAGTTTTTACCATCTTCGCTATCTGTTTCGTTACAGCCTGCTTTCAAAATCTCAGCAGCGGCAACGCCTTCAGGATATGGGAGATCGCTTTTTACAACCATGACATGACGAAGCGGAATCGAGAAGAGGACTCCGAGCATTCCGCCGGCAGCGCAGATAAAGAAGGTCATCATGAAGTGGAAATCTTGCCAATATCCAATCATGAGAAGTCCCGGGATAACGAAGATAATCGAAGAGAGCGTTCCGGCTGCGGACGCTTGGGTCTGCACCATATTATTCTCTAAGATTGTTGCACCGGAGAAGAGTCTTAATACTGCCATGGAGATGACAGCTGCAGGAATAGCAGAAGAGAAGGTAAGCCCGACTTTTAGTCCTAAATAGACATTTGATGCCGTAAAGACAATTGTGATTAACGCCCCAAGGATCATACCTCGGAGCGTCAGTTCTCGCATTTGATTCATGACGATCCTTTATTTTACTGTTGTGACATAACAAAAATAGGGATTTCATAGATTCAGGATGTTTTATAACAATTACGCAAGACATCAACGCATAATCGTTATAAAAAATGTGAAATCTGTGAAAAATATAGAAATAATAAAAAGGAATAAGTCTACTATTGATCTAGAAGAGTTGCACGCAAAACGATACAAATTATAGATCAGGTCAATCTCTTTTTAAGAATGATGCGGGCAATTAATATTGCTTGGGATATCAGCGACGTATTTATTTGAGGGGGATTGATCAGATTTATTGCCGGCAATAAAAAAGCCTTTCAAGGAAGAAAGGCTTATTGAGCAGTCGCTATGATGAGGGGCTTAAATATCGTAATCGTTATCGATCAAAATCGCCTTCATTAAGAGACTCGCCGTCGCGGTGTTACAGGCGATGGGAATATTATAGAGTGTCGAGAGGCGAATAAGGGCTTTAACATCGACATCATGTGGCATCGGCGTGAGGGCATCGGTGAAGAAGATGAGCATATCGAGCTTGTCTGAACAGATCATCGATCCGAGTTGTTGATCGCCCCCAAGCGGTCCACTTTTTAGGCGCGTTAGGGTGAAGTCCGGATAGGCTTCGAGAATCTGTTTCCCAGTTGTACCGGTGGCATAAAGCTCATGTTGGCGGAAGTAGGGGAGATAATCACCGATCCAGTCAACAAGTAGTTTCTTCTTAGCATCATGCGCCACAAGGCCGATGGATAATCGTTTCATATAACTCCTCTATAACAGTGATATTGCGCTTACACTCTGATTGTACCTGTTTTTTATGACAGGCATATGTCCTAAGCCAAATTCCGCTAAAAAATTAGGGGGAATGCTTTCGAATTCCCCCTACTATAGGTCTTTTTATTATATTTTGGTAGCGCTTACAATGGTGTTTTCGTTGCTTTAACGCGGATTTTTCCGAGAAGAGGAATACTCTCCCAGCGCAGTCCTGATGTCTCCATCACAACGATCGGCGCGAGTAGCAGCAGCGCGGTGAGATTCGGGAGAACCATTAATCCATTAAATACGTCGGCGAGCTGCCAGACGATATCCACCTTCACAAATGAGGCGCCAAAGATCCCGATAACGGCAACAAGCTGGAACATCGGAACGGCTGCGCGGCTCTTAAAGAGGTAGCGAACATTCGTCTCTGCATAATAGTACCAACCAATAATGGTGGAGAAGGCAAAGAAGAGCAGCGAGAAGGCAATAAATATCCCGCCGACAGAGCCAAAGACCATCTCATAAGCATATTGCGTAATGGTAATGCCGGTGCCTTGTCCTTCAAAGAAGGAGAGGAAAGAAGGATTTGTTGAGCCAGATAACTCCCATCCGCGAATACCCGATGTAATAATCACAAGGCCAGTTAAGGTCACAATCACCCCAACAACAAAGACGCCCATCATGGCAATATATCCCTGCTCTTCCGGCGTTTTTACTTTTGCTACGGCGTGAGCATGAGGGGTTGATCCCATACCCGCTTCGTTTGAGAAGAGACCTCGAGCAATCCCAAGACGCATCGCTTGCTGAATCGCAATACCCGCGCCCCCACCAAGGACGGCGGTAGGATTAAAGGCGGCGACAAAGATCGCTCTAAATGCCGGCAATATATATTGATAATTCATCGCCAGAACAATAATCGCCCCTAAGAGATAGAAAAATGCCATTGAAGGAACAACTTTTTCTGTAAAGGCGGCAATATTACGGATACCACCAATAATCACAAATGCCACTAATACCGCAACACCAAGACCGGTTGCCCACGTGGGGATATTGAGAGATTTTTCAAAAGCGGAGGCAATAGAGTTTGATTGCACCATATTCCCAATTAATCCGAGCGCTAAGATAATGAAGATGGCAAAGAGTACGGCAAGCCATTTGAGCCCAAGCCCTTTCTCAATATAGTAAGCCGGGCCGCCCACCATTTGCCCAGTTCGATCTTTCGTGCGGTATTTCTGTGCGAGCATTGCTTCTGCGTAGATGGTCGCCATCCCAAAGAAAGAGGAGACCCACATCCAGAAGATCGTGCCAGGACCACCAGCAATAATCGCCGTAGCAGGTCCTGCTAAGTTCCCTGTTCCTACTTGTCCGGCGATGGCCGTTGAAACAGCTTGGAATGAGCTCATGCCGCCTTTGTCTGCTTTCTTTCCGGAGAGATTAAACTTCGAAAAGAGTGCCGTAAGCGCCGTCTTAAATTTACGAACTTGAATGCCTTTTAGCATAAAGGTATAGAGAATACCGGTTCCACAAAGGAGGTAGACAAGGAGATAATCCCAGAGAATGGTCTGGATGGTTGTCAGAATTGACTCAAACATAACTTCAAATAAGCCTTACATTAAATAATGAGGGAATAAAACAGAAGAGATAGATCGAATGACCTTAGATGCCGGCATTAAAAGCAGAGGGAGCTGATTTTAACAAGATCGTACATCGGCTGATATTCTATCTATCTCTAAAAACGATTATTATAAGCATAAAAGGAGAAAGATAGAAGTCTCGATGCTAAAAAGCGCCGAAAAATCTTCAGACATTTACGGCCTTTTGTAAAAGGGCTGTTGAGCCATCATGGGTATTAATCGGCTTTACGCGACTTATAAAGCAATCGTGCTGAGTGTGATGACGTGCCGCATCAAATGGTTGGTGGAGATTTAAGCGTGCCAAGAAATAGACAAGGAACAAGACTTACCCTGAAAGATTTTCAGCAATGGGGTGGAAGCCTGTATAATGTTTTCGTGCTTATTTATAATGATTATTAGACAGGTTATTTTGTCTCATAATACGTAAGCGAATGAATGTATTGATAGATAGTTTATACCATCAATGATTGACGAGATGTTATGTGATAGGGGGAGCTTGAGCATGCAAGTATTAGTATTAGGAAGTGGCGCAGTAGGAACAACACTCGCATATTATTTAGCGAAAAAAGGTTTTAAAGTAACCGTTGTTGACCGTCAAAATGGCGCAGGTCTTGAAACCAGTTACGGCAATGCCGGACAGATATCGCCGGGATACTCATCACCATGGGCAGCGCCAGGAATTCCGTTAAAAGCTGCAAAATGGATGATGCAGAAGAAACACGCACCATTAGCGATTCGCCCAACATCTAGTGCGAAGCAATATAAATGGATGTGGGATCTTCTCTTAAACTGTACTGAGAAAAAATATTCTATTAATAAAGCCCGCATGGTGCGTATTGCAGAATATAGCCGTGATTGTTTAGTGGCGCTAAGAGCAGATGCAGATCTCCATTATGAAGAGCGTTCATTAGGGACAACACAATTGCTTCGTACTGATAAACAGATGCAAGCGATTCAGAGTGATATCGCAGTATTAGAGCAATTTAATGTACCTTATGAAGTATTGGATCAGGCGGGCATTATTGCAGCTGAACCTGCACTTGAGAAAACAGCGCATAAATTAGCCGGTGGTTTACGTCTACCAAATGATGAGACAGGCGATTGCTACCTCTACACAAGCCGTTTAGCAGAAAAAGCGAAAGCATTGGGTGTTGAATTTAAGTTTGATTGCAATATTGAGTCGATCGAAGTATCGGGCAATAAAGTGATGGGCGTGCGTGTAGATGGCGAGCTCTTAAAAGCAGATGCTTATGCGGTTTGTATGGGCAGCTACGGTGCAGAAAAGCTCGCACCAATCGGTATTAAGATTCCGGTATATCCGCTTAAAGGTTACTCACTCACGATTCCGATTACGAATCCTGATATGGCACCAAAATCAACAATTTTAGATGAGACTTATAAAATTGCGATTACGCGCTTTAATGATCGTATTCGCGTGGGCGGCATGGCAGAAGTGATGGGTTATGATTTAAGTCTTGATCCGCGTCGCCGTGAAACCTTAGAGTTTGTGACAAAAGATCTCTACCCAGATGGCGGCGATATTCCTGCGGCTGAGTTCTGGACAGGGCTTCGTCCGGCAACGCCAGATGGAACCCCTATTTTAGGCCGTGCAAAATACGATAATCTCTTCCTGAATATTGGACACGGAACACTCGGCTGGACAATGGCTGCGGGTTCTGGTCGTTATGTGAGTGACTTGATTGCCGGCGAAACGCCAGAAATTAGTACAGAAGGGCTCGATATTACGCGTTATAAGTAGTTGCTCAATATTTTACGTATGCTGTTTTAGCGAAAGGTTAGTGTGATCACTAACCTTTTTTTGTATTATTAAAAGTATTATTTAAAATTATTTAAACCTCAAGAATCATTCACAATGAGATGCATTAAATCATGATTGCAAGAAAGCCCCAGACGATGAGTGCGGCAAATATTCGCTTATTGCCGGTAGATAATACGCCGCCGATGGCGTTACTGCGCCTTGCTGATCCGAGTGAGGAAGCGATTATGCAGTATCTACCGATGTCCCATTGCTTGCTCGCTGAAATGCCGGAAAATGGGGTGGATGATTCGATTATTGCCGGCATTATTGTTCTCTTGCGTCAAGATGCGAAGACGATGGAAGTGATGAATCTGGCGGTAGATGAGCGCTATCAACA
The DNA here is from genome assembly GCA_945639195.1 of uncultured Ignatzschineria sp. GTDB lineage: Bacteria > Pseudomonadota > Gammaproteobacteria > Cardiobacteriales > Wohlfahrtiimonadaceae > Ignatzschineria. The sequence continues at coordinate 28,959 of CALZEE010000008.1, read as the reverse complement.
GCAAGGATTGGGACGGCAGTTATTAAATGCCGGGATTGAGTATGCGAAAGCATGTGGTGTGACGACACTGAAGATCGCGACGGGCAATAGCAGTTTGCATCAGCTCAAGCTTTATCAATCTTGTGGGTTTGAGATTACGCAGATTGTTACAGACTACTTTGTGGAACATTATCCTGAGCCGATCTTTGAAGCCGGCATTCAATGCCGAGATCGTATTGAACTCACATTAACAGTGAAATAGTCACGCCGGGACTGATTTAGAAAACTGACTCAATATATCGACGCAAGAAATCTACGAAAGAAATTTACGAAAGAAATCGGCGAGAGAAGGGATATTAGAACGCTAATTATTTGAGATCGTTGTGACGAGAGATTCTACGGGCAGGATTCTAATTTTTAGTAAGAAATTAAAAAAGGCTGAAATCACAATGATTTTAGCCTTTTCGATGTTAATCGTATGAATAGACAATGATGTCTGAAAATCTTAGAGCGCGCTATGATCGAGGTAATGCGCTTTTTCACGATAGATACGAACGCCGACGGCGTCTGTTTGTGGGATCGCGGTGAGCTTGTTAAGCTCAATCATGAGTGCCGGAATATTGAAGGTTTCAATGAGCTTCTTCGCTAATACTTCCGTGAAGGTTTCTACGAGTAAAAAGGCTGAATCCTTCGCGAAATCCTTAATAAAATTACTCACCTTTTCATAATCGAGCGTGAGCGCAATATCATCTGTTTTAGCAGAAGGGCGGTTATCCCACTCCATCTCCAAGTTGAGCGTAATCGGCTGGATATTGGTGCGTTCGTGGGGATAGATACCGATAATGATATCGAGTTTGAGGTTCTTAATGAAGACAATGTCTGGTCTTGAAATAGCGTTGTTTTGCATAATTGTGCGAAATCCGTAGTTTGATAATAAAAATGCCGGAGAAATGCCGGCATATTTGAAGTGATCCCTATCATCTCTATCGAGATAATGATCAAAACTAATCTCTCAAGCGGACGATGAATCAGTCCGCAAGGAAATCGTTGTTAATAGAGGGCAACAGGATAAGAGCCGAGCACTTTAAAGAAGGATGAGACTTCTTCGATCTCTTTGAGTGCGAGTTTTAAGCCGTGCTCTTCATAATGCCCGAGGACATCAATAAAGAAGACATAGCTCCAGTTACTGTTTTTGGAAGGGCGTGATTCAATGCGGCTCATCGTAATATTATATTTAGAGAGCGGGGCAATGAGGTGAAGTAATAGACCCGGGCGATCATTTGCAGAAACAAGGATCGTAGTTTTATCATTGCCACTTGGCGGAATACGCTTACTGCCGATGATTAAGAAGCGGGTGCTATTGGTGAGATTATCTTCGATGTTTTTCTCTAAGATCGGAATATTGTAAACCTCCGATGCTTGTTTCCCCCCGAGCGCGGCAGTCCCTTCTTCAACCGCTGCGCGTTGTACAGCGCCGGCATTGGAGTTGGTTGCGATGCGTTCTGCGTGCGGAAGATGCTCATCGAGCCAAGAACGGCACTGTGCTAACGACTGCGGATGTGCGTAAACCGTTTTGATCTTCGCAAGATCCGTCTCATGCGTCATCAGGTTTTGATGAATTTTGAGCTCTGCTTCTCCGCAGATATAGACATTAGAAGTCGGGAAGCAATCGAGCGTTTGATTCACAGCGCCTTCCGTGGAGTTTTCAATCGGCACAACGCCAAAATCAAACTTGCCAGATTCAACTGCATGGAAGATCTCATCAATCGTGCGAATCGGCGCGCGATTTGCAGAGCCGCCAAAATGCTTGATCGTGGCTTCTTCTGTAAACGTTCCCTCAGGACCAAGATAAGCAATATTAAGAGGCTTTTCCATCGAGAGGCAGACAGACATGATCTCTCTAAAGAGTCGTGCGATATCCGTATCCGAAATAGGTCCCGGATTGAGTTTCATCTTGCCGGCAAGCACTTGCGCTTCGCGTTCTGGGCGATACATTTCTGTGTCACCACTGGCAATCTTGATGTCGCCGATCGCTTTGGCCGATTTTGCGCGCTCATTGAGGAGTTTTAAAATCTCCGTATCGATCTTATCAATGGCGTCTCTATGAATGCCTAATGGATCAGGCTTTTTGTCGTTAGTCATCTTTTTTCCATATCTTTCATGAGTTTCCGAGTGATGGAAAGCTCAATCACCAGAGGGGTTTATCGTGTCATTTTTGAGAATAAAGCGGTATGCTTTATAAAGTATTGGTTCACAGCTGATGGCGGTTTTCTTAAAGAAACTCCCTTGTAACATATGCGGTGCATCTGTTATCAAGTCTGCTGTTAAAGGTTGGTGAGTGACAACATTCATCACCTATTAATCATTTTATGAATGATATTTTACGGCTATTGCATCAATCTTGAGATCATCTTGATCATGCGATATGTCATCGTCATCATAAGTAGTAGTAACATACAATTGAAGGTGGACAATGAATAATATTATGGCTTTCGAAGATAAAAATCCAGAGATAGGTGCAGGAACATGGATTCATCCTGCCACGACCATTATTGGCGATGTGCAGTTAGGAAAAGATGTTTCTGTCTGGCCCGGCGTGATTATGCGGGGAGACGTCCATCAAATCGTGGTGGGAGATCGGACAAATATCCAAGATGGATCGATTATTCATGTCACGAGTCATGGGCGATTAAATGATGAAGGATTCCCTACGATTATCGGGAGTGATGTCACGATTGGGCATGGCGTGATGCTCCATGGTTGTATTGTTGAAGAGGCGACATTAATTGGTATGCGTGCGATTTTGCTCGATGGTGCGCGCGTTGAAAAACATGCTATTTTAGGTGCTGGCTCATTATTAGCCCCGGGGAAAGTCGTGAAATCTGGCGAGCTCTGGATGGGATCACCGGCCAGAAAGGTCAGAACATTGAGCGATGCTGAGATCGAAGGGCTCTATCGCTCTGCTGCGCAATATGTGGCATTGAAAGATCGGTATTTAAAAGATGATGCTCGGAAAGACGCCGAGATGAAATAAGTACTAATGATAAATAGCATTGAAAATAAGGATGTTGATGGAAAAGATGGTGAGTAGTAATCGTCTTATGGATAATGGATTACTGATGGGGGCGATAGTGCTGCTGGTGAGTGCGCTTATACTGTTCATCAGTTCGCCGCCGCCGATTGATATCTATAATGATTACGATTATGTAGATGTCATTTTGACGAAGAATTTTGTCATCACCGGCATTTTATACCTTTTGGGCGTATTTTTAACCGTGGTAAATGTTGTTCGCATGTGGGTGGTCAAACAATCCTCACGCTCTATTTTACGAAGGGTTTTACGGATCATGGGGATCACCGTTTTTGTAGCGGTATCGTTTTATATTTTGGGGTATTTAGGGTTTTATGAGACGTTAGATATTCATTTTAAGATGCCATTTCGCCTCTATCATCCGCCCTTTTAAATAGAGGCTTAAAATAAACCCTAACCAGTTGAACAGGCGGTCTTTTTAAAGAATGCGATATTCTGGCAAAATAGACGCTGTTTACAAGTTTGTGGATAAGCCTTGTAGAGCTAGATGTTTTGTGGCGAAAGCTCCAAATCGCTCATTATTGCACGCTTTTTACAGATGGCACGCTTCGAAATATCATGCTATAATTTTTTGAGTTAAATTATTCTTTTTTACGGATACGATCTTATACAGTGATTTAAGCCTTAAAAGAGTAGATATCAAAGAGAGCAGATACTTATTACTCACTAACATAAGATTCTAGAAGAGGACATATGAAGTTAGTTATTCAAAGAGAACAGTTGATGAAGCCACTACAGGCGATCATCGGTGTGATTGATAGAACACAAACGCTCCCGATTTTAGCGAATGTAAAGTGTGTTGTAAGTGAGGATGAAATTACCTTAACGACAACGGATCTAGAGATTGAACTGACCTGTTCATTCCCGCATATTCCGATCGAGCAGGGTGAAATCACTTTCCCAGGGCGTAAGCTTTTCGATATTTTAAAAGCACTTCCTGATGGTATCGAAGTGCAAATTGAAGTATCTGAACTTCGTGCCACTATTACTGCAGGGCGTTCACGCTTTACGCTGAGCTGCTTGCCGGTGGAAGAGTATCCTGTATCTGATCATTTAGAGTTTGAGAAAACCCTCACACTTCCTAAAAATGAGCTCCGTAAATTGATCGAGCGCGTTGCGTTCTCAATGGCGGTATCAGATGTGCGTTACTTCTTAAATGGTCTGCTTCTAGATGTTAATGGCGTTGAGCTTAATGCGGTCGCGACAGATGGACATCGTCTTTCTGTATCGTATCTCACGCTCTCTGAATCATCAGGTTTACAAAAGCAACTCATTATCCCGAGAAAAGGGGTTGAGGAGCTATTGAAACTCATCGAAAATGAATCAGCGCCGCTTCACTTAGAATTAAGTGAAAACCACTTACGTGTGGAGCTTGGGAGCATTGTCTTTACGACAAAACTGATCGATGGGAAATTCCCAGATTATAAACGCGTTGTGCCACCCCTTGGTGACAAGATTATTGTGGCAGATCGTCAAGGATTAATCGAAGCATTGACCCGTGCGTCAGTGCTTTCACAAGATAAATTCCGCGGTATTCGTTTCACGGTTTCAGACTATCTCTTAAAGCTTCAGGTGAATAACCCCGAGCAAGAGCAAGCAGAAGAAGAAGTGGAAGTGAACTACCAAGGGGAAAACTTCACCACGGCCTTTAACGTTGGCTATCTCATTGATGCGCTGAAAGCCCTTGATGATGACATGGTCCGTTTAAGCTTCACAGCAACCAACTCAAGCTGTTTGATCCAAAACTCAGATAGTGATGCGGTTCGTTATGTTGTGATGCCAATGAGGCTCTAATTTCGAGTGATTATTCAATCTCTCCAAGTTGAAAACTTTAGACATTTAGCGAGTCAGACCTTCGAGTTTGACTCGCGTTTTAATTTAATTGTCGGAAAAAATGCGTCCGGCAAAACCTCCCTTCTTGAATCGCTCTATTTCCTTTCGCAAGTAGGTTCTTTTCGGACTTCTCGAATTAACCAAGCAATCTGTGAAGGGGAAGATTACTTCCGCGTGATTGCAAAGCTCTACTCTCCAAAACTCGATGTAGAGTCGCGTTTAGGAATCGAGCGTACCCGTGGAGAAGTGAAAGTTCGCCAAGATGGCGAGACAATTCAGAAGCGATCTCACTTAGCGAAACTCTTACCGATGCTTTTCCTAGGTCCTGATACCGGGACTAACTTAATGGAAGAGCCTAAAGCACGCCGGCAATTTATGGATTGGGGGCTGTTTCAAAATTACGAGACTTATCACCGTGTGTGGCAGCGATATGATCGGGCACTTTCACAGCGTAATGCGGCATTAAAAGGCCATTACGCAGATGCGGTGCTGATCAGTATTGAAGATGAGATGGCCGATGCCGGCGAAAGCCTCAATCGTGCACGTCGCGCCTTTATTGAAGAGATGACGCCGCTTGTGATTGAACTCCTTTCTCGCTTGATCAGCCCTGATATTGTATGGAGCTTGGAGTATATCCCGGGCTTTACAGAAGGGCGTCTACGCGAAGAGCTTGATGAAACACGCGCTCGTGATCGGCAGATGACGTTTACGAGAACAGGACCTCATCGCGGGGATTTTGCGCTTAAATGCAATGGCCGTTTAGTGGCGCAGCATCTTTCACGTGGGCAGATTAAGCTCGCGACGATTGCATTGATGCTGACGCAGATTCGGCTTCATCAGGCGCTGAATCAATCATCGACTATTTTGTTAATGGATGATTTAACGGCAGAGCTCGATCAAGATAAACGTGTCATTTTACTCGATGAATTGATCGCACAAAAGTCGCAACTTTTCGTGACCTGTTTGGAAGAAAATGAGTTCCCAGAGCTCACAGATCCTGCGTTAGCAAAGATCATGAATCATTATCAACTTAATGACGGAGTTGCTCAAAAAATGGTATAATACCGAGCTATTACGTTAAGGTTAGTTTTATAAGAATCATAAAGAGGTATTGTGAATGACAACTGAAAGTCAATCTCCAAGTATCAAGGTCTTAAGAGGGCTCGATGCAGTTCGTAAGCGCCCTGGAATGTATATTGGAGACACCGATGATGGAACCGGTCTTCATCATATGGTGTTTGAAGTGGTGGATAATGCGATCGATGAAGCATTAGCCGGTCACTGTGATGACATCAGCGTTACTATCCATTTAGATAACTCTATTACGGTAACGGACAACGGTCGTGGTATTCCTGTCGAAATGCACCCAGAAGAGGGCGTTTCATCTGCACAGGTTGTAATGACAGTTCTTCATGCCGGTGGTAAGTTTGAAGATAACGCTATTTCAGGCGGTCTTCATGGGGTGGGGGTTTCAGTTGTAAACGCACTCTCCTCAAAGCTTAAGCTCATCATCTATAAACACGGTAAAGTTCACGAGCAAGAGTACACGCTCGGGGATCCTGATTACCCATTAAGAGAGATTGGCGAAACTGATAAAAACGGGACAACCGTTTACTTCAAGCCAAGTAAAGAAGTCTTCACAAACGTTGATTTTGACTACGATATCCTCTTTAAACGATTAAGAGAATTAGCGTTCTTAAACTCGGGTCTACGTATCCTTCTTAAAGACGAGCGCACAGAGCGTGAAGATCTTTTTGAATATGCGGGCGGGATTAAAGCGTATGTTGAATTGATCAACAAAAACCGTAACAAAATTCATCCTGCGATTTTCTATTGCGATACGCAACGCGACAACATTAATGTCGAGATCGCATTGCAGTGGACGGATGGTTATCAGGAGAGTGTTTTCTGTTATACCAACAATATCCCACAAGGCGATGGCGGAACGCATTTAGCCGGATTTAGAGCCGCGATGACGCGTACTTTGAACCGTTATATGCAAGATGAAGGTTTACTCAAAAAAGCAAAAATCGCCACAACGGGTGATGACGCAAGAGAAGGCTTAACAGCGATTATCTCTGTGAAAATCCCGGGACCAAAATTCTCTTCACAAACAAAAGAGAAGCTTGTTTCAAGTGAAGTACGTCCTGTTGTAGACAGTGTACTTGCAGAACGTCTTGAAGAGTTCTTGCTTGAGAGTCCTGATGATGCAAAAGCGATCACTGCAAAAATCATTGATGCAGCAATGGCAAGGGAAGCGGCGCGTAAAGCCCGTGAAAATACTCGCCGTAAAAGTGCATTAGATATTGCTGGATTGCCAGGAAAATTGGCAGATTGCCAAGAGAAAGACCCGGCGCTTTCAGAAATTTTCCTCGTGGAAGGGGACTCGGCGGGTGGTTCTGCAAAACAGGGCCGTAGCCGAAAATTCCAAGCGATTCTCCCATTGAAAGGGAAGATCCTTAACGTCGAGCGTGCGCGCTTTGACCGTATGATCCAATCTGCGGAGATCGGCACATTAATCACGGCTTTAGGCTGTGGTATTGGTCGTGATGAATTTAACCCAGATAAGCTTCGTTATCACAGAATCGTCATCATGACGGATGCCGACGTCGATGGTGCGCATATTCGTACGCTACTATTGACCTTCTTCTACCGTCAAATGCGTGAACTTGTAGAACGTGGACATATCTATATTGCACAACCACCGCTTTATAAAGTGAAACGTGGTCGTCAAGAAACCTATATTAAAGATGATAACGAACTTGCGTTATACTTCCTCAATACAGCGCTTGAAAATGGTGCAATGCACCCAACTGCAGATGCCCCAGCGGTATCATCAGTGGTCATGGAAACGCTTGCGAAGCAGTTAATGAAAGTGGAACATATCATCGGCCGTATTGGTCATCGTATTCCTGAGCCTGTGCTTTACCGTTTCTTAGAGCTTCCTGTATTAACAGAAGCACTCTTAGGCAGTAATGATGCTATTGAATGGGCGAAGACGTTAGAAGATCAGCTCCGTGAAGATATCTCAGAAGGATCTGTTAATTACACAGTAACAGCGAATCCTGCAGAGCATAAAATCACGATTACAGCTGAACGTTATAACCTCGAAGATTACTACGTGATTGATAACCGCTTTATTGTCTCGAATGAATATCAAGAGATCGCGGTATTATCAGCAGAGCTCCACGCATTAGTTCAGCCGGGTGCATTCGTGCAACGTGGCGAGCGTAAAGTACAAATCTCTAGCTTCAAAGAGGGCCTTGATTGGCTCATCAACGAAGCGAAAAAAGGCCAGCAAGTATCACGCTACAAAGGTCTCGGGGAAATGAACGCAGAACAGCTCTGGGATACCACAATGGACCCAGAAAGAAGACGACTTCTCCAAGTTAAAGTGGAAGATGCCGTTAAAGCAGACGAAGTATTCACAATGCTCATGGGCGACGAAGTCGAACCAAGACGTGAATTCATCGAGCAAAATGCACAGATGGTCGGAAACTTGGATGTGTAGGGTGTAAACCTCAGTGTCGAATCTCGATAGTGATGAAACGGCATATCAAATAGTGAAATAAAATCTCAAACTATGAAACGGAGGAAAATATGACAGAAAAGATTAAGCTCTCATCATTCAATTTAATAGAGTGTCGAATCTCATGAATGATGAAACGGTGTCTCAAACTGTGATACCAAATCTCAAACCGTGATACCAAATTTAAGAATTATATAGATAAGCCTCTTCTTAAGAAGAGGCTTATTTTTTACGTGATTTATGATTTTCTTAAATTATTTATTCTTCTACAAAGAGATTTCCATCCATCCCAGTAATCCATTTTTTCATACACATTATGATCCCATATATCTTCCCACCAAGGTTTATCTGTTAGTTGATTAATGATAGTTAAAGGATGAGTTTCACCCGATAATATGGTTTGGTAGTCCTTTGGTGAGATTAGAAAGCTTCTTACTGAAGGTGGTGGACTTTGTTTGTCAAGAAGCTTCCAAGTTGAAAATAGACGTATAAGATTGGACTCACCTGTAGCGCCGATTACTTCGCTAATATGATATGGTGTCTTAAATACTTTGCAATGCCAATTACCATATTGTTTGATAATTATAAGTTCCCCAGCCTCACTATCCTGTCGTAAAAAATATAAGTGAGTTAAATTATTATTTAGATTTTTATCTGTAAGCCAGTTTACACCATCTTGTTCTGGTGTTGGAACGCGAGAATATGATATAGAAAAGATAGAACCTTCTCCAAATAATAACCAGTCTGAATTAATATTCAGGTACTCGGCAATGTTCTCAAGTTGAGAAAAAGAGGGTTCCTCTAGCCCCATGAAAAAATTTTCCATAGGTTCCGCGTAGTTATTCCCCATGTTTTTTGCGATACGAGCAGGGGATAGTTTCTTGCTGTACGTGAGAGCTTCATTGACCTTTTCTAAAGAGATATTGAGACGAGCTGCTATTTTGGTTCTTCTAGAAGATGGGCGATTTTGTCTCAACATCTCTTCAAAAGCCTTAATGCTGGCGGATAAGTTTTGTTGAGATTCTGAAAAGGAATTATATAAACGAGATACAGCCTCTGCGTTAATAGAACGGTTGTTATGTTGAGCTGATACCTCAATTTTTTCTTTTAATTCGCTAGGGACTCGTAAGTTAAATTGTATATCTACTTTCGACACATCGATTACTCCCAGATTATTGAAATGCTATCATTATGCTAATAGTAGATTAATCTATAGCTTGACGCAATACTATTGTTTTGCTAGGTTAGCATTATGATAGTATAAAAAGATGAGATGGTGATGGAAAATAAAGTTCAAATGAATATTAGAGTGCCGGTTAATGTTCGAGACTGGGCTAGGAATAAGGCTGAAAAGAACCATAGGTCTCTTGCTAGTTTTATTACTGTAGTACTTGAACAATTAATGCAAGAGGAATACATTTTGCAAATAGAAAGGGAGGTGGAAAATAAGTAATTTAAAGCATAGTAAATAAAAAACGAGGCGAAGTGATTAACTTGCCCCGTCTTGTAATGAATAAGATAAATTCTTACTCCTTGGTCGTTGTAAGTATCTATTTTATTAAAGGCTACGTCAAGTTGATCCTTTCATTTATATATTTTTTTATTGTCAAAATGATTTGGCAAGGATCTTTTATGTCTGTAAAAAACAAACGACTTATCGTGCAGAAGTTATCTGGTATTTCAATACTGAAGCGAAGCTTGGCAGAAAAAAATAATTATAGAGTTAGAAATCCAGTAACGCCTTCGCGTATGACTGTACGAGGACAGTTTCCTTCTAAAAAGATGCAAAGAATGATTGCGTGGGAGTCTCAGTTAGAGCGTAGAGCATGTTATCTATTTGAGTTTTCATCTAATATTTTATCTTTTAAAGAGCAGCCAGAACGCTTTTCTATTCCATTTAAAAGTGAAATTAAACGTTATACTCCTGATTTTGAAATTATAAATCAATTTGGAGAGATTAGTTATTGTGAAATAAAGCCATTAAATAAATTAATTAATTTAAAAGATTATTTTAATCATGTTTCGCTTTATTTTTTAAAGCAACATATTGATTTTATTGTATTGACTGATAAAGAGTTAATAAATCCAATAAGAGAGCATAATTTATTGATACTAAGGCAATTTCAGAATTTAGAAATAACTAGAGAAGATCAGCTTTCATTAAATGAAGCTTATGCTAGAAATGATTGTAACTCAATGACTTTAAAGGATTTAGCTTGTTTTTATGAAATGGGGTTTATTTATAGTGCTATTGCAAATGGGTATCTAGTTTGTGATTTATATGCTGAATTAACGAGCAATACATCTATTTTTTTAAATATAAATAAAGGGAATGTTTATGAAACATACTTATTTCAATATCGGTCAGCACCTGATTTTTAATAATATATATTACCAAATATTCTCTATCTCTCATGAAGAGATTATTTTAAAAGAAGTTGGAAATCTGCAAGAGCTTAAACTTGCTTTGAATGAAGCTGAGAGATTGCTTAGATTAGGAACTATAAAGTTTATTGAAGAAGATTCAATTTTAACAGATGAAGGTCGAGTTTTTTCGTTGATATCTGAATCACAAAGAGAAGAAGTTTTAAGGAGATATGAGTATGTGAAGGCGGCTCAAAAAGAATATCCATGGCCTCAAAGAGTTGGGTTAGAAGAGTTAATTGTTCGGGTTGCTAATAATATTGAGGATTGTTCCCCTCCTTCTAGCCTTACTCTTTACAGGTGGTGGAAAAAGTGGGAAGAATCTGGACATCAATTAAACTCATTAGAAAATAAACCTGATGGAAAAAAAGGATATCGGAAATATAAAGAAACGATTGGTGATATTTTTTATGAAGTGGTTAACGAAATTTATTTAACTAAGGAGCGACAAAGTAAACAGGAAGTATATTTTAGCTTGATAAGTCGGATTAAAAATTATAACCATGTTATGAAAACCGCTATTGAGTCTCCATCAAGAGCGACAGTTTATAGAATGATAGGTGAGCTAGATGATTATACAGTTATGGCTGAAAGACATGGTATTAAAGCAGCTAATAAGTATTATCGGATTTCAGGTAAAGGTATTAGAACAACTTATCCCCTAGAACGAGTGGAAATCGACCATACACCTTTGGATGTCATGGTTTTAGATGAAAGAACAGGACTAGTAATTGGAAGGCCTTATTTAACTTGTTTGCTAGACAGTCATACACGAATGCCTTTAGCTGTTTCTATAGGATTTGAGCCGCCTTCTGAACTATCAGTTGTACGAGCATTGAAGCAGGCTATTTGGGGGAAAGATGATTTAATAAAAAATGTACCTGATATTAAAGGGGAGTGGCCTGCATTTGGGGTTCCCGCATTACTAGTTTGTGATAACGGACTTGAGTTTCATTCTGCCCATCTTCGCAGAATTTGTGGAGAACTTAATATTGAACTAATGTTCTGTCCTAAGCATGAACCAAATTATAAAGGTCGCGTTGAGCGATTTTTAGGAACACTTAATGGGCAAGTTTCTCAAAGAATTCGTGGAACTACTTTCTCGAATATTAGGGAAAGAGGTGATTATAACTCGATATCAGAAGCAACGATTACCCTCTTGGAGCTACAAAATATTATTTATTTTTGGATTGTAGATATTTACTTACAAACCGTTCATGGAACATTAGGAACGACACCTTATCAGCAGTGGATAAAAGATATTCAAAGAGTTCCTGCTATTTTCCCTAAAGATAGAGATCAATTTAATTTAATTTGTGCTAAGCAATACGACAGATCAATGAGTCATGAGGGGATTCATTTTAAGAGGCTAACCTATAACTCGGAGTCATTAAGAATGCTGAGAATTTTATATGGAAATAGGGCTAAAGTGCAAATACGTGTTGACCCAGAAAATATAGAAAAAATATGGGTTTATGATCAAGGTAATGATGTTTTCATAGAAGTACCCTGTACAGATGAAGAATATGCAAAAAACTTAACACTATTACAGCAAGAAATGGTTTTAAAGGAGAGGTTAGAGCAGCAAAAAATAGTAGAAGAAGAGACCGTAAATAGTTTAAGAGAAGCTAAAACAAAATTGAATGAAAAACTAAAAAGTTTGAGTAGCAGTAAAGGTATTAAAAAACGCTCTCAAGCGGTGCGTATCGGAGATATTAACATTTTTAATATTGAGGCTGTTCCTCTAAAAAAGATAAATAAGAAAAGCCCGCGATTTTTATTAGATAAGATTCCTGATTTTAAGGTGCTTGGGGACAAGGAGGAGGATAATGAATAGTCAACGATTTAGGATGATAGCTTTGTTAAAACAAAAAGTAATTCGTTATCCACAGTTTGAAATAGCTTATCAACAAATACAGTCCATTTTAGAGCTTAAAAAATTTACGGGAATTTCACAGAACTTATTATGTATTGGCGCTGCAGGGACGGGAAAAAGTACTATAAAGAAGGAGGTAGAGAAAGCTTACCCTAGAAAAGTAGTTGTAGGAGTACCTATCATCCCAGTTCTAACAGTTGATACACCAGCAATACCAACAGTAAAAAATATTGCTGAAACAATGCTTTTGGCTTTTGGGGACCCATTAGCAGGAAAAGGTACAGCTGAAAACAAGACAGTACGTATATTATCCTTTTTAGAAAAATGCAGAGTTCAATTAATTATTTTTGATGAACTACAGCATTTTATAGATCAAGGAAGAAAAAATACACCTTATCAAGTTGCGGATTGGCTTAAAAATCTTGTTGATAAAGCTAATATACCAACAGTTTTAATGGGGTTAGAGCGTAGTGAACAAATTTTAAAAGTGAATGAGCAGTTACGCCGCCGCTTTAATCAAAGAATTCATTTAAAAGCTTTTGATTTGAAAGATAAAGATGATTATCAAACCTTTGCTGGTGTTGTTTTTAAATTACAAGAGTTGCACGATTACCCAATGGATATCAATATTCGTGATTCTGAGGTATTAGAAAGGTTACATTATGCTTCCAATGGAATAATTGATTATATAGTTAAAGTTATGATTGGAGCCTGTGAAACTGCGTTGTTAAATGGAAATATTTCAATTACTCAAGAATCTTTTTATGAAGCGTTTAAGCGATATATTTGGAGTGATGCTCCAGATGAGTTAAATCCTTTTCATGATAAATTTACATGGAAATCGTTAACTCAATTAAATATGCCATTCCATGTTGCAGGAGAGAGGGTACAGTGAGTTCAATTCCTAATTTTGAAATCATTAAGCCTTTAATACATGTTAAACCTTATATGGATGAAGATCCTATAAGCTATTTAATGCGGCTTGTGAATAGTAATTCTTATAATGCTATAGCATGGATGATATTTTCTAAGACAGAAAAACGCTTTGCATTAACACACCATGCAACTTTTTACTTATTAAAGTCAACTGCGTGGTTAGACTATAAGGCATCACCATTAATAGAAGAGATTGTGAATTTTCCTGCTGTACTCCTGAATAAACAAACAATTAAGTTTTGTCCAGAGTGCTTAATGGAAAAAAGATACTATCGTATGCATTGGCAAAGGAAGTCAGCTCTTGTTTGTTTAGTTCATAAGGCGTATTTACAAGAGTATTGCCCTGAGTGTTTGAACAAGATTCCTGTAAGTAAGGGGCGTGTAGGGTACTGCATCTGTGGCGCTGATTTAAGCATTCTGCCAATGGTAAAAGCCAGTCAACCAGCATTAAATCTACAATTATTTATTGAAAGAAAGACATTTCAGTCAGGTGGAGCACTTGCAAATGTAAAGGCTAAAGATCTGTCTTTAGCAGATCGAGATCAGTTTGTAATTAAATTAGCAAGTTGGAGTCTTGAGAGTATCTTATATAAAGATAAGAATGATAAAAAAATGCCATTATCGTTAGAGATATTAGATGATATTTCCCTTATCTTTTTTGGCTCACAAAAATCATTTATGGATTATCTGTTACAGTTGAATCAGCTTAAAATTATTAAACTACCTTCTGGGGTAGATAATATTTTTGTGGGATTTTATAGATATTTTTATAGAAACTTTGAATGCCATATATTCGATGTGTATAAAAAATGGATAGAAAACTTTATCCTACAGGAATGGAAAAAGCCGATTACTCATAGAAATTCATTTTTTAGTCACAAACTAATTAAAGGATATCCTTGGATTACTATTGAAAAAGCAAGCAAGTCTATGAGGCTTGCACCATCTGATTTATATAGAGCTATTGAAGATGGGCGTTTGTTATCAGTGTCTTATAAAAAGCTACAAAATACGTATACTTTAGTTTATCGGCCTAACTTATTTGTATTAGGAGAATATTTAACAGAAATAGCATCATTTACTAGAGCTGTGGGTATTCTTAAAATAACTAAAAAACAATTGTATGAATTACTTGAAAGTGGTTTTTTTCCGGACGCTGTTTCTCCTCAAAGAAATACTAGGAATACGTGGATAATTCCTCAAAGCGTTTTAGAAGAGTTTATCGATAAATTATATAAGATAGCCGCTATAAGGGGCTCGAAAGGCATTGCATTTGGAACTGCAATGAGAATTATTTGTGGGAGAATACCCCAGGCTTTTGTAAGTCTTCTAAGGGCTATTTTAGAAGAGAAAATCACCATTTTTTATAATCCAAGCAGGGCTGTAATTAATAGGAGCGAGAAGATTTCTCTCCAGAGCTTTATCATTTGTAAAGCTTCTTTAGAGCATTGGATTTCAACCCAGATTAAAATGCCCGGATACTTTACTATCCCTGAGTTTGCGATTTACTGGGATATTCATCAAGAGTTTGCATATCAATTAGTTAATTCGAAACTAATTAACCATGAAGTTTGTGGAAGAGCTCGATATATTCGTGATATCCATATGGTTGAATTTAAGTCAAAATATACAATATTGACTCACTTTGTTAGAGAAAGAGGATATCGCACAAAAAATTTGCCAAGGTTGTTGGAAAATTCAAGTCAAAAAACAATAGATTATGATTGGGATGTGAAATTGAGGCAAAAAGTGTACTTGAAAGGGATATTGGAATCATTTTCTAAAGAAGAATTATGTTAATGAACCGGATTGGTTATGCTCTGATCAAGCTACAGCGGACACTTTTACTTTATAATTTTCATCTCCTCGGGGGTAAAATACTTCTCTTAAAAATGCGCCCAATAACTTACTACTATATTACTGAGAGCCTCGATCGCTGTGAAAGATGACATTTTTGGGATATCTCCTTAGCTTGTAATAATGGGCGCTTAACTAACTCAGTGGTCATTGACTTCCCGAAAGCCCAACCAATGATTCTTTGGGAATATAAATCCATCATAATACTTAAATAGCACAAGCTATTTTGTGTCTTTAAATAGGTAATCTTTTCTCCCCATACCTGATTAGTTTTTTTCGGATTAAAATCCATTTTCACGAGATTGGGTGTATACATTTCTGCGGGGGTTTTCTTAAGGATGGTTCTGTATTTAATTAGTTGTTTTACAAGAAGATTCAGGCTTTTTATTAAGCTCAATATTGGGTAATGTTGTTGAGTGACTTTGAACTAGCGTCCATGTTGATTTACCAACGGCTGAACGTAAAGATTTCAATGACAAATAAATCAAATAAATCAAATAAATCAAATAAGCAACGTTACAAACCGTATGACTTCAAATATCCAAACATTTGAACTGAGCAGCGCAGTAAACCAAAAGCTGCACTACAAGATCAGAACAGTGAGCCGGTTAGCACGCCAGAGGTCCAGGGCTTGCTATTGCAGCTAATGCTGCCATTAAGATTAAAGGATAATTAATAGTATTCATTGCAATCATCCCCAACGATATCATTGTGAATTGGCATACTTACCATCTCACTTAACATCATGATAATTCTAAATTATTAAGCAATAATGCTAGTTCTTTTCTTTCTTGTCCCTCTAATGTCCTAAGTGGCAACGGCAAACAAGGAGGCTTAACTAAGTTTTGGATCTCAGCAGCGGCAGCCACAACACGAAGGCTTCCTCCATTGCGATAGAACAGTTCCCACATCGGAGTTAAGCGTTTTGATAGGCGCAATGCTTCTTTTGCATCCCCTTTTTTCGCTGCTGCTGTAATCGATTGAGCCACTTTAGGGAATAAGCCACCAATGACTGAATACCAAACGTCACATCCTGCGTTCAATCCGATTGCTGCACAAGAATCACCACTAATACCTATAGATACATGCTTTGGAATTAGAGTGTGGAATGGTATATGCAGCTTTCGCTATGAGCCTAGGAGCTCAAGGGTTTTTTGGTGCACCGCTTGCTATGCTGTTATTTGGACTAGGGACATTACCAATGATGCTAACTCTCAGCATTTCAGGAAACTTTTTCGGAAGTCTTTTCTCTTCGCCTAAAGCCAGAAAAATCGCGGGTATCCTTGTGTTAATGATGACATTATTTTATATGGGCACCATGATTATGGGAGATTTAGGAAAGGGTGGTCACAATCATGATCATCATGGACATGGGGATCATTCCAACATGGATCATTCCAATATGGACTACTCGAACATGGATCATTCCAGTATGGATCACTCCAATAGGAATCATTCCAATATGGATCACTCGAACATGGATCATTCCAACATGGACCATTCCAACATGGATCACTCCAATATGAATCACTAATTCATCCTCATAGATGATGAATAGATCTCTATCATCCATTACTTTCATATCATTTAAGGACAAACTATGAAACAAAAAGCGTTGTGCATGGCGATATTTGCGATCTCTATACCTCATGTTTTTGCCCAAAATCAAGCGAATAATCAGGAGAATGATGCGCTTGTAACTCTTGATGACATTCAAGTTATTGCAAAAATATCAGATCAACCCAATGTTCAGTACATTAACCCTAAAGAAGCTATTCAGCCGATGCCGGCACAAGATGGTGCGGAATTACTAAAGCTTATTCCTAATATGAGTATTGCTCGTAAAGGTGGCGGTGGGGGAGAGCCACTATTTAGAGGTTTAGGGGGATCTCGCTTAAGAATTTTAAGTAATGACCATCAGATTCTTGGTGGCTGTGGGGGACGAATGGATCCACCAACAGCATATATTTACCCCGAATCATATGATGAAGTAATGCTTATCAAAGGTCCTCAATCCGTACAGTATGGACCAGGTAATATTGCCGGGATTGCTCGATTTATTCGTCATGATCTTCGTTTTGATGAAAAAACTGCAAAATTGAGCGGTTCTCTTTTAGGCGGATCTTATGATCGTATAGAGTCTTATTTGGATGGGATTATTGGCAATCAATGGGGCTGGATTCATGCAAATGCTACTTATAACCGATCGCATAACTATAAGGATGGGGCAGGCGATAAGATCCACTCAGAATATAAGCGTGAAAGTCAAACATTAGAAGCAGGATGGACACCCACGGACAATACCTTAATCGAATTAGGTTATGATCGTAGTCGCGGTCACACTTTTTATGCCGATCGAATGATGGATGGTATTAAATTCGATCGTGATAGTTGGCGATTAAAGGCTAAACAAGAAAACATTACAGACTGGTTAACGAACCTACAGTTTGAATACAGCCATAATAAAATTGATCATGTCATGGATAATTACACCTATCGTCAGGCTAAAATGTATGCAGTAAGTAACCCCGCCCGTACGACACAATCAGCTAAGCTCTTTGCGGAGTTAGCAATAGGAAATACTCAGTCAGTGGTAGGACTTGACTGGATGGATGATCGTCATAAGCTTCGAATGACAGGGATGAAAATGTCCTTACCAGCAGCTGAAAATTATAAGAACATGCCTTATTTAAACAACCAAAAGTTTAAAAACTGGGGTTTTTTTGTAGAAACTGAATGGTTTATGAATGATGATCAAAAATGGGTATTAGGTTATCGTCATGATCGTAATGAGTCCACATATGATACTGGTTTTGCTAAAAATTTATCGATAGAACCTCATCTTCGCACGAAGCGCTATCATTTGGACTCTGCTTTTATTCGTTATGAGCATCAACTTAATGATTGGATGCTGCATGCTGGTTATGGTATGGCACAACGAGCCCCAGATTTCTGGGAGAGAAGTAAAGAACAAGGCCAATATTTGAAAAAAGAGACAAACCACGAAATTGACCTTGGCGTCATTTTTCAAAATGACACATTAGCGTTCTCTACTACGCTTTTTGCAAGTAGAATCAAAGATTTTATTTTAATAGATCAGAAATCTGCACGTAATATTGATGCAGATCGCTATGGTATTGAAGCGCAAGTGCAATGGAATATTACACCACAATGGAATGTCAGTAGTAGTCTTGCGTATACTTATGGTAAGAATAAAACAGATCATCATCCACTCGCACAAATCGCACCGTTAGAGTGGAATAGTAGTATTAATTGGCATAATGATGAGTTTAGTGCCGGCGCTGTTTGGAGAGTCGTCAATTCTCAACATCGTTATGCTAAAGGGCAAGGAAATATTTTTGGAAATGATATTGGTAAGGGTGCTGGTTTCGGAGTGGTATCTCTGAATGCCTCTTGGAAAGTCCGCCGAGAATTGACGCTGATGGCGGGTATAGATAACGTTTTCAATAAGGAGTATTCAGAATTTGTTAGCCGAGGTACACACGGCATTGATACTTATAATATTGAAGGAAAATATCGAGTGAATGAGCCAGGACGCAGGCTTTGGCTTCGAATGAATATCGATCTATAGATTTTTTTAAGAGACTTAAAACGATCTGAAAATTATCCTTAAGTCTCTACAAAAAAATTATTACTTCGTCAGAAAATAATTTAAAAGTTTTATGGTTAGAGTCTCTAATATTGTGATCTTGGCAATTGTAATTGTTGCCCATTGGGTAGTTGTTCATGCATTATTTGCATCCCAAACCCCAAAAATGCATGAACAAAACCTTACCATCGCCGGCACAATATTAGAGATGACTTTTATCGAAATTCCCCAATCAGCAGCAACGCTTCAAGGTTCGAGCAATAGTGGGACTAAAGTAGCCGACATAATTACAATAGAAACAGCTACAACAGCACCTCATCTCCCCAAAAGTATTCAAAAAGAAGAGGTGACTAAACCATTAGACAATGCTGTACAAACATTATCCCCAGAAATGAAAATAGCCCCTGATTTGCAAAAACAAAATCAAGGATCTTCTTCTCAATCTAAGCCATCATCGGATTCATCCCTAAACTCAAATTCCGCATCTTCAATAAAGAGCAGATCGAGAAGCAGCGGCTCTCGCGCAAATATCCAAACAGCTACAAGAGAGGGTAATGATGCAATCGCACAATCTTTTACGCCTCCCTCCCATCAAGGAGCGAAGCTCGGTAATCGAAGACCTCAATATCCAGAACTGTCCATTCGTCGTAAAGAGGAGGGGCGAGTGACACTATTGGCCCATGTTCTCCCCTCAGGTAAGGCAGAGTATGTCAAGATATTTCAAAGTAGTGGTTATCCAAGATTAGACAATGCTGCATTGAAAGCTGCTGAAAAATATCATTACCAGCCAGCGGTAAGAGCAGGAAAGAAGGTTAGCTATGATTATCATTTTACAGTCACTTTTAAAATAGACCCAAATCATCGGCGCTAATCATCACGTCATTTCTCAATGTCGAGAAAAATAAGATTTTAATACTTTTATCCCATTACAAATCATAAAAAGTGTTATGATTCCGATATTTAAATAGTAGTTGTGATCATAAAGGCCTTATAAATATGAGAATAAAAACAGTAATCGCCGCAACCTTTGCGCTTATCTCCTCTTGAAATATGAGCTTTTCAGAAACATCACAGGTTAAACGACCAAAGATCGATGACTCAATCGGACAATATGCCTATTTTAGGGATAAACTTCCTCAAAACACGCTCGCATATATTCGTATTACCCATCCGATAGTGCATCTATTTAGTGCTAAAAATAGGGCTAATGATCAAGCGCTGCAACATAAAAGCTCCATCAATGCCTTACAAGGATTCCGTGAGGTTTTAACCAGTCGAGAGCTGTTTACAGATAGAATTCAGCAATTAGGACTCAATTTTGATGAAAAAAATCTTGAGATTATCACTTATTTTTCATCAATTTTTTACGGATATCTCAATGTGTAATCCTCCCTAAAAATAATACTGATGATAAGTAAAATTTTCTCGTATTATTTACCTAGGAGAAATTAACTATGAAAAAATCAAAATTTACAGACTCATAAATCATGTCCATTTTAAAACAAAACAAAGCCGGCGTTAAAGTGACTGATTTGTGTCGGGAACATGGAATTAGCTCAGCGACTTTTTATAAATGGCGTTCAAAATATGGTGGAATGGATGCCACCATGATTACTCGCTTAAAAGAGCTTGAAGCAGAGAATGCTCGCTTGAAAAAAATGTATGCCGAAGAGTGCATTAAATCACGTCTTCGCCAAGAAGCGCTTGAGGGAAAATGGTAAAGCCGTCTCTACGGAAAGAGATGGCGAAAGCCGTTTTGAAGACTCAAAATTTCTCCATTCGACTGCTTTGCGAAGCATTTGGCGTGAGTAAAACGGCGTTTCACTATCAAGCTAAAATGCCGGCGGAAGATCAACTGATTGAAACTTGGTTATTGAAACTTGGTTATTGAAACTCACCAAGGCGCATAAACGCTGGGGTTTTGACTTATGTTTTGATTATCTGAGAAATGTTAAAAAGTTTCCGTGGAATCATAAACGAGTTTTAAGAATCTATCGGCAATTAGCGCTCAATCTCAGAATCAAGCCTAAGAAACGGATTGTTAGAAAACAGCCGGAAGCATTGGGATTAACGACGAGTATCAATCAAATTTGGTCGATGGATTTCATGTCCGACAGCTTACAAAATGGTCGGCATTTTCGGACATTTAATGTAATTGATGACTATAATCGAGAGGCTCTTTGCATGGATATTGACTTTAGTTTGCCGACTGAAAAAGTATCATTGAATGGCGAGGCAAGCACGCAGCACTTCGATGCGCTAATGGCCCTGAATATATCATCAAAGGCTGATTGAATGGGCGAATTCAAAGAGAATTACTCTGATTTACACTCAGCCAGGAAAGCCGACACAAAATGCTTATATTGAACGATTTAATCGAACAGCGCGAGAAGAGTTATTATCGAGCTATCTATTTGAAACAATAGAAGATGCACAAATTTATTCCACAAAATGGTTATGGAGTTATAATAACGAACGACCGCATTCAGCAATTGGATCTGTGCCGCCGTGCCAGCTTCAATAAACCATGAAGAATCTTCTACTTTTAAATGGTGTTAAAAAAGGGAGGATTACAGTGAAGGTTCATTGTACAAACTGTGGATAACGGTGAGAGATATTTCTTCTAGTGATCGTTCGTATGACCTAGAATTAGCCATATTTCTATTATTTGAGTGGAATGAAAGGATTTCAGATATTCGTGAGCAAATTTTCCTCTACGTTTAGAGGATATAAAAATAATAGCCAATGAGGCTCAAATTAAGTGGCGGATTCAAATATTAAAAAAGCGACTTAATAAAAATAAAGTCGCTTTTGTTCTGTTATTTTAGGTACGTGTCTAGATTGCCCCTTGTTTTATCGTTCTCGTAATGCATCTTTTATTCTACCAAAGGGCTTCATCAGGTAGTCAAATACGGTTTTTTCACCGGTTTGAATATCCGCTGTAGCAATCATTCCCGGGACGATGGCAAAGGGTTTACCACTCTTATCTACCAATGAGTCTGAAGTAGTCCGAATAAATACGCGGTAGTAGAAAATTTCTGGTTTGAATTTATCTTGGATACTATCTGGGGAAATAAGGGTCACTTTCCCATCAAGTCCACCAAAGATCGAATAATCATAGGCGGTTATTTTGACCTTTGCAGGTTGCCCAGGGTAGATATAGGCAATATCTCTAGGAGAGATACGCGCTTCTATTAAGAGCTGATCTTCTAAAGGGACAATTTGCATCAGCTCACCATTAGGAGGAATAACGCCGCCTTTTGTGGTTACAGCAATATCTTTAACAATCCCACGGACAGGTGATCTCAGTGTCATACGAGAAAGAGAATCTTCGCGCCCCTTAATCACAGACTCTAATGACTCTGCCTCAGCTTTTACTTGGCTGAGCTCTTCACGAGCACGGACCATATATTCTGAATTTTTATCGGTAATTTTTAATTGTAATTCTGAGACTTGGCGCTGAAGTTTTAAGACTTCAACATTGCTAGCCGCTCCCTGTGCCGCTAAGCCTTTAGTAAGTTTTAACTCTTCTTGCACTAGATCTAAAGATTCTTGAATCCCAGATATCGATTCCTGTAATGCCTTTTGACGCACTTGGTATAAGCGTTTTTCGACTTGTACTAAGTGAGTAAATGCTTCTAATTCATCAGGAAAAACTAGGTCTTCTTGGTTTACTTCCGCTTCTAAACGGGCAATTTTAGCAAGTGCCGCTCGGTATCTTGTTGCACTCTCTTCAACATTTGCTTCATTACGGGTTAAATCTAATTGCGCTAAAATCTGATCTTTTTCTACTTGGTCTCCTTCTTTCACGTATAGCTCAGAGATAATTCCTCCTTCTAAGGATTGAATGACTTGCTCACGCGACGTTGGGACAACTTTACCTGTACCGGTCGTGACTTCGACTAATACAGCAAAGTAAGACCAGATAATAAAAGCGGCAATGAGAGCGACAAAAGCCCAGATAATACGCGAAGATTTAACGATCTCTGCCTCATCAACATGGTCTTTATATCGCTGCTTGTCCTCATCATAGTTAAGGAGAAGCATATTATCTTCACTTGTTTTTTTACCTACATTAGAAGTGCTACTTTGCGAATTATCTAGATCTTGAGTTAGATTTTCTTGCACAGTAATATTGTCATTTGTAGTATCGGGTGAGGAGCCTTCGGTTGCGGATTTAGTCTTAGCCGATGCCGAAGGAATGATATTAGGTTGATTGATCATGGGTGATTCTCCAATCAAAGGTCAAATTATTGAGCGTGGCTCGAAAGTTTTGCGAGGGCAACGTCTTTAGCTTCATCTAAAACAATTTGCCCGTTAGCAATCGTCACAATTCGATCAACAATATTGATAATACTCATTTTGTGGGTGGCGATAATAACGGTTTTATCTTTAGCAACTTGATTGAGGTTCATAATAAACTGGCGTTCGGTAATGTCATCTAGTGCTGCTGTAGGTTCATCTAAAAGTAAGATATTAGGGGATCTTACGAGCGCTCTAGATAAGAGTAAAGATTGTCTCTGTCCGCCTGATAACCCCATTCCACCTTCTGCAATGACATAGTCTAAACCGGTGGAAAGTTTTTGGATAAAGTCGAAAGCACCTGTAATTTTTAAGGCTGTATAGAGTTCTTCATCCGTGGCTCTCGGCGCACCTAACATCAAGTTTTCACGAAGTGATCCATGGAATAGTGTTGAGTTTTGACTCATTAAAGAGATATCTCTGCGTACATCAGCTGGGTCAATATGGTTTATATTGATGTTGTCGAGATTCACGATTCCACTACGAGGTTCTAGTAATCCTGAAAGAGCCTGTAGTAGAGTTGATTTTCCCGCACCATTTCTCCCTAATACTGCAATTTTTTCTCCCGCTTTGATATTGAGGTTTTGAACGTATAGGGCAGGGACTTGGCTTGTTTCTCCATAGAAAAATGCAGCATTTTTGAGAGAATAATCTCCTTTAAGAATATTTTTATGAATTTTCTTAGAGTGATAAGGGTTATCGACAGGAAGTTCCATGAGTTGGTTTAGCCCATTTAAAGAGACTTTGGCTTGCTGCCAGCGGTTTAATACCTGTGTTAGTCCTGCCATAGGACCAATCATTCTGCTACCTAAGATCGATGCTGCAATTAAGGAACCCGTACTTAAATCCCCTTGTATTACCATGGGAGCACCAAAGAGTACAATGACGGCAAAGGCCCCTGTTTGAACTGTTTGAGTCCATGCTGAAAGACTATTGGTTAAAGAGCGTGATTTTAAGTTAATATCCGCTAATACCGCATTGTAGTTATTCCATTGATGCTGAAAACGTTGTTCTGCTTGAAGGGATTTAATATCTTCACTTCCTTGTACGCTTTCAACGAGCATTGCATTTCTTAGGGAGCTCTCTTTCATGTTGAGATTTGCATAGTAATGGAGTTTCTTCTGTGCAAATAAGCCAGGTAATACCATAAGGATCACGGCAGCAATGGGAATCCATACGAGAGCACCAGCGATATACCAAAATACGATACAAAATAGGAAGAAAAAGGGCATATCTGCAAATGCCATAACGGTGGTCGAGGTCAATAGTTCTCTAACACTGTCCAATTCCCTAATTTGAGAGATGAAAGTGCCGGTAGAGCGTGGTCGGTGGGCATTTTTAATGCGTAAAGCATGCCCAAAGACACGATCCGAGATCTTGAGGTCTGCGCGTTTACCTAGAAGATCGGTGACTTTTGTGCGTAGTTGGCGCAAGATAAATCCAAAAATAATCGCGATGAGTACCCCACTAAAGAGCACATAAAGTGTTGGGTAGGATTCTGCAGGAATAACGCGATCGTAGACTTGGCGAGTAAATAGAATCCCGGCAAGAGACAGTATGTTAACCATGAGAGAGGCCACAAATATATGGGCGTAAGGTTTCCAGTCTCTGAGTACGATATTTTTAAACCAGTGTTTATCGTGAGCTTCAGTGTAATCTTTGATACGAGAATCAGCGACGGTGCGAGAAGGACGTAAGATGACCGCAATATTGACATTATCAAGTAGCTCCATTTTAGAGATGCTACTCTTTAAACCATCATCGCCGCAGTAAGTAATACTGACCTGATCATTTTGATCAATCGTATCAATCACTGCAATTTGCCCATTCTTGAATTGAATTACTAAAGGCAAGCGCCAGACATTAAGGTCTTTTTCGGTGAGCTTAATCACGCTCACGGTTAAACCCGCTTGTCGAGACATGGCTCTAAGTGTATCGCTCAGTGGATTGTTTTGGAGCCAGGCGCTTGTTAATGAGATGTTTTCTTTAGAAAATTCAAGGCGATAATGTTTGGCAATCGTAATGATTGCCTCGATCCAATTATCGTATTCGGTATGATCTTTCATGTATGTATCTTTATTGTTGCTAGTAATGTTGCTGAGATGATCCCTCAGTCTAAAAACAATTATTCACCGTTATTACAGGGTAACATCGGTGAAGCGTAATGGGTATAAGTGGCATTGAGCGGAATAAATTGTGATAAATTTAGATCACAGAGTGTTACGAGTGAAGTTAGGGCTTCACTCGTATGTTAAATTTTATTGCTAATCTATTGGATGTCGAAGTATGCTTCGAGCTGCCCATGGTAATACGCACAATCCAATTGAGTTTGGATGATGTCGAGCTTGTTATTTACTACATCGACTTGTGCCTTGTGGAACTCTTGCTCTGAGTTTAAAAGATCAACAAGTGAGCGTGAACCTAAGTCTAAATATTGACGCTTATAGAGCTCGCGTGTGCCTTGAAGGTTGTTAACACGCTGTGTTAAAAGGGATTGTCTGCTTTTCATATTTTGGAGTTTTATTTTGGCATCATCCATTGTTTTGCTAACATCAAGTTTTACAGTTTCTTGACGAGCAGATGCCGCATGAGCCCAATTTTCAGAGGCGCGTTTTTTTGCTGATAACCCGCCCCCTTGATAAAGCGGAACAGAGATATTGAGCGAGATCTTGGAGTCTGAGCGAGAGTTATATCTGGGTGAGCTATTTTGATCTAAAGAGTGAGATGCTGTACCTGTCACATAAATTGTCGGTTTTTCTTCAGATTTAGACAATTCTAAGTCTGCTAAAGCTTTTTTAGCTTCTAGTTCAGCAATCACATATTCCGGAACATTACGCCAATCAATAGGGAGTGAGCAAGCTTGTTCTAATGCTTTTGGAGGGTTATCAATACTGACTTTACGCACAGAGGATACGCCTGTTAAATATCGAAGATTCTGTAGTTGAACTTGATATTGTGTTTGCGAGTCGAGTGATTCTGACTGGACATCGTTTAAACGAGATTTTGCATGCAGGAGATCGGAGAGATTACTTGCTCCTTTATCATGACGTTCTTCTACGAGATTCACCAAAGCATTAACTTGGCTGACTTGTTGTTTTGCGAGAGCGATCAGTTTTTCTTGTCTTACAGATTCCACAACGCTTGATGTTGCGGCATGAATAAAGCTTTCATTGGTTGCAGTTGTGTTTACTTTTGCCCCTTCGTAGTCATATTCTGCACCTTTTACTGTATTGGCTGTTTTACCAAAATCGTAAAGTGTTTGACGTACTTCTAGCTCGAGGATTTTGTTTTGATGGCGCTGGTTGCCTTCAGGGCGATCATTATATTCAACTCTTGTGCCCCCTGTAATCTGAGGATAATAGTTCGACTTGGCAACATTCACCATCTCTGCTTCACCTTTCTCGCTATTTCTTGCCTGAGCGATTCGAGGATGATAGGCAACAACAAGCGCGGCAGCATCTTGAAGTGAAATTGTTTTAGGCGACTCTCTTTTTTCAGATATTGTCTGAGACATTTCAATTTGGATATTGATGTTCTCAGGATTTTTTCGCTCAGAAGAGGCTTCTATATTTGTAAGTGATTGATCACTCGCACAAGCAGTCAGGAAAGAGATACTTAAAAAAGTAAGGGGTTTTTTCAGTCTGTACCATGTATTCATCGATATTAATATGCCGTTTTTGGTTAAAAGACGTCCACTGACGTCCTGTTTGATATTGTTTTGATTCGTAAATAACTGAGAGTATTCTATGTTATTTGTTTAACATACTGCAATCCTAAATCGCTATTTATTTATAATATATTTTACTTTTATTGACTATACTCAACAATTTTATTATATTTCGCTACAGTATATTACATATTTTAATACGATGATATTTCATCAGTTATATTTTTTTAGGCTTGTTATATGAAAACAAAAAATTCTATATTCGATTCTTTCTGCAAAATTCCATCTATTTTTATCATTGCTATTGGCTTAGCTGGATGTGCAAGTACCGATATCTCTGAGATGACTTATCAGACGAAACAGAGTGAAGATAGCCAACTCATTAAGGTATCAAGAGATAGTAAAGCGTATCGTCGTAATGATAATGCGACTCAAGATTGTCCGATTACTTTTTATATTAATGATAAAAAGGCAGGGGATTATTTAGTGAATGATCACTTAGATTACTACTTGATGCCAGGTACCTATCATTTACAAGTTAAAAACTGTCAAGGCCGTTGTTCTGCGTATGACGTAGATGTGGTGGTAAAGGCTGATATGACAGCTCCAGCATTTGTTCTTTCTGTAGATGCAAAAGGGAAACCTTTCATTATTCGAAAGTAAATAATGAAAATCTCAATATGAATTAAATATATTTAGATAAATAAATCTAGGTAGGGACGTCAATTTTAAATTATGTGAATAACAGACTATCACCAGGTAAATGCCTTGGGGTTTTGTTTTGAAAAAATTTAAAAACTCCCCTCCACTCGTATTAAAAAACAAGAATTTTCTGCTTTTAAAATTATTAAAATCAAGGTCAAACATTATGTCAGCATTTGTTGTTGTAGATAAGAAATCATTAAATGAAGTTAAGGTTGATGAGTCAAAAATCATATTAAACGCAGCTTCAGAGGTTCATACGCACTTATATCGCGCGGATGTCGCTGAGTTCATTCAAGATGGTAATGACTTAATTTTAAAGCTTAAAAGTGGTAAAACGATTGTGATCGTTAACTTCTTCCTCAAGCATGAGGATGAAGAGTCAGATCTGTTATTCGAAGATGAAGATTGTGGTTTACCATGGTTACCGCTTCTTTTAGGCGGAGGCGCTGGTGTTGCAGGTGCAGCGGCTATCGTTGATAGTAATGGTGGAAATGATGTAGGTAATAATCGCCCAGAAGGTGAAAAACCTACTAATAATGCCCCAGAAACAAGCCAGTCTGAACAACCTATTGAGACTGCGGAAGATACTCCGATCTCAGGTGAAATAAAGGATGTTGTTGATAAAGATGGCGATACGCTCACTTATGAAGTGGGTGATATGCCAGAGCATGGGACAGTTGTGGTCAATAAAGATGGCTCATATACGTATACGCCAAACGAAGATTACAACGGACCAGATGAGTTTACGGTTATCGCAAAAGATCCAGATGGTGAAACGGTGACGATTACGGTTCCTGTGACTGTAACGCCGGTAAATGATGCGCCGGAAACAGACAGACCAGAACAACCGATCACAACGCCAGAAGATCAGCCAAAGACGGGACAAATCATCGATGTAACGGATAAAGATGGTGATGAGCTTACTTATGAGTTAGGCAAACAGCCAACAAATGGTACGGTCACGATCGATGAGAAAACCGGTGAATATACTTATACGCCGAACTTAGACTTTAATGGTGAAGATCAATTCACCGTTGTTGTTAAAGATCCAGAGGGTGAATCTGTCACTATCACTGTGCCGATCACAGTGACGAAGGTAAATGATGCGCCGGAAACAGACAGACCAGAACAACCGATCACAACGCCAGAA
>CALZEE010000007.1 GCA_945639195.1 uncultured Ignatzschineria sp. | reverse complement strand
TTCTACCGCTCGCTTTTTTTATTTTGAACTACAATGTTCAACAGCCCCTATTTTTAAAGCAATAAAAAGCCAATAAAGATATTCTCCTTATTGGCTTTTACGCGTTATGAGAGCAATATTTTCTCTCCATTTAACTTTTTATCTGTTAATTAATACGCCCTACATCATTCCCAAGAAATTCGGTAATGCGAGGGAGATTGCAGGAATATAAGTAATTAATATTAAGAAGACCAGTAAGATCATTAACCATGGCAATGCGGCTTTAATCGTGCGAGTAATTGGCATACCCGTTACTGCGGAAGTTACAAATAAGTTCAGTCCTACCGGTGGTGTAATCAAGCCTATTTCCATATTGACCACCATGATAATTCCTAAGTGAATAGGATCAATACCCAATTCCATTGCAATCGGGAAGAAGATCGGTGCAAGTATTAAGATCACTGCCGATGGCTCCATGAAACTCCCCGCAATTAACAACACAATATTCACGATCACAAGGAACATCCATGGTGAGAAGCCCATTTCGGAAACCCAGCTAGCGATTGTTTGCGGAATTTGTTCTGTTGTTAAAACATGGGCAAAAAGCATGGCATTGGCAATAATGAACATCAACATTACCGTCATTTTCCCTGAGTCCAACATAACTTTGGAGAAATCGCGAATGCGCATATCTTTATAGATAAAGAGCGCGACAAACATCGAGTAAACCGCCGCAACCGCTGCCGCTTCTGTAGGTGTATACATCCCGGTATAAATCCCCCCGAGAATAATCACCATTAATAGTAAGCCCCACATTGCGCGTCTAAATGCACCCAGCCACTCTTTTACCGAAACACGTGGTTGAGCAGGTAGTTTTTTAACTCGCGCGACAATATAAATCGCAACCATCAACGCAATCCCTAGCAAAATCCCAGGAATAACACCTGCAACAAACATTTTACCTACAGATTGCTCTGTTGCGGCTGCATACACAACCATGACGATTGAGGGTGGGATTAAAATCCCTAATGTTCCGGCATTACAGATAATCCCTGCCCCAAATTCTTGTGTATATCCAGAACGCACCATCCCGGCAATGGCAATAGAACCCACTGCGGCAACTGTTGCGGGACTAGAACCCGAGAGCGCGGCAAAAAGCATACAAGCCAATACCGAACCAATCGCAAGACCTCCACGAATATGCCCCACGCAAGCATTGGCAAAATCAATGAGCCGTTGTGCAACGCCACCCGTTGTCATAAAAGCACCGGCAATTAGGAAAAATGGGATCGCAAGTAAGGTGGTGTGTTCTGATGTTTCAAACATCTTAATCGCTAATCCTCGAGTAGAATCGGGGCTAAAGAACATAATCGTTAATGCACTCGATAACCCCAATGAAATCGCGATAGGAACACCGATCAACATCAAAACAAAAAGTATTACAAATAGAAATAAAATGGTCATTGTTTGTCTCCTAGTTGAATGTTTTCAGCACTCGCAATTTCATCTAAAGCATCTTTAGCCTCGTCTGCTAAACCAAGACCATCTTGTTGATGGGTGATAATTCGATATCCGACTTCTAAAAATCGTAAAAAAAGCAATAAGAAACCGATCGGAACAATCATCGTAATATGCCAACGTCTCACACCAAAGCGATCCAGATCTTCTGCGAAAGTCCCTAGCTGATAAAAATTAAAGACCCAATCAAGGCTCGCAAAAAACATAATTACACCATAAAGGAGACAAGCTCCTAAACCCACATATGCTAAAAATCGTTGAGTTCTTTTTTTAAAGAGCTTCACTAACGCATCCACGCCAATATGCCCACCAATCCGAACACCATAAGACATACAAAAGAAGATCAACCATGCAAAACAGGCTGCGGTAAAGCGATTAGACCAGTTCATGGATGCAGCGAGATCCATCATCGTATCCCCGATATTTAAGAAGATATCCTCTAATGCAGAGGGCTCATCGCCAGAAAATTTATCCGCTAAACTATAAAAGGGCGTATAGAGATTATTGAGCATCGTATAGACAAAAGTCACGAAGGTCATCAGCGTCAAAATAGCAACGGTAATAAAAACCTCGACCTTTTGCCAACCCTTATCTAACGCTTGATATAGATTAAAAAACATATAACATCCTTTTTTGACAAAATAGCCTCCCTCTCCTAGCCACAAGTTGTGGGGTTTAAAAAAGATAGGGAGATTAAAAGAATATGAATATCCCTCAAAAAATGAGGGATTTAATACTGTACTGCTTAGGTAATACAGTTAATTCGAATCGATCGCAGCTTGAATCAAATCTGCCCCAATTTCTTGCTCAAACTTATTCCAAACAGGTCGTACCGCTTTACGCCACTCTTCACGTTGCTCAGGCGTTAAATAGATAATTTCTGTTGTGCCGGCATCTAAGATACTCTGCTTATCACGTTCATTTAACTGGGCAGCTTGTTTATTTACCTCCAGCGTTACTTCTGCAATAATTTCTGACAAATCAGCACGCATCTCTTCTGTAAGTCCGTTCCAAAATGCAGTATTCGTAATCAGCATATAATCCAAAGTGCCATGATTCGACTCTGTAATATATTTTTGAACTTCATGAATTTTCTGAGAGTAGATATTGGAATAAGGATTCTCTGCCCCATTAACAACGCCTGTCTGCAATCCTTGATACATCTCTGCAAAGGCCATTTTTCGTGGATTTGCACGAAGTGCTGAGAATTGCGCATCTAATACAGCCGAGCTTTGCACTCGAAACTTCAAGCCTCTGGCATCACGCGGTACTTGTAATACTTTATTCGCAGAGAGTTGTTTTAAGCCATTATGCCAATAACCTAACCCCGTAATCCCTTTATCTTCCATACTAGTTAAAAGTGATTTTCCAGCATCGCTCTGTTGGAAGCGATCTAGTGCAGCCATATCATCAAAAAGAAATGGTAAATCAAAAAGCTGAATTTTTTTCTGATAATGCTCGAACTTGGCTAACGATGGGGCCAAAATATGCACATCTCCTACTAGTAATGCATCCATCTCCTGCCCATCACCAAATAATGAGGAGTTTGGATAGACTTCAACCTGCACTTTTCCCGGCAATCGTTCTTCTACAAGCTTTTTAAAGAGTTCTGCTCCTTGTCCTTTTGGTGTGGTATCCGCGACAACGTGTGAAAATTTAATGACGACGGGATCATCTGCATATGAGATACCTAAAGCTAAGCCCCCCATTAATAAGGTAGACGTAATAACCCTTTGAAATACTTTTTTCATAACTCCTCCTGAGATGTTACGACTCAATTTTATTTTTAAACTGTGTAGCTCATTACACTCTCATGACGTGGTCAATTTCTATTTCTAAGAATTCTGTGAATCGGAAGATGGGATTGTTGTGCTCTTTTTATTATTCAACATTAAGCGCCTACCGAAATTTCTTATACTCATGCATAAACCGTCTATCTTATTGAGAGATAAGACTAAACACATATTGAGAACATAGCATAATCCTTGAGTAATAAAATGAAAAACAGTATTGTTTTTTTGTGTAAGAAAATGATTTCAATGTGTTTCATGATATCTATTGGCTTTTGGCAGAATTAATCACTTTATCCCTCAATAGTTCTGTAAAACATTTACATTTTTTTATCAATAAATTTATAAAAAACAGCATGATACTTATATGCATAAGAACTTAAATTATGAAAAACAAAAAAGCCGATAAAGGAGCTCTCCCTTATCGGCTGTTCTTACTGTATTATCTCAACAAGCTTTTCTCTGTCAGTTTACTGACTACATCACACCCAATAATTTTGGTAATCCTAATGAGATATTAGGAATATAGGTAATGAGTATTAAGAAGAAGAGAAGAATCATGAGCCATGGTAATGCTGCTCGAATTGTCTTTGTGATCGGCATGCCAGTCACTGCTGATGATACGAAGAGATTTAAGCCCACCGGCGGTGTGATTAAACCAATCTCCATATTAACCACCATAATGATCCCGAGATGAATTGGGTCAATTCCAAGCTCCATCGCAATCGGGAAGAAGATCGGCGCTAAGATTAAAATCACCGCCGATGGCTCCATAAAACTTCCGGCAACGAGTAAAACAATGTTGACGATCACAAGGAACATCCATGGCGAGAAGCCCATCGTTGAGACCCAGTTCGCAATGGTTTGCGGAATTTGCTCTGTCGTTAAGACATGGGCAAAGAGCATCGCATTGGCAATAATGAACATGAGCATTACCGTCATTTTGCCAGACTCGAGCATCACCTTGGAGAAATCACGAATGCGCATATCTTTATAGATAAAGAGCGCGACAAACATCGAATAAACTGCCGCAACTGCAGCCGCTTCTGTCGGCGTATACATTCCGGTGTAAATCCCGCCAAGGATAATCACCATTAACAGTAAGCCCCACATTGCGCGTCTAAATGCACCTAGCCACTCTCTTACTGTTGCCCTTGGCTGCGCGGGGAGTTTCTTAATGCGCGCAACAATATAGATCGCAATCATTAATGCGACACCGAGCAACGCGCCCGGTACAACGCCGGCAATAAACATCTTACCGACTGATTGTTCAGTCGCTGCAGCATAAACAACCATCACAATTGAGGGTGGAATTAAGATCCCTAGCGTCCCGGCATTACAAATGATTCCTGCCCCAAATTCTTGCGTGTAACCTGAACGCACCATCCCGGCAATAGCGATCGAACCAACCGCAGCAACCGTTGCCGGACTTGAGCCAGAGAGCGCCGCAAAGAGCATACAAGCTAATACCGAACCAATCGCAAGCCCACCGCGAATATGCCCGACACAGACGTTTGCAAAATCAATAAGGCGCTGCGCAACGCCGCCCGTCGTCATAAAGGCGCCGGCAATCAGGAAAAATGGAATCGCTAAAAGCGTTGAATGTTCAGAGGTTTCAAACATTTTGATGGCTAAACTTCGCGGCGAATCAGCACTAAAAAACATAATTGTTAATGCACTCGATAATCCCAATGAGATCGCAACAGGTACGCCGATCAGCATTAAGGCAAAGAGCAATACAAATAAAAATAAAATGGTCATTGCTTCTCTCCTAATTTAATTCCTTCGACCCCGGCAATCTCTTCGATTGCATCTTTGGCTTCATCGGCTAACCCAAGCCCATCTTGCTGATGCGTAATAATTCGATAGCCAACTTCTAAATAACGAAGGATTAAGAGTGTAAATCCAATAGGAACAATCATCGTAATATGCCAACGTCTCACCCCAAAGCGATCCAGATCTTCCGCAAATGTTCCTAATTTATAGAAGTTCATCACCCAATCAAGACTCGCAAAGAGCATAATGCCACCATAGAGCAGACAAGCCCCTAAACCTAAGTAAGCCAAGGTTCTTTGCACGCGTTTATGGAATACTTTTACTAAGGCATCTACCCCAATATGACCGCCAATTCGAACTCCGTAGGACATGCAGAAAAAAATCAACCATGCAAAACATGCGGCAGTAAAACGATTAGACCAATTCATAGAGGCCGCAAGATCCATCATCGTATCCCCGGCATTTAAGAAGAAATCTTCTAATACCGAAGGTTCATCTCCGGCAATCCAATCCGCCAAGTTATAAAAAGGGGTATACAGATTGTTGAGCATCGTATAGGTGAAAGTCACAAATGTCATCGCGGATAGAATCAGAACTGTGACAAAAATCTCAAGCTTTTGCCAAGCTTTATCCAATGTTTGGTATGCATTGAGAAACATAGAACTCCTCTCTTTTTCACATACAGTAAACCGCGCTATCTTGCCTTTATTGCAAGATAGCTGGCTTATTAAAAGATCATTTTAAGAAAACAAGTGCGGGAAACCCGCACTTTGATACACAACGCCTAAGCTTCGTACAACGACAAATGCTTATTGTGCGTTATTTGAATCAAGTGCTGCTTGAATAAGATCTGCACCGATTTCACCTTGGAATTTCTCCCAAACAGGACGAACGGCAGTACGCCACTCTTCACGTTGCTCTGGTGTTAAGTAGATAATCTCAGTTGTCCCTGCATCTAAGATACTCTGCTTATCACGCTCATTAAGCGCATTGGCTTGATTATTTACCTCGACAGTTACTTCTGCCAAAATTGCCGTTAATTCATCACGTACATCTTCCGGTAAACCATTCCAGAAATCAGTGTTCGTAATTAACATATAATCGAGCGCGCCATGATTTGATTCTGTAATAAACTTTTGAACTTCATGGATTTTTTGTGAATAAGTATTGGAGTATGGATTCTCTGCACCATTTACAACGCCAGTTTGTAATCCTTGATACATCTCTGCAAATGCCATTTTACGTGGGTTTGCGCGAAGTGCTGAGAATTGTGCATCTAATACTGCCGAGTTTTGTACACGGAATTTTAATCCTCGTGCATCACGAGGAACATGAAGTGCTTTGTTTGCAGAGAGTTGTTTCAAACCATTATGCCAATAACCCAGTCCTGTAATGCCCTTATCTTCCATGCTCGTTAAGAGTGATTGTCCTGCTTCACTCTGCTGAAAACGATCTAATGCAGCCATATCATCGAAGAGGAAAGGAAGGTCAAAGAGCTGAATTTTTTTCTGGAAGTGCTCAAATTTTGCCAATGATGGCGCTAAAATATGCACATCTCCAACTAATAAAGCATCCATTTCTTGCCCATCACCGTAAAGTGAGGAGTTTGGATAAACTTCCACTTTAACCTTACCGGGTAAACGTTCTTCAGCCAGTTTTTTAAAGAGTTGCGCCCCTTGCCCTTTTGGCGTGGTATCGGCAACAACGTGTGAGAATTTAATCACGACAGGTTCATCTGCATGACTCATTCCCATTAATAATCCACCCACTAAAAATGTTGATGCAATAGCCTTTTGAATCAATCTATTCATAACTCCTCCTGAGTTTTTATTTTAAACTTTGTAGTCTATTTTGATATTTTGATTATTGATCTTTTCGATCATTATTATCTTTATTATGGTTCATTTATAACAATATGAATGATCAGTGCCTCAGACACTGGGGTAACGTATGATGCTTATTTCAAGAACAAGATAAAATTATCCCTGCCTGTCTTGATGATTTACCCTTATTCATAAAGTGATATATGTCAGGATGTCATCTCAATTAATGATGAGATCCTGCACACATATCGAACATAGCATAAATTTACATAAGTTTAACTATCTTTTAATTTAGTTGTTAACCTAGATCACTATTTCCCATTATCGCTGTACTCCACCACAATATTCCAAGCGATTACAGCGCAATAGATGATAATCACACCCCCCAAGGATCACCCCCTCATACAAGATAAGGCGCACCCACTAAGAAAATACCTTTCACCATCCATTTCCCCTATAATAAGAATCCGTTTCTCTATTTACCCAAAACTAGAAGTGATCAATCAATGAATAAACCGTTTAATACGCTCGAAGAAGGCACAACTGAGCTCGCAGCTGTGCTCATCTCTGTGACTGATTCTGAAGCAAAAGTATTAACCGTACATTCAGGAGATTCACTACCCTCTGGGCCTTTAACCCCAATTCATCGCTCTTTGCAAGCGGGTGTTCGTCAATGGGTAGAAACGCAAACCCACCAGCCACTTGGCTATGTGGAGCAACTCTATACATTTGTTGATACAAATCGTCAAACATCGAGCGGTCATTTCCCGATCTATATTAGTTATCTCGGGCTGGTACAAGAAGAGACAAACCACCTTGAATCCGAGGCGATTTGGCGTAATTGGTATGAATATTTCCCTTGGGAAGATCATCGCATGGGGCGCCCAGAGTTTATTGCTTCTCACTTTATCCCGCTCTTTAGGCATTGGGTAAGTCGTGGAAGCAGTGTTTCTGAGCAAAAGTTCAGACAGCAGCGGATTCAACTCTGCTGGGGAATTGCGCCTTTTACTTGGAATGATGAATACGTCCTTCAACGTTATGAACTCATGTACGAGATCGGTATGATCCCTGAAGCGACGACAACGGCGCCTCTCCTTCCTGTTAAATTTATTGGGAAATCGATGGATC
Source organism: uncultured Ignatzschineria sp. (assembly GCA_945639195.1). GTDB lineage: Bacteria > Pseudomonadota > Gammaproteobacteria > Cardiobacteriales > Wohlfahrtiimonadaceae > Ignatzschineria. The sequence continues at coordinate 143,195 of CALZEE010000007.1, read as the reverse complement.
ATGATCATCGCCGTGTTTTAGCTTCGGCAATGGCGCGCCTGAGAGCAAAAATCCAATATCGTCCGGTCATTTTTGAACTCATGCCCGCACAATTCACGCTCCTCCAACTGCAACAAAGTATCGAGGCGCTAGGCGGTGTTTTACTTCATAAGCAAAACTTCCGACGTTTTATAATGCAACAGGCGCTGATCGAAGAGACTGGCCAGATGGATCAAAATAACCCTGGTAGACCGGCAAGACTCTATCAATTTAGAGGAGATGTTCTTCTGGAAAGATCTCTTTCTGGTAGTAAGCTGCCGATCTCACGGTAAAGTTTCATTCACAATTCAAAACTATGCCGGTCCGATATTGTGAAAAAGTGCCTGATCTTGCAATAGATCTCCACTTGCCTGAATAGAAATCGATTTTTGCGCTGAGAAGTCGAGCATCCTCCCAAGACTTTTTAGGGCCTTTTGGCGGATATTTTCTTCGACTAAAATCTCCCCTTTCCTCGCTTTCTCCGGCGATGATAGAAGCAGATCGAGCTTTGTTAAAGTATTCATCGCCATCCACGGACACATTGCACAACTCTTACATGTGGCGCTATTGCCGGCAGTAGGTGCAATCAAAAGCTTTTTATCTGGCACCGCTTGTTGCATCTTATAGAAGATCCCTTGATCCGTTGCCACGATAAAAGTATTCGCCTGTGAGTTTTTAGCAGCATTAATGAGCTGAGAAGTCGAACCTACAACATCCGCCTGTGAGATCACACTACTTGGGGATTCTGGATGCACTAATACCTCGGCTTCAGGATGTTTTTCTCGATAGAGCGCTAAACTATTCGCTTTAAATTCGTCATGAACAATACAGTTTCCTTGCCAGATAAGCATATCAGCGCCCGTTTCAGCCGCTATATAGTTTCCTAAATGGCGATCTGGTCCCCAGATGATCTTATGACCTTCTTGATGCAATTGCCGGACAATATCTAAACCTATCGCAGAAGTCACCACCCAATCTGCACGAGCCTTTACTTCAGCACTGGTATTGGCGTACACCACAACAGTTCTCTCTGGGTGCTGATCACAAAATGCCGAGAACTCCTCAACAGGACACCCCAGATCGAGCGAGCAAGTCGCCTCTAAATCGGCCATTAACACCGTTTTATCAGGACTCAATATCTTAGCGGTTTCACCCATAAAGCGAACGCCGGCTACAATTAAGGTCTTCGCTTCAGCATCTCGTCCAAACCGTGCCATCTCCAAGGAATCTGCAACACAACCGCCCGTCTCTTCCGCCAAGGCTTGAATCAAAGGATCCGTATAATAATGGGCAATTAACGTTGCATCTAATGCTTTAAGCCGCGACTTAATGCGCGAAATCAATACGGCTGAATCTTCTTTAGGGGCATTATCCTTCACTGCAAAAAGCGCTGCAATATGCGTTTCCCCTTTTGCATTGGGCAACGTGTATTCGATCTTTTTATCCGATGATTGCTTCACAATACGACATCCTTTTTCTCCCTGAAGAGAATCATTTATATCCACTCATTCACTATTTTGGGGCGATAAATCTTAAAACACCCTTATTTATACTCATAATGAGCATAACTATTAAAGAGAGGATTCTCAACTTATTTCGCCTAATAAGTTTTCAATACCCCCTATTATTACCCAATAAAATCGCAAAAAATCCCGGAAATCATTATATTAAGGCTATTTTAATGCTACAAAGACGTCATAAGGAATTTTTAACGCTTGAGATTTAGCGCTTAAAAATATATGCTCATATTGAGTATATACAGACAACAATGACTCAATAGTGGTAATATTGCCGACAATTGAGATATTAGCGAGTTCTAGAATCACCCCACTTTCCCTAAAGAGAAAAGGATATTATGACGACTATCTCCCCCCTTCCGCACCTGCTCCTTCAACCTTTTGTGGAAACTGCGCTTCAAGAAGATCTCGGCCGTCGAGGTGATGTCACTAGTCTGGCGGTCATTCAAGCAGAGCAGACAGCTTCGTTAAAAATTATCTCTCGAGAAAAAGGGATCATTGCTGGCATGGATCTCGCAGAACTCACCTTTTCTACTATCGATAAAAACATTATCTTTCAGGCGCATGTCACAGATGGCGAATGCATTATGCCGGGGACAGTCCTTGCAACAGTTTCAGGAAATGCACGCGCGCTCCTCACAGCAGAACGTACAGCACTAAACTTTATGACCCATTTAAGTGGCATCGCTTCGCAAGTTGCGAAGATTGTTGAAAGCGTGCAGAATTATCCTGTTGAAATCACATGTACTCGTAAAACATTGCCTGGGCTTCGTATCCTACAAAAATATGCGGTAAGAGTGGGCGGCGGTCGTAACCATCGTATGGGGCTCGACGATGCCATTTTAATTAAAGATAATCATATCGCCATTGCCGGCAATATTACCAAAGCGATCCAACTCGCAAAAGCATATGCCGGTCATCTCATTCCCATTGAAGTGGAAGTTGATACATTGGCGCAGCTCAAACTGGCCCTTAATGAGGGCATTGATCTTGTACTTCTCGATAACATGCCCCCTGAAATGCTCAAAGAAGCAGTCGCACTCTGCAAAGGCCGCTGTAAAACAGAAGCCTCTGGTGGTATTAATCCTGAAACGGTTTTAGCCGTTGCCAAAACAGGCGTTGATTTCATTGCGATGGGTTGGCTCACACATAGTGTGAAAGCGTTGGATATTGGTTTTGATTTTATGGATTAGCGCTTGTCACAGTCGTCTCAACCCCTTGAATAAAAAGCGGCATTTATGAACAAAAAAAGGAGATCATTTGATCTCCTTTTTTCAATTTCTAGAATATCATCAAAATGAAATTATCGAATAATCTTTCCTCTGAAAGGTGCGTATCCCATGCCTCGTCGTTGGTAAGCAGTTGCAGCCTGAGAACAGGGACTCATGCTTTTAATACTGCTTTCTCGTTCTGACTTCTCTCTCCAATCCCCTTCAGAATTTTGAACTGATTCAATCTCATCCATGCAAAGATTATAAGTTTCCATAAAAGCATCATCTTCATTGGTATAATATGCGACTAATTGATCACTCTTGACTCTCCAAGCATTATTCCAAGTTTGGCAAATCGATGAAAAACTGTTTTCTTGATGACAATAATTAGCTTTTACGGCCTCAATCTCAAAGAGATCTAAACCACTCAATGCAGCCTTTCCCTTAGCATCTCGAACGTTCATCCAAACTTCACAAGCAGATCCTCGTCTTTTATCGAGAGCACAAAAAGTATTTTCTTTCTCTTTCAACTCCTCAAATGAGAAGCTTGATAAAATAGTTTCTCCCTCATTAACCGCATCTTTATAAAACTCACTCCACGCAGCACATTCTGTGCTTGGTGCTTGCCATAAATGCGTTTCACAACGATCTAGCTTTAAATAAGCTGAAATATTTTGCTGCCAACTATTACCTTGATGCGCCATCTCAATCTTTTCTTTTTCATCTAAGATCTCTTTTCGTTTCGCAGCTTCTTCTAACTGTTTTAGACGCTCACGCTCAGCCTGTTCTTGCTCCCAATTAATGAGGCGTTGCTTTTTAAGTGCAGAATCAGCCGCTTTACATTCGTCATCAGACTGAATAGTTTTAAATTCCTTTTCATCCCCATTCTCAAGTGCTTTGTAAAGTTTCTGCTCACAGGCTTTCAAAGTTCCCTTTGCTTTATCTTGATTTTTGAAAAAATAATCCTCGTCACGATCCCCACATGCCGCAAGAACCATGCCGATTATGCTCATTACTATTATTTTTTTCATACAATATACTCAGTGAAGTCAAAAAGGTGTTGAATATCCTACCAGATTATAACTTTTTTGACATAAATTTACGCATAAGTTTATGTTACAACAATGAACTCACAAAAAAGCCCAGCAATTATTGCTGGGCTAATCTTCACATTAGTTGAAATCATTATTATCTTAATAATAAAACAATCGCCAATCCCCATAAGGTTAGTAATGTATTACTCACAGCATAAGGCACGGTATAGCCGAGCATCGGGACATTACTCCCAGCCGCTTCTGCCACCATCGCCACAGATGCCGTACTGGTTCTTGCACCTCCGCAGCAGCCAAGATTGATTGCCGGGTCAAATTTAAAAATATACTTTCCGATTAAAGGTGCTAGTAACATTGGCATCGCTGTAGCAAAAATCCCCCAGAAGAAAATTTGAAACCCAACTTCCTCTACACCACTAATAAAGGTGGGTCCTGCCGTTATTCCTACAATGGCAATAAAGACATTTAATCCTACAGAATTCATAAACCATAATGTTTCTGAGGGGACATTGCCAAAATTAGGGTGAAAACTACGAAGCCAACCACAGATTAATCCGGCAATCAGAGCACCACCCGCTGTTGATAATGTAATAGGTAAACCACCAATGGGTACAACAATAGACCCTAATAATCCCCCAATAACAATGCCGGCACCTACTAACACCATATTAGTTGAGGTTGTCGCCCGATCAATATAACCAAACGTACCGGCCATTGCATCAATATGCTTCTTACTACCTGTCACGCTCACAATATCCCCACGATTCAGTACCGTTTGTGCATGAACCGGGATCTCAACACCAATCGATCCTCTGCGTATTTTTCGTACAAATACGCCTCTCGCCTCTTTGGCATACGATAGCTCTAATAATGTTTTATTCGCAGCATCTTTACTAGTAACCATAATATCAACAGATAACATCGGAATCTGTAACAGCTCCTTATCGGCTACTTCTTCTGCCTGATGGGTAATTTCCACCAACGTTTCATGAAGCCCTGATACAGCGACAATGTCATCAAGCTCTAAAACCGTATTATCATCAAATTCAATAATCTTACCTTTCCTTCGAATATTTTCGATAAAAAGTCGCTCATCCCCCGCTAACGCTTCTGTTTCTAATACGGTTTTACCCACAACAATTTTAGGATTATTTAATTTAAATGCTCGGATAATAAACTGGTTCCAAGCAGATTGGATCCCTTCTTCAGGCCCTCCCAGAGACATCTCTGCTTCATAACGCGCGCATTCTTGCTTCAAATTTATGCGAAGAATCTTAGGCCCTGCATACGCAACAATCCAACCCGTTCCAACCGTTCCAAAAAGATAAGTAATCGCATATGCGACAGGGATTTGATCAAGATTTTTACTAATCACCTCAGAGCTGACATCCATTTGATTGATCGCGTCAGTAGCAAGTCCTATTGATGCTGATATCGTTTGGGTGCCAGCCAAAAGCCCCGCGGCTAATCCTGGTCCATAACCAGAAACAGTCGCAGCAATATACACTCCTAATAAACAGAGACAAGAGATAATCACTGCAAAAATAGCTTGCGGCAAGCCATCACTCGCAAGACCTTTCACAAATTGTGGTCCAATACCGAATCCTACTGAGAATAAAAACATTATAAAGAAAACAGACTTTACTTGTGCAGAGATATCTATCCCGATCTGTCCAATCACAACACCCGCTAATAATGTTCCTGTTACCGAACCTAAACTAAAACTTTTAAATTTCAAAGCCCCTACCCAGTACCCAATCGCAAGCGCGAGGAATATAGCGAGCTCCGGATAGGTACGGAATGTTTCCGCAATCCAAGACCACAACATCATATTGACACCCTTTTCGAAATGTTAACCAATTAATAGAAACCTTATATTTTATTTTTAGATCTCATAAAATATTTCATATAATAAGCGTTAAAAGTGATTATCCCCTGATTACTGTGATCAGTTGCTAAACTAGCTTCAAATATCAGATATTACTCTCATCATTAAATTGACTATTTATAAAAACTTATAGAAATCATTATTTCTGAAAAATAGAATAACTCTAAAATCACCTTAAATATTATATTTAATATATAAATATTTACACTAAATCAAGAATAAGTAAATAGCTGGATAGGTTATATTTCCTCAACTTAAATAGAGCCGTCCTAGGATAAAAACATCTCTCAAAATACCTTTCCCTCTCCCTCCTTAATAAGCTCAATATAAAGTTCAAATATCAAAGTACATCAAACACATACAATATCCTCTAATCAGCTGCTGTGAGGAAATCACATACTCTGCGACCTTATAAAAATTAGGCGTTTTTAACGAACAGTGCTATCATTCTCAGGTTAGCTAATATAGCTGCGCTTGTAATCTTGCTGTTTTGTTCACTTATAAAAAAATAAATAAAGTGAAAATTCAAAGAATAAAAGCACAATGATGATCATAAGAAGCTGTTTAAATAAGTATCTAGATCAATTTTACTAACAAGAAGAGATAAAATAGTATTGCTTTTGCTTTATTTGTAATCTATATTGTTTTAGTTGGAATTATATTGGTATGTCCAGAAGATAGCCTTTTATCTTATTGAATACCAAACAGATACGGATCTTAATCTATCATCTGCACATCTCATTAAAATTCCCTCTTTAAAAATTTATATGAATATCTGATACTGATATTTCCATTAGGCATTTTGTCTTGACTGTCACCAAGACGTACTCTATTTATTATCCATACCGATAAAACGATTGTGAGTATTTCCGACGTTTAAATGATGCCAATAGAAAATCACCTCTTATATTCTCACCGGCGCTATTAAAAAGATCTGCTCTATCTAAAAGCACACTCAAAATTGACGAGTTCGCTGAGATCAATCAAATTTAATAGACACCAATATTGTGATAGACCCTAGATAGAAAATATCACAGTTAATCGTAAGTGAATGGCAATTACCGGCAGCTTACTCCACAAATGGCCAGGTGTTTCAAACAATTAATCATCACGCCATTGATCCTATCTAAATAATAATTAATAATAATAGGAGATATATTATGATTACAAAAAAACTTTTTGACAAAAATGGTAACTCAGTAAATGTTGGCAACAACGTAATGAGAGATCAACGTATCGAAACGATTATTCGTATTGACACAAATACTGAACAAGTTTGGTATAAAAATGGCGGTTTTAACTGGTTTGAAGAAATGAAAAACTTCATCCAAATCGCTGCATAATCAATTTGATTCCTGTTCTTAATTGATCTTAACGACCTTAAGTCATAAGATTCATTAAGGATATGATTCTCAAACAAAAATAAAAAAGCCCGAGACTACTGTCTACGGGCTTTTTTATTGTCTTTAAATCCTTAAAATAATTCAAACTACTGAAATCACCAACTTCCGTAAACAAAGAATATAACATCAACAAAAAAACCACCTACTAAGAGGTGGCTTTTATGACTTTTTTGATTACGCTAATACGAATGACATCCAACAACCATCATTAATCTTGTAATTATTAATCACGAATACGCATATGTGGGAATAAAAGCACATCACGGATCGATGGTGCATCTGTGAAGATCATCACTAAACGGTCAATCCCGATACCTTCACCTGCTGTTGGTGGCATACCATATTCTAATGCCGTTACGAAGTCTTTATCATAATGCATTGCTTCGTCATCGCCGGCATCTTTATCTTCAACTTGCGACATAAAACGCTCGTGCTGATCTTCTGCGTCATTTAACTCCGAATAACCATTCCCTACTTCACGTCCACCGATGAAGTACTCAAAACGATCTGTAATAAGCGGGTTTTCATCATTTTTACGTGCAAGCGGTGATACTGCTAATGGGTAACCTGTAATAAAGGTTGGTTGCATAAGGCTCTCTTCTACTTTTTCATCGAAGATTTCCATTAAGATTTTACCCCAGCAATCATTCACTTTATCGTATTTGATATGGAAATGATCTGCCAATGCTGCAACACCTTCACGCGTATCAAGATCAAAATCTTTCGCTTCAGCACAGTACTTCATGATTGACTCTTGAACCGTCATGCGTTCTGCTGGCTTCCCAAAATCAATCACATAATCTTGGTAAGGAACCTCTGTTCCACCAGTAACTTTAACCGCGATCTCATGCATCATGTCATCTGTCATATCCATCATGTCTTTGTAATCTGCATATGACCAATACCATTCCATCATGGTGAACTCAGGGTTATGACGCGTTGAAACACCTTCGTTACGGAAGTTACGGTTAATCTCGTAAACACGCTCCATCCCGCCCACAACTAAACGCTTGAGGTAAAGTTCAGGGGCGATACGAAGATAGAATTCCATATCCAATGCATTATGATGCGTTACAAATGGTTTTGCATTTGCGCCACCAGGAATTGAATGCATCATCGGTGTTTCCACCTCTTCAAAGTGACGCTCATCCATAAAAGTACGAATCGTACGAAGAATTAAGTTACGCTTACGGAATGTATCACGTGATTCTTGATTCATAATCAGATCAAGATAACGCTGACGATAACGTGCTTCAACGTCTGTTAAGCCGTGGAATTTATCTGGTAATGGACGAAGTGATTTCGTTAAGAGTGTTAATACATTCGCACGAACAGTTAACTCACCTTTATCCGAACGAGATACTTCTCCTTCAACAGCAACGATGTCACCCACATCCCAAGTCGTGAAGTCAGCAAATGCTTCTGCACCGATTAACCCTGTATTGACGAAGATTTGGATATCACCACTTTGATCGCGAAGACTGATAAATCCACCCTTACCAAAGAGACGCTTCGCAACGATACGACCCGCCATCTTCACAATCTTTCCCTTTTCCTTCAGCGCATCACGGTCAAAACCTTCCATTTCGATATGGAGATCTTTTGCGTCTGTATCTTTTCTAAAGTTATTAGGGAATGCAACCGCCTTCTCTTCGCGAATCTTCGCAAGCTTCTCACGGCGCTCTGTAATAAGATGGTTTTCAGTTTGATCGTGCTCGCACACTACAGTCTCTTTTGTCATGATCTTTTCTACTTCAAATAATGGTTAAAAAATATTAGGAACACCAAACAATGTCTTTGACATTACCGGCCCTAATCCATTGACCTTAATAAATTCTCATTAAATTCTTTTCTATACTGCTTTAATACCGTTTTAATACACTGCTGAGCACTTTGAATAATTAAGACTTACTTCAAATCTCGCTTTCATCACTCAAATGCATTATTACGAATAAATCAACCGTCTATTATCCACTATTTTGCGCTAAATTGCCTTAACTTCTGTTAATTAATTTTCAAAACAGCGCAATTAAAGCATCTCGTGAATCGGTCTATTATCAATCATCCAATCGTATTGATTATCTTGAATGATCCTTAACGTTTTTTCAAAAAAATAAGCTCACACGAAACTGTATGAGCTTATAAAGTTTATTCGTTAAGAATTAACGTGAGTAGTTAGGTGCTTCTTTGGTGATAGTCACATCATGCACGTGAGATTCACTCATTCCTGCACTTGTGATCTCTACAAAACGAGGTTTTGTATTCATCTCTTCAATAGTGCCGCAACCAACATAACCCATACCTGCACGGATACCGCCCATTAATTGATGAACAATCGGTGATACAGAACCTTTATAGGCAACACGACCTTCGATCCCCTCAGGAACGAGCTTGTCTGCACTTGAACCTTCTTGGAAGTAACGATCTGAAGATCCGGCATTCATTGCGCCGATTGAACCCATTCCGCGATATGATTTATATGCACGGCCTTGGTAGAATTCGATCTCGCCTGGAGATTCATCTGTTCCTGCTAAGATTGAACCCACCATGATAGAGTTTGCCCCTGCCGCTAATGCTTTTGCCATGTCACCAGAATAACGTACACCACCATCAGCAATTACAGGAACGCCAGTACCACGAAGTGCAGCCGCAACGTTTGCAATTGCACTCACTTGTGGGAAACCAATACCTGCAACGATACGTGTTGTACAGATTGAGCCCGGACCAATCCCTACTTTTACCCCATCAGTCCCTGCCGCTAAAAGGGCTTTCGCCGCTTCTGCAGTTGCAATGTTACCACTGATAATTTGAAGATCCGGGAAGTTTTGTTTAACCCAACGAACGCGATCAATCACGCCTTTTGAGTGACCATGGGCAGTATCTACAATAATCACGTCAACACCGACTTCAACGAGTTGCTCGATACGCTCTTCAGTACCATCGCCCGCACCTACAGCAGCACCACAAAGAAGGCGCTCTTGATCATCCATAACGGCATTAGGATGTGTATCTGTATGAGAGAGATCTTTTACGGTGATTAAACCACGGAGTTCGTTATTATCATTCACAACCACTAAACGCTCTAAGCGATGTGAACGAAGACGCTCAACAATCTCTTCACGGCTTGCCCCTTCGTGGATAGTAATAAGGCGATCACGGTTCGTCATCGCCTTAGTAATATTTTGTGATAGATCCGTTTGGAAACGAAGATCGCGGGTCGTGATAATTCCAGCCACTTTCCCATCAAGCGTTAAAACTGGAACACTCGAAATTTTACGATTACGCATAATATTGCGAACTTCTTCCAATGAGCAATCAGTGGTAACTGTAATAGGATCCGTTAATACCCCATTTTCAAAGTTTTTCACTTTTCGGACTTGGCGTGCTTGTTCTGCTGGTGTTAGATTTTTATGAATAATACCAATTCCACCTTGTTGTGCTAACGCGATTGCCATTTTACTTTCGGTAACGGTATCCATCGCTGCAGATAAAAGGGGAATATTTAATGCAATTTTTTGAGTTAGTTGCGTCCTAAGCGACACATCCCTCGGAAGAACTTCAGAGTAATCAGGTACTAATAATACGTCATCAAAGGTTAAACCTTTTTCCATTATTCTAAGCATATGTCTCTCTCCAAGAACGCCAATTTTAAAAGAGCTGTATTTTAACACAATTATTTGCCTGATGACGGATTTTATCAGGCATTTGAGAGTTTGAAAATCTTTGTTATAATGATCAACGGCGCCTATGAAAATGACCTTGAGGAGTAATAAAAAAGCATGAACCTTCCAAGCCTTATCACCTGGGCTCGCGTCTTTGCGATACCGGTGTTTATCCTATGTTACTTCCTCCCTACCCCCCATCAAAACATTGTTTTGACACTGATCTTTATGGCGGCAGCCTTTACGGATTGGTTAGATGGGTACTTAGCACGTAAATGGAATCAAACCTCGAGCTTTGGCGCTTTCTTAGACCCTGTTGCAGATAAGCTACTCGTCGCCGTTGCATTAATTGCTATCGTCGACCATGAGATGCACAACTGGCTCTTAACCCTTGCAGTTATGATCATTATCAGCCGAGAAATAACCATCTCTGCCCTTCGTGAATGGATGGCTGGAATGGGCGAACGCGGTGTCGTTGCGGTCTCTTGGATCGGTAAATGGAAAACAGCATTTCAGATGGGCGCGATAACTTTCTTACTGTACAAACAAGATCTTTTCGGCATTCCTATCTACAATTTAGGGTTAATCTTCTTGATCATTGCGACCTTCTTAACACTCTGGTCAATGATTCAATATCTCTACTCTACCTGGAAAGTTCTCCGTGTTAGATAACAAACATTGAATAAAAAAAGCGCATATTTAATATAATATGCGCTTTTTTTATGCTATTCCCTTTAAGCATCTTCAAATACCAAAGTTTTTTAAAAGACTGAGTCTATCGCTCAACTATCGTTAATCGAGGAACGAGTACCGGCTTACCATAAACAACGCCATCTAAAATAGCCTGCTCATACCCCAATAGATCCTCATAATGACGAAGATTATGCTGATACTTTGCCAACTGCCCTTTAGCTCGCTCTAAATCAATAGCGGTTGCCTTTTTAATCTCGCGATTTTTGTCCGTTGTAATCACAACATCTTGATAAAGATCCACCTGCGCTTTTGTATGGGTTACTGCATCTTTTAAATAACTCACTTCAAAATAGGTATCTATAATGCCCGTAATCAACGCTTCTTGCTGTTGCGCTTTATCATTTAAATCTCGCTGAATGATTTTTTGAGTCTCTTTAAGAACCTCTACTCTTTTTTCAATCCCCAAAGGATCTGCTATCGCAGTCTCAACGAGCTTATTTAAAGCCTCATCCTGATAAGCACACCACCAACATTCATCAGATGTCGCATAATCTTGCGATAATTCTCTTCGCTTAACCGCAAGCTCTAAACCTGGTGCATCTGGATTTAACAATACAGGAATACACCCTTCTGGGGCCACATTCATCTTTTCATTATCGTAAAGATATAAGCAAGCCGTCGCATCTTCCTGCCTATCCGTAACGCGATTACTCTGCTGATCTATCTGCAGAGGCGTACAAGCAGCCGTAAAAATCCCAACGCTACCTAACAAAAGTGCCATCTTCTTCATTGCAACAACCTTATTTAAACAGGTGAATTTCATAAAAACATATAAATTTAATATGATTAAAATCTAATATCCGTATTATATTATAAAAAAATCAAGATATCGCCTATATATTTGTTTATTATTCTAACCATTGATAAAAATAACCAAACACTGCCATACTTTTACCAGAAAATCACACCAGACATCTACATTTTCAAATCATATAATATTGATTATTACTCAAATACAAAACACCAAGAATCAAAGACAATACTACGACCTATATAATCCTCAGGAGATAGACCTAATGATCTCTATTTACCAGTTAAAACCTGCTTTTCAAAACTTGCTACGTCCTTTTACAAAAATACTCCACAAAGCAAATATCACCGCAAATCAAGTAACACTCTTCGCTTGTTGTGGCTCACTGCTCATTGCCGGCATTATTGTGATATTACTCCCCAACACTCTAATTTTGTGGCTGATCCCTGTTTGGATGTTTATCCGTATGGCACTCAATGCGATTGATGGCATGCTTGCCCGCGAATTTGATCAAAAATCCGCTCTCGGCGCTTATTTAAATGAGCTCTGCGATGTGATTGCCGACACCGCCCTATTTTTAGTATTGATCTTTGTGCCCGGCGTACACCTTTACGCTGTACTTCTTTTAATATTCTTAGCCATTATTTCAGAATATGCCGGGGTTATGGCGCCCCTTATCGGCGCATCAAGACGTTACGATGGCCCAATGGGAAAAAGCGACCGCGCCTTTATCATGGGCGCTCTAGCCGTCTTTATTGCGCTAAGTTTACTGCCATCTATTATGATTAACACAATTTTATACCTCACCTCTGCCTTACTCTGCTATACGATTTTTAACCGCATCAAAAAAGGGATTGCCGAGTCCTACAACTCAACAATCCCTTAAATATTCTTAGGATTAAAGCACTACAAAAAAACGTGATTTACCTTAGTGGCTTTTCACAAACTCTCGAAGTGCCTTCTCAATAAAGAGCGTATCACGCAAATATTCTGAAGGCACTTTTAGGCCCAATAATTTTTCTAAAGAGAGATTCTCTGTAATCTGCTCATCTCTCAGCGCAATCGCTAAATCATTGGCAAGCGCCAAGTAATATGGCGCACCAAAGACGCAGACATCAAGCATTTCAAAACTCAGAACATTACCATCATCTTGCGTCTGTTTTTTAATGCGCCCTTGTAACTCAAGACTAAAGTGGTCTTTAGCAATAGTGCAGAGGTTCTGTGATGCCTTTGATCCCCTTAATCCAACTGCCCCCGCTGATTCCGGCAATACAAGATCAGGCTCCAATACCGCACCCATATATCGATCATGAAGATTATATTCCCCATACCAACTCGCCGGCGCACCGTTTGCCATATTTTGAATAAACTCGATAGCAGATGCTAACATCTCGCCCGCAGCAAAGATCTCCTCTTCGCTCGTAAAGCGCCCCACGCTCACTCTAATTGAGGAGAGTGCTCTTGTAACTGAATAGCCCATCTCTGTCAAAACATACGATGCTAACGAGCTATCGCTATTACACGCCGAGCCTTTTGCTAACGAAAGTTTCGGGGTTAATGCCATTAAAGTATCGGCATGCACGCCGGGAATATAGAGATTTAGTACCCCAGGTTCACGCTCACCTTCTGGCGCTCCACTATTAATTTCTACGCCAAATTCCCGTAATCGATGCATTAAATAGCCTTCTAATTTTGCGAGGCGATAGCGCTCTTCTTGCCAGTTTTGTGCAATTAATGAAAGTGCTTTAGCAAATCCCATCACGCCTTCATTTGGCATTGTTCCTGCACGAAGCGCCAATTGCGCACCACTACCATCAATAATAGGGAGCATCGGGAGCTTAGGGAAACTCCGGCGATATAGCAAGCCAAGCCCTTTAGGCCCATAGCATTTATGTGCCGAAAGGCTCACAAGGTCAAATTGTGATGCATCAAATTGAAAATGGGGCGCCGCTTGGGTCGCATCAATATGAATCGGAATCTTCCGTTCACGGGCAATTTTCGCAATCGCTTCAACAGGGAGCTTATCGCCTGTCTCATTATTCACCCAGATAAGTGATATCAAAGCCGTTTCATCCGTAATCATTGCTTCAATCATAGAAGCCGTGATCTCGCCCTGAGCATTGGGCGCGACAAATTTCCCCCGATAGCCCTCTTTCATCAAGGCTTGCACCGTATTAATCACCGCTTTATGTTCAATCGTCGTGGTGATAATCTCTTTTTTCTTTTGCGCCCGGAGAACGCCTTTTAGCGCATGATTAATCGACTCTGTTGAACCGCTTGTCATAATAATTTCATCGGCATTTACATTAAAATGTCCGGCAATCGTCGCCAGCGCCTGATTCACTTTTTGTGCTGTCATTACGCCAAGCTCATGCGGACTGCTCACATTCGCCCAATCGCTCTCCATCGCCGATACCATGGTTTCGATCACCTCCGGCGCGACAGGAGTTGTTGCCGCATAATCAAGATAGATCATATTGGAAAATTGCGGTTTTGAGGGGAGCTTACTTACGACATCTGCATCAGCCGTCTCAAATTCGGGGAGTCCAAAGGTATCTAAATTGATTTTCATATCTATCTCTTATTAGTAAAGGCCTCGCATTATCCCTCTCGAAATAATGCCGGCATATTAAATAGTTCTAAGGATTATAACGTAATTCCCCAAAACAAAAGAGCCCCTTTCGGAGCTCAATGCATACTGTATAGTGTCACCTGCGTTCTTGGAACACCATTAACGATTGTAGTGCTTAATAAATTGCTTAAAGCGATCTGATTTTGGGTTAGTAAAGAGCTCTTGAGGATCGCCCTCTTCTTCAATTCGACCTTCATGGAAGAAGACCACGCGATTAGAAACATTTCGCGCAAAATCCATCTCATGCGTCACCACAATCATCGTCATTCCCTCTTTTGCAAGCCCTTGCATGACGGTTAAAACTTCATGAACAAGTTCTGGGTCTAATGCGGATGTTGGTTCATCAAACAGAATCACACTTGGCTCCATTGCTAGTGCTCTAGCAATTGCCACTCGTTGCTGCTGCCCACCTGAAAGAGAGATCGGATAATCATTCACTCGCTCACTCATTCCCACTTTTGCAAGTAGCTTTAACGCGCGCTCTTTAGCCTCTTTTTTAGAGAGCCCCAACACATGCATCGGCGCTTCAATCATATTTTCGAGCACTGTCATATGTCCCCAAAGATTGAAGTTTTGGAAGACCATTCCAAGCTCTGAGCGCATTTTCTGTAAGGCTTTAGCATCTTTCGCCACCAAGCCATTCTCTCCTGTAACCAACACCAATTTTTCGCCATTGAGCGTAATCGATCCTTGATTAGGATTTTCCAAAAGATTAATGCAACGCAAGAAGGTACTCTTTCCTGAGCCTGATGCACCAAGCATAGAGACAACATCACCTTTGTTGAGCGTAAGCGAAATTCCTTTCAAAATCTCTCTATCGCCAAACGATTTATGGATGTTTTCTACAATCAGAGTGGGCTGACTTGTCATAATATGAATATTCCTACATTTCCGTGACATAAAGCAAGTCGGTTATTATACCAAGATTCCACAAGAACAGATGAACATTTGTTATAAAGTTCCCGATCCATTAGGACAATTGCCTTTAAAGTTAGTGTATAATAGCGGGGTTAAAAATTAATATGTTGATGCAGTCATAAATATCAAGTTTGCGGAGAATTATCTGAGGTACTTAAAGCCCCTTCTCTTCGCAATGACCTTTGATAATGCCTGCATCAATCGCATTTGTTGTATCTCTTCTATCAAACAAGGATTTTATAGGATGAAACCAACCTACGAAGCGGTCTCTATAGAGGCCTCTGCGCAAGCATTTTGGGAAAAGAATGCCTCCTTTACAGTGGCAGATAACACGGATAAGCCCAATTACTACTGCCTCTCGATGTTCCCTTATCCATCGGGCCGACTCCATATGGGTCACGTTCGTAACTACACCATCGGCGATGTGATCACACGCTACAAAAAAATGAGCGGTTACAACGTGATGCAACCAATCGGTTGGGATGCTTTCGGAATGCCGGCAGAAAATGCGGCAATCGATAACAAAGTATCACCACATTCATGGACCAATAAAAATATTGTCTATATGAAAAGACAATTTAAAGAGCTCGGTTTCGGGTTCGACTGGTCACGTGAATTCTCAACATGCGATCCTGAATATTATGGTTGGGAGCAATGGTTCTTCCTTCAACTCTATAAAAAAGGCGTTATTTACCGCAAAAAAGGGATCGTTAACTGGGATCCTGTTGACCAAACTGTGCTTGCCAACGAGCAAGTCATTGATGGCCGCGGTTGGCGTTCTGACGCACTTGTTGAGCGTCGTGAAATTCCGATGTACTACTTCAAAATCACAGATTATGCAGATGAGCTCTTAGATGATCTTGATCTTCTTGAAGAGTGGCCAGAGCAAGTTCGCACGATGCAAGCGAACTGGATTGGTAAATCACAAGGGATGGAAGTGACTTTCCTTCACGATGAAGGTCAATTTAATGTCTTCACAACACGTCCTGATACTTTAATGGGCGTTACTTATGTTGCGGTTGCCCCTGAGCATCCGATTGCAGCAAAAGCGGCGATCAATAATCCTGAGCTTGCAGAATTTATTAAAGAGTGCCAAAAAACAGGCACAAGTGAAGCAGACTTTGCGACGCAAGAAGCGAAAGGAATGCCTACAGGCGAATTTGCAACGCACCCATTAACAGGCGAAAAAGTTGCGATCTGGGTTGCTAACTATGTCTTAATGGCATATGGCGACGGTGCTGTAATGGCCGTTCCGGCGCATGATGTTCGTGACTTTGGCTTTGCTAAAAAATACAACCTCCCAATTAAAGTTGTGATTGAACCTGCAGATGGGAATATCTCAACGGATGCTTGGCACGATTCACTTGCTGAACATGGCACGCTCATTAACTCAGGTGAATTCACAGGTCTTAACTTTGATGAAGCATTCGAAAAAATCGGTGCGGCACTCAGTGAAAAATCACGTGGTCAGGCAAAAACACAATATCGCCTTCGTGACTGGGGAATCTCTCGCCAACGTTATTGGGGTTGCCCAATCCCCATCATCAACTGCCCAAGCTGTGGTGAAGTACCGGTTCCTGAGAAAGATCTTCCGGTTGTTTTACCAACAGATTGTATCCCTGATGGCTCTGGTAACCCGCTTAACAAACTTGACTCGTTCAAGAATGTGGCTTGCCCAAGTTGTGGCGGCGCGGCTGAACGCGAAACTGATACCATGGATACTTTCGTAGAATCATCTTGGTACTACGCGCGCTTTGCATGTAATAACTACGACAAAGGAATGATTGATCCGGCTGCTGCAACTGCATGGCTTCCTGTAGACCAATATATTGGCGGCGTTGAACACGCAATTCTGCACCTTCTCTATTCACGCTTCTTCCATAAATTGATGCGCAATGAAGGCTTACTCGGAGATACTGAAAAAGTAGGTCCTGAACCTTTCAAAGCACTCTTAACACAAGGAATGGTGGTTGCGCCTTCATTCTTCCGCCATGGCTCAAAAGGCTATGAGTGGTTCAACGTGAAAGATGTTGATTCGCGTGAAGTAGATGGTAAGAAAGAATACTTCTTAAAAGCAGATGGCGAACCGGTTAATTACTACGGTATCCAAAAAATGGGTAAATCGAAGAATAACGGTGTGGACCCAGAAGCGATTATCAAAGAATTTGGGGCAGACGTTTCACGCCTCTTCATGATGTTCACTTCTCCACCAGAGCAATCACTCGAATGGTCTGATGCAGGCCTTGAAGGTGCAGATCGCTTCTTACGTCGTATCTGGAACTTTGCTTATGAGAACCAAGCATTACTGAAAGATACAACGCTCAATGCGGACGCGATTACAGATAAAGCCGCAAAAGATGCTCGTCGCGAGATCCACCAAGAATTGAAAAAAGCGCTTTATGACTATGAGCGTTTCCACTTCAATACCGTCATCTCTGCAAATATGATCATTCTTAACATCTTAGGAAAACTCAAAGATTCTAAAGATGATGCTGCTGTGAAGCAAGAAGGCTTCTCAATTATGCTTCGCCTATTAAGCCCTATCGTGCCGCATATTGTGCATACTATTTGGGAATCACTCTTTGGTGACGATATCTTAGGTCATGCATTACCACAACCTTCAGAATCAGCACTTGTAGCGGATGAAGTGAAGTATATGGTTCAGGTAAATGGTCGCCTTCGTGGGGAGATCATTGTTCCGGCATCTGCCTCTAAAGAAGAGATTGAAAAAGAAGCGCTTGCAAATGAAAATGCAGTAAAATTCATCGAAGGAACGATTCGACGCGTCATTGTCGTGCCTAATCGCCTTGTGAATATCGTTGCGAACTAATCAGTAAACGTCTTTTATAAATCATACAAATCCCGATCGCTTTAAGCATCGGGATTTTTTATGTCTGTCTATTTTTAATAGCCTTTTCTATTTTAAATTAGGGTCTCAAAAATGACCTATATTAAGCAATGATTGATCACTCTTGTTGTAAAGCCCCTATTTACTGATCCTGACAAAATACTCCCTAATATAATTATTCGGTTTAATTTTCCTTATTGGTGAGAGGAATCACTCTCTCCAAATGCTTCCCCTCACCAATAAGAAATTTTGCAGGAGGCTATTGTGGCTTTTTCGGACTTAACATCCATATTCCCTACGCTATTTTTTTTCTGGGCATATTGCGTCCTATTAATATTGATGCTGATCTCTTTAGTGACAGGATTTTTGGGAAACTTAGAATTACCGTTTGAATTTGATATTGACGTAGAGACAGAAGCAAGCTCTCTTTCTATATTAGATATCTTCTTCCCTCAGCGACTTGCTCAATTACCTCTTTTAGTCTCCCTCTCCATTGTCTTTTTTATTGCGACAGTGATCTCTTATCTTATCCAAGATTTTCTAATTATGCTCCCCGGCATTTTTTATTGGATTGCCGCAGTTATAGCTCTTTTTGTGATTTTTTTTATCTCACTTCATCTTGCAAGTTGGGCACTCAAACCTTTTTCTTCCTTCCTAGATCAGAAAAAAGCATTTGCCACAGTCAATTATATTGGCATGACAGGCGCTATTAAAACGACAAAAGTGACAGCAAATTTTGGAGAGATATCAATTAAAGATCACAGTGGGCGAGAAGATTATCTCAATGTCTATTGTGATGAAAATCTTTCGTCTTCCCCTCTCACTTATGGGGATTTAGCTTTAATCGTCTCATTTAATGAAACCAAAAAACGCTTTCTCGTTATTAAAGTCGATTCAGACAATAGCGCAGATTCAACGACAAAAAAACATGGGCTGATACCTATCAGAACCTATTTTAATCACCCTGAAAGATCCTTATCTTTCTACTCCTCTAAAAGATTTCTTTTGGCTATTGTCATTCATTACTTTCACTTATATAGGAGCTTCTTTCTATGAACTTTCTCTACTTAGGCGCAGCTGGCCTAATCATCATTTTGATGTTCTTAACCACTCGCTATAAAAAGATTCGTCGCGAAGGTGAAGCACTCATTGTTAACGGTATTTCAAAAACACGCGCGTCACTGACGGGGACTTTTATCTGGCCGGTAGTCAATCGTTATGAATTTATGGATATCACCCGTAAAAAAATCTCCGTAAGCCGCAGTGGACGTAAAGATGCACAAGGAGATGAGTACGAAGGCTTGCACTGTAAAGATAACATTCGTGCTGACCTCAAAGTAGATTTCTATATTGGCGTGAATCACATTGAAGCCGATATTATCCGTGTCGCAAAACTTTTCACAACTCGCGGCGCCTCTGACCCAGCACAACTTTCTGAGCACTTCCAACCGAAGTTTTCTGAAGCGCTTAAAACAGCTGTAAAGCAATTCGATTTTGAAGAACTTCTCACTAATCGCCTCGAATTCCGAGAAAAAGTGATTGAAGTGATCGGCGAAGAGATGGATGGCTTTAAGATCTATGACGTTGTCATCGACCGTATTGATCAAACGGCATTTGATGCTCATAACCCTCAAAATATATTAGACGTTGAAGGGATTCGTAAGATTGCGGAGATCACCTCGACCAAGAACATTGAGACCAATGCCATTCGTCAAGATGAGATGACGAATATCAAGCAGAAAAATGTGGAAGCAAACTCCAATCGCCTCCAATTGGAAAAACAAGAGCAAGAAGTTGAAGCGCGTACCAAGCGTGAGATTGAAGTTATCAGACTGCAAGAACGCGCACTTACTGAAGAGAAAAACCAAGAAAATATTCAGCGTGAAGAACTTGCGCGCCTTTCAGCAGAAGAAGAGATTGGTAAACGTGAAAAACTGATGGAGATGGAAATTGAACTTACTCGCATTGGTACAGAGCGTCAAACTGTTATCTCTCAGGAAGAAGTTAACCGTGCAAAAGGCACAGAACGTGTTAAAACGGAACGCGAAGTCTCTTCTCAGGAGATGGAGAAAGATGCATTGATCGAAGAAGCTCGCAAACAAGTCGTTGAAAAGCGTGCACAAATCACTGAGATCGAGCGTAAAATCGCGCGTGAAGAGGAAGAGACTAAAAATCTTAGAGCCTTTGAAGCGGCAAACCGTCACAAAAAGGTGACCTTGACGGAAGCCGAAGCATTAGCTGAAGCGGAAGTCGTCCATAAATTAGCCCTTGCTCGTGCAGAAAAAGAAGCGATGAAAGAAGAGAGCGAACGCCTCTTACTAGAAGTCGATGCGCAAACGAAAAAAGATGCCCGTATTGCCGAGAATCAGCTCTTAGTGAAAACAAAAGAAGCAGAAGCGCTCTATATCTATGAGGAGAATCAGGCAAAAGCACATCTCATCTCTGAAGAGAATCGTGCTATTGCGAAAGAGCGTATGGCCGCTGCGATCGAGATGGAAATTCAAAAAGAAGGACTTGCTCGTATCGAAGTTGAAAAGGCAGAAAGCGATGTTATTCGTCAAAAAGGGCATGCAGAAGCAGAAGCTCAGTCAGCGCGCTTTGAAGCTGCTCAAAAATATGATGATACGGCACGTGAGCATGATAAATGGGTAATGCAGCTCAATATGGATAAAGAGTTACGACTCTCTAGTATTGAAGCAAACAAAGCCGTTAATATCGAAAATGGCCGCGTCTTAGCGAATGCACTTGCAAATGCAGATATCAAACTCTTTGGTGGCGAAGGCATGCGAGAGATCCGTGAAGCAGTCATGGGCGCAGCAACTGTTGACGCGAAATATGGCAATAGTGAAGTGCTTAATCCATTAGTAAAAGAGTATGTTGCGGGCGATAGAAGCGTGATCGATGACATTAAAGATGTCTTAATGGAAGGAGGCATTAAATCTGAAGATTTAACGAACCTTTCAAGTGCAAATTTAATGAAAAAACTGGCTGATAGCCCAGAACAAATCGAAGCGATTCGCGCCTTGTTCTTACAGAAAAAGTAATATTTTTCACAATTAATTTTTAATGAGTAATTTTTGATGAGTAATTTTAATCATTAATCATCTATTAGCAGCCGATAGCGACCTGTATTGATAAAGTCGCTATCGGTCTTGCCTTAGGTATTAGGTATTGTATTAGGTGATGCACTAGATCTTTCATTAGAAATAGCGTCATACATAACAAAATACTTAAATATTCTTCATCTATCATTTAGCTACTTTTTAACCATTATTTTCAACCATTATCTAACAATGATTTATTAACCATCATCACTCTTTTTGCTATTCATCAAAATCCCTCTCGTCTGAGTGCTTTGATGATCTTTAATCGCACTGCGCCAAACAGCCGCGTGCTGATCGTTAATCAATTCTTGTCATCTTATACATACAAACACTTTAGTGGGCGGCTTTAAAGACTGATTCAATCCCTCTGTCGATGATCATTTAGCCATGAGATTCACTATCAGTCTCTCCATCACCCTGCCCCTTGATAGATATAAAGAGTAGAACAATATGGAAACAATTGAAAAAAACAGCAGTGGTAACTACGATGTTTTAAAAAATAGACTCAGCCAACAAGGAACTGAGCTCGCGACTTTAGTCGGCAATTTTAATGAGCAACGCACACAGATTTTTGGTAAGAGCCAAAACGAGGTGATTGCCAAGGTCAATGTTCATACTGAAAATCGCTGTACGCCTATCGATATCGCCAAAGTGAATGATCTTATCCTCATGGGTTATGACGTCACCTTAGGGCTCAAACAAACGCCCGAGATAAGCGATATGCTGCTGCTCTATAAGATGCAAGAAAAAGCGGGCGAATATAGCATTGAAGCGATCTCTTCTGAAGAATCATTCCTTCAAGATCCACGTTTTAAGCAATCCTTCACAGAGCTCTTTACTTACTATAAAGAAGCGAAGCTCGTTAAAGTCAAAAGTGATGCTCATCGAATCTATATCGCTTTCCAAATTGGACAGTTTATTACCGATCTTAAAGTATTTCGCTTTGAAATTGGCGCGCATCAAACCGTTCGCTACCTCGATGATCAAGGTCATCATGATATCTATAATGAATCGCAATCGGATATCTCTTGGATAGAAACTTCGCGCTCGGATCATATTGCCGGTATTCATCCCCATATCAACATTCTTGATACGCTCTTTGTAGAAACTGTCGGGGGTGATCTTACTGTAAAGATTGAAAATAATACAGAAACGGGACTCGGCATCTATAGTGAAGCCGTTATGGATCAACACCAGTTACTCTCAGATGCGGACATTAGCTATGCGCAAATTTCAGAGTTTATTCTCTTAAAAATTCGACCACATCGAGAAAAAGCGTTCCGTTATCTCCTCTTCAATCGCCTGACAGAACAGGTGATTCGTCTGGATGCACTGGGCCATGCTTGTAAGCTTTTACCTGAAGATCATGGTTTAATCTTCTCCAATGGATATGCGCTTGCAAGTGGAGAGACACGTCTCTTTAATGAACACCAAGATGATCTTCACTTTAGCCATATTGTTCACTCTCCTAATGGCGAAGATGTTCTGTATGTCTTTTATGATCGCAATGAAGGTGCCTACCTTCTCTACTCATACAGCCTTATAGAGAAAGATGTGGCGACCCCAATCTATAATCATGGGTTCTCCCGCTTTGATGATGGTAAGCTCATTATGTTCCGTCATAGTGATAATCAGGAATCCTCTCGCGTCCATCCTATGCGCATTTGGCAAACGCCTTATCTCTCAAAAGAGCAATATGAACAGCAATCAACATCGGATATTCCCCAATTTTATCGGAATAATGGAAATGCCGATCTTGTCCGCGGGATCTCAGACCTTAATACCATTGTTCAATATACGCACTCACAAGAATCAACAAAGAGCCTCTTTGAAGCATTGATCAACTATTGTACCCGCACTACAGATCTCTACTATTGGATCAATGATGCCAATGCATCCGGCATTAAAACCAAAATTACTGAAATTGTTACCACTGCCGGCGATATCATTGATGAGTTTGCAAAGTATCAATCTCTCAAAGCTACGAGTGAGGAAAGACTTAAAGCTTTTGAAGAAAAACAATATGCATTGATTACAAAGATCAAAACCACCACTAGCGATAATGCAGCGGATTTTATCACGCTACTTTCTGAGCTAAAACGTCTTATGGGCGCATTAATGAGCCTTCGCCAAGAGCGTTATATTGATCAAGAAGCATTAAAAGAATTTGAAAATGCCCTGACAAAAGAGCAAGCCATTCTAAATCAACATCTTGTCGATCTCCTTCAAGATGAGGCGGCTTTTACCCCATTTATGACGCGTATTGATGCGATCTATCAGGCACTAGAAAACAGTGAGCGTAGCGTTGATTTGGCAAAGCTTGAAGAAGAAGCGGCCATGATTCGTGATGATTTAATGTTGGTCAATGAGGAGGTTTCCACCATTGAGACAGATGATCCTACAAAAACAACCCGTATTATTGACCTGACGACCAATGTTATCTCTCGCTTAAATGCGCTGTTAGCCACATTAAGTAACCAGCAGAAATCCATTCGCTCCGTAGAAGCTGAGGCGGAATTCTCCTCACAGTTTAAACTCCTCACCCAATCAATGGAAACTGCACTCTCGCAGATTCAAACGCCGGAAGATGCAGACCTTCAACAGGCAAGAATTATGGGGATGGTGGAAAAACTAGAGAGCCGCTTTGCAGAATTTGATCAATTCTTAAGTGAGATTTACGCAAAACGTAATGAAATTGTCACCGTCTTCGAAAACTATAAAAAAGATCAGCTTAGCCAGTATCAACGCCGGATTGATAATATCTCCAAAGCTGCCGATATTTCATTAAAAAGTATCGAAAACCGCGTCCAACGTTTCGAATCAATCGATGCTTTAAATAGCTATTTTATTAGCGATCCGATGGTCATGAAGGTGCGAGAACTTGCTAAAAATATCCGCACCCTGAAAGATAGTGTCAGAGCAGATGGCATAGAGGCAAAACTTAAAAGCCTACAAGATCAATCACTTCGCTCTCTTCGTGATAATCAGGATATCTTTGAAGAAAATGGCGCAGTCATTAAGCTTGGTCGCCATAGATTCTCTGTTAATCAGCAAGCTTTTGATCTCACACTCTCAGAGCACCATAATAAAACAGCGTTCCATATTACAGGAACAGAGTTTTATGAGACCGTTCAAGATTCGGATTTCTTAGCGCTTGAAGAGTACGCTTCATTAGAGATTCCTTCTGAAAGTCCGGATCTTTACCGCAGTGAATTTTTAGCCTACTCAATCATCAGTAGCGCCTTAAAACAAGAAACGCCTGATGAGGTAACCGGTAAACTTACTCTGAGCCGTCTATTAGCCTCGCAAAAAGAGAAATCCCTACATGATTTAGTCACCAAATATAGCGCTACGAAATATCGTGAAGGGTATCTTCGAGGGGTTCATGATCATGATACGAGCAAGCTTCTTGATCAAATATTACCTATCTACGAAGATGCCGGCTTACTCAGACTCAGTCAAAACGCACGAATGCTCGCTTTAATCATGCTCTTTGAAATTGATGAGGATACTCTCTTGCCTCTTAGCGATAATGCCGTTGATGCGCGCCTTCTCTACCAAGAGTTTGGTGAAAATGATGCGCTAACACATGAAAGAGCGGGCTGGGAAGCGCGTATTTTTGCTTGGAATGCCCATTTATCGCCGGCATTAGTCGCACAAATGACGGAATATATCACGGCAATCTTAGGGCTGAAATCTCCGATCTTAGTTTCTCGAGAAGCCAATGAACTCGCGCGTGAGTATCAAATTTTTAGGGAGTCTCTTGGATTTAAGGAAGAAACTTTATCCCCTGTTGATCGCTATCAAAGACATATTACTTGG
This sequence comes from uncultured Ignatzschineria sp., assembly GCA_945639195.1. GTDB lineage: Bacteria > Pseudomonadota > Gammaproteobacteria > Cardiobacteriales > Wohlfahrtiimonadaceae > Ignatzschineria. The sequence continues at coordinate 117,616 of CALZEE010000007.1, read as the reverse complement.
CTCACCGCTTACTGTAAGCATCGTGATATGCCTTTAGAATTTATCGAAGAGAGCGCAGGAATTATGACGCTAAATGGCCTTAAAGCGTATCAATTCCAACAGAGCCAATTCTCACTAAAATATCATGTTACAGGTTTATTAGGACAACACGAAACGCTGAATGCCGGCACTCTTACAGGAACATTGGATGATTTCTTACTCAGAGGACTGCTTCATGAAACCGTTGTTTATCCCAACTATACGCAATATCTTCAGGCTAGAAACCAATTGATCGAATCGATGAAAGAGAAGATTAATATCGATGAGCTCAAAGCACGCCCCTTAACCTCTTTTGTTCGCAATAAACTTATCACAGACTCTTATCTACAACTTTTTGGGGCAAACTTTGCCAAGCAGATGGGAACTCTCGGAGATCAAAAACGAACAGACTTAATGGGATTGCTGCTCTTAATCTCCCCGCCTGGTTATGGTAAAACAACACTCGTTGAATATATCGCCAGTAAAATGGGCCTTGTGTTTGTGAAGATTAACTGCCCTTCTCTTGGGCATACAGTAACCTCTTTAGATCCTGCTGATGCGCCAAATGCGACCGCTGCAAAAGAGATTGAAAAACTCAACTTTGGGCTTGAAATGGGTAGTAATGTGATGCTCTATCTAGATGACATCCAGCATACCAATCCGGAGTTTTTACAAAAATTCATCTCACTCTCGGACGGTACAAGACGTATTGATGGCGTTTGGAATGGAGTTCCTAAAACCTATGACATGCGCGGCAAAAAATTCTCCATTATCATGGCTGGGAACCCTTATACAGAATCGGGCGAATCCTTCAAAGTGCCGGATATGCTGGCGAACCGTGCAGATATTTACAACCTTGGCGATATGCTATCAGATCAAAGAGCGGCATTTGAGCTCTCTTATATTGAAAATGCATTAACCTCTAACACGATTTTAGCACCGCTTGCCACTCGGAATCTTGAGGATCTCTATCTTTTAGTTGAGGAAGCCAAAGGTCACAAAATTAATGCCAATGATCTGGAATATCCCTACTCTACCTTAGAGATTAATGAAATTGCCGGCATTTTAAAACATCTTCTAAAAGTACAAGAGATCTTACTGCTAGTGAATCAGCAATATATTATTTCGGCAGCAACCGCCGATCATTACCGTACAGAGCCGCCGTTTTTACTACAAGGTTCTTATCGAGATATGAATAAACTCACAGAAAAAGTGGTCTCTGCGATGACAGAATCTGAGCTACAAGTCTTAATTGATGATCACTATATTGGAGAAGCTCAAACGCTGACGACTGGCGCTGAAGAAAATCTCTTAAAACTAAAAGAACTCAGAAATACGCTTACTGAGGAAGATAAGATCCGCTGGAATGAGATTAAAAAACGCTTCTCTCGCAATGCTGAACTCGGCAGTGAAGATGATCCGCAGATGCAAATTGCCAGCCAACTTATCGGCATGCGAAGCGGTCTTAGCGATATTGGCCAAGCGATTACCAATATTGGGCAGCAGTTTTCTCTTTCCCAAACATCTAATAAATCAAAGGAATAAAATATTTATAGGCATCACGAAAGTAAAACATAGGAATGATCTTTTATGAAAAATACAAAAGAATCGCTTCAAGCAAATGACAGCTGTACTCGGGCAGAAATCTCCCCACAGTTGGCACAAACTCACATTCAAGAAGAAGCCCAAATCTTATTACAGGCTACTGGGAGCTTAATGAGCGACTCTTTACGTATTGTAAATACCTTTAGACCCTTTGATCTCTCTGTTGAGATTAAAGCGGCCTTAAGTGATCTTAAAAGTCTGCCCAATCCTTATAGCCCTCTAAAAAGATGGCTCTATCAATTACCCATTATTGGAATTTATTTTAGTCCAATCACTTCTTTACATCAGCGTCACTTAAAGATTTTGGAGAAAATTGAGCGTCTCAATAATCTCTTAAATGCACAAAGTGTGCAGATTGCACAAAAAATATCAGAATTAAGCGCATTATCAGAAAAAATCATCCAACTAAAATTTCAAATAAATCGCCTTCTAAATCATCAGTCATCAGCCGTCAAAGAGGATCTCTCATGCCCGGCAAAAATGACTCAACAATCTGCCCAATCTTACGCGGTGCTCTTAAAAACAAATCTGCATGCCCTAATGCTACATGATCTCCAGCTACAGCAATCTATCGCATCTATCTCTCGTTATCTCACGGAGATCAATCTCATTATCCACGAGATTATCCCGCTTTGGCGCCAGCAATTGAGGCTTACAGAAACCTTAAGCTACCGCAAAAATCGTCTTAAAATTATTAATAGTGGCGTCACACAGCACTTACCTACAAAGGCACCTAAGAGAGAGCAACAGACCTTAATGCTCTCAGAAATCACCCTCAGTAATGAAGAAAATAGCTTTAAAAATATCTTTGATCTTAACGCATCGATCATGCTTGAATCGAAAACGATCGATGCATTAGAGGCCATTCTTATATCGCCTAGCGAGATTAAGTCACAGCTTTCGGTAAAAGCGTCACCCACAGTCTCTCAATAATATGCAGCATTCAGCCGAGATAATCATCAATATAAAAGCAGACAATGGATAACTCACAACTACTCAGCTGTTTCAAGATGCTCTTCCGGCATTGTATGCGGGAATGACCAGATCCAAATTGTCGTACCAATACTGATACACGCCATAATAATTTTCAACCACCATTTATCCGCAGGAAGCGTGAAGACAGTGGTGAAGATTGCCCCATTCATCATTACGGTGGAAAGCAATTTCATTTTAAATGGAATTACTCGCCCCTTCTCCCAGTTATTAACAATCGGTCCAAAGAATTTATGCGCTAAAAGCCATGCATGAAAACGTGGTGAACTCTTTGCCCAGCAAAGTGCTGTCAAAAGTACAAAAGGTGTTGTCGGCAATAGTGGCAAGAAGATCCCTAATATCCCCAAAAAGAGGGATATTGCACCGGCAATCATGAAAAATAGACGAGTAATTGTTGTCATTAAATTAAGCTGCTTCTGGTAATTCGAAAATCGTACGTAAGAGTTTCTTGTAATAGTTAAATGCTTCTTTGGTACCGTTTACTGCCGCTTGTCTTACCGCCTCATCGAGCTCCATGGCATTAAGTTTTTCAGAGAATGCACGCCAATGCTTTCCTCTTCCATCTGAGTGTGCAGCCAAATGACGCGCCCCACGATTATTATCTAAATCAATCTTGTTCACTTCTTTATATAAGAATGCTGCGCCCAAATTGGAACCCTCAGCACAATAGAGCCAACCGATCGCTTCTTCTGGCTTTAATGCCGGCAATGCATCGATTTCAAACTTCTCGACATTCAAATCCGCCATGTCTGCTAAAACCGCTGCATGACGCGCCGTTTCTGCTAATCCTGGAATCGCTGCATTTAAATCTTCACGCGCATAGATATCATCGACAATTTTATGAAAAATCTCCTGCAACTGCAAGAATTTACCATAATTCCCCACATTCGCGAATGGGTTTACTGACATCACTAAGTTATCAACGGTGTCATGCGTATCATTTGTTTCAAATTTTAAACGATGGGTTAACAAATTAAGATCTCTATTATTGGGTTGCATAGCGTGATTCCTATCTTCTATATCAGTCATGGAAAGTTAAACATTTGTGAATTGTATTCCAATGATAAAAGAAATACAAATGATAATCGTTTACATTACTTTTAAGTACTTATAAAAAAGGCAATATGCGCAATATTTTATTGACTATTCAGCCCAAGAACTTCTTAAAACAGAATTAATACATCATTCGTTCTTGCTCTATAAGCTTCAATACGAAATATAAAAAGCTACAAGAATCCTCTTGTAGCTCTCTTCACGCCGCAAACTTTATACTTATTGATCCCTTAAAATTGATAAGAAACACTCAATCGAATATCTCGCCCCGGCGCTTCTACACCATCATTCAAATAAGGGGCATAAGCCTTATTAAAGAGATTATCAATCGTAAGATTAATTTGAGGTCCGTGAATCCCACTGGGCGCATAACTCATAAAGAGTCCATGAACTGCATATCCATGCGTTAATTTATAACTTAATGCACCCGCTTTCGGATCATCATTAAAAGGTGACCGATCTTGTTTACGAACAAATTTTCCGTGCCATCCAGCGCTCAGATTAATATTGGGAATATTAAATCCTAGCGTCGCACTAATTTCTCTTGGAGGAATATCTCGCATCCATGTATCTTTTTCAAACCACAAATCTCTTGGAGAACCTTTTCGCTCACCTTTCATCATGCTAGCGGAAAGGCTTCCAAAGAGGTATTCACTATCATATTTTGCTTCCAACTCAATTCCTTGAATTGTATAGCCCGGACCATTATGAAATGTCCCCATTGGTTTTCCACAACTAGCACCACTACCTGTCACTTTATGTGCTTCACAATAGATCGCCCCAATTTTACGAATCACCTCATGATTTACACGATTATGAAAGGCCGTTACTTGCAGTGAAAGCTGATCATCCTCTTGAATAAGATCATAGAAATTTAAGAGCCCACCTATTCTAAATGCTCTTAGCTTCTCTTTACCCAAATAACGACTGGTACCATTGGGGCCATTAGTCCCTTTTCCTTGTACGGTATATTGCTCATCAATACTTGGCGATTGCCAACTATAGGCATAATCAGAAAATAATGCCCAATGATCATTTGGTTGCCAATAAAGTGATAATTTTGGAGACAATCCTCTATAACTTACTGGACGATAATCATGCCCATCTTGAGGATCTATGGAGGAATATCCTGCTACATTACCAAAACTTTTATTACGAACATGATCATAACGTAGAGAGGGGCTAATTGTTAAATTACCTAACTGAATATCATCATTAATATAGATACTCGCGACAGTTTGCCTCCCTGCTGGGAGAAATGGTGGCGTAAATAACCCGAAGTTAAATGCTTCAGTACCATAAGACAACTTATTATAAAACATTAAGGCATCTTGCTGTTTACGCAAATATTGCGCGCCTATTGTAAGAGTATGAGTCATTTCTCCCATCGTGAAAGTACTACTATTACGCAAATGTATATTGGTATTTTTATAAGTCGTCCAATTCTCCTCTCCGAAAGTTGATAATGTAATACTCGGCGCTTTCTCTCCCTCTCTAGGCTTAATCTTTACATCATGCTGTTTTGTAATTGAATGGGTGATATCTGCCTTGAAATTTACCCAAGGATTATCAGTAGGATCATATTCAAAGTTTACCCCATAATTTTGATCTCTCTGATCCCGATAAAAAATACGGCGCTTCCAATCATAATCATTATTGGGGTCTGTGGTAATCGTATTTCCCCCCATCGCGGCAAAAGGCATCCAACCTTTAAAATGGGTATTGGCATAGGTTAAAGTTAGCTTGCTCTCTTCAAAAAGATGCAAGTTTGTCTTAAAGAGATAACTCTTCTGATCCATTGATGAGCCACGATAACGATCTCCCTCGGCAAGCTTAATATCTTGTGAATTCGTCTGCGTAACATAAAGAAGACTGTCAATTTTCTCATTTTTTGACTGAGCATATACTGCACCGGCATAGTTATTTTGACGATTATTAGTATGAAAACCATATTTCAAATAGGCACCAATCTGCTGATCTTTCTTTAAAAAGTCCGTCGCATCCTTGGTCTTCAACTGCACACTTCCCCCAAAACCACTATTCCCAACCTCAGGATTGAAAGCCCCTTTTTGAACCGTTACCTGCTTAATTAAATCAGGATCGACATAAAGTGAACCTTGACGATACTTATCAAACGTTTTTAGCGCGCCATCTACCGTAATAGGGACATTTTTACTTTCACTCATTCCGCGAATGTTAATCGTTTGCCCTCCAGGTCTCGGACTCCCAGACATTGAAACACCAGGAATCTTATCTAAAACCGATGCCATATTGCTCGCTTGAATAAGATCTATCTGCGCTTGATTTAAGGTACTTTTACCAACAATATCCTGCCCTACGCCTGCATTCATTCCTACAAGGTCTGTCAACTCACCATAAACAATAACATTCCCTATATTCACCGGCGTTAACGTTTCTGATTCCGAGCCTACTAAGTCTGCCGCATCAAAAGAAGCCTCTGATAATTTTGTGCCTTCTGCCAGCGGAGTCAACAATAAAAGCACAGCAACACACGCTAATGGCTTCAGCTGATACATACCAATCTTTGACATGAGATTCCTTTCCTGTGGTCATTTAAGATCAAAAAATAACAAATATTTTCCATCGAGGACAGAGATTCTACGCGCTATCATCCCCCCTTTCAAATAAGAACTAATATCATTTAATTATTACTTTCATTTAAATAACCTTAAACTCATCACAGGAATTCTCATCCTATTGATTCATTTCCAAAAACTAAAAAAATAACACTATAAAAAGATCTATTAGTTGTGCCATAAATTCAATACTTCCTAAAAATTAATCATCATTATGATTTTTTACACAAAAAAAACACGAATAACGATGGAAGTCATTATTCGTGTTTATCTAACATGATCTATTAGATTTTACTCTCAACAATCCTTAGAAAGAAGAGGATATCTCAATAGAGGTAAAACAGTTAAAGCGCCGCTAATACCGCATTAAAGGTTGCACTTGGGCGCATTGCTTTTTCTGCTTGGGCATCGATAGGACGGTAGTAACCCCCGATCTCTTGCGCAGCGCCTTGTGCTTTAATAAGTTCTGCGGTGATCAATGCTTCATTCTCTGAAAGTGCTTGGTACACTTTCTCAAATGTCGCTTTTAATGCCGCATCTTCTGTTTGCGCTGCAAGCGCTTCTGCCCAGTAAAGTGCAAGATAGAAGTGTGAACCGCGATTATCGATCTGACCAATACGTCTTGCGGGTGAACGATCTTCTTTTAAGAATTTCGTGTTAGCAATATCCAACATATCCCCCAAGAGCAGTGCTTTTGCATTATCTTGCGTACGACCTAAATGCTTTAATGATTCTGCAAGCGCCAAGAATTCACCCAGTGAATCCCAACGCAGATAACCTTCCGTTACAAACTGCTCAACATGTTTCGGTGCAGAACCACCTGCCCCTGTTTCAAAGAGTCCGCCACCTTGCATTAAAGGCACAATTGAGAGCATTTTTGCAGACGTTCCAAGCTCTAAAATCGGGAAGAGATCCGTGAGGTAATCACGAAGTACGTTGCCCGATACAGAGATAGTGTCTTTGCCTTCACGAATACGCTTAAGCGAGAATTTCGCTGCCTCAATCGGATTCATAATCTGAATCTCAAGACCATTTGTATCATGATCTTTAAGGTATAATTCTACCTTCTTAATCATCTCGCGGTCATGTGCACGGTTTTGATCTAACCAGAATACTGCCGGCGTTGATGAGAGGCGCGCACGTGTTACAGCAAGTTTTACCCAATCTTGGATCGGTGCATCTTTCACTTGGCACATTCTGAAAATATCGCCCGCTTCAACCGCTTGGCGCATTAACACATCGCCCTCTTTTGTAACGACCTCAATCACACCATTACCTGCCGCTTGGAAGGTTTTATCATGTGATCCGTACTCTTCTGCTTTTTGCGCCATTAAGCCAACGTTAGGTACTGTCCCCATTGTTTTAGGATCTAATGCGCCATGCTCAATACAATCTTCCACAGCTGCTGCAAATACGCCTGAATAGCATCGATCAGGAATCATTGCGATCGTATCTTCTGTTTTATTATCTCTGTTCCACATCTTACCGCCTGCACGAATCATCGCCGGCATTGATGCATCCACAATCACATCAGAAGGTACATGAAGGTTCGTAATGCCCTTATCAGAATCCACCATTGCAAGACGTGGACCATTGGCGATAATCGCATCAATCATGGCTAATACTTCAGCTTCTTGTGCATGGCCTTTTACTTTTGCGTAAATATCCCCTAAACCATTACGAGTATCAACCCCTAACGCTTTAAAGAGCTCGCCATATTTTGCAAAGAGTTCTGCAAAATAGACCTCCACAATCGCGCCAAACATAATAGGGTCTGATACTTTCATCATCGTTGCTTTAAGGTGCGCAGAAAGAAGCACATCTTTCGCCTTCGCTTCCGCGATCGCATCTGCAACAAATGCTTTAAGTGCCTTGATACTCATCACTGAGCTATCAATAATCTCGCCTTTTAAAAGCGGAGCGAAATCTTTAAGGACTGTTTCGTTCGCGCCCTCTTTAAAGACGATTTTATATTCTGTAGCATCCGCTAAAGTCACTGATTGCTCTGAACCATAGAAGTCACCTTGACTCATCGTGGCGACAGCTGTTTTAGAATCTTTCTTCCATTCGCCCATTGAATGCGGGTTATTACGTGCGAATTCTTTAATCGCCATTGGTGCACGACGGTCTGAGTTACCTTCACGAAGCACAGGGTTTACTGCAGAACCTAAAACACGTGAATAACGTTTTTTAATTTCTGCTTCTTTTTCATCTTTAGGTTCTTCTGGAAAATCAGGAATCGCAAAGCCAGCCGCTTGTAATTCTGCAATAGCACGTTTGAGCTGCGGAATTGATGCAGAGATATTAGGGAGCTTAATGATATTAGTCGCAGGATCTTGCGTGAGTTTACCCAATTCAGAAAGCGCATCTTCAACACGTTCTGATGCTGCTAAATACTCAGGGAAAAGCGACAAAATACGCCCTGTTAAAGAGATGTCTTTTACTTCGATATCAATCGCTGCAGGCTTGGTAAAAGCTTGAACAATTGGTAAAAATGAGTAAGTTGCAAGAGCGGGTGCTTCATCTGTTTTAGTATAGAAAATCTTAGAATTTGCCATAAAGCGATTGTTTCCTTTAATAATGAATATTTAAAATATTAAAAATGTTAAAACGAATACTTACTTAATGTAAAACCGTACACGTAACGCAAGACTATTCACCCACCTCTTGCCACGCATACTGTAAAATCTTTTAGACCAAGGGCTAATGGGCTTATTATTTTTTTACGAATACATCCTATTTTTATATCAGTGTCCGTAGTTTATTAAAGCACCTTGTAATCAATCATCTCAGGCAGTATATAAGAGATGAATGCGCTTAGGCAAATCAGCTCGTAAAAGTAAATAAGATAGGGATTATTACAATGATCTAGAAAGAATCATTAAAGCTTCAGCAATCATTAAAACGGACTTAAAGTACTTTTATCGATGTTTGAAGCAACATATGAGGATGTAACGCAAAATCACCGAATTAAATCGTCTGAGCATTCAATTCGCACTATTTCTCTTATGATAAGATCTCTGCAAATAACAGATAAGCCTTAAAAAATAGAGGCGCTAGACAGCCTACCAACATCAATAATATCAAAGGTAATCGTGAGCCACTGTCTTAATTACGAGAAATCATCGCATCAAGCTTCTCAACAACGACGTCAACGGCGCCTTGATTCTCTGCCATCGTTTTAAATGCAGCTTTTCCGTAATGTTCGCGGTCATCTGCATTGCTCGCAATATTTTTGACCAGCCTTGATAACTTCTCACTATCCGTCTGCATAATCGCCTGATTCTCTAAAAATCGCTGCATAATTTCTCGATTTTCATCCATAAATGGACCCACAATAATCGGCTTTGAGAAATATGCGGGCTCTAAAATATTATGCCCACCAATCGGCACAAAACTTCCGCCAACAACCGCCATATCCGCAAATGCATAGAAAAGAAGCAGCTCTCCAAGCGTATCAATCAACCAAATGTCTGCTTCCGGCGAGAGATCATACAACGTGCCCTCGCTTCTTACTGAGAGTTTAAAATTATGAGCATCCACATACTCTTCTAAGAGCGATTTTACTTCTTGGAAACGCTCAGGATGGCGAGGCGCTAAAATAAGCTTTAATTCAGGGACAGCACGACGTGCACGAATAAAGGCTTCGATCATAATCTCTTCCTCTTCTTCATGGGTGCTTGCCGCAATCCAGTAGATTGAATTGGGTAAACGACATTCATTAAATTGGGCGAGACGCTCATACACAACGTCCGGCACAACTAAATCATATTTGATATTACCCATTCTCATTGCGGATTTAACGCCAAGCACTTCAAAGCGTAATACGTCTTCATCCGTTTGAGCCAGGACTTCAACACTGCTTAAAAGATAACGGATGGTTTTACGAATTTTTTGATAACGGCGATACGAGCGATCAGATAGACATGCACTAATAATTAAAAGAGGGATTTGTTGTTTCTTCGCCTGATGAATAAGGTTTGGCCAAATCTCAGTTTCCATAATGAGAATCGCCTTGGGCGACACTTTTTTAAGAAAACGCGCCACCGATGGACCAAAATCAAGCGGGAGATAAGTATGACTCAATTGACCGCTTTCAAGCGCAGCACTAAAAGAGCGTTGAATCTGCTCACTTCCCGTTAATGTTGTCGCAGTAAAAAGTATTTTTTGCGTGGGGTTCTCGTGTAACAGGCGTTTTACAAGCGGAGTGACCGCACGGACTTCTCCAAGAGACACCGCATGTATCAAGAGATCTGCTGGCGCCACGTCATGAAACCCAAAACGCTTCCAAAAACCTTGTACACCAAGCGGAGAACGCCAATCACGAAAAAAACGCATCGTGATGATCCCTGGTAGTAATAGCCACCACAAAACTCGGTAGAGTGTTAGGATTATCATAATGCGTCTTTCTTTTACGTAAGTGAGTTAAAATTTGATCTTGTTATTTTAGAACCACAGACAGGCAAGATCAAATTTAAAATCTCGTTCTGAACCCGGAACAGATTTATTCGGATTCACTCATCTCCCCTCTTGGCGTATTTGCATGACCAAATTCTGGCAATCTCGCATCATAAGGGAAGTTAAAGCGGAGAACATCCACTACCTTTTCAGAGAGCTCAGGCAAGCCAAGTGCTTGATAGGCCTTTGCTTGAATATAGAGCGCAGTTGATACTGACGTTGTAGCGTCATAGTTATCGAGCACATATTGTGCACGATTAATCGCGCCCACATATGCGTGTCTTTCAAGGTAGAAGTTTGCTTTATGGATCTCCGCTTCTGCTAATAAATTTCGAAGATAGATAATACGCTTCGCAGAATCTTCTGCATACTCGCCATCAGGATACTTTTCAACAACCGTCATAAATGAGGCTAATGAATCACGCATCTGATTCTGATCCACTTTTGAGCGATCAGGCGGCAATAATTTATCTAAGATAGATCGTGCACGGTCAAAGTTGATGAGTCCTTGCATATAAAAGAGATAATCAATGCTTTCATGATTAGGGTAGAGTCTGGTAAACTCCACAATCTCTTTTAACGCCTTATCATGCTGTCTATCATGATAATGAGCATAGATCTTATTGAGTTTTGCTTGTTCCGCTAAACTTGTATGCGGGAATCTTGCCTCAATAGCTTCATAATGCTGGACAGCTACTTCGTAACTTGCGCCTTCAAGGTTTTTATCGCCTTCCGCCAAAAGATCTTGCCCGGTCATGACAAAATATTTGTCTTCTTTCTTCACAGAAGATGATCCACACGCAGTAATAATACCCGCTGAGATCAAAACCATAAAAAATTTTAGTGTTTTCGCTTTCATTTTATTACTATAGGTCCAACAAATTGAATTAATTCTTCGAGATTATACAGATATATTATGAAACATTCAGAAACTTTTACGTTAACAGTTCCCGAGCATTTAGATGGACAACGCATTGATGTTATCCTTCCAGTACTCCATACCGCACTCTCTCGAAGCCAAGCTCAAAAGCTTATAAAAAGTGGAGATGTTCTTCTCAATGGAGAAGTTCCACGCCCTAGAGATAATGTATCTATTGACGATATTATTCAACTAACAGTTGAAGAAAATTCAGATGACGATGTCATTACCGCGCAAAAAATGGATCTTGAAATCCTCTTTGAAGACGAAGATCTCATGATTATTAACAAGCCCGCGGGCATGGTCGTGCATCCTGGAGCCGGCAATAACATGGGGACTTTAGCAAATGCACTCCTTCATCATTGCCCTGCACTTGCCTGTTTATCACGTGCCGGCATTGTCCATCGTTTAGACAAAGAAACATCGGGTTTACTCGTTGTTGCTAAAAATAGTGAAACGGAAGAAGCACTTTTCGAACAATTTAAAGAACGTTTACCAACCCGTATCTATCATGCGCTTGTAATTGGCGAACTTATCTCTGGTCGCACCATTGATGCACCCATGGGTCGTAACCCTTATCGTAGAAAACATATGTGGGTCACAGAAACCGATGAAGATGGTAACAACGAAGGCAAAGAGGCGATTACGCATCTTCGTGTGAAAGAACGTTTTAGAGCGCACACCTTAGTAGAAGCGCAACTTGAAACGGGTCGTACACATCAGATTCGTGTCCATATGCAACATATCAACTACCCTATCGTGGGCGATAGTGATTATGGTGCGCGCCTTAAGCTTCCTAAGAAATTTGGGCAGCATGCGGAAAATGTTCTTCGCGGCTTCAAACGCCAAGCGCTTCATGCCTTTGCGATTGGTCTTACACACCCTCGTACGGGCGAAGAGCTCTATTTTGAACAACCTTATCCTAACGATATGAATGCGCTTGTTGAGGCAATTCGTGATGAAAGCATCATCTATGAGCAAGATAATTAAAGACCCCATCACTGGGATTGAGGTGGTCGGTCCAAACTGGCCACTCTCTTCGCGTATTAAAGCTTTTACGACAACTCGTAAAGGGGGCGTGAGCGTTGGCGATTTTGCAGGCCTTAATTTCGGTCTCAGCACTGCTGACAACCCTCAAGATGTGAATGCCAATAGAGATCTGCTCTACCGCACACTTAAGATCCCGCATAATTCGTTCTATCTAACACAGATTCATTCCAATCTCTGTGTTCCGATAATGCCTGAGTGGAATCATGCGGGTGCCGATGCCTCTTATACAGATCAAGCGAATACGCCCTCTGTGATCTTAACCGCAGATTGCTTGCCCGTCCTCATTGCAAACCGCAAAGAGACAATCGTATCAGGGATTCATGCTGGTTGGCGTTCGCTCTTGATGGATATCATCGAAAATAGCGTTTCAATGCTTGATGAAAATCCAGAAGAGCTCTTTGTTTGGCTGGGTCCTGCGATCTCACAGAAGGCGTTTGAGATTGGCCCAGAAGTAGCCTCTGCCTTCCGTTATCGCAATACGTTACTGCATCAATTGCCGGAAGCGGAACGCAATCCTGAAGGACTCTTTATCCCATCGGTGAATGCCGGCAAACTCTATGCCGATATTTATGAACTTGCACGCTTGAGACTTCGTAATCTTGGCGTGCCAGAAAGCCAGATTTATGGCGGCGATCTCTGCACCTACAGTGATCCTGAGTATTTTTACTCTTATCGCAGAGATGGGAATCGCTCTGGACGAATGGCGAGTTTTATCTGGATTGATGATTCGATAAACAGACAGATATAATCGCGCCTCTATCGCTCGATCAAATGGCTAAAAACATCTTTAAAACAGCGCTCTTGCATAAAGTACGCTGTTTTTTTATATCTGTATGCATTATGACGCCAACACCTTTCTATCCACCATATTCGCCGACACTGGAGACAATCAACCCTTAAGCCTTATTGCGCAATCATAATAATTTGGTACTTCGTACACAATGACCTTATCTCGATCTCGGCGTTATATACGCATCTAATCATCCCTTTATTACCAAATATTCCGCTTAGCTTGAGTTTCAAAGATCTATCCCCATGATATTACGAGCACAGTGAAAGTAGATAAAGCAACAATAACACTACATATTCTGTTTTAAACAACAGATACATTCACACTATTTCGGGATTTTCAGGGAATCGACAAGAAAGTAACCTGATTTTCCCCAAAAAATAGGCTAAAATGGGGCGATAAAATTATCGAAATCTAACTTGTGAGATTTAAGTAAACAATATGGCTACATCCCAATATAAAAACTTTTATATTCAGACCCAAAGTTGCCAAAGGAATGAGGTCGATTTAGACAACATGACAGGCTCTCTTAAAACACTTTGTGACCTAGCCTCAACTTCTGAAGTTAAAATCGTTGCTGATATCTGGCAAGAAGCAGGCACACAAGTCAATACGCTTCTTCCAAAAAACATAGCGTTTACTTCCCATCTCCATTCTTTCTTAGAAGGTGTAACCGGAAGATCTAATCACATCTCCTCTCGTAATAACGCATCTCTAGCGCACGCCTTTTCTGATCAAAAGATCGCGTCAGGAGTGTGGTTAAACTCACACTAACTAATAAGTTACATAATGATGTCATTGTAGAATTTAAACCGCTTTAAAAACACTTTTGCATCATTCGTTTCACATCATTTAAATCACCGTTAATAAGGAATAAATAATGAGTATTAATAAAATGACTTTCCAAGTATCTAAAGATGCCCTTGACGCACATGTCACTGATTGTCTTGTGGTCGGTGCATTTGAGGGCAAACTCACTGCCAATGCTGCAACGCTTGATGCTAAATTAAATGGCCAATTATCTGCGCTTCTCGCAAGTGGCGATATCAGCGGGAAAGCTGGCGAAATCCTCCCGCTTATGGGGCTTACTGGCATCAATGCTAAACGCCTTGTCATTGTTGGTCTTGGTAAAGAAGAGAAATACTCGCTTGATGTGGTTCGTAAAGTTGCACAAAGCGTCACTCGCTGGGCTAAATCAACCCCCATCAAAAGCCTGACCTTCTCACTCTTGCAACAATGCAAGCGTAAAGCCGTTTCTATTGCGGTATTAACCCAAGCAATCGGCGATGTACTTTATCAATTTGCAGCACCAAAAAAAGAGGCGGTAAAAGCGCTTGATCTTAACAGCATCATCATCCTTGATGAAAATGCAGACCAAGACGTATCTGATGCAGTCGCTTACGGCCAAGCATTAGTAAACGGGATGTCTTTAACAAAAGACCTTGCGAATATGCCGGCAAACATGATGACACCAACAGACCTTGGTGAAACTGCGATTGCCCTTGGTAAAGAGTTCCCTAGCATTAAAGTCACAGTGCTTAAAAAATCAGAAATCGAAGCGCTTAAAATGGGGTCATTCTTAGCAGTTGCACAAGGTTCTGCTGAAGAACCTCGCTTTATCGTGCTTGAATACCTCCATGATGCGAACAAAGATGAAGCACCTATCGCGCTCGTTGGTAAAGGTGTAACATTTGACACCGGCGGTATCTCACTCAAACCAGGCGCAGCCATGGATGAGATGAAATACGACATGGGCGGCGCAGCTTCTGTACTTGGAACATTCCGTGCACTCGCTGAACTCAACATCAAAACGAATGTAATCGGCTTTATTCCAGCAACAGAAAATATGCCATCAGGCAATGCCGTAAAACCTGGTGATGTTGTGACCTCAATGTCTGGCCAAACCATTGAAATCCTAAACACTGACGCAGAAGGTCGCCTTATCCTTTGTGATGCGCTCACCTATGCGACACAATTTAAGCCAAAAGCGATTGTTGATATTGCCACCTTAACAGGCGCAATCATCGTTGCTTTAGGCCATGAAGTATCTGGTCTTTTCAGTAATAATGACGCATTAACTGCAAAACTTCGCGCTTCTGCTGAAGTCACACGTGACCACGTTTGGGAATTCCCAATCTGGAACGATATTTTCCAACCAATGCTTGATTCAAACTTTGCAGACATGGGCAATATCAGTGGTGGACGCGGTGCTGGCTCTATTACGGCAGCATGCTTCCTTGAGCGCTTCGTAGAAGAGACGCCTTGGGTGCATTTAGATGTGGCAGGTACTGCATGGACATCAGGTAAAGAGAAAGGTGCAACAGCGCGTCCTGTTCCACTCTTACTTGATTTCATCAAAAACTATCAAGCATAAGGTTCAAATATTACTTTAGGTTCAGCGGGTTAAGCAAGTTCCTTGAAAGCGGATGATTTTGCGCCATGAAAGAACCTTAACAATCTGTATAATCGAGCCATTAAAGTTTTGAAGTTTTATTATTGGTAATCCGTTTTAGTAACATTACGCCATGCAAAAGTAAGCATCCATTGTTGATCATGGCGTAATAATCCCTTGAGTTTTTACATTTTTTTCAACCAACAGTTCACTCTCGAAAAGGAGATGTCAAATGACAATTCGTGTAGGTATCAATGGTTTTGGTCGTATTGGCCGTTTTGTTTTCCGTGCAGCTTGCGAGCGCAATGACATTGAAGTCGTAGGAATTAACGATCTTATCGACGTTGATTACATGGCTTATATGCTTAAATATGATTCAACTCATGGCCGTTTCAATGGCGATGTTGAAGTTGTTGATGGTAACCTCGTTGTAAACGGTAAAACAATCCGCGTTACAGCAGAAAGAGATCCTGCAAACCTTAAGTGGGATGCAATCAACGTTGATGTTGTTGTTGAAGGTACAGGCCTCTTCTTAACAGACGAAACTGCACGTAAACACATCACAGCAGGTGCGAAGAAAGTTGTAATGACAGGTCCTTCAAAAGATAAAACACCAATGTTTGTGATCGGCGTTAACGAAAAAACATACAAAGGCGAAGACATCGTTTCTAACGCATCATGTACGACAAACTGCTTAGCACCTATCGCTAAAGTATTAAACGATACATGGGGCATTGAATCAGGTCTTATGACTACTGTTCACGCAACAACTGCAACACAAAAAACAGTTGATGCGCCATCTGCAAAAGATTGGAGAGGTGGTCGTGGTGCGTCACAAAACATCATCCCATCATCAACAGGTGCAGCGAAAGCTGTTGGTGTAGTAATCCCTGAATTAAATGGTAAATTAACCGGTATGTCATTCCGTGTTCCTACACCAAACGTTTCAGTGGTTGACTTAACTGTAAACCTTAAAAAACCAGCTACTTACGCTGAAATCTGTGCAAAAATGAAAGAGATGTCTGAAGGCGAATTAAAAGGCGTTTTAGGCTACACAGAAGATCAAGTTGTTTCAACTGACTTCTTAGGTGAAGTTTGCACATCAGTATTTGATGCAAAAGCGGGTATCGCATTAACAGATAACTTTGTGAAAGTAGTTTCTTGGTATGACAACGAAATCGGTTACTCAAACAAAGTGCTTGATTTAGTCGCGCATATCTCTAAATAATTGCTGAGATAAACATCACAGATCTAGAGATTGCCTATTTCAATCTCGCTTAAATTCAGATCTATATAGCCCAATATCTTTACCGATATTGGGCTTTTTTAATCTCCCTAGAACTTCTGCTATGCTCTTTTCCCGGCATTTCCAAGAACCCTCGAACACTATGCGCACTATTTATACGACCTTTCATCAATCAGGGGATATGTCCGCTAATATTTTGATTATCGGCAATAATCTCGCATTGAAGCGCTATTTTTGACTGTTTTTTAGAAAAAAACCCTGAAAAAAATCTTACCTTTTTTCTAAAAACCTTTAAGATAAGAAAGTTTTGTGCCCGGTGAACAGTTAGCGAATAGCATTACAACAAAGGCAACAAACTTTCTATATCAAGAACTTATCTCAGTTCAAATCAAATGAACCACTATACGGAGTGAACAGATGTCTACAGATGTCAATTTCAGCCAAGGAATTGTGCCGCCTAGCCAACGCAAAAGCTTGCTATCCCTCGCCTTTATCATGTTAGGTTTAACCTTCTTCTCAGCAAGTATGCTTGCCGGTGGCCGCGTCGGTGCGGGGCTTAATCTCAATGACTTCTTTATTGTCATCTTACTTGGTAATGCGTTCCTCGCGATCTACACCGCCCTTCTTGGCTACATCGGCGTCAAAACAGGCCTTACAACCCATCTTTTAGCACGTTACTCTTTTGGTCGCCGCGGAGCTTGGCTTCCCTCTTTCTTACTCGCTGGTACGCAGGTCGGTTGGTTTGGCGTAGGGGTCGCGATGTTCGTTATTCCTGTGAGTAAAGTAACAGGCATCAATATCTATCTCCTTATTGTGCTTGCCGGCGCAATGATGACGGCTACGATGTACTTTGGCATCTCAGCAATTGCCGCACTCTCTATCCTCGCCGTTCCCTCAATGACGATTCTCGGCACTTACTCCGTCTGGAAAGCAGTCGATGGCGTTGGCGGCATTGAAGCGCTCTCGCTCATTGAGCCAACAGATCCCTTAACGATGGCGAGTGCGCTTAGCATCGTCATTGGCTCATTCATTAGTGCCGGTAGTTTAACCGCTGACTTCTTACGCTTTGGTAAAAATGCAAAAACTGCCATTATCGTTGCCGTGCTTGCGTTCTTTATCGGAAACTCCCTCATGTTTATCTTCGGCGCAATGGGAACCTTAGCGCTCGGTAAAGCCGATATCTTTGATGTGATGCTCGTTCAAGGATTAATTATCCCGGCAATTATCATTTTAGGCTTAAATATCTGGACCACAAATAACAATGCGCTCTATGCATCTGGTCTTGGTTTTTCAAGCATTACCGGCATTTCTAGCCGCAAACTCTCCATGATCCTTGGCGTCATCGGAACCATCTCCTCACTCTGGCTCTATAATAACTTTGTCGGCTGGTTGGTCTTCTTGTCATCTGCGATTCCTCCAATCGGTACAATTCTCATTATCGACTTCTTTATGAATCGTCAGCGCTATCAAAACTTGACCGAGATGAATGCTACTTTCATTAACTGGAATGCTATCATCACTGTCATTGCCGGCGTTGTTGCGAGCTATACTTTGAACGGAATCGTCCCTGTAAACTCAGTAGTCGCCAGCCTCATTACCTATGTCGTGCTTGAGAAAACAATCGGCGCGCGCAACCATATTAAATAAAAGGACTCTATATGACCCGTGTTATTCAAAATGCTCGACTTCGAGACGCAGATGGCCTTTGGCAAATTGTGATGAAAGATGGCAAATTTAGCCAAATTTCCCCGATGAGCGAAAACCTTCAGCTCAGTGATGATATTGAGATCATTGATGCCGAAGAAGGCTTAGTAACCACGCCTTTTATTGAGCCACATATTCATCTAGATACCACACAAACTGCCGGCGAGCCCAAATGGAATGAGTCGGGAACGCTCTTTGAAGGGATCGAGCGCTGGGCTGAACGCAAAGCGATGCTCAGCAATGAAGATGTAAAAAACCGCGCGCTCACTACGCTAAAATGGCAAATTGCGAATGGTATTCAGCATGTCAGAACGCATGTGGATGTTTCTGATCCGACGCTTACCGCGCTAAAAGCGATGCTTGAACTCAAAGAAGAAGTTCGTGACTTTATCGATGTGCAAGTCGTTGCCTTTCCGCAAGAGGGGATTCTCTCATTCCCTAATGGGAAAGCGCTTTTAGAAGAAGCGATGAAGATGGGCGCTGATGCGGTTGGTGGTATTCCCCACTTTGAATTTACTCGAGAATATGGCGTTGAGTCACTCCAATATGTGTTTGAGCTTGCTAAGAAATATGATCGTTTAATCGATATTCACTGTGATGAAATTGATGATGAGCAATCGCGCTTTGTAGAATCTGTTGCCGCCTTCGCCTACCGTGATGAGATCGGCGAAAGAGTCACTGCAAGCCATACGACCGCTATGGGCTCTTATAACGATGCTTATGCATCACGCCTTTTTAGAATCTTTAGACTTTCCGGCATTAACTTCGTTGCCAATCCCCTTGTAAATATCCATCTTCAAGGACGCTTTGATAGCTATCCTAAACGCCGAGGCATGACACGCGTTAAAGAACTTCTTAAAGCCGGTCTTAACGTCTGTTTTGGGCATGATGATGTCTTTGACCCTTGGTATCCACTTGGAACCGCGAATATGCTCCAAGTTCTTCATATGGGGATGCATGTTGGACAAATGATGGGATATCCTGAGCTCAATAACGGCTTAAATCTTATTACCAAAAATAGTGCTCGTACGCTTCACTTACAAAATTACGGCATTGAAGCCGGCAATCCCGCTAACTGTATTATTCTGCCGGCAGAAAATGGCTTTGATGCCCTTCGCCGTCAAGTGCCTACCCGTTACTCTATTCGTCACGGTAAAATTTTAGCGGAAACAACCCTGCCAGAAACACATATCATGCTCAATGAGAAAGAGCGCGTGACTTATCGCCGTTAATCATTATTAATGGAGATGATGCCAGCGTCATAATATGATGTTATTGATCGTATTAATCATTCTCTTAATCAAAAACCTTAATAGATATTCTCACATAGGATTCTATTAAGGTTTTTTCTCATCAACTATCCATTTTCAACCCACTTGATAGATAACCGTATCTTTATCAAAAAATAGTGAAATAAAAGCTATTTCCGAAACTTACTTGCACGCACCTCTGTAAATAGCCGTAAAGTTGGGTATAATGACAATATAAGGAAAAGATAAAAATAATATTATTTTAATCAATTTCTAAACCAGTTTTAAAGCCTTTTAAATATTTTAAATCTGTTTTGTATCTTTTTAATCGTATTTTTAAACCCTGTTTTATCCACTATTCTTGTTAGGAGAGACCATTATGAGTAACTATAAGACGATTTTAGTCCCCGTTGATGGGTCAGAAGCTTCCCTTAAAGCGCTCGACAGAGCAATCGAAATGGCGAAGTTCTACAGCAGTAAATTAGTTATCGCACACGTTATCGATGTTCGTTCATATTCACTTGCGATCGCTTATAGAGAACCTCTCGAAGAGTATGCGGAAGAGAATGCGAAGAAAATCTTGGAAGCAGCTGAAAAACAAGCACGTGCAGCAGGCATCACTGAAGTAACAACCCTCAAAAAAGAAGGTTCACCAAGAAGTGCAATCGCGAAGAAAATTGCACCAGAAGTCAATGCAGATCTTATCGTAATGGGCGCAACAGGTTACGGTATGGTTGAAAGAATGTTCGTAGGTTCTGTTTCAGAGAGCACATTACGTCACTCAACTTGCGATATCATGATCGTTCGTTAATACGGATTATAAAAATCCCTATAAAACATCAAAAGCCCTTTATCATAAAGGGCTTTTACTTTATGATCTCCCCTACTTTCATTTTTCTGCCTATTCATTTATTAAATCGATTCCGTTAAAAACTATGACTAAAATTCTCGTTGATGCCGATGCTATTCCTAATGTTCTCAAAGAGATTCTCTGTAGAGCTGCCATTCGTGAAAAAATCACCGCGACCTTTGTCGCCAATCAACGCACACAACTACAAGCATCTCCTTTTTTAAAGGCGATTCAGGTCATGTCTGGATTTGATGTTGCGGATGATCGTATTGTAGAACTCACAGAAAAAGATGATCTGATTATCACTGCCGACATTCCGCTCGCAAAAGAAGTTTTAGATAAAGGGGGCTATGCCCTCAATCCACGAGGCGATTTTTATGATCTTGGCACCATTGACGCCAAGCTCACCATGCGTGACTTTAACGAATTACTCCGTGGAAGCGGCATTCAAACCAAAGGTCCTGCCCCTCTTTCACAAAGAGATCGTCAACTATTTACAAATAGCTTAGATCGCTGGCTACGAGATCATCACCGCGCTTAAGCCTTAGCAACCCAATCCCCATACAGAATCTCTTTTCCGTTTACCCCCAATAATTGGTACACTATTGTCCCCAATTACCTAGATCCCGCCTCAATAGCGATCAACTTAGAACCCGTTATTGATCGACCTTCATTGATTAAGGAATTCATTATGAGACTTATTCGTAACATTCTTGGAAAAACCATTCTCTTCTTTGATAGCACTTTTGCGCCAACCCCAGTGAAACGCTCTCCTGAAGCACAAAAAATGGTTGATGAGAAAACGCAAAATCTCTCGCTCTATCAATATCATATGTGCCCATTTTGCGTAAAAGTTCGTCGTACAATTAAGCGTCTTAATATGAATATTGAGCTTCGCGATGCTAAAAATGATGCGACATTTGCCAATGAACTTCTAAATGAAGGTGGCAAAAAACAAGTTCCTTGCCTTCGTATCGTCAACAGTGATGGTTCTGTGAACTGGATGTATGAATCTGACACAATCAATCAATACTTAGAGAGCCTTACATCTAATCTCTCATAAGGTACTTTAACGGCTTTATGTGCTCATCGATAAACTTCATTATGAGTCACTCCGTAAGATCATCGATCTTTGGTCATATCTATACAAAAACGATGCCTAGACATCGTTTTTTTGTACCTTGAATATCCGCGGATTAAGCCTTAAAACTCAAAGCATCATCCTGATCATGATTACCTGCTTTTATGAAGTCAACAAAAAAGCAGTATCTCATAGAGATACTGCTTCATAATGTTAATACTTACTAAATGCTATAACCTAAAGAGGCATTAAAGCGCTTTCGCTGCAGCAATTGCCGCGTCGTAATCTGGCTCTGTGGTCACTTCTTTCACGTATTCAACGTAACGAATCGTATTGTCTTTATCAATCACAACGATTCCACGAGCAAGCAATGCTAATCCTTCGATCTCAAATCCATATTCCACACCAAAATCATGTGTTTGGTAATCTGAAAGCAGCATATTATTTTCAATAAGGTTTTCACCTACAAAGCGCTTTTGTGCAAAAGGAAGGTCTACAGAAATTGTTAATACAACCGTATCTTTCAATGCCGCAGCTTCTGCTTCAAAACGTTTTGTTTGAATAGCACAAACGCCGGTATCAATTGAAGGAACCACTGAAATAACTTTTACTTTACCTTCAAATGCATCAAGTGATACAGGTTTTAAGTCAAAATTCACCACTGTAAAATCAGCTGCTTTTTCACCAACAACTGCTTCTGTACCGATTAAAGTAATCGGGTTACCACCCATTGTAATGCCAGTTCTGTTTGTCATATTTGATTCCTCTTAAATTGAGAATTGATAGAAACTATCGAGATAGACTGCAAAATTATTGCTTAAATATACTCACTCTGACCACTTTAGAAAAGCACCCACAGAGAGAATATCCGCACAGGTTTCATAGTAACACAATAGCGAGTTAAGCCTGTAGCACTAAAATAGGACTAAATTAGTCCTATTAATATTTCAACTCATCTCAAGATTCAAACGTGACTTTAAAAGAACATGAATCTATCACTTATTCAAAGAGTTGAATGGCTTTGATCATCAAATAAAAGCGAAAAAATGCTTCTACTGGTCAATCCCCTATTCATAATTCAGCTTCATATCACCGAGCTTAATCCAGCCTTTTTTATAAAACCATTTTGCGATTGTAAAACTCACAATTGCCGGCAATAAGAAATGACAAATAAGCACATAAATAGCCGTAGTGACAGAAAAGCCCATCGACTCAAATGCCATAAATTGCCCAACAAAACCGCTCGTTCCCATTCCGGCACCCGCTGCATTATTAGTCATATTAAAGAGTACAACACCAATGGGCGCGGCGATCATCCCTGCGACTGTTGGCGGAATTAAAATAAGCGGATTCTTAATGATATTGGCAATCTGCAGCATCGATGTCCCGACACCTTGTGCTAAGAAACCGCCAAAGCCATTTTCACGATAACTACTCGTTGCAAAACCAATCATTTGCGCACTACAACCAATGACAGCAGCACCCGCTGCCAAGCCATCAAGCCCAAGCATAAAGGAGAGCGCAGCACTTGAGATCGGTGCAGTGAGTGCTAATCCCATTAACGTCGCAACCAAAATACTCATCACCAAAGGTTGTTGCTCTGTAGACCAGTTAATCAGATCACCGAGCCCTTTCATGAGCTCACTAATCGGAATCCCGATCCATTTTGCAATCCAGTAACCCACAATAAAGGTCGCAAATGGTACTAAAATAATATCTAATCGCGTCAGCTTATAAATAAGCTTCGCAGATTCTACCGCAATCAACACAGATACATACGCGCCGGCAGGCCCGCCAAGTGAATTTCCAAAAGCGCCCACAAATACCGCAGAAAATAGAATCAATGGCGGTGCCTTTAAACTTGCGGCAATTGCTACCCCAATCGCACCACCCACAATTTCTGGCTTCATGGCAAAGCTACCGAGTTCAACAAAGGATTCTATCCCAAGTTGTTGCCCTAAAGTCTTTACGATCAACCCCATCAATAAAGATGAGAAAAGCCCCAACGCCATATAACTCAAAGCATCTATAAAATAAACTCTTGGGGAGAGCGAAATTCCTTTTCGCTCAAAAAAATTCACAGCCATTACCGCTCCTAATACTCTTTTATTTTTCTATTAATAATACATGTAATACGACCATATCTAGGAAAGATAGCACGAGCCCCGATATAGATATCACTCATGATTTGAATCCGGATGAATACTGATTAAAAGATAAAGCTAACCGGATTATGCAATAATCCATCACTTTCACCCTTAAAAACAATTATAACTTTAATATAATAAAGAGGAAGAGAAAGCCCTTATTAAAAGTCACACGGCACCTTAAACTGCATAAACTCACCACTTTTGGGATGCGTAAATCCCAACTCGCTTGCGTGAAGCGCTAAACGATCTCTGGCGATAAGCGCGTCGGGATGCGCATAGAAACGATCCCCAAGAATGACATGCCCCAATGATAAGAGATGTACGCGTAATTGGTGGGATCTGCCGGTAATCGGTGTGAGCTCAACACGTGTAAAGTGATGCTTCTCATCTCGCAGTAAAACGCGATATTCCGTAATCGCTTCTTTACCGCGCTCATAGCAAACCATCTGTTTCGGGCGATTGGGCCAATCACAAATTAATGGGAGATTAATGATCCCTTCATCTTCCGGCATTATTCCCCAGACATCAGCAATATAACGCTTTGATGTTTCCCGCTCTCGAAATTGTCGCTTAAGTTCTCTCTCGGCATCTTTTGTAAGGGCAATGACTAAGATTCCGCTTGTCGACATATCGAGGCGATGCACCGTTTCGGCAATCGGAAATTCCCACTGCACACGGCTAATCACGCTATCATGAAGCTCTGCCCCTTTTCCCGGCACGGAGAGAAGCTCGGCGGGTTTATTCACCACCATAATCTCTTCATCTTGATAGAGGATATTGAGCCAAGGCGCTATCGGGGGATTATAATAAAACTCCATTCATTACCTTTGTCGCATTGCCGGCGTGAGCGTTGTCATACTCAACACACGCGGAAGATTATCCGATTGTCGTTGAGCTTTTTGCTCAACTCTCACTAAGCGGTAAATAATCGATGATTGATCCATTGCAACCTGTTCACGAGCGATCTTTTCGATCTTAAGGGTATATTCATATCCTGGCTGATACTCAAAGCCCTCGATATTGCTATAGAAATATTGCCATGCGTTTTCAGAAGCATCTTCTTTGACCAAAAGGCATTTTTGCGGCACAACTCCCACACAATTCGTTTGGGCTGAGGCAACGATGAGAGTTACCTGATTTTTAGCAGGAACACTCGACGCACAAGCCGTTAACAGGAGCGCCCCGGCACTGAGTAAAAGCAATCGTTTCATTAAAATCCCCTCTCGTTTATGATAGATCTTCAATATTGATCTATTTTACCGAAGTAGGAGCAAAGATGTATAAATTCATATTTTTTGTACCAGACTCGCATGTTGAATCTGTGAAAGAAGCTATTTTTAGTGTCGGCGGCGGTCAAATTGGGAGCTACTCTCACTGTGCATGGCAAGTTCTCGGGGATGGTCAATTCAAACCCCTTCCGGGCAGCAACCCTTATTCTGGCACGATTGATGAAGTGAAAAAAGTCCCTGAATGGCGTGTAGAGATGATTATTGAAACCACTCTTATCCAAGCAGCGGTGAATGCCATGAAGTCCGCACATCCTTACGAAGTGCCGGCATATGATGTGATTAAGCTCGAAGCGTTTTAGGGTCGTCGATGTTTCTTCCGGCATTCTCAAAGCTGGGGCGAATACTTGCAGTTTTCCAAAAATCTCGCGCCAGTAGATTAAAAGCCAGTAGTTTTTACAAGTCGGCGAGCCGAATCAGAGAAGCACAACAATCGTTAAATCCGACTCCATGTAAGTGCGTTTAATGCGTGAATTTCCCGGCATTCTCAAAGCTGGATCGAATGGGTACGGTTTTCCGGCACTCTCGCGCCAGCAGATTAAAAGCCAGTCGCTTTTAAAAGTCGGCGAGCTAGATTAGAGAAGCACAACAATCGTTAAATCCGACGCCATGCAAGTGCGTTTAATACGATCGTTTCCCTCAGATACAAAAAGCCCCAACATCGCTGTTGAGGCTCTCTTTATAATACTTAACTACCGCACTAATGCCGGCAATTCAATTACTCTGATTTTTTCTTCTCTTCAAGCACATGACTTAACCAATGTGATGAGATGATATCTGGTAATCGGTTTTGGCTTGTACGTGCCGTGAGGTTATCAAGGTCTACATTTTTAAGAACTTGATCTTGCTGAGAACAGGTAAAGACCGCTTTTGTTCTTTCGCCTGTTGCCGGATCAATCTGCCACTGTAGACACTGACCACACACCCCTTTCATCATACATTGCATTGGGCTACCAATGGTTCCCGTTACATGCACATCTTCTTTAAAGCGTGGTTGTAATGTGCCCCCTTCTGAGAGCTCTTTCTGGAAGCCTTTAAGCATTCCTGTTGAACCCATTGCCATTAAGCGATCGACTTTACTCATATCGACAATGCCTTGATCATCAAGCTCATTGATAAGTTTAATCACATCCCACTCAACAACTGAATGATCTTGTGGGCGTCTTGCTTCAATCGGATCACCTTTACCAACCGCCCAGATGATTTGATCTGCGCCCTCTTCGAGCTCATCCATATGGTCTACATCATTTTTAGAGCCCATCGCCGCAAGGTAAATCACCTTATTACCGGCACTTCTCAGAGCAAAACCGATATCGAGCATCACCGCAGCGCCCCAACGACCAGCAACAACTAGAATAGTTTTACCAGATGGCAGATCTGTTGGCGCTCCTGTTGGGCCGGCTAAGACAACTTTATCGCCCGGTTTTAATGAAGGAATAAGGCGTTGTCCTGTTCCCCATTGGAATACTAAAAGGCGAATCGCATCATCTGTTGAACCCGTACCTGATACCGTAAGAAGCGGGATCTGTAAGCGCGTGCCATCTACAATTTCACTCCCTGTTTCAAACGTCTGCATTCTAAAGAATTGCCCTGGCTTGAAGTTTTTCGCAGCCATCGGCGCTTTTACCCACACTTCACAAACGGTTGGGTTAGAAGCATCGATCGATTGGATCGTCGCCGTTAAACCATTTTGCATGGTTAAAGAGAGATCTTCATTCGCAAGCGTATTTTCAGGAAGACGATCTAACGCTTCCATAATGAAGCGTGATGATTTCTTCGCACTCGCAATCGCTTTTACCACGTTGCCGTTAAAGACGGGATGCGTGTCACCAATGTAAGATACTCGTTTTTCACCGCGTCTAAATGAAGTAAACGGTGCAAAT
Organism: uncultured Ignatzschineria sp.; assembly: GCA_945639195.1. GTDB lineage: Bacteria > Pseudomonadota > Gammaproteobacteria > Cardiobacteriales > Wohlfahrtiimonadaceae > Ignatzschineria. The sequence continues at coordinate 90,291 of CALZEE010000007.1, read as the reverse complement.
GATTCTTTATTATTAGTACCCCAGTTAAACGGTACAAGATTACCCTCAAGATCATATCCTTGGAAATGGTGCTTCTCTTCAATTTCAAGAGATCCTGGGTATTCGGTACCATAAATGGTATTAGGCGATGTACCTGCCGCAACAAGTACCGCACGCGCTGGAACCGTGACTTCTTCTTCGCCTGATTTTGTGAAGCGAATCGCTTTTACATGACCAAATTGATCCAGTTCAACGCCTAATGGGTTGAGCTCTTCTCCAAAGTGAATGCCCTCTTCAAAGGCTTTTGTAACCTCTTCATGATTAAGCGTATATGCCGGAGATTCCTGCATCGTACGGCGATAAGCAATCATCACTCCGCCCCATTTTTGAATGAGTGCGTTAAAGTCAGGATCAATGCCTAATGCGGCTGCACGCTCACGCTCTGCACGAACTTCTAAACCATGATTCAAGAATTCTGTAAGCGTCTCATCATCTTCTGGTGAGAGATTTTCACGGATTTTTGCTTCGCCCAATACTTCTACACGGCGAAGGGTTTTTTCAACTTGTTTAATATAGTACGCTTGTACTTCTGTCGCGGTATCAATCGCAGTTAAACCGCCCCCAATGACCACTGCCGGCAATCTTACTTGCAAGTTCGCAATTGAAGTATCTTTAGCCGCGCCTGTAAGCTGCATAGCCATCAGGAAGTCAGAAGCTTGTTTCATCCCTTTTGCAAGTGAATTATCAATCTTCAAGACGCGTGGAAGACCTGCGCCAACAGCAAGCGAAACGTGATCAAACCCAAGATCAAAGGCATCATCTAACGTTAAAGTACCGCCCAAGCGTACCCCGCCGTAAACTTCAACATTTTGACGACGTGCAAGCGTTAAGTAGATGAGTTTGAGGAAGTTTTTATCCCAACGAACGGTAATACCATACTCCGCAACACCCCCGAAACCTGCAAGGATACGATCCCCAAGATTCTCTTCTAAGTCTGACCATCGCTCAATCGGCTGTGTTAAGACGGATTCTGGAAGCGGTTCGATTTTCAAACCATCAATCCCGACAACATGACACCCTTGTTGAGCAAGATAATGCGTCATCGTGAAGCCCGCAGGTCCCATTCCGGCAACCAATACTTTACGGCCATTTTCTGGTGCAGGAAGATAGTCGACAGGCTTTAATGGATTCCATTTTGCAAGAAGGTTGTAAATCTCAACCCCATAAGGAAGATCTAATACCGTTGATAAAACGCCTGTCTCAATTTGAGGGATATTGACCGGTTCTGCGCGCTGATAGATACATGACTTCATACAATCATTACAGATACGATGACCTGTTGCCGGTACCATTGGATTTTCGACCATTGTGATCGCAAGTGAACCAATTGATAAACCATCTTTCTCAAGACGCTGCATTTCTGAAATCATCTCATCAAGTGGGCAGCCACTTAATGTTTCATTAAAGGGATTCTTACGGAATCCTTGTGCCGGATCGCCCTTCTTAACAGGGAAGCCCGTACTACAGAAGTCACCATCATGATCATGACAATACTTACAATATTCAATTTCGCTCGCGATCTCGTAACGATCCATGCGCTTATCTGTCAGATCAAAACCATCACGATGACGAAGCGGATTCGTGCCTACTTTGACAGGAATGCCTTGGAAAGTTGCTTCTTTTGTGCCCACAAGATTATCAAAATCAAGTCTTGCCGGGAATTTAAAAGTAATCCAATCTTGCACTCGCGCTTGGCCAACAGGATCAGATTCAGCTAAAGATCCCCACTGATGAATCGCTTCGATCTCAGTTGCATCTGTTTCTGCATTGAGCTTTAAAGCGTATTTGGCAATTTTAGCTTCTAACGCAGGATCGTCATCACTCACACCGATTTTTGCTAAAAGTGCGGCATGGTGCGTTGCAAAGTCACCTTCAATCGCTTGTCGATAACGTTTTGCGCCTCGTTGGATAAATTGCGCCTTAAATAACATCAAGGTTTCATAACGTGTGGCACGATCAATCAAGAATTCTGTTTCGTTCTCAAGCCCAAAGAGCTTAGAGACGAAGGTATTTACATATTTTCCTAATTCGATCTGAAACTCAGACTCTTCAATTGCTGTAAAGCTGGTCTCACCACGTCTCCACTGTAAGAAAGTTTGTAAGACTTCTTCCGGTAATAGTTGTTGGAAAAGGGTATCAACCTCAACTAAACCCTCGCGGCTCTGGAGATCCTTAAAGCTCAAGCCATACTGTTGCAACTGCTCATCTAATGCCATGTTTCTTCCTCTAAATTTAGGTCAAAATATTTGGCACTATTATACCTTGAATTTATAGGAAGGAGGGAAGTTAGATCAAAAGCATACAGATTTAAGTTGATTCCATGCATTAAGTCATTGAAATACAAATATCAATGGCTTAAGCATCTTCCATTTTAATCTTCGTATGAGAAACCTCGACGATAGAGTGCTGCACGATATTTAACGGGATCTGTTTGACGTATTTTTCGTTCTGCCGTCGCTCTCGCTCGCCCCCAATCAATCTCCTCAAAGGCAAGACCAATATCTCGATCTGAAACCTGATGTTGACTCGATAGCTCATAACGTATCTTAATAGGGCCATATCCTAAGTCTGCCCTATTTTTGGCATAACTATAGGCAAAACGCTCTAGAGAGAGATATTTCCGCTCATAAAACCACGCAATAATTTCCTCTAACAGATCAGCAGGACACTCTCGTAAACGAAGCTTTTGCCGAAGCTCTACTTCACTATGCTCTCGCCTCACTAGAAAATTCATTCCTCGCTCACGCCAATAACGCCAAAGTTTTAAACGCTCGGCTTCCACTTTGGCGGCATCTACAATAGGTTCTATTGCAGCGTCAGCAATGAGGTCTTCTAATGTTTCGCCCCATTCGGCAATCGGTTCGTTATCAAAATCTTCCACGACGACTCTCATATTGTTCTAAATGCGTAGCGAGACTTGTAATAATCTTACTCGCTTCACTATACTGCCCCTTTTCAACAGCTTCTGCTTCCACAATCGCTTGTGCTTCACGTCTTTTCTCTTTAAACGCGCGTTTCTCTGCTTTTGACTTCATAGGAACAGATTTAATAGTCATTAAGGCTTCAAATTCTTTTTCTAAATTCCGATCGTTCGGGTTTTCTGGCATGACAGCAATCCTTAAAGGCGGGATCTTCCACTTCTTCTTTGAGATCTTATTCAGATGATTCTCTAAAGATTGTCGAATCTCTTTTTGGTAGAAGTTAAACGCAGCGCCAAATTCTGCTCTTGGCGTCCCGATAACCCAGTAATATCGTCCAATTGTGGCGATAAAAAGCCTCCCTTTTAATCTAGGCGGTAAAAAAGCTTGGAACCAAGGCTCAATATAAGAGAGCTGCAAGGATCGTTTTAAATAGACAGTAAGCAACTGATAAGGATTCAAAGGGCTTCTTCTTCGTGATAATTGACCTATTTCACTCTGAATATTGCGCAATTTACTACCAGAAATTCTTACTTCATCTAATTTTTTTCTGGGGACAATTTGATTATCCCATGGGTTTAATTCAGGATTTTTCATAATTTCTATTATACGTGAAAACGGAGGATAAAATCTATTGCATGCAACTCTATATCAAAGAGTGATAAACTGAAAAAACTGGCGTTACTACATCAACAAATTTTTCTTAATTAATATTGAGGAATGCGTTATGATGGTGACAATTTAATCTCCCTATTACCAATCATTTATAGGAGCTCCCTGACATGCATCTTGCTGCTCGATTTGGGCGTTATCTTCCCTTAATTTTTGTCTTCGCGTTTACAGTTTACGGACTGTTTTTCTCTGAACATTCAACCTCCATGTGGGTTCTAACAACTCTGACAGGACTGCTATCAGTTGTCGGAATTGTGGATCTAACGCAAAATACTTATGCTGTTAGAAAAAACTACCCTATTATTGGTAACCTTCGCTACATCTTAAAGCACTTCCGTTCAGAAATTCGTCAATACTTTATTGAGTCAGATAATGATGCGGTTCCCTTCACTCACGCAGAGCGTAAACTTGTTTATGCACGTGCTAAAAATATTGCTCAAGACTCTGTTCAAGCGTTTGGTACCCTCCAAAATGCCTATGAGCCTGGCTTCCAATTTGTGACTCACTCAATGGCAACGGTCCCTGCAGGAGATCCTGCAACATTCCGTGTGACAATCGGTGGTGATGACTGTTTACATCCTTACTCTGCATCAATTCTCAATATCTCAGCAATGAGCTTTGGGGCACTGAGTGCAAGAGCGGTTGAATCACTTAATGGTGGAGCAAAGCTCGGTAACTTCGCTCACGATACAGGTGAAGGTGGGATCAGCCCATACCATCGTAAACATGGTGGCGATATCATCTGGGAACTCGGTAGTGGTTACTTCGGCTGCCGTACAGAAGATGGTCACTTTGACCCTGTGAAATTTGAGAAGCAAGCCGCTGATCCACAGATCAAAATGATTGAAATCAAGCTTAGCCAAGGTGCAAAACCGGGTCATGGTGGGGTTCTTCCTAAAGATAAAATCAGTGAAGAGATCGCAGCAACACGTGGTGTTCCTAGAGACCGCGACTGTATCTCTCCATCTAATCATAGTGCGTTCTCAACGCCGATTGAGCTTCTTGAATTTATCAAAAAACTTCGTGATTTAAGTGGTGGTAAACCGGTTGGTTTCAAACTCTGTATTGGTCACCCATGGGAATTCATGGCGATCGCTAAAGCAATGCTCTTAACCAATATCCTCCCTGACTTTATCGTTGTTGATGGTAAAGAAGGTGGTACAGGTTCAGCACCAATCGAGTTCGCAGATCACATTGGTACACCACTTCAAGAAGGGCTTCTCTTCGTCCATAACGTATTAGTGGGAACAGGTCTTCGTAAAAAAATCCGTATCGGTGCAAGTGGTAAAATCATCACAGCATTTGATATCACAAGAACACTGGCAATCGGTGCTGACTGGGTTAACTCAGCACGTGGATTCATGTTCTCATTGGGTTGTATCCAATCAAGAAGCTGCCACACAAATACGTGCCCAACAGGGATTGCAACACAAGATCCTATTCGTCAAAAAGCACTTGTCGTTGAAGATAAAATGGAACGCGTTAAAAACTTCCATTACAACACGCTTCATGCGCTCTCTGAAATTCTCTCATCAGCAGGGGTTTCTCATCCATCGAAGCTTCTTCCACAGCACTTAGTGATGCGTTCGTCAGAAAATGAGATTCGTCTCTTCTCTAACATTCACTTCTACTTACCAGAAGGCGCGCTTTTAGGCGAAGAGATTGAAAGCAACTACTACTCAAGCATCTGGAATATCGCACAAGCTGAATCATTCCAAGCGCGAGTTGTTATCCCTAAAGCAGCATAATTGAGATAACACACTTTTCTGCTGTAGTGTCGTATCCACACAATAGCAGTTAGATATTACAAAAGGCTAAGCATCAGTGCTTAGCCTTTTTCTTTATATTTTCTTTGCCTACTCTTTCTCACTTCCTGACACAATCGTCCAAGAGTATTCATTATGTTCTCTTAATTCTCCCGGCATTTAGCCATAATTCGGCTTATTCATACTCATGATAATTAACACAAGTCATTATTTGGTAATATAATTAATGAAAATACTCCCTCAATATAAGAGCAGTCGCCTTATTTTGATACCGATCACATCCCAAATATAGATCCCTTGAGGGCTTGAGGGCTTTAACACATGATGATCTAAAACTCCGGCAATTATTGATTATAAACCTCATAAAAAACGCCATATCTGACACTACAGATACGGCGTTTTTATCGTTGAGGCTTATCCTCTTGGCATCTACTTCATCCTCAAAAATAGGACAATACCGATGCCTTAAGTATCATTGATGACTTGTGCTAATCACTAGAAATCTCTGAGATAGTTGACGTTAATACTCTCGCCCTCACTCATAAAGGCGGTATTCACGTTAAAGTATTTTAAGAATCGGTAACGTACCACTGCAAACGCGCCCTCATTCTCTTCAATTCCAACACCCAGCCCTACATAGAAGCTGTTGGCAAAGCGCTTACCAAGCCCTAAACCTGTCTTGCCGTTAGGCGTCTCTACAAATCCCAGATCTGTTAGCCCGACCTGACTGGCCAAGGTTGCATCTGAGCTGGAAATTGGTTCACCCATTGCAATTTTTCGAACCATATTCAATAGCATGAGATTCTCTGTAGGTGATTCCAAATTAGGACTTCTGCCCAAGAAGAGATAAGAAGCTATCTCAATATCCGTTAGCATAGGAGATGAGTAGAGTTGAATTCGAGGCGATTGTACACTTCCTAAAACTTTTACCCCAACCTGCATTTCCCGACCTTCAATTTCGTTAATGAATTTCCGAGATGCTTGAATATCTAATGCAGGGTTCTCAATTGCCGTGCCGGAAAACTGAATCTTCCCACGATCAAGGGTCAGCTTTTGACCATAGATATCAAAGTCCCCTTTACCAACATTAATAACCCCCAATCCTCTTAATGGCTGTAGATAATCTTTTGTGATCTTCAATCCGCCATTAAGTGTTGCTGTCAGTCCTTCAGCGCCGACTAATATCTTATCCCCTAGAATGATATTTAAATCCATTTTAAGGCTATCCATAAAGCTCTGACTACGTTTTTCATCATAGCCACCGCCAACAATAATCGTATCATCTGAAACAGTCACCACTGAGCCGCCACTGCCCATCGATGAATGGATATAACGAAGTTCAGGAATACGCACAACCCCTTTCAATTGATACTTAGGTCCTGCTGTACCATTTTCGCCACTAAAACTAATCTTAGGACTCACTTTGACACGAATATCTTTACTATCTGCAAGTAGAAGGTTTTCTCCCTCGGCATTCATCAAGACATTAAAGGTGGCGATATTATAATGACCATCAAGCTTCAATGTTCCTTCATTCGTACCGACACTGCCTTTAATAAAGAATTCTGGTGTTCCCTCTTTTAGATCCACGTTCAGATTAATCGCTTTAAGGCGACTATTGAGCGAAGCAATATAGAGTTTGCCATTTTTCACAGAAAGATTCGCCCCAATTTTAGGTTTTGCCATAGGACCATGAACATCCCCAGAGAAGATTACTTCTCCGCCTAAATCTTGAAGAACAGGCATCAATGGTGAAACCCAATCAAAACTGGGAATATTCGCTTTCACGCTTGCATCCACAATATTATCTTTAAAGAGATCATTAATCCCCCCGCTACCATCAACACGGAGATATTTACCCCAGTCGATATTCAATGAGCTCGTCACCCCTGTTGGTCGTGCTTGAACATCTAGAAGCGTTTTATCTAAAGGAATTAAGACTTCACGCCCTTGAAGGCGATAACGGATATCTCCCTTTGAAAGAGAGACATTCACAACACCAATAAAGTCTTCAACTGTTGAAAATTGTCCGGCAATCGTTGCATTCGCTTTCGTATTGATAGAGACATCGTCAGGAAGATAATCCTTCAAAAGCGATGAAGGTAAGTTATTTAACGTTACAACAGCGGTATTCACCCCTTCTGGGCTTCTTCCCCCTTCCGCGCAGAGTACAACATAGCCCTGCTGATAACAGACAGAGCTGAGTGACACTCGCTGATCTCTCGCCCTAAAGTAAAAATAAGCTGGCTTATTTAATTGATAGTTTCCAACAAATGATGATTTTACAGTTGAGTTTGCTAAGTAAAGACTAAACGTTGGGTCACTCATTGTATCGGTAAGAGACGCCAATCCATCTGATTTAATCTCCCCAAAAGGACTCTCCATTAAGAAGGTAAACTTATGCGCTTCAGCACGACCTTTAACATGATACTCAACGTTCTTAATAAGCTCTTCTGTCAAACCTTTCGGCGTAAGATCAAGCGGACTATTTTCTGCATAATCTAAGGTTTCAACTACTTCACCTTCGGCATTTTTAGCATCATGAACAATCACTCTATTGGCATTATCTCTTGCGTTTTCCGGCGTTTCAGCTTTCACTAAATCCCTGATAATGAGATCGAGCTCAAACTCTTCGGTCAATGTTCCCTCTAAATTTAAATCTAACAATGCAAGATAGATATCATCAAATTTAAAACGTCGTGTTTCAAGCGCTACAACCGCATCATAGTTTTCATGTGAGCCCTTCAAGGTAAATGATTCTAGCTGCATCCCAAATGCATCCACACCCGTAATCGCGACATCTGCAGTTAAAAGCGGCTTCATCAGATCCCCTTTTAAAATCGCATCTCCCATGAGCGATCCTCGAATATTAGGGTGAAGCTGTGATAGATAAGGGGCATTCATCTTCAATGCAAGATCAAAATCAAGCGGCTTATCCACGGCCCATGTACTATCGAGCATAATCTGATTTTCAAGATTCTTAATATGCAGATAGCTCTTAATCTGATTAATATCCGTAATCTCATTTTGTAACTTTAATAAGATCGGATCGTTCAGCATATTCGACCAATCTACGCGCCCATCTAAGTTAAAGTTAAACTGATTCATAGAACCTGTTAACTGAGTATTAATCGCAAGATTAAGTTCATTACCACGCACCAATGCATCTTGTGCGTAAATCGCAAGATTAAGGTCAAATAATTCCGTCGGAATATCAACTTCGCCATTGAGTGCAATCACGAACGGCACATCAATATCTTCTCCCATCAAAACATGAAGATTTCCAACAGTATTTTGTAATGTTATTTCATTATCTTCTAAGCGCGCATTTTCGATTTGAAAGTCATTGAGTGCAACGTAGAGATCATCAATTTTTACTGTACTGCGAGCGAGATCGATAGTACCGATCGAGGCGTTAATAGGAATGTCCAAATCTTTCAGAGAAAATGGCTTAGCATCATCCTTCTCTTCAACAATATCATCCACTTTCACAAGGGGCGTAAAATCAAGATCTGCCCCATCAAGACGCAGACTTTTGATATCGACTGCTTTATGAAACAACTGCCAATAATCCCATTCTAATGCTAGTTTTTCGGCCTTCAAGGGATGATAATTAGGTAATCTAATCTCGACATCAGTCAATGAGAATCGCTTCCCTAATCGCCCCTCAGCACTCTCTATCGAAATAAATTCACTACCATAACGATTCGCGAAACTCACCGCTGTTCTTAAGCCCGCTTGAGTATCAATCACAAAATAGAGTAAGCAGATGACGAAGACGATGAGCATCAAAATAAGGCTCAGTAATGAGGTAAAAATTCGCCCAATGATTGATCGCTTCTTTCGAGGCTTCTTTTTCTTGGGGGGATTATCCGTAGTCTCATCCGCAACTGTTGCAGGTGTATCTTGCGCAACAGAATCTTCAACGTGGCGCTGAATGTCTTCTCTATTCTTCGACATCTCTTCCCTTTTTATAATGAGGTTTAATCTCTATTCTATCGTGTTTTATAGGGAGATTAAACTTGATAAACTGTAAATATTATAAATGATTTATCCCTATAGCACCGCGCTAATGATCTGATCTGCAAGCGTAAACGCATTTATTCATACATTGATAAGACAAATCGTTTATTTATAGTCGTCATGCCATCCTCAATAACCCCTTAAATCGGGTTATTAATATCAATGAACTCCACATCTAAACCATGATTTTCCTGCAACCAAATCCCTAATGATTTTACGCCATCTCGCTCTGTTGCATGATGTCCTGCTGCCAAGAAATGAATCCCAAGCTCTCTTGCAATATAGATTGTTCGTTCTGCAACCTCACCAGTAATAAATGCATCAAACCCGGCATTTGCAACCTCTTCAAGCGCATCTTGCGCTGCGCCACTACACCAAGCAATTCGCTTAATCAATTGAGGTCCTGATGCTTCAACAAAAGGCGCTCGGCCCAAGCTTTTTTCAACCATATTGGCAAATGATACAATATCCATCTCCGTCGCAAGATCTCCCGTTAAAACGAGTTTATTCTGCTCAGAAATAGGGGCAATGTTTTGAATCCCCCACATCTTTCCTAACTGCGCATTATTTCCCAGCTCAGAATGAAGATCTAAAGGGAGATGATAAGCATAGAGGTTTAATCCACTCTCGATCAATCGTTTAATTCGCTGATACTTCATTCCGCGAATTAAGGGCGTTTCACTTTTCCAGAAATAACCATGATGAACAAGTAATGCATCAGCCCCTTTTTCAATCGCAACATCAATGAGCTCAAGGCTTGCTGTTACACCGGTAATGATCTTCTTAACAGTAGTTTTCCCCTCTATTTGAAGCCCATTAGGTACATAATCCTTAATCGCATCACTATCGAGTTTTTGGCTTATGATCTTTTCAAGTTCTAAATTATTCATCATTTCTATTATCAACTATTCTTAATTTATCGTTTGTTCATTTAAGTATGAGGAGTAATGCATATGCGCCTATTCTTATTTCAAAGAATCCGCTTAACCCGCTTTATTACCCTCATTGAGTGGGCATCAGTATACCCTAAATCCTTGAAAAAACGCACTATGACAAATGTCTTCTGGCATGTTTCTCTAAGGAACCCCCTTTGTTAAATATGAATTATTTGACCCAAACCATATGTCACAATCATCGTTAACATCCCCACAATCACGTTTCTCACGACAGCCTTTAATCGTGGCGCACCGCCAAGCATAGCACTCACAAATCCTGTTAACGCCAAAGCAACAGAAACAATCATAAATGTCCCGGCAATCTTAATATTATCTGGCAAAATAAGAATGAATAATAATGGAATAATGGCCCCACAAGAAAAGGCAATAATCGATGAAAAAGCGGCATACCAAGGGTTAATATACTCCCCAAGCGTTAAGTTTAACTTTGCCTGCACACGCGCAGCAAGGGCATCTTCCTTCATGAGCTCTGCTGCCACTTGTGATGCAAGGGACGTTGAAAGCCCTTTTTCCTCATAGTACGTCTGTAAAGCAGCCCTCTCTCCAGCAAAGTCATCCTTCAAGATTTGGCGTTCTTTTGCAACTTCAGATTCTTCAACATCTTTTTGTGTACTGACAGAGGAGAACTCTCCACCCGCCATAGAGAGCGCTCCTGCGAGGAGCCCCGCGAGTCCGGCAACCAATATCGTAATCATATTAGTCGTGGCGCTGGCAACGCCAATGACTAAGCCAGCAGTTGAAATAATTCCATCATTAGCCCCTAAAACCCCCGCCCGAAGAATATTTAAACGATTCTCTATTCCTTGGCGTTTTTCAGCTGTCTTTTGCGACATTTTTAATACTCCTTACAGTGATTAGATGAGCGCTTTCAATATCATTACTCAACAATTCACTTGATATTCCAACAGTATCTCTCTAAAAACAACCGCTCACTTTTCATCTCCTAGCGCTTCTAGATCAGAAAAAAATGTGCCATAGAAAAATTTGTCAGGTAATGTATATTAAAAGCTACTTATAGCACTGATCTCAACAGACTGCTGTGAATACATCATAAATTTAAAAAAATAATAAACCCCTAAGGAGTCACCATGACAACCCCCTATATTCTCCTCGAGAATGAAAAAGCCCCAGTACAAAATATCTTCTGCATTGGTCGAAACTACGCTAAACATATTGCGGAATTGAACAATGAAACGCCAACAGAGCCGCTTGTATTCTTAAAGCCTACTTCATCTCTCGCAAAAAAAGCCGATGTAATTACCCTGCCAGGCTTCTCTAACTCAGTACATTATGAAGCTGAAATCGTTATCTATATCCAAGAAGATGCTCGAAACTTATCTCCTGAGGATGCACTAAGCATTATCGGCGGTTATGGCATTGGGCTCGATCTGACTGCACGTGATTTACAAGATCAAATCAAAGCAAAAGGTCAGCCGTGGACGAAATGTAAAGGCTTCCCAGGCGCAGCGATTGTCAGTGACTTTATTAGTGCCGATAAAATTAATGACCCCACCAATATTCAATTCACCTTTAGTCAAAATGGGGTTTTAAAACAAGATGGCAATGCTAACATGATGCTCTACGCTATTGCGGATATCATTAGCTACCTCTCTCACGTCTATGGTCTCTCAAAAGGAGATCTCATTTATACAGGTACGCCTGAAGGAGTTGGCGAACTCCATGCAGGTGACAAGCTGACACTCAGTCTTGAAGATCTCATTACAGAAAGTTTTGAAATCCAGTCTCTATAAACGAACACCGAAGTCCAAAACTAATATATGAATGACCAATATGATGGATACATCAATCACCATTGGTCGGTAGGCGTATTTGGGCAAGATCTCTTACAAGCTTGTTACCAACAAGCTATGGTAAATACAAAAAACACCGATGATAATCCTCACCGGTGTTTTTTTGTATCTTTCGTTTATCATTAAAGGATTCAAACCCTTTATTCAGGGGCCTTTAGTCGGTTAATAGGCGCTCTTAAAATGAGAATTAAAATGAGGCTAGGGATGAACAGCACTGCGGTACTAATAAAGAAAAGCTCCCAGTTTAACCACTCCACTAAATAACCTGATCCGCCTCCCAAAACCCGAAGACCAAAAGAAGCAAGCGCACTCAACAGTGCATATTGCGTCGCAGAAGCATTGCGATCACACAATAATCCTAAGAACATGATAAAGAGCGCACTCGAAAAACCAGAGATAAAGTTTTCTGCACTAATCGCTACCATTAGCATCTGGATATTAGGATCATAGATAATCAGCAAATAACCAAGGTTCGTGACCCCAATGAGTACTGCAGAAATCAGTAAGCTACGATAGAGTCCCAGATTATTAATAATGGCAGCCGCTAAGAATGCACCCAACAAGGTCGCAATAAGACCATATATTTTGGTAACTGCCCCAATTTGAGTCCCGCTATAACCAATATCATAGTAAAAGTTTGTGACCATCACCCCAGATACCGCATCAGGCAATTTATAACAGATCACTAATAGAAGAAATAACAACGCCTTTTCTCGCATAAAAAACTTCCGAAACCCTTCAACAAAACGGCTCAGGACTTCATAGATCGATTGCCGGGCACTTTTAATCACCGGCGGTCCATCGACTACTATTTCCGCATCTTCTGCTATTGGCTTAGGCTCATCGATCAAAAGTGTTAGAAAAATAATCCCCACAACAATCAATGCAACCCCTTGGAAAATGAATGACCAAGAGAAACGATCTGATAATGCTAATACACCCGCGCCCATTAACAACATCGCAATTCGATACATAAAGAGGTAGCTACTTGCCCCATAGGCTTGTGTTTCTTCATCCAAGTAATCGATACGATACGCATCCACCACAATATCCTGACTCGCAGAGGCTGCGGCTAAAAGAAAAATAAGGATTCCTAATAGGTAAGGTTTTTCAACAGGATTAATCGTCGCAAGGAGTAAGAATATAATGGCGATCAAAACCTGAAAGAAAATAATCCAACCCTTGCGCCGTCCAAGCTTTCGTAGCACTGGTAGATGAAATATATCCAATAAAGGCGCCCATAAAAACTTCAGCAAATAAGGCAATCCTAAAAGAGAGGCTAAACCAATCGTTTTTTTCTCAACACCTAGCGTTGACAACCAATACGTTAAAGTAGAGAGCGTCATTAAAATAGGTAATCCTGAAGAAAACCCTAATAACGCGACAGAGAGATTCTGCTTCGAAAAATAGTTAGTAATACTTCTAACTGCACGATTCATTTTCGGCACAATAGCCCCTTTTTATATCAACGATATATCCATACATGATAAGCCTAAAAAAAATGATCGGTAAAATGACTCACCGATCATAATTATCTTCACACTGATAAGATTATCATCTTATCAATAATCTTTAGAAGGTTAAGAAAATACTCGCAATTCCCAGATAGATGAAGACACCTGCGATATCACAAATTGACGTAATCAATGGTGTACTAGCCGTTGCAGGGTCAAGATTAAAGAGTTTAAAGACAAACGGAATAATCGCCCCTAACAAGCCCCCAAACATCACAACTATAACCATCGACATTGCAATAATAATCGCCGTTTCAGCACCCGCATCGTAATCACTCCCTCGATAGTAACCAATTACAGCAATTGCCGCCGCCATCGTGACACCTAGTGCAAAGGCTGTCACGGCTTCTTTTGCAAAAACGCGCCCCCAATCTTTCATAGTGACATCCCCAACAGCCATGGCTCGAATAACCAGCGTCGTAGATTGCGATCCCGTATTCCCGCCACTAGCAATTAAAAGTGGCAAGAAGAATACGACATAGATATGGGCATTTAAAAGCTCTTCATAGCTTGCAATACCGGCACCTGAAAGTAGATTAACGAATACTAAAATGATTAACCAACCAATACGTTTCTTATAGAGCCAACCGATAGAAGACTCTAATAATCCCTTTACTTCTTCATCTTCATCTACGGAGATCGATGCCATTTTGTGGATATCTTCAGTCGCTTCTTGCTGTAGAACATCCATCATTTCATCAACATGCAAAACACCAATCATTCGTCCATTGCTATCGACAACAGGGATTGTTACAAGATCTGAATCTTGGAATATTTTCGCGGCTTTTTCTTGGTCAAGATCATAATTGAGCTTTAAGCTTGCGGGTGACATAATCTCTTGTAAGATTTGATCTTCCTCAGCACCCAATAATTCACGCAAAGAGAGTACGCCCACGAGCACACCAACAGGGTCAATCACATAACTGTAATGAATATTGGCCTTACCATGAACGTTCTTTCGTAAATATTTAAACGTCTCACCAACAGTATATGTTTCAGGAACGCAAATAAAGTCGAAATCCATTAAGGATCCAACCGTCTCTTCTGCGAATTCGTGTGGTCTTTTTGCACTTTGATGTTGAACCATAAACTTCTCCTGCGACTAAGGGTGATCGATGACAATCTCAAACGGATAGAGTACGCTTTAGTCTTGAAGAAGCTGTGATGATATTATGGATCTTAGAAATAAATTAACCTGAGTGATCGTGACAAATCATCTGATGATACTGCCCTACTTTTATAAAACTTTCAGCCTATGAAAGTCTCTTTAATCACTGCCATTCACCCCTAATTATTATCAATCACCAAACGATACGCAATCATTGAATATATGACGGCTTATCGACATATCCTTAACAAATCACTTTATGATCCTGTTGAAGGGTCTTCTTTGTAAAACTTCAGCGCTAACATGACAAAATCTACGAAGTCATTGAACATACTATCATCGATATATTGGCTCATTGTACTTGATAAATCACTGGCATATTGAAATAACCCATCTTCAGCCATTTTTTTAATCCCGACCCATGATACAAAACAGGTTATCGTTGATTATGCGCCTTAGAGGAATCTCTATTCTAACGAGAAATCATTATCTTAAATAATTTTTAAAAGGGTCTATTTTGAATTTCACCTGAACAAATGGCGCACCAAATGAGTGTGCTAATTCAAAACCCTCTCTGGAATTTAAGGCAGGAATTATAGCGTAAAAAGCGCACTAAATCAATTTCACAAGCGGGGATACCATGCAAAAAAGCCCGTTAATACAGTGTAGCAAAAGAAATACAAGTACAAATTCAGTGCCATTTACGGTATTATTACTTGGTTATAGTTGGGGTAAATTGAAGCAATGAAAATTCTGATTCTCGGAGCAGGCCAAGTCGGCTCAACCGTCGCACATGTTTTATCAAAAGAAGCGCAAAATGATATCACAATCATTGATAATCAATATGAGCCTTTAGCTGCACTTAAAGAGCGCTATGATATTCGAACAATCCGTGGAAACGCTGCCTCTCCAGTGATTTTGAAAGAAGCTGGTGCAGAGAGCATGGATGTCATTATTGCCGTTACTTCGAGCGATGAAGTCAATATTGTTGCTTGCCAAGTCGCCCATACTGTTTTTGGTATTAAGTTAAAAGTTGCCCGCGTTCGCGCACAAGATTATCTCCGTCATGGGGATCTTTTCGGCAACAAACTAGATTCGACCTTTCATATCGATGTCGTTATCAGCCCAGAAACTCTCATTACAAACTATATTAAAAATATTATAGAACTCCCAGGTGCATTGGATGTATTGCGTTTTGCTAAGGGAGAGGCGCTGATTGTCTCAATGGGCGTAGAAAAATATTCTCAATTGCATGGCCGTCGCTTCTCTAAAATTAAACGAAGAACACGTCACTTAAATATTAATTATGTGGCAATCTACCGCGAGGGCTCTGAATTCATCCCCGAAGAAGACACCATTTTGGAAGAAGATGATGAGGTCTATTTCCTCTGTGCGCGCTCTGATGCACGAGAAGTGATCGAACTTTTCCAATCTAAGCAACGCACCGCAAAAAAAATCACAATTGCGGGTGGAGGCAATATCGGCGCCTCACTAGCAGAAGCACTGGAATCTTTCTCTCATATTAAACTCATCGAATCGAGTGCTGAAAGAGCAAACCATCTTGCCTCAACACTCAATAGAAGCTTGATTTTACATGGTGATTGTACCGATGAGACGCTGCTCTTTGAAGAGAACATCGAAAATACCGATCTCTTTTGCGCACTCACCAATGATGATCAAACAAATATTATGGCAGCCATGCTCGCTAAACGCCTTGGTGCTAAATTTTCCATGTCACTGATAAACCGTTCTTCTTATCTTGAAATGATTGAAGAAGAATCTAACATTGACCTTGCTTTTTCTCCTCAGCAAGTCACTTTGAGTACCCTGCTCACCTATATTAGAAAAGGCGATATTGTTCAGGTATACTCTCTTAGATCAGGCGAGTCAGAAGCTATGGAGATTATTGCCCATGGGAATGCTGAGACCTCAAAAATTGTCGGAAAATCTTTAGAAGGAATCCGTTGGCCAGAAGATGTTGTGGTTGCGGGACTTATCCGAAGAGGTAAAGTGATGAAAATTGAGCCCTCTACGTTTATCGAGCAGAATGATCACCTCATCTTATTTATTACCGATAAAGAGAGTATTCCTCAGGTGGAAGATCTCTTTGAACTTAGAAAATAACCTTTTATACCCAAAAGTCGACAGGAGACTGTAATGGAAAAAATCAATAAAGTGGTCCTCGCATATTCAGGCGGTTTAGATACGTCAGTAATCCTTAAATGGTTACAAGATGAATATAATTGCGAAGTAGTAACCTTTACTGCAGATATTGGACAAGGCGAAGAAGTTGAGCCAGCACGTGAGAAAGCGCAAGCACTTGGCGTGAAAGAGATCTATATCGACGACCTCCGCGAAGAATTTGCTCGCGACTTTATTTTTCCAATGTTCCGTGCAAATGCTATCTACGAAGGCGAATACCTTCTTGGTACATCAATCGCACGTCCATTAATTGCAAAACGTTTAATCGAAATTGCGAATGAAACAGGTGCAGATGCTATTTCACATGGCGCAACGGGCAAAGGGAATGACCAAGTTCGCTTTGAACTCGGTGCTTACGCGCTTAAACCAGGGGTGAAAGTGATTGCTCCTTGGCGTGAGTGGGACTTAATGTCTCGTGAAAAACTTCTCGATTATGCTGAGAAAAACAATATCGAAATTGATCGCGGTGGTAAAAAATCACCTTACTCAATGGATGCAAACCTTCTTCATATCTCATATGAAGGTTTATCATTAGAAAATCCATGGAGCGAACCTGAAGCTGACATGTGGCGCTGGACTGTATCACCTGAGCAAGCACCAGACAAAGCAACTTATGTTGAATTAACATACCGTCAAGGCGATATCGTTGCAATTGATGGCGTTGAAACTTCACCTGCAAATGTAATGGTTCAACTCAACAAACTCGCAGGCGAGAACGGTATTGGCCGTGTTGATATCGTAGAAAACCGTTATGTAGGAATGAAAGCTCGTGGTTGCTACGAAACACCAGCAGGCACCATCATGCTCAAAGCACATAGAGCAATCGAGTCAATCACTTTAGACCGCGAAGTTGCGCATCTTAAAGATGAACTCATGCCGAAATACGCAAGCCTTATCTATAACGGATACTGGTGGAGTCCTGAGCGTGAAATGCTTCAAACCATGATCGACGAATCACAAAAATATGTGAACGGTGTTGTTCGCGTTAAACTTTACAAAGGCAACGTGATCGTTGTTGGTCGTCAATCTGATGACTCACTCTTTGATGAAGATATCGCAACATTCGAAGATGACGGCGGCGCATACGATCAAAAAGATGCAGGTGGTTTCATTAAATTGAACGCACTTCGTCTTCGTATTGCAGCGGGTAAAAACCGTAAATTCTAATTTCGAAGAATCATTTCGAAAAGATGCAATAACGATGTAATGCATTATTCATGCAATAACACGATACACATAGAGAATCCCGGCATTTCAGAAATGCCGGGATTTTTATTGCCGGCATTTTAGCAGTTCACCTATTATTCCCCACTAATCCCGCTCCTTATTCTTCCTCTCCTTATTTTCCTCTCCTTGAGCCCCCTTCTCTCGCCCCCTCTTTCCACTACGCAATAAAAAACGCCACTTAAATAAAGTGACGTTTTATCTCAATAAATGATTCTATGATAACTAAGAGATTCTAAAAATATCAGCGACATTCAGGGTATCAAACGATCATTTCCTCACCATAGATTATAGTGAAGCAATGCGGGATTATTGATTAATCGCATCCTGCACATCATCAATCATTCTCTCGGTTGATTTAAAACCACCGCCTGAGAGATACCAAACATTTGCATCAAGATAGACAATTTTGCCATTCTTGTAAGCATTCGTATTTTTCACTAAATCATTTTCTACCACTTGTTTAGCAGATGTTTCGCTATTACCGACAACGGCGCTACGATCAACCACAAAGATATAATCAGGATTGATGTTCATTACATACTCAAACGAAACGGTTTGACCGTGCGTCCCTTCAGCTTTAATAGAAGAATCCGCTGGTTTAAAACCTAAGACATCATGAATAAGACCAAAACGCGAACCTGGTCCATAAGCACTAATCTTGCCATCATTAACGAGCAAGATAAGCGCCCCTTCTGACATTGCAGCAGTCTGCTCACGTACTTTCTCAACTTTATCATTAATCGCTTTAATTTCTGACGTTGCAGCGGCTTCTTTATCAAAGATTTTACCGAGTGTCTGCATATTCCCTGTTACTGATGCTAAATAATCCCCATTATCAATCGCAAGGTTAATTGTTGGTGCGATCTCTGAGAACTGCTCATAAAGCGGTGCTTGACGATGTGAGATCACGATAAAGTCTGGTTTTGCACCATGAATTGCTTCAAAATTAGGCTCTTTAAGTGTTCCAAAATCAACATACTCATCTTTATTATAAGCATTGAGGTATGCCGGCATATTCGCTTTAGGAAGACCGATAACATCAATATCAAGCGCTTCAAATGTATCTAATGTTCCAAAGTCAAACACAACAACACGTTTTGGATTCTTCGGCACAACCGTCTCACCAGAGACATGCTTAATAGAAAGTGTTTGCGCAACTTCTGTTGATTGCGCAGTATCATTACTACCTGTTGGCGTTGCTGTAGCTGGCGCCTTATCATCACCGCATGCGGCAAGTAAAAGCGCAAGTGTTGATGCGAGAACTACTTTATTAAAAGTCTTCATAGGTAAAACTCCTTCTGTAACATCATTAAAATAAATTGTTGCTAAACGGTATTAAAATCACGCTTTTAAGCTGAGATTTCCCGGAGATAATCATTTTCTAATAAGCCCAGATCACATGTTTCGATAAAACAGATGACTGCCTCTTTATAAAATGATTTTTTTCTGCTCCGCCTGTTCTTTTTTTATTAGTCGTATCTAAAAATACCTTCCTCATTGGATTGCCTAAAAAGCCATAAACATCCGCGCTTCTTTCCGAGTAATCGAATGATAGAAATACGTTTTGAAATACTACGAGAAATAGACACAAATTCGACGATCATCAATCATCTGAATCGGTATATCCATGTCATAAATATCTCTTAAAATCTCACTATTAATGATTTTTTCTGTAATCCCCTCATGCATTAATGCGCCATTTTTAAGCGAAATAATGTGATCTGAATAGCAAGAGGCAAAGTTAATATCATGAATCACGATCACAATCGTTTTCTGCTTTTCATCCACAAGCTTGCGAAGCACTTGCATGATCTCTACTGAATGCTTCATATCAAGGTTATTGAGCGGCTCATCCAAGAAGATAATTTCGGTATTTTGCGCCACAACCATTGCGATAAATGCGCATTGTCGTTGACCACCACTTAGCTCTGAAACATATTTATCTTTCAGTTCTGAGAGCCCCATATATTCGATCGCTTCATCAATAAAGTGGTGATCTTCCTCTGATAAACGTCCTTTGCTGTGTGGGAATCTCCCAAAAGCGACAAGCTCTTTTACCGTAATACGTAAATTGAGGTGGTTCGCCTGCTTGAGAATTGAGATCTTCTTCGCAAGCTCATCCGCCTTCCAATCTGAAATCAAACGACCGTCAATCGATACTTTCCCACTATCAGGCGAGAGTAATCGACTCATCATGCCCAGTAAAGTACTTTTTCCGGCACCATTAGGACCGATTAGAGAGGTGATTTTGTTCTTTGGGATCGTGATAGAAACATCATCGACCACTTTACGTTGGCCAAACAATTTGGATACATTTTCAACGATAACCATTATTTGCTCCCTCTTAATAATAGATACATAAAGTAGATCCCCCCAATAAAGTTGATAATCACACTTAATGTAGTTGTGAAACTAAAGACACGCTCCACAAGCAGTTGTCCAAATGCTAGCGATATGATGCTAACAAGGACTGTACCAATCAGCAGCACTGAATGGCGATAGGTTTTAAAAATTTCATAACTTAAGTTAGCGACTAATAAGCCCAAGAAAGTGATTGGACCAATTAACGCAGTAGATACGGCAGTAAAGATAGCCACAACAACGAGAGATATCATTACAATTTTCTGATACGAAACGCCCAGATTGAGTGACTGATCACGCCCCAATGACAAGACATCTAAATATTTAATAAATGGGAGGTAAGCGGCAAACACAAGCCCTAAAATCCCAACAGACCACCAGAGCAGCTTCACCTGTACATTATTAAAGCTGGCATACATCTTATCTTGCACAATCAAAAATTCATTGGGATCAATCAACACTTGCATAAAGGTCGAAAGACTCTGGAAGAGCGCGCCTAGCACAATACCAATCAATAGCAGGAAGTAAACAGAACGCCCTTCTTTCCCCAATACCCCTTTAAAAAGAAGCAAGGAGAAGACAACAAGGACACTTACAGAGAGTAAAAACAGCCACTCATTGCTAATCATGGAGAAGCTTTTCCCGCCCAAGAAGAATACAAGTAGGGTTTGTACTAATAGATAGAGTGAATCTAGCCCCATAATACTGGGCGTTAAAATACGATTATGCGTAACTGTTTGGAAAATCACGGTTGAAAAGGCAATCGCTCCACCCGCCACCACCATCGCGCCGACTTTATATCCGCGTCGTGGCAAAACATAATCCCAATTACTTCCAAGCTGATAAAAGAGATAGAGTGCAACACTTAATAGCGCAAGCACCAATAAAATCAATAATTTCATTCGTGAACTCATGCTGTCGCCGCCTTCTTAAAGAGTAACCAGATAAAGACCATACTCCCGATAATTCCAATCATGACACTAATTGGAATCTCGTAAGGATAGATCACAAGGCGACCCACAACATCACAAACCAAGACAATCAATGCCCCAATTACTGCCGTAAACGGGAGCGTTGCACGAACATTATCTCCTTTATATAGAGAGACAATATTGGGCACAATTAATCCTAAGAAGGGAATCATTCCTACCGTTAAAATGACTGACGCTGTTGTCATTGCCACAATTGCCAGTCCGATATTCATCACATGCTGATACTTAAGCCCAAGGTTCTTTGCAAAATCTTGCCCCATTCCGGCAATGGAGAACTGATGCGCATACAGATAAGCAATAATCATTAGCGGAATAGAGAGATACACAAGCTCATAACGACCAGACATCACCATCGAAAAGTCACCCAGCAACCAAGAAGAGAGGTTTTGAATCAGATCATACTTATATGCAATGAAGGTTGAAATAGACCCAATAATCCCCCCAAACATTAAGCCGATTAAGGGCACAAAAATCGCATCTTTATAACGGATACGATTCAAAATCTTCATAAAAACAAATGTTCCCAGCAGTGCAAAAATAAAGGCGAGCGCCATTTTCAATAAAGGGGAAGCTCCGGCAAAAAAGAGGATCGCAATTAATATCCCTAAACGTGCTGATTCCATTGTCCCTGCTGTTGTAGGAGAAACAAATGCATTTTGACTGAGTTTTTGCATAATCAGACCACTCACAGAAAGGCTTGCACCCGCAATTAAAATTGTGATGAGTCTTGGGATGCGACTAATTAAAATTATCTGTAGCTGCGCGTCGGTTAAATTAAATAGGTCATTCACTGAAATATTAATGACCCCAACAAACAGCGAGATCACCGATAATATGACAAGAATGAGAACCCAGTACTGTATCCTCATATTGTTTATAACTAGCCTTTCACAAATGGTACATAGAGTCGAATGATAATGATTGTTATTTTACAGCATATTTATACTTTTCATAGGCATATTAAAAATTTTAAATGACATTGCGCAATGATTCGACGACTTTATACTACTGATGAAATCTCCTCACAAAAAAAGCGCTAAAATCATAGCGCTTTTTAAATTTATCCTGATAAGTCTTTACGTTAAAAGATTTTCCATAGAACAAAATCCTTACAGATTAGAGGCAAAAACTGTTCGTAACCTTATTCTTTTATCCTCATTTAAGTCATTAAAATCTTTATAAAAAATTGCTTGTAAGACTTGGAATTCATCAAAACTCATAAAAACTAATAGAAACCAGATAAGTTTTCATTAAGACTGATGTAAATATTTTTCTTTTGGGTATAAGCATCTAAAATCATCTTGTGCGTTTCTCGTCCGATGCCTGATTTCTTATAGCCACCAAAAGGTGAGTGTGCGGGGAGTTCATTATAAGTATTCACCCACATTCTACCTGTTCTAACGCCTTTTGCGACACGGAATGCACGATTGATATCACGCGTCCAAACTGCACCCCCTAACCCATATTCTGAGTCATTTGCCCATTGAATCACTTCTTCTTCTGTATCAAAGACAACAATTGCCACAACAGGACCAAAGACCTCTTCTTTCTCAATGCGCATATTCGGTTTCACATCAGTAATTGCGGTTGGGCAGAGGAAAGCGCCCGTTTCATGCGCACGTTTTCCACCCGTTAAGATCGTTGCACCCTCATCTTTCGCAATATCAACATATGCCAAAATCTGCTTCAACTGTTTCTCATTAATCTGGGCACCCATCTGTGTTGCAGGATCAAGCGGATCCCCGACTTTAACACTTTCAAACTTCTCTTTAAGTCGCTTAATAAATTCATCATAAATCGAGCGTTGAACAAAAAGTCGAGATCCAGCACAACATACCTGCCCTTGATTAAAGAGAATCCCCATCAATGCGCCATCAATCGCTTTATCCATTTGTGCATCTTCAAAGACAATATTTGCCGATTTTCCACCCAGTTCTAATGTTGCTGGAATAAGTTTATCTGCTGCAGCTCTTGCTACGGTATACCCCACTTCAGTTGATCCTGTGAAAGCAAATTTACTAAAGCCTTCATGCTCTAAAATGTAATTCCCTGTCGTTGACCCGCCGCCTGTTAAAACACTCACAACGCCTTTAGGAAGTACGTCATTTAAAATACGTCCTAACTCCAATACCGAAATAGAGGTATCACTCGATGGCTTAATGATAATACAGTTGCCGGCAGCCAATGCCGGAGCGATTTTCCAAGCCCCCATTAAGAGAGGAAAGTTCCACGGCACAATCTGTCCGACGACGCCAATTGGTTCACTTAAAACAATGCTTAAACTATTTTTATCAATGAGGTTAGCTTCATCACTCTCAGCACGAATGACCCCCGCAAAATAGCGGAAGTGATCAATTGCTGCAGGCACATCCACATTCATTGTTTCACGAATCGGCTTCCCGTTATCAAGCGTTTCTAAAGTAGCAAAGCGCTCTAACTCCGTCTCTAATCTATCTGCGATTTCTAAAAGATATTTGCTGCGCTCTTGAGGTGAGGTTTGACTCCAATCGGTGAAAGCTTTCCAAGCGCTAGTGACTGCAAAATCAACATCTGATCTTTCTGCTACTGCTAGCGTCGTCAAAAGCTCACCTGTCGCGGGATTAAAACTCTCAATCGTTTTTTTATGAGCACCATCAGTCCATACACCATTAATTAATAATTGATAAGACGATTCTGGTCGAAGACTTACATCTAAATCTGCTAGTTTTTTCATACTATTTCTCCTCAACAAACATTTAAGAAACCCGCTTTACGTTTTACTTTAAAAGCAGAGGCTTATATATGAACATACCTGCTTATGACCAAACAATCCATCTCTCATCATGATCCTGATATAAAAAAAGCGCATAAATTGATTCTTTATGCGCTTTTCGATTTTTCGGTTTTTTTGTATGACGATATTAAAATCGTACGATCATGGAATCACTAACTTTGTTCCCACAGGCACGCGTAACTGGTTATCTGGTAAATTATTTGCCCGCTTAAGTGCCGACTCATTGACCTGATACTTACGCGCCACATCCGCTAAACTATCGCCTCTTTCAGTCACATATTCTCTAACCACTTTCTCTTGTGAGATCAACTCAATTGCCGGACCAGAAGGCTCAGGGAATTGTATTCCTATCGATACAGGAGGAGAAGTTGTCAAAGGCGCATCGGCGACTGGCGGAACCTGAATCGTCGGTGTACTCGTATTTTGTGTAATCACCTGACTATCGGATTCTAAACGCAATGCCGGCAATTTAATCTCCTGAGGAGGAGGCGTTGTTGCGACTACTTTAGGAATTTCAGGCACTAATACCTGCGCCTTACTATTATCAGCTCTTTGCACAACAGTAGTATAAACGAGCTCTGTTGCCGGACGCTCTTTATAGTACGCTTTAACGCCCGCTAAAATATCATCCGCTAATCGTGTTTGATGTTTTTTACTCCGAAGA
Source organism: uncultured Ignatzschineria sp. (assembly GCA_945639195.1). Taxonomy (GTDB): domain Bacteria; phylum Pseudomonadota; class Gammaproteobacteria; order Cardiobacteriales; family Wohlfahrtiimonadaceae; genus Ignatzschineria. The sequence continues at coordinate 65,265 of CALZEE010000007.1, read as the reverse complement.
TTTTGCTCCTCTTTAGGATTTGAAATAAATCCTGTCTCGACTAAAACAGAAGGAATATCAGGGGCTTTTAACACTGCAAACCCTGCTCTTTCCACCTGTCTTTTATGAAGATTTGCATGTCGACTCACATTTTTTAAAATATGCGTCCCCAACGAATGAGATGATTCAATCGTGGCTTCTTGGGAGATATCTAATAACATTGAAGCGATCGCATTATCCTTATCAGATATCTTCACACCCCCAATTAAATCCGATTGATTCTCCGCTCTTGCCAGTAATCTCGCAGCTTCACTTGAAGCGCCACTTGTTGACAAGATGTATACAGACGCGCCATCGGCAGTCGCAGATCCTGCGTCCGCATGCACAGAGATAAACATATCCGCTTTATTACGTCTTGCAATCAAAACACGTTCCCGTAGCGGGATAAACGTATCATTATTTCGTGTCATAATCGCTTTCATATTGGGCTCACGATTAATCTTCTCTTGTAAGATCTTAGAGATTTGCAGTACAACATCCTTCTCTCTTGTCCCAGCCTTACCATGCGCACCAGGGTCTTTCCCGCCATGCCCAGGATCGATAACAATTAAAATATTCTTTTTCGGAACAGATTTTGCCACCTGAATCTCTTTAGCTTGCGTGACAACCGTCTGCCCTGAAGAGGCCAAATCTTGCTGCACATTACCAGCAGACGCGCCGATTGCTACGACCAGTTCATAACCAAGATTTCCCCGTATAACCGCCGCACTTGCCGGAACCGTCGATTGTCGTAGATCGATAACAATTCGCAAGTCTGTTCCTTGCTGAGTCCCTAATCGCACACCAGCAACAAGTGAAGAAGAGATCGGTAATGCTGTCACTTTCTTTTGTAACTCGGCATTGGGAATATCAATGACCAAACGGTCAGGATTCTGCAATCTAAAACTATTAAACTTTATTTGCTGACTTAAAGGAAAAACGACGAGTAATTCACCGCCTCGATTTTCTGTTCTTCCAGTCCCAACAATCGTTGCTGCGAAAATAATATTACTTAAAATAATCGCAAGGAGTAAGAGAAATGCAAAAATCCCTCTTCCCCCACGACTCAGCATTTGATTGGTATCTAACATCATTAATCAACCCACTCAACGTTTTCGCTGAGAACCTCTTTTATATCTGAATTACCAAAGAAAAGATCAAACTTGTGATAAAGATCTTTCGCTTTCTCTGTCTGTCCTAACGCCTCTAAAATCACAATATAATGCGCAATAATTTCAGGGTCCTTATTCTTGTGATATGCCTTCACAATATATTTTTTTGCACGCTGTAAATCCCCTAATTGATAATAAGTCCACGCCAAACTATCTTCAATAAAGTCTTGACCCGGCATCATTAAATTCGCCTTAGAAATAAAAGGTAACGCCATTTTTGCATTTTTGGGATCAATCTCCACCAATGAGTAACCGAGGGCGTTATAAGCAATCGCATCTTGGGGATTATTTCGGATCTCTTCTTGCAAGATCTCAATCATTTGCTCGTAGTTTTTATGACCAAACGCACTCATCGATTTTAAGAACGCAAGGTAAGCTGAGTTTTCTGATTTTAACAGATCTCCTTTCTTAGCAAGCTCTTGATCTAACAGATCATACTTTTTCGCTTCTTGCAGCATTAACATTTTTTTAAGCGCAATACCTGCTTCACTCATTGTTTCTAATGAAGCAATGCTCTCAAAATAATCGTTAAAACGAAGATAATCTCCCTCTAGAAGGGCTATTTTAGCTTTAATTGTATAAATTGCCTCGGCATATTCGGGGGTCGGATCTTCAATCTCCGGCAATACCTTTAGAAGTGCTTCACTATTTCCTAAAATCTCTGAGAAATAGAATAAATTAAGCACCGCACGCGTCAATACTTCAGGCTGATCAAGTCGCAATTCTAACATATTCAAAATATTGTCATAATTGCCCATCACATAAGCCATTCCAATAAACTTCTCAAATACGACAGGCGCCTCATTGGTAGAGATCATCAGACGTACGAGATGTTGATATGCATCCTCATATTCAAAATTAGTAATCAATGCATTTGCAAGCTCAAGCCCAATTTCCGGATCAAAATATTGCCCATAAGCCTCTTCTAAAAGTGCAATTGCTTTATCTGGTCGCCCTTCATTCCAATAGATATATGTATAAAGGGTATAAATCTTTGCATTGTCAGGATTGAGTTGCAACGCTCTCTCGAGATAGCTCTCCGCTTCAGAAAATCGAGAATTATCAATTAAAAAACCCGCTAATAAAACATGAGGAAAGGCATCGTACTCTTCGAGTGCCGCAAGATGTTTAAAGAGCGTTAATTGATCTTCTAGCGATAGCTCAAATTCATGGAATTTTTTCAATATCGCAAAATAAGGCGTTGTTTCAAGCGCCCCATCATTATTCAAATAGATCATCTCAACAAGATGATTGTAGGTCCGCGCAGCATATTCAAAATCGCCGGTTAACAGATAAGCTTCTGCAAGGAGATTATAATTCGCCAAATTTGTTGGATCTTGAACAATCAGTTTTTGAATAAAAGGCAATGCTTCTGCAATATTACCCTCGGCAAGATCTAGCTGTATCCGTCTCTCAAGTAGTGCGGGATCACTATTTTTGGCAATCAGTGAATCATAGTGAGTCTTTGCACTATCCCAATCTTCTCTTTTTGAGGCGATTTCAGCCGCCAAGAAATCATAAATTTCTGCCGCATCTGATTCATTATAAAATCCGCTCGTAATCTCAGATTCCTCAACAAGGGATGGATCTTGAGCGATATCGCTAGCAGTGCCTTTTTGCGCACTATTTTCTGGAGAATCAATTTCCGCAAAGGAGACTGGGTGGGTTACACACACCAAAAACAGAAACAGACTCATCATTTTTTTCATGCTGCCATAACTCCCTTTAAAACTCGTCATTCACCGACTTTATTTTATTCTGTTATTATTAAACAGACTGATTTATTCGCTTATTTTAGCGTAAAAGTCTGCTGAGTGTTAATTATTACCACCCCATCCTGAGGAGGAAAGCGTGATGAAGCATCAACATTTTGCCTTAATTCTTGCCGGCTGCGGTCATTTAGATGGCGCAGAAATTACTGAAGCAACTGCTTTAAATATTGCCTTAAGCAAATCCGGGTACTCCGTCTCCTTTTATGCCCCTAATCGTTTACAAAAAGAGACCATCAATCATTTAGACGGCTCATCCACTGAACCTCCCCGCCATATATTAGAAGAAGCAGCAAGGATTGCTAGAGGCACAATCAATCCCATTGAAGCGCTTGATCTTTCTAAAGTCGATGGTATTGCCATGGCGGGCGGATTTGGCGTCATCAAAAACTTTACGAATTTTTTAGAAAATGGTCTAGACGCAACCTTACAAACAGATATCGGTGATAAACTTCGAGAGGCTCTCGCTAGAAAGACCCCTATTATTGCAATCTGCGCAGCCCCTATGGCACTCGCCCTTGCGCTAAAAGAATCCGGCATTAAAGATGCTTCAATCTCTTTTGGCAAAGTTGAAAATGCCGGGGATTTCCTGCCCGCATTAGCCGCATGGGATATCGCTCATATTCCGACCAATATTGATGAAGCGCATATTGATCATCAATACGCCCTCATTACAAGTGGTGCGTATATGGATGGCAAAGCAACGCCCTTTGAAGTTTTCTCTGGAGCAATCGCTTGTGTTGATGCATTTAAATCTCTCTAGCATGCAATACACCAGTTATCTTAACTTGTTGAAAACAGCTAATTTACATTAATATTTTCAAAAAATAGAAAAGAAAAACCTGCTTAAGATTCACGCAGGTTTTCCACTTTTCAAAAAATCAGGTAAACTTAGAAAAAAGCGTATTTCAGGCTACAATTTCAAATCAGAAAGTACCCTTTTTCAATCCTTAATGATACATCCAGTTGAAAACATTAACGACTCACTGAAAATCATTTTTATTCATTAATCATTGGAGAATTTATATCTATCATGGAGCCTCTTAAAGTAGGACTAATTGGTCTTGGCACTGTCGCCTCTGGTGTTGCTGCTGTATTAACAAAAAATGCGCAAGAAATTGCCCGTCGTATCTCTCAAACCCCTGTCATAGAGAAAGTCTTTGTGCGGACACTTGAAAGAGACAACCCCCACCAGTTAAATCTCACCACCAATATTGATGAGATTATTAGCAACCATGATATTGATATCGTTATTGAGCTTATTGGCGGCATAGAACCCGCCCTTACCTATATTAAGACTGCGCTGAATAATAAAAAATCAGTGATTACAGCGAATAAAGAGTTGATTGCAACACATGGCAATGAACTCCTTCAGCTTGCTGAAGCTAATGGTGTATTTTTACGATTTGAAGCATCTGTTGCCGGAGGAATTCCGATTTTAAAAGTGCTTCGTGAAGGATTAGCTGCCAATAACATCGATTCTGTCATGGGGATTATTAACGGTACATCTAATTACATTCTGACTGAAATGAGTGAAAAAGGCGTTGCGTTTGATGTCTGCTTAAAAGAAGCGCAAGCGCTTGGTTATGCTGAAGCGGATCCTACTTTTGATATTAAAGGAATTGATGCTGCCCATAAGCTCACGATCTTAGCCTCTACTGCTTTTGGAACACCGCTAAACTTCAATGCGATTTACGCGGAAGGGATCGACACATTAACGGCTGCCGACATTACCATCAGCCACGCTGAAGGCTACGCGATTAAACACCTCGGAATTGCCCGTAAAAGCACTCAAGGGATTGAATTAAGAGTTCACCCTACACTTGTGCCGCTTTCACATCCGTTTGCGAATGTGAATGGCGTTTTAAATGGTGTCTTTATCCAAGGAAATGCTGTTGGTGAACAATTTATGAGCGGACGTGGTGCCGGAAGTGAAGCAACAGCTTCAGCCGTTGTTGCGGATCTTATTGAAATTATTCATAACCAGCAGATTAAAATGAGTGCACCTTCGCTTGGTTTCAAGAATTCAGCACTAAAGTCATTGCCGATTATTGATCAAAAACAATTCTCGTCAAACTTTTATATTAATGTTCAATATCTCGAGGACGCCGATAGCAATGCGCTTATCGAGCAATTAAATGTCATTGCAGCAGATGCATTAAAATCACCGTTTGAAATTAAACTTTACAAAGAGAATCAAAGCATTATCATTCTCACTGAAAAAACAGTTGAAGAAAGTGTAGAAAAACTCATTAATAATGCTATGTTAAATGAGAGTGTCGAAGCGGCGAAATTTATTCGCATAGAAGCGTTTTAAGTTTGGCCATTCGTTCTGATAAACCATCGGATAAAATAACAAACTAAAATAACCACTACGCTTTACATCAATCGTTCAATTTCTAAGATAATGATATTAATAATGATCTTTGAACAAGATGTAAAGTGACTATCGATACTCATTTGATCGATGATATATATTTAAAAGAGAGGAGATCCTGTGAAATTAAGCGGTGCAGAAATCGTTATCCACTCCTTAATCAAGGAAAATGTGGAGTGTATCTTCGGCTACCCTGGCGGTGCCGTATTACCCTTATACGACGAGATTTATAAACAAGACAAAATCGAACACATTCTTGTCCGCCATGAACAAGCAGCAACGCATGCTGCAGATGGTTATGCGCGCACAACAGGAAAACCAGGCGTCGTCTTAGTGACCTCAGGCCCTGGACTGACAAATGCTGTTACCGGTATTGCAACTGCTTATATGGATTCAATCCCAATGATTGTCTTCTCAGGACAAGTCGCCACAAGCTTAATTGGGAATGACGCATTCCAAGAAGTTGATACTGTCGGAATTACCCTTCCATGTGTCAAACATAACTTCTTAGTGAAAGATGTTAAAGATCTAGCACTCACGATAAAAAAAGCGTTTTATATCGCTACAACAGGTCGCCCTGGCCCAGTTGTCATTGACCTTCCAAAAGATATTACGGTCCATGAAACAGAATTTGAGTACCCAGAAGAGATCGCCATGCGCTCTTATAACCCAACTGTCAAAGGCCACTCAAAACAGATTGCTCGTGCTTATGATTTAATCATGCAAGCCGAACGTCCAATGGTCTATACAGGGGGCGGGATCATTATTGGCGAAGCACATAATGAACTTCGTCAATTTGTAAAAGATTTAAATCTTCCTATCACCAGTACCTTAATGGGACTAGGTGCTTATGAAGGAACAGACAAGCAGTTCCTTGGTATGCTCGGCATGCATGGAACTTATGAAGCAAACATGGCAATGCATCACTGCGATGTTCTCGTTGCGCTTGGCGCTCGTTTCGATGACCGAATTACTGGTACATTAGAAACTTTCTGCCCGCATGCGAAAATCATCCATGTGGATGTGGATCCTTCATCTATCGCCAAAAATGTGGCAGTTGATCTCCCAATTGTTGGACAGCTCCAACCTGTTCTTGAAGAACTCAATGCAATCCATGCTGAAAAACAAGGAACATTGAATCAAGCAGAACTCAAAAAATGGTGGGATCAAATCGAAGAGTGGCGTGATATGCGCTCTCTCGATTATGAGAAGAGTGATGTAATTATCAAGCCTCAGTTTGTCGTAGAAAAACTTTTTGAAGTCACAGAAGGTAGAGCTATTGTGACTTCAGATGTAGGTCAACATCAGATGTGGGCTGCGCAATACTATCCTTTTGATGAACCACGTCAGTGGCTCAACTCAGGAGGACTTGGCACCATGGGCTTCGGTTTACCGGCAGCAATGGGTGCAAAGATTGCTCGCCCAGATAGAGATGTTGCTTGTATTACAGGGGATGGAAGTATCCAGATGATGCTCCAAGAGCTCTCAACAATGCTTCAGTATTGTTCACCTGTAAAAATTATTAACCTCAATAACGGATATCTCGGAATGGTACGTCAATGGCAAGAATTCTTCTTCCAAAAGCGTTACTGCATGAGTTACTTTGACTCGCTTCCAGATTTCGTTAAATTAGCTGAGGCTTATGGTCATAGCGGTATTCAAGTTCATAAACCAAGTGATGTTGAACCCGCTCTTAGAGAAGCTTTCAAACAGAAAGATAAAACCATATTCCTCGATTTTATTACGGACCCTGGCGAGAATGTTTACCCAATGATTCCTGCTGGTAAAGGTCATCACGAAATGATCTTAGCGGGCCGCGATAAAATGGAAAATACGTTAAAAGAAGGCTTAAGCCAAGTTTAAGGGAGAAAAAGATGACATTTAATACAGAAACTTCGCGTCATATTATTTCGATCTTAATGGAGAACGAAGCCGGCGCACTTTCAAGAGTAGTAAACCTATTTTCCGCACGTGGATACAACATTGAGAGCCTCTGTGTTGCCCCTACGGATGATCCGTCGCTTTCGCGACTCACTTTAGTGACTATTGCCAACAACCATGTTGTTGAACAGATCGTTAAACAACTCAATAAACTGATTGATGTTGTCAAACTTACAGATCTTTGCGATAGTGCTTATGTTGAGCGTGAAATGATGCTGATTAAGATTCCAGCTGAAGGCCAGAACCGATCAGAACTCTTCCGTATCAACGAGATGTTTAGAGGTCGTATCATTGATGTAACCCCCCTATCGTACACAATCGAAATGACAGGAACTCAAGAAAAACTCGATGCCTTTATTGTCGCTGTGAGAGATTTTGAGATCATCGAAATTGTACGATCAGGTGCACTAGGACTTGTCCGCGGTGCAAAAGGTTTAACGCTTTAAAGCGCATAGCTTAAGCGAAATAACATAACTAAAAATAGATGGATGTATCAAAACCCAATTAAACCGATACATCCCTTACAAAAAATAACGAAAAGGATATTTAAGATGAATGTTTTTTACGATAAAGATGCCGATATCTCTTTAATCAAAAATACGACAGTAGCAATCATTGGTTATGGTTCACAAGGTCATGCGCATGCGCAAAACCTCAAAGATTCAGGTGTTAACGTAATCGTTGGTCTTCGTAAAGGCGGCGCATCATGGGATAAAGCGGTTAATGCCGGCCATAATGTAAAAGAGATCGCTGATGCGACTAAAGAAGCAGACTTTGTCATGGTTCTTCTTCCTGATGAGAACCAACCTGCGGTATACCGTGATTCAATCGAGCCGAACCTAAAACAAGGTGCAACGCTTGCATTTGCACATGGTTTCAACATTCATTACAACCAAATCGTTCCACGTAAAGATTTAGACGTAGTAATGGTTGCGCCTAAAGGTCCTGGGCACACAGTTCGTTCAGAATATGTAAAAGGTGGCGGTGTTCCAACGTTAATCGCAATCTATCAAGACTCATCAAGCAAAGCGCGTGATATCGCTCTCTCATATGCATCAGCAAATGGTGGTGGTAAAGCGGGTGTTATCGAAACAACGTTTGAAGAAGAGACAGAAACAGATCTTTTCGGTGAACAAGCAGTACTTTGCGGTGGTGCAGTTGAACTTGTTAAAGCAGGTTTCGAAGTATTAACAGAAGCAGGTTATGCACCAGAAATGGCTTACTTTGAGTGCTTACATGAGTTAAAACTCATCGTAGACTTAATGTATGAAGGCGGTATTGAGAACATGAACTACTCAATCTCTAATAACGCTGAATATGGTGAGTATGTAACAGGTCCTGAAATCATCACTGAAGATACTAAAGATGCAATGCGTTACGCGCTTTACCGCATCCAATCTGGTGAATATGCGAAGATGTTTATCCAAGAAGGGATGACTAACTACCCTTCAATGACAGCTCTTCGTCGCTTAAATGCAGAACATCCAATTGAGAAAACAGGTGCTAAACTCCGTGCAATGATGCCATGGATTACAGAAAATAGCCTTGTTGACCAAACTAAAAACTAAATAAACACTTTAAAAGTGAACGTCTGATCCCTTCAAGAGCAGCGTTATTTAGAATTAAAGGATGCCTTAAGCGAAAGATCTTAAGGCATTTTTTTAACGCTTATAAAAGATGAATGAGTTATAGAATTTATCCATCTCTTTAAGATTAAAATCATCTTTAATCACCTATCAAACCGCTTCAGACTTGCAAAAAACAGATAGCTTCAATATAACTAGTAGGTCAGAAGAAATATTTACAAAATATAAAACAACAAATTTGAACCAATAAAAAGATAAAACAGGAATATATTATGAGCCAGATTTGGACCCCATCCAGTTGGAGAGACTTCCCCGCAGTACAGTTACCAAACTACAAAGACAGTGCCGCAGTGAAAAGCGTTGAAGAGCGCCTTCGTAAAGCACCACCGCTTGTCTTTGCTGGTGAAGCACGATCACTCAAAGCACAACTTGCTGATGCGGTTTATGGAAAAGCCTTCCTTCTTCAAGGCGGTGACTGCGCTGAGAGCTTTGCAGATTTTAGTTCAGATAATATTCGTGATACATTCCGCGTCTTACTTCAAATGGCAGTGACAATGACATTTGCCGCAAGTAGCCCTGTCATTAAAGTAGGTCGTATTGCCGGACAATTTGCAAAACCGCGCTCTTCTGATACTGAAACAATTGATGGCGTCACACTTCCAAGCTATAGAGGCGATATCGTGAATGGTATCGACTTTACACCTGAAGCTCGAGAGCCAGATCCTGAACGTTTATGGCAAGCCTATGCACAATCAGGTCTTACGCTGAACCTTCTTCGCGCATTCGCAAAAGGGGGTTACGCTGACCTTCATCGTGTGCAAAGATGGACAATGAGTTTTGTAGAAAACTCCCCACAAGCAGAACGCTACATTGATCTTGCAATGCGTATCCAAGAAGCGCTTAAATTTATGCAAGCTTGTGGCGTTGATCCGAATAATGCCATTATTCGTGAAACTGAATACTTTACCTCTCATGAGATGCTCCTTTTAGGTTATGAAGAGGCAATGACCCGTACAGACTCAACAACAGGCGACTGGTACAATACGTCTGCTCATATGGTTTGGATCGGTGAAAGAACCCGTCAATTAGATGGTGCACATGTTCATTTTGCGAAAGGCATTGCGAACCCTATTGGCGTAAAAGTAAGCCAAAAAATGAGTGACGATGAACTTATCCGCTTAATTGATACGCTTAATCCCTCAAATGAACCGGGTAAACTCACACTGATTACACGTATGGGCGCCGACAATATTTTAGAACATCTTCCCCGTCTTCTTCGTGTTGTTAAAAACGAAGGCCGTAATGTTGTTTGGAGCTGCGACCCTATGCATGGTAATACCATCACTGATAACCGCTACAAAACACGCCCATTTGATCAAATCCTCGCTGAAGTTGTGAACTTCTTTGATGCTCATAATGTAGAAGGAACATATGCAGGTGGCGTTCACTTTGAAATGACAGGAACCGATGTCACAGAATGCCTCGGCGGTGGTCAAAATATCACCTCTAAAGACCTTGAAGATCGTTACCATACTCATTGTGACCCGCGTCTGAATGCTCAGCAGAGCTTGGAACTTGCATTCCAGATCTCCTCTAAGTTAAAAGAACATCGCGAAAAGATTCCTGCTCGCGTATAATTCTTTAGCTTACTATTACCTTAAGATATGGTATTTTATAGGGCATATCGACGATTTTCTTAGGAGTATTGTGTTGAATACGAATCACCTAGATTTTGAAGCTCCGATTTACGAGCTTCAAACCAAAATTAATGAGCTTAAAAACTGGGCTCAAGATGCGGATATTGATGTTTCTGACAAAATTGATGCATTAGTTAAAAAGAAAAATGCAAAGCTTGAGCAAATTTTCTCAAAGCTTTCATCATGGGAAGTGACACAATTAGCGCGTCACCCATTACGTCCTTACACTTTAGACTACATCAGCCTTATTTGTGATGATTTCCAAGAGCTTCATGGTGATCGTACTTATGCTGATGATGCAGCTATTGTTGGTGGTCTTGCAAGAATTAATGGTCGTTCAGTCATGGTCATTGGTCATCAAAAAGGCCGTGATACTAAAGAAAAAATTAAACGTAACTTTGGTATGCCACGTCCAGAGGGTTATCGTAAAGCGCTTCGCTTAATGAAGCTTGCTGAGCGTTTCAATGTACCAATCGTAACGTTTATTGATACACCAGGGGCTTACCCAGGAATTGGTGCTGAAGAGCGCGGCCAAAGCGAAGCGATTGCACGTAACTTACTTGAAATGAGTAAACTTCGTGTGCCGGTTGTCTGCACTGTTACTGGTGAAGGCGGCTCGGGTGGTGCGCTTGCAATTGCTGTAGGCGACAAAGTAATGATGCTTCAATATGCAATCTACTCTGTTATCTCTCCTGAAGGCTGCGCTTCTATTCTCTGGAAAAGTGCTGAGAAAAATAAAGAAGCAGCTGAAGCAATGGGTGTTACAGCTGATAAAAACATGAATGCGAAACTCATTGATACGATTATCACTGAACCTAAGGGTGGTGCTCATCGTGATTATAAAGAGATGAGTGATAATCTTAAAAAAGAGATTACCGATTCTCTGGATCAACTCTCAGCATTGTCTGTTGATGAGTTACTTGAAAAACGTTATGAGAAAATCATGGCTTTTGGTCAGTTTAAGACTAAATAAGCCCGATATCTCTTATAACAAGTGAATATTTGATCATATTGGCGAAGTAGAGGAAAAGCACGATGCATAGGTTACTCCCTTTTCTGGAAAAAATTTCCCAGACATTGGATCGATTAGATCCCCTACTTCCGCCAGATCAAAGCACAATTAATTTTAATGACGCATCAGCTTTTCGTTGGGTGAAAAAAAAGCACTCTTCATTTGGCACGTTGCACCCCATTAAAAATCCTGCTCATATCAATTTCACCCAACTCATGGGAATTGATCGCCAAATAGCCCTTATTAGACAAAATACCGAGCAATTTATTGCTGGATTCTCTGCGAACAATGTATTACTAACGGGCTCTAGAGGCACAGGAAAATCTTCTATTGTTAAAGCTGTTCTAGCTAATTATCACTCGCAAAATCTCAAAATGGTCGAAATCGATAGCGATGATTTAACCGACCTTCCAGAACTCCTCTCAATTTTAGAAGATGCCCCGCACTACTTCATTATCTTTTGCGATGATCTCTCATTTGAGGCAGGCGATCCGGCTTACAAGCCCTTAAAAGCAATGCTAGATGGCTCTCTCTCTAGTCCTTCTCCCAATATCCTCTTATATGCAACCTCTAATAGAAGACATCTTCTCCCTGAATCAATGCAAGATAATATTGGTCAATACGAAGCAAAAGAGATTCATCCTCAAGAAGCTATTGAAGAAAAAATATCCCTCTCTGAACGCTTTGGTCTATGGATTAGTTGCTATCCCTATTCACAAAAAGAGTATCTCGCCATTGTTAAAAACTGGCTACAAGAGTTTAGTTCAGAGATTATGTATACAGAAGATGTGGAGCGCGCTGCACTACAATTTTCACAAATGCGAGGTTCTCGCAGTGGACGAGTTGCCTATCAATTTGTAAAAGATTTTGTAGGTAACAAACAACTCCAAAAATCACAACAAAACAGATCCTCTTCGGATCAATAAGAGAAAGGAACGTAATAATGTCGACCTATATGGCTAAGGAAATCTTAGATATTCCTAATGTAATTGAACGACAACACGAAGCAAATGCCGCTACTTTAATCGCATTGGCAGAATACCTTCAAAAAGCGAAACCGACCCAAGTTATTACTCTCGGTCGTGGTAGCTCATACAATGCGTCTATCTACGGCAAATACCTTTTTGAAACAGGCTTAGGTATCCCTGTATCCGTTGCAGCGCCCTCTCTTTCAACAATCTACAAACAACCCCTAATTGCTGATAATGCGATTTTGATTGTGACCTCTCAATCAGGTCAAAGCCCTGATCTCATCAACTTTGCTCATATGATGAAAGAGCAAGGGACGAAAGTCATTGGGATCATCAATGATGAAAAATCCCCGCTTGCAAAAGAGTGTGATTTTCTCTTTGGCATTAAAGCAGGTGAAGAAAAAAGCGTTGCCGCAACTAAAAGCTTCGTCGGTAGCCTCTCTATCTATGCTGCGATTTTTGCCGCATGGAGTGAAGATAGTCAATTAGCTGAAGCATTATTGAACCTTCCCTTCACTCTCGATCAAGTCGTGAATAGCGAATGGCCAGCACTCATCGAAAACCTCTCCTTAGCAAAAGACCTATTTGTCATTGGTCGTGGCGTAGGTCTGAGTGCAGCAGTAGAAGCGGCACTTAAACTTAAAGAAACTTGCCAGATTCATGCCGAAGGTATTTCTGCTTCTGAAATCTTCCATGGTTCAGTATCATTAATCTCCTCACAATACCCGATCATCAGCTTTGTGGGATCTGATGCCTCAAGAGAATCGTGCCTAGAAGTAAACAAAAAACTTGAAGGTTATGGGGCTCGCGTCTTCTCGATTGATAGCAAAGCACACGATGAATTTACACTCGTTGTTCCTGAGGTTCATCCATTGCTGCAGCCATTAGTACAAATTAGCGCATATTATCGCGTCATTGAGAAACTCTCGAATCATCGCGGCTTGAATCCGGATGTGCCGCCAAATCTTAAAAAAGTTACTGAAACACTCTAAGTGTTCAGTTATCACTGATATCGATCTTATTCCAATCTGCAATACACATCAGCGCCATAACGCACCCTGACGTTAAAGATCGATATCTTTGTCGAATCATGCTTCATGAATAGACCGAGATTATAACAATAATGCAAATGTCCCATAAAATTGCCCTACTAGCCCCTTCGATTTTCGATGGGGTTATTTTACATTCTGATGCCGCACTGCTAATCGAAGATAACCTCATTATAGGCATCTCCGATACTCAAAATATCCCCAATGACTTTCACATCCAACACTGTGAGGGAATGTTAATGCCGGGATTTATAGATCTTCAAGTCAATGGTGGCGGCGGAATCCTTTTCAACGATGCCCCAACGATCCAAGGCATTCAAGCAATCTTAAAAGCACACCAAAGCCATGGTACTGCGGCACTACTTCCCACGCTTATTACCGCAGATGATGAAACCATCGTTAAGGGACTGAATGCCGTAAAAGAGGCTTATGCGCAAAATATATCAGGTCTCCTCGGGATTCACATTGAAGGCCCCATGATCAATGTGAAACGAAAAGGAATTCATAAAGCCGGCAATATTCGCACTTTGAGTGATGAAATTATCGATCAAATTTGTGAAGCAGCGCCCTTTACAAGATTCGTGACACTTGCCCCTGAAATGGTTCCATTAACCCTTATCGAAAAACTCAGTAATGCCGGCGTCATTGTCTTTGCGGGTCATACGGAAGCCTCTCCAGAATGCCTTCATGATGCTGTTTTAGCCGGGTTAAAAGGGTTTACGCATCTCTACAACGCAATGCCTCAAATGGAATCCCGGAACCCCCAAACAACAGGTTTTGCGATTCAATCAAAGGAGACCTACGCATCTATCATTCATGACACCTACCATGTTGATCCTTTAATGGTGAAACTTGCCTACCAAAGTAAACCAAAAGGCACGTTGTTTCTCGTGAGTGATGCAATGAGTTCTTTGGGGGCAACACAAACAGAGTTTGTATTAGATGATCAAACCATCTATGTTAAAGAAGGTCGACTCACCAATCAGCAAGGGACTCTCGCAGGCGCGCATGTCGACATGCGTACATCCATTCTTAATTCTGCAAAATATCTCGATATTTCTCTTGTCGAGGCAATTGCGATGGGAACGGCTTATCCGGAAAATTTAATCAAAAGCGGCGCTTATGGATATCTAAAAAAAGGATATAAGGCGATGATAAATCAGCTAGAGAGTGATAAAATAACCCCGGTATTTTTAAAATAATTCTCACCACAAGGTCACTCTGATGAATGGTATCATCCTCATTCTGGCATGTCTTATTGCCGGAAAAGTTGTCACACACGCTATTACTTGTAAAGCGCAGTTTATCTACTCTCTCAATCGCGTTGCCATCACAATCGCTCTACCGGCGCTGATTCTCGACAAGGTTCACTCCCAAGCATTTTCATTCGATGCAATATTCCCTCTACTCTCCCCTTGGGTGCTCTTTATTCTCACTATCGGATTAGTTTATCTCATTAAACTCTTTGTTCCGATGTCCAGAATAACCACAGGAACGCTCATATTACTAGCAGGAACGGCTAACACCTCTTTTGTCGGGGTTCCGCTTATTACCGCAATGATGGGGACGGAAGAGCATTTAGGGATTGCGCTCTGGATTGATCAGTCTAACTTTATCCTTCTCTTTACGCTCGGCGCCTTTATTGCGGATTTCTATAGCGGTGAAAAGGTCTCTATCGTCAAAAATATGCGTGTTTTAGCGAAGTATCCACCAATCGTCGCACTTGTGCTTGCATTCCTCCTAAAACCTATTACATACCCTGATTTTGTCACTTATACTCTGGAATCTTTAGGGGCGCTTATTACACCGCTCACAATGATCTCTGTAGGGGCAAGTTTAGCAATTCCTAGTAACAAGCGCTTAGTCGGTTACATGGGGATTGGTCTCGCCATTAAACTCATTATTCTCCCGCTTCTAGTGCTCGGATTCTTACTCTTTATTTATGCATCTCCTAACATCTATATTAATCAGATTGTCCTGATGCAGGCGGGAATGGCACCGATGGTCATTGCTGTGATTATTGCTCTTGAAAAAGGGCTCGATGGCGAACTTGCCTCGATTATGACAGCAATAGGTATCCCTCTATCATTTTTAACAGTGCCCCTGTTTTATTATCTAGTCATGTAAGAATCGATAAGATCGACACCATCAGCACCTCGGCATTATGACTCATCACAACTCAGAAATGATGATGAAATTAATCCAAGACAAGATAAGACAAAGCCCCTCGTGATATGCAATCACTAGGGGCTTTTATAATCGACATGTCTATTTTAATCACAACCTCGCAAGTATGACGAGATATTCATGAAATTCCTTATGACTTCACATACTCACTATTTTTCGAGAAATCCTCAAAATCAAAGAGCGACGTGTCACAAAGCTGCGAAAGACGAATATTTTTGGTCGCCCTAAAGATATTCTCCACTCGCCCTGGTGTTGCTGCCTCCCATTCTTGAAGAAGTTTTTTCACTTCTTGACGCTGCAAACCATCTTGTGACCCACAGAGGTTGCACGGAATAATCGGGAATTCCTTTAAATCCGAGTAGGCTTGAATATCCACCTCACTACAATAGCTTAAAGGTCTAATAACAATATTATCCGCATCATCACTCTGAAGCTTTGGCGGCATTGCCTTCATCGCACCACCAAAGAACATGTTCATAAAGAGCGTTTCAACAATATCATCACGATGGTGCCCTAAAGCGATCTTGTTAAAACCATTTTCTTTTGCGTAAGTATAGAGCGAGCCTCTGCGAAGGCGCGAGCAGAGACTACACATCGTTTTTCCTGCTTCAATTTTAGACGTGACAATAGAGTAAGTGTCTTGCTCGATAATATGGTAATTCACATCCAGTGTTGAGAGATATGCTGGCAATATGTCTTCTGGGAATCCTGGTTGCTTCTGATCCAAATTCACTGCCATCAACTCAAAATTAATTGGCGCATGCTTTTGGAGCAATAACAATAAAGCGAGCATTGTATAAGAATCCTTACCACCAGAGAGGCAGACCATTATCCGATCCCCTTCTTCAATCATCTTATAATCCATTACTGCATTACCAACTTGATGACGAAGACGCTTTTCTAAACGCTCTAATGCGATTTTTTTCTCTTGTTCGCTCAGCAAAGCCTTCTCTATCGGCTTAACTGCTGTAATCTCATTCGCCTGTATAAATTTCTCTAACATCTCAGCTATCCACTCTATTCTAAAATTCGATGGGATTAATCACACCATCATTTTCTGGTAGACAAGAATACCGCATCTTCACGGCTATTTATAGCCTATTTCATAATTTCCGCTAAAAGTATCGACTCTTTGAATCCCCTCGCGTATTTATCTCCCAAAATGATATGCCTTGAAAACCAAAATCCTTCGAGGAGAATGATCCGATACAAATAAAGGCAACCGCCCTCCTTTATTTAGGAGAGATCACGGACATAAAAAAAGCTACCCCTTTTCAGGAGTAGCTTTTAGTGATAATGATCTGTCATTAAATATGACGCGATGCGCTTATGAGACGATATCAACCTTAGGTGGTGCACTCATATCAAGAGATGCCGAGTCTTCTTTATGTTCATCAGTACCACGGACAGGACGCCCTTCCATAATATCTTCGACCTGACTTGCGTCGATTGTCTCGATCTCTAGCAATACTTCTGCCATTTTATGGAGCTTATCAAGATCCTCTTCTAAGACCTGAACCGCACGTGCATAGTTACGATCAATAATCGCACGAACTTCTTCATCAATCTGTCTAGCAGTGACATCAGAAACACCCGCAAGATTTCCAGAAGGACCTCCTAAGTAAGATTCATTATTCTCAGCATAAGATCTAAAGCCCATCTTGTCTGACAATCCCCACTCAGTAACCATCTTCTTCGCAAGCCCTGTTGCATGCTGAATATCACTTGCGGCACCTGTTGTTACAGCGTCATAACCAAAGATCATCTCTTCAGCAATACGACCGCCAAATACCATCGCAAGCTTATTTTCAAGCCATTTACGGGGAACACTCACATGGTCGCGCTCAGGAAGCGTCATAGTTACACCTAATGCTCGCCCACGTGGAATAATCGTAACCTTATAAACAGGGTCTGATTTCAAACGATAACCAATGATTGCATGCCCTGCTTCATGATAAGCCGTGAGTTTTTTGTCCTCATCCGTCATCTGCATGGAACTACGAGCAGCCCCCATCATGATCTTATCTTTTGCTTCCTCAAGATCATTAAGGAATACTTCACTTTGATCTTTACGCGCCGCGAAAAGAGCCGCTTCATTCACAAGGTTTGCAAGATCAGCTCCTGAGAAACCAGGTGTACCACGCGCAATCTGTTCAATATCAACATCAGCATTTGCAGGAACATTACGAAGATGCACCTTCAAGATTGCCATGCGACCTTTTACATCAGGAAGCGGTACAACTACTTGTCTATCAAATCGACCAGGACGAAGAAGTGCAGGATCTAATACATCAGGACGGTTCGTTGCCGCGATAATAATGGTTCCTTGGTTATCACTAAATCCATCCATCTCAACAAGAAGTTGGTTTAATGTTTGTTCCCGCTCATCATGTCCGCCGCCCATACCTGAGCCACGGTGACGACCAACTGCATCGATCTCATCAATAAAGATAATGCATGGCGAATGTTTTTTCGCTTGCTCGAACATATCACGAACACGTGATGCTCCCACCCCTACAAACATCTCCATAAAGTCTGAACCAGAGATTGTAAAGAATGGTACTTTAGCTTCACCGGCAATCGCTTTTGCAAGCAACGTCTTACCAGTACCTGGTGAACCCACCATTAAGATACCGCGTGGAATTTTTCCACCAAGCTTCTGGAAACGACCTGGATTACGAAGGAAATCTACGATTTCTCCGACTTCCTGCTTCGCTTCATCTGCACCCGCAACATCCGCAAATGTTGTTTTAATTTGATCCTGACTGAGCATTTTCGCTTTAGATTTACCAAAGCTCATAGGCCCACCTTTACCGCCACCACCAGATTGGCGCATCATAAAGAGGAAGAATCCGAGCAATAATAAAATCGGGAGCAAATTGAGGAATACGGACAAGAATAAACCTTGTGTCCGCAGAGATTTCCCCGTAAATCTAACACCTTGATCCATTAAGCTCTGAACAAGCGGACCATTATTGGTTTCGGGGTTATAAGTTGAAAATCGAACGCCATCAGCTGTCGAACCTTCAATATTCGCACTATTAGCGCCACTCATCTGCACTTCACGAATTTGACCGTTATCGACCTGCTTCAAAAATTCTGAATAAGGGATCTCACGGCCCCCACCGCCGCCGAAGCCTTGGAATAGCATAAATACAAAAATACCTATTCCAAGCCATAAAGCTATATCTCTTCCTTTGTACTTCAAAAGATTAACCTCGATTTTATAGTTGAAATCAATTGCAATATGTAAGCATCGCTTATTAGAACTAACTCATTCTAATGCGAGGTAAGTCACCATCTTTTCAGATATATCACTTATTTTTACTTACTCTTTTTTACTAAAAAGCCATATAGAAGTCTATCACGCTTTAGGAGTAATTCCTCATAATCTGAGGCCTTTTTTCTTCATTTCAAGGAAATGCCTCATAAAAGTGAAAAGAAATCATTATCATTTCAAAAAAACGCCTTACTTATGACTCAGAAGACCCTTTAAATCCTTTCGCGAGAAGATAAATTTCCGCACTTCTTGCTCTTGAGGCTTTAGGTTTACGCGTCACAACTTTTGTAAAGTTCTTTTGAAGCATCTTATAATATTCTTGAAAACCTTCGCCTTGGAAAATCTTCATTAAATAATCTCCACCGGGCTTCAAGTTATCCTGAATAAAATCAAGCGCAAGCTCTAAAAGATGCATTGAGCGAGGCTGATCAACTGCTTTGATGCCGCTCATATTTGGTGCCATATCTGACAATACAACATCCACAAGACGACCATCCAATGTTTCAAGAAGTGCTTCCAACACTTCATCATCACGGAAATCCCCTTGGATAAAGTCAACACCAGCAAGCGCATCAATCGGCAAAAGATCCAATCCAATAACTTTACCGTTATGCCCCACACGATGCATTGCGTATTGCGACCAACTACCAGGTGCTGCGCCTAAATCCACAACAGTCATACCCGGTCTAAAAAGTTTATCTTTCTCATCAATTTCTTGTAATTTATAGATTGCACGAGAGCGCCAGCCCTCACGCTTAGAACGAAGAACATATTCATCATCCATATGCTCTTTTAACCATCTTGTACTACTTGCACTTCTTTTCTTAGCCATAATTCTATTTACTCAAATTCTATTATTAATTGTTGTCGAAGCGAATAACCGTACTTACAGCGATTAGCTACGGCTCGACACATCGTATTCTTATTATGATCACATCATCTCAATCGCTTCGAAATAAAACGACGGTGACAAGAAACAGCATCTGGATTGTTTCGACTATTACAAGATCTATCCTTAATACACTAAAATATGCTCAATCCTCATCAGATGAATGAGAGGGAACTATCAATACCCATATTCTTAGTGAGTCAGCGATCTCTTCTTAGATTAAGAAAACGATTTCTGTATTCTTTATTTATTGCTGCGCTCAATTTTACCTTGGATGAGTGACAATAATCATGATCAAAACACTTCAAAAGCACACTCACCCATTGATACTTTGAGCCTCAAAACGTCTTCTTAAGCGCCCTAATCGTTAGATCTCTTTACGGTGCATTTTCTTCTCGATCATCTATTCGGGATTTTTCTGCGGCTATTCTATCATTTACAGCATGATATTGAAGTAGAATCGAACGTCCTCGCCCCACTAAATAGAGCCCACCGGCAATACCAAAAAACAATAACACAGCCACTTCCATAGCAGGAGTAAGATTCATAAAATTAATAATGACCAAAAGCATAATCCCCGAAAGAAACATTCCAAAGGCTAAAGCTTTCAAACTTTTAAAAAGATGACGTAGTTGGTCGTTATGTGATACGCTTATCTCTTTATTTCGAGAACTATTTTCATTACTCATGACACAAATTAAACTCACAACAGAACATATAAAGTTCCTTAAAGGGAAAGCCCATCATTTAGACCCAGTCCTTATTTTAGGAGACAAAGGGGTTACTGATAGCTTTATTAAAGAGGCAAAAAATGCGCTTTCTCACCATGAGCTAATTAAAATCAAGCTTGCTGGTCGTGATCGCGTTGAGAGAGAGTCTATCACAGATGAGATCGTCACTGCACTAAATGCAACGCTCGTTCAAAAAATCGGTGCTGTGATTATCCTCTTCAGACGAAATCATGAAGAGCCAAAGATCTTCTTTAACTTTAAGTAACTTTTCAAGAAAACACAGAAAATTCTAGCTTATTAGAACGATTATAAATAGAGGGGAAACCCTCTATTTTCACATCTAAACGATCATTATTAATGATCTATGAAGTTCTATAGAAAATCATCTTCTAGCACCATAAAAAAACGGCTATCCTCATAGATAACCGTTTTTTCTTTACCGCTATTGCATAAAATTAATATGCCTATCAATTCATCAATTGCTTTAACGCATTAGTGCATTTAATTAAAGATCTCTTGCTTTGATTCTTTGAAGAAGCTCTTTCGGCGCAACATATCCTGGAATGATAGATCCATCTTCAAGAATAATTGCCGGCGTTCCCTGAACCCCCATCTCTATCGCAAGATTGTACTGATCCGTTACAGGATTTGCACAAGCCGTAGCCTTAGGTGCTTGTCCACCCTTGCCTTCTGCAAACTTAACGGCTTCATCCATGGCTTTATTACGGTCATCTGAACACCAAATAGCACTCATCTCTTTGAATCCTTGCGATGATACGCCACGATAAGGGAATGCGACGTAACGTACGGTAATTCCTTCTGCGAGGTAATCATCCATCTGCGCATGAAGCATCCGACAGAACGGACAATCTGTTGTCGTAAAGATTGTAACAACATGTTGCTCTTTTGGAGATTTATAAACCACCATATCTTTCTCATCAAGCTTGGCAATTTTATCTTTATTTTTGGCATTCACATAGTTTTCACTCATGTTAATTCCTTTTACAAGATCAATCGCATTTCCCTCAAGCATGTATTTTCCATCTTTAGATAAGAAAATAGGATACGGACTCTCTTTCACAAAGACTTCATATAAGCCATTAATTTCTGATGCTTGGACATTTTCAATTGTCACACCCTGAATCAATTTATTAAAATGATCAAGATTCACATCTGCAAATGCCATATTTGATAAACCTAACAATGTTGCACTTGCCAGTAATAATTTTCTCATGAATACCTCTATTGAAAATGATTTAAAATGCCGAATTATTCGTAAAATAATTTCTGAGTGTATCGCATTCACTTACAATGTAAATGAATTGTTCGCCTTTTTTAACGTAACCACCTAACAAACCATCCTATTTTTAATAAATCATCTGTTTAATATCCAGCGATCACTCTCGATGGTTTGAATGGATTATCCCCGCGGGTGATTAAGCGCATGCAGATTCTTCAAGCGCTCTTTCGCTACGTGCGTATAAATTTGTGTTGTCGAAAGACTACTATGCCCCAGCAAGAGCTGTACTACGCGTAAATCCGCGCCATTATTTACAAGATGTGTTGCAAAGGCATGTCGCAAGGTATGAGGGGAAATTTCTCCTTGAATCCCTACCTCTAACGCGTACTTTTTAATCACATACCAAAAAGCTTGTCGAGACATTGCAGCGCCGCGATTACTTACAAATAACACATCACTCGCGCGCCCCTTTAGTAAAGCGGGTCTTGCTTGAGAAATATAGGCGCCAACGGCTTCTAATGCGACCTCACCGATCGGAATAAGTCGCTCTTTATTCCCTTTACCAATCACCCGTACATACCCGACCTCAAAATTAATTTGGCTATATTCTAATGAAATTAATTCAGTCACACGAAAACCACACGAGTAGAGAATCTCTAACATCGCATAATCACGCAATCCTAAAGGCGTGGATAAATCAGGCGCATTTAATAGTGCCACAACATCATCAGGAGATAGTGTGACAGGCAATGGCTTATGAAACTTCGGTAGTTTCACTGCTTCTGCTGGATTATCTTGTCGATGTTTTTCCAAGATTAAAAAAGTATAAAAATGCTTATAACAGGAGAGATAACGCGCCAGGCTTCGAGGGTTTTTCCCCTTCTCTAACGCGGTTGCAAAAAATTGATGGAGCTGCTGGGCATCTGCTGCTAAAAGCGTTGTCCCTTGCGTCACAAGGTACTCACTCAATTTCTTGAGATCTCGCATATAAGAGTCATCTGTTTGCTCACTTGCCCCTTTCTCAAAAAGCAATGCATCTCCAAAATCATTAATTATCGTCGAATCATCTAATATGCCCATTGAATCTTTTATTTAACTCCTTCATAAAATATGTTTTTCATCTCATCAAAATGCAGCTAAAAAATAGCACTGTGATCTTTCTCATGCTCAAACTCCGACAAATAATCACCAAAAGCATATAGCCCATAACAACATTATGGGTAATCTCGTTATTAGCATTTAATCATCGCCTCTAACAGCTATTTCATTGTGATCATTATAACAAATACAAGATGCCGGCGTATCTCCTAAAATGTATTCGCGCTTACAGACAAAGTCAGCATTATCTATAAAGCCTCCCTATGCGAAAGACTACTGCTTTTCATTGCTTTCAGTTATGATATGACCTCTTCATTCATTTTAAGATTATAGATTGAGTCCGATCCATCATATATTTCAATACTATTGATGCCGACTCATCGTTTCCAAGCGAGGGGCTGTGGTTAAAAATATCTTCCGTAATATCGGCATCATGTCGATTACGCTAATCTTACTCTATTCATTCTATCTCAACGCGAGCTGGCTTGAGCTCTGTGCAGGTCTCGCATTCTTTCTCTTTGGCATGCAATGTATGCAAGATGGCCTTGCCCAACTAGCCGGGGGGAAACTCGAAAGAATTTTAGCTAAAAGCACAGAAACGCCCCTAAAAAGCCTACTATTTGGTATCAGTTCAACCCTTATTCTGCAATCCACGACGGTTGTCTCATTGCTCATCATTGCCTTTATTAGCACGGGACTCATCACCTTAGCTGCGGGTATTGGGATTATCATTGGCGCGAATGTTGGCTCTAGCGGCGGAATTTGGCTTCTTGCGTTAGCAGGTCAAAATGTTAGCTTGAGTCCCTTTGCCTATCCGATGATCGTTATTGGCATCTTGGCCTCTTTCGCAGGGAAAAGTGCGAAGGCTGCTGGTCGCGTGATCATTGGCGTCGCGTTTATTCTTTTAGCAATCGAACTCATAAAGACAGGATTTTCTAGCTTTACGGAAGAGTTTGATATCCTTTCTTACGATCTCGCTGGTTGGCGTGGAATCTTCATCCTTTTAGGCATTGGCATTATTCTGACCATTATATTGCAATCAAGCCATGCAACAATCATGCTCATTCTGACCATGCTATCTCTTGGGCAAATTGATACACCTCAATCGTTTGCGCTGACTATTGGCGCCATTGTTGGGAGTGCTATTGCCACAGGAATATTAGGTTTTCTTGGGGGTGATCGTGCAGGTATGAGAGTTGCGGCATCCCATGTCATATATAATGCCGGAACAGGACTCTTAATTTTACTCTGCTTTAATCCAGTAGTTTACATTGTGCATGAAATTGCGCTCTCAATGAACTTCCATAATCTCATTGAAGTCGCTATATTCTATACGTTATTTAATATTGTCGGACTCATCGCCTTTTGGCCATTCAAAGGAAAATTAGCGATCTTGCTCGAAAAGCTTATCCCGTCACTTCCTGAGCCCGAACAACTCGTTGACTTTAGTGGCGAATACTCAGAAAACCAAATAGAGATCGAAACAACGCCTTCCCGCTATCTATTAGAAAATGCACTCTCTTCTACGCAAACGGCAACTCAAGCCGTCTTACAAGAACTCAGTCATCTCTCTCAAATTAGCCTAGAAGTCATCTGTCATATTCTTTTCCTACAAACTCAGGTACTTTCTGTAAAAGAGATTGATAACGAACATCTTAATGAATATCACGACCTCAACCCCGTTGATGCCGACCTGCTCTATCGCAAGCATATTAAAAATCTCTATAGCGAGTTGCTAACCTTTATTAGTAAAGTTGAATATAACGAGAAAGATGAACAGTATCAGCAGATATTAACAGCATGCCAACTGATCTCCTTTAAGCTCGTCTCAGCCGTAAAAAATAGCCACCACTTACAAAAGAACTTAAAATTCTATCTCTCTAAAGATGAGAGTCGCGCACAAGATTTCTATATTAAATTAAGAAGTTACGTTATATCCAATCTCCGAATTGCGTACCAAATTCATTTTGAGAGTATCGATCATCAAGATGAACATATTAACTATCAAATATTACAGAAGATTCCCTTATCGGAACTCATCGAAAAATCCCGACAATTTGAGAGCCAATTTAGAACAGAGGTTTATAGCGCTCTGAAAGAGAATCTTATCGATGGATTCACGACCAGCTCTATACTGAACGACCTCAACTACTCAACACAGATCGTAGAGAGTCTATTTAATATTCTTAAAATTGCCGCTATTCAAGAAAACAACTTACTGCACAATATTGATGAAATACTGAATATCAATAAGAATGAAATATAAACCAACGAAATAGATACCGTTCTCGGCAATCTTTTAATACCGTTGACGCTATCGTTAACACCGACAATATTCCGTAATAAAAAACAAAATGCCTGAGATTTTTAGCCCATTCTATTTTTTTTATAGATAAAATAGCGTACACTTACGCGGTAGAGGCAATAAACTTAAATAAAAAACATTATTGTTATAAAACTTACATTTCAAGATGATGCTTAATTATCTTAAATATAACTAATAACCCTTTTATTAATACATGAGGAATTTTACATGAAAAACATCACAAAAATGCTTTTAATCAGCTCTATCGCATTTGCTGGCTTAGTGGCTTGCTCAGATGAATCTAAAGATTCAGTATCGTCAGCTGTTGCAAAACAGACTGAAGAAATCGCTAAAGTTGCAGAAGATACTGCTAAGAAAGTAGAAGATGTTGCTGTAAAACAAGCTGAAGAGCAAAAAAAGGCTGCTGAAGAAGCTGCTAAGAAAGCTGAAGAAGCTGCGAAAAAACTCGCTGATGAAACTGCTAAAAAAGCAGAAGAAGCCGCTAAAGCAAAAGAAGCTGCTGAAAAGAAACTCGCTGAAGAAGCAGATAAATTAGCAGACAAAACATCTGAAGCAAGCAAAGAAGCTGCAGAGAAAGCAAAAGAGCTTTCAGACAAAACTGCTGAAGAAGCAAAAAAAGCTGCTGACAAAGCTGCTGAAGAAGCAAAGAAAGTATCTGAAAAAGTTGCTGATGCACAAAAAGATGCTGCTGATAAAGCCGCTGAAATGGTTGCAGATACTAAAGAAGCCGCAGCAAAAGAAGCTGAAAAAGCAACAGAAGCTGCAGAGAAAGCAGCTGCAGACGCTGCTAAAAAAGCAGGCGACAACATGGATAAAATCGAAGAAGCAAAAAAAGCTGCTGAAGAAGCCGCTGCTGAAATTGCAGAAGAGATGAAAAAAGCTGCTGAAGATGCAATGAACAAAACTGTAGAAGATACTAAAAAAGCAATGGGCGACCTTGTTAAATAAGTAAAAACTTACAAAAAACAATGTAAGATTGTTTCAATATATTAAAAAGCCACTTCTTATAAAGAAGTGGCTTTTCTATTTCTAACCGGTCAATTAACCTTAACGGGTTTTCTTGAGGGGTTTTACCAAACTATCAACTCCATCCACTTTAAGCATTAAAGCAAGCTCCATCAGCATCCCGAGCTCTCCTTT
Source organism: uncultured Ignatzschineria sp. (assembly GCA_945639195.1). Lineage (GTDB taxonomy): Bacteria > Pseudomonadota > Gammaproteobacteria > Cardiobacteriales > Wohlfahrtiimonadaceae > Ignatzschineria. The sequence goes on along the minus strand of CALZEE010000007.1, from coordinate 38,782 downwards.
AGGAAAGCCTTTATCCGCGCGATTAAACCATAATAGATACTCTTCCGGAAGATCTATCAAGATTGTTCCCTGATATCGACCAAAAGGCATTTTTATCTCTGCTAACTTTAATAGATTCTCTTTCGTTAACACTGGCAATACTCCTATTTACTTCTCCACTCCAGATATCGCTATTTTCCGATACAGAAATTTGAAAATATTTCACCAAGCAGCGCATCAGAACTAAACTCACCTGTAATCTCGCCTAAGGCAATCTGTGCTAAACGCAACTCTTCTGCAACCAACTCTATCGCGACTTCTTGTCCAATAAGACGAAGAGATATATCAAAATGCGTTAAAACATCTCTTAATGCTTGAAGATGACGCTCTCTTGCACTAAATAGCCCTTCTTGCGATTCAAATCCTGCATACTCTAAAATTGCAGCTTTTACATCATCGATTCCTAGATCTTCTTTTGCACTAATCGCAATAAAGTCTGCTTGCTTACCAATGCGATTTCCTGATAAATCAGCCTTATTATGAATATTAATAATCGGAATTCCGAGATTTTCAATATCCGCATCAATTCCCGTGAAATCTTGCGAGTCATCATGCATCCAAAGGACTAGATCCGCGCTCTGCATCTCTTTTTTAGCACGTTTAATACCTTCTGCCTCAATACGATCAGATGTCTCTCTTAAACCTGCCGTATCAATAATGTAGAGCGGAACGCCATCGATAATAATACGCTCACGAAGAACATCTCGCGTTGTCCCTTCAATATCTGTCACAATCGCCGTCTCTTCTCCAGAGAGCGCATTGAGCAAACTTGATTTTCCGGCATTCGGCTTCCCTGCAATCACAACCTTCAAGCCATCAGTTAAGACTTTACCATTTCCTGCAGATTTCAATAGTGAGGCAACCTGATCATTAAGCGTATTCAGCCCTTTGATGACATTTCCATCTGAAATAAAATCAATATCTTCTTCACTAAAATCAATGGCGGCTTCGATATATACTCGCATCGTAATCAGAGATTCTAACAATGCATTCACATGCTTGGAGAAATTCCCCGTTAATGAATTCATCGCCGCTTTCGCCTGCGCCTCACTCTGACTCACAATAAGATCATGAATTGCTTCTGCTTGTACGAGATCAAGCTTACCATTGATAAATGCACGCTCAGAGAACTCTCCGCGTCTCGCCATGGTCGCTCCCAACTCCAAAGCTCTAGATAGAACTCGATTCAATACAACTAACCCACCATGCCCCTGAAGCTCAACAACATCCTCACCAGTAAAGGAATTAGGCCCTTTATAATAGAGAATCACGCCCTCATCAATTGTTTCGCCATTACTCCCTAAGAAAGGAGAAAAATAAGCATGTCGCGGTTTTAATTCTGTCAGGCGACTCATTTCTTTCACAATTCTGATCGACTCGCTTCCAGAGAGACGGACAATCCCTATTCCGCCAATTGCGGTACTTGTTGCAATCGCGGCAATCGTTTGATCTTTTAACACTTTATATCCTCATAAAAAAACAATCCCCAATAAAGGGGATTGTTAGTTATTACTGACTGATCAGTCAACTCTTATTTTTTAGTCTCTTTTTCAACACGCTTCATAATGAATGTTTGTTGTAAAATTGTGAGCAAGTTGTTTGTAATCCAGTATAAAACAATTCCTGATGCAAACCACATGAACATAAAGGTGAAGACAACTGGTAACCACTTCATCACTTTTTGTTGCATAGGATCTGTCGGCGCTGGGTTTAGACGTTGTTGGAAGAACATCGTTGCACCCATAATCACAGGAAGAATGAAGTACGGATCCATTTTCGACAAGTCTTTGATCCAGAAGATCCAAGGCGCTTGACGAAGCTCCACACTCTCCATCAACATCCAGAAGAGTGCGATAAACACAGGAATCTGAATGATGATCGGCCAACAACCACCTAAAGGATTAATCTTCTCTTTACGATAGAGCTTCATCATCTCTTCAGATTGTTTCTGTCTATTATCTGCATACTCTTCACGAATCAACGCAAGTTTTGGACCTACGTTACGCATTCTCGCCATAGAGGTATACCCTTTATTAGCGAAGTAGAAGAGCGCAAGTTTAACCGTTAAGGTTAAGAGAATAATTGACCAACCCCAGTTTCCTACAAATGAGTAGAAGAATTTCAACAACCAGAGCATTCCTGAAGAGATCGGGCTAAACCAACCATAATCAAGTGTTAAGTCTAAATACTCAGCGGCTTCATCGAGCTGTTCTGTTAACTTAGGACCAATAAAGTAACGGCTATCAAATTGATAAGATGCACCTGGCTGAACCGTCACCGGAGCCTGATCCATCATACGAATCACATAAGTATTTAAAGACTCATCTTTAAAATTGCCATATTGAGATGTCTGAACCACGTTAAGTGTACGTTTTGTCGCATCTTTATCCTTTCCAGGAATAGATGCCGTGACAAAGTACTGCTCAATCATCGCAATCCAACCACCTTCACCGCGGAACTCTTTAGGACGATGTTGTGTAACTTCATGTCCTTCAGCATTGATTCCACGCTCTGTTGTTGTCATCTTGTCATAAGCAAGTTTTTCATACTTATAATCATTATTCGGTAATGAGAAAACGCTTCCGTCAAAGCTTGATGCACCGATACCACTACCTTTAGGATTTTGTGGTTTCTTAGCAGCGATATCACGATACTCGCCCCCTACCCAAACTTGATTAGAGTTGTTTTCTAACACTTGTGAGAAGCCGACAGTATAAACACCGCGTTTAAACGTATAGGTTTTTGTAACGGTTAAGCCCGTTGCACTATCAACATAATGAAGCGGTACTTCTAGTGTTTCTGCACCATCAGCCATTTCATAGCTTTTTGCATCTGCACTAAATACAGCATTAGTATGGTTTGGCGTACCTTCATGAGTCTGACTTGATAGACCTGTACGAGTTACTTGATAACGCTCTTTTGAGCTATCAATAACTTTGAAAGGCTTATTCGGCTCATCAAGATTTTCAGGATATTTAAGAAGCCCAGCTTCAACAATATCGCCCCCTTTTTTAGCAATTTTGATCTCATAGATATCAGTTGTGATCGTAATATAATCATCAACATTCATCACTGCTTGAGAATCATGTCCTACTGCACCAATCGTTGGAACAGAGCCATCGCTATTCACGCTACCTTGTGATCCCGGAACGGTTTGCTCAACCGGCGTGATAGGCGCAGGATTTTTATACTCATCCCACTTGGTATAGAGAAAATAGAGGATGACAGCTAAAATCAATATAAGAAAAAGACGCTGCTGATTATTCTGCATAAATAGTTTCTTTAATAAATGTTAAAACGAATAGAGAGACCCTAAGGTACCGGATCTTCTCCTCCTTTACAAAGTGGTTGGCAACGAACTAATCGTTTAAGTGCTAACCAGCTCCCCTTCATTGCGCCATAACGCATGATTGCTTCCATCGCATAGGTAGAGCAGCTCGGTTCAAACCGACACTGATTCCCCACCCAAGGACTCAAAAAAAACTTATAGCCTTTTATAAGCCAAATTAAGATTGTTCGCATGTTTCGATAATCTGTTTCCAATGACGAGAAAGCGAAGCATGTAATGCCGCCTTATTATCCACATTCGTCGTTCCCCGACTCATTACCACAATATCCAATTCACTTAAGGCTTCTTGTTGCAGCCTAAATGACTCACGGATAATGCGTTTGATCAGGTTTCGATCGACTGCTTTTTTAAAATTCTTTTTTGAGACTGCCAACCCTAACCGTGGCACACTCGAAAGAGCCTGCTCATGATCTAAAGGGGATCGTTTCTTAACTAAAATCAAGAAATTCCGATCTTTAAAGGACCGATTTTTCTCAAATACAGCGCTATAATCTGCTGCAGTTAAAAGCCGTTTATGTCTTTCGAACCCAAATTTTTCCATATTTAACACAAGCTCATTACAAAAACAAAAAGGCGCCTATTATTCAAAGATAACAAGCGCCCCGAATCTTTTATGTCAGACTCTGTTCAACTATGCTGATAAACGAGCACGTCCACGAGCACGGCGACGGTTGATTACTCTACGACCGTTTTTAGTTGCCATACGCGCACGGAAACCGTGGTTACGTTTTCTTTTAATTAAACTTGGTTGAAATGTACGTTTCATCCCTAATTCCTTTATTGATATAAGTGACAATACTCGCAACTAACAAAGGGTTATCATGCGAGCATCAAATTCATACTAAGACAACGGATTATTCTAGCTTTTTCCAATGTAAAGTCAAGAATAATTCATTTTCTCGATGTGCTTAATTTGCGCAATTGGTCATCTTGTGATCATCGCCGAAACAACAATCACATCCCAAAAGCCGCTTATTAACTTTTCAAGCCTGCATCTTCACGAAGCAATGCCGCTTTATCTGTTTTTTCCCAACTAAATGCCGTTGCTTTTACAAGCTCGTTATTCGCATCTTTATATTCAATCTCATAAGGATTACGCCCAAAGTGGCCATAACTCGCTGTCGGTAAATAGATTGGATGAAGGAGATCAAGCATCGTAATAATACCATAAGGACGAAGGTCAAAATGCTTACGTACTAAGGCTTCAATTGTTGCCTCTGGTACTTTATTTGTCCCAAAAGTGGTAATAGAGATTGATGTTGGCTCAGCCACTCCGATCGCATATGAAACCTGAATTTCACACTTATCCGCAAGTCCTGCTGCCACAATATTTTTAGCAACATAACGACCCGCATAAGCCGCTGATCTATCTACTTTTGAAGGATCTTTACCTGAGAACGCACCACCACCATGGCGCGCCATTCCCCCATAAGTATCAACAATAATCTTACGACCTGTTAAACCACAGTCCCCAACAGGTCCACCAATCGTGAAGCTTCCTGTAGGATTGATATGGTATTTTGTCTCTTTTGTGAGCCATTCTGCCGGAAGCGTCTTCTTAATAATAAGCTCCATGACAGCTTCTTCTAAATCTTTCGCTTTCACATCTTCATCATGTTGCGTTGAGAGAACCACAGCATCAATATGAGAGATAGAACCATCTGCATTATACGCAAAAGTCACTTGGCTTTTAGCATCAGGACGAAGCCATGAGAGCTGACGGCTTTTACGCGCTTCAGATTGACACTCCATTAATCGGTGTGCAAATGTGATCGGTGCCGGCATTAAAACATCTGTTTCATTCGATGCATAACCAAACATTAATCCTTGATCCCCAGCACCCTGCTCTTCAGGAAGTCGACGATCAACACCTTGTGCAATCTCACTACTTTGCTTGCCAATGATATTTAATACACCACAGGTCTTACCATCAAAGCCAACATTTGATGAATCGTAGCCAATATCTGTAATGACGCCCCGAACTAGATCCTCAAGATCTACCCAAGCATTGGTGCTTACTTCACCTGCAACAATCGCAACACCTGTTTTGACTAAAGTCTCACACGCTACGCGTGCATTCTTATCTTCCTTGATAATCGCATCAAGAACAGCATCAGAAATCTGATCTGCAACCTTATCCGGATGACCTTCAGAAACTGATTCAGAGGTAAATAAATATGTCATACTACGCTTCTTTAAATTCTAATAGTAAATGAAAATAATCGTTAAAATTTCGCCCTAAGGACAATTTCAATAATCACTTTTGAATGGGACGATTCTAGCATTTTATCGCCGTTATTGCTGAATAAAAACGCTAACGCACAGTAAAAAGGCACCTAAAATAAGATGCCTTTTCAGAGTTAGTCCTAAACTGACCTTCTAAAGTATTCCCCTATTTGAGTCACTCTTCAGGAATATTAGCCATACATCTTAGGATAACACTATCCCTACAATACGACTAAGAAGGCGCAATAAAGGTACAACCTCACAACCCATTACTACAACGTAATAAAGCCTTTATCAATCGCACGATTCATTGCAGAAATCACAGCCTTTAAAGATGATCTTGATGTATTTGCATGGGTAGCTGCACCAAACAATGTGCGGTTATCAATTTGCATCTCTACATAAGAGACCGCATGCGCCGATGAACCTTTACTTCTTGCATGCTCATTATAATCAACAACATCAACATTTAAGCCAAAGAGATCATTAATACCATTCACAAGCGCCGCAATCGGACCATTTCCTGTTGCATCTAATGCCTTTTCACCCATTGGTGTTTTAAGCGTTAAGCGCATACGCGTATTCCCTTCATCATCTTCTTCGATATCGATAGGGGTTTTAATCTCAAGCGCTTGCGCTGCATTAAAGTACTCTCCCTCAAAGATTGAGTAGAGACGCTCTGAGGTTAATTCCACCCCTTCACTATCAGCGAACATCTGCGCCACTTTACTAAATTCAATCTGCAAGCGTCGCGGCAATTCAATCCCATGATCCTCTTCTAAGAGATACGCAACACCACCTTTACCTGATTGGCTATTCACGCGAATAACCGCCTCATATGAGCGACCTAAATCGAATGGGTCAATCGGTAAGTATGGCACCTTCCAGAACTGATCCGGATTATCTTTCAAGTCAGATAAGCCCTTACGAATCGCATCTTGATGCGACCCTGAGAATGCAGTAAATACAAGCTCTCCGGCATAAGGATGGCGGGGATGTACCGGGATTTCTGTACAATATTCAACTTCACGCACCACAGTATTCATCTTGCTAAAATCAAGACCAGGATGAAGTCCTTGCGAGTACATATTCATCGCAACCGTGACTAAATCCACGTTTCCTGTACGCTCACCGTGACCAAATAAACAGCCTTCAACACGATCTGCACCTGCCATTAAAGCAAGCTCTGTTGCCGCAACCGCACACCCTCTATCATTATGAACATGCGCACTAATCACCACTGAATCACGACGACTAATATGATCACAGAACCATTCAATCTGATCCGCATAAACATTCGGCGTAGACACTTCGACTGTTGCCGGCAAGTTCAAAATCATCTTATGATCTGGCGTCGGATTAAAGACATTGCATACCGCCTCACATACTTCTAAGGAGAAGCTTAATTCTGCATCTGAGAAGATCTCTGGCGAATATTCAAAGTACCAATCTGTTTCAGGATATTTTAAAGCCTCCGCCTTAATCATCTCTCCGCCCTTCACTGCAAGCGCTTTAATATCTTCTTTTTCCATCTTAAAGACAACGCGTCTAAAGGTTGGTGATACCGCATTGTAGTAGTGAATAATGGCTTTTTTCGCGCCTTTCAATGCCTCAAAGGTCTTTGTAATAAGATCTTGACGGGATTGCGTCAAGACTTGAATCGTCACATCTTCAGGAATACGATTCTCTTCAATCAATTTGCGAACAAAGTTAAACTCTGTATCTGATGCTGATGGGAATCCTACTTCAATCTCTTTAAAGCCACATTCAATCAAAAGATCAAACATTCGCATCTTCTTCTCAACACTCATCGGCTCGATAAGCGACTGATTCCCATCACGAAGGTCTGAGCTCAACCAGCGTGGCACTTCTGTAATCTCTTTATTTGGCCAAGTGCGATTTTGGTAATTAGGGGCTTCAAAACGTTGATATTTCACTGATGGATTTGGGACCATGATATTTCTTCCTATTCTTTTAGCGCTTTAATATGCGTTTATTTTTAACAATTTCTGCAACAAAATAATATCTGTAATAAATGACTCAATGAGCTTCGCTGCAATCGCAACGTGCGACCTTTTTCAAGGCGCAAAAATAGATAGTCGTAAGCTATACATTAACGCATGCCAACGCACTACATGATAAAAAAAGAGTTGATACTCAAAAGGGGGAACTTGGGCTTTCATTTAATTACACCAAAAACACGAACTTCAAAAATCTAAAAAACAAGCAGATTTAGGCTGCAACCATTGCGGTTACAGCAGAATAAGTCGTAGTTGTAGTAGTGTGTAATTTTTCGTAGTCATAAAAAAGACCTTAACCCTTTTTTTAATAAGGGTCAAGGTCTTTTCTACAGATTTCATGCTATTGCACTGATTTATGTCGCTTTACTGTTTTAGATCAGTTGGCAATTTCAACGATTTAATCGTCGTTATTACTCAGGCTTAAATGCATCCGGAAGATCAGCGCCATCACCAAAGAAGAAATCATGCATCTGTTTCTCTAAGAATTCTCTTGATTTAGCATCAAGCGGATTAATACGATATTCATTGATTAAAATCGTTTGCGCTCTCAACCACTCTTGCCACGCTTCGTTTGAAACATTTTCAAAAATTTGCTTACCGAGCTCACCAGGATACATCTGTCTTGGCATCGCATCTGCTTCTTTCTGTAACTTTACACAAAATACTTGTCGTGTCATAACTGTTCCCTTACATTAGATTAATAACAAGAACCCATTGAATCCGCTATCTGTCTCCAGACATTGTATTCAATGGGCTTAGATTCTTAATGTTTACTGCTTACTTATTGATTATGAGAAAAGCGTACTTACTGACTCTTCTTCATGAATTCTTAAGATCGTGCTAGCAATGATATCAGAAATTGAGAGTACACGGATTTTTGAACACGCTTGCGCTTCTTCACGAAGAGGAATAGTGTCAGTCACAATCATCTCATCTAAACCTGAATTTGAGATATTCTCAATTGCTTTACCAGAGAAGATTGGATGCGTGCAGTATGCTCTTACTGTTTTTGCGCCACGCGCTTTCAATACTTTTGCTGCAGCAGCAAGTGTACCTGCTGTATCAACGATATCATCAACAATAATACAATGACGACCTTCTACTTCACCGATGATGTTCATCACTTCTGACACGTTTGGTGCCGGGCGACGTTTATCAATGATTACAAGATCAGCACCAGGAATTTGTTTTGCAACTGAACGCGCACGGAGTACACCGCCCACATCAGGAGAAACAACCGTAATATCCTCGCCACCTTGTGCCAAAATATCTTTTTGGATCACAGATGATGCATAGATGTTATCTACAGGGATTTCGAAGAAGCCTTGGATTTGATCAGCATGAAGATCGATGGTTAAAACGCGGTCGCAACCAACGCTTGTAATCATATTTGCAACAACTTTAGCGGAGATCGGCACACGCGCTGAACGTGGACGACGATCCTGACGAGAGTAACCGTAATAAGGGATAACGGCAGTGATTCTTCCTGCCGAAGCACGGCGAAGTGCATCACAAGCAACTAAGAGCTCCATCAAGTTATCGTTTGTTGGGAAACAAGTTGGCTGAATAAAGAATACGTCCTTACCACGAACGTTTTCATTGATAGAGATCATTACTTCTCCATCAGAGAAACGCCCTACTGTTGCGCCTCCTAATTCAAGTCCTAAATGTTGTGCCACCTTCTTAGCTAACTCTGGATTGGCGTTTCCGGTAAACACCATCATCTGGTCTTTGCTGCTCATTACAGAGAATCCTCTATCAATAAAGTAAAGTTTTGAAAAATACAATAGAAAAAAGGTATTGCAACTAATTGTAATCTTTTTCTTGACATAATCAACTTAATTACAGTGCAATACCTTTCTATATTTGGCTGGGCTACCAGGATTCGAACCTGGGGATGGCGGGATCAAAACCCGCTGCCTTACCGCTTGGCTATAGCCCATCTGAAGAACAACTATTATAAATATTTTTTACGGTTTGTCTAGTTTTATTTTTGAGCTCTTTTTGCTCAACCAGACTTCTGTTTATAAGCTAGTTCAAAGTGTAGAATGATCATCACGTTGTGTTGATCAGTTCGTTGCTGTGAACCAACGAGAACAATTCTAACAAACTTTTTAGAAAATGCCATGAATCGAATAAAAATTATCCCATTTAGTATCATCTTTTTTTCACTGACTGCATGTACAGTCCCTGTTTATGAGGCTTTAGAGGATGCAGAAAGTTTTAAAGTTTTTGGTAGAACTGCCATTAAGCACCCTTCTCAGAGTGGACAAGTGAGTTTTGCCATTGAACAAGCGAAGAATGAAGCGGTCAATATCATTATTCAAGGTCCTTTTGCACAAGGTCGCGTTGACATCCAAGTTGACGACAATGAAACAAGTATCGTTATTAACCAAGAGACCTTTAAGGATAAGAACCCAGATCGTCTCTTTGCAGAGCTAACGGGTATTGATTGGCCTGTTGCCGGCACCCAGCAATGGATAAAAGGTCGTACTAGCCGTCCTAATACACAAGTCATTCGTGACGAGAATGATCTTCCAAAATCATTTGTGGAAGATGGCTGGACGGTCACCTATGAAGAGTGGATTGAAAAAAATAGCATGAAACTCCCGCTTAAAATGACCCTTACGCGCGGTAATGATATTCGCCTTCGCTTCTTGATTGATAACTGGATTATTCGCTAATGCTCTACTTCCCTTCCCCCGCAAAGATTAATCGTATGCTTCGCGTTATTAGACGGGAAGCAAATGGTTATCACTATCTGCAAACTGTCTTTCAATTTACCGACCTTTATGATGAGATCGGCTTTAAAGTCAGCGATGATAACGAAATCACCTTTAACTATGAGCATGTGGATTTCGCACTTGAAGAAGATCTTATCTATCGCGCAATTATGGCGCTTAAAGCCCATACGCACACCCAAAAAGGGGTTGAGATTGATCTTATCAAAAACCTCCCGATGGGCGCCGGAATCGGCGGTGGAAGCTCAAATGCAGCGACCACTTTAGTCGTTCTAAATGTTCTTTGGGAGCTCCATCTCTCTGAGGAAACACTGATTGAGATCGGGAGTCAATTAGGCGCAGATGTCCCTATTTTCATCTATGGTCAAAGCGCTTGGGCGGAAGGCATCGGCGAGCAACTCACTCCGCTTGATGTCCCCGAAACAGAATTTATCCTGATCAATCCCGGCATTCATATCAGTACCAAGGCCATCTTTGAGAGCGAACACCTTATAAGAGACAGCGGGCTTTTTACCGATAAGTACTTTGATGATTCACGTGCAATTAATGATTGTGTCCCCGCAATTTACCAGCATTACCCAATGATGAGGCTCATCATGGCATCGCTCGAGTCGCTTTCGCTCAAGCCTTATATTACCGGTACAGGATCTTGTATTTTTATTCCCAAGCCAACGCCGGCGCAATATCAGGATCTTTCGGCATTAGCCGATGAGCAAGGCTGGGAGCTTCGCCCATTTACAAGCTTAAACCAATCACTGTTATATGAAAATTCTCCCATTCAACTCAGATCGATTCTGTAAATAAATCAATCCTTCACACGGGATTCATGAAGGGTTCAGCAGCACTCTAGCAAGACACAAAAGCCCCTGTATTCTCATGAGTACAGGGGCTTTTTTATGAATCTTTTAAGAAAAATTCTACGACAAAATATCTTCTCAGTTCATACAATAAGCTTCGGCTATATAGATAGATCAATAGCCCCGCTGATATAGAGGGATCGATAAGCCCTCAAATTATGTCGTTAAACGCCGGCAAAATCGCCCTTAGAGAACGTCAAAACCCCGATCGATTCCTGATTAAGGCACTCTGTTATATATGAAGGTTGTATATAGGACTTTATACATTCCCCCACATCCGCCTATATATCAGGCGATATATCCCCCTCAAAAAATCACACCAAAACTCCGTTAAAAATACGCTATATATAAGGGGCGATATTAAGTCCTGTTTTCGATCTCTATTAACGATCTCTATTGACGACCTCTTTGACGTATAAAACTCCCACCCTATTTTGCGCCAAGCAACGCCGATAACCCAGAAACACCTCGAACGTTTATCAAGCAAAATAATCATAACGGATCAATCATCTAATCATTAATTTTACGCTCTTCATGGGCGCTAATAGCCTCGTTAATCTTCCGCTCAATTGCGATAAAAACTCTGCCAAAATCTTCTCGGTTTTTCCGCAAAACAGATCCTAAAATTCTGCAAAAAAACGGCTAAGATTTTCCCTATGCAACCCCACCAAAAATTACTGATCTCCCCTAGTTTTTTCTTAAAAAATAATTTTGGCGTTAAAAGCGTCCTAGTAGCTTTCAAAAAAAGAAGATTGAAAACGAAAAAATGAATTTATTTCTGACTATTTTCTAAAAAAAATTTTAAAACCATCCAAACTTTTAAGCTGTTTTCTATAAAAATCGGAGAATATTTTTAAAACTGGCTCTAAAAATTTCTAAAAAAAACGATAAAAATCTTCAAAATATTTTTCAAATAAGATTCCCTTCGCTCAAAAAAATCATTTTTGACGACTTTATCGACACAAATATCTTTGCAAAAAAGTCTTTTCCCGGCATTTTTTATTTTTACCTCAAAAATTTTCATAAAGCTTTCTGAAAAATGCCCAAAACTTTTACAACTTTTCCGTGCGCCCACCCACTTTTTTGAGAAAAAATGTCAGCCTATTTTTAAAAAAGATTAAAAATGATCACCTATTGCACAATATTTTCAAGACTAGCATCCTCCACCTCACGTTATACTTTCCATTTTGCGCAACAACTCATCAATAAATTTATGAGATTCAATTCGCTTTTTACGAAACAATCTTTTTATGCAAGTTTTTTAGGCACTACAAATTCAAAATTTCCCGATTTTTTTACGAGTCACGAAAAATCCTCCTAAATGAAACATCTATTTGCATACGATTTGTACACAAAAACTCTGAAGTTTTTCACTATTTTCTTAAATATCGATCTTGCGAGATTTTTTCATGATCTTCCCATCGTGTTTTTCGAGATATTTCTCATGATTTTTTCTCCAGCAATAGAAAAAATCGATGAGTTTCTTAAAATCAGCGATCTCAATGAAAAAAACTTGGAACGTTTTAACCTATTTTCCAAAAAAAATAGGAAAATTTCTCTTAAAAATATCTGCAAAGAGAAATAGAGATGCCATTAAAAGACGATTTAATCTCTATTGCCTAAAAATTAAACAGCATTTCATCAATCAATAGAAGTTTGACCTGGCTAAGTCTGCCATTTCCTTCTCTTTCGCTGCATATTTTCTAGCCAAAGATAAAATTCGCGTAATTTGCTCCGAATTTTTCAGAAAATTTCTGCCTAACCATGATCTTTTTATTATCTGATCGAGACATTTAAAAGCTCATCGCTTAAAAATTAGAAATATTTTTTACTTTCCACAAAAAAAGCATCCTCTCTTTCGAAAGAATGCTTCTCTTAAAACGCGATTGCCGGCAATTATTGTGAGTAACGCCATTTTACAAAGCGATGAATTTCATCTTACAGCATTTATTACGCACGATGCTGACGCTGTCTTTGCGGCAATGCCTGATTTTCATCAGATTGCGGACCAAATAATCGCTCATCTGGTCGCTCGCCTAAATATTTAGGCCATCCTTTAATGCCGGTACGAAGGAAATCTTCTCGCATAAGTGCTCTCACGGCATCTTCTTCAATCTTTCGCTCTTCAGTTAAATGGACAAATACCGCTTTTAACAAGCGATCAAGCGCAATACCGTAAGAGCGTCCGAAGCTCTGATAGAGCGATTGGGATAATGCTCTAAAGTTCGCAAAAGGCTGATCTGCCAAAATCAGTGGCAATGTCTCTTTGAAACGCCCTGAGTTTGCAACCGAATCCCAGAATTTTGCAAAACGCTCCATCTCCATCACTTCAACAAAAGGCATCTCTCGATTCTGAAGAATTGAATAAGGGGGTTCTTGGCTAAAGCGATATTCAAACTCATTACTGTGACGAATAATCGGCACGCCTTTTAAGCGCTTCAATATCCCAACCTGTACTTCTTGCGGTTCCCAAGAGAGGAGCTCATCAAAACCTTCGGCAAAACTTTGCAAATCTTCATCCGGCAAACCGACGATTAAATCCACATGTAGATGCACATCGGTGTGCTTTGAGAGCCAAGAGATGTTCTCTTTAGCTAACTTTAAATTCGTTTTACGAGAGATAAGATGTTGCGTGGTTGTATTGAGCGTTTGAATCCCGATCTCAAATTGCAACGAGCCATCAGGGAATTCTAAAATTTTTGCTTTCAACTCATCAGAGAGATAATCCGGCACTAACTCATAGTGCAAGAAGAGCGCTTCTTCTGGGTTTTGCGCCAGTTTATCTAAGAAGAAATCTAAAATTGCGAGCGTGAAATCTTTTTTAAGGTTAAAGGTTCTATCCACAAACTTAAATTGGCGAAGCCCGCGCTGATAGAGATCATCCATTGCTTCCAAGAAAGGCTCTAGCGGGAAACGCCATGCTGTTTTATCTAAACTCGAGAGACAAAACTCACACTTAAAAGGACATCCGCGAGAGGCTTCTATATAGATTGTTCGATGTTTGATATCTTCTTCCGTATAGAGATAGTACGGTAATTTAATCTCTTCAAGCGGCGGCTCAATACCTTTAATGACTTTAGTTTCCCAAGGTTTTTCATCAATAAGCAGGGATTTCATCAGCTGATAAAAACTCACATCTCCCCAGCCGGTAATCAAATAATCAATTTGAGAATAGACTTCCGTCCCTTCGTATTCATAAGAGACTTCTGGCCCGCCGATTGTAATAATAACTTCCGGCATTAAGGCTCGAAGGTCTTTAATTAAAGAGGTGGTTTCTAAAAAGTTCCAAATATAGATCCCAAAAGAGACTACTTTAGGCGCACGTGCATGAATCTCTTCAAGCATCGCCTCTTTATTTTGCTGAATGGTAAATTCTAAAATCTCAGCTCGATCTTCTAACTCATTCAAGTTTGCCTTGAGATAACGAAGCCCTAATGATGCATGAGAGTATCGCGCATTCAGCGTGACGAGTAAAATATCCATTTCAGCTCCTCTTATAACTGATCCTTTATCCTAAAATAAAGTTTGATCAGCGTTAATTTAAAACGGCTTCCCTCTATTAACACAATAGAAGCGGAAGCCGTTTTCTCAATATTGTCGTGTTGCAAGCCCTCGGGTTGTCGAGGATTATCGAATGATTAGTCGATAAACTCTACTTTCCCATCGGCGAGTGATGCAACTCTTGCCAATGATTGTACATTAATATCTTCATCTAACAAGCGCTTACGGCCTTCTTGGAAGCTCTTTTCAATGATAAAGCCCATTCCACAAAGATTTGCACCCGCTTGGTCAATCAATGATTTAACGCCCAATGCAGCATTACCATTTGCAAGGAAGTCATCAATAAAGAGAACGTTATCTTTCTCTGATAGATACTCTTGGCTCACACAAACATCGTAAGTACGATCTTTAGTGAATGAGTAAACTGAAGAGAGGAACATTTTCTCCATTGTTTTTGGGGTTTTCTTTTTCACAAACACCACAGGAAGCTCAAGCAGATAACCGAGCATAATTGCCGGCGCAATCCCGCTCGCTTCAATCGTAATGATCTTATTGATCGGGAGGTTTGCAAAGCGACGAACAAATTCAACCGCAATAGATTTCATGAGGATCGGATCCATCTGATGGTTAATAAAGCTATCAACCTTCAAAGTCCCATCATCGAATGCTAAACCGTCTTGAATAATTCTGTCGTGGAGTAATTTCATAAGATAACCTTCGATAAGCACATATGCGCTATCTTCTATTTAACATATAAAGCATAGATCTTTGCAGCATCCCGCAGCAAAGATCGCATATAAAAAATTTGTGCAATATTGTAACGCATATCAACTTTTACCGCCCACTTTCTTCTCGTTATGCAAAATATTTCAACGTTTTATTAGTGCAATAATAAGCCTCATTTGCATCTCACTTCGCCTATAAGCGCCTGCTACCGTGAGATCTCTTCAAGCGCTTTCAAGATGCGAGCTCAACATCTCATTCAGTCCCTTTTTATTGAACAATAATTAAAAGATCTTATTGAGGGGTTTTATTGCGGAATTTTTAAAAACGCACTCGTCCCTTCTGTAACAATCTGTCCCGCATACTTCAATGCCCGCTCATTGAGATAGTGATAATCCGCCTGATACGCTCGTCGAGAAAGCGGATCAATATCAATAATCATCGTCATCTCGGCACTTCCTGCTTCACATAAGGTTGCCCCAAAAGGATCCACAACCATACTCCCCCCCGAAAATTGATGTCCAAAGCTATCCGTACCGACGCGATTCACAAAAGCTGCAAAGAATTGATTCTCTTGCGCTCTTGCCTTAATTGCAGTGCGGTGTGTTTCCGCATAAGGGTCCATATTCCCATTCACCACCAAGAGTAGATCTACATCAAGCAAGCCATTTGCTCGCCCTGATTCCGGAAATTCAATATCAAAACAGATCAAAAGCCCGATACGAACGCCTCGCCATAAGAAGCTCACAAATTGTTCTCCCGGCGTAAAAAGACCGCGGTCTGTTAACCACATGTGAGTCTTTTGATAAGTTGCAATCACCCCCTCAACAGGATCGATAAAGAGCGAACTATTATAATATTGTGCATTCTTAACTTCGCACATTCCCGCAAGGACGGCAATTCCTTTACGTTTCGCTTCTATTGTTAATACCTGCACGATCTCCCCCTTCAAATCTTGAGAGAGCTCTGCGATATTTTCAGGAGTGGGAAAACCTGTAAAGTAAGTCTCGGGGAAAATAATAATATCACTCTTATCCGACGCGCCTCTAATCGCGGCAACCGCACGCGCAAGATTCCCGGCAATATCTCCATCAATCGCAGATAACTGCGCTAATTCTAATGTTAACATCCGGTATGACTCCTTTTAATATTGGTGATTTACTTCCGGCATTTTATCGATGATTCTAGCACTCATTTCCTGATTGATCATCCTTAAGCATCTATACATAGATATTCATATATCGCCCCATCACCGCTATAAAAAAAGATGCCTTATATTCAACATTAAATATCCTGAAAATGCCGCGAAAAAGCGGCGTTAAAAAAGAAAGTATCGGCGATCTTACTTACAAAGATTCGTTAAAACCCTCATTAAATCAATATTCTTCAGCTAAAATCGGGTTTTTTCTGTATAATATGGTCTTTCGTAAAACAACAAGGAGACTGCAATGAGCATCACAGAGAAAGTTTGGACAATTCTCAAAGAGGCACTGGCAGTCAATAATCGCGCCTTCCCGTGGGAAAGAGCGATTGGCGCCGGTCTTGCAATGGCGCTCCCCATTTTTGTCGGCATCTGGCTCGATCAATTACAATATGGGCTCATGGCGGGATTAGGCGGTTTTACTTATCTCTACGCCTTTAAGCTACCCTATGCCCATCTCTCTAAGCGCTTACTCTTTGTCGCATTTTCTATCGTCTTATGTGCTTTTTTAGGCTCTCTTTTAGCGCCCTATCCGCTGGCTGTCGCACTGGTAATGGGACTGATCTCAGCCGTAATGATCTATATCTTTAATGCGCTTAAATTCTTTGGTCCCTCGTCAATCTTCTTTGTACTCATTTTTGCCTTAACTGCAGACATGCCCCACACCGACCTTATGGGAGCGCTGTTTCGTGCCGGATTAATTTCACTCGGCGCATTACTCTCATGGCTGATTGCAATGAGCGGTTTTTTAATAAGCCCTCATCGCCCAGAACTGCAAACGGTCAAAAGAGCGTTTCGCCAGCTTGCAAAACTCACGGAGAGTGTCGGGACAGAGAACTTTCAAAAAGAAAAATACATCACGATGGGGGCTTTTAAAGAAGCCGTCGATACATTAATGGCAGGAGAGCTTCCCTGGTCTCCCTCAGCAACCTACACGCGCCTATTACATCTTGCTATTGAGGGGAATGAATATTTCCTCTATCTGATTGATCAATATGCAGATCAAAAAACGCCGCTTCCCGCAAGCTATAGTACATTTTTAAGTAACGTCGAAAAAAGCATTAATAGCCGCTTTAACACCGATAAATCACTACAAATGCCGGCATTTGAAGATGAGAAAATTGCGCCCTATTTTCAAAAAATATACACAACGCTCACAATGCCAAGCGAGGCGCTAAAGCCCGTTACACTGGCGCGCCATTACTCTATTCGCGATATTCTCACCCATGCATTTGATAGAAACTCCCTCGTTTTTATCACAGCTCTTCGCTTTGGCGTTATTACGACCATCGCATCAATGATCTCTCATGGTTTTGACTTCACGCGCTCTTACTGGATTCCGCTCTCCTGCGTTGCGGTAATGTCCGGCGCTTCTATGGTGGCAACATTCCACCGCGCATTACAACGATCGATTGGGACAATTATCGGCATCCTCATCGCAAGCTGTATTCTCTACTTTAAACCATCAGGTTATCCCATCGCCCTCTTTATTCTGCTCTTCACCGCGACTATCGAGCTCTTTATTGTTAAAAACTATGGATTAGCCGTCATCTTTATTACTCCCAATGCCCTTCTTTTAGCAGAAACCATTACCGGCGGTGAGTTCTCCTTCTTCCACTTCTCTAGCGCAAGAATCATCGATGTTGCTATCGGTAGCGCCATCGGTCTCATCGGGGTGATCCTCATGGGCAATCGCTCTGCTTCGCTCAGGATTCCTAAAATCCTCATGCGTACACTCCGCAATCAATCTCAGATGCTGCTCCTGCTCTTTTCTAAAGAGAGACCGAGCACCAAAACGCAAATTGAAGCGCGACTCATTAAGATGCGCAATAACCTTGCCAATCTATCAGCGCTGTATGACGCGGCAATTGGTGAGATTCCTAAAAAACAGGAACTCATCGAATATTACTGGCCGATTATCTACGCGGTCGATAAGCTCGCTTTCCTCTTAGAACATGCTGCAGAAA
Source organism: uncultured Ignatzschineria sp. (assembly GCA_945639195.1). Lineage (GTDB taxonomy): Bacteria > Pseudomonadota > Gammaproteobacteria > Cardiobacteriales > Wohlfahrtiimonadaceae > Ignatzschineria. The sequence continues at coordinate 20,157 of CALZEE010000007.1, read as the reverse complement.
CACCTCATCGCCCCGTGCTGACTGAGCAAGAATTAGCTTCGTTACTATATCTCTTTGAAACCTTAGCAAATTCGGCAAAATTCTCCGATATCGAAGATCTCAAACCCATCCCAGAATTGCCGGGATTCCAGAGTATTCATCAAGAAATTGACACATTACAGCGTGCTTTTATGAGCGAACCCAAACGCCTCACTAAATAGACAAACGCCCGATATTCATTGTCGATATCATCCATTAGAAAATCAAAAAGCACGACCTTTATCAGTCGTGCTTTTTTTGATGCTTAAACCTTTGCAAAATGCCGGCACATTCGCCTCTATATCACTTACAAGATCTTTGCTCTTGGGATCAAACGAATCCAGCGGAATTTAATCATTAAAATCACCACCATTAAGGCACCCGCTTCAGAGAGTGGGAATACCAGCCAAACACTGTTTTCGCCAAAAAATGCCGGCAATATAAATAGCAGTGGAAGAAAGAAAATCACAACCCGTAAAACAACAATAAATGTCGCATATCGAACCAGTGTTATCGATTGATAAAACTCTAAAAGCACCATATTAACGCCTAAGAAGAGATACCCCATAAAGAAGTAGCGAACCCCTACACTCGTATACTCAATAATTGCCGGATCGGTCACGCCGAATAATCGAATAATCAACCCACTTCCCAATAGCCCAAAAATCATTAACGCGCCGCCTAAAATAATCGCGGCAATTAAAGCAAGCTTCAGAAAGACCGCCATTTTTGCATATTCAATAGCCCCATAAAGATAACTTGTAATAGGCTGTAAGGCTGCACCCACTCCAATAAATAATAATAAGAAAACTGTATGAAGATAGTTAATCACCGCATATGCCGCTAATCCGGTATCTCCCATCACGCGGTTAAACGTCACATTAAAGAGAATCACCACTAATGCCGCTGAGCCTTCCACTAAAAAGCTTGGGAATCCAATCGCTAAAATAGAAGCTAAATGGCACTCCTTGAAGAATTTCAGTACTACGCCCAATTGTTTTCTCGGATGCAGAAAATGCGTTAATAATACTAAGATACCGACAACACCAGAAATCACAATCGCATAAGCAACCCCTTTTAAACCCCATTCGAAAACAAAGATAAAGAGATAATTCAGTAAAATATTTACCAGTGCCGTCACAATTAAACCCATCATTGCTAACGTCGGATTCCCATCATTACGAATAAAGATACTGAGAATATTTTCAATGACAATCAGTACTCCAAAGAGTAATAGCACATGCAGATACTCAAGAACCGATTCAATAATCAGGTCATTTGCCCCAAAGAGATACGCCAACTCTCGCTCATAGAGTAGTCCAACCCCTAAAAGAATGCCGGTCAGCACAATAGTTAATAGTACTGATTGTGTAAAAATCGCCTTCGCCTTCGAAAGATTCCCTTCCCCCAATGCCATTGAATAGAGCGTTGCGCCGCCCATACCAATCCATAGAGAGATCGAGAGTATAATTGAATAAATTGGGATAGAGATATTTACCGCAGCAAGTGCCATTTCTCCCAAGCCATGACTCACAAAGAGTCCGTCCACCAGTATATTGATCGACATCAACAGCATACCTAGCAGTGAAGGAATCAAATATTTCATAAAAAGTGCTCTGGGAGACATCGTTTTTATTAATGAATGGTTTTCTGTCATGAAATAACGCTCTTTATTGCTCGTTTTAAAGGGAAATCATGATAAAGTATCTGGTTACCAGACAGTCAAGGTGTTATCGAAATATTTATTTAAAAGAACACGATGTCGTTATTTAAAAGGCGCACGATGAAACATTTTACTACAGGCGAGTTTGCTGAAATTTGTGGCGTTAAAAAGCAGACAATTTTTCATTATGATGAGATCGGCTTACTCAAGCCTGACTATAAACGCGCCAATGGTTATCGTTACTACTCTATTCAACAAGTGGAGACCTTTTCTGTCATCGAGATGCTTAAAGAAATCGATATGTCATTAGCAGAGATAAAGCATTTCCTCGAAATAAAATCCCCAGAGAAAACAATCGCACTACTGGCGGAGAAAGAGCTGATGATGGCCGAAAAAATTAAAAAAATGAGGCGAATTCAACAGATTATTCACAATAAAAAGAACCAAATTGAAAGAGCCTTAAGTCTTGATTTTGACGATATTACTATTCAACAATGCGCTGCTTACTCCTATATCTTAAGCCAAGAAATTACGCACTACTCCGATAAAAGCATCTCAAAACTCTTAATGAACTTCATCAATGAAACCAAAGAGAAAGGGCTTGATCAAGGGCATCCTATTGGTGTACTGCTTCCTAGCACCGCAATTCTTAAAAATGATTATCAGCGATACACACACTTTTGCCTACGCGTTGATGATCCGGCTATTACAGAACCTTCACACATTCACCCAGCTGGAGATTATGTCGTGGCATATCATAAGGGAAGCTATCTTCACATCCATGAAATCTACCTCAGAATAAAAGCCTATCTCGCAACCACCTCTTATGAAATTACAGGAAATAGTATCGAAGAATATCTCCTCGATGAAGTGAGCGTCACAGGGCTTGATAACTACGTAACACGCATTATGATCGGCGTGTCAAAACGTTAATATTACCCCCTAAAAAAATGACTCTGTTATGCTGATAAACCCTAAGTTTTTTAAACCAAGATAATACACATGCTTAATACCTCATTTCAGCCTATGTTTTCTCATCTCTTTAGTAATGAATCTGTGAAAGAGATGCTCAATCATTGTAAATTAACGACTGACGACCTTGCAGCAAGCATGACAAAAGCGATGAATGATCAATTCAAACGCTTAAATTTACAACACAAAGTGCAACAAAATAATCATATCATTACGATTTTTGAAATTATTCCCGGCGAACAAGCATCTCCGCAGCCCTACCAAATATCGCTATTCTCCTATCCCGAGGAAATTGCCGGCATTCCGGTAAGCATGGCAGAAAATCATGCACTTATTCTCCTCTACGCACCAGAGGCAGAACAAACAGCGCTCACGAACTACCTAAACACCTTAGATAACTATGGCGCATCCCTTAAACCGCATTCGATAAAAATCGCCGGAAAAGACTGCGCCATTCAGATCTTAGAGCAATACTATGATTTTAATGTCGATACATTTAATGATTATCGCTAGGTAACGGCGAAAAAGATCGAAGTTTAAATCGCTCTTCCCACATCAAAGCCCGTGATTTCTTGAATTAAATCATAAAACATCTCTTCGCCAACATCTTCATAAGCCTCATCGACAAAAGGACATCCGAGTACTAACTCTTCTTTAAGGTACTCGCCCATATTGCCGGCAACCTCAAATTCTACAGAGATCCATTGGCGCATAAGTTTGCCATCTTTATAATGCTCAAACCATAGACCATCCGCTGTTCCATTCACTGCAAACATATAGATCGGCTTATCTTGTGATAGCGCCTTTAATTTCTTTTGGAAGGTCGATTTAAAGCAATATTCGATATTAAGGAAGAGAAAGTCCCAATCATTATGATCTGTCACAACCGCTTTATTATCATAAATAAGGGGCGAGATATCGTAATCAGTTTCGATAATCTCGGGAACATTACGTTCCTGATTAAAAAACTCTTCAACGAGCTCTGGTGAATGAGGGGCGAAGAGTACAACGATATTCATAATGATCCTATTGAACAGCAATGAGAATGTATTAGTTTAAACAAGAACAGGTTCTATTGCATGTTTAAACGCACATCTTATCAAAATATTAAACAAAGAAAAGCCACTTCTAATCAACACTGAAAATTAGCATGCGGATAATTATACGCCCATATAACGATTATTGCTTACTCTATAAATAGGCAACAAAAAACCCCGTATCAATGATACGGGGTTTTGGGCATTTCAGTGGTGGGCCTTGCTAGCACAAGGGCCATTTAATGCAACCTTTGGAAAAGGTGATAAAACCTGATTTAACGTTGAAATTACTATATAATCCAAAGAAATTGATTTGGAAATAAATAGAACTCTAAGGAGGTATATCTACCTCTTGCCCCGTCAAATCCCCCGTCAAATAAAAGGAGACTGATATAGATGGCATATGTGAGAAAACGCGGATCTAAGTGGTCTGTCGAAGTTGAGATTGTAATAAATTATGAACGTATAAGAGATACTAAGTCATTTTCAACAAAAGCTGAAGCATTAGCTTGGGGGATTCGTCGGGAAAAAGAAATTAGGCAAGGGAAAACGGAAAATGTTGATATAACCAAAAGCTTAAAAGATGCTTTAGAAAAATACTTAACTGAAATTACACCAGGTAAACGCTCTGAAAAAAGTGAAACACTAAGAATCAATTACTTCTTGAATTGCCATGCATTAAATATCGAGGCTCGTTTAAGCTCTTTATCTCCCTCTGTATTCAATAACTACATCGAATTTAGACTAAAAAGTGTGAAGCCGGCAACCGTTAATAAAGAGATATCTATCCTACGTGGCGTGATTAAAGAAGCAATTAAATGGAGATGGATAGAACATAATCCTTTTGAGGGCGTTGATAAACTAAAAGAACCAGCACCGCGCAATCGTAGAATCTCTGACATTGAAATCAATAGAATTCTAGAAGCCCTTGGCTACGATGAACATGGCGAGTTGGATGAGGCTCGTAAAAGAGTTGGGTTGATTTTCTTATTTGCAATTGAAACGGGCATGCGCTTAGGGGAAATCTGTAATTTAGATTGGGGTAATATTTATCTGAGAGATTACTACCTCACTATCCCAACATCTAAAAATGGTGATGCTCGGGATATTCCTCTTTCAAGCCGTGCCATTGAATTACTAGAAAGAATAAAACCATACTCACGTTCACTGATCTATGAAAGAACCATTTTGAATGAGTATGGCCAATCTGAAACTTATACTGCTAAACCTGTATTCTTTAAAGACTTTGATGAATCATCTGATCGCACATCTGCCCTATTCGCTCGCTATATCAAAACCACAGGCATTAAAGATCTTCGTTTTCATGATACCAGGCATGAAGCTTGCACTCGTTTAGCTAGAAAGCTAGATGTACTGGATCTTGCAAAAATGATTGGCCATCGAGATCCAAGATCTTTGATGATATATTACAACCCTACCGCATCAGAAATTGCCAAAAGACTAGGATAATCTCAATTATGACCATATTAAATTCAAACAAATTTACAGCTGTTTTTATCGATACTAACTATTATGTTAAAGATAAATTCAACTTTAATCCTTCCCTGTTCAATACCCTAAAAAATTTTATGCAACCTAGTCAACCTGATTCCATTAAATTTTTAGCTACCACAATCACCCGAAAGGAAATGATTCGACATCTCAAGAGTCAATTAAAACAGGATCAGCTTGAAATAAATAAGGCTTTAAAGGAAATCAAAAGAAAAATAAAAATAAAATCAACATCTTCGTATTACCTTGATCTCTATAAAAATCAACAAGATGCTCTCAACTCCAAAGATGTAGATTTCAAAGAAATAGATAGTATAAGTGAAACTATTATTGATAATTTTCTTAGTGATATGAATGCTGAAATTATTGATATCAAGTCTGTATCCACAGAAGAAGTGTTTAACTTATACTTCGAACAAAAAGCTCCTTTTTCTTTAAAAAAATCAAACGAATTTCCAGATGCGTTTACACTTTTAGCTCTTATTCAACAACAAGAAGACATTTTATTTTTGTCAGAGGACAATGATTTTTATGACTTTTTTTCTAATGGGGAATATGATGGTATGGGTATTGTTAAAACTCATATTGATCTTATAGAAGTTCTTAACTATCAAAGTATTTTTGATACTGACAACAATCCAGATAGTCTAGAAAATAAATTCCTGTCTTTTTCTGAAAATATAATATCAAACGGAAATTTAAAAACAGATATTATTTCGATAGTTTCGGAATATATATGTGACAATGCAGACCTATTCTTAACCTATAGTGATCCGGCTCCTTTCATCCTAGGTGACAACTCTTTAAGTATTGATATTAAAGAGTCTGATATTTTAATACCAAAAAATATCCGTTATCTATCCATGCACAAAAACACCTTAACAATAAGAATAGATCGTATATCAGTGAATTATACTGCTCACTATGAATACAATATTTATGGTTATTCTCATATTGATCACAGCATAGATTATGTCTCAACTGAATATTCAAACTTAAAAAATAATAATGCCATAATAAACGTGGTCTTTAGTTTAGAGCTTCCGTACGAATTAAATAAGATACAGTTAGAGAACAAAGAAATTATTCCAAGGACTATAGAACAACTACCTATTAAGAATCTATTAGTTGATTACGAAAAAAATGAAAAGAAAATATTAACACTAAATACTTAAGAAAGCACCCTTATCATTTTCTATAGCTTTTAGCACTACTATCTACTATCTACTATCTACTATCTACAATATTAGTGCTAAAAGATTGTACTTATATTTTTCTCATCTCAATATAATCATCAACTTCTTGCTCTACAAAAAAAATATCTCCACCATCGACCAATCTCACCCGTTTGGGGAATTCTGGTTCGAACATGATTGAGGTTTCTAAATGTTTTTTTGATATACCAAGTTTCTTAGCGGTATCAGATAGTTTAATTAATGTTTTACGTTTAGACATATTCCCCCCCTACTTCCCCGATTCACGCTTAAATACATAACAACGAACTGCTTTTTTGGCATATCTTGAATGAACATTTTTATTATCAACGAACTTGTAACGCTTCGAATGTGGCAGCAACTTTCTGAGTAACGAAACATCACCGATATTTGAGCGTCGATTACGTGCGATTTCTACGATCTCATTAAGATTAATGGCGATTAAATCACGATCTGCAGAATGATTAATCTCAGCTTTTGTACTGTTTTCTAAGAACTCATACAAATGCCAGAACTCCATTACTTCATCCGGATCTTGATCGAGATCCTTCTCACGTTCCTGAGCGATCCTAAAGATATAATCTCTGGTACGGTTCCTGAATTCATTAGAGATATTGAGTAATGCGCAGAGCGCATCAAGCATTGCGAGAAGTGTCGCGTGGTTATCTGCTAGCCTTACGGTATTGAGGCCTTCTAGCTCCATGATTCTGCTATGGTATTTCTCATAAACCTTTGCATGGTGCTCAAGCACTTCCTTTTCATGCTCAATGACGAACTTCAAAAATCCCGAAACATCATCTACGCACAAGCTATTTAAACGCTGTGAAGCGTGACGACCTTCCGTTGTATGATGCTCTTTTGTCATATGCAGATAGATAAAGCGCCCTAGTACTGCTACCTCTCCATAAATCTTTCTGTTTTGAGATACTATTAATGAACCGTAAAAAGGCTCATCATTCGTTTCATTTCCTGAATTCATTATTCCCGTTGCGCGCGGTGATATTCCATTAAATAATTGTTTCGCTTCAGAGAGCCAAACAGCCTGGCCTTGTTTTGAATCTTTATCATTGCCCTGTCCTTCCAAATAAACCGTTGGCATATTTGAAAACTGTCTTAGCGTTCTCATTCGTGCCACACGCGTTGACGTTACGGGGTTAATCCCCTCATAGTTTTCACGCCCCATTAATAACCAACAGAAGTCTAAAACCGAAGTTTTACCGGCGCCTGCCTCTCCCGTAAACTCCAAGAAGGGAAATGATTTATACTTCTCACGAATCTGCACCGCAAAGAGCGAGCCAAAGAAGTATGTCAATACGATTAAGCCTTGTGGCCCATAAGCGCTTAGGAAATCTTCTGTCCATGTGTTTTTATATTCAAGGTCAGGCGCAAAGCGCGCTATATTCAGCGTTGATTTAATGCTGAAGTTACCAAATGTATAGTAATCTTCATTATTCTTTTTATGATGCTGGCCATTTTTTACGGCAAAAGTCGGATAAATATAGGCTTTCGCTTCTGGGCAATAGCCGATGTAATCTATTGTATTCACTGTTTCAATCTCCAATGTTTTATCATCATAAATACGGCCAAGTTGCTTTGGTGTGCCGTCAAAGTTCGCCCCAGGTAATGTATCGATAATGCGTGCACCAAAATCAGATGCTGATTTAATATGCTTTCCATTAAAGGTGCCGGTGGTGTTACCCCGATGATTGCTGATTTTGACGTAATATTGCGTTTCATCGGTAATAATCGACTTCTCAGCATAGAGAAAATCAATCACGCATGTTGCAATCGGAAATACCGATCCGCTTTTAGTAAATGCTTGTTCGCGAATCTCTTCAAGCTCTTCTTCTCGTAGTTCAGTAACATCGCCAGCACCTGTCTCAAGTAGCTTCTCTTCTGTTAAATCTGCCTCGGCTCGGCGTAGTAATTCCATATTGATGTCGCACCAATATGTTTTATGCCCATGCTCAAGCCAAAATCCTTGGCTACCGCCATTATGTGACCACATAAGCAACGCCTTTTCACTCGGCGTTTTCGCAATCTCCAATGAACCAAAATAACAAAAGGTGCGAATATCATCAGGATTCAATCTCCCTTCAATATGCTTATCATTCCAGTCATCACCCGAATTAGTGAGTGCTGCTTTCACTTTAAAACCAATCTCTTCCGTAAGCTTCACCATCTTACGAGTACCGATTCTACCGGCCTTATTACTATCAAGCGCAATCATGACGGTCGCAAAAGGATTATCCTTATAAATCTCTTCAAGCGTAACACTTGGGAAGTTATGACAAGTCATTGCTGAAATGGCATGAATACCATTATGTTGCAAAGCAAGTGCATCAAAGATCCCTTCTACAACCCAGATCTCTTCTGCTTTTGGATCAAACTCCGGTGAAGTCCAACCAAAACCCTTATAAGGACACTCTTTAGAAAAGAGCGCTTTGCTATTTGGCAAAACATCTTCAATCACTCGCTCCCAATATCCGCCATTTGGTAATGAGAAACGCACTGTTGCGGAAGTCTCTTTTGTTTGAAAGTTCTGCGCCGTTCCCTGTTCAAATGACCCGATTCGCGTAATATTAAAGCCGCGATCATCCTGCAGGTAGGTTTTTGCAATGATTTTAGGATCTGCGGGATCTTTCTTTAAAGCGCGCTCTGTCACTGTTGCAAACGCTTCAGGATGTAGATCTCGTGTTGATTGCTTATAAGCACAATTAGATTCACGATCACATTGGACTGTCCACGGATCATGAGCAAACGCCCACAATTCTTTAGAACCGCATTGCGGGCAGATACCATATTTATAGCGGTGCCCCCCGCCTTGCGGGCGCATATGATAATGATTTTGAAGAATATTAATCACGTTTTGACGTGTTATTTCATCCATTTTTTTCATAAGCTAGCTCCTCGTTCTTTTTCAAAGCTAGACAAAAAATAGACGTAAATATTTATCACTAAAAAATTAGCGATATTCAATTGATTTATCATAGTTTTTCTCTATAATAGATGTTGTTATATTTGAATGTTTGATCTTCCAGGATGCAACATTCAAAACCTAAGCCACTTCACACTTTGAAGTGGTTTTTTACTATCTAACATTTAATACATTTTGACATTCCCCCCTAGTTGATATTTTGAATCATCACTTACTTTAATTAACTCTTGTTCTAATAAATATCTTATCTGAGCTGATAAGCTTCTCTCTTCTGCTTTTGCTATATGACGTAAATCAGTAAGTTGTAACTCTTCGATCATAATTGTTAAAGATACTAACTTAGAATTTCTTTTAGCTTCACTCATAGTATGATCTCTCTCGTTTAATATGCTTTAATAAGAGAATATATTAGCTTCTCATGATGAATAAGATCTAATATACTACACTAAAAACTTATTTCAATAATTAAGTTTTATTTTTACCGAAAACAATAAAACAGGTGTGCAAGGATAACTAATGAGTGATGAATTTGCTAAAAGATTAAAAGAAACTAGAACCTCAATGAAGTTAACTTTAGCTGAATTTGCAGATCTAGGAGATGTGAGCACAACTAGCCAGGGTGTTTATGAAAAAGAAAATGAGGAAGAGAGACGCTCGCCAGATGTTAAGTACCTTCTCAACTTACTTAAAAATGGTATAGACATACACTATCTACTTTTTGGTGAAAAAAGACCTGACAATATTATAGAAGGTAAAGCAATTGAGATCATTAATGCATATGAAAATGCAGACAGTGATCATAAGCTCGCTTTCGAAGCATTAGCAAAAGCATCTATCACAGAAAAACCATCTCGTATCAGAAAAAAAGATAATGATGATGAGCCACCACCATCTATGACCAATAAAAATAAAATGAAAAAGATCAAAATTGGTGGGGATATGATGCAAAACAGCAATAAAAGTACTATTCATAATTATAGTGAAAATTCAGCTACAGCTATCCCTTATGGTTTTAATCTTTCTGAAAAAGAAAAGGTATGCATTCACCAAATTGAGCGTGCGGTAAACACATTAAATATCAAAGAAAATTTCTTTAAGATCATAAGTATATTGGCCATTACATTAACTTCATTATTTATAATGAAGGAGTTAGGGGCGATTACCGCAAGTAATTTCGGAGAAGAAGTATTGTCGTTAATCATTACACTCTTACTTCCTTTTGTTACATGGATTGTTTTATTTAAACTATCTTTCAGCTTAATCAATAAACTCTATGAGTCAAAAAGGGCTAATAAAATAAGGTTTATTGCACTAAACTAGAATGCTACAAGGCCACCCTACACAAAATAAGGTGGCCTTTTCAAACTTGTATTTAACTACCTATTTTTCAATAAACCAATGTAATGAAAAATTGCAGTAATAGTAGCTAAATAGAGCTAAGTACCCCCACCATTACTCCCTCTTCCTCACCAATCTACCAGTTGTATTATTCATCCGGTACTGCACGATACTCCCATCAATAATACGTTTTACTACCTCACGTGCCGTATCTAATGACACTGAAAACCATTCTCTTGGACTATAGGTTTTTCCATCTTTTCCAACGAGTGTCATCTTTAAACGTTGGGCATGTAAAAAACCATGTATTAATGATTCAAACTTATTAGGATTCAAGTTATAGCATTCAATAGACGCTAAAATTTTAATAGGTGCTTCTAAAAAAGCTATATCACTCACTGAATTTTTTGTACGTTCTTCTACCGTTTGCTCGGTGTAACCAATTTTAATTAGGTTTGGAATGGCTGTTAAAACAGGATTATCACTAAGTGTTGTCACAAAATAGATCTGTCCTGCTCGTTTGTCTTTATGTGATATATTATTGAACGCATCTACCACTGACTCTGCACTACGAATTACTCGACGACCTGTTTCATCAGCGAATAAACGTTTAGCCAAGGACTGTAAAAGATGATTTGATTCCGTTCCATTTTCAAAAATTACTCGCAATCTCGGGTCATATCTACCAGTGCTATCTAAACGGTACTCACCAATCTTATCAATAAGACATAACACCCCTTCCATGATAAGAATATCACCTTCTTCAACCGTTCTAGACTGTTGAAAGCGAGCAGTTTTTATATCTCCTGATTTTAATCCTTTCTGAACCCCTAAAAAGATTGACTCAAACTGATAAAAATCCTCACAGACTCTACGCTGCGCAATTTCATCAGGCTGATCTCTATCTGTCACCACAGGAACATTCCTAATATCAAAAAGGCTTTCATCATCCAAGTCGATTTCATTGAACTCAATGCTATCAAAGATATCATCTAAACAAGTAACATCTTCTGGATCTATACTCTTCAGACTCTCCTCGTTTATCAAAACATCAGGGACAGACTTTGACTCACTAAATTCTTCCATCAACCCATATTGTTCTCGTGAGATCAAACCATACCGATCATAAGGGGATAATATGGCATGAAAATCGGTATTTTTTTGATAACTTGCTAAGCGCCTGGCCAAGAGTTTCTCAGATAAATTACCATCTTGAGTAGGTACTCGCCCATGCTGATCAAAAAAAACATTAATCGCTTCAAAGTTTGTAACTTCAATAGGAGAGCCTTGATTTACAGCCTTATACTCAACATCCAACAAACCAAACTCATCCGGTCCATTAAAAATATCATCTATTGAAAGCCTATTTGCGGCTTTATTTTTACTATGTCTGATTGCCACATGCCTCTCCTATGACCCACTGACTTGAGCTGCTTTGCGCTCTTGAGCTTTACGTTTTAAATAAGCTAATCCCTCAGCCAATCGTTTTTCATACGCATCACCTGAAGTCACAGAAGGCTCACGTTCTTTCTCCTTTCTAAATAACTGAATGCGTGGCCATAAAATAACAGCCTCTTCTTCCGTCATTGTAGAACGCATTGCAACTACTGTATCTTGAATCACTTTTAAGACAGAGGGTGTCACTGCCTTAGAGAGTATTTCATAAGCCCCTTGAAATGGGTTTATTTGACGAATTAAATCAACATTTAAATGCTCTATATTAATAAATTTTTTACCAATTAGAACAAACTGCCGATTAGACTCCGGAGAGTTAGAACCCGCGGCTCCTACAATAGCTGTTTGATATGGCTTAGTCGAATCCCCATCAGAAGGAATCAAAATCTCAGCTCCCTCAGGCAAATCAGACTCATCAATTAGCCCTCCTGTAGATTGAACTCCCAACGAAAGCTGCACAGCTTCAGAAACCGTTTGTACCTCATTAACATCCATGTCTGGGTATAATTTTTCAATAATCTTAGGAATCTCTACCTCACCTAATACCTCCGGATCAGCCTCTCCCATCACCGCTGGTGCTATAACATCAGGTTTTTGCAAAATAGCCGCCTTAATATTATCCATGTTTTCTAGTGCTTTAATTACTTTTTCAGAAACTGGAGCACTTATATCGTCTATCACCACCGTACCGGGCTCTACTTTTTCATTTGGTAACATACGAGATCGAGGCTTAAACTTAATAGATGGTGCTAGAACTTGCTCCATCAATAACGATACTGTGATGGCCTTTAGCATGTTATTCACGGATACTTTAACATCATCATCATTAGCATCTGGCTGAGCAATCAGATTAGTAAATTGTGCATGTGTTTTTCCCTCACTATCTCGTGTTGCGCGCCCAATAATCTGTACAATTTCTGTCAATGATGAACGATAGCCAACAGTCAATACATGTTCACACCAAGGCCAATCAAAGCCTTCTTTGGCCATTCCTAAGGCAATAATAATATCTATATCTTCTGGTTTTGAGACATTGCGCAAATAATTTTGAATCTCAACACGCATCGGATTATCATCTACCAAATCTGCCACTTTTAACAAGCGGCCACTCTTATCCCTAAGAGTGATAATACCTGTAGCCTCATCCCTTTCAATAACATCGCCTATCACATCCAAAATATGATCCACCTCAGAGTACTTATCTTTAGTAGACTCAACCGAATTGACGTTCGGAATATGAATAATGGTTTTCTTGGTAGTATCTAAAACCTCATGTAGCGCACTTAAATAACGTCCTGTATAGAAGTGATATCCAATTCCTAAGGATTTCAAATACTGGTAGCCATTTAACTGCTCATAATAAGAGTATGTAACCTGCGTGAACTTTTCTTCATCCTCAGGTAAAAGAATTGGTACAGCATCTCCGCGAAAATATGATCCTGTCATAGCAATAATATGAGCGTTAGAGTTTGTCATTAAACCATCTATTAATTCCCCAAGCCTATTATCTCCATCAGCCGATGTATGATGAAATTCATCAATAGCTAAAACAGTGTTATTAAAATCTGCTGGCGCTAATTTCTGATATGCAAAGCGTAAAGTAGCATGTGTACAAACTAAGATTTGTGCTGTAGGCTCCGATATAAAACGAACAAACGTATTTACCTTCCCATCTTCATTCGCTCCCGGTAAACATAAGTTATATTCAGAATCGACTTTCCAGTCAGCAAAAAAACCAAATTCGGTTAAATCTGTATTCCTAAATGAAGCGCCAATAGACATTTCAGGAACTGCTACAATCACTTTTTTTATGCCTTGGTTATAAATTTTATCCAGTCCCAAAAACATCAATGCTCGTGACTTACCCGATGCTGGAGGAGCTTTAAGTAAAAGATATTGTGCACTTCTATATTCAAAAGCTCGAGCCTGCATTTCGCGCATACCCATATCATTTAAGTTTGAGCTTTTACCTGTTTGCTTGTAGTTCACAGTCAATAAATTAGCCATTATTACTTAACTCCCTTTTTTCTTTTTTATTGGGGTTTGGGATTGCTCAGCTTCAATAAGCTTTTCATAACGAGCAAATAAGTATTCCAAGCGCTCCGATGCATCACGGAATGATCGATCTCTATATAAAGCTTCTACTGCCCAATCTAAATTGCGATGAGCTATCAATAAAGGCTCTGGCATTTTATCGGGGTCATATAGCTCGGCTAATGTCTTGTCAGGATAGTCTTCTCGAATCAGCAGAATTTCTTCCGCTAAAGATTCAATATGCTTACGCTTAGGCCCTGTAACTTCAGGCCAAGGAAATGTGTTATAAACCAAAGTCGCTGAATAACGATAATCACTTTTTAGGCGACCGGCCACTGTCCTCATCCAATCGTTATGCATTTCTGAAGTGAGGATACCAAATTCATAAAGAGTCGCGTCGGGAATCATTTGATTTGCATCACTAGAAATGACTGTTGAATTTAAAAAACCTATAGGTACATAAGATCTACGCTCTGAAGATACTCTTGGAACTAAAATATAATGTCCTTCCTCGGGCTGAGCTACTTGAAGAAACGTATGTGGTCGTTCAGCTCCCTTCAATGCTGAAGCATGTCCAGCCTTTAGTCTTAACTCTTTTACTTTATTAATTCTATCTTCTAATTCTGGAACTAGCATCACTTCATCTAATGGAATATCAACTAACCAAAAGCACCATCTCTCTTTACCATTAAGAAACTCTGATGCTCCTAATATATTACGAATCCAATCAGAATACTGTGGGTATTGTTGAGTAAAATTTAATCGCTCTTCATTCGTTAAAAATAAATTACCACCATCCGTTGCCTGACTCCCCCTAACCATAGGACTAACAAAAGCTAAAGGCTTTGTTCTAGGTTTTACACAAATACTTGAACCAGAAATTAAATAAGGGCTAATATTCTCAACCGATGAAGACAGGACATTATCATCCAACATCTCAAAAATTTTTGATCTTTCCGAATTCTTTAATTGATTTTTTAATCCTACGATAATGACATGTACAGCTGCTTTTCCCTTAGCACTATTACTCCAAGGAAATGATTTGTAACAAAAATCTATTGAGATCCCAAGATCAAAAATAGGGGGCCATAATAATGAAGCCTGATCACCCTGACAAATAGAACTAGTCGATACAAAAGCACATTGGGCTTTTTTTCCTTTAATAAATTGAGCACCTTTCCAGAACCAAGCAGCTACAATATCTAAATATCCGATAGACTTAAAACTAGAAAAAACATACTTCATATCAGCAGATTGCTCGGAGCTACGCTCTGTAGTACCTAAAAATGGGGGGTTACCACAAATATATATCTCACGTTCACTACCTTGCTCATCAATAGGATTACATACTTCTTCCCAATTCATACGCAAACTATTACCACAAAATATGTTACCGCCATTACGTAACGGTAACGCCGCTTCTGCATAACCAAATTTTGCCTTAAACTCAGTATTCATTTGATGCTCAGCTAACCAAAGAGATAATGTCGCAACCTCACACGCAAAATCATCGATTTCAATGCCGTAAAACTGGCTTAACTTAATACCTGTGTAATACATCACCGACTGTGGACTAGCTATATTAAGAGCATCAATTACCTGCATCTCAAGACGACGTAGTTCTTTATAAGCAATAATCAAAAAGTTACCTGAACCACATGCTGGATCAAAGATACTTAGATTTTGAAGACGCACCAATAAAGCTTTAAGTTTTTTCTCGTTGCCTTTAGATTTTTCTAACTCTGCATACAGAACATCAAGAAATAGAGGTTGAATGACCTTCATGATATTTGAAACAGATGTGTAATGTTGCCCCAAATTTCCCCGCTGTTCTTCGTCAATCACTGCTTGGAACATAGATCCAAAAATATCAGGGTTAATAGCTGACCAATCCAATCGAGCACAGTCAAGTAATATACGACGAGCTTTTCGACTAAAATCAGGAATAGCTTCATCAGCGCTGAATAATCCTCCATTAACATACTTAAAAGACTGAAATTGTGCCGGCATTTTTTTTCGCTCTGCCGAACTTTCCTCTAAATTCAGTACTGTAAATAGATCATAAAAAAATTGATCTAAATCTGAACCATCTTCTTTAGTATAAGAGTGAAGTGCATAATGGAATTGCCCTTCATCAAATATCCCGGTATCTTCAGCGTAGAAACAAAATAGAAGTCGTGTCAAAAACACATTCAAAGCATGAATATCTTCACGGCTATTTAAATCATTACGCTCACGAATTAAGTCAAATAACTGCCCCATTTTTTCAGAGGCTTTCAAATCAGCAGGATGCTCAGAATACATCACTGCCTTTTCATATCCTGCCAAAGGCAAGAAAAAACCGTAGTTTGTATCAAGATCTACTAATCCTATCTCTAAATATTCATCAGCCTTTAAATCTGTAGCTACCAGCTTCTTAAAATCTGTAACGATGACAAATCGAATATCATTTCGCTCAACTATACTACCTTCACATAAATGCTTCATTTCAAGATTGAGATCTGTTCCTTGAGCTACAGCACGGAAATATAGTTGCTTACGTAAAGCTATATCTCCATTTTCTGCCACATTCCGACTATCGCCCTCTTTACGTAATCGTGTGATAGTGCTTTTCGGAAAACCATAAGCATCAAGAAATGAATAAATGAACTCGCTCTGATCCAGATTAGAAACAATACTTTCTAGAGCCTCGATAATACTTGCTTGGCTAACGGCCATTTATACTCCTTAATTCGATAAAATCGTGTTTTAATATATATTGATACAGATTTAATTTAACTATTAAATCCTACGATATCGACAGGATATAAGCAATTTTGTATTATCACTACTATGCTTAATTATTTTCATATGATCTTTCGGAAAACGATAGTTATTAACCTATCTCCCTAAATAAACCGCTGTAATCTCTTCTCGTTTATGCCCTAAATCTCGACTGATTTGTAGTCGAGCCATCCTATCAAGCTTCCTCTGATCAACTGTTAATTCACTCTTCTTTGGCCCTCCTGCATTTGGCGCTTCCCAGCCTGTTAAATCACGATACAGGGTCTGCGCATAACGATGCCTAAGACCATGCATTGATGATAGCCCTACCTTGCTTGTCTGATATTCATATGCCTTTAATTGCTGCTTGTATTGTAAGTTTAAAGGTATTAATGACTTACTACCATCCCTTCTACAAAACAGCTTTACTTCATCTAATATAACTCTCTGCTCAGGATTTCGAATAAGCACTTCTCTAGCAATCTTTCCCTTACACCAGCTATCTTTAAGGTAAAGGCGATCGCCCTTATCTGCGATATCAGGTTGTATTTTGATGCACTCTTCCCTTCTAAGACCAAACGCCTCTTGCAAGCGTAAGGACATTTTTACGTAGGAATTCGTGATTCTATCCAATCTATTACGATCAAGATTTCTGGCCTTTCCTCCCCCATTATTAACATACTTCCTATTGGGGATTTCATAAGCTCTATTAGTTCGTTCGATAATACGAGGATTATTAATTTTACGAGCTAGCCAACGCAAGTGCGTCATATTATTTTTAATTGTTGATGTAGCTAAACCTCGCTCTCTCCATGAGTTTAAAAGCACATGTACATGCTTCTGCTTCAAGTTTTTCACACTTTTCAAAGAGAAGCCTTCCTCTTTCAATTTATTTATTGAGGCGTGCAGAATAGCGGATCTAGCAGCTTGAGTTCCAAAGCTCCCCTCTTTATTTCCTTGAATTAATTCTGAAAGAGAACGGGATAATGCATCTTCTCGCTCTCTTATGAATGAGACTTTAACCATCGCATCCTCCTATCACTGCCCCTGCAATTTCAATCGTATTTTTTTTAACTCTAAATATTGCAATAATATTTCATTTTTCAACAAATCTCTTTCTTCCAGCAACTCTTTAATTTTCAGATCTTTTTCTATAAGCACCCTATTAAGAGATTCAATCTGTTGAGATGCTTTGAGCTTGTAACCATGTAATCTTCTATTAATGCTTTTCAAAGGGTAATATTTTTGCTTATCTACAAGCACTTGAACATAAAGAGCAATAGCTATTTTTTGGAAATTATTGTGTAATTTAGAGTTATCTTTTGCTAACCAATAATTAATTTTAGTAATAAATTCTGAAATCTCATTATCGGGATTTCGAAGCGATGGGAGATAAAGGGATCTATATATATCTTTACTATCCTCTAATTTATACTCGGTTACCCGCATATTCATATCAAGTATAGAAATACTATGAATATAATCATAGAATAAATGAAAATCCGAAACATCCTCTGGAAGAAGTACAGTTCCCGGCTCTAATTGATCTGCTACATGTACTTGTTTATCTATATTTTTCATACAATCTTCCCACCTCACTGCCAAATAACAGTAAATATAAATATTAAAACCAATAATTTAAAAATGTTGATGTTGTTTTGTTTAGTGTTATCGGCTCAAGTCAGCAGGGCGTATCATACTGTACTAGTCAAAAGACTATGAAAAACGAGCATAAAGAATCAGGGCGTATCTTAATTCTCCTTCTTGTTACTTCTTTTAAACTACAGCCGAAGGCTCTGTAATCCATATTTCATTCGTTTCAGTACTTGCGAAACTCGCTGGTATATCAGCAAAGCAGTTAATCTCCTGTTTATAGAGAATAGGGATCTCTCATTTACTCGTGTTATTTATAATAAAAAAAGAGCACACGGGAAAGCCTCTTAATTGGCATATTTATACATGCTGAAAAGCTATTGGTAGATTGATTATTTCTACCCCATAGCGCGAAAAATGCTGACAAAGTGATTTCCACATTTGTTAACGCGTTAATAATAGATAAAGGAAAAACACCAATTATAGAATTTAAGGTGCAATGCACATTACAAAATGTGTAATGTTGGATGGTGTTAACTGAGACGCTAAGTCATACAGATTATATGTAATCTTATTAAGCCGCTATTTCTGAGTCATTATATATGACAACCTTGTTGATCTTCGGTCACCATGATGGCATGCACTAGTGCAGATTTGAGTGCGTAAAATGATAGCTTTTACTTGTATCATTTGAATCAATACTACCAGGAGCTTCTAAAGAATGGAAGTCTGGAGCAATAATGAATTGCGTCCCTACCCTAAAATAACGTTGTTATTTTTTAGGTAGAGACGCAATCTAAAATACTCTAGGCTTTTCCAAGAGCGATAAATCCATTATGTAAGTACTTGCTTACACATGTCACACCAATCTAGACAAAGGGGTCATCGCAAGCACGTAATGTCGTAATGAAATGCTCAAAAGGCTGCTATTTCAGTATCTTTCAGCCATACATTAGAGCGTAATAATGCATTATGCACATAATGTCGTCTTTCAAAAAGGTCATTCTTATCGGGTTCTTCTCACTCTCAATATGATCTAAAATTACGTAAGGTTATTATGATTTATTACACTAAAATTATA
This sequence comes from uncultured Ignatzschineria sp., assembly GCA_945639195.1. GTDB lineage: Bacteria > Pseudomonadota > Gammaproteobacteria > Cardiobacteriales > Wohlfahrtiimonadaceae > Ignatzschineria. Next base: position 539 of record CALZEE010000007.1, on the reverse strand, counting down.
TTTATAGACCTCTGAAATAGACTGATATATCTAGCTTATAGAGAATTAAAAAATAATATTACGTATATTACGCACTTCCGAAGCCCCCCACTACCTAGATTCCCCTTGAGGTTATAGCGCTCCTAGATTGACTATTTGAATATATTCCCTCTACTTCATTCATCTCTCATAATCAGATAAGAGCCACATTTGGCTGACTGTATAACGCTGTAATAACCTGTAACGGTATAAATAGAAGATAAGCCCGGTAGCCACATAACAGCGAGAGCTTCCCAAACTGTAAAAAACACCTCCACATTAACCGTCGGAGCGCGAGGAGGAGGATTTCTTTCGCCATTTATTTTGAACAGAAAAAATAATAAACCATTTTCTTTCTGCTGAGCTCTTCAGCCTGAATGGGTAGATGAACTACGCGGAAATGCCGCGCTGTTGGCCTCAGTTTAAAGTAGTAAAAGCGGCAGTAAAGTAACTTGGCCAGCTTCCCTAGGGGCTGTTGAACATTGTAGTTCAAAATAAAAAAAGCGAGCGGTAGAATATTA
>CALZEE010000006.1 GCA_945639195.1 uncultured Ignatzschineria sp. | reverse complement strand
GCTTTAGCTTGTGCCTATATTTGGCTGAAGTTATGAATGTTCAACAGCCCCTAATTATACTTTTAAGTTTAGTGTTCAATATCGCATTTGCGCAGTTATCTTTTGATAGAACCAGAGTTGTTTTTGATAATGACAAAACGGCCTCTCAGTCTGTAATCTTAACTAATAATAGCAAAACACAACCTTATTTAGCCCAAGCTTGGATTGAAGATATTAACGGAGTCAAAATCACTGAACCTTTAATTGCACTGCCAATATTACAGAGAGTTAATCCAGGACAAGATAAACAGGTAAAGATTAGTTTAGTTGGAAATGTAAATAATTTACCAAAAGATAGAGAGAGCATCTTTTTCTTCAATGCTTTAGGTGTTCCACCTAAAGCGGCGGAAGGAGGGAATAATATTGCGATTGTAATGCAGTCTAAATTGAAGTTATTTTATAGACCCAAAGGATTAGCAGAATACCCGACAAGAAATGGTTGGCTTGAGGAAATTGTTGTGAAAAAAGCTGGCAATGGCTTAGTTATCCAGAATCCTTCGGCTTTTCATGCTGTACTTTATGGCGTTATATCGAGCGGCCATGCTAAATTGACCGAAAAAGAACTCATTCTTAAGCCATTTTCGATAGAAAATTACGATGTAAGAGTTGCGGGTAATAAAATTGATCTTTTCTATATTAATGATTTTGGGTCTTCGGTAAAAGTTTCTTACCAATGTTCGGCTAATGAGTGTCAGCAAATAGGAGTGAAGTAACTACTATGAAAAAATGTATAAAGCGTAAGAAATTATGTGGCTATTTTTGGGGAGGGGCCTCGTTGGTGTTATTAAGTATTACTCAGCAAGCCCAAGCTAGTTGCGAAATGAGTGATCATGAGGTTAAAGGAGGGACTGCGGGATATAATATAATTAATGTGATAAGCAATGTTGACATACCACAGATATATTCAGGATCTAACTCGACAGTTGCTGAATATATTAATACTTATCTTGTGACGTGTACGAAGGCGCATACAGTATCATTCCATAATCAGGCAGCTTATTTAAATACTAGCCTAGGTAATGTTACTCAATCAAATGGACGCGTTACATTTGTGATAACTCCTTCTGGTGGTATTCCAGAAAGAATAGACTTCGATATCAGCACAGGTTATGTTAGCAAGCCAGGTGGTTATTCCTGGAAGGTGGATCGGCCTAGAACGTATGGTGTGCGAGTCACTTCGCCTGCAAATAGGGGAATCACGAGTAATAGTTATATGCGTGATTATCAAGGTGGTACTAGATCTCAAGTATTAACCTTTAGCCCTGATGGTAGTGGGTATACATTTAAGGCTGAATTGCAGGCAGGGATGACGAACTTTAGAAGGGATCCTTGTGCTTCGAGAGATTCTTTTAGTCTTGATTATATCGGGGGCAGGGATATACGGGTCCCACCTCTTACGGGGAGAGCTACGGGGACTATAAAGACCCCTAGTTTTGGAATACAAGTAAATCTTATTAGAGAACAATCAAAACCTAGTACTTGTGCAGCGTTAGTTGAGCCTGAAATTAGATTCACTGATTCAGTCGTTCAGTTACGTACAACAGGAGCAGGGGCGAGAGTTGATAATGGTTTTGAATTGCGACTTTATCGTGTAGATGGAGGAGCTCTTGTTGGTAATAGTACTATAAAGATGAAGCAATTTAATCCTGCAAGAGGTACCTACTCCAGTAGAATGGATTTTTATGGGCAAGTAACAAGAAATCCGCAGAAGGCAGTTGTAGAAGGGGAGTTTAGAGGAACAATGAACTTTACTGTTATTTATAGATAAGGTGGGCAATGGATTATAAAGACCTTTCTGACTTTTTATTTAATATGTTCTAAATATTTACAGTCGCAATAAGAAAAGTTTTATAAGTATTTCAGAGGCTTGAGTTAAATAACCCCCTCAAAGTTGAATGTAATTTTGAGGGGGTTACGCATTTTAATGTATTATTTACAAGTGTTCTACGGAGTTTAGAGAAAAAGCGTAATTGATATGCATAAAAAATGCCAGATTAGGGCTTTATCATTCTAATGAAAGGAAGAAGCACCTTATTTTTATTATTAAACTAAAAGGACTAATTCCGATAGAATATCGAACTCAATTCTTATTATTGGAATTTTAAACCCCATATTGTATGGAGCCCCAAGTTGTTTAACAACTTGGGGCTTTTTGAATCATTTTATTTTTGTAGGAAAGGGAAGAAGATTACTCTTCTGAGCTATCTTCCGGCATTACTGTAGATTCCAATGACTCTGTTTCTGGTGTTGAGGCATCTTCAGTGACTGATTCAGTCGCTTCATCACCTTCCACTTCTTCGCCTTCGATTGCAGCATGCTCTTCAACAATGCGCGTCATGCCGACTAAAGTATCTTTGTCATCTAAACGAATGAGGCGAACCCCTTGTGTGTTACGACCAAGAATCGATACTTCATTGACAGATGTACGTACTAAAACGCCGTTACAAGAGATCAACATCACTTCATCATCTTCTTCAACAATACATGCGCCGATGATTTGACCATTACGCTCTGAGGTTTGGATACCAATGACACCTTTACCACCACGATTACGTTTTGCGAAATCTTCGATGAGTGTACGTTTACCAAATCCATTTTCAGTGGCGATTAAGACAACACCATCTTCAACCGCAAGCATCATAGAGATGACGTGTTGATTTTCTGAGAGTGTGATTCCTTTTACTCCACGTGAACCACGGCCCGTTGCACGAACGTCTGCTTCATCAAAGCGGTTAACTAAACCGGTATTGGTGAAGAGCATGATATCGTTTTCACCAGAGGTGATTTGGGTTCCGATAAGTTCATCGCCCTCATCAAGATTAACGGCGATTAAGCCACTTGAACGTTGGCTTTGGAAGCTTGAGAGAATCGTTTTCTTCACAACACCGAATTTCGTTGCCATAAAGATGTAACGATCATCATAGCTATCAACAGGGAGCATTGACGTAATACGCTCATCTGCCTCTAATGGAAGAAGGTTGATGATTGGACGACCACTTGCGCCACGTCCTGCTTCAGGAAGCTCAAAGGCACGTAGCCAGTAAACTTTACCGTAAGAAGAGAAGCACATGAGTTGTGCGTGTGTACTCACAACCATTAAGTGCTCAACATCATCTTCATCGACTACGCGAGCCGCAGATTTACCACGACCACCACGGCGTTGTGCGCGATATTCGTCGAGTTTTTGATATTTAATATAGCCACGTCGAGAAAGCGTTACAACAACGTCCTCTTCCGCGATAAGATCTTCAAGATTGATATCTTCAGCAGCTTCACGGATCTCTGTACGACGAGCATCACCAAATTCATCACGGATTGTCACGAGTTCCTCGATGATGACTTCACGTAAACGATCTGGATTCACAAGGATTTCGATCAATTCGCGAATTGCATCAAGAAGCCCTTTGTATTCATCTAAAATTTTATCTTGCTCAAGTCCTGTTAAGCGTTGTAAACGCATGTCGAGGATCGCTTGTGCTTGCTCTTCTGAGAGCTTGTATTCTGTACCGATTAATCCAACGCCCGTTAAACCATCTGGGGTTGTTTTAAGTTCTGCTGCGCGTTCAAGCATTGCAGATACTTCACCAGGAGCCCAACTTTGGTTAAGCATGCGCTCTTTTGCTTCAGCACCTGTTGCAGAGGTACGGATAAGTTGAATCATCTTATCGATATTTGCTAATGCAACGGTTAAACCTTCGAGTAAGTGCGCACGGTTTCTGGCACGTTTAAGATCGAAGATCGTACGGCGCGTAATAACTTCACGGCGGTGAAGTAAGAAGGCTTCTAATACTTCTTTTAGATTAAGAAGTTTAGGCTGGCCTTTATCAATGGCGACCATGTTAATACCGAAGCTTGATTGAAGTGCGGTATGTTTATAGAGTTGATTGAGGATAACCTCGCCCATTTCGCCACGGCGAAGCTCAATAACAATGCGCATCCCATCTTTATCTGACTCATCACGAAGTCCATCAGGGGCAATCCCTTCAATGACTTTTTCACGATAGAGTTCAACGATACGCTCAATAAGGCGGGCCTTATTTACTTGGTAAGGAAGTTCAGTGATGATAATGACATCACGATTTCGTTTTTCATCATGCTCGATGATTGCACGTGCACGCATAACAACACGGCCACGACCTGTATGATAAGCCTCACGAATTCCGCGGGTACCGTTGATAATGCCGGCAGTAGGGAAGTCTGGTGCTGGAATATGCTCCATGAGCTCATCGATAGTGAGTTCTGAATTATGGAGTAATGCCAATGATGCATTAATTGTTTCAGTGAGGTTATGCGGTGGAATATTGGTTGCCATACCGACAGCAATACCGGAAGAACCGTTGACTAAGAGCGTCGGAATTCTGGTTGGGAGCACAGATGGCTCGATCTCTGACTCATCGTAGTTAGGCGTGAAGTCAACGGTCTCTTTTTCAATATCTTGCAGTAATGTTTCTGCAATTTTACTCATACGGATTTCCGTATAACGCATTGCCGCTGCTGAGTCACCATCGATTGAACCAAAGTTTCCTTGGCCATCAATTAGCATATATCGGAGCGAGAAGTCTTGCGCCATACGAACAACAGAGTCGTAAATTGCTGAGTCACCATGGGGGTGATATTTCCCCATGACATCCCCGACAATACGGGCAGATTTCTTGTAGGGTTTATTCCAATGGTTATTGGTCTGGTTCATGGAGTGAAGAATACGGCGATGCACGGGTTTGAGTCCATCACGGACATCCGGGAGCGCACGACCAATGATCACACTCATCGCATAATCAAGATAGGAGCTTCGCATCTCCTCTTCTAAACTAATCGGGACAATCTCTTTGGCAAAATCACTCATTGAACCAACCTTTTTGAACTAAATAATAAAGTGTAAATAACGATACAATATACCATATTTTGCTAATTAATTCGCCTGATACCGATAGAAATTCGCGAAATGTGAGAAATCGTTGAAATTTAGCTATCCCCCCACAGGATCTATCAAAAAGTGTCAAAAAACGAATATTTGGCAAATAGTTATTTTAATTATAAAAATTTCACGAGAATTTGTGGGCAATACGGATCAATAAACAATAAAGGCTGAATGATATGAAAGATATTTAGACGAAATCTGTCTATTATTTGAATGATTCTAGCTATTGATGTGATGATTGTAGGGACGGATTTTCGGAGAAATAGCGAGAGATAAGCTTCAGAATAAATTGCTTATAGACGATGTATAGATGCTGATAGGCGGAATAAGAGTGCATATTTTCATAAAATAGCGATAATAAACGGTATTATGAGTAAGAAATTATGTCCTTTATAGGCATCTGATCTATTGTCAGCAGTTTCTACGGCTGTTATTTTGATGATAGATGGATTATTTACAATGGCTTACCCCGTAAGCTGGCAAACAAGAGATCGGATAGAGATGTTGAATTATAGTAAGACGTTTATTTTGCTTCTTTTTACGACTTTTTTAGTGGTAGGATGTGGGCAGACAGGTGCGCTTTATATCGCTGAGAGCGAGGCTGCGCATAACGATGGGCACTTTATGACAAGTTATAAAAAAGATGAAAATTGATCAGGTTCTTTTAACCGAAGTGGCGGAGAAATTTGAAACGCCTGTATATATCTATTCTGCACAAAAAATATTAAGTAATTACCATGCTTACGACCAAGGATTTGGAGATTATCCTCATCAGATCTGTTATGCCGTAAAAGCGAATAGTAATCTCTCTATATTAAAGTTGTTGGCAAATGCCGGCTCTGGATTTGATATTGTTTCTAGAGGCGAGCTAAAGCGTGTATTAGCAGCTGGGGGAGATCCTAAAAAGGTTGTCTATTCTGGGGTGGGGAAACGCGAATCAGATTTAGAATTCGCTTTAAAGAGCGGTATTGGTTGCTTCAATATTGAATCGGTTGCGGAAGTGTATATGCTTAATCGCGTTGCGACAAAGCTGGGCATTAAAGCCGCGGTTTCTTTACGTATTAACCCTAATGTTGATGCAAAAACGCATCCTTATATCTCGACAGGCTTAAAAGAGAATAAGTTTGGTATTAGTATGGAAGATGCATTGCCAATGTACCGAGAAATGGCACGTATGCCGATGCTTGATATTCATGGTATTGATTTCCATATTGGCTCTCAACTTACTGAGATTGCGCCTTATGCAGAAGCGCTTGATTTAACACTCGCATTGATTGATGAGTTAAGCGAGCTTGGGATTCATCTGAAGCATTTAGATATGGGGGGCGGTCTGGGTATTCGTTACGAGGACGAAACGTTGATTGATCCTGCGGTTTGGATTGCGCAAGCGATTGAGAAGATTGGTGATCGAGACTTGAAGATTTTGATTGAGCCAGGTCGTTCTATTGTGGGAGATGCAGGTGTTTTAGTAACGCAAGTGATCTTAACGAAAGAGAATGAAGGGAAAAATTTTGCGATTGTAGATGCTGCGATGAATGATTTGATTCGTCCGGCACTTTATAGTTCTTGGATGAATATTATTAATTTAGATGATAACCCTGAGAGCGAAGTCAAAAACTACGATATCGTTGGACCGATTTGTGAAACAGGGGACTTCCTTGGAAAAGATCGGGATCTTGCATTAACAACAGGAGATTACCTAGCGGTTACGCATGCTGGGGCTTATGGATTTACCATGGCGTCTAATTATAACTCGCGAGGTAGAGCTGCCGAGGTATTATTGATGGATGATCAAGTCAAATTGATCCGTGCGCGTGAGACAGAAGAATCACTTTATGCGAATGAAGTGGACTTTCTCTAACGAATACCCCAATACAATTTGAAAAAAGATCCCAAAGCGTTTGGCGCTTTGGGATTTTGTTTTTAAAATAGTATCGATCTTGCAATTGCATTAAAAACATCTCAAAAAGCAGGCTTAAAGATGTTATAACGGTAAATAAAGCCGTAAAAACCGTCGATAGAAGATAAAATAAGACAGAATTACTGCAACAATTATATTGCGGTAATCGCAGAAAACCCGAATAAACTAGGAATAAAACGATGTTAAGACTTTCAGATTATGATTATCACCTTCCCGAAGAATTGATTGCGCAGTTTCCGCCAAAAGTGCGTGGAACATCAAGGCTTCTGGTGCCAAAAGGTGGCGAGTTGTTTGATCATACATTTGAAGATTTGATCGACTATCTAGAGAAAGGTGATCGTATTGTGATTAACAATACGCGAGTATTGCCGGCACGCGTCTTTGGCAGCAAAGAGACGGGTGGTAAAGTCGAGATTATGGTGGAACGTTTAGTGAGTGAAACGGAGGTGCTCGCACAAATTAAAGCGAGTAAAGCACTCAAAGAAGGGCAACAAGTCTTTATTAATGGCACGCCTTATTTTGAAATGGTTTCACGAGATGATGCCTTCTTTCTCTTAAAAACGGTAGATGACTCGCCAATCGCGAAGGTGTTAGAAGCCTATGGTCATTTACCACTGCCACCTTACATCACAAGAAGTGATGAAGAGCTGGATCAATCACGCTATCAGACTGTCTTTAATAAAGAAGAAGGTGCCGTTGCCGCTCCCACTGCCGGACTACATTTTACGGAAGACTTTTTAGATAAATTAAAGGCGAAGGGCATTGATGTTACGGAGATTACATTGCATGTGGGCGCGGGGACATTCCAACCGATCCGTGTCGAAGATCTTAACGAGCATCAGATGCATAAAGAGTGGATCTCGGTTCCACAATCAGCCGTTGATGAGATTTTAGAAACGAAAAAAACGGGTGGGCGCGTTATTGCAATTGGAACAACGGCGGTAAGAGCGCTTGAGTCAGCGGGCTTAAGTGGTGAGTTGAAGCCTTTTGTTGGGGATACGAATATCTTTATTAAGCCAGGATTTACCTTCAAGGTGATCGATGGTCTACTTACAAACTTCCATCTTCCAAAATCAACATTATTAGTATTGGTCTCAACCTTAATGGGAAAAGAGCGTATGGAAGCTGTTTATCAACATGCTGTGACGGAACGTTATCGTTTCTTTAGTTATGGCGATAGTATGTTGTTAATTCCGGGAATGGATTGTCAGGAGTAGGGATTGTGAAAAACCGCTTAACGTTGCAAGATGCTAAAACACTCTCACTCTCCTCATTGGGGGGAGCGCTTGAGTTTTATGACTTTATCGTTTTTCTTACATTTGCCTCAACATTAAAGGTACTCTTTTTTCCCGCAGAATCTGAATTAATTGCGACGATGATGACTTATCTGACTTATGCCATCGCCTATTTTGTGCGACCTTTAAGTGGGGTTGTTTTAGCGCATTTTGGTGATCTCATTGGGCGTAAAAAAGTCTTTATGTTTTCGCTCTTCATGATGGCGATCCCCACGCTTTGTATCGGATTATTGCCGACCTTTGAGTCGATTGGTTATTTTGCCCCGGCATTACTATTAACCATGCGGATTCTTCAAGGGGTTGCGCTCGGAGGCGAGGTTCCTAGTGCGCATGTCTTTGTGACAGAACATGTGTCTCGCAATCGTTTTGGGATTGCCAATAGTTCCATTGCTGCGGGGCTCACTTTTGGGGTGCTAATTGGTCACTTTGTATCAACGATGATGAGTGTGAGTTTTACACATGAAGAGACGCTCAACTATGCTTGGCGTATTCCCTTTATTCTTGGCGGCGTTTTAGGTTTGCTTGCGGTTTATTTGCGACGATATCTTCAGGAAACACCTGTTTTCCTTGAGATGCAAAAGCATAAAAAACTGCATGAAGGTATGCCGATGAAGACGATTCTGAAAGATTATAGAGAGCAGACTTTTATTGCAACATTAAGTACATGGCTTCTGATTGCCGGGGTTGTTTTGGTATTACTCGCTCCCAATTTAATGAAGTCAGATGTTTTTGGAATGGATGCCAGTTTTGTGAATAAAATTGCTTTAATCGCCACATTTATGAATATCATCGGGAGCTTAGCGGCCGGGATTTTAGTGGATCGTTTAGGGCTTCGAAAAGTACTCTTTAGTTTTGCATTGCTGCTGGCTATCACTAGCTTTGTATTCTTTAATGCACTGGGTAGCGCAGACTTAACAAGAGTAGGGTTATTATATGCAATCGCATCCTTCTTCTTGGGTATTGTCGCATGTGTTCCGATGATTATTATTAGACTATTCCCCGCAGAAATTCGTCTGACGGGAATGGGCTTTTCTTATAATATAGGGAATGCTATTTTTGCAGGTTTAACCACATTCTTAGTCCCGATTATTGCAGAGCATTTTCATCCGATGTTTATTGCGTATTACATTCTTTTCTTATGTACTCTGGGTATTTTCTTAAGTGTTTATCTTGGGAAGAAGAGTTTACCGAGTTATATTTAAGTATATCTAGAGAAGGTCAGGGATTGAAAAATCCTGCTAAAACCTGAGAAATAAAAATTTTAAAATGCCCTCAGCATATGCTGAGGGCATTTTTAATAATCCCGATAGATCTCTGCAATAATCCTTATAACAATGCTTCTGGAGATTCCGGTAAAATTTGCCCACCATCGATAATAATTGTTTGCCCTGTAATATATTTTGCCTCTTGGGATGCTAAAAATGCGGCTGCATAACCAATATCTTTGGGTTCTCCCAATGTATGTGTGGGAATCGTTGCCCGCATTTGATTAAGATAAGTTTCCCCTTGCGCTTTTAAGCCATCTGTTAAAATATTGCCGGGAAGAACCGCATTTACCGTGATCCCAAAGCGAGCATATTCCAGTGCAGCACTGCGCATAAAGCCTAACTGTGCGGCTTTAGATGCACCATAATGACTCCAACCAGGGAAGCCTGTAATATTGCCGGTAATTGATGAGGTGATAATAATACGGCCATTACTTTGTGCTTTCATAACTTTCAGCGCTGCTTGCACAATAAAGAAGGTTCCTTTCACGTTGACTGATTGCATGAGATCCCAATCACTTTCTGTCATCTCTTCAATCGTTGCTTGGGGGAAAATGCCGGTATTAGAACAGAGAATATCGAGGCGACCATATTTCTCAATGATCTCATTGATCCGTATTTGGCAGAGAGATTGATCGGTAACATCAAGCTGTACAAAGTCGCACTGAAGAGTTTGGGCTGTTTTATTGCCGGCAATAGTATCGATGTCTGCAATAATGACTTTTGCCCCGGCTTCGATGAGGGCTTCAACAATTCCTCTCCCAATTCCTTTGGCGCCGCCTGTGACCATCGCGATCTGGTTGTGTAATGAAAACATAAAACCTCCTTGTTTAAATATGGCTACATAAAGCTCTCGAGGCTTCACTGTAATACAAAAAAATGTGAATTGCTTCACGCATTTGTGTGATCTTTTGTCCCCGCTAAAATGGGTAAAGAGGCAGGCTTAATGCTTTGAAAAATCGGATATGAAAAGGTAAATTAGATTTGGCTTTAAACTCGCCTTATGGAACAATAGAGAAGATATTTAATTTTAGATAAAGGCACAAAATGATAGACAATGATGGCTTTCGAGCAAACGTTGGAATCATATTGTGTAATCAAAATCAGCAACTTTTTTGGGGGCGACGAATTGGGCAGTTAGATGCTTGGCAATTCCCGCAAGGCGGTATTGATCCGAATGAAACCCCTGAAGATGCCATGTATAGAGAGCTTTATGAGGAAGTTGGATTACGCCCAGAGCATATTAAAATTTTAGGTAGAACAGATCGTTGGTTGCGTTATCGCCTCCCGCAGAATCTAATTCGCCGAAACTCCACAAGTGAGAAGACATGTATCGGCCAAAAACAGGTTTGGTTTATGCTTGAATTTGTTGGGGATGAAAATGATTTTAATCTGAACGCGGCTGACCAGCCTGAGTTCGATCACTATAAATGGGTTGATTATTGGTTACCATTGCGCGATGTGATTCATTTTAAACGTAAAGTATATGATAAAGCGTTGACAGAATTGGCCGCTTTAATCTTTGATGAAACACTGCCGAAAAAACCACGAGATTTACGTTCAAGAAGGCGACATTCGCTCTTTCGAATGAATTCCCGTAAAAGTAGTGTCAAAGAGAAAAATGGGCAAAAAACGATCTCGTATGAAGAGCGGAGTATAACGATTGAAAAAAGCACGTTTTAGACGTGCTTTTTTTTGTCTATTGATTATCAGTGCGGCGTTATCTCGCTTTAACTCTGAATGTTAGGCTGTAAGATTATTGGTTGAGTTTGCTTGATAGGAATCCAGCCATGGTGTTTCTCAATGTTAATGCTCATATAAACCATAATGGCACCACGAAGGAACATAAAGAGGAGAAAAGTAATCCAGAGTCCGTTATTTTGTAGCGGCATTAATAAGATGCCAATCGGTAAGGCTATCGAGAAGGCGATAAGCATGGCATTTCGCATCTCTTTAGCTTTCGTTGCGCCGATAAATAGACCATCAAGTAGATAGCTCCAGACGCTAATTAAGGGGAGTAATGTCAGGTAAGGAAGTAGCGGATAAGCAGCTTTTCTGACGCTATCGATATTAGAGATAAGATCAATAAAGTTTTTACCAAAGAAGAGAAAAAATACCCAAAAGGCAAGAGAGACGATAAGGGCATAACCCCCGGCAACAATGAGTACTGAGATGAGGGATAGTTTATCGCGAGCGCCTATTGCTTTGCCAGAAAGGGCCTCAATAGCATGGGCAAATCCATCGAGAAGATAAGAGATAATCAGCAAACCATTGAGAATAATCATATTTGCCGCGACGGTATCTCCTCCTAATCTTGCGCCTTGAAAAGTGACAAGAAATATGGCGCTATGGAGGGTTAAACTTCTTATAAAGATATCTCGATTGACAAATATGAGGGGCTTCCAGTTATTCCAGATTTTCAGGGGCGCAAATCGCCATATCCCTTCTACATGTTTTAAAATTGGGGGAAGAAAACATAATCCGATCAGTAACCCTAGCCATTCAGCAATGACAGCCGCTTTAGCGATGCCAATAATCCCCATATCAAATTGCAGAATAAATAGCAGCGACAAAATGATATTCACAATATTTGTTGTCAAGAGCATATAGAGGGGAATACGGGATGTTTGCATCCCTAGAAACCAACCGATGAGCGCAAAGTTAATCAGGGTTGCAGGAACGCCGAGCAAGCGCCAAGAGAAGAAGCTAGAAGCCCCTGTGTAAAGCTCAGGGGAAGGATCCATGATTGCAAAAGCGACTTGGGCAATGGGACTGGCTAAAATACCCAGAAAAAGGGACAAGATGAGGGCGAGAATGATTCCTTGTAATAGGATCTGGCGAATACGATCTCCATTTTTTTCGCCTAAGGCTTGAGCAGTGAATCCTGTAGTTCCCATGCGTAGAAAGTTAAGAATCGCGACGATAAAAATATAAATACTACTGCCAATGCCCACACTTGCCATGTTATTGGCATTATCAAGATGACCGACGATTAACGTATCTACGGTACTGACAAGTGGCACGGAGAGATTCGAAAGAATCATCGGCAATGTGAGTATCCATACTTGTTTATGGATCGTGAGATTGCGCCAGCTATTTGTGAGAATTGTAGTTATCAATAGATCTGTTTATACCTTCGTCGTTACGATTTTTTATGAAAAATTTGGTGCTGAATGGGCGACATGAATAGCATACTTTACGGGATGAATCTGTGATGGAGATCAATATTGACTAATAAGTGCGCAATAAGGGCTATTTTTTATCAATTTACTTGAATCTGTAAAATTTATCCCCATTAACTATAGCGAAGAGAGTTATGACGTTCGTCTTGTTACGTCGCGTTGTAACAATATATAAAAAAGTTAAATTAATCATCTTTTTAAATGAGGAACAAACAATGAAATTACGTCCTTTACATGACAGAGTCATCATCAAGCGCGAAGAAGAAGAGTTGAAAACAGCAGGCGGTATTGTGCTTCCTGGCTCAGCAACTGAAAAACCATCACGTGGTGTTATCCTTGCAGTTGGCAATGGTAAAGTGCTTGCAAGTGGTGAAGTGAAAACTTTAGATGTAAAAGTGGGTGATCGCGTTCTTTTCGGTAAATTCTCAGGTTCTGAAGTTGAAATGGCCGGCGAAGAGCTTTTAGTCATGCGTGAAGATGAAATTATGGCTGTTATCGAAGCTTAATGGCTCGCAACAGAGATATTTTGATTTAAAAATTTATAAGTTTTAATCATCAGTTAATAAACTAAGAATTAAAATTAGAAGGAATTATAGAAATGGCAAAAGAAGTTCGTTTTGGCGAAGATGCTCGCAAAAAAATGGTTGCTGGTATTAACACACTTGCAAACGCAGTAAAAGTAACACTTGGCCCTAAAGGTCGTAACGTTGTTTTAGATAAAAGCTTTGGTGCACCTATCGTTACTAAAGATGGTGTATCTGTTGCGCGTGAGATCGAACTTGAAGACAAGTTTGAAAACATGGGTGCGCAAATGGTGCGTGAAGTATCTTCAAGAACTGCAGATACTGCAGGAGATGGTACAACTACAGCAACTGTTTTAGCACAAGCGATTGTCCGTGAAGGTATGAAAGCCGTTGCAGCAGGCATGAATCCGATGGATGTAAAACGTGGTATCGATAAAGCGGTGATCGCCGCTGTAGAAGAGCTTCGTAATATTTCTAAACCTTGTGAAGATGACAAATCAATCGCGCAAGTAGGAACAATCTCAGCAAACTCAGATAAAGAGATTGGTGAAATCATCGCAGAAGCAATGCGTAAAGTGGGTAAAGAAGGGGTTATCACTGTTGAAGAGGGTTCAGGTCTTGAAAACTCTTTAGAAACTGTAGAAGGTATGCAGTTTGATCGTGGTTACTTGTCTCCATATTTCATCAATAACCAAGAATCAATGGCTGCTGAATTAGAAGATCCGTTTGTTCTTCTTTGTGATAAAAAAATCAGTAATATTCGTGAAATGATTACGGTATTAGAAGAAGTCGCAAAAGCAGGTCGTCCACTTTTAATTATCGCTGAAGATGTTGAAGGTGAAGCACTTGCAACACTCGTTATTAACAATATGCGCGGTATCGTAAAAGTTGCTGCGGTTAAAGCGCCAGGATTTGGAGATCGTCGTAAAGCAATGCTTGAAGATATCGCAATCCTTACAGGTGGTACGGTTGTTTCAGAAGAGCTTGGCATGAGCCTTGAGAAAGCAACAGTTGCGGATCTTGGTATTGCAAAACGTGTTGTTGTAGATAAAGATACGACAACAATTGTTGATGGTGCAGGCGATAAAGTGACGATTGATGCACGTGTTGCCCAAATCCAACAACAAATGGAAGAAGCAACATCTGAGTACGATAAAGAGAAACTTCAAGAACGCGTTGCGAAACTCGCAGGCGGTGTTGCGGTTATCCAAGTAGGTGCTGCGACTGAAGTTGAAATGAAAGAGAAAAAAGTGCGAGTTGAAGATGCGCTTCATGCAACACGTGCGGCAGTTGAAGAAGGTATCGTCCCAGGAGGCGGTGTTGCGCTTGTTCGTGCATTAACACGTATCGTTGGACTTAAAGGCGATAACGATGAGCAAGATGCAGGTATCCGTGTTGCACTTCGTGCAATGGAAGAGCCACTTCGTCAAATCGTTACAAACGCAGGCGAGCCAGCAGATGTTGTATTGAATGCGGTAAAAGAAGGTAAAACAGATTCATTCGGTTATAACGCTGCGACAGGTGAGTACGGCGATATGGTTGAAATGGGAATCCTTGACCCAACTAAAGTAACCCGTTCAGCGCTTCAAAATGCGGCATCAATTGCATCTCTTATTATTACTACTGAGTGCATGATTGCAGACCTTCCAGCTAAAGATGGCGGAATGCCTGACATGGGTGGAATGGGCGGCATGGGTGGAATGCCTGGCATGATGTAATCGAAAGATTGCCCTTCATATAAAATAGAGAGCGCTGTGTGAACAGCGCTTTTTTTTAGGGAATAAAATATTTAGGGAATTACATTAGATTATAAAGAAAAGATGAATGTTAAAAGGCCTGTTGAAAATATTCAACAGGCCTTTTCTTATGGAGGATTTAGCGCGCTAAAATTTGAGTGCTTATTCCTTATTTTTTATAACATAGCATGGCTTATACTCACTGCCAGGGAGTTTCATGCGTTGTTGAGCGACAAAATCTCGTAGAAGGTCATCCACCATTACCATTAGCTCGGGATCTCCTGAGAGCTCAAAAGGTCCCTTCTCTGCGATCGCATTGACGCCAAATTCTTTCACATTTCCTGCGACAATGCCGGAGAATGCTTTTCGTAAGTTCGCCGCGAGTTTCTCTTTGGGCTGCTCTAAGTGAAGATCAAGCGCTGCCATTGATTCGTGATCAGGCAGGAATGGTTGTTGGAAATCTGGTGGGATTGAGAGAAGCCAATTATAGCAGTATGAATCCCCCCGTTGTTGACGACATTCTTTAACATGTGGCATAGCCGTTTTCATCTTCTTCGCAACACTTGCAGGGTCATCAATAATAATTTCATAGAGTTTTTGGGCTTCTTTACCCAACGTTCTCTCTACAAAGCGATCAAGGGTTTTAAAGTATGCTTCGCTCTCTTTAGGGCCTGTTAAGACTAAGGGGAGACAGATATCTTTATTCGCAGGAAGGAGTAAGATTCCTAATATATAGAAGAACTCTTCAGCAGTTCCCACACCCCCAGGGAAGATAATAATTCCATGGCCTAAACGAATAAAAGCTTCGAGTCTTTTTTCAATATCACTCATGACAACAAGTTCGTTGACGAGCGGGTTAGGAGGCTCTGCGGCAATAATCGAGTTTTCAGTGATACCAATGAACCGACTCTCTTTATTTGATTGTCTTGCATGCCCCACCGCAGCACCTCTCATCGGTGCTTCCATTGCCCCAGGACCACAGCCGGTACAGATATTAAGATGACGCACACCGAGTTCTTGTCCGACCAAATAACCATAATCATATTCGATTTGATTGATAGAGTGACCGCCCCAACAGACAATAATATTAGGATCTTGATCTGTACGTAGCGCATTGGCATTGCGGAGAATTGCAAATACAAAGTCAGTTGTGAGTGAATTACGAGACCTAATCGTCTCTTTAATCATCGGTGTAGCACCGTTGGTATAAGATTTGTAGATATCCGATACAGAGCGAATGAAAAGAGTGTCTCTTAAAACCGAAAAGAGGTTTCGACGAATAACATCGGTGAGCTTACCATCGACAAAGACATCTTGTGGAGGATTAAAAAGACGAAGTTTAATACCACGTTCGGTACGGATGAGCTCAATGTCATAGTCGAGATATTTGTTGAAAATGGCATGGGGATCGTCTGTCTTGCTGCCAGTATTAAGCACTGCCAGCGTGCAATTTCTAAAAAGCGGGTAGAGATCACCTTTCGCAGTTTTCTTTAAAATAGCACTTTCTGTGTGTGAGATGAGATCCATGGATCCTCTAGGGGGATAGATATCATATCGAATACGGTTCGGCATAAACTAACAGCTCCTTATCAATCGAATTTTATTATAGGCTTTAAAATAATCCGTTATTTTCAGTGTGTCGATCTGTGCGTAGGTAAGTCAGTAGGTGATTTTACTGAGCACACTTTATGGCGCAGGATGGTGATGCTTTATCAATGACATTTCTGCGCGTTCGCATGGGGTGAAGAATAACGGATTTCATTATTGATGATGTATTAGCCATTCATTCCCTCATCATAGCATTTATTACGGAGGGGATGAATGGCTAAGTATTGCTTTTGATTGGGAATAATTCCCGAGAGATCTATGCTTTGAAGAGCGCCTTTAGATAAGCGGGCAGCGTTCTTAGTAAGAGCATTAGTTGTTGTAATAAGATGCTAGAGATCTTACTTTCGCGGCAACTAGGGACATGCTGTAGCTTGAAAATCTCTCTCTTGAGCGCGCTATAATAAGGCTGATCAAATGATTTTGTTTGTAATGTCGTGACAATGAAGTCTGTCGTTTTATTGAGAAGTGCGATGACTTCCGGGTCCTCAATTTTTTCTCGATGAGCCCCTAATGCGGAGAGGTAGCCCAAGAAAGTATTATTGAGGCAAAGGTTATTAAAGATCTCATTGAGTGTTGCATCATCATGCTTTTTAGATGCCGAAAGAGAAGAGAAGAGGGAAGATAGTTCACTATCAGCTTCGCTAGCGCGGGTTCTTGCTGTTAAGTAAGTGAGGTCATCCGTTCTGCCACGGGAATATTGTTGGCATATATTTTCGAGATATTCACTATTGCGACTCGCAACTCGAGCATAGCTATCTTGAATATTTTGATGACGCCAATCCGGTAAGATATAGCTCGTTGCAACCCATGCTAAGCCACAACCGATGATGGTATCAATGAGTCGCTCAGGGGCAATAAAATCATAGTCATTAAGGTTAAAGCCGAGCAGAATCATGATGGTGATAAGGGCTGTTGCAAAAGAGTATCTTGCCGCACTGAGTGCAAAGAAGAGCGTACCACTTAAGATAATAATAAAGGCTTGTAAGGAGACGGATGGTGAGAATTGTAAGAATATAAGTGTTCCTATAACCCCAATCACGGTTCCTGACAATCGCTTCATAATACGTGTTTTGGTTGCACTATGATTGGGCTGACAAACAAAGATCGCCGTTAATACAATCCAATAGATTCGGGTGGTAATGTCTTCACCTCCGAAGAGATAAAGCTTACCAAGATTTGTGCCCCAGATAATTAAATAGCCACAGCCCATAACAAAGCTCATGCGCACGGCATGCCGGAAAATCTCTGATTCTGTTGTGAGGTGAATGGTAATACGGTGGTAAATTTCTTGAACTCGATCCTTGAGGCTTCTTTGCGGTGGGATTAGCTTCGCAAATTCTTGGTTAAGCGCTTCCGGGGCAAGAGCACTCTCCATTTTCATAAAGAGTGCGTTAATTTGCTCAAGATTATGGAGTAAGTGATCAATTGATGCAAAGAGCTCTTTCTCTTGGTTGCCGGCTTTTTTGAGGCGTTTAATGGTCTCTTCTAAGCGATTTGTGAGGCGCGTGAGATATTGCGGATGTTCATATTCAGTCCGATGTAAGATCGCTTCAGAAATTTTGAGCGCGGTACTGCCTTGAAGAATCATGAGTCTTTGGAAGCGAAAGAGGAGGTCGCTATAGAGGAATTTTTTGTGAAGTGTATCGTACTCAACGTGCACGGATGCGGCGCGTTCATAAATCGTTTGGGCGATTAGATAGTAGTTCAATACCTCGGGGAAGGGATTTTTCCCATGTTCATTTTTGAGCCTGCGGATAATCGCACCGCGTGTGCTATCGAGTTTAGCGCTTAAACCTCTTCCGACGATGGAGAGTTTAAGCTTGAGCTCTTGAATACTCTCTGCTTCATCGGGGTCGAAAAAACGTGATTTAAGTTCAAGGAACTTCGCGAGATCTGTATAACAACTTGCGAGTGATTCAGAGATCGGTCTAATGGGCCAGATGAAATTAAATAGTAGAGAGATAAGATTATACCAAAGCGCACCAGTAATGAGCATTATGGGCTGAATATACCATGCTCTATCCGGCTCAAAGGTGAGCATGGTATAAACCATCAAGACCAGTGTACCAAAGGCGATGGTTGCATAACGTTCGCCGAGCGCGCCCAGCATAATGAGAAAGGCGGTTCCAAATATACAGAGCAGCAGGAAGATAAGTGGGCTTGGGAAGAATACTTCTACCGTTGTGGAGGCTGCAAAAAAGATGAGGAGAATAAAGCCGATGTTTTTTAAGCGGCCTTTTATATGGTCATCAAGATCAGTTAATGCCGCAGCAACTGCGCCCAGAATAGGGGGTAATTGTAATGATCCCGTTAAGAGAATCGGAATAATAACGACCCCAGACATAACAATAAAGATCTTCGTGCAATATAGCAGAAGATTATTGTAGAAAGTGCGCGTGAATGTTGAGAGTGATAACATCGAAAAATTCCTCAAACGTGCCTTATTGAAGGGGATATTCTACCATTTATGGGTTTAAAAAACCGTTATCTTCTCTGGGGTTATATATTTGTCGAGTGCAATATCTCCCTCAAAGGTATCCGTAATCTTCAAAATAGGCGGGAAAAACCCTACGCCAATTTTTTCAAAATGAGGATAATCCTGAAAGAATGCATCATAAAAACCACCCCCATAACCCACGCGAAACCCTTGTTTATCACAGACCAGAAGCGGTGTTATCACATGAGATATATTATTGATTTGTGCGGTCTCTGCAGGCAGATACTCTTGTAGGGGCTCGGGAATCCCCCAATGATTCTCTTTGATAATGGTTTGGGGCGTTATCTGTATATGATCAAGCCGCTTGTTGGTTACACGTGGAACATATACGCAATCTCCTCTATGCCATAATGCATCTAGCAAGGGGAACAGATCGACCTCATGAGCTCTTTTAAGAGGTAAGAATAGATGGATCGAGATTGGTAATGCCGGCAATTGCGCAAGAATTTGCGCGCATATTACTTGTGATAAATGCGTTATTTCGCTATCTGAAAGGCGAGCTCTTTTCTCAGAAAATAAACTTCTAAGGGTTGCTTTATCAGCAGTAATTGGGGTTTCTACGGACACTTTAGGAATCCTCAATGAAAGTTTTCAAATGAAAATGCGAGAGAAAAGTAGGTGCTTTGAAGAAAACAGCATAAACAGATGACCGACTGAAGACAAGTGAATGATAGAGATGGTTTATACAAGATATCAAATGCCGGGTAATAGTCAGTCTGAAAAATAACAAACGCCCGATAATAAATTATCGGGCGTTTTGAATAGGGCATATTAACGAGAGATCAATCATGTTCACTAAGCATCACTCGCTATCGCATTATTTTAACCTAGAATGGTACATCGTCATCAAAGCTATCGAAATCTGCCATACTATTTTCTTGAGGTTTAGGTTGATTAAACCCTTGATTTGGTCGAGCTGCTTGTTGAGACTGCTGCTGTGGTGCGCCACCATAGTTGTTTTGCTGAGGTGCTTGGTTGAAGTCAGGGTAACCGCCTTGTGCAGGTTGACCACCGAAGTTTCCACCGCCGCCACCTGCGCCGCCACCGAGCATTTGAAGCTCATTGGCATTGATATCGGTGCTATAACGCTCGATACCATTTTTATCAGTATATTTATTTGTACGAAGAGAGCCTTCTACATATACTTGGCTACCTTTTTTGAGGTATTGACCTGCGATTTCCGCAAGACGACCAAAGAACACAACACGATGCCACTCAGTACGCTCTTGTTGTTGTCCTGTATTACGATCTTTCCAACTTTCAGAGGTTGCAATAGAGATCGTTGTAATTGCGCTGCCGCCAGCGGTATAACGAACGTCAGGATCATTTCCTAGACGGCCGACAAGAATAACTTTATTAATTCCACGTGACATAATAAAAACCTTAAAGTTGTTGTGACGATATTAAAACGATATTGATAAATCACTATACGCTATTTTATAACTTAAATCATGGCGTAAGCTGTTTTAAATATAGGCGAGAATTGAGAATATTGTTAAGGTCTCACTTCAATAAATTTAATTTGATGCTCATCAAGATTACGCTTCATCTGCGCTAAATCTTTTGCTGAGAAGGGACCAATCTGCACGCGATAAATGGTTTTTCCATTGACCGTTGCTTTTTGAAT
Organism: uncultured Ignatzschineria sp.; assembly: GCA_945639195.1. GTDB lineage: Bacteria > Pseudomonadota > Gammaproteobacteria > Cardiobacteriales > Wohlfahrtiimonadaceae > Ignatzschineria. The sequence goes on along the minus strand of CALZEE010000006.1, from coordinate 146,990 downwards.
CGTCGGTTTATAGCCTAAAGTCTCTAACTGAGACTTATGGATATTTGCCTCAAAGGTTGAAGAGAAGCCCCCTGTTTGAAGCTTTTTCTTAGGACCTTCATCGACGACTTTAACCGGTTCTGGCGTATCTGATGCGGAGAGTAGCTCTAATGCAAACTCATTTTTTAACTCTGTATCAACCGATTCGTAACCAGAGGGCTCACTAATTAACTCAAATTTTGGTTTCGGTTTGGGTTCAACGTAGTGTGCACCCCCTATGGCTTCCTCTCCCGCAAGATGGAAAGAGCGATTTGCGAGCTGTTCATAAAAAGAGAATTCCGAGACTGGAAGCTCAATTTCATCAGGAGAGAAAGGCTTGTTACGTTCTTTCTCTTGCTCTGCTAATCGCTCTAATCTTGCCTGTTGTTTAGCTTCTCGCTCTTCTGCGCGTTTTTCAGCACGATCAGCGAAGAAGAGAGAGACGCCAATAACTGACACAATGATACAGGCGTAAAGCAAGAGTTCTGCTTTAGTCGGAGTACGGCGAAAGTAGCGGATAAAGTTTTTAGTCCGTCTCCACTTCTCTTTTGATTGTACTTGTCCGAGTTGTACCATTTTTGTGGTATCTCCTACATCTTCGTGGGTGCTGAAAGACCAAGGAGATCAAGGCCATTCGCTAATACTTGTTTTGCCGCCATCAAGAGATAGAGCTTCGCATCTTGAAGACCTTTTGCATTTTCATCTTCAGTGAGAATACGAATAGCATTGCCGGCATCATCTTTGACGTTGTAGTAACTATGGACATCTGCTGCTAAATCTTGAAGATAGTTCGCAATAAGGTGCGGTGCACGATTATTGCCGGCAGTGACGATAATTTCCCCAAACGACGAGAGTGTGCGCATAAGCTTATACTCTTGTGGCATGGTGAGTTTATCTAGATTTTCGATCGCAAAGTTGGCATCAAATGCTGATCCGCGGCGTTCACGCTCTGCTAAAATTGAGCAGATACGCGCATGGGCATACTGAATGTAGTAGACCGGGTTTTCGCTTGATTTAGAGAGCGCAAGATCGATATCAAATTGTAACTGAGAGTCAGGATTTCGTGCGGCTAAGAAGTAACGTGTTGCATCTTTGCCAACTTCATCAATAAGGTCACGCAATGTGACATAAGAGCCGGCACGTTTCGAGATTTTTACTTCCTGACCATCTTTTAATACCATCACCATTTGGTGCAAGATATATTCAGGCCAGCCTTGTGGAATCCCAACTTCTAATGCTTGTAGCCCAGCACGAACACGAGAGATTGTACCGTGATGGTCAGCTCCTTGTTCGTTAATAGCATATCTAAAGCCACGCGCCCATTTTTGTTCGTGATAAGCGACATCAGGCACAAAGTAGGTGTATCCACCTTCTTTTTTACGCATGACGCGATCTTTATCATCGCCGTAGTCAGTGGTTTTGAGCCAGAGTGCCCCTTCACTTTCGTAAGTGACTCCTTTTTCGATCAGCGTATTGACTACTTGCTCAACATGCCCTTCTTTATAGAGCGATGATTCTAGGTAGTAGACATCAAAGTTAATGTCGAATGCTTTGAGGTCAAGATCTTGTTCGCGGCGAAGATAGGCAACTGCAAAGTTACGAATATCTTCAAGATTATTCGCATCGCCAGAAGCGGTGATTTCGCGATCATCAGCGATTACGCTCTCTTTTGCTAAGAAGCTTTTGGCGATATCAATAATATATTCGCCACGATAACCATCTTCAATCCAGGCATCATCTTCAGGCGTAATGCCGTCAATTCTGGCTTTTACAGAAGCGGCTAAGTTATCGATTTGTGCACCTGCATCGTTATAGTAGAACTCACGGGTGACATCAAAACCGTTAGCGTTCAAGACACGAGCGATGGAATCTCCCACCGCTGCGCCTCTTCCGTGACCCACATGAAGGGGGCCGGTCGGATTCGCTGAAACAAATTCAATCTGAACTTTCTCTTGGTTCCCTGAGTTGTTGTATCCATACTTTTCAGCCGTCTCAACAACGTGTGATAGCTCTTGATGATATATCTCAGGTTTGAAAGTGAAGTTTAAAAAGCCTGGGCCCGCGATTTCGATTTTTGCAATTTCAGGTTGTTCCCCGATAGCAGCAATCAACATCTCGGCAACGGCGCGAGGATTAGATTTAAAGCTTCGCGCTGTCATCATTGCAATGTTACTTGCAAAGTCCCCATGGCTTAAATCACGCGTTCTTTCAACGCTTTTAAGCACGAGGCTTGGATCGATTTCAACTTGGTGCTTTTGTGCGACGCTCTCAAGGGCATCCTTGAGAAGACGGATTGGAATTTGTTTCATAAATACTCTTACTGATTGAATTTGTTAAGAAGCGACTGCATTTTTTCATCAAGCGAGAGAGTCTCTTTGACTGCTTTTTCAGGAGCAGCTGCTTTTTGGGCTGGTTTTGCAGTTCTTGGCTTACGGTTTTTCGCAGGTGCATCTGTGCGTTTTTCCGTTCTTCTTTTAGCTCGTTCAGGGTTCTTCTTCGTGAGGATCGCTTGAATCTTTTCAACGTTCTCACGCGCTAATGTACGGTGTTCTTCATCAATGGCTTCTGCTTCTGAACCATCAAGGTTCGTTCTGTGAGGCGCATGAATCACGGCTTGTTGATAGCGAAGTTGCTTTGTATACCAAGAGAGGGCAGAGCGAAGATTTACCGCGCTAAAGCCCCATTCCGTAACAATAGGAATCAGTTGCTTATGAATCCCAATTGCGAGTGCAACAGGACGGCCATCTTTTGGCTGCGGGAAGATTGCAGGATACTCTTGCGCCAGTTTTTGTAATAACTGTTGTGAGGTTTCAATTCGTTTTTGACGAGCCTCTTGCGGTGTGAGATTTGAATCTTCCGGTACGGTTGATGTTTCAATTTGTGTATTAATTTCGTTTGACATTATTTTCCAAAACCTAGATATATAAATTTTTGCTAAGGCAATTTTATTATATCTTAGCGATAATTGCATTAAGGTGGTAAAATTCTTCTGCTTACACCAGACTTCAGAGAGTGTTATCTTTGAATAAGTTATTGAATTTTTCGAGAAATCATCGTTATGAAAATGCGTATATTATCTTTATTACTTGTCTTATTATTTGCTTCTCCAGGAGCAATGGCCCGCGTCGGAACCGTTGATGGTATTGCCTTCGTGGTGAATGACGATATTATTACTCTCTCAGAATGGGAGCGTGAATTAGCGCTTGCTCGTGATGAAATGGCATATCTTCCACCCGCTCGAAGATTAAATGGTGCGGAACTTGAAGAACATGTTGCTCGGGTCATTATTACTACAAAGTTTCAAGATATCTTTGCAAAACAGACCGGACTTTATGTTCAAGATCGTGAAGTTGATGGGGCAATCCAAGATATTGCCGCTCGAAATGGTACGGATGTCGCGACATTAAGAGAGTATATTGCGTATCAAGGGATCGATTATAACCAGTATCGTGAAAACATCCGCGGACAGATGTTAGCGTCACGATTACAGAGTGAGATTGTACAAAGCACGAACTTCTCAGAAAATGAGATTGATCTCTTCATGAAAACCGCCGATTTCAAACGTATTAAAGAGCAGATGATGAAGGCGGACGTTTCTCAGCATAAAGTCAGCCACATTCTTATCTCTGTGAATAAAGATAAATCTCAAGAGCGAGCACTCCAAGAAGTGCAGCGATTACGAGATCGTATTATTGCCGGAGAAGTGACTTTTGAAGATGTGGCAAGAGCCAACTCTCAAGATCCTCTTTCAGCAGCAGAAGATGGTGATCTTGGTTGGGTGGGACCGAACCAGTTAGCGCCAGAGTTTGAAAAAGCCATGAATGCGCTTCCTGTTGGAGAAATCAGTCAGCCGGTACGTACCGCTTATGGTTATCACCTTATTAAAGTAGATACGCGTAGAAAAGGCTTCCAAGACGAGGAAGTGATTCGTAACGTAGCACGTGAATACTACTTCCGTAAGAAAGCCGCGGCAACCTTTGATGATTGGTTGAATCGTATGCTTGCTGATGTTTACGTTGAGAAACGTGTAGGAACAAAATAATTTAAACGAATGAAATATCCGTTAAATCTCATTCGAGAATGAATAAGAAGCTCCGAGAATAGATCGATAGATCATCTCGGAGCTCTTTTTTTATAGTCATTATCAGCAATTCCCCTTAAAATAAGGGAAAATAGAGACAGTAATAGGCTTTGATCAGTCATATTGTATTGAAATATATGATGCTGATAAATAGAAAGCCTCCTAGAAAGCGAACTAAAAGATATAAAATTTATGAATAAGCCACAACACAGAGCCCGTAAACGTTTTGGACAGAACTTCTTAGTTGACGAGAGTATTATCTTCCAAATTATCCATAGCATTATGCCAGTGCCAGGAGAGGAACTTGTGGAGATTGGGCCGGGTCTTGGTGCAATGACGCGACCGCTTTTAAATGCCGCAAAAGAGATGACGGTCATTGAGCTTGATCGTGATTTGATAGAGTATCTTCGTACATTAGATGGCTTAAAAGTCATTAATGAAGACGTACTGAAAGTTGATTTAACCAAGCTCTGTGATGATGGTAAGAAACTTCGTGTTGTGGGTAATCTCCCTTATAACATCTCTACACCGATCATTTTTCATCTCCTCTCTAATGTCGGGATGATTGAAGATATGCACTTCATGTTACAAAAAGAAGTGATTGAACGAATGGCTGCGAATCCTGGTGATTCAGCGTTTAGTCGTCTCTCTATTATGGTGCAACGTTATTGTGAGGTTGTTCCGCTTTTAGAGATTCCACCAGAGTCGTTTGATCCTGCTCCCAAAGTAATGAGTCAATTTGTTCGTTTGATTCCCTATGAAGGTAATCCGTTCGGAATTAAAGATGATGCTGTTTTCTTTAATGTTGTAAAAGATGCTTTCTCAATGAAACGTAAAATGTTGCGTAATAACTTAAAAGCATTACTCAGTGCAGAAGAGATCGAAGCATTAGGCATTGATCCTAAGGTTCGAGCAGAGAATCTTCATATTGAAGATTTTGTGAAGCTGAGTAACTATCTAGTAGAGAGATAAGAGAGGCACTCCCATGAAAGATCATATTTATGCCGTCATTGATTTAGGTTCTAACAGCTTTCACATGGCCGTGATGCAGGAAGATAATGGCCGTATTTTAGTGGTTGATCGTATTAAAGAGATGGTGCAGTTAGGATATGGTCTGCTTGAGGGGGGAGGGGTTGATCCGCTCGTGCGAGAGAGAGCGCTACACTGTTTGCGTAAATTTAGGGAGCGTTTGGCGAATATTATTCCCGGCAATTGTCGTGCAGTGGGAACGCTCACCTTAAGAAAAATGAAAGACTCGAGCTTTATTCAAGAAGCAGAAGCTGCGCTAGGGATGCCGATAGACATTATCTCTGGGCGAGAAGAGGCAAGATTGATCTATCTTGGTGTTTCTCAATATGTTCCGGTAGATGATCGGGATCTCTTTGTGATGGATATTGGCGGTGGTAGTACGGAATTTATCCTTGGTCGAGATAATGCGATTAAGGTGGCCTTTAGCCGAGAAGTTGGCTGTGTAAATATGACGAGGCGTTTCTTTGCCGCGGGGGAGTTTACTGAGGAAGCCTATGAGCAAGCCTTAATGTTTATAGAATCAGAGCTACAATCATTACATTCTTTGATTCCTTGCCAAGAGGCGTATGTTATTGGGGCTTCTGGAACAATTAAAACAATTAGTACCTTAATTGCATACCTCGGGTTTCAAGATGAGCTCATTACCAGTGAATCGATTAAACGGTTAGTACGCAAATTTATTGCCTTAGGCTCTACGAAGAAAATTGCGAAATTTTTTGAGTTAAGCGATCTACGTGCTGATGTTGTGGGGGCAGGGCTTGTGATCTTGCAAGCGGCCTTTAAAGTATTGGCGATTAAAGAGATGGCGGTGACCAGCGTTGCCCTTCGTGAGGGAGTTTTATTTGACCTATTGGGGCGCGTTCATCAAAAAGACCGACGTGATGAGACGATTAATAGCCTGATTACACGCATCGGCGCTGATGAGGCGCAAGCAAGACGTGTTGCGATTACGAGTGCGAAACTTGTGAAAATGTTGAAAGATCCAGAGGGTCATCGCATTATTTTAGAAGAGCCGGCATTACGCTACTTAAAATGGGCCTCATACCTGCACGAAATCGGTTTATCTATATCGCATCACAGACAATATAAACATGCGGCATATTTAGTGGAACATGCAGATCTTGACGGCTTTAGTAAGCAAGATCAGAAGATTTTAGCGACGATTATCCGACATCATCAACGTAAAATTGATCTTGATGAATATGAGGATATGCCAGATTACGTATTATTGGTGACGTTGTTGCTTCGCGTTTCAGTGCTCTTTAATCGGGGACGTTATTTACAAGAATCGCCGAATATCGAAATTGTTTTAACAGATCATGAGATTCGTTTAAGCTTTGAACCGGGTTGGATGAAAGAGCATCCGCTTTTTAAGGAAGACCTCCATTCAGAGCAACGATTCTTGCGACAAGCAGGAATTGAACTGAGCTGGTAGTCATCCGGTATCAAAAACGTATCGAGATATATTAAAAGCGAGCATTGAGACATGGTCGCTTTTTTACGTTTGTTTGTAGGGTAATAGGGCTTTGCACCCTTAAGTTAATACGCCTGCAAGCATCGATATGATCTTGCAAGACCCTGCAAATAATTGCAGAAAATAAAAAATAATAATAAATAAAAATGATTAATTATAAATAATTATTGTGATATTTCTGATATCTTGTAAGGGATGAGTCAGCGACTTTTAACCGTATATTTTGGGGTTATTGAGCCCTCAATATTTGCGAGAACAATGTCATACGTTAATCTTAAACAAGGAGATACAGATGAATATTATTAGAACCACTGCATTAGAATTACAAACAATTCCGGCAATTGCTTATAAACAGAAACTTGCCTCGGGTGGATCAGGTATCAAGATTTTTAGAATTGACCAAGAAGCAGTTGCGGTTATCAGTATCGATAGACGTACCGGTGAAGGGCAACCTTATGGCGCAATGGATGCAAAGCTTTTCCCAGAAGAAGCTATTAATGAAGCGATAGAGCTAACTTTAGGGCTTCCTTACTCAGCGCGCGGTAAACTTACCCTTTCAGCCTTTATGAAAGCAGATGCGAACAGCATTGAAGATGTCAACGAAACAGAAACTGCGAAAATTGATATGGTTGGCAGTGATGAGTATCAAGCGATTGTTGCCCAATATCAAAATGAGAAAGGGAAGTTGAATTACACTTTGATGAATAAAGATTTTATTCAATATACTGCAAAGAGTGCGGCTGTAGAGAAGATGTTAGCGGAAGAAGCGAGTGCAGATGATATATTGCGCTTTGTTGTGAAAAATCGCGCGGCGTTTATTGCTAATAAGAAAGAGCATATTAGTGATCAAGAAGCAGATGGCTTGATTGAAACGTTAGATGAAATCAATCCACGTAGCGCGTTTAAAGAGTTAGTTACCTATATTCGTAGATTATGCGCCAAAAAATAATCCGCAGATACCGTGGTACGGATATTCAGGATAGTAAAAAACGATTAGAATCCTGTTCTAATCGTTTTTTTATGCGTTCAATGTTTTGTTATATCATTCATCTCGAAGAGAATAGAGATTAACGGTTTTTGATAATGAAATCTGGTCGAATGCCGGATGCTTCAATAAAAGGCATTGGATCACGACCTCTTAAGAAGCCCCAGTCAGCTTTTAAGAGTGTTTTGCAGCCCGCTTCATTGCCGCCTAAGATGTCTGTATGAAGCGTGTCACCCACCATTAAGACGCGAGAAGGATCAAAATCTCCGATGGTTGACTGAATTCTTGCAAACGCAGATTTGTAGACATTCTGGAAAGGTTTTCCACAAAAGGTGATTTCTAGATCAGGCATAAATTTTAAGAGCTCTATTGCATAAAACCCCGGTTCTACGGAAAAACTTGTTTCCAAAGGCGCGCTAATATCTGGGTTACCAATAATCAGTGGGCGACGGTGTTTAATGAGGGACTCTGTGAGTCGCTGCTGCCACTCTTCATTCCAATAGCTTGTCGCAAGGAAGATAAAACCATCGACTCGATCAATGTTTTCTTTTGAGAGAAGAACCGTATTTGCCGGGAGACGTTCAATAAAGGCGCCATCACCCACGATTACTCCCCACGTTTTCCCCGCTTTCGTGATGCCAAAATGCGGTAATTCTGCTTCTACCGCATCTCTAGATGAAATAATGTGATTCTCTTTAAGGTCATACCCAAGTTTTGGGTACATCTTTGCACGAATATCGGTAGGATATGAGGCACCATTTGTGAGAATAAAGGTCTCTTTTCCTAATGATTGCAATGTTTTAATTGTTTGGGGCATGTGCGGTACAGCGCTCCCTCCCACATTTAGAACCCCAAAACCATCTAACAGTAAAATGTCATATTCATCTTTAATCGCCAAGAGAGAGTCGACAAATTGACACGCTTTTTGCGGTGCATCCTTAAGGGGAAACAGTTTTGAATGGTTGTAGTATGTATCGTAGAGGGACCAAACTTTTTCGAAATTAAGCATGTTGAAACCTATCTAAAAGAGAGTAATCAGACCCCTTACCATAGCATAAAATTGCCGGGAATAGGTTGAAATAGCGGGTAAGTGCGGGTTGAAATATATTTAAAGCCGCACGGGAAATTCAGGTCGTAAGAGAAGGGTTGTTACAGTGTCAATATCTTGTTACGCCTGATTGGTGGGTATTGAGATAATGCCGGAGTTTCTCATCGGGTTCGGCAGATTTTATTTTAATAAGCCTCTCCTTTTTTGTCAGAAATAAGCGTAAACTACAAATATTATCAGTTACTTTGAGGTTTATGTGCGTCGCTATAATATCGTTGTTATTAAGCTCTTTGCGAGTTATGTCATTCCGACAGTCCTTGCGATGTTTATTAGTGGAACGTATCAGATTGTTGATGGTTTTTTTGTGGGGCACTTTATTGGCGTGTCCGGCTTAGCAGCTGTGAATATTGGTTGGTCCTATATTACGCTTCTGCTGGGATTTGGGTTTCTTGTGGGCGTTGGAATCGGGAGTCTTTATTCAATCTCTAAAGGAGAAGATGATGATGAGAGAGCTCGGAAAATTTTAGGCCAAGCCCTCTTCTTACAATTTATTCCCGGCATTTTGATTGGTTTTATTCTTTATCTCTGTTCACCTTGGATGGTCTCTATACTGGGTGTATCTGGGGAGACTGCAGAAATGGCGGTGACGTTCATCCGTATTTTTGCGCTTGCGTCTCCCTTTGTGATTGGGAGCCTGGCAATGCCCTTTATTGTCCGAAATGTCGCGACGCCTTTACGGGCGACGGGTTACATCGCTGCAGGCGTTGTCGTGAATATTCTCTTATCCTATCTTTTGATCTCGTACTTCAAAATTGGTGTTGTAGGTGCAGCCCTTGCCGGCGTTGGTGGGGAGCTTGTTGCGATGGTATTAGGTGGTTACTATGTTTTAAAACAGAGTGATGAAGATTTTACGCTATCTGATTTCAAACCTGACTTTAAGCTACTGTGGGAGATCCTTTTAACGGGCAGTTCAGCGTTCTTTACCTTTATCTATATTGGTTTCATTATGACGTTACATCATAAAGTGCTCATGCAATATGGCGGGACGGTTGCGGTTTCAGCTTATACTATTGCGGGCTATTTGCTGACAATCTACTACTTTGCAGTCGAAGGCGTTGCGAATGGTGCACAACCACTGATTAGTCGTTTCTACGGGGAAGAGCGAGTACGTTCGACGCGTTACATTACGCGATTAATGATCTATGTGGGCTTGGGGCTAGGTGTGATTATTACGGCATTGTTACTCATCTTTCCGGAGTTCTTTACGAGCTGGTTTACCGATGATCCGGAGCTGAAAGCCGTTACGGCGTATGCTTTAAGATTACATCTGGCAGTGCTCTTTTTGGATGGGCTTTTTGTGACAGCAACAATGTTCTTCCAGGCGATTGGTGAAGGGCAAAAAGCCCTGATCATTTCTGTTGGAAACCTTTTACTTCAAGTGCCTTTCCTCTTTATTCTTCCCAAATATTGGGGGCTAGATGGTGTCTGGTTAACGATGCCCATCGCGACGGTGATCCTCGCTATTCCTGTCGCAATTATGTTCTATCACCGCTATCATCGAATTACGGATGAAGAATTTGAGGCCGCTGCGTAATAGTGTTGGGATTAGTAGGAATAGTTTTTTTGGATGAACGTTTCAAGCATTAAGCAAAGAAGCCCCGGTGATATCACAGGGGCTTCTTCTTTTATATCGGTGACGCTAGATATCAGATTGTTGATTGCCAGCATTAATCGGCGAAGAAGTTATATTCCAGGCGCTTATTTGAGTGACCGTTCTCTTGGAAAAACTTGAGATCTTCCGGCGTCATATCAAAGCGCTCTATCTCACTTCTAAAATGAGGGATGGGGCGTTTATAGATAAAGCCAATCTCAGATCCTGATTGGTCGAGTAGTGCCGGATATTCTGTGAAGTGTGCTGTAACTTCTGGCGAGAAGCCCATGAAATCCATCACCATCGGGGCAATAATCATTTGGTTGGTCACGCCATTATTACGATGGAACTGTTGTACCAGATCACTTTGTAAAATCGACTCATCTGCAAAGAGGATCATGGGCACGATGCCTTCTTCCATCGAGGTTGTTTTTGCATCGCAATGTGTTTTTTTATCACGAAGGTTTGTGAGATCTTGTCCATGATCTGAGGTATAGAGCACAATGGTATCGGGATTATCCGCAATGAGGGCGCGTAGCTTAATAAAGAACTGATCTGTATTCGCACGAACGAGGTTCTTATAGGAGTTAAGCGCTTCTTCAGGGGTTGCATCCGCTAGCACGGTGTTTTTCATCGCCGGTGTAAAAGGCGTTGGAAAACCGGTATTTTGGAAGGGGAAGTGCGCACCTTTTAGTCCTGCGTAGATAAAGACAGGCGTTTCATTACGGTTATCTTGTAAAATGCCGGCAATCACATCAATGACTTCACCATCATTTTCTAGCTGGCTACCGCGAATGTTCGTGACATTTTTTAGCTCTTCGTCTGTATAGAAGTTATGACCCGTGGCGTTATGCTGCGCATCAATAATGAAGGGTTTAAATCCGGCAGTTTCGGCAATATCCCAAATAGTTGTATTATCCACAAACAGGTCGCTGGGCTCTTTACCAAGACGCGGAAGCTTTCTAACAGCAAGGTTAGAGGTATCGCTACAGTTTGAGAATGAGGCAATCATCCCAAAGTTAAGGAGCTGGTTTTGTGGATATTCGAGTAATGATGGCGTTGTTCCGAGATGACTATTGAGATCAATCATATCGCCGCGAATAGATTCATCCATCACGATAATGATATTTTTTGCTTTAGGGGTTTGTACATCTGCGGGAGTAGGGGCAGTTCTCGGATAGTGGGTAAAGCTCGCAGCATCAGAACGTAAGTAGTTGAGATAGGTGAAAGCCGTCATTTGAGCAACGGGAGTAATATAAGACGCGCGACCATTGGTGCCTTTACCGCTTTTGTTATAGATGATCATCAACATGCCGGCTAATGCGAAAATATAGAGTGCGATCGCTGCGGTGGTTCCTTTCCACCCCATATAAATTTTAGGAAAGAGGAAGAAGCCAATGGTGATAGGAAGGTGATAAAGAATCGCTTCTAAGATCGCCCCTTGGTAACCTTGCGCCGCATCTTTAATCATGACTCTTGCATCTAAAATGGTTCTAAAATCCTCGTAATCAGGCTCACTACCTGCGGAGAGATAGTAGATGAGATATGTCATTGAGCCAAAGAGGAACAAAAGAAATAGCGGGAGTCGAACTCGCATTCTGGTAAAGGCAAACAGTTCTAATATGGTGAGTGCTAAGAGCGCGGTTAATAGATGGCGGATGAGACGATCAGGACGTTCAATGCTGAGATAGTAGAGCGCTTTCCCTTCAATAAAAGGGTAATTGATCAGAATAAATCCGATCGCAATAAGTATAATTTTACTGATGATCCGCATAGAGGTCCCCACCAAAAATAATTCATAATTGAAAGGGCGCATTATACCCTCGATAGTGGGAGATCGATAGAAAAATAGTCAAGTGAGGAAGCGCGATCACCGAGGGTTTTGGAGAATGGCAGATTGCGTAAGATCAATAGATCATTTGTGAGGAGAAGAATCATCAAGAGAAAGGCTGAAAAAATGCTTATGTGGTAAAATAATTCTCAATTATCGAATCATAAAAAGGGTAAATTGCATGCAGTTTCAGGATCTACGGGAATTTATTGCTTTCTTGGAATCACGCGGAGAGCTTAAGCGTATTACAGAGGAGATTGATCCTTATCTAGAGATGACGGAAATTAGTGATCGTACGCTTCGAAATGAAGGTCCGGCACTCCTTTTTGAAAATCCTAAAGGCTCAACAATTCCAGTATTAACCAATCTCTTTGGAACGCCTTCGCGCGTCGCTTTTGGGATGGGACAAGAATCTGTCGAGAAACTGCGTGATATCGGTGAGTTTTTGGCATTTTTAAAAGAGCCTGAACCCCCTGAAAACTTCAAAGATGCAGTGGAAAAATTGCCTAAGTTTAAGCAAGTTTTATCGATGCGTCCTAAACGCGTGAAAAACCCATTGTGCCAAGAAGTGATTATCGAAAAAGACGATATCGACTTCACCACAATGCCGATACAACATTGTTGGCCAGGCGATGCTGCACCGTTAGTGACGTGGGGCTTAACCATCACGAAAGGCCCTTCGAAAAAGCGTCAAAACTTAGGGATTTATCGTCAGCAAGTGATTGGCAAGAACCGCTTAATTATGCGCTGGCTGGCCCATCGAGGTGGCGCGTTAGATTATCGTGATTTTAGATTAAAAAATCCCGGCAAGCCTTTCCCTGTTGTGGTGGCGCTTGGGGCTGATCCTGCAACGATTTTAGGGGCAGTAACGCCAGTACCTGATGCGTTATCAGAGTATGCGTTCGCGGGGCTTTTACGTGGTAAAAGAACGCAAGTCGCCAAATCGTCAATGCATCCAGAGTTATCGGTCCCGGCAACCGCAGAGATTATTTTAGAAGGGTATATCTATCCTGAAGATATGGCTGAAGAAGGTCCTTACGGCGATCACACAGGCTACTATAACGAAACGGATCATTTCCCTGTCTTTACTGTAGAGCGAATGACGACACGGAAAAACCCGATCTACCACTCAACCTATACTGGAAGACCACCGGATGAACCTGCCGTTTTAGGTGTGGCGCTGAATGAAGTATTCGTGCCGATTTTGCGTAAACAGTTCCCTGAAATTGTTGACTTCTATCTACCGCCGGAAGGATGCTCTTATCGCATGGCAGTCGTGTCTATTAAGAAGCAATATGCCGGACATGCGAAAAGAGTGATGCTCGGAGTGTGGTCATATCTGCGTCAGTTTATGTATACGAAATTCATTATCATTGTGGATGAAGATATCAATTGCCGGGATTGGAATGATGTCATGTGGGCGATTACAACGAGAATGGATCCGGCGCGTGATACGGTAATGGTAGAAAATACGCCGATAGATTATCTCGACTTTGCATCACCTGTTTCAGGACTAGGTTCTAAAATGGGCTTGGATGCAACGAATAAATGGGAAGGTGAGACGGATCGAGAGTGGGGAACGCCTATCATTAAAGATCCTGAGGTAGTTGCTGCAGTGGATGCAAAGTGGGATCGCTTGAAGATCTTTGAATAACCCATATTAATATTAAACAAGTAGTTGGGTCGCGGTGAATGATGACGTAATGAGACGCGTCATTGGTATCGTAAATGATTGAGCATTAGGGAGAACGATGATGAAAACTATTTTGAGAGGACTCGGATTGGTATCGCTGGTTTTACTATTAGCTGGCTGTGCTTCATTGATTGGCGGGGGAAACATTTCGACAAATAATCCTAATGCTTATGGTGATGCACAGATCATAGTGATGAGTAATAAAGAGGTTGTCGGAAAAGAAGCCATGTTGGGTGGTGTTATCTCTACGATTACTCCGCAAGATAGTCATGTTCGTGTTGAGGCCGTTCTTTATGAGTTAGATCGTGATGGGTTCCCGCTTCGAAATCGTGCATTTGATGCGGTGCGACTTGTTGTGAATATCCCGGGGAAAGTGCGTACAAATGGCTATTCCCCTGGTGATTTCTTCACTGCAGTGGGCGATATTACTGCAGCAGATAATGTCGAGATTGCCGGTGAAAGCATGCGGGTGATTGTGATGGAAGCAAGTGATTATCAATTCTGGAGAGATTCTCTCCGTGATCCTTATTATGACGATTTCCATTTTAATAGTCCTGCGATTCGTTTTGGCCATTACAACCCTTATTGGGGGCTTGGATTTGGTCCGTATTATCCTTATTACTAATCAGTGTTAAAATAAGGCAAGAAAAGCATTTGCGATAAGTCAGGTGCTTTTTTTCTTGAAGCGATAGATATCATTTGATTGTTGTGATGATTAAATCAAGAGACGTAAATGCATAGAAGCGGCACGATTGTTCTAGAACGAGAATCAAGGATTGAATGATATCGCAATGCGTAATCATCTGAAATTTGATATGATTTAGACAATTTTATATTGAGTATTTCTATATTTATTGGATTAAAAATAGCACATGAGTTTATTAGTATTAGGGATTGGTCATAAAACGGCATCGGTTGAAATACGGGAGCAAGCGACGCTTGTTCCTGAGAATATTCGTGCCTTTTTAACGATGGCTAAAACTTGTCGAATTGCGAGTGAGGTGGTTGTTCTCTCAACTTGTAATCGGACAGAGTTCTATTTTTATCAGCTGATGATTCCTGTTGATGAGTTCTGTGCGATCTGGGCAAACTATTCTGAACTTGACGTAGAGACAGCTAAAGCACATCTTTATCAAGTAGAGGGCGATGCGGCGGCGCAGCACATTTTCCGTGTGGCGGCAGGACTGGAGTCACTGATTTTAGGTGAGCCTCAGATTATGGGGCAGCTGAAAGATTCATTAAGTATTGCGACAGAGTTTGGCACGGCAAAAAAATATCTACAACGTGCGTTACAGATGAGTTTTAATGTTGCCAAAGAGATTAGAACAGAGACGAATATTGGGGCTTTTGCGGTATCTGTTGCCTTTTCCGCGGTGCAGTTGGCGCGCAATATTTTTGATGGTTTAGAAAATCATCATGTTCTGCTTGTGGGGGCGGGTGAAACAATAGAGCTTGTTGCAAGGCATCTCATTGAAGCTGGTGTTCGTAAGATTACGATTGCTAATCGGCGCGTTGAACGTGCGGAGAACATGATTAAAACATTGGGTATTTCAGCGAGTGCGCATGGTTTAGATGCATTGACAGAGTTATTGCCTCAAGCGGATATCGTGGTTGCCTCCACTGCTGCACAAGAGGCGTTAATTACGAAAGAGATGGCGAAAAATGCCTTAAAACTTCGTAAAAATAGACCGATGTTACTCATTGACCTTGCTGTGCCGAGAGATATTTCTCCAGAACTTGATAAATTATCGAATATTTATCTTTATACCGTCGATAACCTTAATGAAATTGTTGAGGATAATCAACGAGCAAGAGAAGATGCGGCAATTTTGGCAGAAAAATATATTGAAACAGGCTTAACGCGTTGGCAAGAGTGGTATAAGTTGTCAGAGATTGGGCGATCAGTACAGGCCATGATTGATTATGCGCATAAAGAGAAAAATGAGTCGCTTCATAAATTATTCAATCAGTTAGGGGGAGAGTTAAATGCTGAGCTGGTTGAGAAAATGGCAACACAATTAACAAATAGTCTGCTTCATCCGATGATTGAACACCTCAAAGAGCTTGAAGAAGCGAATGAAACGGTAAAAGTAACAGAGCTTGTTGCGCAATTTAAGGTTTAAAAAGTGTGAAGTTTGCTATAATTAGCGAGTTGATTTTTTAATTATTCAAGGAAAAGTATGTCGATTACGTTTGAAGAAGCGCAGGATATTATCATTAAGTCAGAAGAGATTATCTCCGCTTCAGAGATTCAAAATGCATATGATGCGATGGGCAAAGCCATTACATATGATTTAGAACTATCAGATCCCTTAGTGCTTGTAGTAATGAATGGTGCTTTAATCCCCGCAGGACAACTCCTTACCCGTTTAAATTTTCCTTTTCAAATTGGTTACCTTCATGCGTCGCGATACAACGGTAATACCGAAGGTGCTGCGATCGAGTGGATTGCGAAACCTTCAGTAGATGTAAAAGACCGTGTTGTTTTACTCGTTGAAGATATTTTTGATGAAGGAACGACGTTAAAAGAGATTGTGAATGTACTTCAAAACATGGGTGCGCAAGTTGTGTATACCGCTGCACTTGTTAATAAAGTTCATGATCGCAAAATTAAAGAGTTTAAAGTAAATTATATTGGTGTAGATGTTCCAGACCGTTATATCTTTGGATGTGGAATGGACTACCATGAGTACTGGCGCAACTTGCCAGGAATCTGGGCCTTAAAAGAATAAGCTAGCTTTATGAACCGAGGTGAAGGAATGAGTAACAACATTATTAAAAATCTGCATCGATCATTCTTACTAATGATTTTCTCATTAGTTGCGTTGATGCCGGTACATGCACAGGTCAAACTAGAGATCGTTAAAGCATCTAGTGAGGCTTATCCGATTGCAATTGTCGATCATGCAACCAATAATCAGCAGTTTTTAGAAGTGGTTACGAATGATCTTCAGCGTTCAGGACGTTTTATTCCAAAAGTGGGATTATCAGTACCTGAGCAACTCAATTCTGTCGCACAAGCAGATAGTGGTATTTGGCGCGCAGCAGGCATCAACTTTATTGTAATTATGACGCCTAAAGGCAATATGTTACAAATTGATGTCGGCGATACGTTCAGTCGCACTGTTCGTGCAACGCGTCAGTTCCAATATCTTTCTGATGAGAAAGGGCAGCGCGCAGTAGCACATAAGATTGCTGACTTTATCTATGAAGCAATTATTGGGGTGCCTGGGTCATTTAGTTCGAAAGTTGCCTATGTTTCGAGAACAAATCGTCATTTCTCTTTAGTGATTGCGGATGCCGATGGTGCGTATCCACAAGTGATCTTAGAATCCAATGAGCCGATTTTATCGCCAACATGGTCACCAGATGGTCGTAAGCTTGCTTATGCATCATTTGAAAAAAAGCGTAACCAAATTATGGTACAAGATCTCTACAGTGGTAATCGACACATTGTGATTAGTGAGCCCGGCATCAACTCTGCACCGACATGGTCACCGGATGGTCGTAAACTTGCGTTCACACTCTCAAGAGATGGTAATCCAGAAATTTATACCGCAAATATTGATGGTAGTGATTTAAGACGCTTAACAAACGCACCTAGCATTGATACGGAGCCGGCATGGGGTCGTGATGGAATGATTTACTTCACTTCAGATCGAGCAGGTACGCCGCAGCTTTATAAAATGCCAGAAAATGGTGGGTCTGTAACGCGCGTATCAGCAGGTGGTAACTACAATGCAAACGCAACAATTTCTGCAGATGGTAAACACTTAGCAATGATGCAACGTTATCCTGGGCAAGGTTTTGGTATTGCGCTCATGGATCTCACAACAGGGAATGTGAAACGCTTAACGAATGGTGGTAAAGATGAAGCTCCGAGCTTCTCGGGAAATAGTCATATGATCCTCTATTCAGATGGGAAAGGTGGACTGAAAATCATTTCAACAGATGGTAATGTGGAGCAGAGATTCTATGGTATAGGATCAGATGTTCGTAAACCAAGCTGGTCTCCTAACCAACGATAAAACAACGTAATACAGTTTTTAAATAATGATTTTTAAGAGGATAGATATGCGTAAATTAATGATGAAAGGTGTTGCAGTGACACTCATTGGCTTTGTCGTTGCGGCTTGTAGTTCAACAGGTGGAGCAAACGGCACAGGTGGTAATGGTGCTGATGGTTTTGGTAATGGCATGGGTTATGGCAATGGTCCTGCAAGTACTTACTATGATGCTGACTATGGTAAACGTGGTACGGCTGATCGTATTATTTACTTTGACTTTGATTCGGATCGACTTCGTACGGAGTCTTACGATGTTGTACGTGCCCATGGTGAAGAGTTGAAACGTAACACGAGTCGTGGCGTTTGGTTGGAAGGGCATACAGATGATCGTGGATCTCATGAATACAACATGGGCTTAGGCGAGCGCAGAGCGAATAGCGTGCGTGATCTTCTCTTACAATCAGGTGCTAATGCGAATCAAATTAAAGTTCGCAGCTATGGTAAAGAGATGCCAGCAGTTTCAGGATACGATGATAGTGCATGGGCACAAAACCGTCGTGTAGAGATTGTTTATTAATCATTTCTCGTAGCATCCATTTTGATATTAGCACCTATGCAGCTACTGTATAGGTGCTTTTCCTCTTTTAAATAGGAACCAATTGTGATTAAGCAAGAGAGTTTAAAGTTATATAAGCGAATATTATCCTACTCTTTCAAATACCCGCTCATTTTGATTGCGGCCTTAGTGTGTGTGATTTTAGGCGGTTTTGCTGAGGCGGGATTGTTTTGGTTGCTAAAGCCCCTTTTAGATGAAGGATTTGTCGAAAAAAATACGCAGTTTATTCGCGTGATGCCTTGGCTTGTCATCGGTGCATTTATTGCGATGAGTGCATTAACCTTTGCGGGTAGCTTTGGGATGCAATGGATTTCGCAGCGTGTAATTGTCTCTTTGCGCTTGCAGATGTATGACAAAATATTGCACTTCCCGCAATCGAAATTTGATCAGCATTCAACCGGTTATTTTATGTCGAAGTTAACATTCGATATTGCGCAGCTCATGGCGATTAGCTCCATGACATTAGTCTCTATTATTAAAGATAGTGCGATGATCATTGGATTGATCGTTGTGATGTTTTCTAATAACTGGAAGATTACCTTGCTGGTCTTTACGATGGCTCCTGTACTCTATGTTGTTTTGCGTTATGTGTCTAAAAGATTACGAGGCATTGCCAGAAGAATGCAAGGACATATGGGTGAATTCAACCATATTTTAGAAGAGGGGATTAGAGGGCAGAAAGAGATAAAGCTCTTTGATGCTTATCAAGAGATGAATGGTGAGTTTGCAACCGTGAATAAGCAATTGAGACAGCTCAGCATGAAGAGTCTCGTTGCGAGCCAATTAGCGAGCCCTATTTCTCAGATATTCTTAGTATTATTTATTTCGATAGTTATTTGGTATGCATCAAGTCAAGCATCGAGTGATGAGATTACCATTGGTAGCTTCATTTCCTTGTTAGCAGCGATGGTCGGAATGCTAACCCCTATTAAACGATTAGTGAATACGAATGAAGCATTGCAAAGAGGGGCTGCAGGTGCTGAAGGTGTCTTCAGTATTTTAGATGCTGATAGTGAGCAAGATGCTGGGA
This sequence comes from uncultured Ignatzschineria sp., assembly GCA_945639195.1. Lineage (GTDB taxonomy): Bacteria > Pseudomonadota > Gammaproteobacteria > Cardiobacteriales > Wohlfahrtiimonadaceae > Ignatzschineria. The sequence goes on along the minus strand of CALZEE010000006.1, from coordinate 127,527 downwards.
CAGTGGGTCTTAAGCATATTGATGGAAAAATCGAATTTAAAGGTGTCAAATTCTGTTATGAGGGAAGTGAAGACTTCGCCTTGAAGGGGATAGACCTTGAAATTAACCCTAAAGAGACAGTGGCACTTGTGGGTGCTTCTGGAAGTGGGAAGAGTACCTTTGCGAACTTACTTTCACGCTTCTATCTTCCTACGGAAGGGGAGATTGTATTAGATGGTCGTAATATTAATGAGCTGGTATTAGAAGATTATCGCTCGCAAATTGCCTATGTTGGACAGCATGTGATTCTGTTCGCTGATACGATTGCTAAGAATATTAGTTTTGGTAATGAGCATGCAACGCGAGAGGATATTGAACGAGCGGCAAGGTATGCCAATGCAAGCGACTTTATTGAGGCGTTACCAAATCAATATGATACGATTATTGGTGAGAATGGAGCGAAGTTGTCAGGTGGTCAAAGACAGCGTATCGCTATTGCACGTGCTTTATTAAAAGATGCACCGCTCCTTATTTTTGATGAGGCAACAAGTAGTCTTGATAATGAGAGTGAATATGCAATTCAAAAAGCCCTTAAAACATTGAGCCAAGATAAAACAACGATTATTATTGCGCATCGTCTCTCTACGATTGAGCATGCAGATAAAATTGTTGTCTTTAATCAGGGGAAAATTGTTGAAGTGGGGAATCACACCTCGCTTTTAGCAAAAGAAGGTTATTATGCGAAATTATATCGTGTCGATAAAGATGCGATCTAATCAGTTATTGAATAAATAACAAATTTATTAAAAAGGGGTTTGTATTAAAAATCCCACAATGTTGGAATATTGACGCAAATATGTATCAATTCTAATAAAAATGAGATATGATTAAGCAGTTAGTTTGTATTATTTGAAGGTAACTTGTTACAACTGTCTGTAATACATTTATTTTAATTAGTAATTAAGTGGAGACTTATATGAAAAAGCAATTAATTATTGCTGCATTAGCAGGTCTATTCGCGACATCTACAGCTGTAGCAGCGACAGATTCGTTAGTTGATAGACAAGGTGATTTCGTAAGAGATCGTCAAAATGAGTGTGTGTTAGTTAAAGATGGCGTTCCAGGATGTGGAATTGTAATCCAAGACTTAACTTTCTCAGCAGACGCATTCTTTGATTTCGACAAATCAACGCTTCGTCCACAAGGTCGTGAGTTACTTAACAAAGTAGCTGCAGAACTCGTGAAAAATGCAGGCGATGTTAAATCAATCGCTCTTGTAGGTCACACTGACGCAGTAGGTAGTGCAGAATACAACCAAAAACTTTCAGTTCGTCGTGCTGACGCTGTACGTAACTACTTAATCGAAAAAGGTGTAAACCCATCGATTATCACTGCAACAGGTGAAGGCATCAGCCATACATTTGATAACGCAACAGCAGAAGGCCGTTCTAAGAACCGTCGCGTTGATGTGAAAATCAGTGCAGTAAGAGAAGTTAAAGTAGACTAATTTTTTATTAGGTTACTAAAACAAAAAGCACTCCTTGTGAGTGCTTTTTTTATTGTCTGAATTTTTGGGTGTCATTTTATCCTGAAAATAGTCTGTTTATCAGATATCTGCGGATATTTATTCATCATTGTCTTTTTTTAGGCAAAAAAAAGGATGCGCCCCGTAGTAGTCGGTTGCAAATCACCAAGACTCTTGAACGTAAACGTTCAAGTGGATACCTTGTAAATCTCTTTAGGCTTCTGAACTAAATCAGCTTGCACACCAAGATTTCATGTCGGCGATCCAAAGGTATTAAAATTAGGATCAAGAGGTGTATGGTGATAAAAACGCTCGTACATAACAGTAACGCATCCACGATAGTTTTACACAGACCCAGTTTTTTTTCAAATTAAGATTGTGCAATAAACAGACCAAATAGTTGTTTTGTGTGAGGATTATGCAAAGTTTCTATCGCTTTTTGAAAAGATCTTCCTGTTGTTATAACGTCATCTACAAGTAAAATAGAGGTGGGCGGGGAATTTTTGTGAGGGAGGGTTTTTAAGAAAAAACTGCTCTGAAGATTTTCTAAACGTGCATTTCTAGAGAGCTCTATTTGGGGAATAGAAAAAGCACTTTTAGCGAGATAGTGAGGGACGTGTCGTAAATCACTTCTACGGGAGAGATTTCTGGTTATCAGTTCAACAGGATTAAAGCCTCTTTTCGCTATTCGTAAGCGACCGCTAGGCATGGGGATGATCGCTGTATTTAAAGGGATATTTGCAATAAAATCAGCACTATGACGCCAAATAATACGGCTAAGAGATATCGCAATATAGGGTTTTAATGAAAATTTTAGTTGCTGAATAAGTCGCTTAATAACGGTTTCATACTGAAAGCAGATATGAATATCTTGCAGTAATGGCATTTGTTTTTTGCATAAATGACACAGAAAATGCCCGAAAGTATCGCAAAAGATACATTTTTTTAAAGGGAAGGTTAGTTCTAAGTAACATTCATTACAGAGATTTTCATCGATTTCGTTGAGCGTAGAGCGACTACAGATTGTGCAGAGGCGAGGGAATAGATAGGGCAAAATACGCATGATAATCCTAATATATTGTTTAGAGGCACACGATCTCGACAGAAATAGGGTCGTGATCAGAGAACCGATAAGAATATTTAAGATTAGTATTAATGTGATGAACTTGGGGATTGAGAAGAGATAGGCGCTTGTCGATAAGGAAATAATCTAAAACAATAGGGCAGTTTCGGTGCTTTGTAGTATAGAGCCTGCCGGTATAATCGTCCCAAGCAGAAATATAATGACCCCCTTGTAATATCTTCAGCGTATCGCTGTTGGGCGTATCATTAAAATCCCCTAAAACAATAATAGGTTGTTCAAGATGGCGTGACTGGCAGTATTCAGCAATAATTTCTGCCTGCCGATTACGCTGTTTCTTTGTGAGCTTTTTCTCTTGGTTTGTACGGGCATTTTGAGATTTGAGATGGCAGTTAATGAAGATTAACTGTTGATCATCAACGTTGATTGTCATCGCAAGGGGCTTGCGAGATGCTTTGAAGTTTAAGGATTCATCTCCCTTAAAAGCAGGTTCTTCTACACCGATTTCTTCAATATGACTGACCTTAATATTCGCTTTAACAAGAAATGCGGGACGTATGTTAAAGTCAGCTGCACCTCCAGTAGAGCCTGTTATGGGAGGCATATCAATATAGTAATACTGTACATTTGCCTGTACTTTAATGGTGTCTATTAATGTTTGTGCGACAGTTGCGACGGCGACTGACTCATCGGTACTGTTTGATGCGCCAATCTCTTGGAGCGCGATGATATCTGGCAACAGTAAAGGGTCTTGTAAGGCCCTTACGAAGTGCTCAATCTTATACTCAGGTGAGAGCTCGTTAAGGTTTTGGAGGTTACATGAGGCAATACGGAGCTTAAGAGTATTCATAGTGTTCATTATTGATAAAAATGTGCGATAGATTCTAAGCATTGAATCTTTTCGTCTGCTTTAGCCTGATGCGCTTCAAGGAGTAAGGCTTCAAATTTAGGTTGATAACTCTTTTTGAAATACTCTCGTTTCATAAGGGTATAACGTTTCCAATCTTCTTTTTCATCTTCAAAAAGAGACTCGAAAAAGTTGCGAGCACGATAGATAAAGAGGAGGGATGTGGCTCTTGGATCATGGAATTCAAAATCGTAATTGAGTAATTCCGCACCGCTCATTTCAGGGATTAGATCCATCTGTTTACGGTCGCTTCGTTCAAAAAATCCATGATATAACTGCGATTCAACTGGGGCACTATGGCTATCATTATCAAAGCTTGGTGGCGTTTGGTAGATTTCGAACAATTTTGATTGAATGAGCTCTTTAGCGTTCATGAGTGCTTGGTAATTTTCCAGACATTTTTTATCATCTAGCATTTGTGCTGGCATGGTTTTTAACAATGCAATCGTTGCTAATATTGGACATTTATTAAGATGGATGCCTTTAATTGGAATTCTTGCTTCCCCTTCAGGAAGATCTGCTGCTTTGGTGTACATTTTCTCGCGAATTGTTGGCGCATCTAAGGTGAGAATGCTGGAGATATCTCCCATAAGATCAATGGTGATAAGCTCATTTTTATTATGGGGATTAAAGAGAATCGGCATAATCATTGAGAGGTTGTTTCGGGCTTGCCCAAACATGCCAGAGACATGGAGTAGGGGGGTTAACTGCCTAAGATCGACTAAATTATTGAGGTCTCTGGCTCTACGATGATTGTAGTAATAGTCGAATAAACGAGGCTGCTTCTCTTTAATCAGTTGCGCCATGCCGATAGTAGCATAGACATCACTTAGGGCATCATGGGCTTTGTCATGTGCTAGGTTATTCGCTTTTGAGAGGTTTTCGAGCTTGAAGCTTTGCACGCCATTTTCATCCGTAGGCCAATTGATTCCTTCAGGGCGAAAGGCGTAGGTTGCTCTTACTACATCTAAGAGATCCCATCGTGAATTGCCATTTTGCCAACTATAAGCATAAGGATCGATAAAGTTGCGGTAAAAGAGATAGCGAATCATCTCGTCATCAAAACGAATGCTGTTATATCCAAGAATACAAGTATCTGGCACAGCAAATTCTTGATGAATTCGTTTGGCAAACTCAGCTTCAGATACGCCTTTCTCATCGGCTTCTTGGGGGGTAATACCGGTAATAAGGATCGATTCTGGGTCAGGAATATAATCCTCGGGTGGTTTGCAATAAATATTGATCGGCTCACCGATAATGTTAAAGTCTGCGTCTGTTCGAATCCCAGCAAATTGTGCAATGCGATCTTCTTTCGGGCTTAGACCAAAAGTCTCAAGATCATAAAAAAAGAAGGTCGGAGTCATAAATAAGCCTTTTAAAAAATCAGTGAGCACCTTATGGGGGCGCTATTGCTATTGGAGATGAGGGGTCTTGAATTCAGTCGACGCACGGTAGTTAGAGCGAGAAGTTCTCCCCTAAATATACACGACGAACATCTTCATGGTTTAAGAGGAGATCAGTATCGCCTTCAGCAATGACTGTCCCGGCACTTAAGATATAAGAACGCTCACAAATGGAGAGCGTTTCGCGAATATTATGATCCGTAATTAAAATCCCGATATTACGTTCAGAAAGTTGAACAATGATTGATTGAATGTCTGCGACAGAGAGCGGGTCAACACCGGCAAAGGGTTCATCAAGTAGTAGGAATTTGGGGTTTAATGCAAGGCTTCTTGCAATTTCAACACGACGTCTTTCACCCCCCGATAATGATATCCCGAGAGATCCGGCAATATGGGTGATTTTGAAATCTTCCAGGAGTTGATCTGTTAGTTCGATTTGTCCTGCTTTATCAAGATCTGTACGAGTCTGGCAGATGGCTAGTATATTGTCGCGACTCGTCATTTTTCGAAAGATTGAGGCTTCTTGCGGGAGATAACCGATGCCTAATTGAGCACGCACGTGCATGGGGCTTTGAGTGATATCTTGGTTGTCGAGATAGACCTCGCCTTCATCAGGCGTGACAAGACCTACAGTCATATAAAAACTGGTCGTTTTTCCCGCACCATTAGGGCCTAGAAGTCCGACGACTTCGCCTTGGTTGATATGAAACGACGCACCATTAACAACAGTACGATTCTTAAAACGTTTGATAAGATTTTGGGTAGTTAAGCGCATAGTGTTTGGACCAGATCTCTATTTTTTGTAGGATGAGATTAGTCTCGCTCCTCCATTTGAATCGTGAAATGAACGCGGTCTTTAGGGCTTCGCTCGGCATTGATTGTTCGAGAATCAAGGTTATAGGTAATCTTGTTAGCCGTGACAATGTCTTTGTTTTGCTCAATTCGAGCATTCGTTTCGAGCTCTAATACGTTGCGCTTGGGGAAGTAGCTGAGCTTTCCGCCTTCTCCTGTAATCCATGCCTCATTCGCTTGAGGCAGGTCTTTTATCTTAACGGGTGTACCTGTTGCGATAATATATTCTAGCTCTCCATCTTTTAGTTGGAAAATCGCCTCATCCGCATGAATAGAGAGATTCCCTTGTGTAAGAATGACATTGCCTCGATAAATTCCTGTTGGTGTGCCCCCGCTAAACTCAGACCAATCTGCATTAATATCTAGTGGTAATTTTCGGTCTTCGGGGACCGCAAATGCGATATGAGGAATCGTTAATAATAGTAGTGTGATGCCCGTTATGCGGCGTATCACTTTGTGCCATAAGCGAAGCGTGTTATTCATTAGCAGTATCCTGATTAATCATAAAAGAGGTATGAACATCTTTAAGAATTGTGAATTGCTCTTTGTCCGGATATCCCTCAAGACCTGTACCAGTAAGAATTCTGGCCGGCGAAGATATCTTGACGAACTGGTCTGTTGAGATTCTTTCGCCTTGATCGTAAATATAGAGTAATTCTGTATTTAATGTGAGGGAATCTTGAGGCGTATGAGTGTTGGGTTTATAGAGCACAACTTGCTCCTTCAGCGTCACAAGGTTTTGATCTTGAGAAATGGTCGCCCATTGGCTTTTTGCTTCCCAATCGGTCTCTAAAGTACCTTGATCATTCTTGAGGTAATGGGTGATCAGAGGGGTGGTTAAATCACTCCCTTTATCAACCCCGTAATGAATTAATTTCTCCCCGACAAGAGAAAATTCGAGTTCGCCGCTATTGTTATAGCGCATGACTTGATAGTCGGAGAGAATCAATTGGGGCTCTGATGATTCGATAATAGGTGTTTCGCGGCTATCGCGATAAATAATCCAAGCAAAATAAGCAAGTACTCCCAATATAAAGAGTTGTAGAAACCGCTTAAATATCTCGGATAAAGTCATCAAGAACCCCTTTTTATGATTTACGGCGTATTACTAAATAGTATTATTTTTTGGTGAGCGTACGGATATTAAGGTCCTTATCTGCCATAAGAAGTACATCGGCACCCCTTGCGGCAAAGAGGCCATTGGTGACAACGCCAGTAATCTGGTTAATAGATGCTTCGAGCTGAATAGGGCTTGTGATTTTGAGATCTTTTACATCCACGATTAAATTGTGATTATCTGTAATGAAGCCTTCACGAATTTGTGCAGTTGCCCCCATTTGCTCCATTTTACGAATGACAAAATGTGCAGCCATAGGAATCACTTCAATGGGAAGTGGGAATGCACCAAGCGTTTCGACAAGTTTTGACTCATCGGCGATACAAACAAATTGTGAAGCATGTGCTGCGACAATTTTTTCACGAGTCAGCGCTCCGCCACCGCCTTTTACCATTGCGAGATGATGATTGATTTCATCCGCGCCATCGATATAGGTATCAATTGTGGTAATGTCCGCAAGATCGACGATAGGAATGCCGAGCGCTTCTACCTGTTTCGAGGTGCGTTCAGAACTTGACGCCACGCCTTTTATTTTAAAGGGAAGCGTTGGGAGAAGGGCAATTAAGCAATCTACGGTAGAACCGGTACCGAGTCCTAAGATCTTATCTTCAGGGATATATGCTAACGCTGCTTTTGCAACGGCTTCTTTTTGTTGTTGTGCATTCATATTAGTAATAATTCTATCTGTGAAAAAATGAAAGTGATGAGCGCGCTCAAAATATGAGGATTTAATCATTTATCTAGTGCGCGGATTAATGTATAGTGATAAGCCATAATTATACTCGTAAAATTGATAAAGGGAACATTCAATGCCTGTAGCAAAAGATAAAGTAGTTGGCGTCATTTACACATTAACAGATGACCAAGGAAATGTTCTTGACTCAAATAAAGGTCAAGAAGCACTCGAATTTATTCAAGGTCATGGCATGATGATTCCTGGCTTTGAAAAAGCGCTTGAAGGCGCAACAGAAGGTCAATCAGTTGCATTTAGCGTATCTCCTGCTGAAGGTTATGGCGAAGCAAACGAAGACTTCATCATTGAAGTACCACGTAGTGCATTCCCAGAAGATGAAGAAGTACAAGTGGGTTGGCAAGTAACAGGCACAACGCCTGATGGTCAAATGCAACCATTCAGAGTACTTGAAGTATCTGATGAAAAGATCAAATTAGATGGAAATCATCCATTAGCGGGTCAAAATCTTAACTTTGAAGTTGAGGTTGTTTCTTTACGTGATGCAACTGAGCAAGAGCTTACACATGGTCATGTGCATGCAGATGGTCACGATCACTAATAACGTATTAGCGATTTAAAGTAACTATGTCACATAATAAAACCTTTCAAATTAAGGGAGAACTATCGACATTGATGGTTCTCTATCTTAATGGGATAGACTTAAAGGCACTTGAGGATGAGCTTTCTGCGCAAGTAGATCGATCTCCTCAAATGTTTAAAGGTGTCCCAATAGTCGTAGATTTATCGGCAATTCCTGTGGGTAATAATCTTGACCTAAGTTGGCTTAAGAATCTTTTAATGTCGCGTGATCTTATTCCTGTGGGTTTAAGAAACGTCAATGTCGATTTAAGAGATAAAGCGGTAAAAGCAGGTTGGGCATTACTCGTTGGCTCAGGATCTAAGGCTAAAAAGACTCAAGATACAACACCTGTTGTTGAGGCTGCTCAAGCACCTGTTGTGGAAGCGCCAAAAATTGTAGAGCCTGAGATTATTAATGTACCGATTGAATCAACGATGCATGTACAGCAAGTAAGATCGGGGCAACAGCTTTCAGTACCACAAGGGGATTTAGTAGTTGTGAATTCTGTTAACGAGGGCTCAGAGCTACTTGTTGATGGTAATATTCATGTTTACGGTGCCCTCAGAGGAAGAGCGCTTGCAGGGATTCATGGGAATCAATCTGTAAGAATATTTTGCCAATCTTTAGAAGCGGAACTCGTTTCAATTGCAGGATTCTACAAGATGCAAGAAGATATTCCTGCGGAGCTTCGCGGGAAAATGGTGCAAATCTATCTAGACGCAGGTGAGTTGAAAATAGACCCACTGATTAAATAGACGATTTCTACAGAAATAGTGTGTTTAATGAGTATTAACACCACGTTTAATATCAGTTAATATTAGCCTCAATGTAAGACTTAATAGCAGTATAATATTGAGATTGGTACCGATACTGATATGATAAAACATATGATTAAAACAGCGTTCTATTTATTAATATTGTATCGACTTTATAGATTATTTTAAATCTAGAGTCGTAAGTACAATAAAGAGACAATAGAATTTAAGTTTTATAACAAATTGATTGAATAAAAAATCGATGAGATTGAAAAATTTGGGGGCGACGAGTGGCAAAAATCGTAGTTGTAACATCTGGTAAAGGTGGCGTAGGTAAAACAACAACTAGTGCAAGTATTGCAGCAGGACTTGCAAAAAATGGGCATAAAACAGCCGTTATTGACTTTGATGTAGGTCTTCGTAACCTAGATCTTATTATGGGTTGTGAGCGCCGTGTTGTTTATGATTTTGTGAATGTTGTGAATGATGAAGCAACACTAGCACAAACACTCATCAAGGATCGTCGTCTTGAAAACCTCTATATCCTTCCTGCTTCACAAACTCGTGATAAAGATGCGCTGACAAAAGAAGGCGTAGAAAAAGTCATGAATGAACTTAAAGCATTAGACTTTGAGTTTATTATTTGTGATTCACCGGCGGGTATTGAGAAAGGCGCGCAGCTTGCAATGTATTTTGCAGATGAGGCCATTGTCACGACAAACCCAGAAGTTTCATCAGTTCGAGATTCAGATAGAATTTTAGGGATTTTAGCAAGTAAAACCAAGCGAGCTGAGGAAGGTAAAGAAGTTAATCAGCATCTTGTGATTAACCGCTATAACCCAACCCGTGCAGAAAATGGGGACATGTTATCTGTTACCGATATTTTAGATATCCTTGGTATTCCGCTGTTAGGCGTTGTACCAGAGTCTCAAGCAGTTTTACAATGCTCGAACTCAGGGGAGCCTGTCATCATGAATGAAGAGTCAGATGCAGGACAAGCGTTTAACGATATCGTTGATCGTTTCCTCGGTAAAGATCTTCCTCATCGCTTTATTGAAGCGCCTAAGAAAGGATTCTTTGGGCGTATTTTTGGAGGTTAGAGGTATGTTCAAGCTTATATTTGGTAATCGCCGTAAATCAAATACGGCCTCAATTGCTAAAGAGCGTTTGCAGATCATTGTTGCCCATGAGCGTGTCAAAAACATGGAAGGTAATCCTGATTTTATGAAGGACCTTCAACGAGATATTTTGGAAGTTGTGAGACGCTATTTACCTGTAGAGTCTGAGCAAATTAATATTTCGATGGATCGAGAGGGTGATTGCGATGTTCTTGAACTCAATATTGTCTTATCAGAAGATGATGTTGAGTCGTAAGTAGTGGAAATTGCTCTCTTTGGGTGTAAAACAGATTGTTTGTAAAAAATAGCCGTATTCGTACGGCTTTTTTTTGTGTTAAAACTTGCAATTTTTTTTTCGATCTAATATAACAAAATAGAGTGAAGAGTGCTTATGCGTCTAGATAAGTGGTTATGGGCCGCCCGATTTTATAAAACTCGTCGTCTTGCGACAGATGAGATTGATAAAGGGCGAGTGAAAGTAAATGGTGTTGTAGCAAAGCCTGCGAGAAATCTTGTGGTAGGTGATTTAGTAACGATTCGAAAGTTACAGCTAATCTACGAGGTTGAAGTGCGCCTGCTCATTGAACAGAGAGGTCCTGCATCTGTTGCGACGACCATGTACCATGAAACACAAGAGAGTATAAAAAGACGAGAACACGAAGGTGAACTACGGCGATTATCCCCTCAGCCTCACTCTGAAACCGTCACAAGTCGGGATAAGAAGCGTTTAAGAGACGTAAAACAGGGAAAAATATTTTAATTCGTAATAGTGGAGATGAAGAAAATGGGTTACCGGTCAGAAGTTGATTTGTTAGGGGAATTACAAGTGCCAAATGATGCTTACTATGGCATCCACACCCAAAGAGCAATCAATAACTTCACCATTTCAACCCAAAAGAACCGAGATAATCCACAGTTTATTTATGGTTTAGCAGCCGTTAAAAAGGCCGCAGCAAAAGCGAATATGGACTTGGGGGCTATCAAGCCAGAAGTAGGGAACGCAATCGTAGCAGCATGTGATCTCTTATTGAAGGATGATACTTACTATATCCATTTCCCAATTGACGCATTTCAGGGCGGAGCAGGAACTTCACTTAACATGAACGTGAATGAGGTGATTGCCAACCTTGCGCTGGAGATTTTAGGATATGAGAAAGGGCGTTACGATATTATTAACCCCAATGATCATGTCAACGAATCTCAATCAACGAATGATGCGTATCCTACAGGGATGCGAGTGGCGTTTTATCAGGTTTCTGAATCATTGATAGCAGCAGCTGATTATCTGTATCAAGGGTTGAGGGCAAAAGAGAAAGAGTTTACTGATGTGTTGAAAATGGGTAGAACCCAGTTACAGGACGCAGTACCAATGACGCTAGGTATGGAGTTTGGCGCTTTTGCGTTCCAAATCAAAGCCGGTATTAAGTATTTGAAGATGGCGCGTACAACGCTTCTCTCAATTAACTTAGGTGGTACCGCAATTGGTACAGGAATCAATACTCCGCAAGGATATGCTGATCTTGCTGCAAAGTATCTTTCTGAAATTACAGGATTTGCCTTTGAGCCTTCTGAAGATCTCATTGCCGCGACATCTGACTTAAGTGACTTTGTTTATTTCCACTCAGCATTAAAAGGCCTGGCAGTGAAGCTTTCGAAGATGTCGAATGACCTTCGTCTTCTTTCATCAGGTCCTCGTGCAGGCTTAAAAGAGATTAACCTTCCGGAATTACAAGCAGGAAGTTCGATCATGCCAGCAAAAATTAACCCCGTATTACCAGAAGCTGTAAATAATGCATGCTTTAAAGTATTCGGTAACGATACAACTGTATTAACGGCTGCAGAAGCAGGGCAGTTGCAATTAAATGCAATGGAACCAGTGGTTGCGCAATCAACATTTGAATCGATGATGCTCTTAACGAATGCTTGTACTTCATTACAAGATCGTTGTATTGAGGGGATTACGGCGAATGAATCTTACTGCTTGAACTACATTCTTAATTCGATTGGGATCATCACTTACCTTAACCCGATTATTGGGCATGGTGAGGGCGATATTGTGGGTCGAATTTGTGCTAAAACAGGAAAAAGTGTGCGTGATGTAATTCTTGAACGCGGCCTTATGGAAGCGGATAAGTTTGATGAATTATTCTCATTAGAGCATTTACGACATACTTTAGGTCTTCAGTAATTTGAAATATACCGTTATAAATGAACATTCGCCTCTGGTTTCAGAGGCGAATCTGTTTCTGGAAGATTATTCTTTAATGCATCGAGCGCATAGTCTTCGAGTGAAGCATAATGCTTTGATGCAGCTGATTCAGTTTTTAAAGGCTCAAGGGATTACATCATGGCAAGCGTGTGATGACCGTATTTTAAGAAGTTATATGATCAGCCGAGCGAAGCAACCGATTGAAGGGGGCAAGCGTAAGTTGAGTAATACTAGTATTGAAACGCAGTTGGCATCTATCCGTATCTTTTTTCACTTTCTTGAAGAGCGGGGTGTTATTGCTTATAACGTGGCACGCTTAGTATCCCCTCCTAAGAAAAAGCAACGCTTGCCCAAAGTGGTTGAAGCGGATCTCTTGAATCAAATTTTAGATCGCTCGCCAGAAGATGATTTTGAAGTTCGAGATTTGGCGATTTTAGAGTTGCTCTATTCAAGTGGGCTTCGATTGGCAGAGATTACCGGCTTAGATCAAATAGATCTCAACTTTGCAGAAAAAATGGTAAAAGTTGTGGATGGTAAAGGCGGGAAGGATCGTTTAGTACCGGTGGGAGATAAGGCGCTCCAAGCGCTCCAAAAATGGCTTTTAGTGCGAGGTGAATGGTTGGGGTGCGAAAGTATCAGTGCTTCTTTTGAAGCGCTCTTTATCACCCGAAAAGGCAGTAGAATTACAGATCGGCAAATTAGTCGTCGCGTTAAACTCTATGCACAGAAAAGCGGTGTTAATATTAACCTGCATCCGCATTTACTTCGACATTCAATGGCAACACATGTGCTTGAATCTAGTCAGGATATCCGTTTAGTGCAAGAGCTCTTGGGACATGCTGATATTGCTACCACTCAAGTCTATACGCATCTTAATTTTAATCATCTTGCCAAAGTCTTTGATGCGGCGCATCCCCGTGCGAAAAGAGAGGTTCCTAAAGCGCGAAAAATGGTTAAAAAGCCACTGGATGTAGAAGAGGAATAGTCATTTGATCGGTGCTAGATTTGATCATTATGTTTTTAGGATTTGGAATTATTTAATGAATGCAGAATAAAAAAGCCCTTCGAGTTTAGCTCAAAGGGCTTTTGAATTTAGCAAATGCTTCTCAATATTTCATCGATTGATGAATTAGAGAGTGTCTCCGCCTACTGGACGGTTACATGGGCAAAGCTCGTCAGTTTGAAGCGCATCAAGGATACGTAAAACTTCAGGAACGTTACGACCAACGCTGTCTGGGTTAACAGATACGTGTTGGATTACGTTGTGTGGGTCAACGATGAAAGTTGCACGTAAGCAAACACCAGAGTTGATATCACGTACACCAAGCATATCGATTAAATCGCCCGCTGGGTCACCGAAAGAGTAGTGGCCTAATTTATCCAAATCTGGATGGTCACGTCTCCAAGCTAATTTACAGAATTCGTTATCTGAAGAACCGCCCATAAGAACAGCATCACGATCTTCGAATTCTTGTGCAATTTTGTCAAACTCAACGATTTCAGTTGGGCAAACAAATGTGAAGTCTTTTGGGTAGAAGTAAATTACTTTCCATTTACCTTCAAAAGATTTCTCAGTGATTGTTTCGAAAGCTGAAACACCATTTTCTTCAGGATTGTTAAAACCTGGTTTTGCTGCAACAACTTCAAATGCATCTAAAGTATCGCCAACAGTTTTAGGGATACGATAAGTAAAGTCTGTTTCAAAAGTCATTGAAAACTCCTTAGTTTACAAAGTGATTCGGAAATTGTTTAAGTTCGAGATTGCTCTCGTTCTCTTGACACAATCTATAATAGGGGCTTTGAACATAGAATTCAATGAAAAGGCTTATTGAATTATCGAAAGGCTCTTATAGATATTCTTAATCGAATTCTAGATAGTCAAAAACCCCATAAAAATGGGGTTTTTGGTCAGTCATTATTGAATCTTAGAGGCTTTTCTCAGTGGATTCTTCCACTGCTTTCACTGTAGTATCTGTCAATACTTGTGTCTTCTCTTCAATGACAACTTCAACTTTTTCTGCTGTGACTTTCGGAGCTGGCGTTGTTGCTTCAGGAGCATTTGTCGCTACTGGTGCAACTTCTTCCGGCATTTCGGCGACTGCTGAAACTTGTACTGGTTCTGGTTTTACCTCAGATACAATAGGCGTTTCTTTTATAGTCTCTGGTTTTTCGACCGGCATGCTGCTTTCAGCTGTTGGCTCACTCACAATAATCCCTGCAGGAATACGTGCATCTGTTTCAGAGGCATCTGGTGAAATAGTCGGTGCGACTGCACGTGGTTTCTCTATTTCAGTCGTTACAGCTTCCTTCTCAGGTGTCGTAGGCTCGACGGTCACAGCCGCCGTTTTTACTTCAGTGACTTTTTCTGATGGAGCCTTTGCTGTTTTAGCGTCAACAGGTGTTTCAATGACCTTGTTGTCTGCTTTTTCAGTAGGTGCTTTTACGGCAGGTGCTTGCACTTCTGCTTTTGCTTCAGGTGTTGTCTTCACGTCAGCTTGAACCTGTGCTTCAGCGTTGTTTTTTGCATCTTGAGCAACATGGTTTGCTGCAGCACCTTGCATGACTGCTTTGTCATTATTTGCGGGTTGCTCACTTTTTGCAATACGTGGGCGACCTTTGCGAACAACACGTTCTTGCGTTTTTTCACCAACTTTTACCTCAATAATAGTTTCGCCTTTGTCATTTGTTTTAACAGGCGTCTCTGCTTTAGCGGTATTCGGGGTGTTTCGGCGGTTGCGACCACGTGGAGCTCTCTCTTCTGTTGCAGGTTTATTGCTATCCGCTTCAGGGGTTTGAGTGCTCGTTTCTGGCGCTACTTCCGCATGCTTTTGCGCATTGTTTCTAGGGTGTTCGCGACGCTCTTTATTGTCACGACTTTCAGTTTGATTATCACGATCGCGATGTCGATTTTGCTGATTATCGCGCTCTTTAGGGGCATTTTTACCCTGAGATTCTTGGTTTTGAGTATTGCGGTTTTGTGTCTCTTTCGCTTGTTGCTCTCTACCACGTTTCTCTTGATCATCGCCTTGCTCGTTGTTTCTTGGATTGTTGCGGCGTTGATTTTGGTTATTGTTGCGCTCTTCGCGATTTTTATCACGATCCTGATTTTGGTTATTGCGACGATTATTGTTGCGTTGGTTATTCTGTTCTTCCTGTGCAGCTGCTTGGTTGAACTCTGCATTTGTATCGATCGCACGCTCAACCGTCTCTACCGTATTTCGGCTTGGATGGTTATGGCGTTGATTACGTTGGCGTTGGCTGTTATTGCCATTGCGCTGACGTTGATTATTGTTGTTTTTAGGGCGTTGATTTTTATTGTTGTCACGGGCTGCATCACGCTTGTTTTTATCCGCAGGCGTCTTCTCTTCAGCAGAGCCATTAAAGAGACCTTTAATAAAGGTGATGATAGATGTGAGTACATTGGGTGATTGAGCGGTAGCTTTCGCTGTTGCAGCTGCTGGCTCTTCAGTTTTTTCCGCTGTCTTTGGTGGCGGAGCAATTGGTGAAATACCTGAAACTGCAGGTTTTTCCATCAATTTTTTATTCTGAATAATCGCTTGATTGCGAATATCATCAATCGTTAATTCTTCTTTGATGATGTGAGTTTCGCTATCTAAACCTGTCTCTTCATCACTGACGCGGTAACGAGTAATTTTGAAGTGTGGTGTTTCAAAGTTTGCATCAGGAATAATAATAACGCGAACTTTCAGGCGAGCTTCTACTGCTTCAACGTCTGCACGTTTCTCGTTAAGGAGATACACAGCGACATTCACCGGAACTTGAATAACAAGTTCAGAAGTACGCTCTTTCAAGCTCTCTTCTTCCATAAGGCGTAAGATGCCAAGCGCAAGAGATTTAGTGTCGCGAATTGTACCTTGTCCTTCACAGCGTGGGCAGACAATATGTGAAGTCTCATCAAGCGATGGGCGAAGACGTTGGCGTGACATCTCTAAAAGACCAAAGCGTGAAATTTGACCGACTTGGATACGAGCACGGTCTGAAGAGAGAGCTTCATGGAGCGCATTCTCTACTTTACGTTGGTTTTTGCTATCAAGCATGTCGATGAAGTCAATCACAATCAAACCACCGAGGTCACGGAGTTTGAGTTGTCTTGCAATCTCTTCTGCGGCTTCCAGGTTTGTATTGAGGGCAGTATCTTCGATATCTGCACCTTTTGTTGAACGACCTGAGTTGATGTCGATCGAAACAAGCGCTTCTGTATGGTCAAATACGAGTGCGCCACCTGATGGGAGGCGAACGTTACGCTCGTACGCTGTTTGAATCTGAGATTCAACTTGGAAGCGAGTAAAGAGTGGGATTTGATCGTTATAGAGCTTAATCTTGTCGCCAATTTGCGGCATGATGTTGTTGATGAAGACTTCTGCCTCTTTAAAGACTTCTTCATCATCGATTAAGATTTCGCCGATATCACTACGGTAGTAATCACGAAGTGCGCGAATGATGATATTGCTCTCTTGGAAAATCAGTAGTGGGGCAGGGCGTTTGCCGGCATCGACAATCGCTTCCCAGAGCATAATGAGGTAATCAAGATCCCACTGTAATTCTTCAGCGGTTCTCCCCATTCCTGCGGTACGAACAATGAGTCCCATTTCATTAGGAACAACAAGTGCTGCCATTGCATCACGGATTTCTGCACGATTTTTACCAGAGATACGGCGTGAAACACCGCCTGCTCTTGGGTTATTAGGCATTAATACGAGGTAGCGACCTGCGAGAGAGATAAAGGTTGTAAGGGCTGCGCCTTTGTTACCACGCTCTTCACGTTCAACTTGAATGATGATTTCAAGACCTTCTTCTAATTGGTCTTTGATTGCCATTGAGTGGTCGCTAGCATTTTTAAAGTAGTCGCGTGAAATCTCTTTAAAAGGTAAGAAGCCATGGCGTTCTGAACCATAATCTACGAAGCAAGCTTCTAAAGAGGGTTCGATACGGGTGATTTTACCTTTATAAATATTCGCTTTTTTCTGTTTTGTTGCGACATTTTCAATGTCTAAATCAAATAAATGTTGTCCGTCGACAAGCGCAACTCGCATCTCTTCTTGCTGAGTTGCATTAATTAGCATCCGCTTCATTGTTTCTCCAGTAGAGAAATAGAGTCTTATAGAAGGCTACGAAGGGGTAGTCGCTTTTATGAAAAGATCTCTATTGCTCAAAAATTATTATTTATTATTTACAAATGCAGATGTAGCCCAAGAGACAGAAGTCCAGTGGGCTAGATCAAGCTTACGTTTTTAATTGAACTATTAAATTATCATTCGCGATCTAGTTGCCAGCTGATCGTGCGCTTTGTGCTGCGGCGATAATTTGACGATTTCGCTTAATGAGATCTTCGTTTTTCGTAAAGCTAATAGATTTATTGGCCATTTGCTCCGCTGCTGCATAGTTCTTTTGATGGAGACGAATTTGTGCTAAATCGTACCAGATACTCGCGTTTCTAGGTTCTAAGCGTACCGCTCTCTCTAAAGAGCTTGCTGCTTTATCTAGGCGATTTTCTTGTACGGCTTTGCGTGCATCATCAAGGAGAACCTTTACAGCATTTCCGCCTGAATTCGCAGGTGGTGCTTGTACTGCTGGTACTGAGGGTGCTGAAACCGAAGGTGCTACAACAGCCGTTTGCTGACCCTGTTGAGGGATCGAGACACGCGGAGCTGTTTGTGGTACCTGTGGGGTATTAGGTGTATTTACTTCAGGCCAATTTGCCGTAGGCGCAGGAAAAACAGGTGATCCACTACTATTTTGCGGGGTTTGTGACCCTAAAAAACCGACCTCATTACTTTGAGGTGCTTGGACAGGTGCATCTTGTAACGCATATGCCTTAGTAGAGCCATCGTTTGTTGAAAATGCTGGCTGATATGGTTGACCTTGAATTGGACGCACACGAGCCCCTTCAGGAGCAGTTGTGGCACAGGCCGTTAAAACTAATAGACTTAATAAAAAAATGGTATTTCTTTTCACGAAAATATCCTTAAACAAATTCTGTTGCATGATTATTTATGCATATGTAGTTGCACTAATTTATCATAGATTAACCGAGTAATACAGTAGGAGTTATTTTCGTTTTAGTCGAAAATAAAGCCCCCTGATTCGGGTGTTGCCGGCAAGTAATAACACTCGCTAACATAAGTAGGTTGATATCCTTTAATAAAGGGAAGCGTCCTAACTTTTGTGTCAGGACAAGCATGCGTTGGTGGGAGAAGGCCTGTCGAAAGGTCAACTGCGACATCAACAATATCTGAAGGTTTCTCTTGAGAAATTCCTTCTAAATAGAGATTCTTCATGGCATTCGCCCAGATAGGAAGCGCTCCCGCGGTACCGGTGAGACGGTGGATAGGCTTGTTATCATCTCTGCCAACCCACGTTACTGCTGTATAGTTGCCGGTAAATCCTGCAAACCAGCTATCCCTATAGTCGTTGGTAGTACCTGTTTTTGCTGCCATGCGAAGATTGCCCACGCTGTGGCGAACAGATCCTGCAGTCCCTTGATTTACAACATCAATCATGGCTTGTGTAATAAGGTAGTTTGGACCAGGATCTACCGATTGAATCGGATCAACTTCTGCCTGATCTAGGAGATTACTCTGGCTGTCAGTGACCTCACGAATGGCGCGCAATGGCGTGTAGTAGCCTGAGTTTGCAATGGTGGAGTAGATTTGTGCAACTTCAATTGGTGGAAGGTCGACAGATCCAAGCAATGATGCTGGGACGGCAGGTAAGTTATATTTTACAGGGTCAACACCAAGGCGATAGAGGGTATCAATCACATTTTCGAGACCTAAATCCATACCCACACGAATCACGGGGAGGTTATAAGATTTTGCAAGGGCAGTGATGAGCGGAATCCATCCATGTAAACGTCTATCGTAGTTGTTTGGCTCCCAGCGTTTACCACCTGTTGGCAGGCTGACGGGTGTTGAGTCATCAAGCGGAGTTGCTAATGAGTAACGGCTTGGTTCTTCAAGAGCTCTAAGGTAGACGAAAGGTTTTACGAGAGATCCAATCGGGCGATTGGTATTGAGTGCTCGGTTGAATCCTGCTTGACGGACTTTACGGTCGCCAACAATTGCAGAGATTTCCCCCGTATTGTTTTTCGCAATGACGATAGCACCTTGTAGGATGTTTTCAGAAAGACCACGGTCTTTTTCGATACGCGTTAAAGTGCTCATGACCGATTTTTCGGCATAATCTTGGGCTATTGGATCGAGGGTTGTAAAGATTCGCAGTCCGCCAGAATTAAGTTGTTCTGGGCTATATTGGGCTTTTAGTTGTTTGTAGACAAGCTCAATAAATGCCGGGAATTTTGTGTTTGCAGGGGGTGGGTTTTCTAAGATACGAAGCGGTTCTGCTTTAACAATCACCGCATCTTCAGCGCCGAGAAGATTTTGTTCCACAAGCACATCAATAATGAGGTTACGGCGTTTAATCGCAACTTCAGGATGTCTGCGGGGATTGTAACTACTTGGGCTTGGGATGACAGCAACTAAGGTTGCAATCTCTCCAATGGAGAGCTCGTTGACAGGTTTTCCGAAGAAGAACTCACTGGCTAAGCCGAATCCGTGAATCGCACGATCTCCATCTTGCGAGAGATAGATCTCATTAATATACGCTTCTAGAATCTCATCTTTATCAAAGCGCCAATCCAAGACAATTGCATAAAACATCTCTTGGATTTTACGTTCTAAGGTTTTTTCACTGGTTAAGAAGTAGTTTTTAATCAACTGCTGCGTCAGTGTTGATCCCCCCTGAACATTACGGCCGGCTTTGAAGTTTGTGATAACGGCGCGCATGATCCCTTTTGGATTGATCCCAAAATGTTGATAATAGGCTCGGTCTTCCATTGCGAGCAATGTATCAATAAGCATCGGCGGAATCTCTTCACGCTTTAGGAGGATGCGGTCTTCGTTATGAGTTGGATAGATTGATGCGATGAGTAGCGGCTCGATTCTAGTGAGCGAGATATCTTCCTCTGTCTTACGATCTTTAATGCTCGTAATAACATTGTTTTTGAAAGAAACCTTCAGGTTTTGCGAAAGCTCTTTACCATCACTATAGGTGAAGGCTCGGGTGTGAACACTAATCGTTTGGTTAGCTTCATCGTAGTGATATGTCCCTGGCTGAGAGAGGGACTTTGCCGGACGATAAAGAATCCAGTCAAGCTCTTGAACCATATCTTTAGGTTTAAGATGTTGCCCAGAAAAGAGCTCTAATGGTCTTGCATATACGCGAGCAGGAAGCGCCCACTGTCTATTTTTAAATTCAGGCGTGACCTCATTGTCAGCCTTAATAAGGAAATAGCCAAAGATAGGAAGACAGAGTAAGGCAACAATGACAATGATTGAGATCACGAGTCGCATAAGGTATGCGATTGCGCGATTCACTCGTTCACCGATGGTGAGATGTTTCTTTTTTTCTTTCATAAGGCTAGATAGAACCAACTATAGAAGTGAAGAGGTAGCACTGATGATGAAGCCAGTTTTCTACGCTCTTGTATGTTTGAGTAGCTTGAAATGCTTAAAATGGGAGAGTTATTCTCCTACAACATTGCATTATATAAGATAGTTTGCGCAATGAAAAATATACTTTTTCTAAAGCTTTGGTGTGGAAATTTTAAAAAGATCGGTATAATCTATGACTATCAATTAGCCTAGTACAGTATTGATCCATTAGAGGTAATATTAAAGTAATGACAGAAGAAGGCAGTAGGAAGGGCGAATCTTGGTTGCAAAGACTAGGGTTCGATAAACATAAAGATGTCAGTGTTGATAGTTTGATTCGTGATTGTGAGATTGCAAGATCACGTGGCATTATCAGCGAAGGGTCTGCTGAGATGATCCAAGCGATTATCGCGGGATCTAATCAAATTGTCAGAGATATCATGGTGCCACGTGCGAAGATGACAATGATCTCTATTGACGATGCACCAGAGCAGATGATGAATCGAATCATTGTGTCAGGTCACTCTCGCTTTCCTGTTCTCTCAGAAAATCATGAAGAGATTATCGGCGTATTGCTCTCTAAAGATTTATTGCCTTACGTAGGGGAGAAGAGTGTCGATATTAAGTCGCTCATTCGACCTGTGGAGTATGTGCCAGAAGGGAAGTTTGTGACGGCGCTGATTAATGATTTCCGAATGAAGCGTACGCATATGGCGTTGGTTGTAGATGAGTTTGGATCTGTGACCGGATTGATCACGATCGAAGATCTTCTCGAGCAAATTGTGGGAGAGATCGACGATGAGCATGACCTTAAAGAAGAACCTGAAGAGTTTGTGAAGCTTGTCGGCGAAAATTGCTTTGTGATTAATGCCCTGATTCCACTTGAGGAATTTAATGCTTACTTTAAGCGCGACTTTGAAGCCGAAGATGTGGAAACCTTAAGCGGTTTAATCATGAAAACAGCCGGAAGTCTTCCTGCTGAATATGATGAAGTCGAGATTGATGATATGTGCTTCAAAATTTTACCTTTCACCGGAAATTATATTGGTAGTGTTGAGCTCACATTTAAATAGCCGTTTCTTTTGTTGAATGATTGCGAGAAATGATTGGCGGTCGTATCTATCTGTTATGTTGATAGAAAGTAGTGATGAAATATATTTTGTAACGACTTCTTGAATTACTGATTGATTAATTATTTACCAATGATAGATATTGGTTTGACAGAAAGGGAATCATCGCTTAATATAGCAATCCTTAATTCCTCGATAGCTCAGTTGGTAGTAGCACTTGACTGTTAATCAAGGGGTCCCTGGTTCGAGCCCAGGTCGAGGAGCCAAATTAAGAAGCCTGAATCTTTGATTCGGGCTTTTTTGTTTTTATTTTTTAAACCTGAATCTAGACCTTAATTTTGATGTGTTATAGTACTTGTTTCTTTTCAAGGGCTTATCATTGAAAAAATTGAGCCTTTAGGGGCGGTGTATTTCTAGAGGATCGAATAAAATGATGAAGCGATGGATGAAATGGATGTTACTCATGTCATTGAGTCTATATTGCTTGTATGGATATGCAGATGATGGGCGCGAGATTAAAATCTTAAGACAGACGATGTCAGATTTAGATCGCGGGATCAGTGATCATCTCTGTATGAGCTATGAGATCATGCATCCTTATCATCGTTGCAAAGAGATCTATGTAGAGCAAGGGACTCTGACGAAGCCGGCGCTGAAAGAGTTTGATTTCATTATCGCTTCCGAGCAATATTTTAATGAATCGCTCGCGAAAGATTTTAGATTGGTACTGCCGCTGTATCAGCAGGCTTTTACCGTTGTTGCGAGAGGCGTTACTGAAGATAAGGCATTTAATACAAATAATAACTATGGCGCGCTAGCATTGCCTTCTCAGAAAAATGTCCTTTCGGATATCTTAAGGGCAATGGGGCTTAATCAGCGTTCGCTGGCTTTAGAGTATGATAGTAGTGATGTATTGATTGATCGTTTTTGCAGTTTTGATATTAATGTGGCTTTTATTACGGGGGCGCATCCGAGTAGTATTGTTCGTCAGCTTAATACTTTGTGTGGTGGTGAGCCTTTGTCGATTGTGAAAGGCTTGCCAAAAGACTTCTTTCAACGTCATCGTTATTTTTATCGGATGAGTATTCCTAAAAGTTATTATTGGCGCTTAGACAAGGATATTGAGACCTTGGGGATTCGTTATCTGCTTGCAGTGAATAAACGGGCTGATACCGAGGATTTAGCTGCTTTAATGGCAAGCTTTGTGCAGGAACTGGAATATAATCATCGTCTGCCACTGAATAAAACCTCTATTTTGATGAATTATCACAACCTGCAAACGCCACTCCATTCCGTCGGAGAGGCCTTAATGCGTCAACTCGAAAAGGCAGAGTCAGGCGAAGCAGAGAGTGAAACCCCTTATGAAGAGTTTTTTGGGGAATCGATGCTAATGGGTGTTTAGCCTTCTTGCGTTAAAAATTGATTGATGCACGCGAGAACATTATCCGGATATTGTGGAGCTTCGACATCAAATGTCACAAGATCAGATTCTCTTCTTAACCAGGTTCTTTGGCGCTTAGCATATTGGCGTGTAGCGATAATTGCGAGCTCAATGGCTTCTTCTAGCGTTGTTTCATCTTCTAAATAATTCCAGATTTGACGGTAACCGACCGCGCGCATAGCAGGATAATCAAGATTTAATTCAGGATAATTTTGTCTTAAGGCAAAAACCTCTTCTACCAAACCGGATTGAATCATTTTTTGATAGCGATGAGCGATTTGGGCATTGCGTTTTTTTTCGTTATTGTTCGCGAGAGCAATTTTGATAAAAGGATAGGCTAAGCCTGACTGTTTAGGTAGAGACCAGAAGTGAGTAAGCGTTTTTCCTGTTTCATGAAAAACACTCAGCGCGCGTAAAACGCGTTGAGAGTCATTGGGATTTAATCGTGCGCCACTTTCAGGATCAACTTTTAAAAGTTCCACGTGGAGCGCTCTAGATCCTTCGTGTGCCAATCTTTGATTAAGCGTTGCGAGGACTTCATCACTAACGCTAGGGATTGGGGAGATGCCTTCAAGTAGGGATTGAAAATAGAGAAATGTCCCGCCGACGAGAATAGGGGTTTTCCCGGCATTAAAGCTCTCTTCGATTGCGGCGGTTGCATCGCGTCTAAATTCAGCAGTAGAGTAACGTTCTGTCGGCTCGCAAATATCGATCAACTTATGAGGATAGTGCTTTAGGGTTTCTTTATCAGGTTTTGCGGTGCCAAGATCCATATTTTTATAGATCATGGCAGAATCAACAGAGATAATTTGCACGGGGATTGAATCCGCAATGCGCATTGCCATTTCGGTTTTTCCGGTTGCCGTTGGCCCCATTAAACAAATCACTCTCTTATTCATGTAAAATCCCTTATGATAACGACACAAATTTATTGAAGGATAGTATAACGCAATGAGCCGATATTGGACGACCCTCGACGACCTTTATGCAGAACAATTACTGACATCAACGCCAGAGATCGAAAAGGTCGCGACAGAATTTCAGATTAAAGTTAGCCCAACAATGCAGTCGCAGCTGGCGATTGCGGATGATTCGGGAAGCGCTGCGCTTTTGCGACAATTTGTTCCCTCAGCCTTAGAGGCGAATATTTTGCCAAGCGAGCTCGATGATCCGATTGGGGATCGCCGCTTCACACCTGTTGCCGGCGTTGTGCATCGTTATGAAGATCGCGCGCTGCTGAAGATTACGCAATTATGTGAGGTGTATTGTCGTTTCTGTTTCCGTAAAGAGATGATCGGGCAGAAGGGCGAGATGCTCTCTCAAGCCGATATTGCCGGAGCAATGGCTTACTTTAGGTCGCATACAGAGCTTTGGGAGGTTATTCTTACAGGTGGAGATCCTTTAGTGCTTTCCGCGCGACGTTTAAAAGCGGTGCTAGATGAACTAGTGGATATTGCGCATATCAAGAGTATTCGCATTCATACGCGTATTCCGGTCATTTCTCCTGAAAAAATCACGCCAGAATTATTGGATCTATTTGAGAGCGTTGTGGATCGCGGAAAGGCATTAACGATTGTTCTGCATGCGAATCACGCATCAGAATTTTCAGTTGAAGCGAGAGCGACGCTATTACAGCTTCGTAAGCGAGGGGTTTTATTGATCTCTCAATCGGTATTATTAAAAGGGGTGAATGATTCATTGCCGGCATTAACCGATTTAATGCGAACTTTAGTTGAGCACGGCGTAAAGCCTTACTACCTACATCAGATGGATTTGGCGCGTGGTACGAGCCATTTTGTGGTGGACAATGAGCGAGGAATTGCGCTCGTGAAGGCGCTGAGAGAGAATGTTTCCGGCATTTGTGTCCCTAGATTGATTATTGAAATTCCCGAGGGCGAAGGAAAGCGCGTTTTAGCATAAGTGATAATGCCCGAGTGATCGAGCGAGATTATTTGAATGGTCAAGAAAAACCCCGTGCCAAGATTCTTTGAAAGATCTTGATGCGGGGTTTTCGTTTTTTAAGAATCTATTTGATCGTTAGAGCTCGAGTAAAATCTGATGCGCGCGATAGGGGAGCTTATTCCAAGGTGAAAGGAATGACCATTTCGTACCACCATATTGGCGCCAGAGCATTGCCGAGCGAATCCCTGTCATGAGTAATGTACGAATCTCATTGGTAATATGCGGTTGGCTTACGATAGATTGTTCGCCATGAATCATAATTCTGGGCGAGAGTTTGCTTAAAGTTTGTGTGTAGAGATCTGCAATGCCCGCGGAGATGTTCTCGTGGGTAATATCAAAATGCTGTAGGCGCGTGGAGATGGAATCTAAGCCTGATGCTAAAACAGCGAGTGTTTCTGGGCTTTGGCTTAAGCTCTTTTCTAGCGATATTAGTGAATAGAAATAAATTTTCGCGCGGCTAGGGACATTTTTTAAACCCTCTTCGAGGAACTGTAGACCCGGTTTAACATTGGCAATGCCGTCATAGACATCATCAATATTCTCAGGATTAAATACAAAGAGGCTATGAAGTAAGGGATTGCGCGCATCACTAGGGACGGATCCCGTGGTTGCGAGTCGATTAACAAGAACGGCTGATTGTAAGATCGCTGAAAGTGCAATTACCTGATTTCTATTCATTTCTCTCTATCTCGATTAAGTGAACTATAGTCGCATTTTAAAAGGATTTTAAAGTGCATTATAAAATCATAGCAGACCTAGTTTTAGGTGTGCAAATATCTTCCCTGAAAGGTTTTGGCGGTAGGCATAGGTCGATGAGTGATGTATTGCTCGACCTATGTTTTGCGGAAAATAGAGAATGAAACAACGATATTTTAGAGAGAGGCATTTTGAATGCCGGGAAGTGCGTTATAATCATGCACCATGAAAACAACAGATAGCTCTATGCGTTATAACATTCATTTTAAAACAGAAATTCTTGCCGGCTTAACGGTGGCGATGACGATGATTCCGGAGTCCTTGTCGTTTGCAATTCTTGCAGGATTGTCCCCATTAACGGGGCTTTATGCTGCCTTTTTAATGGGCTTAATTACCGCCGTTTTTGGCGGCAGACCGGGGATGGTTTCCGGCGGAGCAGGTGCTACGGTTGTTGTTTTGATTGCCTTGGCATCGATGTATGGCGTTGAGTATCTCTTTGCCGCAGTTATTCTGGCAGGATCTATACAGATGCTGGTGGGTGTGCTCAATGGGAGTCAATTTGTTCGGCTTATTCCCGGGCCTGTTATGTATGGCTTCTTAAATGGGTTAGCGGTCATTATCTTTATGGCGCAGCTCGCGCAATTTAAAACGAGCGATGCCGGCGTTGTGAGCTGGTTAACAGGGACAGCGCTCTATTTAATGATCGCGCTGACGGCTCTAACAATCTTGATCGTGATGATTGTCCCTAAAATCACGAAGGCGATTCCGCCCTCATTGGTTGCCATTCTTGTTGTCTTTGCGTTGGTCTCTGTTTTCAATATTGAGACTAAAACGGTATCAGATATCGCCTCTGTGAGTGGCTCATTGCCGGCATTTAGCATTCCAGATATCCCACTGACATGGGAGACATTCATGATTATTCTGCCATTCTCTCTCATTATGGCGGGCGTGGGGCTTATTGAGTCGCTCTTGACGCTCAATATTGTCGATGAGATGACGAATACAAAAGGAAGTACCAAGCGAGAAACGATCGCTCAAGGGCTCGCTAATATCACAAACGGATTCTTTGGGGGAATGGGCGGTTGCGCGATGGTGGCTCAGACGCTGATTAATTTGGAAGCAGGGTCAAGATCGAGGCTTTCGGGCATTATTGCTGCACTGGTGATATTGGTTATTATCTTAATCGGCGGACCTTTTATAGAGAAAATCCCGATGGCTGCGCTTGTAGGGGTAATGATGATGGTCGCAATTTCAACCTTTAAATGGGTCTCTTTCCGCTTATTGACGCGAATGCCAAAAGGCGATATCGCCATTTTGTTTATAGTCACGATTATGATCGTTGTGACACACAATTTAGCGCTAGCGGTTTTAGTGGGGGTGATTATGTCCGCGCTCATTTTCGCTTGGGATAATGCTGTTCGTATTCGTGCCCGCAAAACAATCGATCACGAGGGTAGAAAGGTTTACGCAATCTATGGTCCGCTATTCTTTGGTAGTTGCACGCATTTCCTCGAAAAATTCAATCCGCAAGAAGATCCCGAAATAATCATCATCGATTTCAAAGAGTCCCGTATCGCAGATATGTCAGCTATTGAAACGTTGAAAAAGCTCTATAATCAATATGAAAATCTTGGCAAAAAAATCATCCTAGAAAACATGAGCGCAGAGAGCCAGCGACTCTTGAAGGCTAGCCACTTGTTCGATTGAAATAAAATCCTGAAATAGCAAAAAGCTCGTTATATTTCTATAACGAGCTTCTTAAATAATGGTGCCTAGGGCCTATATTTGTACGAATAATATGGGGAATCATATCTAGGTATATCAACAGGACTGACAGTTTCCCTGTGTAAAATACTAATAACCCATTCCTTAGTTATGTGACAAAAAATGTGACGTAATTAAGCTATGGATATCGTAGTTTGTGAATCTTGTTTAGTATCCTCCAACTTTGCTCTTCATGTAGTCATTATAAAGAGCATCTTTTGCATTAATGCAATTCTGATCATTCTTGCTACCTTGCGTTACTTCACACTTTTTGGATACGGTATTAGCTTCATCGATATTAGCTTCATAATACTCAACTGATTTAACCTCTGGGCTACAAGCAATCATAGTGAGAGATAATAAAGAAAGAATAAGGGCTTTTTTCATTGAGAGATTGTCCTTTGTAAAAGTATATGGAATTAAGGATATTAATTAAAAACTATAAGCACATTTGATAGTACATTAATCTGAAAAACTTTCCCCGATGTTAGTTTTTTATGTATTGAAGCTATGAAAATAGATTCCGAGAATTTTTTGAAGGTTGTTTGATGGTTAAAGAGGGTAGGTAAATTTTGATAGTAGGGAGGGCACGATAGCGAAAGTGTACAAAATGCTGCACCTTCTGATAGATGTCGTCTGTGCTTAGGGTGAATTCCCTAAGACCTTTTAGGGTAAATTAAAGAAAATCTAACGATTTAAATATTTCCTGTTAGGAAAACTTTTACAGGCGGTAAAAGATATAAAAAATAAGCTTATCCAAGTTGATTAGCTTTGATCACTGATGCGTTGATCTCTTGTTTGAGGCTCTGGTGCATTTAGGTGCTATTTCCATTCTAAACGAGCTAATTCATAGGTGATTTATTGAGTTCAGCCATCTATCTGAATAATGTAAAATCCTGAAATAGCAAAAAGCTCGTTATATTTCTATAACGAGCTTTTTAAATAATGGTGCCTAGGGCCGGAATCGAACCGGCATGACCGTAAGGGTCGGCAGATTTTAAGTCTGCTGCGTCTACCAATTTCGCCACCCAGGCACTGGATGTAACTAAAGTAGAAATGAGATAATACAGGGCAAATTCTTAAAAAGCAACTACTGAGCGAAAAAAATACACTTTTTGAGAGAAAAAAGGGGGCTGTACTCTGAAATCAATAAATCATGGTACGATAGAAGCTTAATTTGAATGAGTTAGAGGGTTTCATAGTCATGAATAAATTATTCACGTTTGAAAATATCGTCAACTTTAGAGACCTTTCAGGACTCAAAACGCGGGATAATGCCGTTGTGAAAGTGGGGCGCGTTTATCGTAGTGCGCTGTTAGATTTCGCAACAACGAATGACTTAGATACGCTGATGACCCTTGCACCAGATGTCGTGGTTGATTTTCGGATGGATGGTGAGAAGCAGGGAGAAGCGATCAAACTTGTGCTCGATTCTATTGATTATCAAGCAAAGCCTATTGATGTCGGAAATTTCTTTAGTCCGGATCAAATTGCCGAGTTGAGTCGTTTAAAACCGGCGGATATTGACGCGCTTTTTGTTAAAATGTATCAAGCCTTTCCTGAGAGAGGGCAATCGCAATTTAAGGCGGTTTTTAACGCGTTAATGGATAATGAACGGGTGATTTATCACTGTAGTGCCGGGAAGGATCGAACGGGCGTGATGAGTTATCTTATTCTCTCTGTTTTGGGCGTCGCGTACGATGATATTATGAGTAATTACTTGCAGTCGAATCTGCATGCCGAAGATCTCCATCAACTTTTTGCCGCTCATCGTCAGAAGAATCCGACAGGATTTGAGATTACGGAAGATCTGGAAAAGATTTTCCAAAAAGTCCGCTATGTTGAAACCGATTACCTCAATGCGCTTGATAAACGTCTTAACGATGAATTTGGCGGCGTGAATGCTTATGTTGAGAAGGTGTTAGGCGTGAATACTGAAACCTTAAAGAGACGGTTGCTCGAATAAATGCCGGCATTTATGCAGTCATCTATGTTCTATGTTTGTGATATGCAAATCTCTGTTCAGAAAAATCTTCTGGGTTATTACCCGGTTATATGAATAATCATAAAAAAAGCCAGTCTAGGAGAAAATACCTGG
Organism: uncultured Ignatzschineria sp.; assembly: GCA_945639195.1. Lineage (GTDB taxonomy): Bacteria > Pseudomonadota > Gammaproteobacteria > Cardiobacteriales > Wohlfahrtiimonadaceae > Ignatzschineria. Next base: position 97,784 of record CALZEE010000006.1, on the reverse strand, counting down.
CTGGCTTTTTTAGGTTTTGTAACGACGTATTAACCGCTCTTAGGGAGCGCCCAATAGAGAAGGGCGGTTAAAGGGATTAAGAGTATCAACGCACAGATAAGTCGCTGGCTGACAGAGCTTAAAAAAAGGCTTTTAGGTTGTTTCATAAGTCGTGACTTTGTCCCGTAAAAGATGCGCGTTATAAATTAAAAAAGAAGATAAAACGTCGAGATAATGATACAGAGCATCACAATCATTCCTGTGAGCGGACGATCATGTGTAATCGATTTCGCTTCTGCTGTATGCGCATCGTTATTAGAACGTTTACCGGTAATCATTGTGCGAATCAGGTTTTTGCGTTTTACGAAAAGATAGGCAAAGGCGGCTGCAACGTGAAGCCCCACAAGCCAGAGTAAAACTGCACGACCATTACCATGAATGGACTTCATAATGCCGGGAAGATCACCCTCAATTGTGCCTGCAAGCGGTGCGCTTTTAAACATGTAGGTGTTATCTTCTAAGAAGAGCCCCGTTATTACTTGTACCAAAAGGACAAGGATCAGCGCGAGCACCATGACTGCACCAAGCGGATTGTGACCTTCTGTCGCCGTTTCAGATCTTTTTAGATAACGAATGATCGCTGAAGGTCCTTTTATGAAATCGCTAAATCTTGCTGTTTTCGCACCAAAGAGTCCCCATATAATACGGAAGATGAGCAGGCTTAGAATGACTGTCCCTGCATATTGATGCAGCGCCATTGCAGAGTAGCTTCCGATAAAACCAAGATCGTAGTATCCGGAAAAATTATAGGATGTATAGACACAAACAGCCATTGCAATCACGAGTAACCAGTGAAAAACACGGGTTGGGAAATCCCAAACTTTAATCATCTTAACTCCTTTAATAAACAGAAAAATGACAGTGCCAATATGGCATTAATTTGTAGGTTTGAATCGAATTTCAAAGCCTTCCTTGGCTAAGTATTTTCTGACAACAGGATCATCTGGCATCGGAACTTTTCCGGCACTCATGATGGCAACAAAGACGCTATTATCGAAGTCATCATTACCACTTTCTCTGCTAATGACGGGTGTTCCGATAATCGAACCATCTTCTTTGACTTTAAATTGTATTGTAGTGGTTAGCCCATAACTGCCTGATGGTGGAATCCAGAGTGTATAGAGATAATCTTGAACTTTCGCAAAGTAATCGCTGGTAAGTGCTGCCGCAATTCGCGTTGCTTCTTCTGCTTTTTGGGCTTCGGCGGCTTTTCTATCCGCCTCTTTTTTTGCATCAGCAGCTTTTTGATCAGCTGCTTTCTTTTCCGCCGCTAATCGTTCTTTTTCTGCACGCTCTTTCTCTGCGCGTTCTCTGGCAGCTTTCTCATCTGCAGCCTTTTTGTCAGCGGCTTTTTTATCAGCTTCTTGTTTTTCAGACGCTTTACGCGCTTCTTCTGCTTTAGCATCTGCCGCACGTTTTTCGGCAGCTTTTGCCTCTTGTGCTTTTTTCTCTGCAGCTTGCTTCTCTGCAACGCGTTTTTCTTCAGCGGCTTTTTCGCGGGCCACTTTTTCAGCAACTGCTTTTGCTTCCGCAGCTTTTACTGCCGCAATACGGTCAGCCTCTTTTTTTGCGGCCGCTTGTTTTTCGGCAGCGATACGATCTCTTTCCGCTTTTTCACGCGCGGCTTTTTCAGCAGCCGCTTTCTCGGCTGCACGTTTTTCAGCGGCAATGCGTTCTTGTTCGGCTTTCTCACGGGCACGTTTCTCTGCGGCAATACGTGCTTCTTCTAAGCGTTTTTGCTCGGCGAGTTTATTGAGCTCGTTTTCTACCTCTTTCGTATCGATTCGTTCTGATTTAGCAACACGATTTTCATCGCTGATCTTCACCGCCTCTTCATTAGAAGAAGATTGCTGGATTTTTTGATAAGACGAAATCGAGAAGAAGGCAATGCCGGCAATAACAAGGAGTGTCAATGCGCCACTGCTGATATTAATAAGTTTGTCTTGAGTCTCACGATTCATGATCTATTGATTCCTTTCTCTGTTAGAGAATATAGAAACCGATTCCTCTGATATTAATTATCGAAGGGCATCGTCATTAACTGGACATTGCTCTGTGTAACACGTTGAAGCAGACTCATCGCATCAATGATTTTTCCGTAAGGGGCATTTTGATCCCCTTTTACGAGGGCTTGCATTGATTGGTTTTCTTCAAATAGCGTCGTTGCAAGGTCAAGAATATCTGCTTCGGATAACGCGATATTGGGGTTATCTGCAAGATTGAAGAAGAAGCTTCCTGAAGCATCGACAGAGATAACCATCATCTCATCGCCTTCAATGGCAACGGCTTGGCTGCTATCCATTTGTGGCGGATCAACGTCGATCCCTACAGAAATGGTTGTGGCAGTGACCATAAATATGGTTAAAAGAACAAACATGACATCGACATAAGGGACGATGTTCATATCTGAATTGAGTTTATTGGTGCGTTTACGTCGTCTCATGATATTGACTCCCTTTATCGTCGAACATTACTGTTGAATAGGAGCTTGCGATTGTTTCTGCGTGAGCTGGACATATTGGCGTGCAAGAATATTCGCAAATTCATCGATGAAACTATCATAACGCGTCATCAGGTTGTTGATGTCATTACTAAATTTGTTATAAGCCATTACTGCAGGAATTGCGGCTAATAGACCAATCGCCGTTGCGACAAGTGCTTCAGAGATCCCCGGCGCAACTTGTGCGAGCGTAACTTGTTTAACCGTTCCAAGTGCACTAAAGGAGTTCATTACCCCAATAACAGTTCCTAAAAGACCAATATAGGGTGCGACTGAACCGATAGTTGCGAGCCAAGGAAGGAATTTTTGGACAATGGTCTCTTCGCGTTGCGTTTCTGCAAACATTGCATTTTTAACGCTTGAAACAATAAATTCCGGATCATAATTATGGTAGCTGCGGAGTCGTGAAAACTCTTGGAAACCTGAAAGGAATACTTTTTCAAGATCCGAGCAGTTTTTGCCTTTTTTAACGGCATCTGTTGCGAGTTGGTTGATATCAGCGCCCGACCAGAAGAGTTTCTCAAATTGATTGACGCGATATTTTGCCAATTTAATGGAGATAGTTTTTTTCCAGATAAGGAAAATCGCTGTGACAAGCATCAAGGCTAAGATCAGCATGATGATTTTTACAGGGAAGCTCGCATCTGCAATAAGGTGTAAAAATTGTACGTCAGAGGACATTTAAGGACTCCTGATTAAAAGAAATTGGGAAGCGGTTTAGGGCGTCGTGTTGTGGCGTCTAGTGTAACGATCTCAACGGTACCACGCGTTAAGATGTCACTATTTCTAAATATTATTTGTTCGAAAAGCGCTCTTGTACGGCTCTTTTCAATAATTTGTGTACGAACAATAAGGTCATCGCAAAGGTATGCTGGCATTCGGTATTCAATATCAAGCTTACGCACCACAAACATCTCTTGATGAGATTGCGCATGCGTATTGAGATTAATGCCTTTAGACATGAGCCACTCAGTTCGAGCGCGCTCCATAAAGTTGAGATAGGTGGCGTGATAGACGATGCCGCCGGCATCAGTATCTTCATAGTAGACGCGGATGGGTAATTCGAAAATTTCAGATCCTTGCACCATAGCAGAGTTATTATCACCTTTCATATAAAATAAATAGGAGTATTTTACACGATATCTGTATAAATTTCGCCGTTAATATTATTCATCAAGGTTATGTTACTGATTTAACTTATTGAAAATATTGGTAAGCGATGTGGGAATGGGGCTCTCAAAACTAAAGGGGATGTCATTAAAGGTAAAGCGTAATGCCATCGCATGTAGGGCAAGACGATGTTTGTCTGGTGCGCCGTGATAGTAACGAGGATCCCCGGCAATAGGAAACCCTGAAGCGGCACTATGAACCCGTATTTGGTGCGTTCTACCAGTTTTAAGAACAGCATGCAGAAGTGAAGCGTAGCGTCCTTTTTCGATCAATGTAAAGTGTGTTTCTGCTGACTTTCCCTCATCAGAGACAACAACATGGCGCTCTCCATTGACACGATTTTCAGTATCTAAAGGAAGCGTAATAATCGTTGTAGCTTCTGCAAATTTTTGTTGCCAATTTCCCTTTACGATAAGGGCATATTGCCGAGAAAGATCGCTATTTTGCAATGTTCTTAGCGCAGCGCCTGATTTGGCGATTAGTAGAAGTCCGCTGGTATCACGGTCAAGTCTTTGAACGAGCTCATAGAAATCATGGTCACCATGCGCCTTTAGAATCTCAATCACGCCATAAGCAATTTCCGAACCGCGATGCACAGCAAGTCCTGAGGGTTTATCAACAATGAGGAAATCTTCATTCTCAAATAAGATGGCTGTTTGTAATGTATTCCAAGCACTTTGCGGAACGTCAATTTCGACTTTTTTCTCGATCTTAACCGGTGGTAAACGTACTAAATCTCCGGCATTAAGTCTTGATGTCGGTTTTGCCCGACCTTTATTGATTCGAACTTCACCCTTGCGAATCATCTGATAGATTCGCGCTTTGGGGAGCTCCCTAAACTGCGCCATAAGGAAGTTATCGAGACGTTGACTATCTTGGTGTTGATCAACTTCAACAATTGCCGCGGGGTGGAATTCAAAGTCTGTCATGTGATTGGTGAAGGCCTTCAGGAAAATAATTAAGCATGAGGCAGGAGGGATCCTGCTCTTGAAACCTCTATTTTAAAAGAAGTCTCTGAAAAGTAAAATAGCGCCTTATAAAAGGCGCTATTAAAATGTAATCATCGATTATTAATCGATGTTGCGAGGTGTGTATGATCAATGGAATAACGCAGTGATCATAAGCAGCAACGACTTATTTTTTAGGTGGTGTTAAAAGATCTGCTTTATCGTCAGCATCTTCTTTAGGAACTAAAGGTGCAGGAACAGAGATAAAGTGATCGCGAACACGTTTCTCAATCTCTTGAGCTGTTTCTACATTTTCACGAAGGTATTGTTTAGAGTTCTCTTTACCTTGGCCAAGGCGAGTATCACCATAGCTATACCATGCGCCCGCTTTATCAACAATGCCGGCATCAACCCCAAGGTCGATCACTTCGCCTAAAGTATCAATTCCCATGCCATACATGATTTCGAATTTTGCTTCTCTAAATGGTGGCGATACCTTGTTTTTTACTACGCGAACACGTGTATCTGCACCAATAACTTCGTCGCCTTTCTTCACGGCGCCGGTTCTACGGATGTCGAGACGAACAGAGGCGTAGAATTTAAGGGCGTTACCACCGGTTGTCGTCTCTGGGTTACCAAACATGACGCCAATTTTCATACGGATTTGGTTGATGAAGATCACAAGCGTATTTGATTTTTGGATGTTGCCCGTCAATTTACGAAGCGCTTGGCTCATAAGGCGTGCTTGTAACCCCATGTGTGAATCACCCATTTCGCCTTCGATCTCTGCTTTAGGCGTTAATGCTGCAACGGAGTCAACTACGATAATATCGATCGCGCTAGAGCGTACGAGCGTATCTGTGATTTCAAGTGCTTGCTCACCATTATCAGGCTGTGCGATATAGAGGTTTTCAACATCCACACCGAGTTTTGCTGCATAACCAGGATCAAGCGCATGCTCTGCGTCGATAAATGCAGCGGTACCGCCTGCTTTTTGAACTTCTGCAATCACATGAAGTGTGAGGGTTGTTTTCCCTGAAGATTCAGGTCCAAAGATCTCAACGACACGACCGCGTGGTAAACCACCAATTCCAAGCGCGATATCTAAGCCAATTGAACCTGTTGATACAGGGGTAATATTGGTCGATGCTTGTTGGTCGCCGAGGCGCATCACTGAGCCTTTACCAAATTGGCGATCAATCTGCCCAAGAGCTGCTTGGAGGGCTTTGCGTTTGTTATCATCCATCTTTAAAAGTCCTTATCTACGAGGGGCTAAAAATTACATTTAAGTATTTATTATGCCATAAAATTACATTTAAGTATTTATTTATCGCTTGAATCTAAACTTTGTAGCGATACGGTCTATGTGAGGTCGTTGCCAACAGTATTGCCGGCATATTTTCTCTTTTTTACTGCTTTATCTATTATTACTTTATCAATAAACGCGTTGATGGCGCGAACTACTTTTAAAGAGGATCCTGAATCAGCAGCTTATCGAGCATACCTTATTCTGACAGGGCATCTCTAGAAAAGTGTAGGGCATCAATTGATTTTTTGTAAAAAACACTTTACCTAAGTATTTCAGGGAAGCATCGAGACGTAACTCTAAATCATCAGTGCCGACATAAGTGTTTATCAATATGCCGGCATTTTCTGATAGAACGATGCTATAGCGGGATTACTCGGCTTTTGACGCGATGATTTTCTCAATCGCTTTACTGGTGGAGTAACCATCCACAAAATCGATCAGCTCAACGCGTCCACCATTGTTTATAACCGCATCAGCGCCGGCAATATCTTCGACTTTGTAATCGCTACCTTTGACTAATACATCTGGCAAAATCGCTTTAATTAATGATTCTGGCGTATCTTCATCGAAGAGCGTTACCCAAGCAACAGATGAGAGCGATGCAAGCACTGTTGCGCGGCTCATCTCATCCATAATGGGGCGAGATTCCCCTTTGAGTCGTTTTACTGACGCATCTGAGTTAAGCGCAACAATGAGGTGATGCCCAAGCTTACTGGCTTCTTCGAGGTATTTCACATGTCCTCGATGCAAGATATCAAAACAGCCATTGGTCATGACGACAGTTTCATTGTTCATTTTTGCGCGCTTTACTTCGTGTAAAAGCGCTTCTTTAGAGAGGACAAGGTTATGCGGACGATCAGATTGACCGAGCGCATAATCGAGCTCTTCTTGTGTGACGTATGACGCCCCCATTTTACCGACGACAATGGACGCCGCGGCATTCGCAATTTTACAAGCTTGCGGTAAGGGAATCCCTTTGGCAACGTGGGTTGCTAGCATAGCGATAACCGTATCGCCAGCACCGGTCACATCAAAGACATCTTGCGCTTTAGCAGAGAACGTGACAGGTGCACGATCCTTCTCAAAGAGCGTCATCCCTTTCTCACTGCGAGTGACGAGTAGAGCGCCAAGATCAAGCTCTGCACGAAGTGCCTCAGCACGGGCAAAGAGTTCAGCTTCATCTTTGCATTTTCCAACAACGCCCTCAAACTCACTGGTATTTGGCGTAATGAGAGATGCGCCGCGATATTTACTAAAATCGTCACCTTTAGGATCGATAATGACAAATTTCCCTTGGCTTCTTGCATATTGAATTAATGCTTGAGGATCAGATAGAAATCCTTTGTTGTAATCGGAGAGCACAATGAGATCATTCTGGTCGATAATCGTCTTGAGCGCGGTGGTGATTTTAGTCGTTAATGCCGGCGTTAAGTCGGGTGATTCTTCAAAATCACATCGCACGATATGCTGTTGGCGACTAATGACCCGAAGTTTCATGATGGTCGCAAATCCTTGTTCGGCAATAAAATCTGTCTGGATATCATTACTTTGGCAGAGAGATTGAAGTTCTTGCGCGTTTTGATCAACCCCAACAAGACCAGATAGCGTGACAGGAATCGCCATTTTACTAATATTGAGTGCGACGTTAGCTGCGCCGCCGAGTCGATTTTCTGTATGATTGATGTTCACAACAGGTACGGGGGATTCAGGAGAGATACGATTTGTTGAACCGATCCAGTAGCTGTCGATCATGATGTCGCCAAATACGGCGATTTTACCAATAGATTGTGTCATATCTGCCTCAATAATTATGCGGTAGTAATAAGGTTATCTTTAAATAGGGTTCGGAAGTTTTGTGACGTGATACGTGCCACTTCCTCTATAGGAATATTTTTAATCTCACTAATCATTTTCGCAACATAAGGGACGAATCCTGGATGATTAGCCTTGCCACGATAAGGAACCGGCGTGAGATAAGGCGCATCTGTTTCAATCAGCATCTGCTCAATGGGGGTCTTTGCAACAACTTCACGGAGCTCTGCAGCGCTTTTGAAAGTGATGATCCCGCTAAATGAGATATAAAACCCAAGATCTAAGCCTTTTTTTGCCATCTCCCAGCTCTCAGTGAAGCAGTGGAGAATCCCGCCTGCATCTCGTGCATTTTCATGAGTTAGGATGTTGATTGTATCTTGTCTGGCATCGCGCGTATGGATAATAAGCGGCTTTCGAGCGCTTTTAGCGATCTCGATTTGGGTGATGAAAGAGGCTTGCTGAGCGACTTTATGCTCTACAGAATAGTGGTAATCTAAACCGGTTTCACCAATGGCAATGACTTTGGGGTTTGCGAGCATTGGGGCAAAGCTTTCAAAACTTGCCGGTGTTTTCGCCGGAACAGCCCCGGGATGTACGCCGACAGAGAGCGAAATATTGTCATAGTCTTGGACGAGTTTTGCCATGTTTTCCCACGCATCAAGATCCACGCTTACGCAGAGCATATGGTCGATATTATTGCCTTGGATAATCTTTAAGAGCGCATCAAAACTATTGTTATAAAGGCTCAAATCCAGCATGTCTAAATGGCAGTGGGAATCGATAAAGGTCGGGGTTGTTGTCATGATTGTGCTTTTGGCTATTGTGGAAAGTATGGGGTGTAAATAGCGTACAAGGTCATTGTATGCGTTATCTCATTCTTTGTGTATCTATCATCAATTTCCGTATCCGTTCGTGTTATCTCACAACTTATCTCATACCTTCTCTATAGGAAAATACTTCGCTAGGGCAGATACAGTGAGCTTAATACAGGTTGATTAATACAAAAGGGCTAAGGTTAATATAAGCGGGATGAGATAAGAGAGGATCTCGGGATTATGCAGGTAAAGTTGCTTGATGCATTCGAAGTAGCGCATTGATCCGTGACATCAGGTGGCTTGGCGGTGTTGTTAATGCTACGCCGGAGCCTCTGGAATCTGTGATGTGGTGGATAGGGTCGTGTGCTTGAAGATTAATAAAAGCGACTGAACCCTCGACTTCTACTGGCGAAGAATCCCCATCAGGCAGTGTTAATTTGAGAATAATAGGATCATGTAGCTTAAAGGCATAATCGGTTGCGAAGAAAAATCCGCCATCTTTAAAAAAGGAGAGGTAATATTCTGCGAGTTGCGAAGCACTTTTGAAGTTAACCGTGATTTTTTTCGGATTATTCATGAATCTCTATTGTCCTATGATGCTATTGCTGGGCAATGAATCGATAAAAGCACTGATACTGCGAGTGTTTCATCGTTTAAAGCCTCGTATTCTAAAAAGCGAAGATCGATGTTACGGGTAAGAAAATTCTTCGTTGTAAGTGATCAGCGCTACAAAGTTTATCAAAGTATTATCGCACGAACTTTCTCGACTTTCGAGCATCAAGGCCCCTGACGCCTAAATGATTGCCTGAATATATAACGAGAACAACGATTATCCTCTCATTTTACGGTATTATACGTGGGAAGAATGGCACGCTCGTGGATGAGCGGACGGAATACAATCAGCAGTATATAGGGTTCGGGAATTGTATTTAAATTGCCACTCATGATCGTAAAAGGGGCGCGTTTTAGCGAAAGGAAGCTTTGATGAATGCATTAGAAATTTCAAATTTAACAGTCAGCTATAAAGCGCATCCTGTGGTACATCACCTGTCTGTGGGGTTTCCTAAGGGCGAAAGTAGTGCCATTATCGGTCCTAATGGGGCAGGAAAGAGCACGCTTTTAAAAGCGATTATGGGCTTAGTAGCTTATAAAGAGGGTGAGATCTCTAAAAAGAATGCCCATAAAGTGAGTTATCTTTCGCAAATATCTGATATCCGCAGAGATTTACCTTTAACGCTCTTTGAGCTTGTCAGTGCCGGTGCGTATCACAATATGGGGCTGTTTAAGCGTTTATCTGAGCCTGCGCGGGCGGAAGTAGAAAAGGCGCTTGAATTTGTGGGGCTCGATGCCTTTGGTGATCGTAGTATTGATTCACTATCGGGAGGGCAGTTCCAAAAAGCACTCTTTGCTCGGATTGTGGTTGAAGGGGCGGATTTAATTCTGCTAGATGAGCCTTTTAATGCCATGGATGCAAGAACAACGAAAGAGCTCTGCGAGTTGATTGGTCGATGGGAAGCTGCCGGTAAAACGGTCATTGTTGTCCTGCATGATTTAACGTTAGCGAAGCAATACTTCACCAATACTTTGATATTGGCGCGAGACAAAATCATCTTTGGTAAGAGCAAGGCTGTTATTACGGATGAGAATTTATTAAAAGCAGAATCGGTATCCCTAGGATGGGAGAGCGATTCATGGTGTGAGGTGTAAAATATCAGTATGTTAGAGCTCTTAACCTCAACCTTTATTGATCCCTTTGTGATGCTTCCCTTTTTGAAAAGGGCATTAGTAGCATCGGTGATGATAGCTGTCTCGTCGGGCTTAGTGGGGGTGTTTTTATTACTCAATCGTATGAGCCTTGTGGGCGATGCGTTGAGCCATGGCGTATTGCCGGGGATTGCGATCGCCTTCTTGTTTTTTGGTTTTAACATCTATGCGATGAGTTTTGGTGGCGTGATTGCCGGCGTTTTAATCGCTATTTTGGCATCAATGATCTCGCATTACACAAATCTTAAAGAGGACGCGAGCTTTGCCGGCTTGTATCTTTTTTCATTAGCGATTGGGGTTGTCCTCATTATGGAGATCGGCTCGCAGGCGGATCTTCTCCATATCTTATTTGGCTCGGTACTTGCTGTCGATGAAGCTTCGCTCTATCTTGTGTGGGGTGTTTTAGTAACCACCTTGCTACTTCTTTCGATTATTTACCGACCTTTATTGCTCTATATTATTGATCCGCTCTATTTGGCGCTTAAAACAAAGAAAGGGCTGCTCTTTTACGGGTTGTTTCTCTTCTTGGTGGTACTCAATTTAGTCGCATCGTTCCAGGTGCTCGGAACCTTGATGACGGTGGGGATGATGATGATACCGGCAATCTGCGCGAGACTTTGGAGTAATCGGATGGAGAGTGTGCTCTTGATTGCGATTACGCTCGGTGTTGTGGGCGCGTATTTTGGATTAGTGGCATCTGTTCATTATGATATTGCTTCAGGTCCGATGATTATTGTGGTTTTGGCGGTCTTTTATCTTCTCTCTCTGATCTTTGGATTTGAGGGCGGGATTTTAAGACGAAAAGGGGTTAAGCGTCACCGTAAAGCCTAAATGAATTGGCGCGGTGATATTTTTGCGTGAAGTGTTGAAACTTGTAGGATGGTATCGAGAATTATTGTGATGTATTGAGTGAGAAGTTTGGGGTCTACTGAATCAGTAGGAGCTTTTAATGATATTGAATACTTTATACAAGTGCTGAAGAGAGGTTTAACAATGATTACGGTGACGTATTTTGGGAATTTAAAAGATCAGCTTCAATGTGGATCAGAAAGCATTGCCTGGACGACAGGAAACACAGATGCTTTGCAAGCGCTCTTAAGGTCTCGTGGGGATGCTTGGTCAGCCGCGTTAGCGCCTGAAAATATTTTTCGAATTGTGGTGAATGAAGAGATTACTTTCTCTGCAGTTGAGATAATGCCGGGGGATCGCGTGGCATTTCTTCCGCCAGTAACAGGGGGCTAAGATGCATATTCACGTCACGGTTCAAACTGCAAATTTTGATCTGCAAAAAGAGAGTGATCTTATTGCCGAGGCATCAGGAGATGCGGGTGCATTAGTTCTGTTTCAAGGAATGGTGCGAGAGTTTGATCAGGAAACGCCTCTTGAGATGATGACTTTAGAACATTTCCCCGGGCTTACAGAGAAAGAGATCGAACGCATTATTATTGAAGCAAAGCAACGATGGGATATTGCCGGATGTCGGGTGATTCATCGTGTTGGGGAGCTACGAGCAGATGATCCTATTGTGCTGTTAATTGTGACTGCAAAGCATCGTCTTCATGCCTTTTTAGCGGCAGAGTTTATTATGGATTACTTAAAGACCGAAGCGCCTTTTTGGAAAAAAGAGACGCTAAAAGATGGTCAAAGTTACTGGGTGGCTGCGAAGCAGACGGATCAGGAGATATTAACAAGATGGCAGACGGAAAAGTAACGCCTCCTCGTGTCATTGGCCTTATTCTCGCCGGGGGAGAAGGGCGGCGAATGGGGTATCAGAATAAGGGTTTGGTAACCTTGCAAGATCGACCTTTAGTGGCACATGTCATTGCACGGATAGCGCCACAAGTGGATCAACTTTATATTTCGGTAAATCAAGATCTTGAGCGCTATCAGCCATTTAATCTTCCGTTGATTGAAGATGAAGAGACATTAGTAGGGCAGGGCCCTTTGGCTGGTATTGCAACACTTTTACCAATGTTAGAGTCGGATGATGTGCTGCAAGTGGTGAGTTGTGATGGACCTTATATCCCACAAGATCTTGTTGCGCGATTGAGTGCGGCGCGTGAGATAGATGCGGTTGTATATCCGCGAACGGATGAGCGTGAGCATTATCTCTATTTACAAGGGCGCGTTGGGAAGTTGAGAGAGATTACGTCGTTTTTAGTGACGGGAGATTTAAGAATTCGGGCACTCTTGACCCATTTAGGGGCGAGGGCGATACTGTTTGATGATGAAATGGCGTTTGTAAATTGTAATAGTATGCAAGATATTGAAACGGTAGAAGGAATGCTTCATGAAAAATTATGATGTAGCTTTAAGAGAATTATTAGCAGGAATGGCCCTTGAGCGAGCGACGCATACCGCAACGTTGCGGACGGCATTTGGGGCAAAACTTGCGGTCGATTGTGTTGCAAATTATGATTCGCCGCAGTTTGATAATAGTGCGATGGATGGCTATGCTCTCTGTGATCCTGAAGGGACGCGACATTCGTTTGAAATTGTTGATCGAGTAATGGCGGGTGATGCGGTTGATTTCTCCTTAAACCCTGGGGAAGCTGCACGTATCTTTACGGGTGCACAGATTCCTTTAAACACTACGACGGTAGTGATGCAGGAAAATACAAAAGTTGACGCGACGGTCTTAACATTGATGGAAGAGACGCCGGTGGGTTTAAATATCCGTTATCAGGCGGAAGAGATTAAAAAGGGAGAGATCCTTTTTCAAAAGGGACATGTATTAGATCCTGCGGCAATTGCGCTCCTCGCTTCTCAAGGGATCTGGGAAGTCGAAGTTTATAAAGATCTTCGCATTACAGTCTTCTCAACCGGGAATGAGTTGAAAGAGCCATGGGAAGAGATTAGCGAAAGTCAGATTTATGACGCCAATCGCTATCAACTACTTGCGTGGGTCTCAACGTTGGCAAAAGCAGAAGATGGCGGGATTTTAAAAGATCAATATGACGCTGTTTTAGCCGCCTTAAGCAAAGCGTCTCTTGAAAATGACCTCATTATATTAAGTGGTGGTGCATCTGTCGGCGAAGCAGATTTCATTGCGCAGGCGATTACCGAGCTTGGTGAGCTGAATATGTGGAAGCTTGCTATTAAGCCAGGAAAGCCTTTTGGTTGGGGTAAAATAGGCAATTGCCATATTATTATGTTGCCGGGCAATCCTGTCTCTGCTTATGCAACATTTTATCTACTCGGTTATCCGGCAATTAAGCAGTTGATGGGGGTTTCTCCGCAGTTGCCACAGCTGATGGCCGTTATTAATTTCGGGAGTGACCGAATTCAACCTCGCAGAGAGTTTTTACGCGGGAATTACTACCAAGATGAGCGTGGTGAATACTATGTCGACACGGTAGGCTTACAAGGTTCGGCGATGTTGAGTGGATTAAGTTATGCTAACTGCCTTGTTGAAATGAAAGAGAATCAAGAGACTAAGAAGGGGAGTCGCGTGCGAATTTACCCCTTACCCAAAGAAGTTGCAAAAGTATAGGTAGAAATATGAGTCAAATAGTACAAGAAGATGTCAGAGCCGCACTAGATACCCTCTCTTTTGAAGTGGGTGAAGATGCGTGCAGTAAGCTGACAAAATATCTCCAAGGCATGTTGTTGTGGAATAAGGCTTACAACCTGACTGCCATTACGGATCCTCAAGAGATGATCATCAAGCATCTTTTAGATTCTTTGGTGCTTGCGCCAGAGCTAGAGTCAAGAATTCCTAACGGACGATTTATAGATGTAGGAACAGGTGCCGGGCTTCCGGGTGTACCATTATCTATTATCATGCCGAATGCACAGTTCACATTGCTAGATAGTGCCATTAAACGTACTCGCTTTATTAATCAGATGAAATTAGAAATTGGACTGCCCAATGTTGAAATCGTGACATCTCGAGTGCAAGATTTTCAGCCAGAAGAGCGCTATGATGCGGTTCTCTCGCGCGCATTTGCGAGTGGTGAGGATATGGTTAATTGGTCGGAGCATCTCTTGAAAGAGGGCGGTAAGATGGCGGCTATGAAGGGGAAATTCATCGAGGATGAGTGGGGCGATGCAAAGGCATTCCCTGTGAGAGAGGTTGTCTCCCTTGATGTTCCCGGATTGGCTGAAGAACGACACTTGATATTCTTATCAAAGTAGTTTTTTGCTATAATTTCATCTTCAATTTACAAAGGTAGGAATCGCAATTGGCAACGATTATTGCAGTAGCAAATCAAAAGGGCGGCGTTGGTAAAACCACGACCGCAGTAAATCTCGCCTCAAGCCTCACTGAGAGCAAAATGCGCCCCAATGTTCTCTTGATCGACTTAGATCCGCAAGGGAATGCAACAACGGGTATCGGGGTTGATAAGCAATCACTCGAATATGGGGTTGTCGATCTCCTTATGGGAGAAGCAACGCTCGCTGATGTGATCATGGATCTGGAGAAAGCAGGCTTAAGACTCATTGGTGCCAATGGGGATTTAACCGGTGTGGAAGTGGTGTTAACAGAGGCCTCTAAAGGCGTATTTACCTTGAAAGAGGCACTTGCACCGATCCTAGGGAACTTTGATTTCATCATCTTAGATTGTGCGCCATCTTTAAATATGTTGACATTAAATGCATTTGCAGTAGCAACAGACATCATTATTCCTGTACAGTGTGAATATTATGCATTGGAAGGGATCTCTGGATTGATGGATACGATCTCATCAGTGAAGGATGCAACAAACCCGGCATTGAATATTATGGGTGTTCTTCGAACCATGTATGACGGACGAAATACATTGGCAGTGCAAGTATCAGAAAACTTAGAGGCTCACTTTGGCGATCGAATGTTTGAAACAATCGTTCCTCGAAATGTCAGACTCGCAGAAGCACCGAGTTATGGTGTTCCGATTACAGTTTATGATGGAAAATCTAAAGGTGCAGTGGCCTATACAGAGCTCGCACGTGAAGTTATTGCTCGAAGTAAAAAGAGGTAGTCGTGAAGAAAAGAGGATTAGGTCGTGGCTTAGAAATGCTCTTAAGCCAGAAGAGTGCAGAGATCGCAACGGATGCGGTGAAAGTTGAGCGAGAAGGGGTGAAAGAGGTCTCTATCGAGAAGCTCACGCCGGGTAAATATCAGCCACGTCGTTTTTTTGATAAAGAGGCGCTTGAGACATTAGCGGCATCTATCAAGGCGCAAGGTATTATTCAGCCGATCGTGATCCGTGAAGTGAAAGGACAAGATAAGTTCGAGATCTTAGCGGGTGAGAGAAGATGGCGTGCTTCGCAGTTAGCAGGATTAAAAGCTGTTCCTGTCATCTTTAAAGAGATGAGTGATCAGGAAGCTTTAGCAGTTGCTTTGATTGAAAACATTCAACGGGAGAATTTAAATCCTGTTGAGACCGCTGTTGCATTGAAACGCTTAATTGAAGAATTTACGCTGACGCATCAAGAAGCCGGAGAGGTGATTGGGAAATCTCGTTCATCAATTACCAATACATTAAGATTGTTAGAGCTTGATGAAGCGGTGCAAGAATTATTAGCGTTGCAAAAACTCGATATGGGACATGCAAGAGCGCTATTAACACTTGCGAAAAAAGATCAAGTTGTGGTTGCAAATCAAGTAGTAAAAGCAAATTTAACGGTACGAGAAACCGAGCAGCTTGTGAAAGATTTTGCGAATAAAAAACCTTCAAAACCGCTCAGTAGTCCGAAAAAAGATCACGATGTACTCTCTTTGGAGCGTAATTTGAGTGAGATCTTAGGCGCGTCTACAGAGATTAAGTCTAAAAAAGGGGGGAAAGGCGAAGTCGTCATTCGTTATAACTCCTTAGAAGAGCTTGAAGGTGTTTTAGAGAAAATTAAGCGATCGTAGCCTAGCGCTACAAAATCGCTACGAATAAGTTGACCTTGTGAGTAGGGGCGACTATAATCTTGGCATGAATTTAAAGGCGAGGATCTGATGATTCCTAGAATTGTGGTAGCGCAGATCGCTGTTTTATTGATTGCAACAGGCATTGCCTGGGGTGTTTTTGATGGTGTAACAGCGGGTTCTTTATTTGCAGCAGGTATTGCGATGTTAATACCGAATGTGTTTATGGCTGTAAATATGTCGATGGTACGATTCCATAAGGTCTTTTTTTGGATAGGCGTCTTCTTTAATAAATTTATTATCTTGTTGCTCTTTTTTGTCAGCATCATGGTAATTAAGGATCCGAATCTGTTCGCATTCCTTATCGGGATTATAGTCGTATCACAAGTTCCCCTTGGATATGTGTTAGTATCTTCCTTGAGAAGAGATAAAGTAATTGTATAGAGAGAACTATGGCTAGTGAATTAACAAATGCATCGTATATTGGACACCATCTCGTAAACCTAAACCAAAGGGGTACGCCGCAACAAGCAGATGAGTTTGTCAATTTTGGGTTAATTAACCTTGATACCGTATTTTGGTCGGTTCTTTGTGGGATTATTGTAATTCTTTTCCTCTGGGCTGCATCGCGCAAAGCGACTGCTGGCGTTCCTGGGAAATTCCAAGCATTCGTAGAAATCTTGGTAGAGTTTGCTGAAAAGCAATCAAGAACATTAGTGAATGGTCCACAAGGTTTCATCGCACCGCTTGGTTTAACAGTATTCCTCTGGATCGTTGTAATGAACTCATTAGACTTCTTACCAATCGATCTCGCACCACGTATCTTTGCAGCATTAGGTTTAGCTGATGAGGGTGGTCCACTTTACTTCCATAAAATTCTTCCAACTGCTGACGTGAGTGCAACTCTCGGTATGTCATGTGCAGTATTAGCCGTTGTGATTTTCTATTCAATTAAAGCGAAAGGTTTTGGCTTTGTTAAAGAGCTCTTTACTGCACCGTTTGGTCCATGGTTAGCGCCAGCAAACTTTGTGTTAAACCTCGTTGAATACATTTCAAAAGCGTTCTCACTCGGTATGCGACTTTTCGGTAACATGTTTGCCGGTGAATTAATCTTTATGTTGATTGCACTTTTAGGGGCAACAGCAACATGGTGGGGTATGGGTCTTCACATCTTTGCAGGTGCTGCATGGGCGATCTTCCATATTCTTATCGTAATTTTACAAGCTTATATTTTCATGACATTGACCTTAGTTTATCTTGGTCAGGCGCATGAATCTCATTAAAGAATCAATCGTAAGATTGTGTTTTATTATTATTGTTAACGTTAGTGTTTTCTTAAATTAAGGAGTTTTATTATGGGTTTAGTTGCAATTGCTTGCGGTATTATCGTTGGTCTTGGTGCGATTGGTGCTGCGATCGGTATTTCTATGTTGGGTTCTAAGTACATCGAAGCTTCAGCAAGACAACCAGAAATCATGGATTCACTTTTACCAAAAGTATTCATCCTTGTTGGTCTTATCGATGCGGCATTCTTAATCGGTGTTGGTATTGCTGTATTCTTCGGTATGACTGTATTCGTAGGTGCGTAATTACATTACACTTAAAGCTTAAGTGGTAAAGGCATTTGTTGTACAGGCATATAAAGGATAGGTAGTAACATGAATATTAACGCAACCTTGATTGCCCAGTTTATCGTCTTTTTCATTTTGGTTTTGGTGGTTATGAAGTTTATCTGGCCACCTTTAATCAAAGCTATTGAAGAGAGACGTGCGAAAATTGCTGAAGGTTTAGCAGCAGCTGAAGAGAGCGTTGCGGCGCAAGCAACAGCTGAAGCAGAAGTAGATGGGTTACTTAAACAAGCACATCTAGAAGCTGCAGGTTTAGTGGGTAAGGCTCAGCAACAAGCGGATAGCTTGATTGCTAAATCTAAACTAGATAGCAAAGAAGTTGGGCAAAGAGAGATTGATGCGGCGCACGCGAAGATTCAAGCAGAACTTAATCAAGTGAAAGAAAGCTTGAGAAAACAGTTAGTTGCTTTGAGTATCCAAGGCGCAAGCAAGATCATTGAAAAAGAAGTTGATGAGACAACTCACGCTAAGATGTTAGAAGAGTTAGCAAATCAACTATAGTCGCCTGCTCTTCTTATGAAGAGCATTTTGATAACTAATAAACGATGTGATGTAATATGTCAGAATTAGCAACAGTAGCAAGACCTTACGCGGAAGCCGTGTTTATGATTGCCAAGGAAGATTCTAATAGCGCAGATCGCTGGCAGGAATTCCTTCTCTCATTAAAAAAATTAATGAGTGATAAGGCAACTTATGACGTGATGTGCTTACCAGAGCTAGGTTTCGAAAAGAAAAAAGCATTCTTAGGTGAGTTATCAGCTAAGATTATCAATCGTGATCTCACTGAAGAAGAGAATGGGTTTTTACTAACAATTAGTGAAAACAAGCGTTATGAGATTTTGCCCTCTGTCTATGATGAATTCAGAATGCGTTTATTAGCAGAGCGAAACATTCTTGAAGTGGAAATGCAAAGCGCATATCCATTAACGGATGGGCAACGAGAGATGTTTGTTAAAGCTCTTCAAAAGCGTTTTAATAAAGAGATCGAATTAACAGTAACCATTTCGCCTTCCTTATTAGGTGGTGCTATTTTAAAAATAGATGATTTAGTCATTGATGGTTCGATTTTAGGTCGTCTAGACGGCATGATCCGATCAATGAATTAAGTTTAATGAATATAAAAGGAAGATTTAAAAGATGCAATTAAATCCATCTGAGATCAGTGATCTCATTAAATCCAAGATTGAAGAATTTGAACTCAAACCTGAAGAAAGTACTGAAGGTACAGTTGTTAGTTTAACTGATGGAATTGCTCGCGTTCACGGTATTAACGCTGTGATGCAAGGTGAAATGGTTGAACTTCCACACGGTGTTCGCGGTCTTGCACTGAACCTTGAGAGAGATTCAGTAGGGGTTGTACTTCTTGGTGATTACGAAAAAATTACTGAAGGCGACAAAGTTAGATGTACTGGTCGTATTCTTGAAGCACCAATCGGTCCAGAATTATTAGGTCGTGTTGTTGACGGACTTGGTAATCCTATCGATGGTAAAGGCGAGCTTGGTACTAAATTAACTGCTCCGATCGAACAAATCGCTCCTGGCGTTATTGATCGTCAATCAGTTGATCAACCAATGCAAACTGGTTATGTCGCAATTGATGCGATGGTACCAGTAGGTCGCGGCCAACGTGAGTTAATCATCGGTGACCGTCAAACAGGTAAAACTGCAATTGCAATTGATACAATTATTAACCAAAAAAATAGTGGTATTAAATGTATTTATGTTGCGATTGGTCAGAAAAACTCAACGATTGCAAACATTGTAGCGAAGCTCGAAGAGCATGATGCAATGGCACATACAATCGTTGTTGCAGCAAGTGCTTCAGAGTCAGCGGCAATTCAATATTTATCAGCGTACACAGGTTGTACGATGGGTGAATACTTCCGTGACCGTGGTGAAGATGCGCTCATCATTTATGATGACTTATCTAAACAAGCTGTTGCATATCGTCAGATTTCACTCCTTCTTCGTCGTCCGCCAGGTCGTGAAGCTTATCCTGGAGATGTTTTCTACCTTCACTCAAGACTCCTTGAGCGTGCAGCGCGTGTAAACGCAGACTACGTTGAGAAGTTCACTAACGGTGAAGTAAAAGGTAAGACTGGTTCATTAACTGCACTTCCAATTATTGAAACACAAGGTGGGGACGTATCAGCGTTCGTACCAACTAACGTTATTTCAATTACTGATGGACAGATCTTCCTTGAGTCAGCACTCTTCAACTCAGGCGTACGTCCTGCGATGAACGCGGGTATCTCGGTATCACGTGTTGGTGGTGCGGCACAGACTAAACTTATTAGTAAGCTTGGTGGTGGTGTTCGTCTCGCACTTGCTCAGTATCGTGAGCTTGCAGCGTTCTCTCAATTCGCTTCAGACCTTGATGAAGTAACTCGCAGACAGCTCGCGCGCGGTCAACGTGTTATGGAATTAATGAAACAAGCACAATATCGTCCATATACGATTGCTGAAATGGCGTTAGTTCTCTACGCGATTGAGTATGACTATGTTGATGATTTACCAATTGAAGAAGTACGTCCATTCGCACAGGGTCTTATTGCTTCTGCAAATGCAACAGACCAAGAGCTCTTAACAGACATCAACGGCAAAGGCGCTTATAACGACGACGTTTTAGCAGCACTTGATAAAGTTGTTAGTCAGTATAAGAAAGGTGGAAGCTGGAAAGTAGCATAAGCTACTTTTTAGTTCGTAACATAGCAATTAGGTAGGAATTTCATGGCTGTTGGAAAAGAAATACGTAGTAAGATTAAAAGTATTAGTAATACTCAGAAGATTACTAGTGCAATGGAGATGGTTGCAGCGAGTAAGATGCGTGCTACGCAACTTCGCCGTAATAAATCTTTCCCTTATGCTCAGCAAATCGTTAAGCTTGCTGCGCATTTAGCTGAAGCAACAACAGAGGAATTCAAACATCAATACTTGGTCCAACGCGATGTAAAACGCGTTGGGATCATTGTTGTCAGTTCTGACCGTGGTTTAGCGGGCGGTTTAAATAACAACTTATTTAAACTCGTAGCAAACCAAATGAAAGAATGGAAAACAAATGGTGTTGAAGTTGAAATCGCGACGGTAGGGAATAAGGCGAATGCATTCTTCTCACGCTTTGGCGGTAATCTCGTTGCAACAGTGAATAACATAGGTGATGCACCTGCGTCGAAAGATCTGATTGGAATTACAACGACAATGCTCGATCTTTTCCAAAGCGGGAAAATTGATGAACTCCATGTTTTTGCTAACGAGTTTGTGAATACAATGACGCAAAAGCCATCTAAGATTCAAGTTCTTCCGGTAGTACCAGGAGCACTTCAGAAGCGCTTAGGCTTTGAAAGCTTAGCGGCAGATGGCTCGAACTTGGCATGGGATTATGTCTATGATTCTGCGCCTGTAGAACTCATGAATATTGTATTAGATCGTTATATCGAATACTCAATTTATCAAGCTGTCGTAGAAAACGTTGCCTGTGAAATGGCTGCACGTATGATTGCGATGAAAGCAGCAAGTGATAACGCGAGCGATATTATTGATGAATTACAATTGGTCTACAACAAAGCTCGTCAGGCAGCAATTACTCAGGAAATTACTGAGATTGTTAGTGGTGCGGCAGCAATCAATTAATACGACGTTAACAAAAATTTGGGTTAATAGAGGTTTAGATAAGTATGTCAGGAAAAATTGTACAGGTAATTGGTGCAGTTGTTGACGTGGAATTCCCACGCGACGCAGTTCCAAGTATATATAGTGCACTTAATGTTGTAGGGTCAGCTGATGATCTCGTACTTGAAGTACAACAACAATTAGGTGATGGTATCGTTAGAACGATTGCAATGGGCAGTTCAGATGGTCTTCAACGTGGTGTAGAAGTTACAGACACGAAAAAACCAATCTCTGTGCCAGTTGGAACAGGTACTTTAGGTCGTATCATGGACGTTTTAGGACGCCCAGTTGACTATGCTGGTCCTGTTGAAGCTTCAGAGCATTGGGCTATTCATAGAAAAGCACCAAGCTACGAAGATCAAGCGGGATCTACAGAAGTTCTCGAAACAGGTATCAAAGTTATCGACTTACTCTGTCCTTTCGCAAAAGGTGGTAAAGTTGGTCTCTTCGGTGGTGCCGGTGTTGGTAAAACTGTAAACATGATGGAACTTATCAATAACATCGCTAAAGCACATGAAGGTCTTTCAGTGTTCGCGGGTGTTGGTGAGCGTACTCGTGAAGGTAACGACTTCTACTACGAAATGAAAGATTCAAACGTATTAGATAAAGTTGCGATGGTGTATGGTCAGATGAATGAGCCGCCTGGAAACCGTTTACGTGTAGCACTTTCTGGCCTTACAATGGCAGAATTCTTCCGTGACGAAGGCCGTGACGTTCTTCTCTTCATCGATAACATCTATCGTTATACACTTGCAGGTACTGAGGTTTCAGCACTTTTAGGTCGTATGCCATCAGCGGTTGGTTATCAGCCAACACTTGCTGAAGAGATGGGTGTTCTTCAGGAGCGTATCACTTCTACGAAGAAAGGTTCTATCACATCAGTACAAGCGGTTTATGTTCCTGCGGATGACTTAACTGACCCATCACCAGCAACAACGTTTGCTCACTTAGATGCAACTATCGTACTTTCACGTGATATCGCATCTCTTGGTATCTACCCTGCGGTAGACCCATTAGATTCAACTTCACGTCAGCTTGACCCATTAGTTATTGGTCAAGAACATTACGACATTGCTCGCGGTGTACAGATGATCCTTCAACGTTATCAAGAACTCAAAGATATCATCGCGATTCTTGGTATGGATGAGCTTTCAGAAGACGATAAACTTACAGTATCACGTGCTCGTAAGATCCAACGCTTCTTATCTCAACCGTTCCACGTTGCAGAAGTATTTACAGGTGCGCCTGGTAAATACGTTTCACTTCAAGATACGATTACAAGCTTTAAAGCGATTCTTGCAGGTGAAGGTGACCATATTCCTGAGCAAATGTTCTATATGACAGGAAACTTTAACGAAGTTCTTGATCGCTTCGCGAAAGAGAAGAAAAAGTAATAAGGGGATAATATGAAAACTATCAATGTCACTATTGTAAGTGCTGAAAAAGAGCTTTTTGCAGGAGTTGCTTCCTTCTTCACGGCTACAGCAATTACAGGCGAGATAGGTGTTTATCCTGGTCACGTTCCGACTTTAGCGCAGCTTAAGCCAGGACAAGTTCGTTTAACATTAGAAAACGGCACAGAAGAGGTTTTCTGGATTTCAGGTGGTTTACTTGAAATTCAACCTCAAGCGGTTATTGTTCTAGCGGACTGCGCAGAGCGTGCAAAAGATCTTGATGCAGCAGCAGTTGAAAAAGCTAAAGCTGAAGCAAGAGCTGCTATTGAATCAGGTAAACCTGAGCTTGATATCGAGAAGGCGTTAGTTGAACTAACGTTAGCTAAGTCTCAATTAGATGCAGTGAATAGATTGAAAAATCTTTAATATTTAAAAGTTAAAGGCCCGTCACTAAGACGGGCTTTTTTTTACGATGAGATATGATGCCTATGGATCAATTACTGTTTAACCGAGAAAAATCGATTCTTGCTTTTCAAGAGCGTGTGTTAAAACAAGCTGAAAATGCGAGTACGCCGTTATTAGAGCGCCTTAACTTTATTACAATCGTCTCCTCGAATTTGGATGAGTTTTTTGAAGTTCGTTTTGCGAATATCAAAGAGCGCATCTTTGCAGGTGAGGATATGGTGGATGGAGAGCCGGTTGCTAAGTGGCAAAAATCGATCTTTGAGCGCGTGAGTAATCTCGTGGCGGAGCAGTATAAGGTCTTTAACAATGAAGTTTTACCACTCTTAGATGAAGTGGCAAATGTGAAGTTTATTCCCCGTGATGCGTGGAGTGATGATGATCGGGAGCAACTTGATAGTTACTTTCATGAATCGATTAATCCTCTATTGACGCCGATTGCGCTTGATATTGCCCATCCATTTCCGCATATCCATAATAAATCCTTAAATTATATTATTGAATTAAAAGGAAAAGATATCTATGGTCGCGAAGTTGATACGGCAATGCTATCGATTCCTAAAAATCTCTCATCCTTGATTCTCCTTTCTGATGAGGACGGGGCAGTTCGTTTCACCTCTTTATGTGAAGTGATTCGAGATCAATTAACAACGATTTTTAATGGGTTTACCGTGAAGGCGGCTTATCAGTTTAGAGTGACACGCAATAGTCATCTGTTTATTGATAAAGAGGAGCTAACGAATCTCCATCAAGCCTTGAAAGGTGAGCTGCATCAGCGGAATTTCGGTCATGCAGTACGATTGGAAATCAGTCAGTATATGCCGAAAAAACTGGTCTCATTTTTAGCGAAAGAATTTGAATTACCTGCTACAGAGATTTACCCGCTGAAGAATTTTATCGATCTAACGCGTTTTCGAGAATTACGTGATTTCCTGAAGGAGCGTAGTGAGCTTTTCTATCCGGAATTTCTTCCTAAATACTCAGAAAAATGGGTAGATACGACCGATATATTCTCGATTATTCGTGAGAAAGAGCAGTTGTTCCATCATCCTTTTGATAACTTTGCACCAACGGTTCGACTCTTAGAAGTGGCTGCGAAAGACCCTAAAGTGCAGATGATCCGGATGACAATCTATCGGACAGGAAATGATTCCCAGCTGATGAAGCATCTTGTTGCAGCGGCTAAAAATGGGAAAGAGGTAAATGTTGTCTGTGAGTTAATGGCACGTTTTGACGAGGAGACCAATCTGACTTGGGCTTCGATTCTAGAAGAGGCGGGCGTTAAGGTTGTTTATGGAATCTTTGGCTATAAAACCCATGCGAAGATGTTACTCATTGTACGTAATGAGCCGCGGGAAGATAATCCAGACTATTTAGAATATTATACCCATTTAAGCACCGGGAATTACCATACGGGAACCGCTAGAGTCTATACAGACTTTGCGCTCATGACAAGTGATCGTGAGATTGCCCAAGATGTGACGAATATTTTTGTAAATTTAGGAAGCTTAGGGCGTCCTCCGATATTGAAGAAGTTATGGCAAGCACCCTTTACGCTTTATGATAATCTCTTAAAGCATATTGAATTTGAGATTGCAGAAGCGAAAGCTGGCAGAGAAGCCTTTATTATGGCGCGAATGAACGCGTTATTAGAAAGTAGCATCATTGAAAAACTTTATGAGGCGTCGCAGGCTGGAGTAAAAATTGATCTTTTGGTGAGAGGGGCTTGTTCTCTTCGTCCCGGGCTAAAAGGTTTATCTGAAAATATTCGTGTGTTCTCTGTTGTCGGACGCTTTTTAGAGCATTCCCGTGTTTTCTATTTTTATCATCAAGGGGCAGAGAAGCTCTATCTCTCTAGTGCGGATTGGATGCATCGTAATTTCTTTAGAAGAATTGAAATTGCCGTCCCGATTTTAACGCCTTCAATTAAAGCGCATATTATCCGTGAGGGGCTATTATCCTATTTCGATGATTATACGGCGTGGATATTAGAGGGGGAAACAGGCGAATACGTACAGCATACATTTACAACGGCTGAAAGAGAGGCTATGCTCTCAGCACAGGAAAAATTATTAATATCACGGAAGTAGATGGGGTCACATGCTGACATTATTTTCTGAGCCACTGATTAATGGAATAACCAATGTGCAACTCTATGCCTTGGTTATTTTACTATGTAGTTTTATTACCTTTATGCTTGGCAAATGGCGTTTTGACGTTGTTGCTTTAGGTGCGCTTTTAGCGATGGTCCTTGCCGGAGTTGTCCCAATAGGGAATGCTTTCTCTGGCTTTAGTCATCGCGCTGTCATTACGGTTGCCGCCGTTTTAGTGTTAAGTAATGCCCTTGGGAATACTGGGGTAACTTACCATTTATCTCAGCACTTGAGTCGCTTTTCGGATCGACCAGTATTGCTCGTCTTAACATTAACTGGGCTTGTCGCATTTTTCTCAGCCTTTATGAATGATGTTGGAGCGCTGGCACTGATTATGCCGGTAGCATTACAGGTCTCTCAACGCTACAACATTCCCACCTCTAAGTTATTAATGCCGATGGCATTTGCCTCGCTCCTTGGCGGAACGGCAACGTTGATTGGTACGCCACCGAATATGATTATTGCCCAATATCGAGAGACGGCTGATCCCTCGCTAGGGGCCTTTACGATGTTTGACTTCCTTCCTGTCGGGATTGTTGTCGTGGTGGTGGGGTTACTCTATATCTCCTTTATTGGGTGGCGGTTGATTCCTGTTCGAGATACAGAGAGTAATAAACGTCTTTTTGAAACGGACGACTACTTATTAGAAGCGACGATCGTTGCGAATAACAAGTTTATTGGCAAAACGATTGGCGAACTTGAAAAGGTAACAGAAGATCATGTGAATGTTGTGACGATTCTTCGCGGAGCACGTCGCCTCTTATCGCCGAGTAAAGAAGAGACTCTGCGAGAAAATGATATCTTACTGATTGAAGGACAACCCGAGGATCTGAAGCAGTTAGAGCTACTTTCTGGGGTCAATATTCGCTTCTCGATTGCCGGTAAAGAGAAAGATGATCTCGACTCTTTAGAGATTTTAGAAGTGGTGGTGAATGCCGGCGCGAGAATTGCCGGACATATGATTTCTGAGCTCTATCTACGTGAGCGCTATAATATCAACATATTAGGCGTCTCAAGACAGGGTGAGAGCATTCGTCAGCGCTTCTCTCGTTTAACGCTTAAAGCAGGCGATATTTTGCTTATTCAGGGGGATAAACGGGAACTTCCTGAAACAATGAATCATTTAGGATGTTTACCACTCGCAGAGCGGAATATTCGATTAAAACCCTCTTCAAAGATGTTACCAACGGTGGGGATTTTTATTCTCTCCGTCTTAGCGGTGGCTTTTCAAATCTTACCGCCACACATTGCTTTTCCGATGGCGATTTTCTTTATGATCGTCTTCAAGCTCATTTCGTTAAGAGAGGTTTATCAGAGTATCGATGGACCTTTAGTCGTATTACTTGGGTGTTTTATTACCGTTGGTGCTGCACTTGAGGCCTCTGGAGCGACAAATATTATTGTTACATCCATTGTCCCTCTTTTAGAAGGCTTGCCTGCTATGTTAGTATTGTCTATAGTCATGTTAGTAACCATGCTGATTACGGATGTTATTAATAGTTCGGCAACAGCAGTGATTATGGCACCAATTGCGGTAGGCTTGGCAAATATGATGGGGCATAATATTGACCCTTATCTGATGATTATTGCCATCGCTTGTTCATGCGCCTTTAATACCCCGATAGGGCATCATTCCAATACATTGGTAATGGGGCCTGGAGGCTATCAGTTTGGTGATTATTGGCGAATGGGGCTGCTACTTGATCTGTTACTGATTGTAGCGGTCGTTCCAGCAGTTATCTATTTTTGGCCATTATAAAGTGAAAAAGAGAAGAGGGAATCAGAATGAAATTATTTAACGGCGTCCCATTAGCACCTGATGATGCGATTTTAGGGGTGGTTGAGTCCTATAAACAAGATACAAGGGCTGATAAAGTCAATTTGAGTATCGGGATTTATTCAGACCATGAGGGGAAAGTACCTGTATTAGACGCGGTCAAAAAAGCACAGGCCTATCTTTTTGAGAACCCGACGCCGAAAGTATATTTACCGATGAGTGGACTCGGTAGTTATGTAGATTGCGTTCAGAAGCTGCTTTTTCCAGAAGATCATTCGCTTTATCAAGAGAAAAGATTAGCAACCGTTCAATCATTGGGCGGGACAGGGGCATTGAAGATTGGCGGCGACTTCCTTCATATGATTCGACCTGATAGTACTGTTTATGTTTCAGATCCTACGTGGAGCAATCATATTGCGATCTTCGAAGGCGCAGGATTTGAAGTAAAGGATTATCCTTATTTTGATAATGAAACCAAAGGTGTTGCCTTTGATGCGTTCTATCAATTTATGGAAAAATTGCCAGAAGGGGCAATTGTTGTTCTCCATGCATGTTGCCATAACCCTACGGGAGCAGACTTAACTGCTGAACAATGGAGAAAAATTGCGGAACTCTTTAAAGAGCGCGGTTTAATTCCTTTCTTAGATATGGCATATCAAGGATTCTCTAAAGGAATTCGTGAAGATGCGGCGGCCATTCATATTTTTGCAGAACAAGATATTCCTGTATTTATTGCCACTTCATTCTCAAAATCTTTCTCACTGTATAGTGAAAGAATTGGTGCATTGACGGTGATTACCTCAGATCAAGAAGAGCAGGAGAGAATTACTTCTCAGCTTAAAACGATGGTCAGAGCGATTTACTCATCACCGCCTTCATATGGGGCTGAACTAGTGCATTATGTTCTTGCAGATGATGCATTAAGAGCTTCGTGGGAAGCAGAACTGGCAAATATGCGTGATCGAATTAAAGATATGCGTGCTAAGTTTGTGAAGTTATTGAATAGTAAGCAAAATAAAGTTGATTTCAGTTTCATTAATGATCAGGCGGGAATGTTTTCTTATTCAGGACTTAGCGCAGATCAAGTTGAAAAAATGAAAACAGACTATGCTATCTATACGGTTGATACAGGTCGAATTTGTATCGCAGCGTTAAACGATCAAAACATTGAACTTGCGGCAAATGCTGTGGTTAATGTACTATAGGCTCATTGAGGTCAGAATTTTAGATAATAGAGGTAGGATTATGTCTGAAAGTGTATTTATATATAAGCTTCCGCTCTACATTATTGCGTTACTTTGTATCGCAGGTTGGGCATGTTTATTTAGTGTAATATTCTTTAGCTAATAGAAAGAATAGTCAGAAAATTGAAAAGAGTGCTTTTAAAGCACTCTTTTTTTATGTCTGATTTATGTCTTTTTTCAGTTTTTCAGCAGTTTTGAAAGGTATTTAAAATCTATTTTTTTAAAGTGGTATTGGGTATATTGATGCTGTAACGTTTGTTAGTGTAGATAAGCTGACATTTCATATTAGAACAGAGAGGAAAACTTGAATGATGAATAAGGATATGGGGCAGATGGATCAAGAGATGGTAATGGCAGTAGAGTCCCTCTTTTTAATCGTCAATCAGCGAGGGCGTTATCCAATGACAATGCTAGCGGGGATGCTTTCTCAAGATGAAACGCGTATTCGCGCCGCCGTGCTGAGATTATGCCAACTCAGTAACCTCTTTGTGTTTGATGAGGCTGAAAACACCCTTGAAACGATCGATTCTTATATTCCTTTAGATAGTTTGGCAATACGTCATCAGTTACCTTTGGCGCTCAGACAAAAGGTGAGTATTTCTCGATTTTTTGTAACCGGATCTACTAATAGTGACTTGGAAAATATTGCGTTAACAGATGCCAATTGTGATGCTGGAGATCTTGCGGCAATTGCGGTGGCAGAGATGCAACAAGGAGGTAAAGGGCGACGTGCAAAACGTTGGGTTTCACCTTTGGCTAAGAATCTCTACTTCTCTTTTAAATATCAGTTTGCTGCCGAGAGCTTGCCTTATTTGAGTTCATTGAGTCTGCGCGTTGGTTTTGCGTTGCTTGCTTCATTGCAAACACTCGGGATTGAAGATGCACGACTGAAATGGCCGAATGATATTTGGGTTAATGGTCAGAAGCTTGCCGGCATTTTAGTCGAAAGTACGATGACAGCAAAAGCGATGACGGTGATCATTGGCATCGGCGTGAATAATCAGCAGGATCAACTCCAAGAGATCATTGGTAACCATCCGACGAACTGTGAGGCAATTTTGGGTCAACCTCTTGATAGAAATGTGCTGATTGGTATATTGACCACGAAGCTTTATGCGTTGTGTCAGCAGATTTCTGAAGCACCTGAGAGCCTTGAGCCTTTAAATACTTCATGGCCTGATAACAGTGTTTTTTATGGAAAAAAAGTTCGGCTCATCTCTGATAAAACAGAGATTATTGGGACGGAAGTAGGTATTGATGATAATGGCGCGCTCTTAATACAAGATGAAGCGGGGCAGATATCGGGGATTTATTCTGGAGAGTTATCACTTCGTGCTTTTGAGTAGTATTGATATAACTCTTTCCATCTCATTGCTAGTCAGGATAAATAGTGATTGGGGAGCGTCAATGAGTCTACATTAAATAAGGCGATAAAAAACTGCATAGATGAATCATCGATGCAGTTTTTTTATGATGGATAAGGCTGATTGTATTTATCGACAGTTCATTGAGAGAACACGTCCATTTTTATAGAGTACACGGCAGCTTGAACCATTTTTCTTGCCAGAGCACCAATCTGCTGCCATCGTGATATTCTTCACCTTACAGCCAACCACCGAGCCATTATTGTTTTTAATGACCTGTAGAGGACCATTGACGGTTCTTGTCGGTGCATTAGAAAGGATCCCCTCAGCCTGCAAACCTTTCTGTAGGTTGGGTGCAGTGCCTGTACGGCGTTGCGGCGCTGTCGACTGGGTTGCTCTATTGCCACTATTTCCACTGGTTAATTTAACATCAATCGCCGCTTTTAAGCGCATCAAGATATCGGGTGTCACGATCTCTGATTTTGCTTGACGTTGACTCGTCAAGAATGCATTGAGCTGCTTCTTCGAGTTTGCGCCAAAGATCCCATCGGGTTTAATAGGATAACCCAGTTGTTGTAGGTAAGCTTGTGCTTGTTTGGGTGAGGCTTTTTTGAATGACTCTAGAAGATCTCTATCAATTTGATTCCCTTTTTTCAGACCTTGTTGTGAGCGATAGGTACTAATTGCACGTTCTGTAGCCGGTCCCATTAAACCATCTGCTTTGCCGCTGAGTACGCCAAACCCGATGAGATAAGCCTGAGTATCTTTGATTGAGGCTTCTGCTTCACGGGCTTTAATCACTTGATCAAAGTACGTTTTGGCAAGCGTTGATCCTTGCTCTTCATCGATTAAGATTAAGAATGCCGGGATATCGAGAGCATCATTGACTTGATAACCATAACGATTTTTAAGGATACCAATAGCGCGTCGGGTCTTTGGACCCAAAGTTCCCGTAGGGGCATCTTTCATGTAATCTGTGCGTTTAAGATAACGCTGGAATTTATTGATGTTTTCGGTTTCAAGTTTTTCTTGCGTACGCTTGTCCAATCGTCCATTTGCAGGAAGTTGGTAAGCCTTTTGTAATGCGGTTACTGCACGATTGGTACCAGGACCTGTTAAACCATCTATCGTCCCAGTATAAAAACCAAGATACGCTAATTGAAGTTGTAAGAGCGCCGTTGCTTCAGTGCTTTTGGCGTGGGAGAGATCAAAAGCTTTTACTGATGTACGGAGTGTCTCTTCATTTTTATTACTATCTGATTTGAGTTCTTGATCTTCTTCTGCACTCACAGGGCTTGTGCCATCATCTGTCACATCATCAGGTGAGTCGGAAGGGATATCATTACCGTTATTAATAATTGGTTGTTGAATATCTTTATTGCTATTGAAAAGACTTAAAAGAAGGGCTGGCGTGAGTCGGCCTACTGCTTCGGTATGATTCGCTTTTTCATAAGCGATAATCGCCTGTCTTGTGCCAGGACCAGTAATTCCATCGATATCCCCTTTGTAGATACCGATCTCTTTAAGATGTGTTTGTACCATGCGATACATAATCTGTCTTAACGGTGTTTGCCATCTTGGAAGTACTTGGCCTGTCTCTGGTTGACCTAGGGCTTTCTCGAAGGCGCGAATAGCCGTTCTTGTTGCAGGACCGTTAGCACCATCAAGATCTCCATCATAGAGGTCAAGAAGATGTAAGGATACTTGCGTAAAGAAAATATCTGGGCGTTTTGCCTTAATAATTAAATGATCCATTTCCGCGCGCGTTAGAGAGAATAATTGCACCGGTTGATCTCGTTCAAGGAGCGATTTTATTTTTGCGACTTGTTCCGCTTTCTCTGCTGCTCTCGCGGCTTTTCTTGCGGACTCTTCAGCCGCTTTCTCCGCGGCAATTATCGCTGCTTGTTGTGCTTTTTCCGCTTCTGCCTGCCCTTCAATAATCGTGGAGACAGTTTTTTGAATAATCGGTGATACGGTTGCTTGCGCTACAGCTTGTGGTGCTGTTTCTACTTCTACATTATCAACGTTATTGGTTGGCTCAATACTTGAAGTATTTGGGGAGAGAGTATCCTCGGCGATGGTCGGTTGTAATCCTGATTGTCCCGTTGATGCGGTTGTATTAACGGCCGCTTCTTCGACTGCAGTGGGGGCAACTACAGGTTTCTCTGGTAAAAACTGTGGATTAAAGAGATGAAATAGCACGATAGGAGAGAGCGTTCCAGTTTCTGGAAGGCTATGGCTTTTTTCAAATCTTCTGATCGCATTGCGGATTGCGGCACTATTTTTGCCATCAATCTTGCCGTGATAGAGCCCAAGGAGGGTTAACTGTTGTTGAACAGATTGTCGGACGATCTCTTCGAGTGGAGTTTCCCACTGAGCATTGGGAATACCATCGGGTTTTTGGCCAATAGACTCTTGGAAATGGCTAATTGCCGTACGTGTGTTTGCACCTCTTTGTCCATCAATAATGAGGGGAGAGGGGAAGAATCCTGCAATTTTTAACCAAGATTGTAAGGTTAATGTTTTGGCTGATCGTGGATTTGCGGTCAGTTTTTTAATCTCATTCGCAGAGAAATTAAAGAAATGCGTTAAATGCGTTTGAGGTAAAACAGGGGGTGTTGCTTCTGATTTTTTGGTAGGCTCAAGAAAATTGAGCTCAAGAAGCATTTCGTAAGGTACTTGTCCGGCATTTTTAGGCGTAATCTCAAAGAGTACTTTATTATTTGATGCATTGAGAATATTGCTCGCATTAATCAATTTACCGATGACAATGCTATCAGGTAACCTTGCTTGTAAGGCTTGTATTAATTCAGATTGTAATTCGACTTCAGATAGTGAAGGGTTTTGTTTTTCGATCCCTTTGAGCACTGCAGTAATGGCATCGTGTTCAAGATCAATAAACCATTCGGGAGTAATGTGGGAAGTTACAGGGAGATTATTGACAGTTTGATAGTGGAGGATGTTGTCTTGAAAGGCACTATTAAAGTTACCCTCAAGGTTATCCACAGGATAACTTAATAAGTATAGCCACACTTGAGCCCGTTGAACGAGCTCAGGCGTGACCCCACTTTTAATATCATTTTGTTTTAACCAGTCCATAACGCCCGCATTGTTCTTTGTGAGGGCATAGTCATAGAGCGTAAATCCGTAAGCGTCCTTAAAGTAGAGGCTATTATCATTTTGATATTGAGCTAATGATTGTACTGTCGGGTCTTGACTGTCTTTTAAAATATTTACAAGACTATTGGCAGAGACGACTGACAGCGCAAGTATGGATGATAGAGCTACTTTAAGTATCGCTTTACGCATGATGATTTAAATCCTTATAACTATTTGTTTCTGACAGGGAGTTTCCCTTTTCTTAAATGGACTAAGATAAGTGATGTTGCTGCCGGAGTGACTCCTTGAATTCTTGAGGCTTGTCCGAGAGTTTCGGGCTGTGCTTGATTCAGGCGCTCTTGAATTTCAATGGAGAGACCTTCGACTTTGTTGTAATCAACATTCGCCGGAAGCGCTGCATTTTCAAATTTTTGATTACGCTTGATATCTTCTACGCTGCGAGTGATATAGCCTTCATATTTCGTATGAATCTCAATTTTCTGAAGGATCTCATCTGAGAATTCTTCAAGAGAAGGACCATTTTCATCTTTCAGGTTGATGAGTGTTTCAAGAGAGATCTCAGGGCGTTTCAGAAGACTAATCGCGCGGATATTCTGCTTTAATTCCACGTTATTCTCTTCTTGAACTTTTTGACCAGCGGGGGAATCGACACGAATCATCCAATCTTTAAACTGCTGTTCAGCTTTGATGATCGATTCTTGTTTCTCGAGGAATTTCTCCCAACGATAATCATCTACTAGCCCAAGTTCTCGACCAATAGGAGTTAAGCGTTCATCGGCATTGTCTTCACGTAAAATGAGGCGATGCTCCGCGCGCGAGGTAAACATACGATACGGTTCACGGACACCAAGATTGATGAGATCATCAACCATAACACCGGTATAGGCTTCGTGACGGCGTGGATACCATGCATCTTTTTCAAGATAGCGACGTGCGGCATTTAAGCCCGCAAGAAGGCCTTGTGCTGCGGCTTCTTCGTAGCCCGTTGTACCATTAATTTGGCCCGCAAAGTAGAGGTTCTCAATTGCTTTTGTTTCGAGTGTGAATTTCAAATCACGAGGATCGTAGAAATCGTATTCGATCGCGTAGCCTGGGCGCGTGATATGCGCATTTTCCATACCGGGAATACTTCTTACGAGCTTGATTTGAATATCAAAAGGTAAGCTCGTAGAGATGCCGTTTGGATAATACTCGTGGGTATCTAAGCCCTCAGGTTCTAAGAATACATGATGCTGATCTTTATCGGCAAACTTCATGATCTTATCTTCAACAGACGGGCAATAGCGCGGCCCTAAACCTTCAATGGTTTTATTGTCTGCATACATCGGCGAGCGATCAAGCCCACTGCGAATAATGTCATGCGTTGCTTCATTGGTGAATGTTGTCCAACAAGAGACTTGTCTTGGGTGCTCTTTGACACTTCCTAAGTATGAGAATACAGGTGTTGGTGTATCGCCAGGTTGCTCGCCCATATTGCTAAAGTCGATGCTTTTACCATCGATTCTTGGAGGTGTTCCTGTTTTGAGACGACCTTTGTTGAGCTTGAGCTCGGCGAGTTTATGCGAGAGTGGAATGGAGGCAGTATCACCCATTCGGCCTCCGCTATAGTTTTCCATACCGATATGAATTAAGCCCGATAAGAATGTGCCGGCAGTTAAGACAACGGTTTCTCCGTGGAAGCGAATCCCTGTTTGGGTAATAACGCCACAGACTTTATCCCCTTTTAAAATGAGATCATCAGCCGCTTGCTGGAAGAGGAAGAGATTCTCCTGATTTTCAAGGATTTTTCGCATTGCAGTTTTATAAAGGGTTCTGTCCGCTTGTGCTCTTGTTGAGCGAACGGCAGGTCCTTTAGAGGCGTTGAGCGTTCTAAATTGAATACCTGAAAGGTCCGTGACATGCGCCATTGCGCCGCCAAGTGCGTCGATCTCTTTGACGATTTGGCCCTTACCGATCCCGCCAATGGCAGGGTTGCAGCTGAGCTGACCGAGAGTTTCGATGTTGTGGGTTAAGAGGAGTGTCGGAACGCCTAAACGAGCAGATGCAAGTGCAGCTTCTGTGCCCGCATGTCCGCCACCAATAACAATAACGCCAAAATGTTGTGGATAGTCCATAGATTAAAACGGCTTAATTTTCAGTAAATGAGTGGGAATAGGGAGACCTAAATGCGCAGAATTTGTTGAAATAACGGCTTAATAGAAGATTTTTAGGTCACTTTAGTGGGTAATTATAAACTAAAAAAGGGATCTAACCAACGCCGATCCCTTTGAAAGTCTGATTCATTTTGCGAAAAAATGAAAACTTATTTTGCTTCTGATTGTTTTGCAAGGTCATCAAGTGATGCTGTGAAGCCTTTCATTGATACTTCAACTTTAACGTTATTTGCATCAGGACCTAAGAAGTCGTGTGTATAGCTTACATTGAGTTTGTTAGAGCCTTTTAAAGTTGCTAACACTTTTGTATCGTTGATAGGAAGACCTGTGATACAGCCATCTGGTAAACAACGTTCAAAGCTTAAGCCTGTTACTTTAGAGCCATCAATTTCGAGTTGTTTGCCATCAATTTTAAGCTCAAGACCTGGGATTAAGAGTGCGCCAGGTAATGCGCTGAAAATAAGCGTTGGATTGTTATCAATATAAACGACAGAAGCTCTTAAAGCTTTGATTTTTTGCTTTTGAGTTTTGTCGTTTGGATTGGTGAGTTCAATATCAGCTGTTGTCGACATTAAGCAGTTCTCAAAAGTCCCTTCAGGTGACTCATCTTGAAGACACTCAACTTTCCAGTCGCCGTGTTGTTTAAGATAGATCACTTCAGTTTGGTTTTGAGCATAAGCCGCGCCTCCTAAGAGAAGAGCAACGCTTGCACTTAATAGTAATTTTTTCAACATGATTGAGTTTTACTCCATATAATTAGGAACGCTAAAAATTCGGTGTTTTCTATAAATAGAATAACATTACAAGAGGTTTATTATATACTAGTTCAATAATCGTTCAAGAAAAGCGTTGATGTGATTAGCGTTGATGTGATGGAAAAATAGGGAAAAGAACAAAAGATGCAAGTATCAAATAGTAAATCGCTAGGAGATGGCCGAGTTTATGTCATTTCTGCACCTTCAGGTGGCGGAAAAACAACGTTAGTCGATGCGTTAATGGCGCAAGATCCAAATGTCACCAGAGCTGTTACTCATACAACGCGAGGCGCTCGAGAGGGAGAGATTAATGGAACCCATTATCACTTTGTCGCCAAAGATGCTTTTAAAGAGATGATTGGGAAAGGGGCTTTCTTAGAGTTTGCAGAAGTTTTTGAAAACCTCTACGGCACGTCACTGTTTGAAGTGGAAAAGCATACTAAGACAGGAAAAGATGTGGTGCTAGTCATCGATTGGCAAGGCGCAGCCTCTGTAAAACAGATTATGCCAGATGCAGAATTAATCTTTATTGTTCCACCATCAATTGCGTCTTTAGAAGCGAGACTCTCTGCACGTCAGCAAGACGATGCTGATGTTGTGAAAAAACGCATGGCAGATGCCGTGAACCAAATTAGACATTACGAAAAGTTTGATTATGTGATCGTTAATGACAACTTTGAAGATGCTTTGCAGGACTTGAGTGAGATCTTTAGAGTCAATCGTTTACGTACGGGCTATCAAAAAGTCAAAAATAGTGAGTTATTAGACTCGCTTGTGACAGAAAAAATCTAAAGTAATCGCTCATTTAGGGGTATACTGACCCCCTTTTTTAGGCGTTGAAAGCGCAGATTTACGGTTTTTTTGCCAAGCTATTCTTGAAAACATCTCGGGTAAGATCATGGGATTCATGGGATTCATGGGATTCATGGGATTCATGGGATTCATGGGTTCTAGAATAGATGGTGTGATAAGGCTGTAAAGTAATGAGTGCGGCAAAGGCACTATTCGTCTGCGTTATCGAATGCTAAGTCACGTAATACTATTACGTACATATTTTAGAAATACATGCCAATAACATGTATGGGTTTATTGATGTTTATAGCGCATCGATTAAACGTAGTATTGTTGTCATCATATCGAGTTTGATATGAGGGATTGAGAGAAGTATTAACACTATTTAGGAGTAAAATTTATGGCTCGTGTAACTGTTCAAGATTGTTTAGAAAAAGTAGATAACCGTTTTCAATTAGTGACTGTCGCTGCAAAAAGAGCAAGACAGCTCGAACGTGGTGCTGAGCCAACGGTTGTTCGTACTAGCCGAGCTTCAAAATCAGCCGTTATTGCCCTTCGTGAGATTGCAAAAGGCGATATTTCTCCTGCAGAAATTACGGCGAAAGAGCTTGAATATACTTCTGAGTTTTAAATCACTATTGATTTAATAAAATCTGTGGTATTTCTGATATACAGGTTTACTTAAATGTTCTGTTAGCTCAGAAATACACAGCATATTCTAATGATAAATCCCCGGCATTAGATGACAGAGGTTAGATTAAGAATTGAATAAGGTTAAGAAAGGAGTAGAGATGGAGAGCAGTAAACTTCCTCCAAATCTTCTTCCATGGCACAAAGAATTTGAGATTAAGGTCGGACGCTTATTGCGTATCGTAGGTCGCTATCTTTCGGAAGAAGAGGTTAATGAGGTTAAACGTGCCTGTATTTTTGGTGCCTTTGCGCATCAAGAACAATTTCGCTCGTCCGGAGAACCTTATATCTTCCATCCGCTTGCCGTTGCGTTGATCCTCAGTGAAGTGCAGATTGATAAAGCTTCGTTAGTAGGCGCTATCTTGCATGACGTCATTGAAGATACAGACATTGGTTATGATGAGATTGCCCATGAGTTTGGGGATGACGTTGCGAAAATTGTCGATGGCGTGACAAAACTTACCAAAATCAAATTCAGATCGAAAGAAGAAGCGAAAGCTGAAAACTTCCGAAAAATGATTCTGGCGATGACAAAAGATCTTCGGATCATCATGGTCAAATTAGCAGATAGGCTTCACAATATGCGTACCTTAGGGGCATTGCCTGCCTATAAAAAACGTCGTATTGCCAATGAGACATTGGAAGTCTATGCCCCGATTGCTGCAAGATTGGGGATGTATGTATTACAGGTTTATCTCGAAAACCTCTGTTTTGAAAATATTTATCCGATGCGTTCTGCCGTTTTATCAAAAGCCATCGAAGAGAAATATGCGAGTGAAAATGAGAATTTAACCCGTATTAAAGACAGTATTTACGATCGCTTAGTACGCAGTAATATTTTGTCACGGATTTCAACGCGTAAGAAACATCTTTGGAGCATCTATAATAAGCTTAAGGTTAAAGGTAAGATCGAACTGGTCTACGATATCTTTGCCATCCGCGTTATTGTCTCAACAGTGGATGAGTGTTACCGCGTTTTAGGGATGGTACATCAGCTCTATAAACCGATTATTGGCGGCTTTAAAGATTATATTGCGATTCCTAAAGGAAACGGGTACCAAAGTCTTCATACTATCGTGTTTGGACGTAACGGATTGCCTGTTGAAGTGCAGATTCGTACGCGTGATATGCATGTGATTGCCGAGGCAGGTGCTGCCGCTCACTGGCGTTATAAAGATGCATATGATGGACAAGGGCATAATCAGATGCGAACCAATAAATGGCTCGACTCTGTGACAGAATTGCAAGATAGCGGTATCTCTTCTGAAGAATTTATGGAAGCGATGAAGGCAAATCTCTTCCCGAAAGAGATCTACCTCTTTACGCCCAAAGGTCGTATTTTAGAGTTGCCGAAAGGATCAACGGGAATCGACTTTGCTTACGCCGTTCATACTGAAGTTGGGGATCGCTGCAAGGCAATTATCGTAGATGGACAAGAAGTCCCATTCTCTCAATCGCTCCATAATGGACAGACGGTTGAGGTGATTACCGAGCAAGGTGTGAGACCAACTCCTAAATGGCTTGATTATGTTGTGAGTGCGCGTGCACGTACAAGTATTTTAAGTTATCTTTCGAGACTGTCTAATGAAGCTGCATTTGCTGCCGGCGAAGCGTTGCTCTTTACCGAGCTTGCGAGTAAAGGCATTATTCTGAGTGATTTCTCAGAGGAAGAAGCGGCGCAGTTATTAGAAGAGCTTGAATTAGGTACAAAAGAGGAGCTTTTAACGGCGATTGGCCGCGGGAAGTATCCGATGCACTTTATTATCAATCGATTCCTAGTAAAACAGGGGCTTGAGGTTGAGATGCATGAATCAACGGACGATGATGACGATGGTTTAGAGGTTTCTAGCGATATTATTATCGGTGCTGAGACCATGAAAACGACATTGGGTCGCTGCTGTTATCCATTGCCGGGGGAATCCATTATTGGTTACCTCAGTCAGAAGCATGGCATGGTGATTCATCAGGTCGATTGTGCGAATGTTGAGAACTATAAAAAACAGACTGACCGCTGGATTCCGCTCGCATGGAGCAAGAAAGCTCAGGGTGATTTCCCTGTGCAGCTCACCTTGATAGCGAAGAATCGTCGTGGTGCGATTGCGTCAGTCAGCGCAAAAGTAACAGAGATGAACCTCGACTTTGGCGAGTTTACATCAGAACCTATGAGCGATGATCTTGTCAAAATTCGCTTTGTGGTAGATGTGGAAGATCGAAAACACTTGGCAGATATTATGCGTGAATTAAGATTGTTACCGCTTGTTGAGCGCGTTTCTAGACGCTAATCTCTATTCATCAGTGATTAGAAAAACCCTCAGGCATGATCCTGAGGGTTTTTTTATGTGTATCAATCGGGGAAGGGGAGTAGCTGTGGATCAAATGCCGTGATTTTCGTAAAAGTTGTCCAATAAGCGATGCTTATCATCTCCTCTGTTTTTAAAAACCGTTATAATGCAGGTCATTATCTGTCAATATTAGGCTGTGTAGAGATTATCTTTGGAGACTGACTACTTGTAGCCTTTAGAGTCCCTTTTATTGATATGAAACCCCTTATTTCCTGCTTCGCAGATCATTTATTAAGAAGAGAGAATCATTATGGCAAAAGAGCAACCGCTTCATTTTTTAGGTGGATTGACAGCGACCGAATTTTTGACAGAGTATTGGCAGAAAAAACCGTTATTTGTGAAGAATGCCTTCCCTGATTTTGAAGATCCTCTCTCGGCAGATGAGATTGCGGGGTTAGCATTTGAGTCATTTATTCCCTCTCGCTTTATCTATGAATCAGGCGGCGAGCGCCCTTGGCAGTTAAAGATGGGGCCTGTGGAAGAAGCCGAGTTTGAAACATTAAAAGACAAGCAGTGGATGCTAGTTGTGAATGATGTGGAAAAAAATCTCCCAGAACTCAAGTCGGTAACAGCGCCTTTTAGCTTTATTTCGAACTGGCGCCTTGATGATCTGCAAGTGAGCTTAGGGGAAGATGGTGGTAATGTTGGCGCACATTGGGATGATTATGATGTGTTCCTCATTCAAGGAATGGGACAGAAAAAATGGCAAATCAGCCATGCCGAGGTTTCAGAAGATGACTTCTTGGAAGGTGTTGATATTCGCTTAATTGAGCATTTTAAGGCAGATGAAGAGTGGATGGTCGAACCCGGTGATATGCTCTATTTGCCGCCAAGAATGGGGCATTATGGTGTGAATATTGGGCGTAGTGTTACATGGTCCGTGGGCTTTAGAGCACCGAAGCATCAAGAGATCTTCCGCGATTTTGTGGAGATGAAGTTTGATGAGATCAAAGATGATGCGCGATATAGTGATCCAAAACTTCAAGTATCTGAAAATTATGGAGAATTGAGTGATGCAGCGATTGATGATATTGTAGCGATCATTCAAGACGGGCTAAAGACCAATCGAGATGAAATTACGAAATGGTTTGGTGCCTTTATGACGGAACCAAAAATGTTCCAAGTACCAGAGATTCTTGAAGAAGGATTAACGAGCGTCGATGTTAGCGACTTCTTAGAAGCTGGCGGCGCGTTAGAGGTTCATCCTGGATTAACACTGATTCATCGTCAAATTGCCGAGCAATATTATCTTTTTGCGGGTGGTAAAGCCTATGCCTTACCGGTTTCAGAGAAAGGCTTGATTGAGTTAATCAATCATTCTGAATATCTTGAGATCGAAGATTTAGAAGATTACACCGAGAGTAATGACGCGATGAATTTTCTCACCACGCTCATCAATGATGGCGTGTTACTAATGGAAGATGAGGAATAAGTATGCAAAAGTTAAGCGGGTTCATCGGGGGATTGTTGATTGCTTTTAGTGGGATTGTCTTTGCACAATCAGGCGGGAAAACAACCAGTAATGCTGATTTAGAGAAATACCAACAAGCAAAAGCGGGCATTGTGAAGCCGGCATTTGGTTTCTCACCGCAGTCGGGGCTTCGTCAAGGTGAGATGATGATTGGTGATGAAAAAATCATTGTTGAACTTGCGTTAGATAGCGAGTCGCAAGCAAAAGGTTTAATGTTTAGAGAGTCAATGCCGGCGAGTGAGGGGATGCTCTTTATGTTCTCGCAAATGTCACCGCTCTCTTTCTGGATGAAGAATACTTTAATTCCGCTCGATATTATCTACATTGCGGATGACGGCGAAGTGGTTCATATCGTAACGGCGCAGCCTTGCAAAATTCAAAATTGCCCTTCATACCCTTCTGTAGAGCCCGCAAAACATGTATTAGAGTTAAATGGGGGAATGGCAGAGGTCTTAGGGTTGAAAGTCGGTGATAATATCCATTGGCAGTGGAATTAGCTTGGTGTTTTAGGGGAATCATACTATAATGCCGAGCATTAAATGCTGTCATCGCCATTGGCACTTTTATATTATTTTGGAGTTTAAATTATGTTAACAGTAGAGAAAAAAGCAGAAATCGTTAATGATTTTGGTCGCGGCGCAAACGATACAGGTTCACCAGAAGTGCAAGTTGCACTTTTAACATTCAACATCAATACGCTTCAAGCGCATTTTGCTGAAAATAAGAAAGATCATCACTCACGTCGTGGTCTTTTACAAATGGTAAACAAACGTCGTAAATTGCTCAAGTACCTTAGATCAGTAGATTTAGATCGTTATCAAGTACTTATCGACCGTTTAGCATTACGTCGTTAATTTGATAAAGATGCAATTTCTCGTAGATTACACAGCGCGCATGATTCGTGTGAGTGGTGTAATGTACCTGTAAAATTTAGCCCTCGCATTTATGCGAGGGTTTTTTGTACTTCTTTAAATAGAGATATCTGTAGGGGCACTGTTTTACGGTTTGGGTTTGAACGTATCAAGTTTAACTCACCTATCGGAATATCGAACTGTAAAACAGTTCCCTTAGATTCTATCGTTCTTTATTTAAAGATCCCTGAGTATTCACAAGAGGAATAATTATGAAATTAGCACCAATCGTTCAAGAGTTTATTTATGGTGGTCGTAAGGTTACGATCGAAACTGCTGAAATTGCACGTCAAGCAACAGCAGCTGTTATGGTTGATATTGAAGGTACAACTGTGTTTGTATCTGTGGTTGCATCAAGTAAATCAGATCCAAGCCGCGACTTCTTCCCATTAACTGTTGACTACCAAGAAAAAACTTACGCAGCAGGTAAAATTCCTGGTGGATTCTTCCGCCGTGAAGGACGTCCTTCTGAACTTGAGATCTTAACGTCTCGTTTAATCGACCGCCCTGTACGCCCACTTTTCCACGAAGCATTCACTAATGAAGTGCAAATCGTGGCAACAGTTGTATCGATCAACCCTGAGATCAGTGCTGATATCGTGGCATTGTTAGGTGCATCAGCTGCACTTTCAATCGCGAATCTTCCATTCAATGGTCCTCTTGGTGCGGCGCGTGTAGGTTATAAAGATGGCGCGTACATCATGAACCCAACTAAAACTGAACTCGAGACATCAGATCTTGATTTAGTAGTTGCAGGTACTGCAGGTGCGGTATTAATGGTTGAGTCACAAGCAAATCTTCTTTCTGAAGAAGTCATGCTTGGTGCGGTAATGTTTGGTCATAGCGAAATGCAAACAGCGATTGAAAACATTAAAGAGCTTGCAGCGAAAGTGGGTAACGAAGCATTCCCATTTGAAGCGCCAGAAGCGAATGTTGCACTTCAAACAGCTGTTTCAGATCTCGTTCGTAGCGATTTAGAAGGGGCCTTCAAAATTACTGTAAAACAAGATCGTGGTAGCGCAATCAGTGCTGCACGTGATAAAGCTGTTGAAGCGCTTGTTACAGGTGAAGAGGGTGGTTTCACTGCTGCTGAAGTTTCAGCGGAAATCGGTAACATCAGTTCAGATATCGTTCGTAGCCAAATCATCGCGGGTCAACCACGTATCGATGGTCGTGATACAACAACCGTTCGTCCTATCGTATCTCGCGTGGGTGTACTTAAACGTACACACGGTTCAGCACTCTTTACACGTGGTGAGACGCAAGCGCTTGTAGTAGCAACACTTGGTACAGAGCGTGATGCACAAATCATTGATGCATTAGCGGGCGAATATAAAGAAAACTTCATGCTTCATTATAACTTCCCTCCTTACTCAGTAGGGGAAACAGGCCGTGTAGGTTCACCAAAACGCCGTGAAATCGGTCATGGTAACCTTGCAAAACGTGGTGTTGCAGCAGTTCTTCCTGATATGTCTGAATATCCATACACAATCCGTGTTGTTTCAGAAATCACTGAATCAAACGGTTCAAGC
Organism: uncultured Ignatzschineria sp.; assembly: GCA_945639195.1. Lineage (GTDB taxonomy): Bacteria > Pseudomonadota > Gammaproteobacteria > Cardiobacteriales > Wohlfahrtiimonadaceae > Ignatzschineria. Next base: position 54,135 of record CALZEE010000006.1, on the reverse strand, counting down.
TCAATGGCATCAGTGTGCGGAAGCTCACTTGCATTGATGGATGCGGGTGTTCCTCTTAAAGCACCAGTTGCGGGTATTGCAATGGGTCTTATCAAAGAAGGCGACAAATACGCTGTGCTTACAGATATCTTAGGTGATGAAGATCACTTAGGTGATATGGACTTTAAAGTTGCAGGAAGTAAAGATGGTATTACTGCACTTCAAATGGATATCAAAATCGACGGAATCACAAAAGAAATTATGGAAACAGCACTTTCACAAGCGAAAGTTGCAAGATTACATATTCTTGATGAGATGAACGGCGTTATTGGTGAATCACGTGAGTCAATCTCTGAGTTTGCACCACGTATTACAACAATCCGTATCAACCCAGACAAGATTCGTGACGTAATTGGTAAAGGCGGCGTAACAATCCGTGCAATTACTGAAGAGACTGGCGCAATCATCGAAATCGAAGATAGCGGTGAAGTACGTATCTCAGCGGTTAACAACGACCAAGCTGAAGCGGCGAAAAAACGTATCGAAGAGATCACTTCAGATATCGAAATCGGTTCAGTATACGAGTCACCAGTTGTTCGTATCATGGACTTTGGTGCTTTCGTTAACCTTCGCCCAGGTCAAGATGGTATGGTTCACGTTTCACAAATCCCTTCAGAAGAGCGTATCTCTAACGTTGGCGATCATTTAACTGTTGGTCAAGTTGTGAAAGTAAAAGTACTTGAGATCGACCGTCAAGGCCGTATCCGCTTAACGATGAAAGACGTTGAGTAATAACATCGATTGATATTCTCTCTATTGAGAATACGATAAACGAGAAAAACCCAAGACCGTTAAAAGTCTTGGGTTTTTTATTGTCTACTATTTTAGAATAAAATGCCGGCATTTAGTCTTATATCTTCGAGATCATTGCTCCGGCAATGCATGAGCCGTTTCGGATAATACAAGCTTTGATAGACCTTGATAGCTTTTGGGTGTTACAAGCAGGTTGAGAGGGTAATATGATTGCCGGCACTCAGATCTGTTACTTCGGGATCATTGCTCCGGCGATACGTCTGTTGTTGAAGGAATGATGCTTTTGGTGGCTATCTTAAAGCCGGGGAGAATGGCTGCATGCTTTAAGCAATCGCACGCCGGCAATGCATGAGCCGTTTCGGATAATATAAGCTTTGATAGATCTTGATAGCTTTTGGGTGTTACAAGCAGGTTGAGAGGGTAATATGATTGCCGGCACTCAGATCTGTTACTTCGGGATCATTGCTCCGGCGATACGTCTGTTGTTGAAGGAATGATGCTTTTGGTGGCTGTCTCAAAGCCGGAGGGAATGGCTGCATGTTTTAAGCGATCGCACGCCGGCAATTTGTAAGATGTCTACTTTGAAACCTAGCTCTTGGGCTATTTCTTCATTGGGCTATGCACAAAGAGCGTGGCGAACTTTCGCATGATGGGAAGTAAGATCAGCACTGAGGGGAAAGCGACCATCCAAGAGAACATCCATGCACCGAGCCATTCCAAAAAGACAAAGCCTGAGAATCCCACATTGAGTAGCGTACTCACAAGTGAAATAATGCAGGACATCGCGCATGAGAGAAAGAAGGGAACCACGATATGCATCGCTTGAGGCGGGAGTTTGTATCTGTCTGAATGCTGTGGGTTTTTCATAAGTCACCTATAACGATATATATAAAAGTATAATGATGTTATGGATTATCATAGAGGAATCCAGATCATTGGTAAAGAGCATCTTGGTAATATTGAGACAGGATTGTGAGGTTGTAAACCTTTACTTGATTAAAGGCTCGTGTGAAGCTGTATCGCTATTGCAATGTGTTCGCTATATTTCCCAGAAGTAGGGGCTTTTATGGTAACTTGGTAAGATCACTTTCATTTTATAGGGCAGATCTAACATGATGAATACACGCCATTTAGAAGCGTTTTATGCGGTGATGGTTTGTGGCTCAATCTCAAGAGCGGCGGATATGCTCAATATCTCTCAGCCGGCGGTGAGTAAGACATTAAAGCACGCAGAAATGCGTTTGGGATATCTTCTTTTTGAGCGAACGCGGGGCAAGCTTGTTCCGACAAAAGAGGCGCTGATTCTTTATGATAAGGCGCAATCGGTCTATCAAGAGCTGAATGACTTCCAGTCAATGGCAGAAAATCTTGCAGAAAAGCCGGATGCAAATCTCTCAATGGGATGCTTACCGAGTTTAGGATTAAGCCTTATTCCCGAAGTAACCACACGATTTTTAGAGCGCTACCCAGATGCTGTGATAGAGGTTAGTACTTATCATACGGATGAATTAATTCGATTATTGAATCGTTATCAACTCGATTTTGCGATTAGTTTTAAACCGATTAAAGAGCAGGGCATCGTCTCGTTGCCAATAGCAAAGATTCCGCTTGTTTATCTCGATGCTAATCCTGTGAAGCAAAAAGTGATGAGCATGGATGAGATTGATGAATCCCGTTGGATTAATCCGGGAGCAGATTCTCTCTCTTTAATGATTCATCAATACCGCACTTTTAAGCCCACACAGTTGAATGTTCATACTTATTATATGGCCGCAGAATTTGTGAAAAGAAAGGCAGGATGTACGATTAGTGATATCTTCTCTGCCGCAGAAGTTCTTCCTTTTTCAATGATTTATCCGCTAAAAGAGCCGATGGTATTAGAGCTCTGTATTCTCTATCAGGCAGATCGACCGCTTCGTAAAATAGCGCAAGATTATCAAAAGCTTATTCAACGACATCTGCAAAAACGACTAAAAGCCCATAACCAAAAGTTATATGAGGCAACTTAAAGTCAATTGAGAGTTCTCATGAAAGCCTGTCTAATAGCCCATACCGGTCTTAGAAGGTTAAATAATAAAAGATGGCAAAATATATCACTGTTGTAGGTGGAGGAATAATCGGCCTATCGACAGCACTTGCACTCATCCTAAGGGGTGCAAATGTCACGCTCATTGATGCTGGCGATGGCGTTGGACAAGGCGCAAGCTTTGCTAACGGAGGCCAACTAAGCTACCGGTATGTATCACCTCTCGCTGACAAGGGCGTTGTCTGGCAAGGGTTAAAATGGATGGGGAAATCAGATTCCCCGCTCAACTTACGGATAGAGCCTTCACTGTTCCAGTGGCGCTGGCTCTTACGTTTCCTCTTTGCGTGCAATACGCAGAAAAATCAAGATAACACACACAATATCTTAAGACTTTCACTCTTTAGTCAGAAGGCATTAGCCTTCTGGCGAAAGTCCATTTTGACTGAAGACTTCGGTTGGCGTCGTAGCGGAAAGATGATTATTCACCGTCATCAAATGGACTTTGAGAATGCCGCAAACAAGATCGATCCTGAATTTCAACAATGTTTAACTGCTGATGAAGCATGTTTAAAAGAGCCTGCCTTGGAATCGATACGAGCAGAATTAGCCGGTGCGATCTATGCGCCGAATGATGAAACGGCAGATGCATATCAATGTTGTCTTGCGATTTTGGCATATCTTAAAAAAGAGCCGCGCTTTACGCTAAAAAGTGGTTGTGCTGTGAAACGTATTATTGCAGATAAGAGTAAAGCTATCGCGATAGAAACAGATCAAGGGACTTATCAGGTTGAAGAGCTTGTGATCGCCGCCGGCAATAGCAGCCGAGAATTGTTAAAGCCTTTGAAAATGAATCTCCCTATTTACCCCTTAAAAGGTTATAGCCTATCTTTGCCTTTTCCTGAGGCCGCGCATGTTGTGCCAAAAATGAGTGTTACTGATTTTGCGCACAAAACGGTGTATGCAAAGCTCGGTGATACGCTCAGAATTGCGGCAATGGTGGATATTGGTTATGAAAAAACGGGTATTCGCGCGAATAGAATACAAGCCTTAAAAAAGAGCGTTACAGACACTTTTCCGCAATTAGAGGGAATTGATGAAAGTACGGTATGGAGTGGTTTACGCCCCTCAACGCCGGAAGGTCCGCCTATTTTGGGGAGAACGCGTTATCGTAATCTTTGGTTAAATGTGGGGCATGGTAGCCTTGGTTTTACCTTAGCTGCGGGCAGTGCTGAAGTGCTTGCGGAGTTAATTACAGATCATCGATCGAGTATTAACTTAGAGGGATTAACGTTATTTGATGCCATGTCTTAAATAAGGCTTCCCCACTAAAATTTCTCGGGTCTTATGAATTGAGAAACTAAGTCAATATCTTATTTTAATTGTCATTTTTCATATGTGCATTGTCACTAATCGGTGTTATTATGTGACCACAAATTATGCTTATACGAATGTTTCAATTGGGATAACTAGCTATGCAAAATATAAAAACCTCTCTCGCCATTATTTTAGGAATTATTATTCTATTAGTGGGAACGATTTTTTATATCTCTCGTCATAAACCTGAGTTAGTCATTCAGGGGGAGGTTGCTGCTAATCGAGTCGATATCTCAGTACGGGTTCAAGGTCGTGCGGCAAAATTAACGGCAGATATTGGGGATAAGGTTCGTCAAGGCGATCTTCTTTTACAGCTTGAAAGTCCGGCATTAGTTACGCAATTAGCTTCTTCTGAAGCACAATATAATGTCGCTGTTGCGAATCGTGATGTGGTGTATAGTACGCGACCTGAAACGATTGAAGCGATGAAAGCGCAATATGAGAAAGCGACTGCAGATCTTCGTTTAGCAAAGAGTAATTTGGATAGAATGGAGCAAGCAGCCCCTCGAGGCGGTATTTCACAACAAAATTTAGATGTGGCACGAAATGCATTTAGTGCGGCGATGGATGCCAATACTGCTGCGAAAGCACAATATGAGCTTGCGGTGAACGGCAGTAGTATTCAACAGAAAAAACTTGCTGATGCTCAGGTTGATCAGGCGCTGGCTGCTTTAAACCAAGTGAGAGAAGATTATATCGAGTTAACGGTATTAGCGCCGGCTGATGGGCAGGTGACTGCGCGCGTCGCAGAAGTAGGGCAGCTTTATAATCCAGGAACACCGCTCTACTCCTTGGTAGATATGAATAACCTTTGGCTAACCTTTAATATTCGTGAAGATTATCTCAACTATGCAGCTGTAGGTGATTACTTTATGATTTATGTGCCGGCATTGAAGAAGGATGTCGAAGTACAAATTCAAGCGATCAATCCTTTGGGGCAATTTGCGAATTGGCATGCAACGAAAGCAACGGGCGATTTTGACCTCAAAACTTTTGAAGTTCGAGCAAAGCCCGTGGTGACAAACCATGAGCTCTTGCCAGGAATGAGTGTGATCGCAGATTGGAAGTCTCGTCGTCGCGCTCAATAGTGAGGTTTTGATGAAAAGTCGAGTCACGAAATCAGCCGTTAAATCGCACTATTTTTCCCTCTTATTTAGGGAAATGCGCTTATTGATACGGGCAAAGCCCCTCTTTTTTGCAGTGTTTTGCTACCCTTTAATTGTGATTCTCTTTTTTACGAGCTTATTACATCAAGGCGTGATTGAACAGCTGCCTGTTACGGTTGTGGATATGGATAAAACGGTCGCTTCACGAGCCCTTATTCATGATATGTCTGCCGCGCCAGAGGTCTTAATTAGCCGACAAGATTACTCGCTTTATAATGCGAAGCAAGCGCTATTGTCTGGAGAGGTTTACGGCATTGTCTATATTCCTCCCCAGTTTGAAGCACGGCTATTAGCCAACGAATCTCCAGAAGTAACCACCTTCTATAACAACCAATATATGTCGGCCGGGAGCGCACTACAACGCGGATTTATGTCTACGTTATTAGCAACGGTTTCTAACTATCAGGCCGATACGATGATGAGCCAAGGTATGGCACGACCGATTGCGGTAGAGCAATTATCGCCTTTAAAGCTTGAAGTTCACACCGTTTTTAACCCAACGCTCAATTATATCTATACATTGATTAATGGGATTGTACCGACCTTACTACAGATTTTAATTATGATGACAATGGTCTATACCGTGATTCGTGATAAATATAAATCGGGGGGGATTGCTGTGCCAATCGCGATGGCAAATGGTAGCTTTACACGTTATCTCGTGAATAAAATGTTGCCTTACTTGCTCTGGTTTGTGTTGGTACATTTAGTGCTCGATGCGATTCTGATTCTCTTTTTCGACCTTCCCGTTCGCGGATCTTTAGGGATTCTCTATCTCGGCACCGTGCTCTTTATTATTACGGCACAGCTCTGGGCAATGATTTTCGCACTATGGCTTCCGAAGAGAGTGCTCAACTATGGTGCGGCCAGTAGCTTCTCCTCTCCGGCGTTTGGATTTATCGGGCTCTTCTTTCCCAGAATCGCGATGAGTTGGTACGCCATTGCGTGGGGCGCGGTCTTGCCGATTACATGGTATGTGGAGATTCGCTTAGATCAAACACTTCGGGGGCATGAATTACCCTATAATTTAATGCCGCTATTGTGGCTGATTGTCATTGGCTTGATCTGTTATGGCGGGGTCATTTTACGAATGCATCAGCTCAACAAGGAGGCAAAACATGTTTAAAACGATGTTACGAGTCTTCCTGCATGAGTTACTTAATATCTTTAGAGTCGATGCGATTTTAAGTATTTTGGTGTCAGGTGCTGTGCTCTATTTCTTCTATTATCCGATTCCTTATGATAACGAAGAGGTTAGGGAAGCGCCGGCGGTTGTGATCGATCAGGATCATAGTACGATGAGCCGAGCGTTAATGCGAAAATTGGACGCGACAGATAGTATTAATATTGTTGCCAATGTCGCGACGATGGATGAAGCCGAGCATATGCTGCGAAATCGAGAAATCTACGGCATTTTTTGGATACCCTTTAATTTTGAGCAAGATGTTTTAAGTGGGCGATCAGGTGCGCTTTCTTATTATGGGGATGCAAGCTATGTCATGATTTACGGAAAAATCACGGGCGCAGTACAATCTGTCGTTCAGCAGTTTAGTCAAGAGATTGGGGCTGCTAGGCAGATTGAAATGGGCGTAGATCCAGCCATCGCGCTGGGTAATAGTGCACCGATTACACCTGTTTTGGTACCGCTGTATAATCCGCAAAATGGCTATGCAACCTACGTTATCCCGCCAGTGTATGTCTTAATCGTATATCAATGTTTGTTCTTGGCAGTAATGATTTCAATGATTCTAGGGCGACAATCAACTTTTAATCGCTCGCTTGTGGCCGATCCCAATAGTTCACCTTTTGTCATGGCTTTTTGTGCCTTGATTGGTAAGTGGGTAGCCTATCTCTTAGTGAGTATGACCATCTTTATTGCGTATATGGGACTAACGCCGATTTTCTATCAGTTACCATTTCATGGATCGATCCAGAATCTTCTCTTCTTTAGCGTAATTTTCTTATCAGGGACAATTTTTGCCGGCATCTTCTTTGGGCAGTTCTTCCGAAAATTTGATGATCTGTTTTTAATCATCATGCCCTCAAGTATGTTGCTCTTCTTCTTATCGGGGATGAGTTGGCCGAAAGAGATGATTCCTGATATCTTGGCATTCTTTACCTATCTACTGCCGATATTCCCCGGCATTACCAGTATGGTTACGCTGAATCAGATGGATGGAAGTTTAGAAAATATTCGACCTGAATTAATTCAATTAGTGACTTTAATGGGGATCTATTCGTTATTAGCGCTCTATAGTTTATATCGCTATTATCAGCGGTTACAGAGACAAGCTGCTGCGACAGATTGGAATGGGATTATGCCTCAAGAAGCGGTAAAGGTTATCGACAACGCGTCAGAAAAAGCCTTAGAGAAGCGCTCGGTAGAATAGAGAGATATAGGATTTTAAATATTAAAAAAGCTGAAACAAGAGATCTGTTTCAGCTTTTTTTATCCTTACGAGAAAGTGTACTTTCCCGTATGGTTTTCGTTAATTAGTCAACTTTTTTGAAGCCAGAGCTTTCGAGAAGCGTACCTGTTGCTTTGAAGCTAATGCCATTTGTAGGGTCACCATCAAATGCAGAACCTGGAAGTGCTGCGAGCTCTTTAAGATCTGCTTTTAGCATATCAACAGTGATGCTCTCTTTGGCAGAAGTCTCGCCATATTGCATGTCATAATCTACGCCTTTAATCGATGCATAGTTGGTACCGTTAGTTAATGTTGCAATAATTTGTTTCGCTTCTTCCGCTGTCTCTGCGCCAATTGCTGCGTATTCGATAGTGCTACTTGTGATCTGCTTAATCACCTTGTCATCTTTACCCACAATTGTCATTGTCATTGAAACGCCCGGTTGTTCAAGCTGATAAACTGCCGTCTCTTCTTTTTCATTGGAACATGCAACGAGTGCCACTGCAAAGAATAGACCTAAACCAAGTTTAAATAATTTTTTCATAATAAAATCTCCACCATTTTTTCATGGTTATTAAAATTAAAGTTGTTTTTAAGGAATATTAAGTCCTGTAACAGGGGTATTTTATATAACAATGTTGGCGTACGCTATGATAATTGTTTTTAAAAAATGGCATAATTACGGCTGAATCATGGTTTATGTTATAGATGAAGATGTTATCTGCATGATAAATAGACATTGAGCCACTTAACATATGCAATACCTACAGTTGTTTGAGATCGAAAATGAAAAAATCCGCCTTAGAGTCTGACCTTAAACCTGCGAATAACATCGCGGAGCAACTCAGTGATCCTTGGTTAATAAATCCAGAAATCAAAGACTTTCATCCTGAAGGTCAGCAGAAGGAAGGCATTATTAATGTTATCGTTGTAGGCGCTGGTATTGCGGGTGCTTCTACTGCTTATACGCTTGCAGAAGCAGGGATGCGTGTGCTTGTATTAGAAAAAGCAGAAATGCCCGCGACAAAAGGATCGGGAAATTTGCAGGGGATGCTTTATCTAAAGTTATCACCGAGCCTGACATATCAGAATGATCTTTTAACGATGGGATTTGAGCGCACACTGGAGATTTTACAAACGCTAACCGATGCTGGTCTTTTGATAAAAGGCGAGGACTGGGATGATTGTGGGTTGATCCAGTTATCGCAGTCTGTAAAGCAGGCGGAAAATCAAAAAAAACTCGCCGCTATTTATCCTTCCTCACTGCTCTATGTAATCGATCAGATCCAAGCAAGTGAGATTGCCGGTGTAGCGCTGACCGCAGGAGGGTTACATTTCCCGCGTTCCGGATGGGTTGCGCCACAAGCGCTTGTTAATGCGCTATTGCAGCATGAGAATATCACATTGCAAGTGGATTCAAATGTGACAGCGCTTCATCAATGCGCACCTTCAGGGAGTGCATTGTGGCGTGTGGATATTGAAGGGCAGTCATCTCTTTTTGCAAAAAGAGTGGTGCTTGCGATGGCGGATCAGGTCCGGCAATTATCACAATGCACAGAGATTCCTTTTACCGTTGTAAGAGGACAAACGACGACTGCTCCCGGCGATAATATGCTGAAGACCGTGATCAGTGGAGAGGGATATATGGCGCCCTCAAAAATGATTAGTGGGGAAATAAAGAGCACTTTTGGCGCGACTTTTCATCGTGATCAACCGGGCGGTGCGCCGACAGATTCTGAGCACCTTGAAAATATAGAGATGCTTGCCATGAGTGCCCCGAGTTTGCTTGAAAAATTAGGTTTGTCAGCAATGACGGCGCAGGGAGATTTCCATACGTTAACGGGAAGAGCATCGACGAGAGCTAGTGCGATGGGGTCTTTACCTGTTGTAGGTCCTATCGCTAATAGAGTGCTTTTTCTGGAGAGATTTAAAGCTATTCGTTTAGATGCTAAAGCGATTCCTGATGAGGAAGTTCCTTGGGAATATGGGCTGTATCTCTCAACTGCACACGGTTCTCGGGGAATGATTAGTGCGCCGATCTCGGCGATGATCTTACGGGATTATATTATGGGCGATACTGATCTGAGTCGTTATCCTGCTGCGTTATTGGCAGCGATTCATCCAAATAGATTCTATTATCGTGAGCTCAGATTTGATCTATAAAAATGCAAGATTGTTGCAGGGTTTTTATGAAGGACGAATCTGAAAATGCTGACTTTAGGGTGATGGCTTTTGATGTAATATGAGCTCACGTACACCTTGCCAATGTTCTTGGTAATTAATGGGGACAAAACGATCCGCACCAGTAAAGATGGCTTGCATCGATTCAGGGAAGCGGTACTCAAAGAAGCATTGGGTGAGCTGGGACTTAAAGGCAGGGGCAAGATTATGCGCGTAACTAAAAGCAACAGAAGGATAAGCCCCACTGCGGTAGATGATACGAAAATCATGAGGCTTCACCTCTCCTTGCAGCGTCATGCGCTCTAGAGATTCTTCTGCAACCGTGGCTGCATCATAATCACCAGATTTAACCCCTCTAATGGAGCGGCCATGCTGACCTGAGTAGATAATTGTATAATCAATGCCGGGGGAAATCCCCATTTTAGGGAAGATGCTAAGGGCTGCGAAATGCCCTGAATTGGAAGTCGGATTCGTATGGGCAACCCGTTTTCCTTTAAGATCTTGTACCTCACGATAAGGGCTATCGCTTCGAACGATAAGAACCATATGGGATGCGACAAGACCTTGTTCATTGCCTTTGGTCGCAAAGGGAATGGCGCCCGCTTTATTGACCGCAGTGACTGTGCTTCCGGATGAAAAACCAGACAGATGTAAGCGATTAGCATGCATTGCTTCAATCTCTGCTTCATTGCTCTGCATTGGATAGAAGATTGTTTTAGTGTTGAGGCACTGTTCTAAATATTTTGTAAAATGCGAGAATACCTGACTCGCACCATCAAAAGGCGTAAAAGAGTAGATGAGCGTTTTGGGGGTGATGAGTTTGTCAGGATCTGTCGGCGTATCCGCCACAAGGTTATAGTCGCTATCGCAATACTCCTCAGAGAGCTCGCCTCTATTAGGGCACGTTGCACTATGTGCGCTTGAGAAAGTCAAGAGCATTAGTATCATTATCGAGGCGGCGCGGAAGCAATTCATGAGAGTCCTTCAAAATAAACAGGTAAAGCACATAAAGATGCCGAAACATTAAAATAGTGTAAAAACTATAGTAATATTTCGCATCTTTATCAATAGTATGCGTGAGAATTTACAAGTTTCGCAGCCTTCCATGGCGGAGGATGCGTATTTATTGAGTGCAGACTTAACGGCTCATTCTAAATTCAACAAACGCCTCTTTATCATCTAAACGTTGCATAAAAGGGTTAGTCGTCAATTGAGATTCGAGTGTTGCGGTTGCTGTCGGACCGTAAGCATGCCCCGTACGAATCGTCACGTGATGCGGTACTTCGGCTTTTAAGCGATTGAGCGACTCAAAGAGCGCTTCAGGATCTGACCCCGTTAAGTCAGCGCGACCCGCGCCATCGACGAAGAGCGTATCGCCGGTAATAATATCATCACTGAGTAAGAAGCAGATCGAGCCCGAGCTATGACCCGGCGTTAAGATCACGCGAACATCTTCACCGGCAAATTCAATAATATCATTGTCATGGAGGGCAATTGTGTCTTCCGGCAATTCTCTAAATGCGGGTGGTAAATCCCCTTTTGGATAAGAGTTGATAAAATCAATCTCAACATCCGATGCATATACCGGCACAGGGAAGTAGTCGCGTAATGACTTTACAGCGCTGACGTGATCATGATGACCATGAGTGAGCCAGATCGCGACAGGTGTAAGATTGAGCTCTTTCAGACGATCAATGAAGTACTCTTCATCCCAAGCGGGATCAATGACGATCGCTTCACCGGTCTTTGTGTCTTCAATGATATGGCTAAAGTTCTCATATCTTTCATAAACTTCGGAGTGGATCTTATATCGTGCGCTCATGGTGATCTCCTTATCAGTGATAGGTTTAGGATTTTTAATAGTTATATGTAATCGAATATTTTGTTGCGTGATAAACCCGCTGAGGGGGATTATCACGTCTTTTATCTATCTAATTGTAGTATAAAGGCTCTATACAATTCCGTCATGTTTAATAGGGCATGAGAGCGTTGTTTTTAGGGAGGTTGCAGTATTGATGATGTCGTTACTGTTTTTTCTACTGTGGAGTCTGATCTGTCGGCATCATCGGTGTATGTGATGGAGAGTGTTGAGAATGCCCGCCAGCATCATTGTGCATTGCCGGCATATCATTCATGTGCGCTTTTGAGGCATCATGATTTCCCAGATTTCCCAGATTTCCCAGATTTCCCAGATTTCCCAGATTTCCCTGGCTGCCATGGATTCCATGACCGTGCCCCATATTTTGCATCTGCTCTAAAATTTCTGTAGCGCTCTTTTCGCCAGAGCGAATTTTATCGGTCTGTTGCCCCACCATCGTGGCGCGTTTAGTGACTTTATCTTGGGGCGCGATCCATCCTAGATAGTAAATCGCCATGAGTAGCACCACAATGCCGGCAATCATGCGGACGCCTTTCTTGGCAAAGAAGTGACCGACGAAATTCCCGAAAATAGCCAACCCTAACATAATCGGTAATGTGCCAAGGCCAAAGGCAAACATAATGCCGGCAGATTTTGCGACAGAGCCTGCGCCCATCGCAACGGCTAATGGACCATACACAGCGCCACAAGGGAGTAATCCCCAGATCATGCCCACCGTATAAGTACCTGTAGCCGTTCTAATCGGGAAGAAGCGTTGCGAGAATTTTTGAATCGGTTTCCAGATATATTGAAACGGTTTTTCGATCCATCCTAAAAATTGGGGCATCCCAAAGAGTTGTAGGGCAATGAAGATCATAATCGCGCCGGCAACATAACGAATCACATATTGGATGGTGGTGATATCAGAGACGGATGCGGCGATCAGTCCTCCCACAACACCGAGTAAGGTATAAGTGCTGATTCGTCCAAGATTATAGAGAATGGCCGCAGGAATTCGCTTATAGGAGTTATTCATCCCTAAAATACCAATCACAGGTCCACACATGCCGACACAGTGTGTTTGCGCGGCAAATCCAATAAAAAATGCCCCCGAAATCAGTGCTAAAAACTCAGTCATTCAATCTGTTCCTTCAAAATAGCCCACGCTAAGATGCTCAAATTAGCTTAGGAAATAAAAATTTATGGGATTAAAAAAAATCAGCCACGTGAAGTGTCTGAAAATCTTAATTCATCCGTCTATTGTAGCCCTCATTGAGGGAATCATGACTGATCTTTATCGACTATTGGGTGCATTCCTACCATTTTCTGCCACTTTGTAAGCGAGGGTTGGGCATATCCTCAATATATCTTATTGTAATATCAGTAGTTATTATGGAAGTTGTGCAATGCTAGAACTTTAGGCATCAAATTGAGATATAAAAACGGCACATCAAAAATGAATGATGTGCCGTGATTTTGAGACGGTTTTTAGGGGTAATCGCGATTAAGGAATTAATACTGCTGAACCAATAATCTCGCGATTCTCTAACGCTTGATGCGCACGACCCACTTCTGATAGTGGGAAGGTTTGTTGTAATGAGAGCTTAATATCTCCATTACTTAACGCGAGGAACCAACGATCCATTACTGTTTGATAGCGCTCTTTGGTGGATGTATATGCGTTTAAGTTCGGGCGCGTTAAGAAGAGGCTGCCTTTCTCAAGGAGAAGGAGCGGATTAATCGCTGGCGGCGCACCAGATGCATTTCCAAAAGAGACCATCATGCCAAGGAGCTTGAGGCAATCGAGCGATGGTAAGAAAGTGTCTTTACCCACGCCGTCATAAACGACATCAACCCCTTCAGGGATAAACTCACGTACGCGTTTGGCAAAATCTTCTTTCTTATAGTTAATGACAAGATCCGCACCGAGCTTGGTGACGATCTCTGCTTTTTCATCACTCCCAACGGTAGTAATGACTTTTGCGCCAATCGCTTTTGCCCATTGAATGAGGATCTGACCAACACCGCCAGCACCCGCATGGATGAGAGCAGTATGTTCTGCTTTTAGTTGAAATAGATCAAAGAGCAGGTAGCTTGCGGTACCGCCGCGGATCAAAGATGATGCCGCTTCTTCAAAAGAGATATGCGCCGGGATTTTGATTAAACGATCTGTTTTGATATTACGTGCAGAAGCATAAGCCCCAAGAACACTTGCGTAAGTTACACGGTCGCCCACATTAAAGCCGGTCACATCCTCGCCCACAGCCGTAATAATGCCGGACGCTTCTTGGCCGATAACGATAGGGGTTTGTAGCTTGTAAAGACCATCACGATGGTAGGTGTCGATAAAGTTCAGACCAATTGCTTTCTGCTCGATGCGAACTTCACCCTTTTGCGGGGGGTTAAGGGTCGATGATTCTTTGATGAAATTACTAATATCACCATGTTGCTTTAAGGTTATTTGGTAAGTCATAGATGTTGCTCCTCTCTCGTTTTTATGGGCGGTGACGCCTGTTTATTATCAGCTTGGTTCATTATCTATGATATTGGATTCTTTTGCGAATTTGGGCATTATCTGTTTGATTGTGTTGAAACTGCAAAATTTCTCAGGCAATCGAATCAATTTTGGCGGATATAGGGTAGAATATCGGGGAATTATTTGTGCAATTAATGAAGCGAACTTCCTTGATTGGTCAAATTTATCTTAAGAATAAGGATTTTCAGATATGTCAGGACAATATATCTACACGATGAATCGTGTAAGTAAGGTCGTACCCCCTAATAGAGAGATTTTGAAGGATGTTTCAATCTCTTTCTTCCCAGGCGCTAAAATTGGTGTCCTCGGATTAAACGGTTCAGGTAAATCAACGCTTCTTCGCATTATGGCGGGCGTTGACACCAACATTCAAGGTGAAGCGCGCGTACAAACAGGTACGAAAATTGGTTACTTAGAGCAAGAGCCAAAATTGAATGAAGCGCTCGATGTTCGCGGAAACTTAGAAGAAGCGATGAGCCACATCAAGAATGCACAAGCAGAACTTGATCAAGTTTATGCAGCATACGCAGAACCAGATGCTGACTTTGATGCACTTGCAACAAAACAAGCAGAGTTAGAAGCGATTCTTGCGAGCTCAGATGGTCATGGCCTCGAGCGTCAATTAGAGATCGCGGCAGATGCGCTTCGTCTTCCCCCGATGGATCGTGATGTAACGACCTTATCAGGCGGTGAGAAACGCCGTGTGGCACTCTGTAAGCTCCTTCTCTCAAAACCAGACATGCTCTTGCTTGATGAGCCAACGAACCACTTAGACGCAGAATCTGTGTCATGGCTCGAGCGCTTCTTGCATGATTATCCTGGAACAGTGGTTGCGGTAACGCATGACCGTTACTTCCTTGATAACGTTGCAGGCTGGATTTTAGAGCTCGACCGTGGACGTGGGATTCCTTATGAAGGAAACTACTCAAGCTGGCTTGAACAGAAAAACCGTCGTTTAGAGCAAGAAGCTAAACAAGAAGAATCACTCGCGAAGGCCCTTAAGAAAGAGCTTGAGTGGGTTCGTCAAGGGGTAAAAGGCCGTCAAACAAAATCTAAAGCACGTTTAGCGCGCTATGAAGAGTTAGAAAGCCAAGAGTTCCAAGAACGTAATGAGACGATGGAGATCTATATTCCACCAGGTCCACGTTTAGGGGATCTCGTGATCGAAGCGACAGATGTCGCAAAAGCGTTTGGCGATAAGCTGCTTTATGAAGATTTAAGCTTTAATCTTCCACGCGGTGGGATTGTGGGCGTTATCGGACCAAACGGTGCGGGTAAATCAACACTCTTTAACTTAATGACAGGTCAACTTGAAGCCGATAAAGGCGTTTTCCGTGTTGGTGAGAGCGTTCAGCTTGCTTATGTGGATCAGAGTCGTGATTCATTAGATGGTAGCAAAACGGTTTGGGAAGAGATTTCTGAAGGGCTTGATATCATTAAAGTGGGGACTTACGAAACGCCATCACGTGCGTATTGTGGTCGCTTTAACTTTAAAGGATCAGATCAACAGAAATTTATCAAAGACCTTTCAGGCGGTGAGCGCAACCGTGTTCACCTTGCGAAAGTACTTCGCTCTGGCGGTAACGTGATCCTTCTGGATGAGCCGACGAACGACCTTGATATCGAAACCTTACGTGCACTTGAAGATGCGATTTTAGCATTCGCAGGTTGTGTGGTTGTTATCTCGCATGATAGATGGTTCTTAGACAGAGTTGCGACACATATATTAGCCTTTGAAGGAAATTCTCATGTAGAATGGTTCGAAGGAAACTACGAAGAGTATGAAGCTGACCGTCGTCGCCGTTTAGGAGATGATGCAGATAACCCTCAACGTATCAAATATAAGCCTATTTCGCGCTAAGGAGTATAGTCATGGCATTAGATCATAAAAAAGTAGAACTCACTGAAGCAGAACTACCGATTTGCTGTCCACCGAACGATGTTGATGCATGGGGATATCACCCACGTGTTTACTTGTCGCCAAACAGTGATGGAAAGGTGCAATGTCCTTATTGCAGCACTGAATATATCGTTGAGTAATCCATGAAAATATTAGCGGTTGATGCTTCCACAGAAGCATGCTCAGCAGCAGTATATGTCAACGAGGAGCTCGTCGAAAGATTGACGCTTGCGCCTCGTAAGCATATTGAATTACTTAAACCGATGACGGAAGAAGTAATGGAAGCTGCCGAGATAGAATATAAAGAGCTTCATGGTCTTGCTTTTGGTGTAGGTCCTGGCAGTTTTGCCGGCCTTCGTATTGCTTGCGGATTTGTCCAAGGATTGGGCGCGGGATTAAATATCCCTATTGTCCCGGTTTCAACATTAGCAGCGCTTGCGTACCCGGTGCTCGAAGAGCATCCTGATGCGTTAGTGATGCCGATGTTAGATGCTAAAATGCACGAAGTGTATTGGGGTATCTATGCTTTAGATGAAGAGGGAGAGCTGAAAATCGTCGAGGAAGATCAAGTGAGCTCACTTGAGGAAGTCTACGCACGATTTGGCGGTGATCAATCTTTCTTGGCAGTCGGTGATGGTTGGGGCTTAGACCCAGAATCGATAGGGAAGCTCAATGCGACCTTAATCGAAGATCGTCATTATCCAAGAGCCGGAGATATTGCGCTCCTTGCGATACGTGATTTAGAAAAAGGCTTAGGTCTTTACGCAGATCAGGTTTCGCCGATCTACTTACGTCATAACATTGCAATGACGATAGAAGAGCAGAAAGCGTTCCGAGCGGAAAAAGCCAAAGAGAAAGAAGCAGCCTTGTAAGCAGGATGATTTCATCATTGATATAAACACGAAAACCCACTTTATAAGTGGGTTTTTCTTTGTCTGAAATATCCGGCGTTAAATGCACGATGTATTTTGCGGTGATGGTTGAGAATAGAAGCTCACTCAAAGCTGGGTCGAATGCTTGCATGCTTTTAGGAATCGCGCGCCAGCAGTCAAGGTGCTATTTCGTTTTTTTAAATGCCGGGAATTTTAGCGGAGAATATCAAAAGGTCATTAAGAAGATCTAGCAGATGATGAGTTCGCCCTAATGCCGGCGCATCAGCTTTGAGAAGGGCATTGAACGTTCTATCCGGCGTCAAATGCACGATGTATTTCCGCGGTGATGATTGTGAATAGAGGCTCACTCAAAGCTGGGTCGAATGCTTGCATGCTTTTAGGAATCGCGCGCCAGCAGTCAAGGTGCTATTTCGTTTTTTTAAATGCCGGGAATTTTAGCGGAGAATATCAAAAGGTCATTAAGAAGATCTAGCAGATGATGAGTTCGCCCTAATGCCGGCGCATCAGCTTTGAGAAGGGCATTGAACGTTCTATCCGGCGTTAAATGCACGATGTATTTCGCTATTCACATAAAAAAGCCCCTAAACGGAAATCGTTTAAGGGCTGTTGCTATTCGCAAGGGCGGAGAACCGCCCTAATTACTACTATGCGAGTTTTGCTTTAATGAAGTCGAGGATTTCAGATGCTGCAACCATTGTTGCTTCGCTATCTGTGCGGCCTTTGAATTCTACTTCGTTGTTTTTAAGTGTACGATCACCAATCACAATGCGGTATGGGATACCGATTAATTCATGGTCGCTGAATGCTTCGCCTGGGCGAACGTTGCGGTCTTCTAAGAGGACATCAACGCCAAGCGCCATCAATTCATCGTAGAGCTTATCTGTAGTCTCTTTTACGAGTTCAGATTTACCGTAGTTCATCGGAATGAGTGATACTGTAAATGGTGCGATTGCGCGTGGCCAGATGATGCCTGACTCATCGTTACGTTGTTCAATAGCAGCCGCTACGATACGCGTTACACCGATTCCGTAACAACCCATCTGCATGACAGTTGCCTTACCATTTTGATCAAGCACGGTTGCGTTCATCGCTTTTGAGTAACGGTCGCCGAGTTGGAAGATATGACCCACTTCAATCCCGCGCGCCATCGCAATCTTACCTTTACCGCATGGTGAAGGATCGCCGACTTTGATTTCACGAAGATCCATTACCTCAGGTTCAGGAAGGTCGCGGCCGATGTTAGCGCCGATGAAGTGGAAGCCTGTTTCGTTCGCACCACAGCTAAAGTCGCTCATAAGCGCAGCTTGTCTGTCAAAGATCATGCGAATAGGAAGATTCACAGGACCAATAGAGCCCGGAGTTGTACCGAGTTGCTCAAGGATCTCTTCATCTGTTGCGAATTCAAGCGGCGTTTTGAAAAGACCAGAGTTTTCAGCTTTCACTTCGTTAAGCTCATGGTCGCCACGTAAGCACACTGCGATAAGTTCATCTTTAACGCCTTTAAGGATAAGCGTTTTAAGATGCATCTCTGCAGGAGAGTTAAGGAATTGTGCAAGATCTTCAATAGAATGGACGTTTGGTGTTTCAAGTTTTTTTAGTGCGACAACGCCTTCTGCGCGAGTGCCGACTGCAACGGCTTCAGCCGCTTCTACGTTGGCTGCATAGTCTGATTCGGTTGAGTACACAATGGCATCTTCACCGGCTTGCGTCACCACGTGGAATTCTTGTGATTTACTACCGCCAATCGCGCCTGAGTCTGCAAATACAGCGCGATACTCAAGCTCTAAACGATTAAGAACGTTTGAGTAGGCATCGTACATTTTGTTGTACGTTTCATCTAAAGATTCCGCATCAATATGGAATGAGTACGCATCTTTCATGAGGAATTCGCGTGAACGCATGACGCCGAAACGTGGGCGGATCTCATCACGGAATTTCCATTGGATTTGGTAGAAGTTGATCGGCAATTGGCGATAGCTCTTCAATTCTTGGCGTGCAAAGTCAGTAATCACTTCTTCATGTGTCGGGCCAAGGCAATATTCACGAGTGTGACGATCTTTAAAGCGAAGAAGTTCCGGGCCAAATTGTTCCCAACGGCCAGACTCAATCCAGAGCTCTGCAGGTTGTGCTGAGGGCATTAACATTTCGAGTGCACCGGCTCTGTTCATCTCTTCACGGACGATGTTTTCGGTTTTTTTCAAAACGCGTAAGCCAAGCGGGCTCCAGCTATAGATCCCAGAGGTAACACGGCGAATAAGGCCGGCTCTGAGCATCAATTGATGGGATTTGATCTCCGCGTCATTAGGCGTGTCGCGAAGCGTAGTAATTAAAAATTGGCTAGTTTTCATATGTGTTAAATCGCTTTAAAAAGTACTCAATCAAACTGCATAGGGAAGAACTCTCTATGCAGCGATTCTTGAAGATGTTTAGTGTAAGAAGAAATTCACTTTTGCGCAACGATTCCCGCGGCTTTCTGTGGGGATTTGTGCAAGGTGAATTTTTCAGGTGTTTTTTGTTGAAACGTTCTCAATAAATTCTCAAATGACTTTTAAGAATCTTTAGAGAATTATTTGAAAATTTCTCCCTAAGAATTTCTGACTTGTGTCATAAATCTCAAAGATTTTTGATTATTTTTTGAGGAAGTGTAATGCCAAGGTTGCCCAGGTAGCGCCTCCGACAAGAATGTTGTCATCATTGAAGTCATATTGATCGGTGTGAAGACCTGTAAAGTTATGATCTTTATCGTTACCTATATAGAAATAAGCCCCCGGACATTCGTGCAACATAAAGCCAAAATCTTCTGCGCCCATAGATGCGACTTTATCGCGAGTGATGTAGTCCGGCTGGATCAGTGTTTCAATCGCTTCAATCGCAATATCAGTTTGAGCATCGTGATTGATTGTCGGGATATAACCGTCAATGAGTCTTACTTCGCAGGTTGCGCCATAGGCTTGGCAGATGCCATTGGCGAGATTATGAATGCGCGTTTTGATAAGATCCCGCACTTTTAAGTCAAAGTAGCGGAGCGTTCCGAGTAACGAGACTTTATTCGGGATGACGTTGTTGGCATGTCCTCCATGAATAGCGCCAATCGTGATTACAGCGGAATCAAGACCTGAGATATTGCGCGAGATAATTGATTGAAGTCCCACAACAATTTCAGAAGCGACAAGTACGCTATCAGTTGTTTGATAAGGGTGCGCTGCATGTCCGCCTTTTGAGAATACATCTATATGTACTTCACAAGTTCCCGCCATTTGCGGACCTCGTTTAATGAGTATTTGACCTTGTCTTGCGCCGGGGAAGTTATGAACCGCGAATACCGCATCCATGGGGAATTTCTCAAACAGCCCATCTTCTACCATTTGTCTTGCACCCGCTTGATCTTCTTCATCGGGCTGGAAGATAAAGATAATCGTGCCATCAAAGGTTGCTGCTTCTGCTAAATATTGCGCTGCGGCAAGGAGCATTGTTGTGTGGCCGTCATGGCCACAAGCATGCATTACGCCGGGGTTTTTAGAAGCGTAGGGCAGGTCGCCTTTTTCGTGAATGGGCAGGGCATCTGTGTCTGCGCGAAGACCAATACGTTTCCCGTTTTGATAATCGCCTTTTTGCAAGATGCCGATTACGCCAGTGTTTGAGAGGCGTTCGGTCTTAATATTCCAAGACTGAAGTAGCGATTCGATGAGGTTAGCGGTCTCAAATTCGGCACGTGAAAGCTCAGGATTTGCATGGAGCTTTTGTCGTAAGTGACGGAATTTTTCATCGTTCTCTTGAAGAAATCGAATGAGGCTTGAATCAGGGGTTTTGAGGATTTTTGATAGCATGCCGGCGCCTTCCATTTTAGGTCAAGTTTAATTAACGATAGACTTTAACTTTATCGCTTAATCCATTAGTATAGAGGAGTTAGGATACAATTTCATGTAAGAGTTTAGAAGCATATTCGGGGGAGATCCGGGTAGGCTTTGCACTTGTTTATATCAATCTATGAGTAATATCAGAGTCTTGGAGGAAAATTGGCTATGATGGAATATCTTCCTATAGCGGTCTTTGTAGGCTTCAGTATCGCCTTTGCCGGCATTCTTGTTGCCCTTGGCTACTACTTGAGCCCGAGTAAGCCTAGTGCTGAAAAGCTGTCTCCATATGAGAGCGGATTTGAGGCATTTGAAGATGCCCGTATGAAGTTTGATGTCCGCTTCTTTCTTATCGCAATTCTTTTTATTGTTTTTGACTTAGAGTTAATCTTCCTTATTCCGTGGGCAACTGCCTTAAAGATGATTGGATTACCCGGCATTATGGCAGTGGTTGTCTTCCTCGTTCTTTTAACGGTTGGTTTCGCGTATGAATGGAAGAAAGGGGCGCTTGAATGGGATTAGAAGCTAGATTAGAAGAGGGTTTTGTAACAACCACTCTTGATTCGGCAATTAACTGGGCTAGGACAGGTTCTTTATGGCCTGTAACCTTTGGTCTTGCTTGTTGTGCACTCGAAATGATGCACGTGGGAGCGGCAAGATATGACTTGGACAGATTCGGGGGCGCCGTATTTAGGGCATCACCAAGACAGTCCGACCTCATGATCATTGCCGGAACACTCACCAACAAGATGGCGATTCCACTTCGTAAAGTATATGACCAGATGCCTGAACCAAAATGGGTTATCTCAATGGGTTCATGTGCTAATGGGGGTGGTTACTATCACTACTCTTATTCGGTGGTTCGTGGTTCAGACAGAGTGGTTCCTGTGGATGTTTACGTTCCAGGATGCCCACCAACGGCTGAAGCATTGATGTTCGGAATCTTACGTCTTCATGACAAGATTAAACGCACCAGTACGATTGCAAGATTAGGGTAGGTGAAAGATGGCTAAGTTTATTAGAAATCCTGAAGAACTGCTTGAATCAGTCACGGGAATTCTCGGCGACAAGATTTTAAAATCTGTCCTTAATGTGGGCGAGCTCACAATTACGATTGCACCTGAAACGGTTCATGAAGTGATGGAAGTGCTTCGTCATAATGACGAACTTAAATTCGAGCAAGTGACAGATATTACTGCGGTTGACTACGCAGCTTACGGTTTAACTGAGTGGGATGTGGAAGCATCTAATCACGGTTTTAGCCGTGGTACGAATCCACAAGCAGTCGGCCGTTCTGGCGATCAGCTTGAAGCAACAGCTTACAAAGCCTCAATGACTGAGCGCTTTGCCGTTGTTTATCATCTTTTATCACTCACCCACAACTCACGTATCCGTGTCAAAACCTATTTAGATGGCGAGCAGAACAATGCGATCCCAATGGTTGACTCTGTCGTGGATATTTGGAGTGGTGCAAACTGGTATGAGCGTGAAGTATTCGATATGTTTGGTATCGCCTTCAGAAATCACCCAGATTTACGTCGAATTTTAACGGACTATGGTTTCATCGGTCACCCACTTCGTAAAGACTTCCCATTAACAGGGAATGTTGAAGTGATCTACGATGAAGCGTTACGCCGTGTGGTTTATCAACCGGTCTCTATTGAGTCACGCGTCAATATTCCACGTATGATTCGTAAGGGGTAATAACAATTATGACTACAGCAACAAATATTGAAAACTACACCATCAACTTCGGACCTCAACATCCGGCGGCGCATGGTGTAATGCGTATGATCCTCGAACTTCGAGGAGAGACGGTTGAGCGTGCAGACGTGCATATTGGCCTTTTACACCGTGGGACTGAAAAGCTCATGGAAGCAAAGCCATACACGCAATCAATTGGTTATCTTGACCGCCTTGATTACTGTTCATGCCTCAATAACGAACATGCTTTCGTTTTAGCAGTTGAAAAATTGCTCGAGATCGAAGTGCCAGAGAGAGCACAATACATCCGCGTATTAATGGATGAAACCACACGTATCATGAACCACTTAATGTGGCTCGGTGCTCACGGGCATGACCTTGGTGCGATGGCAATGCTTCTCTACTGTTTCCGTGACCGTGAAGAGCTTTATGACGTACAAGAAGCAATCACAGGCGCACGTATTCACCCGTTCTACTATCGTGTTGGGGGTGTTGCAAAAGACCTTCCTAACCAGATGCCACAATATGAGCCAAGCAAATTCAGATCTAAGAAGAAACTTGCGCGCATCAACAAGGCACGTCAAGGCGATGTTTTAGACTTCTTAGAAGATTTCTGTGACCGCTTTATCAATGAACATATGGTTGAATATCGCGATCTCTTAGTCGGTAACCGTATCTGGAAAGGCCGTGTTGTCGGTATCGGTGTGGTCACTGCAGAGCGTGCGATTGAGCTTGGCTTTACAGGCCCAATGCTCCGTGGTTCAGGCGTTGCATGGGATCTTCGTAAAACACAACCTTACTCAGTGTACGATAAGCTCGACTTTGAAGTACCTGTCGGTGTGAATGGCGACTGTTATGACCGCTTCCTCGTAAGAATGGAAGAGATGGTGCAATCAGTGAGCATTATGAGACAGTGTATTGCATGGCTCCGTGAGAACAAGGGCCCTGTAATGAGCGAAGATACGCGAGTGACTATTCCTCAAAGACGTGATGTTAAAGAGGGAATGGAAGCGTTGATCCAACAGTTTAAGGTCTTTACGGAAGGCTTCTGTGTTCCTGAAGGGGAATCATATGCTGCCGTTGAGCATCCTAAGGGTGAGTTTGGGGTTTATCTAGTATCAGATGGCGCCAACAAACCTTACCGTGTGAAATTAAGAGCGCCAGGCTTTGCTCATTTATCAGCAACAGAAGAGATGGCTCATCGCCACATGTTGTCTGACTTAGTGGCAGTCATCGGAACGCAAGACATGGTATTTGGGGATATTGACCGCTAATTTTACGAATTACAAAGTATAGAGTAGCTAAGATGAAAAATAGAGAAAGTATTTTAAGCAGCCACGCTAGAGCAGAAATCGACCGTTGGCTTGCGCGCTTCCCAGAAGATCGGAAGCAATCAGCGCTTCTTGCTGCACTACGTGAAGTTCAGCACGAAAATGATGGTTATCTCACCACAGAATTGATGGATGCGATTGCCGAGTATCTCGATTTATCACCGATTGCAGTTTATGAAGTGGCATCGTTTTATTCGAACTATTCATTAAAGCCATGTGGCAAGAATGCACTCCTCATCTGTACTAACATCTCTTGTATGCTTCGCGGCGGAGAAGAGATCTTAGCGCACGTTGAGAATCGCTTAGGAATTAAGGCCGGGGAATCAACTCCTGACGGTCTTTTTTCGCTTAAGAAAGAAGATGAGTGCTTAGCGGCTTGTACAGCAGCGCCTGCGGCTTTAATTAATCATGTTTATCATGAGAATTTAACGATTGAGAAAATAGATGCGATTCTCGACCGTATCGAATCAAGAGCAGATAATAAAGAGGCAAACTAATGGTACAAAACGAAGTTTGTTATTTCACCCTCGGTCACGATAAGTCATGGTCTCTTGAGACCTACATGAGCTTAGGTGGCTACGATGGGTGGAAAAAAATATTAAGAGGGGAACTCTCCAAAGCAGAAGTCATCGACATGGTAAAAGCTTCCGAGCTTCGTGGACGTGGTGGTGCAGGATTCCCAACAGGTGTTAAATGGAGCTTCATGCCGAAAAATGATGATGGCAGTAGCTATCTCGTTTGTAACTCGGATGAGTCAGAGCCAGGCACTTGTAAGGATAGAGATATTCTACGCTATAACCCGCATGCCCTCGTTGAGGGAATGGCAATCGCAGCATACGCGATTGGCGCAAAAGTGGGTTATAACTACATGCGTGGTGAGTTCAGTGAAGAGCCATTTAAACGCTTTGAAGCAGCTGTGCAAGAAGCACGTGATGCAGGCCTTCTTGGAGATAACATCCAAGGAACAGGGATCTCTATTGATCTCTTTGGCGCATTAGGGGCAGGGGCATATATCTGTGGAGAAGAGACGGCGCTTTTAGAATCTTTAGAAGGTAAAAAAGGCCAACCGCGCTTCAAACCACCATTCCCAGCAGCTGTGGGTCTTTATGGTAAACCAACGACAATCAATAACTGTGAGTCTCTCGCATCAGTGGGCCGTATTATTCGTAACGGTTCTGACTGGTTTAAAGAGCATGGGATTGCCGGCGCAGGTGGTCAGAAGATCTTCTCTATTTCAGGACACGTTGCAAAACCAGGTAACTACGAGATCCCAATGGGAACACCATTTAAGGATCTTTTAGAGCTTGCGGGCGGTATCTGGAAAGGACGTAAGATCAAGGCGGTTATTCCTGGAGGATCATCTGTACCAGTGGTTCCGGGTCATATCATGATGGAAACCAACATGGACTATGACTCTATTGCGAAGCACGCGGGCTCAATGATGGGTTCGGGTGCTGTAATCGTTATGGATGAAACCACAGATATGGTCAAAGCACTTCGTACCTTATCAAGCTTCTACTTCAGCGAGTCATGCGGACAATGTACGCCATGCCGTGAAGGAACAGGCTGGTTATTCAGAATTATGGATCGCATTTTAAAAGGCGAAGGTCGTCCAGAAGATTTAGATCGTTTACTACACGTTGCAAATAATATTGGTGGACGCACAATCTGTGCGCTTGGCGATGCTGCAGCGATGCCGGTGATCAGTTTTGTTAAACACTTCCCTGAAGAGTTTAGATACTACATTGAGCACGGCAGAAGTATGGTTGAGGGGGCTCAATAATGAGTAATGAAGTGAAGATGTTTACCGTTAATATTGATGGTAAGGAATTCCAAGCACCTGCAGGCACAATGCTGATTGAGGTTGCGGATAGAGAAGGGATTACGATTCCTCGTTTCTGCTACCACGATAAATTGTCGATCGCAGCGAGCTGCCGTATGTGTCTTGTTGATGTAGAGCGTATGCCAAAACCTGCGCCTGCATGTGCAACGCCAATTATGGATGGCATGATTGTCCGCACACGTAATGAGAAAGCACGTGCTGCACAAAAAGGCATCATGGAATTCTTACTCATCAATCACCCACTAGATTGTCCGATTTGTGACCAAGGTGGGGAATGTGAGTTACAGGACTTCTCAACAGAATATGGTCAAAACAATTCGATCTATACTGAAGAGAAACGCCACGTTGAAAAAATTGATATCGGTCCACTCGTTGAGACCTTTATGAATCGTTGTATTCAATGTACTCGTTGTGTGCGTTTTGGTGATGAAATTGCCGGCATGAGAGAGCTTGGTGGGGTGGATCGTGGGGATCGTTTAGAGATCACAACCTATATCCAACACGCTTTAGTATCTGAAGTGTCATCAAACATTATCGATATCTGCCCAGTGGGTGCATTAACTGCAAAACCTTCTAAATACGGCGCGCGTCCATGGGAATATATGAACCATGACTCGATCAGTATTCATGATGGTGTGGGTTCAAACACAGAGATTCATACCCTTCGTGGGAAGATCGCACGTGTTGTATCTCGTCGTAATGATGAGATTAATGAGCCATGGATCTCAGATAGAGATCGTTTCAGTTATGAATCACTTTCAAGCGATGATCGCGCGGCGCATCCTTTAATGGATAACGGCCAAGGCGAACTCGAGA
Organism: uncultured Ignatzschineria sp.; assembly: GCA_945639195.1. Taxonomy (GTDB): domain Bacteria; phylum Pseudomonadota; class Gammaproteobacteria; order Cardiobacteriales; family Wohlfahrtiimonadaceae; genus Ignatzschineria. The sequence continues at coordinate 27,453 of CALZEE010000006.1, read as the reverse complement.
AAGCTTCATGGAGTGATGCGCTAAAAGCGACAAAACTCATCATTGAAGGCGCAATTCAAAAATATGGTGCGGATCAAGTGGGCGTTTTAGTCTCTCCGATCGCATCAGTAGAAGAATTACAACTCGTTAAAGAGTTAAAAGATGGCTTGAAGCTTAGCAATGTTGATTATCGCTTTAACCAGCGTGATTTCAGCGGCGATAAAGCAGAGCCAACGTTCCGCGCATTAGGCGTGACGATTCCAGAAATCAACGCATTGGATTCAATGTTCTTCGTGGGTGCAGACCCCCGTATGGAAGCACCGATCTTAGCGATCCGTGTTCGTGATGCTGTGAAAAACAACGCAAAAGTCTCCTTCATGGGTTCTTACAGCGCAGATCAGCTTCATGCAATGAATGCCGAGATCATCGTTCATCCATTTGATTGGGTGAATGAGCTTTCAGCAGTCCTTGTGAAAGTGGCAGAGATGAAAGGCACGTCAATTCGTACAGAATTAACGAGTGTTGTGAATGGTCAAACGGCTCATAGTGAATCTGTGAATAAGATTGCAACGCAATTCTTAAATGGTGAGCGCTCATGGATTGTCTTAGGACATGATGCGATCAGCCATCCACAATTTGCAACGATCCGAGTGATTGCAGCAGAGCTTGCTCGTATTTCTGGCGCTAAATTAGGTTACTTCACACAGGGCGCAAATAGCTCTGGTGCGGCAATCACTGGTTTAACAACCGCAGGATGCAATATCGCAACGATGATCGATGCACCGCTTAAAGCATACGTTTTAGTGGGCGCGATTGATCCTGAGTTTGATTTTGTGGAAACGGCAAAAGTGATGAATGCGCTTCGCTCAGCAGAGGCGGTGGTTGCGATCACACCATTTGCAAGTGAGACAATTAAGTCAGTTGCAAACGTGATTCTCCCAGGCGCAGCTTACGCTGAAAGTTCTGGTAGCTTTGTGAACCTTGAGGGTCAAGTACAGTCGCTTCAAGCGGCAAGTATGCCACATGGTGAAGCACGTCCTATTTGGAAAATCCTTCGTGTTCTTGGGAATCAGTTTGAACTTTCAGGCTTTGATTACGTGAGCTCAGAAGAGATTCTTGCAAAATGGATGGCGGCAAACAGCGCGAAGCTCGGCGAAACAGCCAATGAGATTGGTGGCGTGTCATTTGATTACAAACCGCTTGAAAAAGCTGGTTTACTCGCAGTACCAACAACGTCAATCTACTCAACAGATGCTTATGTAAGACGTGGTACAGCGCTTCAGAAGACACCACTTGCAAGCAGAGCACGTATTGCATTTAACAATACGAATGATGAAGCACAAGTGATGGCTGAATTGAATTCAGAAAGTCGCTTCACTTCACGCATCTCTGAGAAAGTTGCAGCGGGCTGTGTTCGTATTCCGACAGAATATGCCGGTGAGACACCATTTTATCATTCAATTAAGGGGGCAAATTAGATGGATATTGTAATGGCGATTATTCATTATCCGCTTGTTTGGGCTCTACTCAAAACATTGGTGATTTTCTTACCGATCGTTTTATCGGTAGCGTACCTGACTTTTGCTGAGCGTAAAGTCCTTGGATATATGCATATCCGTTTAGGGCCAAACAGAGTCGGTCCAAAAGGGTTATTACAACCATTTGCGGACTTACTTAAAATGCTCTTCAAAGAGTGGATCATTCCATCAGCTGCAAATAAAGCAATGTTCATCATTGCCCCATTTGTTGCTGTAACAACTGCATTCGCAGTATGGGCCGTGATTCCTTTCCAAGATGGTTGGATTAGCTCCTCGATGGATTCAGGGATTCTTTATATCCTTGCAATGACATCACTTGGGGTTTATTCATCACTGATTGGGGGTTGGGGTTCTAACTCTAAGTTTGCAATCTTCGGGGCAATTCGTAGTGCGGCGCAAGTCGTCTCTTATGAGCTTGCAATCGGGTTTGCATTAATCACAGTTGTGATGATCTCAGGAAGCTTAAACCTTTCTGAAATCGTGAAAGGCCAATCAGGTAATCTCGGTCTTATCAACTGGTACTTTATTCCATTATTGCCAATGGCAGTGATCTACTTCATTGCAGGTTTAGCTGAGCTTAACCGCGCACCATTTGAGGTAACAGAAGGGGAATCAGAAATCGTTGCGGGATACTTCACGGAGTATTCAGGAACAGGTTTCGTAACATTCTACCTTGCTGAGTACACCAATATGATCTTGATGTCGGCATTGATGAGTCTTCTCTTCTTCGGGGGCTGGCTCTCACCGTTATCAGGCGTAGAAGCGGTTGCGAATATCCCAGTGGTTTCATTCTTAGCGACAGATAGTCTCTTCTGGATGATTCTCAAAATGGCATTCTTCCTCTTCGCAATGATTTGGGTCCGTGCGACATTCCCTGGTTATCGTTATGACCAGATTATGCGCTTAGGCTGGAAATTCTTTATTCCGATTGCACTCGTATGGATCGCAGTAGTTCTTGTGATGTACGGCATCGGTTTAAAACCATGGTTTTAAGGAATAGGTAGGACTATCAATGTTTAGATATTTAAAATCACTATACGAGACGTTTACGTTAAAAGAGTTGCGTAAGGGGTTAGGTATTACCTTCCGCTATCTCTTTAAACCGAAATTTACGATCGAGTATCCGTTTGAAAAAACGCCACAGTCCAATCGTTTCCGCGGACTTCATGCCCTTCGCCGTTATCCAAACGGGGAAGAGCGTTGTATTGGTTGTAAACTTTGTGAGGCAGTTTGTCCTGCACTTGCAATTACGATCGATACAGAAGAGCGCGGCGATGGGACCCGTCGTACAACACGTTACGATATTGACCTCTTTAAATGTATCTTCTGTGGACTTTGCGAACAAGCATGTCCGGTTGACTCAATCGTGTTAACACGCGTATTTGAGTACCACATGGAAGAGAAGGGCGACAATATCATTGCAAAAGAGACCTTGCTTGCACTCGGCGATAAGTACGAAGTACAAATCGCAGCAGACCGCGCGCTTGACTCAAAGCTCTATTAGGGGGAGACGATGTTATTTAAGATACTATTTTATATCTTCGCACTCATCACGGTCTATTCAGCGATCCGTGTCGTTAGTGCAAAAAATACGATGACGTCAGTACTGCACCTGATCTTGATCTTTGTGATGGTGAGCTGTAGCTGGTTATTACTTCAAGCGGAATTCTTAGCGCTGTCACTCATCATTATTTACTGTGGTGCCGTGATGGTCTTCTTCCTCTTTGCGGTGATGATGCTTGATGTTCCTCACGATATGCTTAAAGAGGGATTTGTGAAGTATCTCCCAATCGCACTTTTAGTGTCGATTGTATTCATTGCAGAGATCTTGATTGTTGCGCTTGGTGGCGATAGCTTTATCGCAAACAACTTTGCACTTGAGGGCGGCGTTGAGTCGATTCGTCAAGGCGCAGAGCTAACGAATGCGCAAGAACTCGGTGTGCTTCTTTATACCGAATATATCTATGCATTTGAAGCAACAGCACTCATTCTCTTAGTAGCAATGATTGCAGCGATTGCATTAACGCGTCGTATCGGGCCACTTCGTCGTAAAGACGTGAATGTTGGTTGGCAGATTAAAGCCGATCCAACTAAACGTATTCGTATGGTGAAGATGGATTCTGCAGTTTTAGCGCCAGCACCGATTAAAGAAGTGCCGGAAGATGCAGTAACAGAAGTGGAGGAAAAGTAAAATGAATCTTGTTATTGATGATTATATTATTCTCTCGACAATTCTCTTTGGAATTAGTGCTGCAGGGATCTTCATTAATCGTAGAAACTTGATTGTACTTTTAATGTGTATCGAGCTCATGCTTTTAGCGAGTAGCACACTATTTGTCGCATTCTCACAGTTTTCTGGTGATTTACATGGTCAGATCTTTGTCTTCTTCACCCTCGCAGTAGCGGCGGCTGAAGCAGCAATTGGTCTTGCAATCTTAGTATTAGTGTTCAGAAACCGTGGAAGCATTAATGTTGATGAAATTACGGAATTAAGAGGCTAACAATGGATTTAAAATATATATATATTCTAATTGTCTTATTGCCTCTCTTAGGATCAGCAATTGCTGGGCTCTTCTGCCGAGTGATTAACCAAAAAGTGGCGCACACAATCACGATCTTATTCGTGGCAATGGCTGCTGTGCTTTCTGGTTATGTCTTGATCTCACACATGAATGGCGCTCCCATCTTCGATGAGAACCTCTATACATGGATGAGTACAGGCTCACTCAGCGTTGGCGTTGGCTTTATGGTTGATAACCTAACGGCGATGATGATGGTTGTGATTACCTCGGTATCTACCATGGTTCACGTTTATTCGATTGGTTATATGAAAGGCGATCCTGGATATAACAGATTCTTCAGTTATATCTCACTCTTCACCTTCTCAATGTTGATGCTCGTAATGTCTAACAACTTTATGCAGCTCTTCTTTGGTTGGGAAGCGGTAGGACTTGTGTCATATCTCTTAATCGGTTTCTGGTTCAAAAAACCAACCGCAACATATGCAAACATGAAAGCGTTCTTAGTAAACCGTGTTGGTGACTTTGGATTCTTAATCGGGATTGCATGTGTGGCGTATATGACGAGCTCGCTCACATATACTGAAGCATTCGAAAGATTGCCAGAAGCAGCAGGAACGTTCCACTTCTTAGGAACGGACTGGAATATCATGACGTTCGCAGCCGTATTCCTCTTCATCGGGGCAATGGGTAAATCAGCGCAGGTTCCGCTTCATGTTTGGTTACCAGATTCAATGGAAGGTCCTACACCGATCTCTGCATTGATCCATGCGGCAACAATGGTTACTGCAGGTATCTTCATGGTGGCGCGTATGTCACCGATCTACGAGCTTTCAACAACTGCGTTATCAATGGTCTTAATTTTAGGAGCGATCACGGCACTCTTCATGGGTATCCTCGGTCTCTTCCAAAACGACATCAAACGCGTTATTGCTTACTCAACGATCTCACAGCTTGGTTACATGACTGTGGCACTCGGTGCATCAACGTACTCATTGGCAGCATTCCACTTAACAACGCATGCGTTCTTTAAAGCATTGCTCTTCTTAGGTGCGGGTTCGGTCATTATTGGTATGAGCCATGTGCAAGATATGCGCTTCATGGGTGGACTTCGTAAGAAGATGCCTATTACTTGGATCACCACATTAATCGGATCACTCGCATTAGTCGGGATGCCATTCTTCTCAGGTTACTACTCGAAAGAGGGAATCATCTGGGCACTTGAGCACAGCACGACGTTTGGTTCAGGCTTTGCATTGATCGCGCTTGAGATTGGGGTCTTTATGACGGCGCTCTATACCTTTAGAATGTACTTCTTAGTATTCCATGGTAAAGCACGTTATACAGTGGATGAGTCATTGGGTCATGATCACCATGGCGATGATGAGAGCATCCTTCCGGCAGAACCTAAAGAGTCATCATGGGTTGTGACGTTACCGTTGATTCTTCTTGCGATTCCTTCAGTCATCTTAGGTTGGTTCATGGCGCCGATGATGTTTGAGAATACGTTCTTAGCAGATTCAGTCTTCATTGATAACGTGGTTAATCCTGCTACAGAAATTATGAAAAATAGTTTCGAAGGATCACTTGCGATGACGAAAGAAGCATTAACAGCACCTGCGTTTTATCTCACATTAGCGGGGATTGCGGTTGCTTGGTATAGCTTCTTGATTCAACCAAAAGTGGCAGCGAAGGGTCGTGAAGTTCTGGATAAAACAGGTCTTTCTAAAGTGTTTGATAACAAATACTACTTCGATGACATCAACCAGAAGTTTATCGCTAATGGTGCGGTAGGTCTGGGTCGATTCTTCTGGACGAAGATTGATGACATGATTATTGATCGCGGTATTGTATTTGGGGCAGCACGCATTGCGTCATGCGCAGGTGCGGGACTTCGCCGAATTCAAACGGGGTACATCTACCATGCAGCATTCTTAATGGTAGCTGGATTATTAGCGCTCATGACTTGGGTCGTATTTTTTAACTAGGAATAAACAATGGAACTAATGCATATCTCTTGGTTAAGTTTAGTCATTTGGCTTCCGATTCTCGGAGGACTCATTGTACTCGCGGTTGGGAATGACCCAGCCCGAGTACGCTGGATGTCTCTCGCCTTTGCTATTCTTGCTTTTATTATTTCGTTACCACTATTATTCCTGTTCAATCCCGATAGTAGTGGCATGCAGTTTGTAGAACAGATTGCGTGGAGCAGTGATTTGGGAATCAGCTACCATTTAGGTATTGATGGATTCTCGATGCCCTTTATTGTCCTCACGACATTTGTAACGATCCTTGTGGTCATTGCAGGTTGGGAGATTATTAAGGATCGTCCGCATCAGTATTTCGCGGCATTCTTAATTCTCGAAGGATTAATGAACGGGATCTTCGCCTCAGTAGATGGGATTCTCTTCTACGTCTTCTTCGAAGCAATGCTCATTCCGATGTTCTTAATCATCGGTATCTGGGGAGGCCCAGGTCGAATTACGGCAGCACTTAAATTCTTCCTTTACACCTTCTTAGGATCAATCTTCTTACTGATTGCACTTATTTATCTTTACTTCCAAAGTGGCGATTTCAACATCTTAGGATTCCAAAATCTTGAGTTGGCTGAATCAACACAAAAATGGCTCTTCTTCGCATTCCTCGCAGGATTCGCGGTAAAAGTGCCGATGTTCCCAGTTCACACTTGGTTACCTTCAGCGCACGTTGAAGCACCGACAGGTGGTTCTGTGATCTTAGCGGCGATTACCCTTAAAATTGGGGGTTATGGTTTTGTTCGCTTCATCTTGCCGATCGCACCATTAGGCGCATCAGCTTATGCATGGCTTATCGTTGCACTCAGTGTTATCGCGATTCTCTATATTGCGCTTGTAGCACTTGTTCAACGTGACATGAAGAAGATGATCGCTTACTCCTCAATCTCACACATGGGATTTGTAACGCTTGCGTTCATTCTTCCTGTAGCGATGCTTGGCGGTGGATCATTAGATCCAGAAGCAATGCAGATGGCGCTTCAAGGCGGTATGATGCAGATGATTTCGCATGGTTTGATCTCGGCGGGAATGTTCCTCTGTATTGGGGTACTTTATGACCGTGTTCATTCAAGAGAAATCGCAGATTACGGCGGTGTGATTAATAGCATGCCAATCTTTGGGGCATTCTTTATCTTCTTTGCGATGGCAAACTCAGGATTACCAGGTACATCAGGCTTCATCGGTGAGTTCTGGACAATTCTTGCGAGCTTCCATTACTCAGTCTACATTGCGATCTTAGTGGCATTATCACTCATCTTAAGTGCAGCGTATAACCTCTGGTTAACAAAGCGCGTTATCTTGGGCGATATCGTACATGATCACGTAAGACAGATGAAAGATATCAATGGCCGTGAGTGGTTCATGTTGGGTTCATTAGCGATTCTTGTCATCCTCTTAGGAGTATGGCCAGATCCGATTGCAAACTTAATGCAATCAACGATTGATGGGCTTATTAATCACTTGAAAGATCAATTCTAAAGGAAGTTAAAATGATGGAATTAAATCTGACAGATATACTCGTTGCTCTTCCTGAGATCTTTTTAATGAGTATGATCGTCATCATCTTGTTATATGAGAGCTTAAATAAGAATGCAAAGCAGTCAATGCTCTGTACGCTAAGTCTTATTGCACTTTTCGGAACGGGCGCTTTAGGCCTGTTCCAATATAACGTCGATGTTACTGGGGGCGTGGTTGCCAATAATTTCTTCTGGTTTGGAGAGATTATCTATAACCCGCTCATCACACTCTTGAAAGTATTCATGGTGTTAATCGTAGCGTTTGGTCTTATCTACAGCACGAATCGCTTAAGCGAAAATGATATTGCGAATGCAGAATACTATGTATTAATCCTCTTAAGTACCTTAGGAATGTTAGTACTCGTATCAGCAGGTAGCATGCTCACAATCTATGTGGGTCTTGAGCTTATGTCGCTTCCAATGTATGCCTTAGTTGCCCTTCATCGTAAGAGCAATAAAGGTTCAGAAGCTGCGATGAAGTACTTTGTAATGGGTGCGATGTCTTCAGGAATCTTACTCTTTGGTATGGCACTTCTCTACGGCGCAACAGGTTCACTTAAAATCGCTGCGATCAGTGATGTGCTTGTTGAAGGCTTAACCGATAGCCAATCAAGATTAATCCTCTTCTCATCAGTATTCTTAATTGTGGGAACAGTCTTTAAACTTGGGGCAGCACCTTTCCACGGCTGGGTTCCAGACGTATACGAAGGCGCACCGGCACCGGTTGCAATGTTCATTGGTGCGGCGCCAAAAATCGCTGCATTCATGATGGGTGTGATTATCCTCTTAGGCGGTTTATCGTCGTTTGCGGATAAATGGGAACCCTTCATCATTGCGATCGCGATTATCTCATTTGTGATTGGTAACTTAGTTGCCTTGAAACAAGAGAATATCCGTCGTATGCTCGGTTACTCTGCAGTATCTCATGCGGGCTTTATCATCTTAGGTTTGTTAATTGCGAACACAGACAATGCAACATTAAGTGCAGGACTCTTCTACGCAATCACTTACGCGATGACAACAACCGCAGCCTTTGGTTTCTTACTCTCTGTAAAAATCAATGGTCGTGAGATTCAAAGTATTGATGATCTTAAAGGCTTTGCAAAAAATCACGCTTGGTACGCAATCTTAATGGCAATGGTGATGTTATCGATGGGTGGTATTCCATTCTTCGTTGGCTTCTACGCAAAATTCGTTGTCTTAAGAGCAGCATTCGAAGCGGGTTATCTCTACACAGTGGTAATCGCACTTCTTATGTCAGTTATCGGTCTTTACTACTACCTTCGTGTTATCAAAGTGATGTTCTTTGATGAAGAAGTGGCAGGAAGAACGCTTACTGTTGAAGCAAACGGTTTAAGCAAAGTATTCTTTAACGTGAATACTGCATTATTAGTGGTATTAGGAATTGCACCTTCACTTCTTTTAGCACTTCTATAAGTTGCGAATATAGTGCGGGGAGCAATCCTCACTTCAAAAGAGCGCCATGATTTCATGAGCGCTCTTTTTTATTGCCGGCATTTTTCCGGCAATAGATGCTTAACATTGGGGCGAATCTCCGGCATTTGGATGTTGATTGCCGGCATTTTCTCGGCATTGAGCCGTTGCCGAACCTGCTGGCGCGGGGTTGTGAAAAGCATGCACGCATTCTCCCCAGCTTTGGGTGAGCTTTTGATGTGCAAATCAAATCAGCTTGCACGATGTTGGATAGCACGATTCATGTGCTTCTCATAGCCGATGCGCCAACATTGGGGCGAATCTCTGGCATTGGGTACTCAAGATCAGGGGTGAATCTCCGGCATTGAGTCGCTGCCCAACTTGCTGGCGCGGGGTTGTGATAAGCAGGCAGACATTCTCCCCAGCTTTGGGTGAGCTGTTGATGCGCGTATCAAATCAGCTTGCACGATGTTGGATAGCACCATTCATGTGCTTCTCATAGCCGATGCGCCAACATAGGGGCGAATCTCTGGCATTGGGTACTCAAGATCAGGGGTGAATCTCCGGCATTTGGATATTGATTGCCGGCATTTCTCCGGCATTGAGCCGCTGCCCAACTTGCTGGCGTGCGGTTGTGATAAGCATGCACGCATTCTCCCCAGATTTGAATGAGCTGTTGATGTGCAAATCAAATCAGCTTGCATGATGTTGGATAGCACTTATTCATGTGCTTCTCATAGCCGATGCGCCAACATTGATGCGAATCCCCGGCATTTAGAGGTTGATTGCCGGTAATGAGGATGCTTTTGATTCCGGCGATGAATCACTTTTGGGGATCTGCTAAACTAGCCATCATCACTAACGAATAAATCATGAGGGATATTATGAAGACTATTACTATTGGCGTTGTCTCCGTTTCAGATAGGGCGAGTCAGGGCGTTTATGCGGATGAGGGGATTCCGCATCTCAAAGCGTGGCTTACTTCTGCGATTCAAAATCCGATTATCTTTCATGAGCGTTTGATTGCCGATGAGCAACCTGAGATCGAGGCGACATTAACGGCGTTGGTAGATCATGAGCAATGTGATCTTGTATTAACCACCGGTGGAACAGGTCCTACCAAGCGTGATGTAACTCCGGATGCAACGCTCGCGATTGCAGATAAAGAGATGCCGGGATTTGGGGAGCAGATGCGTCAGGTGAGTTTGTACTTTGTGCCGACGGCGATTCTTTCAAGACAAGTGGGCGTGATTCGTAAAGAGACGCTTATTGTGAATCTCCCCGGCAGACCGCGTGCGATTGAAGAGACGCTTGCGGGCGTGAAGGATCAAGAGGGGAATGTAGTCGTCAATGGTATCTTCTCGGCAATCCCTTACTGTTTAGATCTCATTGGGGCAGGGTATATTGAAGTGAATGAGGCGGTGACTACGGCCTTTAGACCCAAGAAAAAATCATAAAATAATGTTTATAAAAGAGAAAGGGCTGAAATAATTTCAGCCCTTTTTTATGGTTATATTATGCATTCGCACGAGGTGGTCTTCGTCTGAAGGTGTTGAGATCTTCTGTCTCAAGTGTATCGAGCGAAGTGGCAAATGCATTGCGGGCTTCTGGGGTAAGGTTGAAGCGAAGAAGCTGATTGTCCACAATCAAGAATTGCTGCGTCATAGGGTTCGTGATGACTAAGATCACGGCTTCATCGTTATAGTTCATGATAAGCGGCGTGATATCGTTGAAGTGAATCTTCTCTGGCTTTTCTGCAACGAGCATTTGCGTCACAATGCCTTTTTTATCAAACTCAGGATCAATCGGAAGCACTTCGAGTGTTAGATGATTGCGTTGCTGGCTCATCTCTTGGGCGATGCGTGTAATATGCTGCGCATTTTTCTTATTACGGGCATGGTTTAAGAAGATCGAGCCGAAGAATGAACCGCTCATCAGTAGGAAGAAGAGTAATACAGCGGTACGGCTATAGAGCTTGTCGAGTGCTAAGTCGATACTGGCAAGTTCGGGGTTTGATTGGCTCGCGACGATTTTTGCATTGTAATCATCAAAGGTAAGATCAAAGAAGGAGAAGTCTTTCGTGTGGACTTCACCGTTGTAGTAAAAGCTTGTGTTACAGGTCACAAATACTGCCATTCGGCTTGTACAACGACCTTTAATAGGACCATTGATGTAGACGGCATCTTGGTTAATGCGGTAATCCGTTGCAATCTCTTCGGTAATGAAAAGATAGATCGCGGCAGCGGCAAAGAGTAGGCCGACAATAAATTTTTTAATGTAAGATTTTTCAAAGCGTGCTCGCTCATCAGGGATATTTAAAATCTCTGGTTTGGTGGGCATCAGCGCATCGAGTTCTGGGTGGGCTTGTGGGGTTAGATTCATAAGGACGCTCTAAAAGAGGAAGAATAATGGGGATGCTCGCTATAAACAGACAGCGATAAATAAGAAACGACAAACAAAAAACCATAAAAAAGAAGCGTATTATAAAACGGGTTGAGTGGCTTTTATATAGATCAACGGTATTAGTTTTAATGGCAATAGATGTGATGGCTATGTGATCTATCGTTCTTTCAGAAGATCATTAAGTAGAAGTAGAAGTAGAAGTAGAAGCGTAGGGCGCTTGTGCGGGATGCTTCTGAGGAGATGGCATTCTTATCCTTAATTTTGACGCATAAAAAAAGAGAGCGATTAAATCGCTCTCTTTTCTGTATCTAGCTGAATGATGAATTCATTCAGCTAATGATAAGGCTCAATCTATTGATTGGGGCTTATTTTAATTGTTCCATAACTTCTGCAGCGAAGTCTGATTCAACGATCTCAACGCCTTCACCAAGCTCTAAACGAACAAAGCTGTTCACTTTTGCTGATTCAGATTTGAGAAGTTTCTCGATAGTCATGTCAGGATCTTTAACGAAAGATTGACCAACAAGTGTTACTTCTTCGAGATATTTACGAATACGACCTTCGATCATTTTCTCTTGGATGTCTGCAGGACGGCCAGATTCTTCAGCTTGTGCAGTGAAGATATCACGCTCTTTTTGTAAGAGGTCTGCAGGAACGCCAGTTGCGTCTACGCATACTGGGTTTGATGCTGCGATATGCATTGCGATATCACGTGGAAGATCAGCGTTTCCGCCTTCAACGTCTACGAGTGCAGCGATACGGATACCGTGTGCGTATGCACCGATTGTTCCGTTTGCGTGAATACCCGCTACGCGACGAACAGTGATGTTCTCGCCGATTTTAACGATGAGGTTCTTACGAACTTCTTCAAGTGAAACGCCATCAATAGTGATGTCTGCAAGATCTTCAACTGAACATGCTTTTTTATCGAAAGCAAGGTCTGCAACTTTGTTTGAGAAGTCGATGAAGTCTTGGTTTTTTGTAACGAAGTCTGTTTCACAGTTTACTTCAACGATCACACCAAATTTGTCATCGTTACGTACAAGTAAAACGCCTTCAGCTGCTGCGCGATCTGCTTTTTTGTCAGCTTTCGCTTGACCATTTTTACGCATAAGCTCGATTGCAGCTTCGATGTCGCCGCCTGTCTCTGTAAGAGCTTTTTTACATTCCATCATCCCTGAACCAGTGCGTTCACGGAGTTCTTTTACCATAGCTGCTGTAATTGTCGCCATTATAAATACCTTAATAAATGAAAAGTTAATCAGAAAGGAGGAAAAAGAGGAGCGCTCAATCAGTGATCGAGCGCCCAACTTCTCTCTTATTCAGCCGCTGCTTCTTCTACTGCAACTGCTTCAACTTCCACAAATTGATCTTTCTCTTGAAGATCTTGTGACATAAGTTGTGCGTTTGAGCTACGGCCAACAAGAACCGCGTCAGCTGCTGCTGTTGCATAGAGTTGAATTGCGCGAATAGCGTCATCGTTACCAGGGATAACATAATCAATGTTATCTGGTGAGCTGTTTGTATCAACAACACCAATTACTGGAATACCCATTTTTTTCGCTTCTGCAACTGCGTTGCTTTCATAGCCAACATCAATAATGAAGATTGCATCAGGAATATTAGGCATGTCTTTAATACCGCCAAGGCTTTTTTCGAGTTTGAGAAGCTCACGCTCTAAAACGATTCCTTCTTTTTTCGTCAAACGTTCGATTGAACCGTCTGCTTTCATATCTTCGATTTCACGAAGACGACGAATTGAGTTACGAACTGTTTTAAAGTTAGTAAGCATACCACCTAACCAGCGATGGTTAACGTAAGGCATACCTGCACGTTTTGCTTGCTCAGTGATGATGTCAGATGCTGCGCGTTTTGTACCTACGAAAAGTACACGACCATTTTGTGCTGCAACTTTAGAGATGACGTTCATCGCATCATTGAACATTGGAAGAGTTTCTTCTAAGTTAATGATATGAATTTTTGAACGTGAACCAAAGATGAAAGGCTTCATTTTTGGGTTCCAGAAACGAGTTTGGTGACCGAAGTGTACGCCCGCTTCGAGCATTTCGCGCATTGATACTTGTGACATAATTTTTCCTTTATGTATTTAGGGTTAAGCCTCCAGATTTTCCTTAGGCGTAACTTCAATGGTGTAAAAACCACGAAGCACCCCCGCCGAGGAGTGATCATCTGTGAGTAGTTTAAGTAATAAATAAATGGGAAATCCATTTATAGTTTGATGTCAGAGTGTTGGCATGTAATGAACGAATTGATTACAAAACAAACAAAATGACAAGCCCAATATTATAGTCTGAAAACTTGATTTAAGCTAGTGAATTAAAATAATAAAGACAGAGTAAAAGAGTGGCTTATGGTATAATTCAGGCGATATAAATTTATGATTTAGGACAGAACAATGACTTATAAAAATGATCGTTTTATTCGTGCCCTTTTGAAAGAAAAAGTCGACAGAACCCCGGTCTGGATGATGCGTCAAGCCGGTCGATATTTACCAGAATATCGTCGCGTGCGTGAGCAAGCAGGGGATTTTATGTCACTTTGTCGTAATGCCGAGCTTGCATGTGAAGTCACCTTGCAGCCGATTGATCGTTTTGGTTTTGATGCCGCGATTCTCTTCTCAGATATCTTAACAATTCCTGATGCAATGGGCTTAGGTTTAAGCTTTGTACCGGGGAAAGGTCCTGTCTTTGAAAGACCAATTACCGATCCTGCACAAGTTGCAAAATTGGGTAAAGTGGATGTAGAAGATGAGTTAGGATACGTCATGAACGCTGTCTCAACGATTCGTAACGCCCTTAAAAATGAAGTGCCGCTTATCGGTTTTACCGGCAGTCCTTGGACGCTTGCAACCTACATGATTGAAGGTGGCGGTAGTAAGGACTTTGGGAAAGTTCGTGGCTTTATGTACGAGCACCCACAAGCGATGCACTTACTCTTAGATAAGCTCTCAGATATCGTGATCGATTACCTCAACGCACAAATTAAAAATGGTGCGGCGGCGGTACAGATCTTTGATACATGGGGCGGCATTTTATCAAAAGAGCATTACCAAGAATTCTCACTCCGTTACATGGAGAAGATTATTGCTGGTTTAATCACTGAATATGACGGTGAGAGAATCCCCAGTATTGTCTTCACTAAAAATGGCGGCATGTGGATGAAAGAGCAGGCGATGATTGGGGCGAATGGTCTTGGTCTTGACTGGATGACAGATATCGCTGAAGCGAAAGCGCAGGTGGGTAAAAAAGTCGTGCTTCAAGGAAACATGGACCCAGGCGTTCTCTACTCAACGCCAGAAGTGGTTCGTGAGAACGTGAAGAAAGTGCTCGCAGGCTTTGGTAAAGTGGCTGCAGATGAAGGCCATATCTTTAATCTTGGCCATGGTATTCACCCAGGAATCGATCCTGAGAATGTGAAAGCGATGGTGGATGCGGTTCGTGAGTTCAGCCCCGAGTATCACTAAAGGGTAGATCATGAATAGCAATCCTCCAGAGATTTTATCTTGTGGAGCGGTGATTGTTCGTTGGGATCGCGGGGAGTTTCGTTATCTTCTTTTAAAAGCCTACAACTTTTGGGACTTCCCGAAAGGACAGGTAGAGAAGGGCGAAACACCTATGGAAACAACCCTTCGTGAAGTACGCGAAGAGACGACCATTCGTGATCTGATCTTTCCTTGGGGACATGATTACTTTGAAACAGATCCCTATTTCCGCGGGAAAAAAGTCGCACGTTACTATGTAGCAGAAACTAAGCGACGCGGTATCCGCCTACCAATCAACCCCGAACTCGGGCGCCCAGAGCATAGCGAATGGGCATGGGTGACACGTGCTGAAGCATTAAAACGCGTGACACCAAGAGTACAGGAAGTGATTTTTTGGTCTGATACCTACCTTGCTTATGACAGACGCGTTAGCCGTTAAAGAGCGCCCTTATACGGGCACACTCTTTAGCGGAAACGCTATTTTTTGTTTTCTGTTTTTCAAGACATCTTTTTTTATTTTTCTAGGCTTATAATCTTATCGGGAGGCGCAATGAGACAGCTGAATCATATTTTATTTGTCTGTGCGGACCCAGTGTTTATTGAGAAAATGAGCACCGCTTTTGCAGATAAGCAATATCGCTTTTGTGTCCATCACGATGAAGCCAGTCGATTATTGGCAGAAGGCTATGTGCCCGATCTCTTAGTGGTAGATCTTGTCCTACCACAGCTCACCGGGCCAGAAACACTGGATGCGCTGCAACAAAAGCTCCATCCGCAAGTGGTTCCCGGCATTATTACCACGAGTAATGATCGCCTTGTTCTCTACTCCCTCCCTCGTGCGCCAGAGCTCTTGGGCGTCGTGAGTAAGCGCGGCGATGAAGCAATTCTCTATGAGCGGATCAAAAAGATCTGGGACGAATATCAAGCGCTCTTAGTGGATGGCGAGCCAGAGAAGACGTCGATTTTTATATGAGGAATCTCCTCATCACAAACAGCAAAAAGGTGAGAATCATTGATCTCGCCTTTTTTTACGTTGTTTTGTGTCATCATTTTATCGCGTCATTTTGTCACGCCGCTCTACATGATTTTGCAACGTGATGATTAATCCACTGCGCGATAAAATTCGAGCAGGCTCTCTTTCGTCTTCATCGTTCTAAATTGCGATAACGGATTCAATGCCGAAGCCGTTTCAATCCGTGCTTTGAGCGGTGATTCAATCGAGAGCGATGTGAGCAATGAGAGAAGCGGATGATGGGTTAAGGTCTTCAATAACTCTGGGTAGAGATCATGGAAGAAGGGCGGATCTAAAAAGAGATGGCAGCGAGTGCCGTTTTCTTCAATCTCCCGAATGGCCGTCATTATTGCCGGCGCAAGATTATCCGGATCTAGCGCGCCCAGCGTATTGGCTTTCACTAAAACGACGCGCTCTTCTGGGATCTTGAGGAGTCTGATATTGGCTTGTAACGTTTTAAAAACCGCCGCATCCTTCTCAATAAAGATCGCTTTTTTAGCCCCGCGAGAGAGCGCCTCAATACCGAGTGCGCCCGTGCCGGCAAAGGCATCAATTACAATTGCGCCAGGGATAATGGTTTGTAACCAGTTGAAGAGCGTTTCTCGTACGCGAGAAGACGTCGGGCGAAGGCCATCTGCGTCCACCACTTCAATCTTGCGAGAGCGATATTCGCCCCCAATAATTTGGATAGCATGTTTCATAAGTGCAAGATTACTTTTCAGGAATTAACGGAACATCTAACGTTTGGACGATATTATCGCGAATCCAGCTTTCCGTGACTTTTGTAAGTTCACTCGTTGAGAGATCTGCAGATTCAATCGGTTCACCAATCACAATTGTGACGACGCCAGGTTCTTTCAAGAAGCGACCTTTGGGTGCAGCAATGCCGGAGTTAATCGCGACCGGTAATACCGGCGCTTTCATCTGCTTGGTCACGATAAATGCCCCTTTCTTAAACGGCACAACCTGATCAAATGGCACGCGCGTTCCCTCTGGGAAGATAATCACAGAACGGCCAATCTCAAAGCGTTCTTTCGCTTGGGTTGCAATCTGCTTTAGGGCATTTTTACCATCTTTACGGTCAATGGCAATCGGTTTTGATTTTGCCAATCCCCAGCCAAAGAAAGGAATATAAAGCAGCTCTTTCTTTAAGACAAATGAGTGGGGCGGAAAGATGACCGTATAGATCAATGTCTCAAGAGCCGATTGATGGTTAGAAACAATAAAGTGCGGTCGGGTTTTAAGTTTCTCAAGGTTTTCAATACCGATAATGCGGTAATGAATGCCGGCGCCAATGCGCATCCAGCCAATTAAGATGTTCGCCCAAATAACGGTGACTTTACGATACCAAGAACCCCAAAACAGCACCGTTGCTGTCATCATAATGGGCGTGATAATGAGGGCAATCACCGTAAAGCCTAAAAACGTAATGAGTGAGCGAATCCATTTAATCATCATTTTTTGCTTCCTATTAAAGGGGTGAAGAGGGAGAAATTAAGTAAGTAACATCGGGCAAGGAACACCAGATTAGGAACATCAAATTAGTAACATTAGATGAGGAACCACGCGATGTTTAAGTAGAGCTTATAAATAATGCCGGACATCTTTAATGCCGGCATTTTGTCTAGCGCTGCGCCATGAGCGCCGCAGTAAAGCTTTGGAGATCATTAAAGACATAAAGCGCATCATCTTGAAGCTTTGCTTCCGTCTCAGCACCATTGCCGGAGCGAACCAAGATCGGAATCACGCCCGCATTATTTGCGGCCATTACATCAGAGCTTTTATCGCCCACAAAATAGATCACCGCATTCTCCGGCATCTGCAATGCAGACATGATTTTAAAGAGCATGCCAGGATTCGGTTTACGATCTGGGTGCGCTTCATCATCTGCAATGCAGAACTCAATCGCATCAACACTACCGCCTAAAGTTGCCAGCAGCGCTGCCATTTTTGTATGCATTGCTTCAAGCTCAGGATAACCATATAGCCCGAGGCTAATGCCACGCTGATTGGTGGCAATACCCACTTTAACGCCGGCATTAGAGAGCGCGGTAATCGCTTCTAAGCTCCCGGCAATGGGCAGCCATTCATCGGCAGATTTAATGTAGTGCTTGGAATCGTGATTAATCACACCATCACGATCCAAAATAATTAAATCCGGCCAAGCAAGCGGCGGACGTTGATCCTTCATGCGCAATATTCCCTAAACCTATAACTGCAATTTAGAGATATCTGCAACTGTTTCAAAGTAGTCGCGAATCTCCGTTAAGAGCGCAATACGATTGTGGCGAACTTCAAGATTATCCGCCATCACCATTGTATCGGTAAAGAACGCTGCAAGCGGTGCTGCAAGGTTGGTTAACGCTACTAAAATTGCTTGGTAATCTTTCTCTGCCACAAGTCCGGCAATTTTGCCTTGTAACTCACGGCTTGCTGTGAAGAGCGCTTTTTCTGAATCATTCTCAAGAAGCGATTCTTTCACCTCTACCGCAACAACTTCGCCCTTATTGTTATTCAAGATATTATGAATACGCTTATTGGTTTCGATCAAAGTACCTGCTTCTGCAAGCGCTTTGAATGATGAAACCGCTAAGAGGCGATGATAGATATCAAGCGGATTCGTGAGTTTTAACTCAGAGATCGACGCAAAGACATCGCTTGAAACGCCAAGATCTGATGAGTACGCACGTAAACGATCAAAGATATAGGTGAAGATTGTCGCTACGCTCTTATTCGCATCAATCGATGCCGGCATTGTGCTTGCACTGATTTCGATGAGTTTAAGAAGATCAAGATTAAGTTTTTCTTCAATCAAGATACGGAGCACGGCAAGCGCATTACGGCGAAGGCCATAAGGGTCGCGTGAACCTGTCGGGATCTCACCAATCGAGAAGATACCCACAATCGTGTCAAGGCGCTCTGCTAAGCCAAGAGCTTGTGCTTCTTTAGTTTCCGGCAATTTATCACCGGCAAAACGTGGCCAGTAAACTTGCTCCAGGCTATCTGCAACAATGGCATTTTCGCCTTGGAAGTTTGCATAGTAGCGCGCCATGGTACCTTGAAGTTCTGGGAACTCTTGCACCATATCCGAGATAAGATCGGCTTTATTAAGGCGCGCGGCACGTGAAACGATTTCGCTATCGGCATTGATCTCTTTCGCGATCGCTTCCGCAAGCGTTTTCACGCGGTTAATTTTGTCTGCCTGTGAGCCAAGCTTGGTTTGGAACACCACGTTTTCAAGTGCTGTTAAGTAGCTCTCAAGGGGCTTTTTCTTATCTTCATTCCAGAAGAATTCCGCATCGGCAAAGCGAGGACGAATCACACGCTCATTTCCAGAAATAACCGCTGTCGGCTCTGCACTGATAATGTTGCTGATAAAACAGAATTTGTCGATCAAGGTGCCATTTGCATCCACAATCGGGAAGTAACGTTGATGATCTTCCATCGCAATGATCAACGCTTCTTGCGGAACATCTAAGAAGTGTGATTCAAACGAACCAATCATCGCATTCGGGTACTCAACAAGCGCCGTTACTTCATCAAGAAGTCCGGCATTCACGATCGGATTCCCGACGTTTTCAGTCACTGTTTTAATCTGCGCTTCAATCATCGCTTTACGTTTAGCAAAGTCCGGAATGATATGCCCTTGTTCGGTCATAATCGCTTCATAATCTGCGGCGCGTGTAATGGTGACAGGGCTTGATGTATGGAAGCGATGGCCACGGCTCTGATTGCCGGCTTTAATACCGAAGATCTCCGTATTAAGCACTTTGTCGCCATAAACAACCGCAAGCCAGCGCACAGGACGCACGAACTCAAAGTCGTGATCTGCCCAACGCATTCTTTTAGGAATCGGTAAGCCTTTAAGCGCTTTCTCGATCATTGCCGGAAGGAGTGATTCAAGCGTATCGCCTTTCACTTCTTCTTTATAGGTATACCAAGCGCCTTTCTCGGTTTCAAGCAGTACGAGCTGCTCGACATCCACGCCACAAGAGCGGGCAAAGCCAAGCAGGGCAGGAGATGGCGCACCATCTTTCATCGCAGCTTGCAAAGCAGGGCCACGGCGCTCATTGGTGTAATCTTCTTGCTCTGATTGAAGATCAGAAATAACAAGCGCTAAACGACGCGGCGTCGCAAAAGCTTTAATTTCAGAATACTGAAGCTTCTTCGCTTTCAGCTCAGACTCAATCCCTGCTTTAAAAGCATCAGATAAGTTATTCAGTGCACGAGGCGGAAGCTCTTCCGTCCCCAATTCAATCAGTAGCGTCTCTTTAATCATTGTGATTCCATCTAAAAAGTGTATGAAATGACTTTATAAGTTATAAGCGGTTATTTTAGCGCACTTTGACGGGATTCTCATAATATTCGAATGTCTTATTCTAGATCGCTCTAAATTCTTATTGTTTGGGGTTATCCATGAAGGTTATCAGGAAAGCGAATTGTCCATTAGAGAAAGTGAATGATTGCATTTTTGGGTGTTTTTTTAATGTCAAAAGCCCCAATAAATTGGGGCTTTTAGTTTTAGTAAGTCAACATTCTTAAAACTTATATAGGCTTGATTGTTTAAAATTATCGACCTTTGAGTTTTTTCCAAAGACGACTTAGAATTCCTTTTTTATTGTCGCTATTTGTACTTTCTGGAGCTCTAAACTTATTGTAATCTTTTTGAGATTCTTTAGTGACAGTTCCATATGCTGGACGGCGATAGTTTTCTAACGAGTAGCCTTCTGCTAATGCTTCATTATAATATTGATCAAAGAGTTCTATGAGATCTTTTCTCCAATGCGTATTTACCTCACCATCAAACCAGTGAGCAGATCCTTCTTGCTCTAGTCGAGGAATAGAGTATGCATGAGAGAATTGTGTATCGATATCAGTGTAGTGCAAGATCTTAATATCTGAAATAGGTAAGTCTTCACCATCTAGGCAATTATAGGAATCGTTAAAAGGTGTAACAAGCCGTGGTTTTTTTCTAATTAAACGCATTAATCGACCGTGAGAAGCGGGGTCTGATTTTATTTCATCAATCGGAGGGAGGTATTTCTGGGCTTTTTGGCAATCCCACAAGGCGACGCATAAGCGATTAATTAATGGCTTGCCCTTTGCAACAACCATGCTTTTTTTATCAAATGGATGATTCCATAAATCGGCGATATCGGATAAAACGATAACATCCCCATCCATGTAAATAGCTTTCCCTTCATAGTTGCAAAAGGCTGGTATACCCCATCTAAATCCTGAGAATGGTGTTACCCAAGTCTCTGTATCCCATCCTTCATTTTTTTGAGGATTAGAATACCAGAAGTTTTTTGGGTCTTTTGATAGTTGCATCCAGATAATTTCATAGGGATGGTCAGTATGTTTTTTGATGCTGTAATCTAAAACCATCATTTGTTCTAAGTCGCAATTATTGGGATCGCATCCGACAAAAATTTTAATAGGGGGATTATTCATATCTACATACCTTTATTTTGGGTTATTAATAATACTTGAAGCATGATTAATAACTTTTTGACTAATTAAATTATTGATGACCGACTCTTCTAATGCCCAGTTATGAGCAACTGTTCCCTGAAATGTGAAGTTATGAAGGAATATAGACATCTCGGGGTACATTTTTCTGCATATATATATCATTAAAAAACCAGAGCTCGGCATATTTCCATTCAACATATCGGTACATTCTTGGAGGACTTGAGGAGAGAGAATTGATTGGGGAAGATTTTTCACCTTATTCTTTGTTTTAAAAAGAGGAAAAAAAAGAAGAAATCGAAGTTTTCTACTTATTGAAATTTTTTCAAATTTGGAAAAAAGAACATCTCTTCTTGTATAACGCCACATTACAGTACAATTTTTTTTAACTCTATCTGTGAAGATATTTAGCCTACGAATAACCGTTATTGGCCCATTTGCAATAAACCAAAAATCCGCTTTTAATTTACATGTTGGATTTGCAGCATTAAAACGGATAATAAAATCATCCTGATTAATGAATTGGTCGAGCTCAATTTGTTCATCTGCATTTCCGATAATGAAAATACGGCGATTAGAGGCTGGGATTTTTATCATACTTTTTATATCTATCGTTGCATATCAATTAAACTACTTAATTTATCATATTATTTCTGTTGAAATTCAAAATCTAAGATGATTTGGGCTAAGTTGAATCTCAGCATGTAAGCGAGAGGTGATTATTAGTAGGGCTATAATGTAGAAGATAACAGTAAGTAATAAGCAATGCCTTGATTTAGTTAGATTAAAGGCTAATTATTGTTTTTTTTAAACATCCTTATTCGGGCGACTGTATTTTCTTGGGGAAAGTGAATAAGAACATAAATATGCATCATGTTATGATTTATAAATCTTGAAAATTATATGAGAATAAGTAATGGCTACGTCAGATAAACAATTAAAAGTCGGTATTTTGTTAAGAAATAGACACGATGGCCCAGGCGGCTTGGAAAAGGTTCTAGAGATTGTCGCTAAAGCGATGCCTCAAAAGAATGTAGAGCTTTTTTTCTATGGATTATACGCTCCAAGCTATGATCTATTTACGAAAGACTTTAAAAATGTTACCTACTTAGCTCTGCCCAAGACACTTCAACGCTTGAAAAAGGGACTGCCCCCCCAAATATTTAGAGTGCTCAATAAAGCTTATGTGAAGCTTAATGGGCATAAGCTCTTTGAGCAAATGAAAGCAGATAATTTGGATGCATTAATTACTATGGATCTCTCTAAGCAGTTCTTAGGGAATTATCAATTCTTGAAAGATTATAAAGAGAAAAGTGGCGTGCCATTACTCTCTTGGATTCATCTCTCTTTGACGGGTAGCGGTGCGAAAACAGCGGCTGAAGTAAAGAGGAAGATCGGTTTATTTGATGGGCATCTCTCGATTAGCCATGGTATCGCAAATGAGTTGAGAGAATTTTACGATGTAAAAAATGTATCAGTTGTCTATAACCCGGTTGATGCGGCTATGTTAATACCTAGAAATAAGCGTAAATTTGTTTATATTGGACGCATTAGTGATATCAAACGTGTGGATTCTCTACTTGAGCAGTTAGTGTCTCTTAAGGGCGAATGGCATTTAGATGTTTTTGGTTCTACCGGAAATGCCGAAGGCGATAAGGCTTTTGGTCAGTTAATTAGCGATCTCGGTTTATCTCAGAAAGTAACTTTTTATGGTTGGCAGAGAAATGCTTGGGATATGGTGAAAGAAGCAGGGGTTGTTCTTCTGAACTCTCAAAGAGAGGGATTACCTTTAATCATCATAGAATCTATGATGCGAGGAATCCCTGTACTTTCTACAGATTGTCCAACAGGCCCGGCAGATCTTATTACTGTGGGCGAAAATGGCTGGCTCTATCCTGTAAATGAAGAGTGGCAAAGTCGGGAGTATCTCCAGAAGATCTTAGATAATGAGTTAACTTTGCCCGATTCATTAGCTGTACAAGCGAGTGTACAGCCTTATGAGACGATGAATTATTTGGATAATTTTATTAGCCAGATCAAGCGCTGTAGATGAATAGACACAAATATAAATAACGGAGGAATATGATTTTGATTAGTCATATTTCTTTTTCATCATCAGATAAAATAAAACATTAGTTTTGCGTGTAGATATCTTAGTTTGCTTTTAAAATTAAGTTTTCTTTGAATATTGTTGTTTTCAACAAATTGATAAACTTCTTGAATCATTTTTTTCCATTGATACAAATTGGGTAATTCTTTTTTATGTCGTTTTGCGTACTTAACGGTTCCCCACAATACATTGATAAGTTCCTTGTACGACTTATCAGAAATCTCTTCCATATCTTTACCGAATAATTGACATAAAATAATAGCATTCTTGCACATTAGGTGACGATTTTGATTGACTCTCTTTGTAGTAGATTCCGTATTGTTTTGGTAGAAATAAGTTCCAGAACTTTTATTTACAGTTTTTGCATAAAAGAAATTAAGACGAACTATAATTTCATCATTATTAATATAATTAGTATTGGCTAGATTATACTTTTTGTATGTTGAGTAGCTTTTTAAGAAAATTTCTTTTTTTGCACACATCCAACCATGAACCCTCCAACCAGCCAAAGAATTTACTAAACACTCTAATCCACTATATTCTTGATTGTTATTAAAGTAAGTGAATTCTGAATACTCTCCAGAACTATTTTGAACTTGTACATTTGGTAAAATAATGTCAGGGGATTTCGATGAAATTAATGACAAGGTTTTTTCAATCGCATCCGCTGAAAGCAGATCATCGCAATCAAGTATCATTACATATTCTGTATTACAAGAAGATATAGCATTTTCTCTTGCTTTTGCAGCACCTGAGTTTTCTTGTTGAATAATAGAATAACTAAATTTCTGCTGTGTTTTATCTAACAGGTATTTTAGGGTTTTAACTGTATTATCTGTTGATCCATCATCAATAAAAATTACGTGATAGTTTTGGTTTGTTTGAGATAATAAAACATCGACACAGCCAGCAATGTTTTTTTCCTCATTAAACATAGGGATAATTACAGAGATATATTCTTTATTCATAGTGGGGTTTAATAACATGTTATCGGAGTATCGGAGTATCGGAGTATCGGAGTATCGGAGTATCGGAAGATGGTTGTATAAGTAGTAGGAAATTATAGTGCTCTTTATTTTAAAGGGAGCGTACTAATATACTAGCTTTGAATAGTCTTATTCTGTTTTTGAATGAAATCGTTATTCTTTTTTTCTCGGGATGAATGAATGCTAACATTTCTGAGATTTGTTTTTTCCATTCAGGAATATTTGGCAGGTTTTTTTTATGTTCGCGAGCATATTTGAAGGTTCTCCATAATGTTTCAACAAAATCTTGCTGTGCATTTATGGAAATTTGACCCATGTTTTGTCCAAAAAGACTGTAAAGAATCATGGCATTTTTTCCCATTAGATATGTTTTAGGATTAATTCTTTTAGTTGTTGAAGTAGTATTATTAAGGTAGAAGTAGGTACCTGTATTTTTAATAACGGTTTGAGCATAAAAGAAATTTAAGCGAGAAATGACTTCATCATTATTTATATAGTTAATGTCAGAAGGATTATGCAATCTATAGGTATTGTAGCTTTTTAGAAATAATTCTTTTTTAGCACACATCACACCATGTACTTTCCATCTTCCAAGTGAGTATTCTAAACTTTCTAAACCTGAGTATTGTTGGCGATCATCAAAAAATACAAAGTCAGTAAAAGAGTTGTCTTTTTGCTGAAATTGTAATTTGGGAAGACTGATATCAGGGTCATTAATAAGAGAAGATTCTGTTGTCGCGATATAGTCTTCAGAGGCAATATCATCACAATCAAAAATCATTACATATTTAGTTTTAGCTAATAATATGCCATGTTCTCGTGCTTTGGCTGCCCCAGTATTTTTTTGAGATATGATGTCATAGGAAAAGTGTATATTTGGTTGCCCAAGTAATATCTTGAGTTTCATGACTGTACTATCTGTGGAGCCATCATCAATAAATATTGCATGAAAGTTTTGAGAAGATTGTGTTGATAGGTTACTAATACAATTCTCAATATTCTTTTCTTCGTTATACATTGGAATAATAATAGATATTAGTTTTTTGTTCATATGTTTGACCGAAAGAGTAAGAAGAGATGGCTCTAGAAGATTAGAAAGTGAAATAACGTTATCAAACTTTGTATCTCTTTAAAAGGAATATAGATATTACAGTCCTTGGATAGAAGCTTTAATTTATGAGATTATTATTTCATAAGCCTTAATAAGGCTATAATGTATACTTGTTGAAAGTTTTAAAACATCAAATTTGATCTTTATAGAGTTCGAATAAGCAGCATACTTATAGTGAAGGAATTAATAAGATTAGTATGAAAAATTTTGTAATAAGTTTATCTGAAAATAATGAAAAAAGACGAGCTCATATAGTCAAAGAATTTGCAGAAAAAAAAGTACCTTTTAAATTTTTTGATGCAATAACACCACAAGATAATGAAGCATTATTACAGAAGTATGGTTTAGATAAAGTTGACACAGAACTATCTCCTGTCGAAATATCCTGCTTTTTAAGCCATTATCAGTTGTGGAAGTATATGATTGAAGAAGATCTCCCGTTTATAGGCGTCTTTGAAGATGATATTTATTTGGGAGAAGATGCTGGTTTATTTTTAAATAGTACTGATTGGGTATCTCCAGACATTCATGTATTGAAGTTAGAAAAAGGATGGCAGAAGATTGTTAAATTTTCTTTTTTCGCAGAAAAAAATGTTAATAATAGAAATGTTTACAAGCTAAAAAGCCCTCATTATGGTGCAGCAGGGTATATTATTTCAAATAATGGGGCTAGATATCTTGTTGAACAATATAAATTGATGGAAGCAATGAAACCTGTTGATGTGGTTATGTTTAGGTTGTTATTTACAAATCCTGAATATAAAGTTTCTCAATTATTACCTGCTCTTTGCATACAGGATTTTCTTATATCTAAAAGTTTTAATAGCGCTTTAGAAAGCAGTAGATCTGATCGAGAAAATTTAGATAGAATGAGAAAAAAGCAGGTTAACTTATCATCTAAGATATTAAGAGAGATGAGACGACCTTTCTGTCAAATAAAGCTGCTATTAGATAAGGCATTATTTGTAAAAAAGGTTATTTTTAAATAATTATTATGGAATTTAGTATATAAAATAAGCTTGTGCTTATAGTTATACCTAATAGTATTCCGATTCCTATATGTTTTAATTTTTTACTAATATTTCTTTTTTTTAGATTATTGAGCTCAGATTCAGTAAGGATGTGTTGTTCCCATCCCAAGTGCTCAATGGCGCTATTAGCTAAAATAACGGCATGAAATTTTAATTGGTTATATCTAATTGCTATTTCCGCTTCATGACCAATAGCAGAGAAAGGGGCTATACTCTTATAATCTTTTAATCTACGTAATCCAGGGTTAAAACTGAATCCTTGCCATATATTGTGCGAGCTTTCTAAGTTGTGAAAATGAACCCCCTTAATTTCATGGGATTGACCTAGCGAATGGAATGAATAATGTTTTTTGATATCTTTATCAAAAGATCTTAACCAGACTTGTAATATTGAATTATCACTTTCTAAGATTTTTAAAGATTCTTCAATGAAATTTTTTCTATAAAAAACCCAGTCATCTTCGCAATGAAAAATATATTCAGTTTCAACTTTATTATAAGCTAAATCTATTGATTTGATTTGACCTAATTGGGGGCTATTAACTATTACTTCGCAGTTGTTTTTCCAGTTTTCGGGAATATAATTATAAATATCTGTATTGCCAGAGTCTTCAACAATGATAATTTTTTTTATTGGGTAGGTATTATACACCTCAAATGAACTTAGTGTCGCGGCTAATAATGGGAATCTATTACAGCTTGTAACAACAACAGTAACATTGCTTTTTTCATCAAAAAATAATTTATTAATCATTAGGGGCTGTTGAACATTGTAGTTCAAAATAAAAAAAGCGAGCGGTAGAATA
>CALZEE010000005.1 GCA_945639195.1 uncultured Ignatzschineria sp. | reverse complement strand
ATCAAGAAAGAATCAAGAAAGAATCAAGAAAGAATCAAGAAAGAATCAAGAAAGAATCAAGAAAGAGGCGCACTTTGTAATATGTGGAATTGTACTATTTATTTACCTTAAATGTATTTAAAATATAACTATTTCTAATAATTATTAATCTTTGGTTATTAGATTAGATTCTATTAAAAATAGCATCAACAAAAAAGCGCTCTTGCGAGCGCTTCCATAATGTTGACTATTAGGTGTCAAATCACACCATTTCACAAGGCCACATAGATTCATCGATTGCCATATCCCAGAACATATATTCAAAGTAACTGGTTTTTACGAAGATCTCTTCCATCTCTTTAAGCTTGCGCTCTGGCATGCCTTCTGCGAGACGGTTGATGAGGTTTTTACAGGTTTCTGCAAGGGCAGTGAACTCTTCGCCGGAGTATGTTTGTACCCAAGAGCCGTAGAATTCATGCGTTAAAGCGCCATCCCATTGTGCGAGGGCTTTACCGATAAAGTTATAGCTCCATGCACAGGCTAAAACAGCTGCGGCGGTATTTTCAACGCCACCTTTATACGCTTCTTGAAGCATAAAGCTGGTGTACGCTGTCATGGTTGCAGAGGGCGCGGTGTTTTCTAAATCTTCGTTAGAGATTCCAAATTTTGCGGCGTAAGCTCTATGGAGATCCATCTCGAAATTCATGGTGCCAGAGAGGAGGTTGCCAAAGAGTGTCATGGTCTCTAAATCATCGGCTTTGGCTGCGCCAATGGCAAAGAGGCGAGAATATTCGATAAGATAGACATAATCTTGGCGCATATAGTGGCGGAACTTGTCGTGGTCGAGCTCGCCAGTGCCAATGCCTTTGACAAAAGGATGTTCTAGATAGGCATTCCAAACGGGTTCAACACGGTTAAAGAGGCGATCACAAAATGTTTGAGTCATGATAATGGAGCTCCAAAAGAGTGGTGTTCAGATTGTTCTAGCAGGGCGTTATCGCTTGCTAGCATTTGCCTGAAAGGGATAAAGAAGAGGTGTGTCGTAATCTGCTTTAGATGTACGAAATCATCTCGTAAAGGTGGACTATCAATATCATGTGCTTTTTAGGCAGTCAAATCGAGGAGAGAGGGCTAAAGCGTGTTAGAATTATAACCGCCGTGATCTCATTCGTTTATGGCATTAGAGATCAGATCGTTATCGATCTCCCTTTGATCATTGATAGAGAATTGACCTAGAAATTATGAGCACTAAAAAAACATATCGCCGCGACCAATTACAATATCACCCAGAACTCTACCCAGAGCACGCGTTTTTGCATCATGAAATCGCACGGAGAATGGTGGAGTATCTTGAGCCAGAGTTGACACCGAACTCGATCTTAGTGGATGGCGCGTTTGATGGATATTTAACGACGTTGTTAAAAGAGCGCTTTCCTAAAGCTGTGGTGATGGAGAATATCGAATCGCTCACAGATCCGGCATTACGGTTTGACTTAATTATTAGTAATCTCTATCTCCAAGATGTATGGGAGTTTGAGGCGCGCGTACGAGATTATCAGGTGCGTTTAAATGCCGGTGGCAAGCTCTTCTTTACCACCATTGGCACGGGCAGCTTCCCAGAGATCAGTTATCCCGGCGGCCCATTAGTGAATGAGTTCCCAGATATTGAAGATATTGGGGATTATCTCCATGCGCTTGGTTTTAAAAATGCGGTGCTCTTTATCGAAAAGATCAACCTTACTTACGAGAAGCTCGATACGCTCTTAAAAGATGCGCGTATTGTGGCGGGTAAGCCGTTCTCATCCTTTAAAGGATTGCGAACCTATGCGTGGTTAGAAGCATGGCGCAAGCACGCAGAAAAGCTGAAAAACGAAGAGTCGCTCTATGACATCGGCTTTGATGTGATCTACGCCGAAGGCTCGCTCTCAGATGTGAAGAACTTGCAAGGCGCGAATAACGAGGTATTTGTGGATATCACGAACTTGTCGGCGAAGAAAGTGACCGAATAGTTTCTGATACGGTGATATTGGTGAATCAAAAAATGATGCGAGTGCAAATGCCGGCATCATTTTTTTTGTCTCGACGATTGATAATGTCGGGGAATGCCGGGGATTATGAAGCAACTTTCAAAGCTGGTATGCGGCCGGAGCAATGATCGCGAAGGACATCATCTGCATGCCGGCAAGGTGGGCGAATTTGAATGCCGGGAAATGCCGGAGAATGGGACATTGATGGCGCTATTTTCAATATTGATATTCGTTGAAGAAAAGAAAATTTTAGAGTTTTCTCGTCAATGTCGGGGACATCAGGTAAAATAGCACTAATTTAGTTCTATATTGAACCTCACATAAACAGTGCGCCGTGAATTGAATGATGATTGACGGATGCCTTCGGTAATAATGCCGGAGAATAACGGGCAAAACCGTGTGCTGTGATTGCATGATAGGGAGAAATCAACGATGTTTACGGTAACAGATGCAGCAAGAAAACAGTTAGCGAAAAATTTGGCAGAGAGTAATGCTGAGGCGATTAAGGTTGCGTTACAGAAATCAGGTTGTTCGGGTTTTAAATACTATATTGATTTCTGTGAAAAAGTGGATGACAGCGTCGTCGTGATCGAGCAAGAACCGATCATGATTGTGACAGAAGAATCAACATTGCCTTTTTTAGAGAGTGTCACACTCGACTATATCCAAGATGGGATTAATCGAATGTTTAAATTCCAAAACCCCGAAGCGAAAGCGGAATGTGGTTGTGGAGAGAGCTTCATGTTTTAAGACGATTGCCGGGACGACAAGTTGCCGGCATTGTTATTTGGTCGATTAGAAAATAAGGTTGCTTGATACCGAGCAGGAAAATCACTTTCTTAGTAATGATCGATTGAAATAGGCGAAAGAGCCACCATTATGAGTAATGAATTGAGAGTTGTCTGGCAATTCTCAATGCGATAGATTAATGGAAATGAATAATTTGAAGTAGAGGCATCATGGGATGCCTCTATCGCGTTTTTAATTGGAAAATCAGGTTCGAAAGAAAGGTGGGATATTTATGAGTGGAATTGCCGGTGTATTGAAGTTAAATCAGACTGCGGTCGATCAATCATTACTACAGAAGATGTCCGAGCCGATCACGAAGCGCGGACCTGATGGGACATATATTAAGACCCATAAAATGGTCGGAATGATCCAGACACAGCTAGCCGCGACAAGTAATGGCGAAGAGCCTTTTGAGGATGAATCGGTCGGCGTGATTGTGACGACGAACGGCACGATCTATAACCAAGATCAACTTAGAGAAGCATTGCGTGAGCATGGATATCAGTTCCATACGGCATCTCAAGCGGAGGTGCTCACAAAAGGGTATCACTGTTGGGGAAAGAGCTTGGTCGAAAAGCTTGATGGCGCATATGCGATAGCCATTTGGGATGCGAATAGTGAGGAATTACTACTGATTCGTGACCGCTTCGGTAAGAAGCCGCTCTACTATAGCTATGGTCAAGCAGGCGATGCGTTCTATTTTGGTTCTAATACCCAGAGTATTTTACAGAGTAAAGATATCGATACGACGTTCGATCCTGAGGCGCTGCACTTTATGTACTCGCTTCATGCGGTTGTGCCGGCACCTTATACGATCCTTAAAGGGATTCGTAAGATCGAGCCAGGCAGTTATATGGTCGTTAAAAGTACGGGTATTGCTAAAGAGTGCGCTTATTGGGAGCTCTCGGCAACACGTGATTACCCCGATTATGATTATGAAGAGTGGAAAGAGGTGATTGAAAGCTCGCTTCGTTCTGCTGTTAAAAAAGAGATGGGCTTTGCCAATGAGAAGGTGGGCGTATTGCTTTCGGGCGGTTTAGACTCAACGCTCATTACGGCGCTCGCGGTAGAAGAGGGTGTGAAAGACATCCAGACATTCTCGGTAGGTTTTGAAGATCAGCCTGAAGAGAAAGGATCGGAGTTCTTCTTCTCAGATCAATTTGTGGATAAATACCAAACCGATCACCATAAATTTGAAGTACCCAATAGCGAAGCGCTCACAAGATTGCCGGAAGCGATTGCCAATATGAGCGAACCGCTCTTTGGACAAGATGCGATTGGTTTCTACCTGTTATCAGAAAGAGTGAAATCTGTGACATCTGTCGTGCAGAGCGGGCAGGGTGCTGATGAGGTCTTTGCCGGATACTTCTGGTATCCAAAAATGGTAGAGAGCCAAGAGCTTGATCCGTTGAAGCGTTTTTCAGAGCACTATTTTGATAGAACGCATGCAGAGTGGTTACAAGCTTTCCAAGCGCAATATCATACGCATGATGTTGCCGGGGATTATATCCGCGATTATTTAACAAAGCCGGGGGCAGATACTTTCTTAGACCGCGTGTTGCGTTTAGATACGACACGTTTAGTGGTGGATGATCCGGTAAAACGCGTGGATAACATGACGATGGCACATGGTTTAGAGGCGCGTATGCCCTTTATGGATCAGCGCTTAGTTGAGCTTGCGATGGCAATGCCGCCGGAATATAAGCTGATGCATCATGGCAAAGGCGTTTTAAAAGATATCGCGCGTGGCCGTGTGCCTGATTCGATTATTGATCGACCAAAAGCCTACTTCCCAATGCCGGCATTAAAATATGTGCGTGGGGAGTTCTTAGAGATGATGAAAGACACCTTAATGAGTGAGCGTGCAAAATCTCGTGGCATCTTTAATGAAGCGTATATTCAAGACTTAATTGATAACCCAGAAGCGGCATCAAGCTTTACCAATATTCAAGGCTCAAAATTATGGCACGCAACATTACTTGAGCTCTGGTTACAATCGCTCAATCTGTAGTGATAATAGATCTGTTTGGGAAGTTCTCTCTGCGAAAGCGGGGAGAATGTGATCAACAACGAGAGGTATCGGTTGGATCAATAGCGTATGACATCTGCTGATGTGCTTTGATGCTAGTTTAGGAAGTCAGTATTTTGAAAGACGCGATAAGTTGGACTTTTAAGATACTGACTTTCACTATTGCTGTGACCTGTGATTATAAAATATCATTTCAGGTCAACAAATTCTGCTGCGCTTTAGTGAGCGCTTAACCCTTGAATCTTCGCTTGCAATGCCGTGAGGATTTCGAGCGCTGTATGCGCATCCTCTTGCTTTACTAATACGTGGCCTTTAAATGCAGTATGAATCGGTTTGATACCAATCCCTGCCTTTGCTAATGCGCTAGAAAGAATCGCAGTCAAACCAGCACATTCTGAGGAAAATTCCACATTAAATGAAATTTTACAAAAAACACCGTCATATTTTAATAAATTATTATCGGCATCTTCTTTTCGCAAAATAAGGGTAATACCTTCAGCATCTCTGTAAAATGCAAACGGATCATACCCGAAAACTTTTAGAAGAGATTGATCTGCAACACCAACATATATATATGATTCTGTAGAAAGTACGGGGTCAAGGGTTTGCAACACTTCTTGGAGTGATGTTTTATCCGACATAAGATTGGAAGTCCTTTAATGTAATTAAATCCTTAAATTTAGCGGCAACTAATATAACATTGAATAACTGACGAATAATAGTGTTGAAAAAATAATATGTGCGCTTAACAATCTATGTGATTGTTTACGAATGAATGAAGCTGAATTAGTTGAGTTATTATTATTTCAGGTTCATTTTTTCTGAATTTTTTTGTAAAAATTATGAGGAAAATAGGGTTTTAATCAGGATATAGCATATATTTGTTAAGCATTACTTACCACGTTACACGTGTATCTTTGTCGATGATAATATGCAAGGTAATGCAGAAGGCTCATTGATAAAAATTTATGGGAATGTGTACAAATGAGTAGGAAAATCAGTGCTTGGAGTGAATAAATAGTATAGCAAAATACTTATTTATTGATCTATGTCAAGATTGTATTTTAAAAGAATGGATGATTAATGCTAAGCCCTCCTTGTATAAATTATAAGAATATTCTTGGTGACATTCAGAATAGTAGAGATGTCATGCTTTGTAAATTAATTGTGCTCAAGACATAATTATAAGTGAGGAAATTAAGGCATTTTAGGGCGTTAAAACGTCTATCATTGATTTGAAAAGACAAGAGACAATGTAGGAAATAGAAGATGTTTGATGCAGATGAGTTTTTAAAAAACACCCCTTTAACGCCGGGAATCTATATGATGCGCGATGCGGCGGGGGAAGTTATTTATGTGGGGAAGGCGAAAAATCTCCGTAATCGCTTGAGTAGCTATTTTAAAACGAAAAATCATCCGCCTAAAACCCAAGCGTTGGTGGCAAATATCGCGAGTGTTGAAACAACGCTCACGGCTACAGAGCGTGATGCACTACTGCTTGAGAGTAATCTAATCAAAGAGTATCGCCCGCGTTATAACGTACGATTGATTGATGATAAGAGCTATCCCTATATCTATCTATCTGAGCATCCTTTTCCCCGTTTTAGTTTTTATCGAGGAGCGCGCAAGAAGCGGGGACGCATGTTTGGGCCATTTCCTTCTTCGGGCGCAGTGAAAGAGACGCTGAATTTAATGAAGAAGGTTTTTCGGGTACGAGAATGTGAAGATAGCTTCTTTAGCCACCGCACGCGTCCTTGTTTGCAATATCAGATTCAGCGCTGTAGCGGTCCTTGTGTGGATAAGATCTCGCGTACTGATTACTTGGCGGCAGTCGAAGAAGCGACGCTCTTTTTAAAAGGGGAGTCCGAGCAGCTGGTGAATGTCTTAATTAATAAGATGACGCTCTTTAGCCAAGATATGCAATTTGAGCGAGCGGCAGAAGTGCGAGATCAGATTCAGTATATTCGGGAGATTCAAGGATCGAATATTATGGAAGAGAGTCGTGATTCGCTCGATATCCATGCGTTCTATCAATCTGCAGAAGTCATTAATATCGAAGTGATGACGATTCGCGATGGCCGTGTTCTCGGAACACGTGCGTATTATCCTAAAGTACCGAAAGATACGACGCAAGATGAGGTAATGAGCGCCTTTATCACCCAATATTATGGAGAGCATAGACAACCGCCTCGCAACTTAATTTTAAACGCACCGCTCAGTGAGGAAGAGGAATCGTGGCTGCTGTTGGGGTTATCAGAAATTGTGAGTTATCCGGTGGTGATCCAATATCCGCACAATATTCGGGGACGTAAACGTAAATGGCTGGAGATGGCGGAGAATAATGCTCAGCATTCTACTGCCATTAAGCTTGCGAGCCGCGCACAGGTGGAAGATCGAATTAGCGCGCTCAATGCGCTGTTTGAATTTAAAACACCGATTTTACGGATCGAATGTTTCGATATCTCCCATAGCTTTGGAGAGCGAACGGTTGCCTCGAATGTGGTTTATACGCCAGAAGGATTTACTAAGAAATATTATCGACGTTATAACATCGAAGGTGTAACGCCGGGGGATGATTACGAAGCGATGCGCCAAGCGCTCACTCGACGCTTTAAGGGGAATTCCCCGAAAGTGCTTTCGGAAAATGCCGGCAATACCGATACCGCGGGAGCTGATAATGCCGGGATTGAGAATGCTGTCAATGCACCGGAGCATGCTGCTCAGACGGCCGCTAAAACAGCCGTAAGCCCAATGACATCAATCGCACCAATGGCGCTTCCGGATCTACTCTTGATTGATGGGGGGAAGGGGCAGTTACAAGTGGCGATTGAGGTGCTGGATGCTTTGGGGTTATCTGATCTCTTTGTGATGAGTATTTCTGAGGGCGAGGGCAAGGTACGCGGTCGCGATATCATCTGGATGCGAGACAAAGCGCCCCTTCCGATTGATTCGAGTTCTCCAGCATTTCATCTATTGACTCAGATACGAGATGAAGCCCATCGATTTGCAATAGAAGGGCACCGCGCACGACGAGATAAGATGCGCAGACGGTCGGTGTTAGAAGATATTCCCGGCATTGGTGAAGCGCGGCGCGCGGCATTACTGACCCATTTTGGGGGACTTGCATCCTTAAAAAGTGCCGCAGTTGAAGATATTGAAAAAGTGCCGGGCGTGAGTAAGAAGCTCGCGCAGACGGTGTTCCACGCCTTAAGAGAGTAACGAATGTGGCATGATTCGTAAAAAATCAGAAATTTATGGCGAAGATTCGGCGGAACTAGGATAAAATGCCCGCTCAAAAATCAAGAATTTCCCCGATTATCAGTAAGATCGTTCCATTACAACTTTGTGGACGACTTTATGGATGACTTTATGATGGGCTTTATGAATAAGTCATCGAGGTCGGGAATCGGGATAAGGAATCGACGTTAAGCGTTACGGCGATATTCGGTGATATCAGGCGATGTCACGATATACACAACGATCATGATGAAATGCCGGCAATAGGTATTTGATAGATCCGATTCCCCTGAAAAATCGATCATGACGCATCTAAACTTCAGCATTGATAAGTGAAGATCACGCCCGTTACCGCGCGCGTGAAGCGGATTGATCGTTCGATATTTTGATCTTTGCGCTAAAAGTGCCAAGATAATCGAAGACTGTGATCTCAATATTGCGTGATGGTATCCGCAAGGTTGAGCGTATCAATATATTATAGAAGGAGTTAGAAAATGAAGCTGCTCGATCGTTTTCGTTTTCAAAAAGATGAGCTCAGTATGCTCTTTGCGCTGACGTTCCCCATACTGATTACCCAATGGTTTTTAGTGGGAATGGGCGTTGTGGATATCGCTATTACCGGGCATTTTAATGATGATGTCCAGGCATCTGTCGGCTTAGGTGTGATGATCTGGAACCCATTACTGCTCTGTAGTACCGGTGTTTTAATGAGCGTCGCGATCTTTAGTGCGCATGAATATGGCCGAGGAAAGAGTGATCAAGTCGCAAGGATTTGGCATAACGGCGTGATGATTTCACTGGTGCTGATGGTGCTTGTTGTATTGATTATGAATCTGTTTTCAGAACATCTATTACGCTTCTTAAAAGTAGAAGAACACCTTATTCCGGCATCGAGCTCTTATTTGCGGGCGCTGAGCGTGGGTGCGCCGGCAATTTTAATCTTCAATAGTCTTCGTGCAGTCTGTGAAGGCGTTGCCAGACCAGTGCCTATTACAATTGTGTGTGGTGTGGGTTTTATCGTGAATGCGATTTTGAACTATGTGCTCGTCAATGGTTATGAGCCTCTCGGGATAGAAAGCTACGGGATTATTGGTTCTGGGCTGGGTACTGGATTAACCTTCTGGGTAATGCTGATTTTGCTGATAGCCTTTACGTTTGCAGATCCGCGTCTTCGTGGGTTAAAGCTGATTCGTAAGTTTGAAAAGCCTGATGAGAGACTCGGTGAAATGGTGCGCGTGGGATTACCTAGTGGCGCAACGCTCTTTGGGGAGGTGGCGATCTTCTCTGCCGCGGGATTAATCTTGGGGCAATTTGGGACAGAAGTGGTAGCAAGCCATCAGATTTCGCTCGCAATTACTTCCATGACCTTTATGATTCCGCTCAGCGTTGCGATGGCGCTCACCTCAATGACAGGGCAAAGAATGGGGCGCATGGATTATGCGAGTGTGCTACGAGTGAATCGTATGGGGCGTATTGTTGTGCTCGGCTTAATGGTCGTCACAAGCTTACTTCTCTTCTTCTCGCGCTATCATATTCCACAAATCTTCAATAGCAATCCAGAGATTGTGCATATGAGTGCCGGTTTAATCATCTACTCAATTCTCTTCCAATTGCCAGATGGATTACAGATCTCTGCCAATGGTATTTTGCGCGGAATGAAGGATACCAAAGTGCCAATGTACTTAGGCATCGCCTCTTATTGGTTGATCGCATTCCCGCTCTGCTACTACTTGGGTGTTGTAAAAGGAATGGCAGCGCCGGGCGTTTGGATTGGCTTAATTGCCGGCTTAACCTTTGCGGCAATCTTCCTTAATATTCGTCTTGCGATTTTATCACGCAGATTACCGGTAGACACGGCGCCAATAGCGTAGAATAATTTTAAGAAAAACTGGGCAAGCTCAGAAAGGGCTTGTCCGGATTGAAGCGATGGACTTACAAGATTATTGATCGAACCGATCAGCGGTGCAGTGATTGCACCTGTCAGGGGAGTAGAAGCATGACAATCGAATGGCAAAAAACATTAGCGACAGAAGAAGCAACAGAGCTTTTTGCAAGAACCTTAGTAAAGTGGTTGATGAAAGCGGATTACCAAGATTTTAAAATCTATTTAGAGGGGAATCTTGGCGCGGGAAAAACCACCTTTTCGCGTTACTTTATTCAAGCGTTTGGGGTAAAAGGGCCCGTAAAAAGCCCCACTTATACCTTAATTGAGCCGTATGAATTAACCGATCGCACCATTTTACATGCTGACCTCTATCGTCTCTCAAGCCCGTTGGAGCTCTTTGATTTAGGATTACTAGAAGAGTCCGGCATTTGGTTGATTGAGTGGCCAGAGAAAGGCGAGGGCGTATTACCGCCGGCAGATATCACGCTTAAACTTTCTCGCGTAGGGGAAGTGTTGACCGTGACAGCGTCTTCCGAAACGCAAGAGGGCGAAAAGTTACTCACACATGTTGAGGTGGATGCGTAAGCTAGTTCTGCTATCAGGATCAGTTCGCCAGTTGCTGCTTTAAGGTTGTTGCCGTCGCCGTTATGATTGAGGAGAGATCTTTTCTTAAAAATATAGGTGATTGAATTTGGCGGATTTTTTTAGTGTCTTGAGTGCCTCTTTGCCGGGATTTGGCGAAAGATTTATCTTTATCGCTAGAATCAATAACGAGATTCATGATGATGAGTCTCGTTTTTTTATGCCATAAACTTGATTTAAGTGGGCTGTGTATTCGCTTGAAAAGCTTGCTTAAAAGTATTGGTACAACGATCTTTAGCGTTAATTTCACTGCTTTGGTGATCCTAGGTTAATTTATTTGCGAAGCGGTGTTAGAATAGAGAGAAATTAAAATCTGTTCTAGCGAGGGTGAACTCATGACTGTTTCAAAAGCAATGATTGAAGATATTATTAAGCAACATACGGATCAATACTTAGAGGTGGATTTAGTGTCTGCGGGCTGCGTTAAGTCGATTGAGCTTAACGAGAGTTCATCAGCGCAGATTAAAGTCAATATCGTGCTTGGCTTCTATGCAAAAGCGCATAGCGAAGCGATTAAAGCACAGTTTGAGAAAGAGATTGCCGAAAAAACGGGTCAAACGGTTGAAGTATCAGTTTCTACAAAAGTCGTTGCACATAAGGTGCAAGGACAGCTTCATGCCTTATCAAATGTTAAAAACATTATCGCAGTTGCATCCGGTAAGGGCGGTGTTGGTAAATCAACAACCTCTGTAAACCTCGCACTCTCGCTCTTAAATGAAGGGGCAAAAGTCGGAATCTTGGATGCGGATATCTACGGACCAAGCCTTCCAACGATGCTTAACAGCCATGAAAAACCAGTCTCAATTGATGGTAAATCCATGGAGCCTGTTTTAACACAAGGCTTACAAACAAACTCGATCGGTTATTTGATCGCAGATCGTGATGCGGCAATTTGGCGCGCACCGATGGCGGTATCTGCATTAGCACAGATGCTGAAAGAGACTAACTGGAAGGAGCTTGATTACTTGATCGTTGATATGCCACCAGGAACGGGAGATATCCAATTAACGCTTGCACAACAAGTACCGGTATCGGGCAGTGTGATTATCACAACGCCGCAAGATATCGCGTTATTAGATGCACGTAAAGGGATCACGATGTTTGAGAAAGTGGGTATTCCGATTCTCGGCATTGTTGAGAATATGAGCTATCACATCTGCTCAAACTGCGGTCATGAAGAGGCAATCTTCGGGACAGATGGCGGTAAAGCGTTAGCAGAGAAAGAGGGCATTCAGTTATTAGGTCGTATGCCGCTTGATATCAAAATTCGTGAAGAGGTGGATAACGGTAAGCCGACTGCCACAACGAATGATCCATTAGCAAAACTCTACCAAGAGATTGCGATTAAGACCGCAGCAGTTCTCTCACTTCGTGAGCGCGATAAGATGGCAGGCTTCCCAAAAGTTGTTGTGCAATCTCAAGCAAGCGAATTGAAGTAGGGATAAGCGTAATCCATGCTTGAAAATCTATTTTTCAGCATTATCAACTTATAATAGCGGTCAATATTTCAAGAGCATCCTTTCGGGGATGCTTAACACATTTAGCAAATAACATGAGTGAATACTCATTAGGGAAGGAAAAACGTATGTCAATTAAAGCAGACCACTGGATTCGTGAACAGGCAGAAAAGAACGGGATGATCGAACCTTTTGAGCCAGGACAAGTTCGCGAGAATGAGAAAGGTCGCATTATTAGCTACGGAACATCGAGCTATGGCTATGATGTACGTTGTAGTAATGAGTTTAAGATCTTTACCAATATCAACTCAAGCATTGTGGATCCTAAAAACTTCGATGAAAACAGTTTCGTAGATGTTGTATCGGATGTCTGCATTATCCCGCCGAACTCATTTGCATTGGCGCGTACGGTCGAATATTTCCGTATTCCCCGCAGCGTGCTCACAATCTGCCTTGGTAAATCAACCTATGCGCGTTGTGGCATTATTGTGAACGTCACACCGCTAGAACCAGAATGGGAAGGGCATGTAACGCTTGAGTTCTCTAATACGACAAACTTACCCGCAAAAATCTATGCAGGCGAAGGCGTTGCGCAGATGCTCTTCTTCGAATCAGACAAAGAGTGTGATGTCTCTTATAAAGATCGTGGAGGTAAATACCAAGGTCAAACGGGCGTAACATTACCTCGCACCTAAGCAGGCATCACGAGTATTACGGTTAGCGCCGGCAATGCCTTTAGCGAATGCCTTTAGTCAATGACTTCAGTAGTGACTTTAGCGCATGGCTTTAGATGATTAGAATTGTACGGGCTAATGATGAAGTGTGGTTTGGGATGAAACATCATCTCCGTTTTAGGAATAGGATCACCGCAAAGCGGTAAAATGATCGTCATAACGTCACTGTTACAACTGCAAAGTAATATAGGCAGGGCAAATAGGTACAGAAATAAGTACTGGAATGGATACAAGAACGAGTAAAAGCATTCCGCCAAGCCTGATCTGGTAGAGAAGAGAATCTCTGCTTTTGGAATGATATACTATTGATTCTCTTGGAGTCATGCCGTAACAGTGGTTGTTCATCATGAACGGGGTAGATACCCGATGTTGACCCTCCCACATGATATTAAATAGCTGTAGGAAAGGAATAAAGAATAATATGTCTCAAATTTTTATCAAAGATCAAACACAAATCGATGGCATCCGTAAAGCAAACCAAGCGGTGGCATCTCTTTTAACCCGTATTAAGCCACATGTTGTCCCGGGTGTTACGACGCAAGCGTTGGATGACCTTATTCTTGGTTGGATGAAAGAAGATGGCTTAATCTCTGGGAGCTTAAACTACGGTCAGCCACCATTCCCAGGGGCAAGCTGTATTTCATTGAATCATGTTGTGTGCCACGGAATCCCCGGCGATCGCGCGCTTAAATCAGGCGATATCGTGAATATTGATATCTGTTTGAATAAAGATGGTTTCTTTGGTGATAGTAGCCAGATGTTTTGTGTGGGAGAAGTCTCAATTTTGGCGCAGCGCTTAGTCGATGTGACTTATGAGTGCATGATGCTCGGGATTGAAGAAGTGAAACCGGGCGCGCCATTTAGAAATATTGGTCGTGCGATTCAAAAACACGCACATGCGCATAACTACTCAGTAGTACAAGATTTCTGTGGTCATGGCGTGGGTTTAAGTCTTCATGAAGCACCACAAGTGCTCCATTATGATTCACCAATGGTGACGGATATTATGGAGCCGGGCATGATCTTCACGATTGAGCCAATGATCAACGTGGGCAAATCTGCGGTAAAAGTTCTCAATGATGGTTGGACGGCTGTAACGCGTGACCGCTCGCTCACTGCGCAGTGGGAACATGCGATTTTAGTAACAGAAGATGGTTATGAAATCTTAAGCCTTCCGGCATAAGACAGACCCATTGATGCAGCGTATTTGCCGGCATTATTCATCATGAATGGTGCTGGCGTATTAGTCTATGAAATCCCGCAAGTAAGATCACTTCAAACCATAATTTAGTCACATCAAACCGTGTTGAGTTGTGCGGAGTGTTTAATAATGCCGGGATTTACATCGTGCTAGATGGCGATTGATACCCGTATCGAAGGGATAAAGCTCAAAAGTTGTGATATATCAAATGATAATTTTGGGTGCTCGCTACAATAGAGCAGATAAAAAATGAATGAGGATCAGATGACGAAAGATCAAAAGAAGCGACTGCTAATTTCAGGGGCGGGGCCAATTGGGCTCTCTTTTGCGTTGGGGTTAAAAGATTCCTCACTCGATATTGTGGTGGTTGATCAGAAAAAAAGACCGACAGATACCTTGTTAGAGCAAGATACACGAATGATTGCGCTTTCGCATCGCTCGGTCAAATTCTTAGAGTCGATCAATATTTGGCAAGCTTTAAAACCCTTCGCGACGCCGATTGAGAGCGTGCACATTTCTGAGAAAGGGTACGCCACAAAGGTGGAGCTCTTTGCCTCAGAGCACGACTTGCAAGATTTTGGCGCGCTGATTCCCATGGGGCGTTTAGTGCTTGGCATGTTAAAGGCGATTGATACTTGCCCGAATATCACGTATCTCGATGAGACGCGCTTAATGCACTATGATGTCGAGAAAGATCTTTCGGGTCATCAAGATATTGCTTTCTGTGATTTACAACACGCAGGTGAAAAACGCCGCGAATCATTTGATTGGATTGTTGCAGCAGAAGGGATGAACTCGCATCTGCGTATGCTCTCTGGCATTGAGTCGTACCATACAGATTATAATCAAGTAGCAGTGATTGCCCGGGCACGTTTTGAAAGACCGCATCACAATATGGCGTACGAACGCTTTACGAGTGATGGTCCTTTAGCGCTATTGCCGGTCGGTAGCCATGAGATGGCCGTGGTGATGATTGCAGATCGTGAAGATAAGGCGCGTTGGCAAAACGCACTTGATAGCGTTTTTGCGAATGAAGTGATCTACCGTTTAGGCTATGACTTGGGCGAGATCGAATCTGTCACGCAGCGCCATGTGTGGGATCTCACGTTAATGGTACCTAAAGGCGTTTGTAAGCCGTGTTTAACCCTGATTGGTAATAGTGCGCATTCATTGCACCCGATTGCAGGGCAAGGGCTCAACCTTGGCTTTAGAGATTGCGAATTACTCTTGCCTTATTTTGCGGGCGGCGTGATTCCTAGTTTGCATGATTTAGAACGTTATCAGCGTGAGCGTCGTCATGATGTTGTGACGGTGGTGGGCGCCACAGATTTCTTGGTGCGAAGCTTCGGGCTTGATATCCCGTTTGCCCCGGCGGTTCGTAACATGGCGTTGAAAACAATTAACTTTATTAAACCCTTAAAAAAACGGATTGCCCGTTTTGGCATGGGATACTGATTTCAGACTCAGTAGCTTCATAAACAAGTAACGAAATCGGTCTTAAAGACTGGTTTCATCAAGGTCGACGTATTAATAATGATGTATTGCGCTTGCGTCCCTGTGAATAGAGAAGGATAGGAATTTTATGAGTAACCGTTTTGATGTCATTATTAATGGTGCCGGGCTTGTCGGCGCAAGTATCGCGATTGGGCTTGCAAAAGCAGGCTTTAAAGTATTGGTTATCGAGTTTCATCCTTTAGAAAAACTCTATCCTAGCGATGATTATGGCTTGCGTGTTTCGGCCTTTACGCCATCGAGTAAAAAGTGGCTCGAATATGTAGATGCGTGGGACGGCTTGCAGCATAGTGGTCGTATTACCCCATTTTTAC
Organism: uncultured Ignatzschineria sp.; assembly: GCA_945639195.1. Classification (GTDB taxonomy): domain Bacteria; phylum Pseudomonadota; class Gammaproteobacteria; order Cardiobacteriales; family Wohlfahrtiimonadaceae; genus Ignatzschineria. Next base: position 159,296 of record CALZEE010000005.1, on the reverse strand, counting down.
ATATGCATGTATGGGATGAGGGTGGCCGTGGTGAGCTGACCTTTGATGCCGAAGGCACTGGCTCAGATGCGTTGGGCTGGATTATGGATAACGAAGCGACACAAGGCGTGTTGATTGATCGTGCGAAGCAGCTTGATCTCATCACCATTGTTGATAACACCAAGCTCGAATCATTTGTGCGTGAAAATGGCGAAGTAACAGTCACGCTCAGCAATGGCGACGAATATGTCTCGGAGCTAATCATTGGCGCCGATGGCGGGAGATCGCTTGTTCGTGACTGGGCGAATATTCCAACAACGGGTTGGAGCTATGGGCAGAAGACCATTGTGGGGCAGGTTCGTGCAGAAAAAAGTCATGAAAATACCTGTTGGCAGCGCTTCTTAGATAATGGTCCATTGGCGCTGTTACCGCTCAATGATGGGCGCTGCTCATTAGCATGGCATACGAGTTATGAAGAAGCCGATGAATTATTAGCGCTCGACCCAGACGCATTTTCAGATCGTTTAACCGATGGGTTTGAAGGGAAATTTGGGCGCATTGAGATTGCCGGCACGTTAGGGGCTTATCCGCTTCGTCTTAATCATGCCCAAAACTATGTGCGAGAAAACTTTGCGTTAGCCGGTGACGCTGCGCATTCTATCCATCCATTGGCGGGGTTAGGGGTGAATATTGGTTACCTCGACTCAGCGACATTGGTGGAAGAATTGATGAATGCGAAAAAGGCAGGAATCTCTCTTGGCGATTTGACGATGTTAAAACGCTATGAAAAACGCCGTAAAAAACATAATATGTTAATCATGGGATCGATGGACCTCTTTAAGAGAAGTTCAACGAGTCAATCACGTCTTGTAAAAGGGGCGAGAAACTTCGGTCTCTCAACCGCTGATAAGTTTCCTTTTGTGAAAAGAAAACTGGCAAGGATGGCGATGGGGTATTATGGCGATATCCCAAGTTTTGTTAAACCCTAAGAAAGGTGAAAAATTGTGTCAGAACCATTAAAGACTGCATTTGAGACGCTAGAGAGAAAAATCATTGCGCTCGGAGAAGAGAAAAATCGTTTAGCAACTGCATTAAGAGAAGCAGAAGATAAACATGAAGCACTACAACTTGATTTTGGAACACACAGACAAACGACGGCACAAGAGAATGCGCGTTTAGCTGCAGATAATGCGTTATTGTCTGATAAGTTGAATAAGTTGATTTCTCGTGTTGAATCTATGAAACAAAATATGTAGGAGCGCCCCATGACAGAAATGATTGTAGTACCTGTAAAGATTGCGAATGAAGAGTATCCGATTAGTTCGCCTAAATCAGAAGAAGAAGTGTTGCGTGAATCTGCAGCACGTTTAGATCAAGAGATTACAAAACTTCGTGAAAGAGGGCGTTTATCCCTTGAGAAGGCGGCAATTATGGCCGGCATTATCATCGCAAGTGAATTAGTGCGTGCGGAGAAAGGTATTGAACTCACCGAGTTTAAGCTCAGAGAGCAGCTAGTCGCGCTTACCAAAAAAGCAGACGAGTTTTAAATCAAGATGTATAAAAGAGCGACCATGGGTCGCTCTTGTCGTTTCTGGGGTAGAAGAATCTGCAATTATGGGTTTAGATCTAAGGATCATGCAATAGTTTTGCAAATCCTTAAAATGCGATAGATAATTGTAGAAGAAGCACAGATTCGGTCATCAAATGCCGGGGAATCAGGTATAACATGGTTTTTTAGCGCTTGTGAGTATTGAATCTCAATGTTGAACTTTTAACAGGTGGCGATTTTCAGCATCAGGTGTGAGAACTTCAACGTTGAGTTTTAGGATCGGTATTAATCGGCATTAATCGATAGCAAAATCCCATAATAGGTGCGTATTCGATGGTGAGACGACGTCATGAAGATTGATGTGGCATGAAGGAGTATTACGAAAGCCATTACGAGAATCATGACGAATATTCATTAATAATATTCATTAATCTGGTAATATCGACCCATGATTTTACGGAGTATCGATTCATATACATGATAAATATTAATGCATTGGAGGAGAGTTTATGACTTTAAATGAAGAGTTGGCGAAAAACAGTCGCTTTGTAACAGATCTCGCACTTTGTGAGGTGAGAATTCAAAATGAAGCGCGCTTCCCATGGATTATTCTCGTGCCTAAACGCGATAATATCGAAGAGATCACCGATCTAACGATTGAAGATCAAGAGCAATTACTCAAAGAATTACGCATGGCATCAAATGTCATGCAAGAGGCGTTTAATGCCGACAAGCTCAATATTGGGGCGCTAGGAAATATCGTAAGACAACTGCATGTGCACGTCATTGCGCGTTATGAGACAGACCTTGCGTGGCCAAATCCTGTGTGGGGTTACTTTGAGCTCAGTACGCAATATGGGGCAGATGCTTTAGAACGTCGTATTACTTTAATTAAAGATGGGTTTGATAAGCTCGCGTAATATTCACCTTGTGAGTATTGTGTTGAGGGAAATCAAAAGGAATCTATGAAGTCTATTATTCAAAAATTAGAAGCCTGGCTCTGGTCTGAGACAGGTTCTTTTGTATTGGTGAGAAGCGTTTTGCAGATCATCTATCGTATTATTGTGCAGTACAGTGAAGCAAACTTTAAAGAGCGTGCGCAATCACTGACTTACACAACCATGCTTTCGATCGTCCCCTTAATGGCGATCACGTTCTCTATTTTGGCAGGCTTTGGTGTGCATAATGAACTCGAGCCATTGATGCTTAAGGGCTTGTCAATCCTCGGTGAGGAGAATGCAGAGAGCTTTGTGAAGATCTTGATTGGCTTTGTAGAAAATACCCGCGGGGTTATTCTTGGGGGAGCGGGGCTTGCCGTGTTGCTCTATACCGCGATCAATCTTCTAACGACGATTGAGTCTGCATTTAATCGGATTTGGCGCGTTGAAAAAGGGCGACCATTTAAAGAGCGCTTGCTCAGTTATGTGATTGTGGTATTGATCGGTCCGATCTTTGCCTTTATCGCTTTCTCTTTCCTCTCTAGTTCGATTTTCCTTAGAGTTAGCGGGCTCGTGACAGATCCCCTCGTCAATTTCTTGATTGGGCAGGTCTTCTCCATCGCGATCTTTACAGTGGTCATCTGGTTAGCATATCTCTTTATTACCTACCGTAAGGTGAATATGTTCCCGGCATTAATCGGGGCATTTATTGCGGCGAATACTTGGTTCTTTGTGGGAAAACTCTTTACCCAGTTTGTGGTAATGTCCGGCAAGCAATCGCAAATTTACTCGGGTTTTGCTGGCGTTGTGCTCTTTATTATGTGGATGTATCTCTCGTGGGTCATTATTTTGGTGGGCAGTCAGATTGCGTTCTATCTTCAGTTTAGAGAGCGTATCGCGCACGATGAAGAGCTTTCGACTAAGCCTACACAAATTGAAGTCACGCTCTGTTTACAAGCGAAAGATATTGATCATCAAGAATGGTTTGTAAAGCAGGTGCAGAGTCGTCCCTTAAATGGTAGCGATGCGACCGCCAATAGCACAGATGATCCGCTTGCACAGCCGCAGTCGGTTACCCTGAATATTGTCGAAGATACCGTCGTCCAGAATCTATCAGTTGATGCCTCTGTTGTCGATGCCGCCACCGTAGAGGAGATAAAACAATCGTAATGCGTAATAAATTTTGGGAAGAACCTCTAGCCTCACTCTCAAAGCCTGAGTGGGAAGCGCTCTGCGATGGTTGTGGACTTTGTTGCATTAACAAGATCGAAGATGAAGATACGGGCGATATTCACTATACGAATGTGGCCTGTAACTTGCTGGATCTCAAGAGCTGTCAGTGCAAGCACTATATGACGCGTCATGAGTATGTGCCAGAGTGTATTGAGCTCTCGATTGAGGATATCGAAACATTTCCGTGGCTCCCTAAAACGTGTGCTTATCGTTTGCGTTTTAATAATGAGCCATTGCCGGCATGGCATTATTTGATCTCTGGAGATCGCAGCTTGATTCATAAAGCAGCGCTCTTAGGCGGCGTAAAGTTGATTCATGAACGTAGTATGAAGATTCATAAAGATCTGGAAGATTACGTGGTGGAATCTCTCAGTGAGCAGTTGATTGAGTAAAGCGCTATTCATTATTGGCTACCCGATTGTATAAAGCAGGTTGCCGCATAAAATATATTGCGGGAAAAGATTTTCCGTAGCAAGATCAGATCAATAGAGTCAAACAAGGAGACAGGCATGAGTCAAAGCAAACTAACGCATCTTAATGCGGCAGGGAATGCGCATATGGTGGACGTGAGCGATAAGCCGATCACTAAACGTACTGCCATCACAACCGGGCGCATTACGATGAATGATGAGGCGTTTCAAGCGCTTGTCGAGGAGAAGGTCTCTAAAGGGAATGTGTTAGGCATTGCCAGAATCGCGGCCATTCAAGGCGCGAAGCGCACGGCGGATTTAATTCCACTTTGCCATCCTTTACCGCTCACTAAGATTAATGTGGAGTTTACGCTTGAAGCTGAGACGCGGAGTGTTATCACAGAGATCGAAGTGACAACAAATGGCGTGACGGGAGTAGAGATGGAAGCTTTAACGGCAACATCTATTGCGTTACTGACCATATATGATATGTTAAAGGCCATTGATAAACGAATGGAAATCTCCGACATCTCGCTCCTTCAAAAAAAGGGTGGGAAAAGTGGTGATTTTGTTCGTTAGTGAACGGATTTATTGCAAATTTTTGTGCGATAGATTAATATATCCCTCTTTTATTAGAATTGATGGTGTTCTTTGAATTACTCTACATTATCCATATGGCAAGCTATTGACCAGCGATTCGTCGTCGAGAATGATCGACTTCCGAGTAAGCTGTTTCCTCGTCTAGAGAAAGCAGTTGAGTCGGTTAATGGCGATATTGTTTTGTCATTTGAGGCAGGTCCTGATGAAAATCAACATAAAAGCATCCGAGGCAATGCCTCTGTAGGTGTTGATGTTGAGTGTCAGCGCTGTCTTGAACCAATCACGATTGAATTGGACGTCGATTTTCGATGGATTCCAGTCAAGAATGATTACGAAGCACAGCTTATAGGTGATGATGCAGATGTCATTGTGATTGAAGATGTTGATATTATTGATTTCCTCTATCACGTAGAAGATGAGCTATTGATGGCTCTGCCGGTCATCCCTTATCATGAAGATGATGAGCCATGTGAAGGGCGTGAGTTTTTAAAGAATCAAGAGCTGCCAGTGGAAGAGGATAAGAAAAATCCTTTTGCAGTGCTGACAGATCTATTGGATTAGATAGAAGTCTCTATCACTTGAAAAGTTTCTATCACTTGAAAGAATTAGTGTAATTTAGGAGTTGTTAAAATGGCTGTACAAAAATCGAAGGTAACTCGTTCAAAAAGAGGCATGCGTCGTGCGCATGATTTCTTAACTGCACGTCCTGTAAGCATTGATAAAACATCTGGCGAAACACATTTACGCCATCATGTTACTGCAGATGGATACTACCGTGGTCGTAAAGTGATCACTAAAAACGAACAAGTTGTCGAACAAGAATAATCCTAAGTTTTAGGATCGGTAGACATTTATCGAAGAACCTACGCATGATCTGATTGAAGATAAGCGTAGGTTTTTTATTATTATACGAACAAAAAAGAATTAGGAACCGCCAAAGTGATCAAGAATAATCAAGGGCAAGTCAAACTCGCAGTCGATATGATGAGCGGTGACAATGGCGCTCAAGAGTTTATTCCTGCAGTAGTTAATGCATTAACTACACATGGTAACCTTTCAGTATTAGCTGTCGGAAAAGAAGAGGTTTTACAACCACTTTTGGTCAATGAACCTTTTTTTAAGTCAGGAAGAATCACCATTATTCCTGCCTCAGAAGTTGTCGAGATGGACGATGCGCCACAAAGCGCACTTCGTAATAAGAAAGACTCCTCTATGCGCGTTGCAATCAACTGCGTTAAAGAGGGAACGGCAGATGCTGCAATGTCAGCAGGAAATACCGGCGCACTTTTAGCGACGGCAAAATTTGTCTTAAAAACATTGCCGGGCATCATGCGCCCAGCGATCTGTACCTCAATCCCCTCGCTCCGTGAGCGTGGTTATGTCCATATGCTCGACTTAGGCGCGAATGTGGATGTTTCTCCTGCACATCTCTATCAGTTTGCAGTGATGGGATCACTTCTCTCTTCTGCGGTGAGTAATGACCCGCGTCCTAAAGTCTCTTTAATGAATATTGGGACAGAGGCAATGAAAGGGAATGAGCTCATTCGAGGAACCGTTCCTTTAATGGAAGGATCAGATCTCAACTATATCGGATTTACAGAGCCAGACGGCATCTTCTTTGATGATGTCGATGTCATCGTTTCTGATGGTTTTACGGGAAATATCGCGTTAAAAACCTTAGAGGGAACGGTAAAAATGATTGTAAAACAACTCTCTAACTCCTTTAAGAAAAACATCTTTACAAAATGTGCCGCGGTTGTTTCGATGCCTGTTTTGAAAGATCTTAAAAATGGGATGGATCCTCGCAAACATAATGGTGCGAGTCTCTTAGGTTTACGTGGTATTGTGGTAAAATCACATGGGAACGCGGATCGCATTGCTTTTCAAAATGCGATAGAAATTTCTGTTAAGCTTGTAGAGCAACAAATCATCGAGAAGATGAGGAAACAATTTGAAACTGCAGAGACTGAGCAGTCAGACGAATAGGTTAGGTAGGGATGAATTCAAGAATAATCGGAACAGGGCGTTATTTGCCTGAAAATGTTGTTACAAATGAAAAGTTATCTGAAACTGTTGATACTAATCACGAGTGGATTGTAGAGCGAACAGGGATCTGTCAGCGCCACATTGCAGATGATGATGCAACAACATCAGGACTTGCATACCATGCAGTCGTAGCAGCATTAAAAGATGCGAATGTAGATGCTAATGATATTGATCTGATTGTTCTTGCAACAACAACGCCTGATCACACATATCCATCAACCGCAACATTACTCCAAGAGATGCTCGGTAATAACCATGCTGCATCTTTTGATATTAGTGCTGCGTGTTCAGGATTTATCTATGCGCTCGCTATTGCAGATAACTTTATTAAAGCAGGTTCTGCTAAGAAAGCGGTAGTTGTAGGCTCTGAAATCTATTCACGTATTTTAGATTGGAGCGATCGTACGACTTGTGTTCTCTTTGGTGATGGTGCGGCAGCAGTCGTATTAGAAGCTACAGAAGAAGAGGGCATTATGTCTACTCATCTCCATGCAGACGGCAGTTATAAAGATCTTCTCTCTGTGAAAAAGAGCGTGATTTCGCCAGAAGGAACGTATCCTTTTGTACAGATGAAAGGTAATGAAGTATTCCGTCATGCGGTCACAAAGCTGCATGAGATCGTTGATGAGACACTTACCGCGGCAAATCTTACCGGCGATGATATTGATTGGTTGATTCCTCATCAAGCGAACCTTCGTATTATGACGGCAACGGCAAAACGTGCGGGAATGCCGCTTGATAAAGTAATTATTACGGTTGACCAACATGCAAATACATCTGCAGCGAGTATTCCACTTGCATTGGATGTGGCACGTAAAGATGGCCGTATTAAGAATGGCGATTTAATCTTAATGGAAGCCTTTGGTGGTGGTTTTACTTGGGGATCAGCGCTCGTAAGAATGTAATGTTATATCGCTCGATGCGTGTCAGCGTATCGGGCGATTCTAACGATTAACACCATGAAAGGTTTCAAAAGAATCTATCAATGAATGGAGAAAGCATCGAAGAACGATTCCAAAAGTGAGTCGATCGAACGCGCTAAATTTCTGTTTATTGATAGATTTTTTAATAGTGCTATTAGCACAATATAAAGATGCACTAGAAGACTGTTTTATTTCGAGATCATTGCCTTTGGGCAGATGTCGTATTTTGAAGCGGATCAGTTAATGAATCAGCCCATGTTCTGATTTTTGATCCAATAACACTATCGTAGTGACTGCGAGATCACAGCGGGATATCGAGACGGATATCGTGATTGGCGCAACCACTACCACAAATGAGAGAATTGTATTATGAGTGAAATGAATCGTACATTAGCGTTTGTCTTTCCGGGTCAAGGGTCTCAAAGTCTTGGCATGATTCAAGATCTTTTAGATCATGAGATTGTTAGAAAAACCTTCGAAGAAGCAGATGATGCATTAGGCTTCTCTCTATCAGAGATCATTAAATCTGGCGATGAAGCAACGCTTGCTAAGACAGAAATCACCCAACCTGCAATTTTGACTGTTAGTATCGCGCTTTGGCGTGTATGGCAGTCAGAAAATGGTGCGGAGCCGGCATTCTTAGCGGGTCATAGTTTAGGGGAATACTCGGCACTTGTTGCTGCAGGTGTTTTAGCCTTTAAAGATGCTGTGAAGCTTGTTCATGATCGTGGTAACTTCATGCAAGAAGCTGTTCCTGCTGGCGTTGGCGCAATGGCGGCAATTTTAGGGCTCGATGATGAAGTGGTGATTGCGGTATGTAAAGAGTCAGAGAATGCCGGCGTCGTAGCGGCAGTGAACTTTAACTCGCAAGGCCAAGTAGTGATTGCGGGTGAAAAGGCCGCTGTTGAGGCTGCGTGCGCACTTGCAAAAGAGCGTGGTGCACGACGTGCGCTGTTACTCTCAGTCTCGGTGCCATCACACTGTATCTTAATGAAGCCAGCGGCAGAGCGATTAGCAAAAACGCTTGATGATATGCTCCTTTCAAGCCCAAATCATATCGTGATTCATAACGTTGATGTGAGCGCGCATGTGGATGTTACAGAGATCAAAGAAGCGCTTGTGAGCCAACTTTATGAGCCAGTACGTTGGACTGAAACTATTGAGAAGCTTGCGCGTGAAGGCGTCACAACAGTGGTTGAGTGTGGTCCTGGAAAAGTATTGACGGGTCTTATTCGTCGTATCGATAAATCAATTACAAGCTATAACGTCTTTGATGGCGCATCGCTTGATAGTGTGATCAAGGAAATTTAAGCCTATGCCACAAGTACTCTTAGGAATCTGTTCTGCATTCTTTCTGGGAACCTATCTCTTTTTTGGGCAGGATCTACTGCTTGCAACGCAGATGTTGGTTTACAGTTCATTGGGCGCATTAGCGATCTTATTGCTCTTCTTCCGTCGAACGACCAAACGTAAAGAGTGGTTAATCTTAGCCGCAACGATTGTTTTTGGTGCAATGACGATCTATTTCAATGAAGGCGACTTTATTAAGTGGCGCACAACCATTGTGAATGTGGTGATTGCCTTTGGGCTTGTGGGGATGTTTTATCTTAAAAAGTCTCCGATTAAGATGATCTTTGCCAAAACTTTAGAAATTGAGTTGCCGGAGAGTGAATGGCTTCGCACCAATCTTTGGTGGGCTGCATATATGTTACTTATGGCACTGCTCAATAGTGTGATTGTGTTAATGGGCTTATCAGATGATATTTGGATGACCTTTAAGATGATCGTCAACCCTGCACTCACCTTTATATTATCCATTGTCTTAATGGTCTATTTAGTGAAGCGCAGCAAAGCGTTGAAGGCAAAAGCCGAAGCGGAGCATCAAGAAGAGATGTAATGCGAAGATTTACGGCGTACATTGCGTGTGCATTCAATAGATGTAAGAAGACTCACAACGGCAACATTAAAAGCGATAGATTTGGTGAACATCACAGACTATCGCTTTTTTGTTTTTTTCGATCATAAAATGCCTATATTATCTTGTCCTCTCTGCAGGAGTGAGCACGCTTTTAATAGGATTCCAAGAGCTCATATCTGCGATCTGCAAGCATGATATTTGCTAAATTACCTTGAAAAGTGATTACTTCATTCGCATATTGTGTGAGTAGAGATAGAAATTATGGACTCGATCTATATAATGGAGAGTCAGTAAATTAAATGGAAATGGCAATGAAAAATTGGCAAAGGCATTTAATTTTTATAACTAATTCAATTAAATAGTAGTGAAAAGATGAGTAATCAAGCAAGATTAGATAGAATTAGCACATTGTTAACCGAAGCCTTGTCACCAAGTTCATTAGAAGTGATTGATGATAGCCATCTACATGCAGGACATGCGGGTGCAAGAGGGGGAGCTGGACATTTTACCGTGAAAATTAATTCACCGATGTTCGAAGGTCTTTCAATGCTCAAGCAACATAGATTAGTATATCAAGCATTAGATTCAATGATGCATAGTGATATTCACGCATTAAGTATTCAAATTACGATTTAATATCAGATTTAACATTAATAGGGAAAATCACCAATGAAGAATTTATTTAAAACAACCTTACTGACCGCTGCTTTAATGGGCGCATTATCTCCTGTTGTAATGGCGCAAGACACTGCTCCGGTAGAGGCTGAAGCAAGTGTGTATGTATTCCAAGATCCTGTTGCAACCATCAATGGCCGTGAAGTACCAAAAGCTGAACTGAATAATTTCTTATTGCTTTCTCAAGGTGTTGAAGCAGATGAAGTTCCAAATGCGGCGCTTGCAGAACAACTCTTATTACTTTTGGGTACCCAAGAAGTGTTAGCGAAAGAAGCACAATCGCGTGGGCTCGATAAAGATGCTGACTATCAGATGAAGGTTAAGTTGATTGGTGAGCTCTTCTTAGCAGATATGCTCTATCAAGATATGCTTGCGAAGAAAGAGATTCCAATGGATAAAGTGAAAGAGCAATATGAACTTGCGATCGCACAATTGGAGAAATCAGAATATCAAGCATCCCATATTTTAGTAGAAACTGCTGAAGAAGCACAAGCGATCATCGATGCGATCAATAAAGGTGATACAACATTTGCAGATGCAGCAAAAGAGAAGTCACTCGACACAGCAACGGCTGCGCGTGATGGCAGTATTGGTGGATGGTTTAGACTCTCAATGATGGACCCACAATTTGGTGAAGCATTAACACAGATGGAAAAAGGCAAAATGAGTACTGAGCCTGTCCAATCAAGCTTTGGGTATCATGTTATCGTTTTAGATGATGCACGTGATATCAGTGTGAAAAAATTCGAAGAATTAGATGAAGAGACAATCTCACAATTAGCACAAGGTGTTTTCCAAGAGTATGTGGAAGAGATTCAACAAGGAATTAAAGTTGAGCTTCCAGAAACAAAATAGATAACCAATTGTTCTGAAAGATTAAGTCGGATTTATCAAGACCCAGGTGCGTATAACGTAGCCTGGGTTTTTTATTGTCTTAACCAATATTTGTCATTGGTAAGTAAAAGTGTACAATGATGAGGTTTATTCCCCGTGGGTATTTTATAGCGCACGGATCTGGAATTTCATCTTATTGTTTATAATGAATAATATTGGGATATGAAAACTATTTTGATAAATTCCCCATGATCAAAATAGTGAGTGATCGAAGGCGGATATTCTTCACTGAGGCCTTCACTTAGTCGTTAAAAGAAAAAGGGTATATATGAAAAATTTATTAAAAACCACCTTGTTCACTGTGATGATTCTCGGGGGAATATTTCCGATTGTAGTGTTTGCTGAAGATGATGCTATTAGGCAGGAGGAGTCTTTTGAATTTGCAAGAGTTCTGGGGAGTTACGTATTACCAGATCCAGTGGGAACTATTCAGGGACGAGATATTTCTAGACAGGAATTGAATGGTTTTTTATCAATTACCCAGGGCGTAGAAGTTGATGAGGTGAGTGATGCTTTCATTGTTATGCAGATATTACGTCAACGTGGCGGTCAAGAAGCGCTTTCTCTGAATGCAAAATCGCGAGGACTTGATCAGAGCGAAGATTATAAGATGAGGATGCAGTTTGTTGAGCAACAATTATTAATAGAGTTATTGATGCGAGATATGATTGCTAAAAATGAACTCGATCTTGTGTCGGTCAAAGCGGAGTACCAGCAATCATTTCAAAAGCAGGGTCAATATGAATATCGTGTTTCGCAAGTTTTAGTTGAGACAGAAGAAGCGGCACAAGCGATTATTGATGCTATCAATCGTCAAGAGACAACGTTGGCACAAGCGGCAAGAGTTGCAAGTGAGTTGCCGGAAGATGATGAATATACAGGGAGCTTAGGAGATTGGTTCGAGCGATCTATGGTCGATGCTGATTTTGGGGATGCGATGGCACGCTTAAAAAAAGGGGAGATGTCTTCAGAGCCTGTTAAAACAGAATATGGTTATCATGTGATTGTTTTAGATGATGTGCGCGCAATTGAACAGCCTGCTTTTGAGACGCTTGATGCTGAGACGATTTATCGTTTAGCGTCTCCCGCTTTTGAGCAATATAAAGAAACAGTCCGAGAACGTGTGAAAGTTGAACTACCGAAAACTAAATAGCCTATTTTCCAGTATGATGCTGTAATTAATTACATGGTTTGTCTGTAATCGTTTATGATAGTGATTCTATTTTAGCGGATAAGACAACACATTATCCTAACCTGATCCTCATGAATGAAGAATCAGGTTTTTTTATCATTAGGGCTCTACGTAAATGGTTTATTTAATTGATTTTATTCTTTTCTTAGCAAAAACACTGACAATCCTTGCCGGATTTGTACTCGCAATTCTCTTTTTAGTATCGCTACGATCCAATAATGCGCAAAGTGGTGGCAAGATTGAGTTTAAAGATATCGGGGATCATTTTGATCAGATCAAAGAAGGTTTTTTAGAATTTAAAGATCGTGATCTTGATGATAAAGATGCCGATAAAGATTCTAAAGATACGGATAAAAAAGAAGATTCAGTGATCGAGGGTGATACAGCGGCTGTGAAAGCAGAAGCAAAGGCACCCGTCGCACCGAAAAAATTCTGGCAGTTCTGGAAAAAAGCCGTTGTTGAAAAAACAGAAGAGAAAGAAAAGACACTCTATGTTTTAGAATTTGATGGCGATGTCCATGCTGAAGAGGTCAAGAATCTTCGTGAAGAGGTTTCAGCGCTTCTTCATATTGCTGAAAAAGGCGATGAAGTCATTTTAAAACTCACAAGCCCAGGTGGCGCAGTGAATAGTTATGGTTTGGCGGCATCGCAATTAGTGCGTATTCGTGAGAAGGGCATTAACCTTACCGTGGCAGTCGATGAAGTTGCTGCGAGTGGCGGATATCTCATGGCCTGTGTTGCGAACCGTATTGTAGCGGCACCTTTTGCGATTGTGGGTTCTATCGGTGTTGTGGCAGAACTTCCAAACTTTAATAAAGTTTTGAAGAAATACGATATTGATTACGAGCAGTTCACGGCAGGTGAATATAAACGTACTGTGACGATGCTTGGCGAGAATACGGACGAAGCAAAAGCGAAATTTAAAGAAGAGCTTAATGATATTCATATTGTCTTTAAAGATTTCGTGAAACAGTATCGTCCAGAGCTTGATCTTAAAGTGATTGCGACCGGAGAATATTGGTTAGCGGTAAAAGCGCTTGAGCTTGGTTTAGTGGATGAACTTAAAACGAGTGATGCTTATATTCTTGATGCGATTGAGGAGAAGAATGTTTATTCAATTAAATATATTGAGAAGACAACCGTTCGCCAAGGCATTTCAAGATTCTTAACGCGTATTATGAAGCGCGTACCGTTCTAGCTTTATGGTTGAGATTTCAGCTAACAGGATAAAGAGAGCCGATCACGTGTGATCGGCTTTCTCTTTTTTGATCGTATGATAAAGCATGTTGGCAGTGATACACTAAACGATCTTCACGTACATCAACAGGGATTATGAATATGAATATGGATGTTGATGAGCCTATTTGAGGCGAGCACTGGAAGAACGAGCTTGCGTATAGATGGATGATAAAGATTATTGTCGTAAAAGGGGCGGTAAAAGGATGAAAGAGAGCGGCTTAGAGGTGATTGTGGAAGTGGCATTGCCATGTCCGTTGCATAAAACTTTTGAGTATATTGCTGAGGTATCTGATGCGCATTCAGACTCGTGTAATGCCGAGGCTTTAATCGGTTCCCGTGTGAGCGTGAACTTTGCGCGTAGAAAGATGATCGGAGTGGTTACCTGCGTTAAATCAGAGAGTGAATTCCCGCGAGAGAAGCTTAAAAAGATTAGCGCGGGCCTTGATTTCTCGCCCATTTTATCGAATGAACTCCTACAATTAGCCCTCTGGATTGCCCATTACTACCATGCACCGATTGGGGAAGTGTTACAGCTCTTTTTGCCGGCAATGTTACGCCAAGGAAAGCCACTATATGAGGCACAAGCCGTTTATCGATTAACGGATGCCGGTCAGATGTGGCAAGCAGATATTGCCAATAAAAGTGCCCGTGCGAAGTGGGCAATTATGCACTTTATACAGCCCGATAAGAACTACTTAGAATCTGCATTGATCGCAGAATTCCCGAATTTTAAAAGTCATCGTAAAGCATTGTTAGAAGCGGGGCTTCTTGCCGAAGAGATGGCGGAGGATTCACAATTAGTCCCGCCGCAGCTCCCCACGCGAGAGCTACCATTAGTACTAACACAAGCACAACAAACCGTTGTGGATGGCATCGTTACGCAAAATGCCGGCGTCTCCTTTATTGAAGGCGTCACAGGTTCTGGCAAGACAGCTGTTTATACCGAAATAGCGCGAGATTTCTTGGCAAAAGGACAGCAAGTCTTGATGCTCGTACCGGAGATTGGTTTAACGCCGCAATTTGTCTCGCGGATTGAGAAAGCCCTCGGCGTGCGTGTGGGGGTTATTCATTCTCAGATTACCGATAGAGAGCGCTTAAATGCTTGGCGGGATGCCTTATTAGGGCGTGTTGATCTGATTATTGGCACGCGTTCTGCACTCTTTACGCCCTTTGCAAGATTGGGGCTCATTATTGTTGATGAAGCGCATGATGGCTCTTATATTCAGCGTGATGGGGTGCGATATTCTGCGCACAATAGCGCCATTAAGCGTGCGAATTTAGCAGGGGTTCCCCTGATATTAGGGAGCGCAACGCCCACATATGAGAGCGTTCGTAATATTAAAGAAGGGCGTTTTTCCCATTATCAATTGCCGGCGCGCGTCAGTGGCGCGATGCCGAGCTGGGAGATTATCAATTGTCATGAAGAGAAGATCTATGACGGAATTTCCGATAAAGTCTTAGATGCAATTGAAGCGACGATAGGGCGTAATGAGCAAGTTCTCCTATTTTTAAATCGCCGTGGATTCTCTCCTGTTTTAACCTGCCTTGATTGCGGCGATATGCTCGAATGCGATCATTGTAGTAGTTATCTGAACTATCACCGGACAACCGGAATGCTCCATTGTCATCATTGTGCGACAAAATACCCTTATCCAGAGCGTTGCAATGCCTGTGGTGGGAGTAGTTTTAAGGAGCTTGGCGCGGGGACGCAAAAAATTGAAAAGTCCCTTGCCGATGCCTTCCCTTTAGCGAAAGTACTCCGTTTTGATCGGGATAACGTCAAAAATAGCCGTGATCTAGAGGCACATTTAACGATTATTGGGGACAATGAAGCGGATATTATTATCGGGACGCAGATGCTCGCAAAAGGGCATGATTTCCCCAATATTACGCTGGTCGTGTTATTGAATAGCGATGGGCTTTTCTTTGCGAATGATTTTCGAGCAGAGGAGAAGATGGCGCAGCTCTTAATGCAGGTATCGGGAAGAGCGGGGCGCGGAGAGAAGAAAGGAACCGTGATGGTTCAAACAATGTTCCCGGATAATTCGCTCTTTCATGAATTGCCAAAGATTGGCTATCACGCCTATGCTGAGAAATCTTTAGAGGTCAGAGAGATCCTCGCGCTGCCCCCTTATGCCTACCAAATACTGGTGCAAGTGGAAGCAAGAAGTGAAGCTGAAGCAAACCACTATTTAGAAGGATTACTGGGGATGTTACCACCTGCTGAAGGGCTCGAAATCACCCCGGTAATGCCCAATAACCTCAAGCGTAGACAAGGATTTTATCGCGTACATGCCATTTTACAATCTGAGGCAAGAGCGCCTTTGCATCGTGCCGCGTATCACCTTCGCCAGCTCTATGATGCCAATATCCGTGCCGGCATTCGCCTCTTAATAGAAGTCGATCCTTTAGATTTCTCTTAGCAACAATGAGTCATTCTCTTGATTGAATAGACATACTTTGAGGATAAGCCTTTTGGGATTAGGCTATCCGCAATTGAAAGTATCTATTTTTCTGGCATCTGTTTTTGAATAAAGTTAAAGACTGTCTCGCGCTCCCAAATGATCGCTTCTGTATGGCTGGCATCTTCTACGAGGATGAAAGTAATATTTGGAGAGCCATGTTCAAGGAGATTTTCGACAAGCTTTTTGGTAACAGATGCCGGGACATCTCTATCTTTTTCGCCCTGAATAATGAGAATCGGTTTGTCGAGTCTTTTTGTGCCGGGTTCGCTGTCTCTAAAGAGACTTAACAGCGCAGGATGATGATGGAAAACAGCTGTATTAATGCCGGGGTATTGTAAGATATCCGGTTGATCCATATTTTGGAGAAAGTCGATTATATCGGCTTTAAACGCATCACGAACCGCATAGAGGCAATGACCATTTTCGCCATTACTGCCAGCTGCTCGTTGCGCGAATGGACGCGCTCTTTCATGAAACAGATCTAGATAGTTAAAATCGGGATGTGTGGCTTTAATACCAATGCCGACGAAGGCGCCATAGGCAAGCAGTGTTGCATAGGCATGAATAGCACTCCGTTCTTCTAGGATTATGCCGGCATTAATCTCTGCTTTTTCTAATGCTGAAAGTGCACTAGGAGCAACATCTCGAACGATTTGTTGCAACCCTGACGCCGGAGCCCCCGCAACAGCACCTTTAAAGAGCTGGTCGTCATTGGCATATTCTGCTGTCCCAAGAGATGCCTGACCTCCTTGAGATTGACCTGCAACCATCCATTCACCTTGAATATCATCAGGGAATGCTTGTTTTATTGCTGCGATGGCATAAATTGCCGATTCAGCCTCGCTTTGTAGATGAAGATAAGGGTGAATGCCGGGCTTGCCTAAGCCCTCATAATCGGGAGCGACAATCAGATAGCCCGCGCGAAGTAGAAGATCTGTCGTCTTTTTAAAGTTTTCACCAATGGGATTATTACTTGGGGCGCAAACATCTGCAACACCAACGGTTCCATGAGTCCAGACGATAATACGCCATCCATCTTGAGGCTTTGGAGTCTTGGGATAAAAGATCAGAGCAGAAGCCTCGCTCAGTTCGCCAGAACGACAGGGCATTGTATAAGTCATGATTTTGATAGCTTGAGTTGTTTCAAGTAGATCATGCCGATAAGGGGTAAAGGTAATGGCATTACGCGTGTCAAAAGCGGTCTGGTTTGCCATTGTCGAGGTTGAGATCTGTGTCATGAGTGCTATTTCCTAATAAGAGATCGATCAATCATTGTCTGCTATTGTTTTGATTGTGACATAGATAGGGCTTGAATGTTACTTGAATACACAATCAATACGTTTTAAGGATGCGATGACAAGATGAGAGTATTGATCGATAGAAAAAGGCGCATTAGCTTAAAATCAACGAATTTTATCACTGCATTGTTTGAGTAATAATTGATCAATTACTGAGGAGGCAATAATTTTGTAGACTCCGGCGTTAAAAAGACTCAAAAGAGCTTCAAAATAACCCTCATGAAAAAGGGGGAAAGTCTGTAAACCCTCGAATTTTGGGCAAAAAAAAGCCGAGATCTAAAAGATTCGGCAAAATAACCACCAAAGGAGGATATGGAGGAGAACGTCTGATTGCTCAAACGTCACGCATATAGTAGTGCTTTGAGACAGTGTTGTCAACTATATATTTGTGCTATCACTAAAAAACTTTGATCTGTGGCAAGAGGTGTTGTTTATATCTGTGTTTTTTTGATAAAAAAGATGATGTTAGTGAATTATTGAACAATTACAGGGGGCTATTCAAATTTATGCAAGCTTATTAATCTTAGAATTTAAGAGGTATCGATAGGCGTATTATTATTTTGATCATGCGATAAAAAAAGCTACTCATTATTGAATAGCTTTTTTATTAATTGAGATATCTATCGATCTACGATGGATTACATGCCGGCAATAACAGTATTAAATCCACCATCTACGAAAGTGATTTCGCCTGTTACACCTGATGCTAAATCAGATGAGAGGAATGCGGCAACGTTGCCCACTTCTTCAATCGTGACGCAGCGCCCAATCGGTGCAGCTGCTTCAAACGCGGTAAGCATGCTTTTGAATCCTGCGATGCCTGATGCAGCAAGTGTGCGGATTGGGCCTGCTGAGATACCGTTGACACGAATCCCTTCTGCGCCAAGCGCTGCTGCCATATAACGAACGTTTGCTTCGAGAGATGCTTTTGCAAGACCCATCACGTTATAGTTTTGAACCGTACGCTCACTTGCAAGATACGTCAATGTTAAGAGTGACGCATTTTCACGAAGATGTGGGCGCGCCGCTTTTGCAAATGCCGCAAAGCTATATGATGAGATATCGTGTGCGATTTGGAAGTTTTCGCGGGTCACTGAATCTAAGTAGTTGCCATCAAGCGCTTCTCTTGGTGCGAAACCTACAGAGTGAATTAAGATATCAAAACCTTCTGTCCAAACGCCTTTGAGTGAATCCATTAATGCGTCGATTTCTGTATCGCTACCGGCATCACATGGAAATACAATATTAGAATCAAGTTCTGCAGCCATATCGCGGACGCGGCCTTCAAGGCGTTCGCCGTGGAAGCTAAATGCAAGTTCAGCACCTTGCTCACGCATTGCTTTTGCAATACCCCAAGCAATTGAACGGTTTGAAGCAAGGCCCACAATTAGAGCACGTTTACCCTTTAAAAATCCCATAGTTAAATCCTTTGTTCTTTAATAACGTGAAATCAACATAAAGTTAACTGATATAAATTATTGCCTATCTTATCATGAATTTTAGGGAATAAGCCGTGCTATTTATCCCACAAATGAGAAAGATTAGACTATTTTTACAACCTTTAGGGATCATTAAATACTTCCTGTCTGGCGCGTCTCTTAAACGGTGCAGCAGTCACTGTATTGATCCCTTCATTTTTTGTAAGGGAGTCGATATGGTTTCAGTGATTTATACGCGTGCCTTGAATGCACTTTATGCGCCAGAAGTCCGAGTGGAGGTACATATTAGCAATGGTTTGCCCACCTTTACGATTGTAGGAATGCCGGAGACCGCGGTTAAAGAGAGTAAAGATCGGGTGATCGCCGCCATTATGAATTCGGGTTTTGATTTCCCAAATCGCAAAATCACGATCAACTTATCCCCCGCTGATCTCCCAAAAGAGGGTGGGCGATATGATCTCCCGATTGCACTTGGTGTTTTGGAAGCATCTGGGCAAATTGAAAAAGATCCCAAGCAGTATGAGTTTGTTGGAGAGCTCGGGCTCACCGGTGAGCTGCGCCCCATTACCGGTTTATTGCCTACCGCTATTCAGGTGATGAACAGTCAAGGAACGTTGATTGTCCCTGTCGATGGCGCGGAAGAGATTGGTTTTTTACGTTACGATCATTTCTTAATGGCAAAAACATTGCGCGATGTGGTGGATTTTATTGATCAGAAGATAACGTTAGAAAAGCCGCCAGAACTCGTTATTCAGCGCGAAGAGAAAGTGCGGGATTTTTCGGAAGTGAAGGGGCAGTTTTTTGCGAAGCGAGCTTTAGAAATTGCGGCGGCAGGCGGGCATAATCTCTTATTAATCGGTCCACCAGGCACAGGAAAGACTATGCTTGCCGCCCGATTCATCACGATTATGCCGAGTATGACTCGAGAAGAAGCAATAGAGAGTGCGATGATCGCCTCTATTAGCCGACAAGGCTTTAAAGCCGAGCAGTTTGGGATTCGCCCTTATCGCACCCCGCATCATACTGCGTCTTCTGTGGCACTTGTCGGCGGCGGTAGCTACCCGAAGCCGGGAGAGATTTCCCTTGCGCATCATGGCGTACTTTTTTTGGATGAACTCCCGGAATTTAAGCGCTCTGTGCTTGAAGTATTACGAGAACCCTTAGAATCTGGAGTGATTCATGTTTCAAGAGCGATGCAGCAGGTCGAATTCCCGGCAAAGTTTCAACTCTTATCCGCCATGAATCCATGTCCATGTGGTTACTTTGGAGATCCGGTACATGAATGTACCTGTAGTGATTACGCCATTGCGCGCTATCGGGGGCGTGTTTCCGGACCGATGTTAGACCGTATTGATCTCCATGTGGAAGTGCCACGGATCTCGACAGAAGAGTTACAAAGCACCCAGCAAGGCGAGCATTCAGAGGCAATTCGAGCACGAGTTGATTTAGCGCGAGAGCGGCAAATGGCGCGTAGAGAAAAGATTAATGCCGATCTATCCGTGAGTGATATCGAGAAAGATTGCGCCTTAGGGGAATCTGAGTTGAAGTTATTAGAAATGGCACAAAAGCGCCTCAACTTTTCTCCCCGAAGTTACCATCGTATTTTACGTGTCGCAAGAACGATCGCGGATCTAGAAGGAAGCGAAACAATCAATAGCCGGCATTTAACAGAAAGCCTTGCCTTTAGAGCACTCGATAGAGGGTATCAATCCTCCGCGATGTGATGTTTTGTTGGAAAGACGATTCTGTAATCAGTAAAACTCAAAAGTGCCGGTGGAATGGCTGAGCTTCAAAATGAATCGCATGACGGCACTGAAAAGACTTTCTCTTTTACGGGCATTATTCCGGTGAGTTATCGGCTCTTATTGGGCGGGGATTTAAAACTGCCTGAATCTGAAAATAATTGTATCTATCTGGTGGAAATTTCATAAGATAGAGCCTTATATAACCTCGCGCTATTACATGATTTCGTCATGTAATGATTGCTTCAAAGGAACCTTGATATGCAACATGATAATAATAAAAAACTCGCACAAACATCAGATGAAACTATTTTAACGACTGGTATTAACCGCTGCCGTTGGTGTGGCGCGCAGTCGCTCTATCAGACTTATCATGATGAAGAGTGGGGGAATCCTGATAAGAGCGAGGATGAACTCTTTGAGCTCTTTATGCTTGAAACGCAGCATGCTGGGCTCTCTTGGTGGACTGTGCTTTCAAAAAGAGAGGGTTATAGACAAGCCTATCATCAGTTTGATGCGGTGAAGATCAGTGAGATGAATGAGGTGGATGTTGAGCGATTGATGGCGGATAGTGGTATTATTCGTAATCGATTAAAGGTGAATGCCATGATTCATAATGCCAAAACTTACTTACGTTTTTGTGAAGAGGTGGCGCCTTTTAAAACCTATTTTTGGAATCAAGTCGGCAATCAGCAGATTGTGAATCGTTATGACGAGGGCGAGATCTCTCCGGCAACAACGCCGCTTTCTGATGAGATTGCAAAGACCTTTAAACGTTTTGGATTTAAGTTTTTTGGAAGCACCACCGCCTACGCTTTTCTACAAGCCGCCGGCATTGTGGATGATCATCTTCCTGAGTGTGATTTAGCAAGAGAGAAATAAGTGTGAGTTATCCGTTAGAGATTAGTAAAAAAGGGCAGGGCGTTGCATTGCCGGTAAGTGATGAAATTCGGGCACAGTTAAATGAGTCGTTTGATCCTGACGCGAGTCGTTTTGTGTGGGATGGGAAGACCTTTTTCTGGAATGACTTAGAAGCAGGGCACTTAGACATTGATTTCTTCTCTAAAAAGATGCGTTACAGAATGCAGCATATTAATAAAGCCCAAGAGCCATTATTACGCGCACTGGGCTGGAAGAGTACCGAGCGAAAGCATGTGCTAGATATGACAGCAGGGCTTGGACGAGATTCCTGTATGCTCTTTTTTGCCGGTTTTAATGTAACGATGTTTGAGCGCAATCCTGTGTTGCAAATTCTCTTAACGCACGCGTTGAGTGAGTTACCCAATGCAGGATTTGAGCAACATTTAGCGCTTGCCCCTGAAGACTCTATTCTCTATTTGCAAAGAATGCAGCAAGTACAGATGTCAGAGTCTGAAGATAAAGACATTGCCGGACATTTCGCGGATGCGATCTATATTGATCCGATGTATCCGGAGCGTAAAAAATCGGCCTTGGTCAAGAAGGAGCTGCGAATTATTCGTAATTTGGTAGGTGCTGATAGGGATAGTGAGTTATTACTTCAATCTGCGATCGAGAGTGGCGTTGCGAGAGTTGTGGTTAAAAGACCCAAAGGATCAGACTTTGTGGCAGATCGAGTGCCAAGTCATTCTGTGGAATCGCCTAATACCCGTTATGATGTCTATCTCAAACCGACCGCACCTTGAGTAAGATAGCCGCATACGTTATTCTATTTCGTTCGTAAATAGGGATAGATGACGTTTTTATTATTGTCTCAACCCTCAATTATCCATCGTTTTATGCTGAAAGGATTTAAACCTGATGACGCTCTCTAGTGATCTTAATACCGCTGTACAATCCACAAAAAAACCACAAAAATCAGACCTATTTGATTTGGGCTTGGTCAATGCAGAATTAACAGCCGCTATGGATAAGCTCGCAAATATCGAGAAAGCCGTCAGTATTTTTGGATCAGCAAGATTAGCAGAGACTCATCCGGCATGCCAAATGGCATTGACCCTTGGAAAAGTGC
This sequence comes from uncultured Ignatzschineria sp., assembly GCA_945639195.1. Classification (GTDB taxonomy): domain Bacteria; phylum Pseudomonadota; class Gammaproteobacteria; order Cardiobacteriales; family Wohlfahrtiimonadaceae; genus Ignatzschineria. Next base: position 136,766 of record CALZEE010000005.1, on the reverse strand, counting down.
TTTCAGAAAAAGGTATTGCGATTATCACAGGTGGCGGTCCTGGTGTGATGGCTGCTGCGAATAGAGGTTGTCAGTTAGGCGGTGCGGGGCAATCGATCGGACTCAATATTAAGCTCCCAAGAGAGCAAACGCCGAATCCATACCAAGATATCTCGCTCTATTTTGAGCATTTTCCTACCCGTAAAACGATCTTCATGGCATATTCCGATGCCTTCATCTGCGTGCCTGGCGGTTTTGGTACTTTAGATGAGTTGTTGGAAGCAATGACCTTAATGCAGACGAAAAAGATGGCGTTAAAACCGATGATCCTTGTGGATCGTGAATTTTGGGCTCCTTTAATGGAATGGTTCAAAACCGCTTTTTTACAGCACGAAATGATTAATGCCGGCGATCTCGATAAACTTATTTTGGTGGATACAGTTGAAGAAGCATTAGAGGCGCTCTCAGGATTATAGCTGAGGCTAAAAGCATTTATTTCGATAAATGCTGATTCATTGCCGGAGCAATGACCGCGAAGTAGAAATCCTGCTTGCCGGCAATCAGATCGAGCTTTTTTAGTGCCGTCATGAGATTGATTTTGAAGCTCAACCATTCCACCGGCACTTTTGAGTTTTGCTGATGACAGCAGCCCTTTTCAAAGACCATAAAAAATGCCGATCAGTGATTATTCTGATCGGCATTTTGATGTTTATAACAATGCTTGTAATAACAATATCTTACTCGTAATTATTTTTTATGTAAGATTTGTTCTACGAGTAATGTAATCGTTGCTTCAGGGATATGAAGGTTTGGTGCCATTGGGATAGGACCCCAAACACCTGAACCACCTGTTTTTACCTTTTCAATAAGGTAAGTTTCAGCACCTGCATCATCTTTGTACTTTGCATAAACTTCATCATAGCTTGGGCCAATGAGTTTTTGATCTTGACGATGGCATGCGAAACATCCTGATGCGGTTGCAAGATCAGGATCAACTTGTGCAAATGTTGGTGCTGCAAGCGCGGCAAATGTTGCAACGAGAAGTAATTTTTTCATACTCTGTTCCTTTTTAAATGCGTATTTTATTAAATTGTCTTGCTGCTACTGTATAAATCGCTTCTGCTCTTGGCGCTTATCTGTTTACAGCGAGTGTTACTAAAAGTATAGACGCATTATATCACTAAATATAGACCTGTCAGGTCAGAATCATATTGTATAAAATATAAACGGTAGGCCTTTGATCTGTAGCAAAAAATAACCTATTGATATGGAGGGGTTATTTCTGGTTTGTTACAAAAAAGCGTCATTGAACGGAGATTTCGCCGCTACAATGATCGCTTTTAACAGGTTCTAAAGATTGTTTATGCGTCTTTTTTAGGAGCAACCCAGTTTTCAACATGGATGACTTCAAGATGATTACGAACAAGTGTATGATCTTTCACATCTTTAGGCACAATCGCCCCTGCCGCAGTTCCGGCATAATCTCCTACTTTCACAGGTGCTACGAGTGAGCTATTAGAACCAATGAATGCATGATTACCAATAATCGTTTGATGCTTATGCGCCCCATCATAGTTACATGTGATAGTTCCGGCACCAATATTGCTCTCCTCACCAATGATGGCATCCCCAAGATAGGTGAGATGTCCAGCTTTTGAGCCATTGCCTAGCGTCGTATTTTTGGTCTCTACGAAGTTCCCGATACGGGTATTGTCTCCGAGTTTTGTATTTTCACGAATTCTTGCAAAAGGACCAATATCAGCATTTTTACCAATGGATGCTTTCTCAATCACAGAGTAAGGATGGATCGTTGTATTATCGCCAATCACAACATCTTTTAAGACTGAACCGGTGCGAATCGTGACATTTTTTCCTAAGACAATGTTACCCTCTAAAGTCACGTTAGTTTCAATATGGCAATCAAGATCATTATGGACAGTTCCACGAATGGTTAATGATTCAGGATCATCAATGGTGATACCGCTGAGCATGAGCTGTTTTGCCATCTCTTTTTGATAGTAACGCTCAAGCGCCGCAAGCTGAATGCGGTCATTCACACCTTGAATAAGCTCAGGTTTTTCGTTGCGTGTATGAATGGTAATATCATTTTCAACCGCAAGTTTAGCAATATCAGTCAGGTAATACTCTTGTTGCTGATTATCATTGGTAATTTGCGGTAATGCTTCTCTAAGGAAGTTTTGGCAAACAGCAAAGATTCCGGTATTGATCTCATCAATCTCTTTTTCGATTTCGTTAGCATCTTTTTCTTCGATGATTGCGACCATGTGATGATTGTGGTCACGGATAATACGGCCATAACCCGTTGGATTTGGCACGGTTGAGATCAACCAATTGAGGCGCGTATTTTTAGCGTTTTTCACCAACTCTTCTAGCGTTCCAGCATTAATGAGCGGTGTATCGCCATATAACACTAATACGGTAGAGTCGTCGATTGTATGCGGGAGCGCATATTTCATCGCATCACCCGTGCCTTCAAAGGTCTCTTGCTTCGCCCAAGTAATATCATCATGGTGGCTAAATGCCGCTTGAAGTTCTTCGCCACGGTGACCATAAACAACGATGAGTTTATCCGGATTAAGTTGTCGTGCACACTCTAATACATGCTCTAACATCGGCTTCCCGCCAATTTTATGAAGCGGCTTTGGTAGTGCAGATTTCATTCTTGAACCAAGACCCGCTGCGAGTACGACAATTGAAAGTTTTTTCATTCTTTTTTCTATCCTTGTGTTACTAAACTTGTGCGATATGCCGAGAACACTCTATAGCTTTGGTGCTTTTCGAGGACTCTTTATCGCGCTATCTAAGGGCATCTTAATATGAAATCTCAAAGGAGAGGGATATTTTTTGAAGATGCGTGATGTAAGGTGTTGAATTGTAGTCAATTTATACAATATTACGTGCTTTCCCTGTTAAGCTAGCGTTGTTAATAATTTACTGATGGCATTAATCCGAAGCTCTGGGCTTTCAAGGGGAAGCACATAGCGAAGCGCTTCTTGACCTTGAAGTTGGTAAAAGTGAGGAGAATCTTGAATCAAGGTGATGAGGTTCGCTGTATTAATCCGAGGTTGATCTCCAAAGATAATCCGCGCGCCATTTTGATTCGCTTCGATCTTTTTAAGATTTAGCGGTTTTGCTTTGAGTTTGAGCTCTGCTAACTTAAAGAGACGTTTTGTAGCATCAGGTAATAGCCCAAAACGGTCGATCATCTCGATCTGAATCTGATCCAGTTCATCTTCACTCTTACAGCTCGCAATGCGTTTATAGTAAGAGAGGCGGGCAGAGACATCAAAGACGAAATCTTCTTGAATCAATGCCGGCACACCGATACTAATTTCAAGCCCTTTATTAAAGGGATCTGCCACATCTAATTTTCCGCCCCGTTTCACCATTTCCGCCGCTTCACTTAAGAGCTCCATATAGAGCGAGAAGCCGATAGAGTTGATCTCTCCGCTTTGCGCATCGCCAAGGAGTTCTCCGGCGCCGCGAATCTCAAGGTCATGGTTAGCAAGCATAAAGCCCGCACCAAGTGTATCGGTTGTGGCAATCGCTTCGATCCGTTTTTTTGCATCTGATGTCATTGCTGCATATTCAGGGACGATAAGATAGCAAAATGCGCGGTGATGCGAGCGCCCGACGCGCCCTCGAATTTGATGTAACTGCGCAAGCCCCAAGTGATCGGCTCTGTTAATGATCACGGTATTGGCATTTGGGACATCAATCCCTGATTCTACAATGGTGGTACAAAGGAGGATATTCACGCGATGGTGATAGAAGTCGAGCATCACTTTTTCAAGTGCTGTTTCATTCATCTGTCCATGGGCAATTCCCACAGAAATATCGGGCATTAGCTCCAATAATCGGCTTTGCACCATCTCAATATTTTTGACCTCATTGTGTAGGAAGTAAACTTGTCCGCCTCGTTTAAATTCGCGCGTACAGGCTTCTACAATTAACTCATCACTCCACTCGTTGACGAATGTTTTAACCGCGATTCGGTTTTCGGGCGGCGTGGCAATAATCGAGAGCGCTTTAAGACCTGTTAAGCCCATATTCAGGGTTCTCGGGATTGGTGTTGCGGTCATTGCCATAAAGTTTACTTCGGCACGAAGCTCCCGCAGGCGCTCTTTTTGTTTAACGCCAAAGCGGTGCTCTTCATCAATAATGACAAGTCCTAAATTCTTAAAGCGCGTATCTTCAGAGAGTAATCGATGCGTACCGATCACTACATCGACATCACCAGCTGCAAGGGACTCAAGAATTTCCCGCGTCTCTTTGGTTTTTCTAAAGCGAGAGAGCGCCGCGATTTTAAGCGGCCAATCTGCAAATCGATCTTCAAAAGCGGTGGCATGCTGTTCAGCTAATAAGGTTGTGGGGGCGAGAATCGCGACTTGGTAGCCATTCATCGCAGCCATAAAGGCGGCGCGCATGGCGACTTCGGTTTTTCCAAAGCCAACATCCCCACAAATAATGCGGTCCATTTTGCCATGCTCGAGATCTTTTAAGACATCATCAATGGCGCGTTGCTGATCAGGGGTTGTTTTATAAGGGAAGCTTTCAGAAAAGAGCCGATACTCTGCCGGAATCGTCATGCGTTTTCCTGATTGCGCTTCTCTACGAGAATAGATATCAAGCAGTTCTGCGGCCGTATCATTGGCTTTTTCCGCGGCTTTTCGGCGCGCTTTATCCCATTGATCGGTGCCGAGTTTATGGAGCGGAGCTGATTTTTTTTCGCTGCCGGAGTATTTAGAGAGGAGATCGAGCGATGTGACGGGAACATAGAGCTTGGCATTGTCTTTGTATTCAATCACCACAAGCTCGGTATCATCAATAATATCCATGCCAGCATAACGGCCGACACCGTGATTAATATGGATAATCGGATCCCCAATTTCGAGCGTATCGAGATTAGTAAGCATCGCTTCGATATCTGCCACTTTACTCTTAGATCGATATTCCCGCGGTTTAACGCCGAGGAATTCCGCTTCTGTAATGAGTCTAAAGCGAGGTTGATGATTCTCAAAGCCTTGGTTGATGATTCCTGTGACAAGCATCAGTTTGCTCGGCGCTTTGAAGGCTTCATCAATATTGCTATAAACGGTGGGCGTAATGGCTTCACTCGTTAAGCGGTTGAGCAGATTCTCGCGTCTTCCGGATGTTTCCGCGCAGAGAATATAAGGAGTCGTGCCCGATTCCGCTTGGGTTTTAAGATCACTCAGCGTAACGGCTGCTTGGAATTGTGTTTTGAAATTGAGGGTGACTTGTGGATATTGCTCGAGTAATCCCTCCAGCCCTTTTGTGGTTAAGTAGAGTCTTGCCGGCGTTAAGATCGGCTTTTCACTATCATGACGATAACGCTCGAAACGGGTTTCGATTAAATCATGGAAGCGAAGCCCTTCTTGCGCGATATCGGGGTAGAGCAGTAGCGTTGTCTCTTTTGGGAGATAATCAAAGAAGGTTGCGGTATTTTCAAAAAAGAGCGGTAAGTAACCTTCAATGCCGGAAGGTAAATTGCCTTTGATGGTCTCTTGATAGATATAAGATTTTTTTAAGAGCGCTGGATCATCAGTAAAGCTTGTTTGATATTTCTGCTTAAAGCGCGTGAGTCCTTGTTCGCTACTATCAAATTCCCGAGTGGGTAGAAGAGAGAGCGATTGGAATGTCTCAATCGTGTCGCCGGTTTCAGGGTCAAAGGTGCGAATTGTATCGATCTCATTATCAAAGAAATCAATACGGATCGGCGCTTTTTCGCCCATCGGGAAGAGATCAAAGACAGAGCCTCGCGCAGAGAATTCCCCGGGGGAAATCACGCTACTAACTGCTAAATATCCGGCGCTTTCCAGATTACTTCTAAACACTTCTCGGTCAATAATCTGCTCTCGCCTAAAGAGAAGCACATTGGCATCGAAGAATTCCCGCGGCGCTAAGCGTTGCATGAGCGTTGGAATTGTGACGATCACAATGGATTTCTCACCCTCTTTCAGGTGATAAAGCACCGAAAGACGCTGAGAGATAATGTCGATCTGTGGAGAGAATGGGTCGTAAGGCAAGGTTTCGGTATCGGGGAAAATCGTTGCTTTTCCGCCAAAGAAGGCGCAATCTTCGACAAGATTTTCCGCTTTACGCATATCGTTGACGATGACGACAATCGTCCGATCACTATTTTTAGCCGAGTTAACAAGATGAAGGGCAAAATTCGATGCGTTCTCAATATCCCACGAGACGGCGCGTTTTTGTGCGGGAATAGTGAGGGTGTTGAGGGCGATCTTTTTCATGATTTAGGATCTCTTCTCTTTTTTCGGATGTTTGGGAAGTTGGATAATTTCAGTACCAGAGAGCTGATCATGCCATGCAAGGCGGGTCGGCGATACGAAAACCCAGAGGAAGCCAAGACCAAAAGGAATCCAGCTCACAATGGCAAAGAGCAGACGTAAGATCGCTTTTTGCCCTGTGATCGGTTGTTGATTTGTTTGTTGGATACGAAGGCGCCAAGCGCGCATGCCAGTTGTATGCGCATCACGTAACCAGAAGAAGAGGAAATAGATAAAGGGCACAATCGCAAAGATGGTCTGTTGCACTTTATAGAGCGAGTGTTCCTCTGTAATAGCCTCTCCATGATTAAAGAGTAGGAAAATGCCGGCAACGACCATTTCAAGCGCAAAGATTGCGAGAATATCATATAAAAGGGCGCCCATTCTACGGTGGAGAACGGCGCGTGGGTAGGTTGTCATCCTCGGCTCCTAACTGTTTTCAGAAGATTATTAAATTGCCGAGTATTTTAGCACGTAGGAACTAAAAGAGAGAGCGTGGTTTTATGAGAGCAGTTTATGCAGGGATCACCCCACGCATTAATTCAGGATCTCTTATCTATTATTTGTGTCAATTACTGGCAGAGAGCTGGATCCTATTTTTGATAAGAACGAGTGAAAAGAACGTCTTAAAGCCCGAGAGGATTCCCTCCGAGCATTTCTGTGCCTTGGCGCCCGCCGATTTTAATAAAGTAGTTGATCAGGTGCTCGGTAATGGCATCGAGCGCCTTTCCTTCGGCCCAAGCAACGCCCACAGCCATGGGCGGAGGTGCGGGGTTCAAGGAGATATTATGAATGCGTTTTCCCTCAAGCGACCAAGGGCGATATACCGCGTCAGAGAGAATCGTCACGCCCGAACCATTAGCAACCATGCTTCGTACCGCTTCTACGGCGTTAGTCCGAAGAATAATGCGGGGGGAATATCCCTGTTTATGCCAGAAATTCATCATCCAGTTTTCCGCCTCATCAAAGGTGAGCATGACATAAGGCTCGTTCGCGATTTCAGAGAACGTGACAAATTCTTGATTAAGGAGCGGATGCCCTTCAGAGAGCCAGAGTCTGCGCGTGGAATCAAAGAGATCTCGAACGGCAATTTTAGGATTGGTGACGTTAGAGCTGAGCAGCACCGCCAGATCAATATCCCCACTTTCTAAACCTTGTTCGATCTCTTGTCTGGAGAGCTCTAGGATTTTTAAGGTGAGATTAGGATAGAGTTTCTGAATACGGTTAAGGTGCATCGGTAAAAAGTAGCTAATGATCGTCCCCGTGCCGGCAATCGTGATTTTTCCATGGTGCTGATTGAGGTTTTGGACATTCATCGCGGCATCCACGCGGTCTAAGATCTCATAAGAGTGCTTCAGAAAAAGATGCCCCGATTCAGTGAGCACCATGCCTGATGGCAGGCGCAGAAATAGCTCTGAATGAACGGTGCTTTCCAGTTGCTTGATCGCAATGGTAATCGCTGATTGCGTGATATTGAGACGCTGTGATGCCAGTGAAATTTGGCCTGTTTCTGCAGTCGCCACAAAGTACCGTACTTGGCGTAATGTGAATGCCATAAAATCCTCCCGATTCTATTTTTTTCTATTTTTCTGCTTTTTTTATACTTTTTTATACTGATAAATACCAATGGCTATCCCCTTATTTATGGGGTTTTAGAATGATATTGATGGGCGATAGCGCACCGATTCAGCCCTTATTGAGCACATTTTTATCAGGTATTAATTTTTTTTATATCAACGTATAAAAAAATAAAATTATTTTATTTAGCCAAAATACCCTATTGTGAAATCAGACGCAAAAGCGTTTAACCATAAAGCGACAATCAGCCCAGATATAATGCGGGCTGATGATAACAATAATGATAAGTACGACGTTCCCAATGACGAGTCTCATAACTGATAGAGCGCCGGCATTTGGTATAGAACGATCAGCGACAAGGGAAGGAGGACGTTTTGAAAAAAACGACAATCGATTTAAACTCAGATCTTGGTGAAGGCTTCGGTATTTGGAAAGCCGGCGATGGCCAAGATGATGAAATCTTAAAATTAATCTCTTCTGCAAATATTGCGACAGGTTTCCATGCCGGAGATCCGATGACAATGGATGCAACAGTGAAGATGGCAAAGCAAAATGGTACTGGCATTGGGGCGCACCCCGGGTATCGTGATTTAGTAGGCTTTGGTCGCCGTAAAATTAACGCGACAAAAGATGAGCTCATTAACGATATCGTCTATCAAGTGGGCGCGTTAGAGGCGATCGCAAGACGTTATGATCTACCACTTCAACATGTGAAGCCACACGGCGCACTCTATATGACGATCTCGGATGATGCCGATCTTTCAGAAGTATTTGTGAAGAGCGTGCAGAAAATCTTCCCGGCCGCGTATATCTTCTGTATGGATATCTCTAAAACGTATGAAGTCGCAAAGAGCCTTGGGCAACCTGTGATTCGTGAGTTTTATGCAGACCGCGATTATGATGATACCGGTAGTTTAGTCTTTACCCGCGGTATGGGCAGGCTTGATCCAGAAGTCATCGCTAATAAAGTCGTAACGGCATGTTTAGAGGGCAAAGTGAAAACGGTCACGGATCAATGGCAAACGATCGAATTTGAATCGGTCTGTATTCATAGTGATACGCCGGGCGTTGTGGAGCTCTTACAAGCGATTCATAAGAAGCTTGCTGAGCATAAAATCGTGATTAGTAATCGCTTTTCATAAAGATTAACGGCGCCGCTTAGCGGTATTTAAAACCGCTAAGATCATGTAACTTTTGTTAAGCCATTACAGAAAAATTTCGAGATTTTAAAAGGCCTTATTTTACGGCAATAAAACTTGATTAAAATGGGCGCTAGGGCTATCAAATAAGAGCGGGCTTGAAATGGAGGCAAACATTTAAGCCCCATCTTAATAAGCAGTCAGGATCGCTTATCACGCCGCATTAAAGTGCGTAAAATCACGATGAGTTTAGCTCATCATATTAAAAATAGAATAAAAATAGTTATGCTTCATCACTCAGCGTACAGATTTCAAAATAATGACCATAAAAATGGCAGCTGGCTGAAAAGCAACGTCATAACCAAGGAGAAATATTATGGAAATTTTAAGTCCTATGCCCGGTATCTTTTATCGTAGACCATCCCCAGACGCACCTTGCTATGTAGAAGAGGGGAGCAGTATCAAGAGCGGTGATGTTCTCGGACTGATCGAAGTCATGAAGCAGTATAGTGAGCTATTAGCTGAGAGTGATGGCGTCATTGAAGCTATTTTAGTCGAAGATGGAGATGCCGTAGAAGCCGGCCAAGCCATCATGGTAATTCGCTAGTTTTACCTAAATGAAGCGGTATCTGATCAGATACCTGAGATCGCCCTTCTTAAGGGAAGGGCCGTCAAGATCTCTTATTTTCTTCCTTTTAAAACGATATCGATCTGAATGCTTTGTCCGGCATTCAGATGAGTCTTTGCGCTCAATGGCGCATAAGGCAGTGTTCTTGCGCTTATGATCCTTTGCTAAAAGACCGATTGATAAACATTCACGATAAATATAATGATGAGTCTGAATGTGAATGTTATGGCATATCGTGAGCAAGGACAGAAAGGGGAAAGAAAAGGAATATCAGCATTTTCATCGTGCAATGACAGTAATAATAGAGATCGCGAATGATCAGCTATGAATCACAAGAAACGGACAACAGAATAAAAATATAGTTACAAAATTAATATTAAAAGCAATCACAAAAACAAGCATAAGTTTTTGATAAATAATAAAACTAAAGAGGAATAAATTATGGAAGTTTTAAGCCCAATGCCAGGAATATTTTATCGTAGACCTTCACCAGATGCCCCTTGTTATGTCGAGGAAGGACAAGCAGTTAAAGCGGGAGATGTGCTCGGACTGATCGAAGTGATGAAGCAATATAGCGAGCTGACCGCAGAAGCAGATGGCGTTATTAGCGCAATCTTAGTGGAAGATGGGGATGCTGTTGAAGCGGGTCAAACGATCTTAACGATGGAATAGGGGAATGATGATGAAAAAGCTCTTAGTTGCAAACCGTGGTGAGATCGCGGTAAGAATTATCCGTTCTGCAAAAGAACTCAATATTCCCGTTGTCCTCGCGCATAGTAGTGCTGATAAAACGAGTTTAGCGGCGCAGTTAGCGGATGAGTGTGTCGAAATTGGGCCGCCACAAGTGGCAAAGAGTTATCTGAATCAAGCGGCGATTATTGAAGCGGCGAAGTCTGTGGGTGCAGATGCAATTCACCCAGGATATGGCTTCTTAGCAGAAAATGCAGCCTTTGCCACATTAGTGGAAGATTCAGGTTTAACATTTGTCGGGCCGAAGGGCGAAACGATTGTGTTAATGGGCGATAAAGCAGAAGCAAGAGCCACAGCCGTTGCGGCAAATGTGCCGGTTGTTCCTGGAAGCCAAGGGATTTTACGCACATTGCCAGAAGCATTAGCAGCCTCTCATGATGTGGGTTATCCCTTAATCATTAAGGCGGCAGCAGGCGGTGGTGGTAAGGGCATGCGCGTTGTAGAGAAAGAAGAGAATTTCGCTAAAGAATTTGAAGTGGCGCAGCGCGAAGGCTTGGGTGCTTTTGGCGATGATGGCATGTATTTGGAGCGCTTTATTCCTCGTGCAAGACATATCGAAGTACAGGTCTTGGGCGATGGGGAGAATGTGATTCACCTTTATGACCGTGAATGCTCGCTTCAACGCCGTCGTCAAAAAGTATTAGAAGAAGCGCCATCACCTGCGTTAAATGATGAGGTCCGTGAAGCGCTCTGCGCATCTGCGGTGGCGCTTGCGAAAAGCGTGAATTACCGCGGCGCAGGAACAGTGGAATATCTCTTTGATGATCAGAGTGGCGAGTTCTTCTTTATCGAGATAAATACCCGAATCCAAGTAGAACACCCGATTACAGAGATGATTACCGGCATTGACTTGATTCGTGAAATGCTGCACATCGCATCCGGTAGACCGCTTCGTTATCAGCAGTCAGATATTACGATTCGTGGCGCAGCGATTGAGTGCCGTATTAATGCCGAGGATCCGACCAATAACTTTATGCCGAATATCGGTAAAGTGGAGTATCTGCAATGGGGCAGTGGTCCTGGGGTTAGAATCGATTCCATGCTCTTTGAAGGTTACAGCGTTCCGCCATTTTATGATTCGATGTTAGCCAAAATGATTGTGTGGGATGAAACACGCACAGAAGCGTTAAACCGAATGGCACGTGCGATTAGCGAAACAAAGATTGAAGGGTTTAAAACAACGCTAAAGCTTCATTTAGCACTCGTGAATGATCCTGAAATGCGAGCGTTTGATACGCATACCAACTGGTTAGAAGGTTGGATGGATAAACAGACTTGGGATTAACCCCCGTATTTTACACGTAAATTAGTAAAGAGGATGCAGGGTAATGCCGGCATCCTCAATAATAAAGAGCATGACATGAGCATGCTCATCATGACAATAATCGCCGGCAATCGGTGAGGAGGATTTTTTATGACGATTCGTTATGTTCCGAGTGGAGATGAATTTATCTTTGTAGAAATAAGTGAAGATATGTCGCTCGATGCTTTCTTTAAAAGCATGGCAATCACCACTGAACTTGAAAATATGAAAGTCCCTGGTGTGATGGAGATTTGCCCTGCAAATGCTTCTTACCAGGTACGTTTCAACCCCGATATTATTAGTGTCGATGAACTACTCGGCATTTTAAAGACGATTGAGGCTGATAGCTCTAAAGTACAGATGCGCCTAAGCACACGCTTAATCGAAATCCCCGTCTTCTTTAATGACCCATGGACAACGGAAGTAGCGCAGAAGTTTAGAGATCGTCACCAAGTGCCAGACTCTAAAAACGATATGGAATATGCGGCGTCCATTAATGGTTACGAGAGCGTCGATGCGTTCTTTGAGGCTTATACCAGCTCTCCTTGGTTTGTATCGATGGTCGGTTTTGTTGCCGGATTACCGTTCCTCTTCCAAATGGTCGAGCGCGATAAGCAGATTGAAGTGCCTAAATATTTAAGCCCAAGAACCGATACGCCTAAACAAACTGTGGCAATGGGCGGATGCTTCACTTGTATCTACGCGGTACGTGGCGCCGGTGGTTATCAGATGTTTGGGATCACGCCGATTCCAATCTTTGAAGCAGAAGGAAAGGGCGATCATATGAAGGGCGAGATGGTCTTCTTTAAACCGGGCGACATCGTGAAGTTTAAGCCGATTAATGAAGCAGAATATGATCGATACGTAGCAGAAGCGGAAGCGGGAACATTATCACTCAATATCCGTGAAGTGGACTTCTGTACAGAAGAATTCTTAAAAGATCCTGTTGGCTATAACCGTCAACTTTTGGAGGGCTAATGATGAATCGTACTATTGAAATTTTAAAACCAGGTTTAGCATCCACGATCCAAGATGAAGGGCGTCAAGGTTACTACCATTTAGGGATTCCACCATCAGGTGCGATGGATCAATACTCATTTTATGCCGCGAACCTCCTTGTCGGAAATGAGAAGGGTGCAGCCGTCATTGAGTGTACTTTCTTAGCGCCAGAGATGAAGTTTAATTGCGATGCCATTATTGCGATTACAGGCGGGAACTGTGTGCCAAAGATTAATGGCGAAACACAAAAAGCGAATGAACAGCTCACGATTAAAGCCGGCGATATTCTCTCCTTTGGCTTTATGACAAGTGGTGCAAGAGCCTATATTGCGGTTGCGGGTGGTATTGATGTCCCCATTATCTTGGGCAGTCGCTCCACCTATCTCTTAGGGGCGGTGGGCGGTTTTGAAGGACGTAAACTCCTTGCCGGAGACGTTTTAAATATCGGGGATTTACCGGTTATTACGCCTAAAGAGAAGGTGTTGCCGGAAGCGTATCAGCAACCACTGCCTAAAAGTGCAGAGATCCGCGTAACGCCGGGCTTGTATGATCACCTCTTAACGGAAGAAGGGCAGAATGATTTCTATGAAATGACATGGAAAGTGAGCTCAGAATCAGACCGTATTGGGTATCGCTGTAAGGGCGAGAAGTTATTAGGGTTTATTGATCGTAAAGCACCTTTTGGCGCAGGATCGAACCCCTCGAACATTGTTGATGCGCCTTATCCTGTGGGATCGATTCAGATTCCCGGCGGTAAAGAGCCGATTATTCTGCATCGCGATTCAGTTTCAGGCGGCGGTTACGCCATGATTGCAACCGTAATTAGTGCTGATATGGACTTAATTGGTCAGCTACAACCGAATCACCTGATGAAGTTTAAAGCGGTGACGATGGATGAAGCTTTAGCAGCAAGAAAGGTTTATCAGCAACGCGTGCAATCTCTCTTTGATTTCTTTGGTGTTTCACAATAAATTCAATTCTCAGAATTTGCATTGAGATTGAATAATAGAAGCGTCTATCTATGTCCCGGATAGACGCTTATTTTTTTGCCTGAAGATGAATACTCAGCACAAAGATGCGTGATGAATCTTACGATACTAAAATCTGCGTCTGACTATAACCGCCTTTGGTTTTCACGACTTCGATGCGCGCCGGCAATGTTTGCTTGAGCTCCTCCACATGAGAGATAACGCCAATCATGCGCCCAGATGCTTGAAGCTCAATAAGGACATCAATCGCTTGTAGGAGCGATTCTTCATCGAGTGAGCCAAAGCCTTCATCAATAAAGAGCGTATCAATAGAGATCCCGCCTTGATGCGCTTGGATCACATCTGCCATACCAAGGGATAAGCTGAGCGAGGCTTTAAACTTCTCACCGCCAGAGAGCGTTTTAACATCGCGCGCATCGCCCGTATAAGCATCGTAAATATCCAAGTCCAAGCCACTCTGCTTCCCACGAGATGCGAGCGATTCAGAGCGGGTAAATTCAAATTGACCATTCGTCATCTTCTGGAGGCGAAGGTTCGCTGCTTCAATAACGCGCTCAAAGTATTCAATAAGAATATAGCGCTCAAAGGAGAGCTTGAGCGGATTTTCTCCGCGTAAGAGATCATGCACTTCCACCAGTTTTTGAAGATGGTGCATTGCCTTATCGAGCGTTTCTCGGTTTTTACGAATGGCGGTGATCGAGGCCTGAATCTGCGTCAGATAATGCTCGATTTTTACGGTTTCGGCTTGTGCATTTTTAAGCGCGGTTTCTGCCTCGGTTAATGTGGTTTCTAGCGTTGTGATGTCAATCGGCGTTTTCTCTTTTAAGGCTTCTTGACTATGAGCGATTTGGGTCGAGAGTAACGCATGTTTTTGATGATAGAGATTCACCTGCTCACGAAGGGCTTTTAATGTGTCGCTATCAAGCTTCGCTTGTAAGAAGGCGGCTTCATCCGGCATTTTTTGCGGATTGTTTTCATGCTCGCCATTTTTATTGATACCGGTATCGATATCGCTCTCTATTTCGTTCTCTATTTCGCTATCAACAATAAAGCCGGCATTGATTAACGCCGTATCAAGTGCGTGCTTGGCAGTTTTCCCTTGCGCAATGAGCGCTTCATATTGCTTTACTTCTTGCTGATATTGATGGGCGAGCACAGCACTTTTTTGAGAGGCGCCTTCTTGCGCTTTCTGCGCATTGATTAGCGCTGTTTTGAGCTGTTGTAGTTGCGTTTTTTTCTGATCGAGCATCGCCGTAAACTGCGCAGGATCTTGTAACTCGCTCGGAATAACTTGTGTGATTTGTGATATCTCACTCTGCTTTTCGATGATGGATGCATCAATCGGATGCAGGTTTGTTAGGATCGTATCGATAGATTGTTGCGATTGGGTCAGCGCTTCATTCAGCGCGTTTTGGGTGGCTCTCGCGGATTTTTGGGATTGAAGCGCTTGAGATGCGGTGGCTTCCTGACACGCTACGAGCGTTATGCGCGATTCGAGCGCTGTGAGGATGTCATGTAACTGCGTGTCATCAATGATGCTCGCTTCTGCCCAGTTGGGGGCTTCCGGCAATGATAATGCCGGTTGCAAGTGCGTTGAGAGGATTTCTCCATCGCCACTTTGGCTAAAATTGTGAAGCAGTTGGTGCTCAGTTTTCGCTTCTTCTTGAAGTGATTCAACGGTTTGTAGGAGATGTTTCACATGGAGCATTGCCTCTTGTGCATCCGTTTCTGCTTTGAGGTACTGCGCTTGTGCTTCGGTGAAGGCCACTTCTGCAGAATCTGTGGGGGTGATTGCTTCTGAAGTAATTGCTTCTGGGGTAATTTCTTCACGGGTAATAGCGCTCGCCGGATGCGCCGCAAATGCATCGAGCGCAGGATGCTCAAGACTTCCACATACAGGGCATGATTCATGAGGGCGAAGCGACTTTTGGAGATGCAGGGCTTGCTCGCTAATCCATGCTTGATACATAGTATCGAAGTGCGTTTTAGCGGTAAGGCGCGCGTTCGATGACGCCGCCGCTCTCGATTGCGCTGTTGAGAGTTTTTCGGATTCCTCAGCAATTTTAGCGATGAGCTTGTGATAACGCTTGAGCATAGGGAGGAATTTTGCGAGTGCAAATGCCGGCAAACTAGTGGTTTCAAGCGTCGTGATCTCTGCTGTCAGCGTACGCATTGTTTGTTGCTGTTCTTTCTGCGCCTCAAGGCATTTTTGATGTTGCGCCGAAAGGTCGGCTTTTTGTTGATTGAGCGTATCAACATCGGCTTTTAATTGCGCAAGGGATGCGATGCGGGGCGCGTTAGCCTCAAGCGATATCACTTCTCGCGTCAATGCTTCACGCATCGGCTCTTTAGCATTTTCGGCTTCAAACTGAGTATTGGCCTGTTTTAGAGCCTCTTCTGCTTCACCTGTTTGTTGTTTAGTGGCTTTGAGCTCGGCATTGATCCTGACCGCTTCATCTCGTAAGCGGATCACGGTATCAAAGGATTTTTCGATCGGCATTGCGCGCTCTGCGAGATCAATACGGGCTTGCGCTTGCTCAATCTCCGGCAATTGCGTGAGATGTGTTTGAAACGCAGCTTCGGTCGCTTTGAGCGTTTGAAAGGCAAGGTTGGTCGCATTAGCTTCGGCCATCTGCTTTTGCAGAGACTGCACAGATTGCTGAGCGGTTTTTACGGTATCGGTGAGCGCTTTTTGCGCGTCAAGATAGTGTGATTGCTCGATCTCAAGCCCTTCAATCGCTTGCGTTGGATTGAGGTGATTCTCGCCTGTTTCTGTGGTGTGCGAGAAGAGCGGGGATTCCCGTTGGGGAAGTTGATTAAAGATCAATTGAAGCTGGCTCTTTTGCGTAGCGCTCAGCTCTGTGACTTTTTTGGCGTGTGTATCGCGCGTTTCTTTGAGGTGAGTAATGAATGATTGATACTTTTCGGTATTAAAAACAGTGCGGAGAATCAACTCTTTTTCATGGGTGCTTGAGGTCAAGAAACGTTGATATTCACCTTGCGGAAGCATCACGAGCTGATTAAATTGCGCCTTGTTTAAGCCGATCAACGTTAAGATCTTTTGATCCACTTCTGTCGTGATCTGACGATCAACGGCGGCGGTTTCTGCAAAGAGATCATCTGAATCGAGATCCACTTCATAGAGTTCTGCTTTTCCCGGCGTTTGACTCTTATTGCCGGCTTTTAAGTAGGGGAGCTGACGATATACACGGTATGTTTTTCCTCGTAGGGAGAAGAGGAGTTCTGCGGAGGTTGGCAGGCTGTCATCGGCAAAATCACTCCGCAGTCCGAGTGCTTCTTTACGGTCTTCACCACTAGCACCGCCATAGAGCGCGTAAGAGATACCATCAAAAATAGAGGTTTTACCTGCGCCAGTATTGCCGGAGATGACAAAAAGATCATGAGGGGCAAGGGCAGTGAAGTCGATCTCTTCAGTGGCATGATAGGGACCAAATGCGGTCAGAGTCAGTTTTAAAGGACGCATAGTGGTTTCTCCTACTGTTCGTTATCAAGGGTTGCGAGAGCATCGGTGAAGATCTTGAGTGTTTCAGGATCGGCTTCGCGCTCAATCAGCGACGCATAAAAGCCTTGAAAGAGCGAAAGATCATTCGTTGATTTCTCGGCAGTGGCTTTCAGCATTGCTCGGTCTTCTCGTTGCGTGCGCGATTTTTGTAGATCACGGCGGACATGCATCGCATTGGGAAAAATGGTACGAATCTGCTCCATGGGTTGTAGCACCGGTGTTTCATCTAAGAGCGTGACAAAGCAGTAATCATCACTCTTGGGCAGTAGCAGAATCTCTTTTAAGGTGCCTTTAACTTCGCGCAGATCACGCTTGGGCGTAAAGGTGATTTTCTCAACGTTAAGGGCGTTTTTCTCATTGAGCGTTACTGCGAGTACCGCCTTTTGATGATGTGCTTCAGAGAGCGAATATTTTAAGAGCGAGCCAGAATAGTGAATACGCTCATCTTTAATTTTATGCGTTTGATGCAGATGTCCGAGTGCCACATAATCAAAATCATCGAAGTAATCGGCAGAGATATATTCAGAACCACCAATGGCTAAAGGTCTTTCGGAATCTGAGGTGAGTTTTTCAGGTGCGGAGCTATGAATTACAAAGGCATGCAGAATAAGGACATTACGCACCGAAGGATCGAGTTTTGGCGTGAGATGGCTCATGATGACGCGAAAGGCATTATCGTGGCTGGTAATGCTGGGGTCTTCAAAGAGCGTACGAATTGCGGAGGGTTCTAGATAGGGAATAGGATAAAAATGCACTTCACCAAAGGCATCATTGAGAATGATCGGCGTGAAGCTTTTATCAAATGCCGTGACCATATGGCACGCTTGATGGCGCAGGAATGTATTTCCAAAAGTGAGGCGCTGAGGACTATCGTGATTACCGCTAATGGCAATGATCGGGATTTCGAGCTCGAGTACGACGCGAATCAAAAACTGATCCAGAAGCGCAATGGCCTCAACAGGCGGAATCGCACGGTCATAAATATCGCCGGCAATAATGATGACATCAGGCTTCTCTTCTGCAATATATGCCAAGAGCTGATCTAGGAGAAAGGCCTGATCTTCGGTCATATAGATGCCGTGAATCAGTTTTCCTAAGTGCCAATCGGCGGTATGTAAAATCTTCATCTCAATTGTCCTTTTATCCCGTAAACACCAAGGATCTATGTTACCGAATCATAGCAAGACAGGCACGATCTTTTAGGGAAATTGAGGGATATAGACATAATCGTTCATTATGAAAGTGTTATGTGCAGATATTGGTATTAGATAAACTGCTTATAAATTCGTCAATATGTTAAAATAAAGGTTATTAAATATTGTGTACGGTAGAGAAATATCAGTCTTTATTCGCATATATTCCGCTTTAAAGTATGACTTAAGGGATTTAGCAATATCATTACAGGAAAGGACATTATTATGACAACACAGAGTGATCAAATTTATCAGGACAATCAACGTGGCAGAATTATTCTGACCTTTTTCTATGTCTTTGGACTTTTAGCCTTTATGAGTTTTGTCATTGGCTATTCAGTGCTCAATATTATGGTGGCAGATCGTATTCAAGATGCGTTGCAACTAAGCCGCATTGTTCCGTTTGCGATTATTACATTGTCTGCAATCTTGCCGCTTGGGCTATTACTCGGCTTTTGGATGAGTGCTTTTGCGAAGATGCCACTTGATAGAACCTTCCGGTCGATTGCTGCAAAGCGCGGATTTATCCTCACATTCTTCTATTTATTGATCCTTATTGGTTTTATCTTAATGATTAATGAGCCAATCGCGAACATGCTTGGCTTTGACGCTTTCTCACATAGAGTATTAGTTGTCGCGCCGATTGGTGGATTGTTGGGCGGGGTTTATGCATATATCTGTGCTCTCATCACTGGGAAATTCTCAAAAGTGGCGAAAAAGTATGATGAAACGCATAAGCCGGGGCGCATTGAAATGCCAAATTAGTGATTGAAGTGCTTGGCAGATAGGCGATGAAATAGAGAGGTTTATATTTTTTATTTCTCGCTTATAATCACCGGCTAATAAATCAATTTCTAACGACCCATTGCCCGACTGCATTATGCAGAAACGGGCAATCCAATTAAAAAGGTTTAATGAATGTCTAATACAGATTCAACCCAAAACGCTTCTTCTGAAGCGTTTTCTTTTTCTATCAAACCCATTCTTGAAGCAGAGAAAAGTGTTGCGGCAGCGCTTGTTCAGCAGAGTTTAGAGAAGGCGAATCAAAATGCCGGCAAAAATCTCTATCCATCAAGCGAAGCGGAGACGTTGGCATTTCTCGAAACGGTGAGTGAATGCTATGGCGCTTATGATGCTTCCGGCAATTTAATGGGCGTGATCGCGATTGAAGAAGATGCGGTAGAGCGCATCGCTGTCGAGCCGGCATTATGGCGCCGCGGAATTGGCCGTAAATTAATGGCCTTCGCCCGCACGAAGTTTGGCGCAGAATATGCCGATATTTTCGAGGAAAATGCGGGTGCTCTACAGTTCTTTGAAGCGTTAGGAATGTCGATGTTCGACGAAACGGCGCCAGAGCCAGGCGATCTCTTAGCAGAGAATCCGCACAAGATTATCCACTTAATGTATTAATCTTAAATGTTAGGTTAACCATTTCCCAATTAAACATGAGAGAACGCTCCATTTGCCGGCACGTAGACGCTTTGCTTCGGGATCATTGCTCCGGCGATGCGGTTACCTTAAACGAAACAGAATGCTGTTGAGGTTAGAAAAACTCAAAAGTGCCGATACAATGGCTGAGCTTCAAATAAGATTGCATGACGGCACAAAAGGTAGGCTTGCCTTAAACGAAACAGCATGTTGGTAACGAGTGAAAATGCCCGACTTGCCGGCATGCAGTCGTTATGCTTCGGGATCATTGCTCCGGCGATGTGGTTGCCTTGAACGAAATAGAATGTTGCTGAGGTTAGAAAGACTCAAAAGTGCCGATACAATGGCTGAGCTTCAAATAAGATTGCGTGACGGCACAAAGGCACGTTGTCTAAATGTTTAGACAGAGATTCCCTAGAACTATTTTGATTCATTCAAAAATGAGCGAACGCTCAACTTGCCGGCATGCAGACGATGTACTTCGGGATCATTGCTCCGGCGATGCGGTTGCTCTGAACGAAACAGGGTGCTGTTGAGATTAGAAAAACTCAAAAGTGCCGATACAATGGCTGAACTCCAAATAAGATTGCCTGACGGCACAAAGGGCAGATCCCTTTTTAGATTAACTACTCCTCTGATGCTTCGGCGCTGAGGAGTATTTTTTTGAGCAGATTTTTGAGGAGCAACTGCTCATCAAATGAGAGCATCTCGATTGACGCATTCTCAATCGCTAAATGCGTTGGTGCTACAGTTTCAATGAGAGACTTTCCACTCGGCGTTAGAGAGACAATCACACCTCGACGATCCCGCGGATCCGGTAAGCGCTCGATAAGACCGCGAGATTCCAAGCGCGTCATGCGGTTAGAAAGCCCACCAGAAGAGATGAGGATTAATGATTGAATCTCGCTCGGCGTTAGCGCATGTGTCGGCTCTCGCAGTAGTACCGCAAGCAGATCGAACTCCCCCACATTGAGTTGAAACGTTGCCAGATTCTCATCAATCTTACGGCTCACTAAAGAATTCATCCGCACAATCCGACCAATAATTTCCGTTCCCATTAACGAGGGCAGAGGTTCGACAGCAGTCTCTTTCCATTGATCTACAATGCCGGCAATTAGATCAGGTGTTGTAGGGAGCTGAACTTTGGGAGCGTGAATCGTCGTGGTTTTTTCGATCGCTGTTGCGTCAGTATTGGATTTTGGCATAAATAGAAATCAGTCTTTTAGCGTAAGTGTGAGAAGGGCAATGATCAATCTAGCACTAGCGACTCTACTGAGTTTTAACAGAATATTCAATATTTTTACAGATCAGCGAGATTATGGTATCTTTACGAAAAGTATCTTTACCTAAAGATACTTTTACAAAGTGTATTTAGCAAGCTATTCGGGATTAGGATATTGATAATTTTGAATAAGCGTAAGATTCAGTAACACAACGCCTGCTATAAAACACGCTATCGCTATACCATATTCCCTATTTTTATAAGATTGAGAGTCATCATGAGAGTTATTACGCCATCAAAGAGTTCAACTATGCCGATTACTGCGATTCGTGGGGCGATGTTGAGTTTTAAAAAAGATCCCTTTTTCCATCCGATGGCAGAATGTCTGCATTATGAGACGGATGCCATTATTGTGATGCAAGATGGCAAAATCATTAACGTAGGTAGTGCGGATGAGCTACTACCTACCTTACAAGGGATTACGGTCAAGCGTTATAACAACAAACATTTGATAATGCCGGGATTTATTGATAGCCATGTGCATTATCCGCAAACCGAAATCATCGCCTCTTATGGTGAGCAACTGATCGATTGGCTGAATAACTATACCTTTATTGCGGAGCAAAACTTTAAAGAGCGCTCTCATGCAGATGAAGTAGCAGAGATCTTTCTTCGTGAACAGCGCCGTAATGGCGTAACGGCATCAACGGTATTTTGTACCGTTTTCCCTGAATCAGTGGATGCAATTTTTGAAGAAGCTGAAAAATATAATATGCGTATTATGGCGGGAAAAGTCTGTATGGATCGCCATGCACCAGAAGCACTTTTAGATACACCGCAAAAAGCCTATGATGAATCGAAAGCATTGATCGAAAAATGGCACAAAAGAGGACGTGCAGAATATGTGATTACGCCAAGATTTGCACCGACTTCAACGCACGAGCAACTTGAAATGATCGGGGCATTAGCGAAAGAGTATCAAGATACATTGATTCAATCACACGTTTCAGAGAATCTACAAGAGATCGAATGGGTGAAAGCGCTTTTCCCAGAAGCGGTGGATTACACAGATGTTTATGATCAATATGGTTTGCTTCGTGATCGTGCAATTTATGGTCATGGTGTGCATTTAACTGATCGGGAGTTTCATGTGTTAAGCGAGCGCGGGGCGTCGGTAGCACATTGCCCAACATCAAACTTCTTCTTAGGCTCTGGCGCGTTTAATGTACATCACGCGAAAGCGGTTACAAGACCAATTAAAGTAGGATTAGGAACAGATCTTGGCGCAGGAACAAGTTTCTCGATTTTACAAACGATGAATGAAGCGTATAAAGCCGCGCAGCTCAATGGCGTGCCTTATTCAGCGCTCCATACATTCTACTTAGCAACTCGCGGAACCGCAGAATCGCTCTCGCTTGAAGACAAGATCGGATCAATCGAAGTCGGCATGGAAGCGGATCTTGTGGTACTTAGCTTAGAATCAACACCGATTATCGAATATCGTATGCGTTATGCCGATAGTTTAGAAGAAACCCTCTTTATCCAAATGACACTCGGAGATGATCGTGCCATTGCCGCAACCTATATTGCCGGCAAAGATGTGTATAGCTCGTAGGGCGATTTAAATCTGTCTCAAAGCTGGGGCGAATGCTTACCTTTTTAAGGAGATCGCACGCCAGCGAGTAGGACGAACCTTTATCGTAGCTGCAAGGCATTTGAATGCCGGAAATGAACTACGAGAAGCAGTGGAATCGTTCTATCCGGCATCTTGCAAGTGAGTTTGATGCGAATTCAAGCGCAAAAGCTTAACGTAATTGGCTATCTTTACTACCTCGGCGGTTGTAACCACTAAATGCAGTTTGTTCTTTGTCGAAGGCTTCTTGGCAGTCGATGCAGAGTGAAACGCCGGGAACGGCGACTCTTCTTGCTTCGGGAATAGCGGCATCGCACTCTTCGCAGTGCGTTGCACTTTCTCCTTGTTTGATTTGGCTTTTAATTCTTGCAATCGCATCATCAACCGTTGCGTCGATCTGCTCTTGCTCTGCGCCATCTTTTGCCCAACCACTTGCCATAGGGCCTCCTTTTTATGTTGAGGTTTTTTATAAGATGGCAATAGATCATTGATAAATCAAGTGGTTTAGACGAATTATTCTTCTTTTTGAGTCATTGATTATTGAATTTTCATCGAAAATGGATGAAGCAGTCACTTTATAATAATCTCCAGAAACCGCTTTTTACGAGAGAAAATCTTTCTCTTAATTATGGAAATATCTCACTTCACTCAAGAGCAGAGAAAAATGCCGTTTTATAACGTGAAAACACGAGGATAGCGCGAGATAATGCCGGCATTGAGATTGCCGGAAATCGGGATAATTTGCGGTGGCTGTTGCTTTCTCGTTGTGGGTGCGATATAGCTATTCCTTAAGCGACTAAGTTTATGTTTCTAATTTTTTGGGCTTAGCGTGATTTCCAATTCTTCCATGCGTTCTGTGTGGGAAACCAATAAAATTTAGGAGTTCTTTAATGACTACCCAAAACTGGAGTTTTGATACTCTACAAGTTCATGCCGGCCAAACAGTTGATGAAACTGGTTCTAGAGCTGTGCCAATTTACCAAACTTCAAGCTATGTTTTCGACGATTCTCAGCATGCAGCAGACCTATTTAGTCTTGCAAAGCCTGGGAATATCTACACGCGTATTATGAACCCTACAACCGACGTTCTTGAAAAAAGAGTGGCGGCATTAGAAGGTGGCGTAGCAGCATTAGCAACAAGTTCGGGAATGGCGGCAATCCTCTATTCGGTATTAAACGTGGCAACACCGGGTGATGAGATCATCACGCTAAGCACGATTTACGGCGGAACTTATACGCTTTTCAATAATCGTCTACAATCGCAATTTGGTATCAAAGTACACTTTATTGAGCCAGAAGATTTTGAAGGCTTAGAAGCGGCGATTAATGAGAAAACAAAAGCGATCTTCTTCGAGAGTATCGGAAATCCTGATATCAATATTCCGCATATTGAAAAACTTGTGGAAATTGCTCAAAAACATAAAATCGTCACGATTGTGGATAATACCTTCGGAACGCCTTATCTCATTAACTTAAAAAGCTACGGCATTAACGTTGTTGTGCATTCGTTGACGAAATATATCGGCGGTCACGGGACATCCATCGGTGGCGGTATTGTCGATAATGGGAACTTTAACTATAAAGATAACCCGCGTTATCCTGGTTTTAATAAGCCAGATCCTGCGTATCATGGTTTGCAATATGCGGATTTAGGCGAGTTAGCCTATATCTTAAAGGCGCGTGTTGAGTTACTTCGTGATACGGGCGCATGTATCAGTCCTTTCAATGCGTTCTTGATTCTTCTTGGTCTTGAAACCTTGAGTCTTCGTGTGGAGCGTATGACTGCATCTGCATTAACAATCGCTAAGCACTTAGAGAATCATCCGTTAGTGGCATGGGTGAAGCATCCTGGGCTTGAATCAAGCGAATACTATGAGCGTGCGCAGAAGTACTTCCCGAAAGGGGTTGGTGCGATCTTCACCTTTGGTGTGAAGGGCGGTAAAGATGCAAGCATCAAGTTTATTGATAGTTTGGAAATCTTCTCGCTACTTGCGAACGTTGCAGATGCGAAGAGCCTTGTGATTCACCCTGCAGGGACAACGCATTCACAGCTTGATGAAGAGGGCTTGAAGAAAGCAGGTGTATTGCCAGAGCTGATTCGTCTTTCTGTGGGGCTTGAGGATGTGAATGACTTGATTAAAGATATCGATCAAGCGCTCGAAAAATCCCAGCAATAAAGCACTCTCAATTATTTGATGTTGATTAGATAGGATAATAAGAGCTGTTTAGACATTAAACAGCTCTTTTCTCTTTCATCGGTTTGCGTAATTATGACGAACCTGAAGAAAATTGAAGTAATCATAGTTGATTGCTTTGTCCCGCTCTCGTCGTTATAAATGCCAATGGCTTTAATAGATTACTCTTAATGAGTTATTCAATATTGAATCGAGCATTATAGATATAGATAAGTCTCGATATTAATGAATATGATGACTGCGATAAAGAGAATCCCTTATGAATAAGGATTTATGTCAATAAGGTATTGTTATACATGCATAAAGTGTGCATTTATAAGGTGGTGATCTATTAATAGGTTGGGCTCTTATTATATAGGGCATCTCGGTCATCGCGGCTTCTATATACTTTGTTCAATTGCCGGCAACCTATTTTCAACATCAGAAATATTATATGCCACGCTGATTTTAATCAGCAGAGATGGTCGAGAGTAACAATACAACGAGACAGATACCTATGGTTTAGTGGAAAGAGAAGAAGTTTCTGCTAGCTAGGTGATATAAGGTTATAGGATATTTATTTATGCCAGTTAAAATTCCCAGTACATTGCCTGCATTTCAGGTATTAAAGAATGAAAATATCTTCGTCATGGACGAAGATCGTGCGATAGCGCAAGATATTAGACCACTGAAAATTGCGATCTTAAATTTGATGCCGCTTAAAGAAGTGACAGAAACGCAATTATTAAGAATGCTCGGTAATACCTCGTTACAGATTGATCCTGTGTTTATCGCAACCGAGAGCTATCAGCCGAAGAATACGGATAAAGCGTATTTAGATGCATTTTATAGAACATTTGATGAGATCAAAGAGGAGAACTTTGATGGATTCATTATTACAGGCGCGCCTGTTGAGACGCTTCCTTTTGAGTCTGTTCAATATTGGGATGAGCTCACCACGATTATGGAGTGGGCAGATAAGAATGTTTTCTCAACGCTCTATATCTGTTGGGGCGCACAAGCAGGGCTCTATCATCGTTATGGAGTGCCTAAGTATGACTTAGCGGAAAAACGTTTTGGGGTATTCTCTCATGAGGTGCATCATGGGCATGAGAAGCTGATGCGCGGATTTGATGATTGCTTTAATGCGCCGCATAGTCGTCATACTGAGGTAAGAAGAGAGGATATTCTAAAGCATTCAGATCTCATGATTCTGGCAGAATCTCCAGAAGCAGGTGTGCACATTGTGGCAAACCGAGACTTAAGACATGTTTATGTGATGGGGCATGGAGAATATGATGCGGATACACTTGATCGCGAATACCGACGAGATCTAGAAAAGGGCGCAGATATTACGCCTCCTTATAATTATTATCGTGATAATAACCCGGATAATGCGCCGATGGTTACATGGCGATCTCATGGAAATATGCTCTTTGCGAACTGGCTGAACTATTGTGTGTATCAGGAAACGCCTTATGATCTTCACGCTTTGAAGCAAGATTAATTAGAGCTTAAAAGGATATAAGATAGGCATTAAAATAATTTAGGGTGATCTGAAATTATCTTAATGAATGAAGACCTAAAAGAGAGTGATTCATCACTCTCTTTTACTGTTAGTCGATAAATCTTATCGCGATACGTATAGTAGATCTGTATATTGTTATAGATAAGGATATGATTGAAATAACGTTTTCTATATATATGCAGTCATACCACTATATATATAATACCTACGTATTTGATATATATAGTGATATGGCTGTTAAGCATGAGCGTTATTCTAGGTGGTGGTATTTTACGAGATTAAGGTTGTAAGATATCTAGTGGAAGAAGTTGAATATATTAGTGGTAATAAATAGAGAATTTTATGAAGAAGAAAAAATTGATTGCAGTGAGTTTATCTCTTGCCTTAATGCCGGGATTACTTTACGCAGCACCTGAAGAGGGGCAAGACAATATCGAGATGAAGGTTAATCTTGAGAATGTCACTGCTTTAACGGAGATCTTTGCGGGGGAGATCTCTTCGGATGAGATCTCTAATTTGCAAGCCGATACGATCAAGAGTGAAGTGATTCAAATAGTTGAGAATCCTTCGGTAGATTTGCCACTTGCAGAAGCTGAAACAACAATCCAGATGAATGTAGAAACGGTAGCTGTAGATGGTCAAAAGGCTGTTGAGAGCACTACGACAGCTAATGTTGAGAGTGGTCATCGTAATGATGCGGCTGAAACGGTTGCAGAGACATTGGGCGCAACAGAAGATGATGCAGATGAAACAATCATTCAAGAGAACTTCCAGAAGTTTTCGCCGGCAAAATCGCGAGTAGATTACTTAAATAACGCCAGTAAATGGGCTGAAAAAGCGCCGAAAGTAGGCGAGAGCTATGTTTTAAAGAGTCGTTTACCTGCATCTGATCAGCAAAACTTTAAGCGGGCATATCTCGATAAAGTTGCCGCAGGTACCTTGGCAGATGTTCCGCTTGTGAATACTAAAGGTTTAACAAAATCGGGTGAATCGCTTTATATCGTCTTGTTAGAAAGCGAGGCGCAAGGCATGATTCCGGCGTTATATCATGTTGGTAGAATTCAGAATTTGTTGCAAAGTGGCGATATTGCCGCGCATCAAGCAGAGCTTAATAAGCTCCTTCATGATGGTGCTATGACCTATATTCGCGATTTAGTCCTCGGTATGCCGGAGATGAAAGCGAAAGATCCGGAGTGGTTACTGACAGGAAGATCTGTGAATGTGGCTGAGCGCTATCAAAAGATTCTTCAAAGTGGTGATGTGGATGCTGGCATTAGGGCATTAGAGCCGCAATATCCTGAATATCAGAGTTTAAAAAGAGCATTGCGTTCATTTAAAGAGCGTGAGCAAGCATTAGAGCCCGCGATGATTCCTCAGGGGCCGACGATTAAAGCGGGCATGAGTGGAGAACGTATTACTGTGATGCGTGATCGCCTGAATTATTTGGGTTATGAGGCAGGCGATGCGGATAGCTACGATGCGAAAATGATTGAAGCTGTGAAAGCATTCCAAAGAACGCATCTTTTAGAGCCCGATGGTGCGCCAGGGCGTAGAACCATTGCGGAATTAAATCGTACGAATGAAGATCGTATTAAGCAGATCGAAATTAACTTAGAGAGATGGCGCTGGATGCCCAAAAGCATGGGCGAGCACTATGTAGCGGTCGATATTCCGGGTTTTCGTTATTCGGTAATGCGTGATGGCGCAGAGGTATTAAGTGCGAGAACGGTTGTGGGAAGAGGGGATCGTAAAACACCAGTATTTATGTCTCCGATGAGTTATATCGTCTTTAGTCCTTATTGGCATGTGCCACGTTCAATGGCTGTGAGAGATTTCTTGCCTCGTCTAAAACGTGATCCATATGCGCTTAATCGCTCTCGAATCAAGGTGCTAAGAGGCGGGCAGGAAGTAGATCCTGGGTCAATTGATTGGTCGCAATATAGTAGTAATAACTTCCCGTTCCAATTAAGACAAGATCCGGGTGATCATAACTCTCTTGGGCGCGTGAAGTTTATGTTCCCGAATGAACATGCAATATATCTCCATGATACACCCTCTAAATCACTGTTTAATAGAACCTCAAGAGACTTTAGCTCTGGATGTGTGCGTATTGAGAATCCTGAAGAGCTTGCTGAGTATTTTTTAGGCGAAGCAGGGTGGGATCAAAAACGTATCGGGGCAGCATTTAAGCGGAGTTCGGAGGCTCATGTGAGTCTTGCAAACGATAAAAAAATACCTGTCTATACTTTATACATGACAACCCGAGTTGAAGGTGATACTATCTCATTCCGTGCTGACATCTACAGCAAAGATAAGGTGCTTATCGAGACCCTTAAAAGGCTCAATTAAGTGATGTAGATAGTTCGGTTTGAAGTGAAAAATAATTGATCAAAAATATTATTGACACATCAAAAACGCGGTGTATAATGATGACTTCATTTGGTGGAGTTCCCGAGTGGTTAAAGGGACTAGACTGTAAATCTGGCGGCTATGCCTTCGAAGGTTCGAATCCTTCCTCCACCACCAAATTTTTAAAAAAAATGAGTTTCGCGGGTGTAGTTCAATGGTAGAACTTCAGCCTTCCAAGCTGATAGTGTGGGTTCGATTCCCATCACCCGCTCCATTTTCTGCTCATATAGCTCAGTTGGTAGAGCGCGTCCTTGGTAAGGACGAGGTCACCAGTTCAATTCCGGTTATGAGCACCATTCCCCTTCCAGTGTAATTAATCTAATCTAAGAAGAGTGATATTATGTCAAAGGAAACTTTTAGTCGTAATAAGCCGCACGTAAACGTCGGTACAATTGGGCACGTTGACCATGGTAAAACAACTTTAACAGCTGCTTTAACTAAGGTTGGTAACGAAGCTGTTGGTGGTAACGTTCGTGCGTATGATCAGATCGATAACGCACCGGAAGAGAGAGAGCGTGGTATCACGATTTCTACTTCACACGTTGAGTACGAATCAGAAAACCGCCATTATGCGCACGTTGACTGCCCAGGGCATGCTGACTACGTTAAGAACATGATCACTGGTGCGGCACAAATGGATGGAGCAATCCTCGTTTGTTCAGCAGCTGATGGTCCTATGCCACAAACTCGTGAGCATATCCTCTTATCACGTCAAGTTGGTGTTCCATATATCCTTGTTTTCTTAAACAAAGCAGATATGGTTGATGACGCAGAGTTAATCGAATTAGTTGAAATGGAAGTTCGTGAACTTCTTGATGCATACGATTTTCCAGGTGATGATACACCAGTAATCGTAGGTTCAGCGCTTAAAGCAATCGAAGGCGACGAGTCTGAGATTGGTGTTCCAGCAATCAAAAAGCTCCTTGCAGCTTTAGATGAGTGGATTCCACAGCCAGAGCGTGAAATTGATAAAGCATTCTTGATGCCTATCGAAGACGTATTCTCAATCTCAGGTCGTGGTACAGTTGTTACTGGCCGTATCGAGTCTGGTATTGTTAAGACTGGTGAAGAGCTTGAAATCGTTGGTATCCGTCCAACACAAAAGACTACATGTACTGGTGTTGAGATGTTCCGTAAGCTTCTTGATCGTGGAGAAGCAGGAGATAACGTAGGTGTTCTTCTTCGTGGTACTAAGCGTGAAGACGTTGAGCGTGGTCAAGTATTAGCTAAACCAGGTTCAATCAAACCACACACAAAATTTGAAGCAGAAGTATACGTACTTTCTAAAGAAGAGGGTGGTCGTCACACTCCATTCTTCAAAGGATATCGTCCACAGTTCTATTTCCGTACTACAGACGTAACTGGTGCTTGTGAGCTTCCAGAAGGTGTAGAAATGGTAATGCCTGGTGATAACGTGAAAATGGTTGTAGAGTTAATCAACCCAATCGCGATGGATGATGGTTTACGTTTTGCAATTCGTGAAGGCGGTCGTACAGTTGGTGCGGGCGTTGTAGCTAAAGTTATTGCATAATTACTGCTAGCAGTATTTGGGTCAATAGTTCAATTGGCAGAACGACGGTCTCCAAAACCGTAGGTTGAGGGTTCGATTCCTTCTTGGCCCGCCAAAAAGATAAAGCAGTCAGTTTCTGACTGCTTTTATTTTATGTAATCAAAATAATCTAGTATAATGCAGAGTTCTATATGCATGAATGAGAAGTAATGAGATGAATACAAAGAAAAAGTCTGTCGAGGCGAAATCTGAGCAAGCTGTTCAGAAGAAGTCTGCAGTAGTTAAGAATCAAGAAGTCAAAAGTGGTAAAGGGCAGGTCTGGCTTGCGGTTGTCATCGCGTTGGCAGGGATCTTTGCTTATTACTATTTTTCAGAAAAGAATGTCTTATATTCTTTAGGTGCGCTCATCGTCGGTCTAGCCGCTGGTGCGGGCATCTTTTTTGTGTCACCTTCAGGGAAAAAGCTTATCACTTTCTTTAAAGAAGCAAGAACAGAGCTTCGTAGAGTAGTGTGGCCCTCGATGGATGAGACGCGTAAAATGACATTGCTAGTAATTGTGGTAATGACTATTACGCTATTATTCTTAATGTTTGTCGATTTTATTATTAAGAACGTCATCTCATTTGTTTTGTCGTTTTCGTAGGAGAAAAATATGCATTGGTATGTGATACAAGCTTATTCTGGGTACGAAGGACAAGTTGTTCGTGCGTTGCATGAGTATATTGCTCGCGAGGGGCTTGAGGTTAAGTTTGGCGAAATTTTGGTGCCAACAGAAGAAGTTGTTGAAGTTAAAGATGGAAAACGCCGTAAGAGTGAGCGTAAGTTCTTCCCTGGTTATGTGCTTATTCAAGCAGATATGGATGAAGAAGTTTGGCATCTTGTAAATAGTGTTCCGCGTGTAATTGGATTTGTTGGTGGTAAAAGTGACCGCCCAAGTCCTATTTCTGATCGTGAAGCAAATGCGATTTTAAATCGTATCGCACAGGCAGAAGAAGGTCCTAGACTTAAAGTGCTTTATGAGATCGGTGAAGAAGTACGCGTTGTTGATGGGCCGTTTAATGAATTTAATGGTAGCGTGACTGAGGTTGATTCTGCGAAGGGTCGTATAAAAGTATCAGTAATGATCTTTGGTCGTGCAACACCTGTTGATCTTGAGTTTAGTCAGGTCGAAAAAATCTAAAAGAGAGTGGTAAAGTATTGTAGTGTTATTTTAATAATGGTACAATAATCAGTCTTTAAAATTGGGGAGCTGAAAAGCGTTTGACCCATCTATTAGGAGTATCGCCAAATGGCAAAAAAAGTAATGTCTTATATCAACTTGCAGGTAGCTGCAGGTAAAGCAAATCCATCACCACCAATCGGACCTGCACTTGGTCAGCATGGTGTGAACATCATGGAATTCTGTAAAGCGTTCAACGCAGCGACTCAACAACTTGAAGTAGGTATGCCTATTCCTGTTGTTATCACTGTTTATAGTGACCGTTCATTCACGTTCATCACTAAAACCCCACCAGCAGCATATCTTCTTAAGAAAGCAGCTGGAATCAAATCTGGAAGTCCAAAACCTAACACACAAAAAGTGGGTAAGGTAAATCGTGCGCAATTAGAAGAAATTGCAAAAACGAAAGAACCAGATTTATCATCAGCAGACCTTGATGCAGCGGTGAAAATCATTGCAGGAAGCGCACGCTCAATGGGTATCGAAGTGGAGGGTGTGTAAGATGGCTAAGTTAACTAAAAAACAAAAAGCAATTTTAGAGTTAGTTGATTCTGAAAAAGTATACACTTTAGATGAAGCTGTAGCATTACTTAACAAAGTACCTGCAGCTAAATTTGAGGAAGCATTCGAAGTAGCGTTAAACCTTGGTGTTGATCCACGTAAATCAGACCAAGTTGTTCGCGGCGCGACTGTAATGCCTAACGGAACTGGTAAAGATGTTCGCGTAGCAGTATTTGCACAAGGTGCAAACGCTGAAGCTGCAACAGCTGCTGGTGCTGACGTTGTTGGTTTCGAAGACTTAGCTCAAAGCATGAAAAATGGCGATTTAAACTACGATGTAGTTATCGCAACTCCTGATGCAATGCGTGTTGTTGGTCAGTTAGGTCAAATCTTAGGTCCACGCGGACTTATGCCTAACCCACGTGTTGGTACAGTAACACCAGACGTTGTGACTGCTGTTACTAACGCAAAATCAGGACAAGTACGTTTCCGTACTGACAAAGCAGGGATTGTTCACTGCTCAATTGGTAAAGCAAACTTCGATGTTGAAAAGCTTCGTGGAAACTTAAAAGCGTTGATCGCTGAAGTTTCACGCCTCAAGCCTTCATCAGCGAAAGGTGTTTACATCAAAAAATTAACAGTATCTACGACTATGGGTCCTGGTATTGCTGTTGATTTAGCGTCAGTATAAGTATTTCGAAAGAATACGAACTTATCTTTTAATGTGAAACGATGAGGTTAGTAATAAATTTATTCGTTGCTAACCCTTCGGTGAATATTGAAGGTTGAGTCTAAGACCGTAGATGCATTGAGAGAAATCAAAGTGCTTAATTACGAAAGTTATCTACGTAGACGGTGGTTCTAAATTAGGGTTGCCGTAGGGCCAAGTGTAAAAACTTGGGTGTTTGTAGGTGGTAAGAAATTACCAAAAATGTAAAGGTGAAAAATGAGTTCTTTGCAAAGTAAACAAGAAGTGGTTCAAGAAGTTAGTGGAGTTGCAAATGCTGCACATTCATTAGTTCTCTCTGAATACCACGGGCTTACGGTAGCTCAGATTACATCTCTTCGTAACGCGGCAAGATCAGCAAATGTTGATATCCGTGTTGTGAAAAATACATTAGCAAGACTCGCATTGAAAGACACTGCGTTTGAAGATGCAATTCCAAGTCTTGTTGGGCCAATCATCATGGCTTTCTCTATGAATGAGGAAGATCCTGTTGCTGGCGCACGTGTTATTCACACTTTCCTTAAGGAAAAAGCGAATGAGAAGTTAGTAGTTAAAGCAATTGCACATGACGGAGCTGTTTATGACGGATCTGAACTTAAAGCAATCGCATCTCTCCCAACGAAGGAAGAAGCGATCTCTATGTTCTTAGCTGTATTAAAAGCACCAGTTCAGAAGCTTGCTGCAACATTAGCTTCAGTAAGAGACAAGAAAGAGGCGGAAGCAGCTTAATTGCTCTGCTGATAGTTCTAAATTTAGAATTATTATCCAATCAAAATTTTAAGATAATTTTAGGAGTTAAAAAATTATGGCAATCTCACATGAAGATATCCTTAATGCAATTGACGAGATGAAAACTGCAGAAGTTATGGAGTTAATCTCAGCAATCGAAGAAAAATTCGGCGTAACAGCAGCAGTTGCAGTAGCAGCTGGTCCAGCAGACGCAGGCGCATCAGCAGAAGCACAAACTGAGTTTGATGTTATCATGACTGCAGTTGGCGAGAAGAAAATCAACGTAATCAAAGTTGTACGTGGAATCACTGGTCTTGGTCTTGGTGATGCTAAAGCGCTTGTTGAAAGTGCACCAGCAACAATCAAAGAACAAGTATCAAAAGATGAAGCAGACAAAGTTAAAGCTGAGCTTGAAGAAGCTGGCGCAACTGTTGAGCTTAAATAATCAGGCTATAATTAGAAGAGATGATTTCATATCCGCCTAGTAAAATAGGTAACTCTTTTAATTAAGAATGAACGGTAAAGGCTAGGGTTTTGACTCTAGCCTTTACTAGCTTCTAAAAAAAATATTTTTTTCGAGCGTATAAATTAGGCCTTTTGGCCAAAGGATTAATTTATATGTTTACACTTCCCATCTATTGAGGAATTTAATTGCATGGTCTATTCGTTTACAGAAAAAAAACGCATCCGTAAAGACTTCGGACAACAAATTGAAGTTCAAGAAGTTCCCTTTCTCCTCGCAACTCAGATCGATTCTTACGAAACTTTTCTTCAAGATAATACCCCTCGTAGAGAGCGAAAAGATCAAGGCTTAAACGCAGCCTTTAAATCTATTTTCCCAATCGAAGCGATTAAGGCAAAAACTGCAACTTCAAATGGTTTCCGTCTTTCGCTTGAATATGTAGATTATCATATTGGTGAACCTGAGTTCGATGTACGTGAATGTCAGATGCGTGGAACAACTTACGCGGCATCATTACGTATCGGAATGCGTCTTAAGATTGCAGACTTAGAATCGGGTGAAATTAAAGAAATCCGTGAAGCTGGTATCGATCAGTTCGGTCGTGGTGGTGTTTACTTAGGTGAAATTCCGTTGATGACAGAGAATGGTACATTCGTCATTAATGGTACTGAGCGTGTTATTGTTTCTCAGCTTCACCGTTCACCAGGTGTGTTCTTTGACCATGATAAAGGTAAAGGCCATTCATCAGGGAAGCTTCTCTTCTCTGCACGTATTATCCCTTACCGTGGTTCATGGATGGACTTCGAGTTTGATGCGAAAGACTTAGTTTATGCTCGTATTGACCGTCGTCGTAAACTTCATGCAACGATCATCTTAAGAGCTTTAGGTTTGTCTGATACAGAGATTCTTGCAGAATTCTTTGAAACAAACACCTTTAAGATCAAAAAACAAAAATTATTACTCGAACTCGTTCCTGCACGTTTACGTGGAGAAATGGCTGCGTTTGATATTATTCTTGACGGCGAAGTGCTTGTTGAGAAAGGACGTCGTGTTACCGCGCGTCACGTGAAAAAATTAGAAGATGCTGGTGTTAAAGATCTTGAAGTACCATTTGAGTACTTAGTTGGCCGTGTACTTTCACAAGATATCTTAGACAAAGCAACTGGTGAACTCTTAGCGCTTGCAAATGATGTTATTACTGCTGAGACGCTTGAGAAATTTGTTGCTTATGGTATCGATACAATTCCTGCGCTCTTCACAAACGAAGTAGACCGTGGAGCGTATATCTCTGACACATTACGTGCAGATACTACGAAGAGCCAATTAGAAGCGCAAATCGAAATCTATCGAATGATGCGCCCAGGTGAGCCACCTACAAAAGATGCGGCAGAGAATCTTTTCTCAAGCCTCTTCTTCTCAGGAGATCGTTATGATCTTTCTGCCGTAGGACGCATGAAGTTCAACCGTCGTTTAGGTCGCGATAGCGATACTGGCGAAGGTACACTTTCTAATGGCGATATCCTTGACGTATTAAAAGAATTAGTCGCTATTCGTAACGGCCACGGTACAGTGGATGACGTTGACCATTTAGGCAACCGTCGTATCCGTTCAGTAGGGGAAATGGTTGAAAACGTTTACCGTATCGGTCTTGTACGTATTGAGCGTGCAGTAAAAGATCGTCTTCTCATTGCAGAAGCGGAAGGTTTAACGCCACATGAGCTTATTAATGCAAAACCTGTTGGCGCTGCGATTAAAGAGTTCTTCGGTTCATCACAGCTTTCACAGTTCATGGACCAAAATAACCCATTATCAGAAGTAACGCACAAACGTCGTATCTCTGCACTTGGGCCAGGTGGTTTAACGCGTGAGCGTGCCGGCTTCGAAGTACGTGACGTTCACGTAACTCACTATGGTCGTGTATGTCCTATCGAAACACCTGAGGGACCAAACATTGGTTTGATCAACTCGCTTGCAAGCTATGCTCGTACAAACAGCTATGGTTTCCTTGAAACTCCTTATCGTAAAGTGGTTGATGGTCGCGTAACTGACCAAGTTGATTATCTTTCTGCGTATGAAGAAGCGCATTACGGAATCGCTCAGGCGAACGCACAGTTGAATGAAAATGCGGAATTCGTAGATGATCTTATCGCTGCACGTGTTGAAGGTGAGTTCACACTCTTGACGAAAGAGCAAATCAGTTACATCGATATCTCTCCAAAACAGATCGTATCAGTTGCTGCGGCATTGATTCCGTTCTTGGAACACGATGATGCTAACCGTGCTCTCATGGGATCAAACATGCAACGTCAGGCAGTTCCTACATTAAATGCGGATAAACCGCTTGTAGGTACAGGGATGGAGCGTATTGTTGCTCGTGACTCTGGGGTTTGTGTTGTTGCAAAACGTGGTGGTGTTGTTGATTACGTAGATGCGACAAGAATCATCATTCGTGTAAACGATGAAGAGACAATCGTTGGTCAATCTGGGGTTGATATTTACAACCTTACAAAATATCAACGTTCAAATGCGAACACTTGTATCAACCAAAAAGTATTAGTAAGAGAAGGCGACCTTGTTTCTCGTAAAGACATCTTAGCAGATGGTCCTTCTACGGATTTAGGGGAGCTTGCACTCGGACAAAACATGCTCGTGGCATTCATGCCATGGAATGGTTATAACTACGAAGACTCCATCTTGATCTCTGAGCGCGTTGTTAAAGAAGAGCGTTTCACAACGATTCATATCGAAGAGTTAACCTGTGTGGCTCGTGATACAAAATTAGGACCTGAAGAAATTACTTCAGATATTCCAAACGTATCAGAATCAGCACTTTCTAAACTTGATGAAGCGGGTATTGCTTACATCGGTGCGGAAGTAAAATCAGGAGATATCTTAGTAGGTAAAGTTTCACCAAAAGGTGAAACGACCTTAACGCCTGAAGAGAAACTTCTTCGTGCGATCTTTGGTGAGAAAGCATCAGACGTAAAAGATAACTCACTCCGTGTTCCTACAGGAATGGACGGTACTGTTATTGACGTTCGTGTATTTACACGTGATGGTATCGAAAAAGATAGCCGTGCAAAAGAGATCGAAGATCGTGAACTTCGTGGCGTTCGTAAAGACTTAAATGACCAATTACGTATCCTTGAAGATGACTTATTTGCTCGTGTTGGCAGAAGCCTTATTGGGGTAGAAGTTGCTGCAGGTAATAAAGGCATTAAAGCAGGCGATAAAATCACTGACGATTACCTCCAAGGTATTGAACGTGAAAAATGGTTAGATCTTAAGATGAAGTCAGAAGAGCAAGCAGAAGAGCTTGTGAAATTGAAACAACTTCTTGAGCAACAACGTAAAGACTCTAATAAGAAATTTGAAGAGCTTCGTGAAAAACTCACCCAGGGCGATGAACTCGCACCAGGTGTTCTTAAAATGGTTAAAGTTTATCTTGCGGTGAAACGTCGTATTCAACCAGGAGATAAAATGGCAGGTCGTCACGGAAACAAAGGGGTTATCTCTATGATTGTTCCGGAAGAAGACATGCCATATATGGAAGATGGTACACCAGTGGATATCTGCTTGAACCCACTAGGGGTTCCATCACGTATGAATATCGGTCAGATTCTTGAAACTCACTTAGGGTGGGCAGCTCATGGACTCGGTCTTAAGATCGACAAAATGATCAAGTCACACGCTGAAGCAAATGAGCTTCGTGGTTTCTTAGATGAGATCTATAACAAAGATGGAAGTGCGCAGGTTGTAGATGTGCAATCATTCAGTGATGAAGAAGTCTTTGAGCTCTGCGGTAACTTAAGAAAAGGGGTTCCAATGGCTAGCCCAGTATTCGATGGTGCATCGGAAGATGAAATGCGTCGTATGCTTCGCTTAGCAGATCTCCCTGAATCAGGACAAATTAGATTATATGATGGTCGTACTGGGGATGCATTTGACAGACCTGTAACAGTTGGCTTCATGTACATGCTTAAACTTAACCACTTAGTGGATGACAAAATGCATGCTCGTTCTACTGGTCCTTACTCACTCGTAACACAGCAACCACTTGGTGGTAAAGCACAGTTCGGGGGACAACGTTTCGGAGAGATGGAAGTGTGGGCACTTGAAGCTTATGGTGCGGCATATACACTACAAGAGATGTTAACAGTTAAATCAGATGACGTTGCAGGACGTACAGCAGTGTACAAAAACATCGTTAATGGTGAGCATAACATTGAAGTAGGGATGCCTGAATCCTTTAACGTACTGATTAAAGAGATCCGTTCTCTGGGTATCGATATTGACACGGTCAGCAATGAGGATGATGAGTAATCATCCTTTCCCTGCCGTTTCATAGAGACATTTCTTTAAATATACATTGGAAGATAACGAATGAACTTATTAAATTTATTTAAGAATGAAGATAAAGGTGGTTTTGATGCGATCAAGATCGGTCTTGCATCACCTGAAAAAATTCTTAGTTGGTCTTATGGTGAAGTTAAAAAGCCAGAGACAATTAACTATCGAACCTTTAAACCAGAGCGTGATGGTCTTTTCTGTGCAAAGATCTTCGGACCAGTAAAAGATTACGAGTGCTTATGTGGTAAATATAAGCGCCTTAAACACCGTGGTGTTGTGTGTGAGAAGTGTGGCGTTGAAGTAACGCTTTCAAATGTACGTCGTGAGCGCATGGGCCATATCGGTCTTGCGTCACCTGTTGCGCACATTTGGTACTTGAAATCACTCCCAAGCCGTATCGGTTTACTTCTTGATATGACGCTTCGTGATATCGAGAAAATCCTCTATTTCGAATCATTTGTAGTGATCGAACCAGGTTTAACACCGTTTGAACATGGTCAAGTATTAACAGATGAAGAGTTCTTAGATGCGATTGAAGAGTACGGCGATGAATTTGATGCGCGCATGGGTGCTGAAGCTGTTTTAGAACTTCTTAAAGCGATCAATCTTGAAGAAGAAGCATCACAATTACGTGAAGATCTTCAAGAAACGCGTTCAGAGACAAAATTCAAGCGTCTCTCAAACCGTCTTAAACTCGTTGAGTCATTCATCGCGTCAGGTAACAAACCTGAGTGGATGATCCTCACAAATTTACCGGTTCTTCCACCAGATTTACGTCCACTCGTTCCACTTGATGGTGGTCGTTTTGCGACATCAGATCTTAACGACCTTTATCGTCGTGTGATTAACCGTAACAACCGTTTACTCCGTCTTCTTGAACTTGAAGCACCGGACATTATTGTTCGTAACGAAAAACGTATGCTTCAAGAGTCAGTAGACTCACTTCTTGATAACGGCCGTCGTGGTCGTGCGATCTCAGGTGCGAATAAGCGTCCGCTTAAATCACTTGCAGATATGATCAAGGGTAAACAAGGTCGTTTCCGTCAAAACCTTCTTGGTAAGCGTGTTGACTACTCAGGTCGTTCTGTAATCGTGGTTGGACCAACACTTCGTCTTCATCAGTGTGGTTTACCAAAACAGATGGCGCTTGAGCTCTTCAAACCATTCATCTTCTCTCAATTGATCCAACGCGGTATCGCAACAACGATCAAAGCAGCGAAACGTATGGTTGAGCGTGAAGTACCAGAAGTTTGGGATATCCTTGAACACGTGATCACAGAGCATCCAATTCTCTTGAACCGTGCACCGACCCTTCACAGACTCGGTATCCAAGCGTTTGAACCAGTATTAATCGAAGGTAAAGCGATTCAGCTTCACCCGCTCGTTTGTACCGCATTCAACGCGGACTTCGATGGTGACCAGATGGCGGTTCACGTTCCATTATCGATCGAATCACAACTTGAAGCACGTGCACTCATGATGTCTTCAAACAATATTCTTTCACCTGCAAACGGTGAGCCGATTATTGTTCCGTCACAGGACGTTGTATTAGGTCTTTACTACATGACGCGTGAGCGCATCAATGCTAAAGGTGAAGGTCGCGTATTTACAGATACAGCGGAAGTTCATCGTGCATACGTGCTTAAAGAGCTTGATGTTCATGCGAAAATTTCTGTACGTCTTCCAATTTCAATGTTTGAAGAAGAAGCAGTACATGAAGGTGAAGTATATCGCCGTGTTGAATCAACAGTGGGTCGTATCCTCTTAACGGATCTTCTTCCTGAAGGTTTACCATTTGCATTGATTAACAAAGTTCTTACAAAACGTGAGATCTCTAACTTAATCAATCATTGCTATCGTCGTTTAGGCCTTAAAGACACAGTTATCTTCGCAGATAAATTGATGTACACAGGGTTCTACTACGCAATGCGTTCAGGATCATCTGTTGGTTACGAAGACATGGTGATTCCACCACAAAAAGAAGAGATCATTGAACGTGCTGAAGCTGAAGTAAAAGAAGTTCAGTTACAGTATTCACAAGGTCTTGTAACAAATGGTGAGCGTTACAATAAAGTGATCGATATTTGGTCACGTACGAACGAAGAAGTTGCGAAAACAATGATGAGCAACCTCGGTAAAGATCGTGTAATTGATAAAACGACTGGCAAAGAAGTGGATCAAATCTCCTTCAACTCAATCTTCATGATGGCAGACTCAGGAGCGCGTGGTAGTGCCGCTCAGATTCGTCAGCTTGCAGGGATGCGTGGATTGATGGCGAAACCAGATGGTTCGATCATCGAAACACCAATCACGGCAAACTTCCGTGAAGGTCTAGACGTTCTTCAGTACTTCGTATCAACGCATGGTGCTCGTAAGGGTCTTGCGGATACCGCACTTAAAACAGCGAACTCAGGTTACTTAACCCGTCGTCTCGTTGACGTTGCACAAGACTTAGTGATTGTGAGCGAAGATTGTGGTACGACAGATGGTCTTCTTATGACGCCAATCGTAGAAGGTGGGGATATTGTTGAACCATTGAGCGATCGCGTATTAGGACTTGTTGTTGCTCAAGACGTGTATATTCCTGGAACAGAAGAAGTTCTCTTCCCAGCAGGAACTCTTCTTGATGAAGCAGCTGTTGAGCTTCTTGATGAGAAGGGTGTGGATGAGCTTATCGCTCGTTCAGCAATTACTTGTAAGAACCGTCATGGTCTTTGTGCAAAATGTTATGGTCGCGACCTTGGTCGTGGTCACCTTGTTAACCCAGGTGAGTCTGTGGGCGTTATCGCTGCACAATCAATCGGGGAACCAGGTACACAGTTAACGATGCGTACGTTCCATATCGGGGGAGCGGCATCAGGTTCTGCAGCAGTTTCTAACGTTCAGGTTAAAACGAAGGGTACTCTTAAACTTGTTCGTATGAAAACTGTACGTAACAAAGATAACAACCTTGTTTCAATCTCTCGTTCGGGCGAACTCATCATCATGGATGAATTTGGTCGTAACCGTGAGCGCTATAAAGTTCCTTACGGGGCAACTATCGTTATTGACGAAGGTGGTAGCGTAGAAGTAGGTGATATCGTAGCAACATGGGATCCGCATACAATTCCTGTTATCGTTGAAGTTTCAGGTCATCTTAAGTTTGTTGACTTTGAAGAGAACATCAACGTTCAGAAACAAACGGATGATATTACAGGTCTTTCGAACCTTATCGTTCTTGACTCTAAACAACGTAATACAGGCGGTAAACGTCCTTCTATCTGTGTTGTGGATGAAGCGGGTAACGAACTCAACATTCCAGGAACAGATGTAACAGCAATGTATACACTTCCTGTTGGGGCGATTCTTAACTTAAATGATGGCGACGTTGTATCAATGGGTGATCCACTTGCACGTATTCCACAAGAATCATCGAAAACACGTGATATTACCGGGGGTCTCCCACGCGTTGCTGACCTCTTTGAAGCAAGACGTCCTAAAGAAGCAGCAATTCTTGCTGAAAAAACAGGTATCGTGAGCTTCGGTCGAGAAACAATGAGCAAACAACGTCTTATCATCACTGATACTGATGGTATTGCACATGAAGAGCTTATTCCAAAATGGCGTCATGTGAA
Source organism: uncultured Ignatzschineria sp. (assembly GCA_945639195.1). Lineage (GTDB taxonomy): Bacteria > Pseudomonadota > Gammaproteobacteria > Cardiobacteriales > Wohlfahrtiimonadaceae > Ignatzschineria. The sequence continues at coordinate 94,849 of CALZEE010000005.1, read as the reverse complement.
CGTGTTTGAAGGGGAAACGGTTGAGAAGGGTGAGATCATCGTTGATGGTGAGTTAAGTGCTCACGACATTCTTCGTCTTCTTGGTGTTAAAGAGTTAACGGCTTACCTCGTAAAAGAGATTCAAGACGTTTATCGCTTACAAGGGGTTAAAATCTCTGATAAACATATCGAAGTTATTGTTCGTCAAATGCTTCGTAAAGTTGAGATTCTTGATGCAAATGACAGTACGTTCATCAAAGGTGAGCAAGCTGAATATGTATCAGTGCTTGAAGAGAATGAGCGCTTAGAAGCAGAAGGTAAAGTTCCTGCAACTTATCAGCCTGTTCTTCTTGGTATCACGAAAGCATCTCTTGCAACTGACAGCTTCATCTCAGCGGCATCGTTCCAGGAGACAACACGTGTGTTAACTGATGCTTCGATTCGTGGATTGAAAGATCACCTCCGTGGTCTTAAAGAGAACGTTATTGTGGGACGCTTAATCCCTGCAGGAACGGGTCTTATTTATCATGAAGAGCGTCGTAACGCTGCAAAATAGATCGAGTCAGTTGATTAATTGACTAATCGAAGAAGCGCTCCTTTAGTGGAGCGCTTTCTCATTTCAAAATCGAGAGGAAAAATAGCGTGTCTGTTTCAAAACGAAAACTCATCGCATCAAGAAAATCAGCAAGATTTTTCTTAATTCAAGCACTCTATCAGTGGCAAATGGCGCAGAGCTCTTTAAGTGAACTCAGTGCAAATATGGCCGATAATGAGAAGTTCGCAGAAGCCAATAGCGAATATTTCCATGAATTATTACAAAACATCACGCAAAAAAGAGCAGAGCTTAACGATGTTATCTCGCCTTTCTTAGATCGTGATATCGAACAAGTTGACCCGATTGAGCGTGCAATCTTATGGTTGGGGGCTTATGAGCTCCAAAGCCAATTAGATATTCCTTATAAATCTGTCATCAACGAAGCCGTTGAACTTGCGAAGCAATTTGGGGCAGAGGGAAGTCATCGTTACGTAAATGGTGTTTTAGATAAAATTTCTAAAACGATCGAAGCGAGACAAGCTGGAAAATAAGCTATTTTCTTTTTAAGAGAGGATTCATTGAAATCCCCTTAAGAAAAAGTGAAGCGAAAATACGGAGTTACTGAAACAATAAGGGTATAACTTGTGTTAGATCACGATAAAGCCTAAAATTGAGTAGGAACTTTTTATCTAAATCAGTATTTGACTGGAGGAAGCGTATGTCATTTGAATTACCAAAATTACCTTATGCAATCGATGCTCTTGCACCACATATCTCTAAAGAAACTTTAGAATATCATTACGGCAAACATCATCAAACTTATGTAAATACTTTAAATACCCTTATTAAAGGTACTGAGTTTGAGAACGCAACGCTTGAAGAGATCATTCTTAAATCTTCAGGTCCAATGTTCAACAACGCAGCGCAAGTTTGGAACCATACTTTCTATTGGGAATCACTCAAGCCACAAGGCGGCGGTGCAGCAACTGGTAAAATTGCTGAAGAGATCAATAAAAAATGGGGTTCTTTCGAAGCATTCCAAGAAGCTTTTGATAAATGTGCAGTCGGTACCTTTGGTGCAGGTTGGGCATGGTTAGTGAAAAATGCTGATGGATCAATTGATCTTGCTTCAACTTCAAACGCAGCAACACCGTTAACAGCTGGTCAAACACCACTTTTAACATGTGACGTTTGGGAACATGCTTACTATATCGATTACCGTAATAGCCGTCCTAACTACTTAGAAAACTTCTGGGCGCTTATTAACTGGGATAAAGTAAACGAGCGTTTAGCGTAAGTTACAAGGATCATTGATTTACAGGTATTATTAAATGCCGGCAAATCAACGAAAGAGAGGCGCATTGATTGTGCCTCTTTTTTTATGCGTGTAAAATAGCGCATTCAAAGCAGGCCGGAAAATAAGTCTTTAGGGCAACCGGTAGATTGGATTAGAGATCAGGAATTGGCATCGTACGATTTGCCGAATTGAAAAGGAACAAGCGATTAATGAAGCAAGATTATGAACGTCGATTTTCAACGCTCAGCCGTCTTTATGGTGAAGCAGGACTCCAGAAGCTAGAAGCGAGCCATGTCGTTGTGATCGGTATTGGTGGCGTTGGTTCTTGGGCAGTAGAAGCCTTAGCACGTAGTGGTATTGGTAAACTCACCCTCATTGATCTTGATAATATTGCTGAGAGTAATATTAACCGTCAAATACACGCGTTAAGCTCTACCGTAGGGGAATCCAAGGTTGAGGCGATGAAGTCGCGTATTATGGAGATTAATGACCGTTGTGAGGTAGTTCTTGTTGAGGATTTCCTGACGATTGAGAATTTGTCGGAATATTTAACGCATCCCCGTGAAAATAGCTGGATTTTGGATGCAATGGATGAAGTTCGTGTGAAGGCGGCATTAATTGCTTATGCTAAGCGTCATCGCTATAAGATTATTACAACGGGTGCGGCCGGAGGGAAGACGAAAGCAGAGGATCTGATGATTGATGATCTTAATGCAACGTTTCATGATCCGTTATGTGCACGTTTAAAGGCATTATTACGTAAAGATTATCACTTCCCCGATCACACTAAAAAAGCAGGGGTTCCGATTGTGTTTAGTAAAGAGAACAGTCAAGCGAAGAAAAATGCGAGTGGCGGGCTCAATTGCCAAGGATACGGCTCAATCATTACTGTCACCGCGACAATGGGGATGTTAGCTGCGAGTTACATCATTAATAAAATCACGCAGTAGAGCGAAGGTTTAGATCATTGCCCTTCATCAGCAGAAGTAATATTGAGGGAATGAAAAAAGTTCGAAGCTACTCGCCGGCATTGCTGAGATTGCCGCCATTTGATCAATAAACAGCATGAAAAAGCGCCTTAAGAGCGTACTTAAGGCGCTTTTGTGATCTACAGAATATTTAGAATAATACGATTATTGTGCAGTTTCTTCTGCTTCTTGGCTCAATAATAGCGGTGTCATAATGCGCTCTTCAAATTCATTAGGTGTTACATACTGCACAATCGAACGGAATTCACCAGTCGCATCGAGTGAGATATCAATGCCTTTCTCAGGGTAGAGATAATGAATTACACCATTCTTCTCTTCTTTGAGAATCGTTGGATTATCACCAAAGCGTCCACGAATGACTGCATCATCAAGGCTTACTGCCATTGGAATAAAGGCAATCGTATCGACAATATTGTCATAAAAGCGCGGATGATATTCTTCGGGGATTTCAAAGATCGTGCGTTTAGTGGTTGATTTTTTACTCGGTGTTAAGAGGGGCATAATCTCTTCGAGTTGTGCAGGGGTTGTGCGCAATGTGAAAGGAATCCTTGCAGTAATCCCTCCTACATGTGTTTCGCGTATATAGCCTTCTAATTGTTTTCCCTCTTTATCAATAAAGATCGATAGGCTCAGGCGATTACCTAATACAAAAACGAGCTCTTCAAGCTTAGATTCGTTAAGCGTTAAGGTAAAGACGCTTAAACGATCAGGACTCGACTCAACAATCCAGAAAGGTTCTGTTTTTACATTGCCTTGCTTCGGGGGCATAAAGAGAGGGTGCGCGAAGTAGGCAAAGACAGTAATGAAGAGGATAACGCTAAGAATCCAGACTAAATTTCGTTTCATAAAATCTCCATGATAGGAAAAAAGGCTACGAGCATTGCCGGTAGCCTTCTTATCATCGTCTATAAAGACGTTATTGAACACATATTAATGAAGATACGGTGCTCAATATTGATGTGCTTAGAGTGAAGGATCAATCACTTTGAAGATCTCTTGGCTGATTTCATTGATATCGCCATGGCCATTCACAGTTTTGAGCTTACCTTGAAGTACAAAGTAGTCGATCAATGGGAATGTCTCTTCTTCAAACACTTTACGGCGTTTGAGAATTGTCTCTTCGTTGTCATCAGAACGACCACGTGATTTAAGACGCTCTTTAATGACTTCAAAAGGCACATCGAAGTTGATTACTTTCTCAATGGGCATGTTGATCTCATCAAGAAGCTTATCGAGTTGCTCAGCCTGATTAATGTTTCTTGGGAATCCGTCTAATAAGAAGCCATTCTCAGCTTTTAAGATGTGGTTTTTAACCATACCAAGAACGATTTCATCAGAAACGAGTTTACCCTCATCCATGATTTTTTTAGCTTCAAGACCAAGTGGGGTACCTTCGCTCACTTCAGCACGGAGCATGTCCCCTGTTGAAAGGTGCGTGATTCCAAATTTTTTAACAATATTTTCGGCCTGGGTTCCTTTCCCAGATCCAGGTGCGCCAAGCAGGACGATACGCATAAATTACTCTCTCCTAAGGTTAATACAATCTGCCAAAACGCAGATTTGCTTGATAACTATCTTTTATCATACACGCTTCCCCTAATGCGCTCAATTCACTTCTGGCAAGAAAGCCCATAAATTATACAAAATAAACCCCATTATTCCGGCATGCTTTTATCCTAAAAGGCTCAATTCGACTTTTATGACGAAGATCGCACGATTAACTATCTTATATATTGTTATAATCTATATTGTAAGTTATGATACGTATCATTGGTGGTAATCGGTCTTAAATAATGCGGTCAGATTGTTTTTCATCATGGTGTGATAAAGAACGGTTATGAGACCTCAGATCGATTGTTCTAAAACAGATAAGAAAGCAGACTGCAAAACAGCAGCAGAGGGAATAAAACATGTATGATTTTAAATTAGTGACTCCAGACAATGCCGATGAATTAGCGAAGCCAATTTTAGCGGGTGTAAAAGCTAAATATGGCATGGTTCCAAACTTCTTCGGGGCACTGGGAATTGATGGCGCAAGCTTAACGGCCTTTTTAGCCATGCAAGAAAATGCGGTTAAACTCACATCACTCTCTAAAAAAGCACAAGAGCTTATCGCGCTTGCGGTAGGGAATGAAAATGGCTGTCACTACTGCGTTAGTGGTCATACTTTCTCAGCGACAAAGATGGCAGGATTGACGAAAGAGGCATGTGTACAAGCCCAAAAAGGGTTGAGCGATGATCCAAAAGACCAAGCGATTATTAATGTTGCTTTGGAAATCGTGAGAAATCGTGGAAAGGTCTCCGCTGAAACGTTGGCGGCGGCAAAAAATGCCGGCATTACGGAAGCAGAAATCGTGCAAATTACATTATTTACGGCAATGAATAGTTTCACGAATTGGGTTAATAATATTGTTGATCCAGCGATTGATTTCCCGGCAGTAGATTTAGTATAAGATTATTAACGCGGGATTTCACTCCCCGCCACGTTTCATGCAAAACGCCATCATAAATTGATGGCGTTTTTTTATGGTTATAAGGTTTGTCATTTGAGAGAGTTCGTGACAATTGCCGGAGTTATTGAGGCGGTAGAAAAAAAGGAATTACCTCCTCAATTTTTTTCCTTTGTACATCCTGAGTGGTTTTGCTTTGATATAAATTGCCGGCGAGCGTTAAAAGAGGGCGTTTGGCGATACTAACATCAGATCACGTCCCGTGATTCTATTGATATCAATGGGGCGCACTATAAGGAGCTTTATTTATGACTCAATCTCGCGTGACGTCTGCTTTATCGATTGTCCATCCGTTGGTTCTTTCGCATGGTAAGAATGCGACTGTATGGGATGAAGAGGGGCGATCTTATATCGATTTTATTGGGGGAATTGGTGTCTTAAATTTAGGACATTGCCATCCTGAGATTGTCGCTGCTGTGATCGATCAAACGCAAAAGCTCACGCATTATGCTTTTAATGCGGTTCCTCATCGACCTTATGAAGCGTTGATGCAGGCGCTCTCTGACTTTATTCCTACGCGTGAACCTATGATGGGCATGTTGACGAACTGTGGGGCGGAAGCGACAGAAAACGCGTTGAAGATTGCCCGCTTTCAAACAAAGCGAACGGGCGTTGTTGCTTTTGATAATGCCTTTCATGGCAGAACCTTAGCCGCCTTAAATTTGAATGGAAAAGTTGCGCCTTATAAACAAGGAATCGGCGCACTGCCGGGACCGGTTTACCATATTCCCTTTCCGAGTATTGATGGAGATGTTAGTTGTCAGGAAGCGATTGCGGCATTAGATCGATTGATGGCAGTGGAGATCGATGCAAAAGAGCTGGCATGTATTATTGTTGAACCCGTTCAGGGCGATGGGGGATTTCAGTTTTTAGATCCTGAATTTGCGCGCTACTTACGTGCATTTTGTGATGAACACGGAATTTTACTGGTATTTGATGAGATTCAATCTGGTTTTGGTCGAACGGGCAAGCGTTTCGGATTTGAACAACTCGGCGTTGAGCCTGATTTATTGCTCCTTGCTAAAAGTATCGCCGGCGGTTTGCCATTAGGGGCGGTGATGGGACGTGAAAAATACCTCAACAATCTTCCTAAAGGAAGTTTAGGAGGGACATTCTCCGGCAATCCTGTTGCCTGTGCTGCTGCTTTAGCCACTATTGATGTGATGCAAGATGAGAAACATCTGCCTGTTTGGGGTGCGCAATATGCCCAGATGGTTGAGGTGCATTATGCCAAGTGGAAATCGATGAATTTATCGATTGTCGGGAAATTAACGGGCGTAGGTGCGATGCGTGGGATCGAACTGCTCACGCCAGAAGGAATGCCGGGAACGGCAGAACTAACACAAGTATTAACCCTTGCAAGAGAGCGAGGATTACTGTTAATGCCTAGTGGCAAATATCGTAGCATCATCCGCTTGCTCGCACCGCTGACGATCGAACCCGCTTTATTAGATGAGGGGCTTACGATCCTTGGGGAATGTTTACAAGCGGTCGCTAATCATAACTAGCATTCAGCGACACAATTATGAATATAGATTGAACCTATATAGATTGAACCTGCGCCAAATCTCCGCTATATATCAGCAATGATCAAGAGATCATCAGTTGAGATTTGGATGCAGTCGATAATAATAAATAAAACTATCAAGCTTGAGCTTGGAGGAGAATCAACATGCCAAACACCTTTATTTTACCGGATTTAATTCGTGCAAATTTTTCAGCGGCAATGTCTGCGATGTATCAGAAAGAAGTCCCACTTTATGGTGATTTAATGACGCTCGTTGCAGATGTGAACAGCGAAACATTAAAAGCCCAACCGGCGCTTGCGGCGCAGCTTAAACAGACGGATGAACTCGCAAGATTAGATGAAGAGCGTCATGGCGCTATTCGTTTAGGAACCGCAGATGAGCTCTATATGATGCGCCGACTATTTGCGGTCATGGGAATGAGTCCTGTGGGATATTATGATCTTGCACCTGCCGGCGTTCCTGTTCATTCTACGGCATTTAGAGCGGTTCATGAATCCTCGTTAAAGGTGAGTCCCTTTCGCGTCTTTACCTCGTTACTTCGTCTTGAATTAATAGAGGATCCTGTTTTAAGAGAGGAAGCGGCTGAGATTTTAGAAGCGCGAAATATCTTTAGTGATGATGCGATTCGATTGATTGAAAAGAGCGAAACAGAGGGCGGATTAACGGAGAAAGATGCATCGCTCTTTGTCGATGCGGTATTAAAAACATTTAGCTGGCACGTTGATTCAACGGTAACGAGTGAGCAGTATGAAGTGTTGCATCATGAGCATCGCCTCATCGCGGATGTTGTTGCATTTAAAGGGCCACACATTAACCATTTAACGCCAAGAACGCTCGATATCGATAAAGTACAAGCCTTGATGCCATGGCGAGGGATTACCCCTAAAGCGGTGATTGAAGGCCCTCCGAGCAGACAATGCCCGATTCTTTTGAGACAAACGAGTTTTAAAGCGCTCTCTGAAAGCGTTCGCTTTAAAGATCAGATGAATGCCGGGAAAATGGGCAATCATACGGCGCGTTTTGGGGAGATTGAGCAGCGTGGAGTTGCTTTAACGCCAAAAGGACGTGCGCTCTACGATGAATTACTCAGTAAGACGCGTAAAGAGATGGGCGGACCAGCAAATGAGGAGAGCGCCGGGCGTTATTATGCTGTGCTAGAGAAGCATTTCGCGGCATTCCCCGATAGCTATCAATCCTTACACGATCAAGGTTTAGCCTATTTTGCGTATTACCCAACGGCAAGTGGCTTAAAAAATGCCGGCAATTTTGGGGCAGAGAGTACATTGGATTCCTTAATCGCAGAAGGTGCTATCATTTTTGAACCGATTGTTTATGAAGACTTCCTCCCTGTTAGTGCCGCCGGCATTTTTCAATCTAATCTCGGTGAAGGGAGCCAAGCAGAATACGATGGCTTATCCAGCCAAGCACAATTTGAAGAAGCCTTAGGTGCATCAGTGATCGATGAACTGAGAATGTATGATGAGACATCAAAACGCTCGGTTGAACATTGCTTGATGGCATTGAAGATCGGTTAATATGATTGTTAGCATCTAGTAATCGTATTTAATAATTTTATAAAAAAAAGCCCGCTTTCGCGGGCTTTAATGTATTCGTGAATATCTATCGAAAGATTATTCCCACTCAATTGTTGCTGGTGGTTTGTTCGAGATGTCGTAAGTCACGCGTGATACGCCGTTAACTTCGCGAATAATACGGTTTGATACATGCTCGATGAATTCCCATGGAAGGTGCGCTGCTCTTGCTGTCATGAAGTCGATAGTCTCGATTGCACGAAGCGCAATGACATAGTCATAGACGCGTTTATCATCTTGAACGCCAACTGATTTCACTGGTACGAATACAGCGAATGCTTGCGAGGTTTTATCATAAAGATCTGCTTTGATAAGCTCTTCAATGAAGATGTCATCCGCGTAACGAAGGATGTCTGCATACTCTTTTTTAATTTCGCCTAAGATACGAACGCCAAGACCCGGTCCTGGGAACGGATGACGGTAAACCATGCCACGAGGAAGACCAAGCTCAACACCAAGGGCGCGTACTTCATGTTTGAAGAGCGAGCTGATGGGCTCAAGAAGCTTGAGGTTCATATCTTTTGGTAAGCCGCCCACGTTATGATGTGATTTTACAGCGACGCCATCTTTTGTATTGAGTGATTCCAAGATATCTGGGTAGATCGTGCCTTGTGCCAACCATTTTGCGTTTGGCAATTTGTTGGATTCTTCTTCGAAGATTCTTACAAAGAGTTCGCCGATGATTTTGCGTTTTTTCTCAGGATCATTCTCGCCTTTAAGAGCTTCTAAGAAACGTGCTTCTGCATCAACACGGATGATATGAATCCCCATGTTTTCCGCAAATGTTTTCATCACTTTATCGCCTTCGTTAAGACGAAGAAGACCGGTATCTACAAATACACATGTTAATTGAGCGCCAATTGCTTTATGAATGAGTGCTGCAACAACAGATGAGTCAACACCGCCTGAAAGACCAAGGATGACTTCATCTTTTTGAACGCTATTTTGAATTGCTTTTGTATGGTGTTCGATAAATGCTGCCATGTTCCATACAGGTTTAATGCCATTGTGATTTGCAAACTCAATGACCATCTCTTTTTGAGTCGCATCATCAAGCGTGAATACTGGAATAGCGTGACCAGATTCATTGAGGACTGCTTGGATCTCATCGGGAGTATCTGAAAGAATCGCCTGTGGAGGAAGAACATCTAAAGATGCTTTGAGGTCTTTAAGGGTAATAACCTCAGAGTAGAACTCCGAATCGCGTAGCAAACGCGCAATTTTTTGAGCATCTTGCTGGTTTGCGTGTACAATTAATATTTTATTATCTAAATGTTGTGGCATAGGTAAGATCCTTGATGAAATAAGCGATATTTATCGAGGGCTGAATTATAGCAAAAATGTCTATTATACGCCTGAAATATCGATGAATTTATTTGCCCACAATCGACAATACACTGTTTAACATACTTTCATGGATGAAATGAGGGGAATTGCTGAATGCTGAAGTTGCAAAGTTTTTTCTTGATGACCTTTTTAGCGCTGAGTTCGCTAGCGGCTGCCGATGTTACGGATGAACATCTGGTCGGTACTAAATATTCTGCGATTTACTTCGCAAAAGAGCAGATCGGAAGACCGTATCTGTTTGGGGGAAGAGAGCCTTCCCGTGGATTTGATTGTAGCGGTCTTATTCAATATGCGTATGAAAATGCCGGCGTTGAATTACCTAGAACTACCGGAAGTCAGTATCAGTTTGCCGAGCGCACTGAGAGCCCTGAGCCCGGAGATCTTGTCTTTTTTGTGATTGGCGGGAAACGTATTTCACATGCGGGAATCTATATTGGTGATAATAAAATGATTCATGCACCAAGCTCTGGAAAGCGTGTTGAGATCGCGCGTTTTGATACGCCTTATTGGCAAAAGCATTTTTACGGTTTTGGCAAAATTTAAAATGATGACAACATTGTTGTCGATTGATACAATATGCCACAAGTTATCGTTAAGAAATCTAATGCATTCTATTTTCACGGCTTTGCGTTAGGTTTCGTTGAACATTGAATATTGTTGTAAACTTCTCAGAGGTTAATCACTGGTTATGAAAAAGAAATTGTTATACATCAGCGTGCCATTTGTTTTAGCTGCGTGCTCATTGGCGCCAGAATATAACCGCCCAGCACTGCCTGTCATTGACACATTCCCGGCATCATCTACGGCAACAACAGGGAACTTAGCTGATCAAACATTTGCTTATGAAATCAGTTGGGAACAGTATTTCAAAGATCCTCGCTTAAAGCGTTTGATCGCACTCTCTCTTGAAAATAATAGAGATCTTAAATTAGCGACGTTAAATCTAGAAGCAGCCAGAATTGCGTACGGAATTACGATCTCTGAGCGACTCCCAGGGATTAATGCCGGCGGTGGTTATTCAAGAAATAAAGCAGGGCGAGAGAACACTCTCCCTGGTAGAGATCGAATCTCAGAACAAGCCTCTATTAATGTGGGCGTCAGTAGCTTCGAGCTCGACTTCTTTGGTAAAGCAGCTTCAATGAGTGATGCGGCGTTTAGTCAGTATCTTGCTTCGGAAGAGGGGCAAAGAGCCGCGCATATTAGTATTATCTCCGGCGTTGCACGAGGCTATCTTGCAGAAGTATTAGCAGAAGAGCAGCTTCGTGTTGCTAAAGAGACACTGAACTCGAATAGATCTTCTTATAATCTTGTACAGCAGCAAGTGAATGCCGGTATTGCGAACGATTTAGATCTCTCGCAAGCACGTGGACAAGTCTTCTCGGCACAAGCACAGGTTGCGAATATTGAAGGCCAGCTAGGTAAAGCGCGTAATGCACTTTACACATTAGTGGGTACGGTCGCGACAGATCTTCCTAAAGGTCTACCTTTAAGAACTAATCACTTTGTACAAGATCTTCCTGTGGGGCTTCCTTCACAAATTTTACTGGTACGTCCTGACGTTATGGAAGCTGAATATACACTCTTAGCCGCGAATGCCAATATTGGCGCAGCAAGAGCGGCATTCTTCCCAAGTATTAGTCTTACTACAACCGTAGGACAAGCATCGGGAGATCTTTCAGATCTCTTTAAGGGCGGTCATAGTGGTTGGACCTTTAACCCTTCAATCTCTATCCCGATCTTTAACTGGGGTAAGATTAAACAGAACTTAGATCTCTCTTATGTTCGTCAAAATATGGCTGTTGTGAATTATGAAAAAGCGATTCAGACAGCATTCCAAGAAGTATCAGATGGACTTGTTTCTAAAAAGCCGTTGGCAGACCAACTGCGTGCACAAGAGAACTTAGTTGCAACGACTTCAGAGCAATTACGTTTAGCAAACTTGCTCTATACAAATGGAATTGCGAGTTATCTTGATGTGTTAGATGCACAGAGAACCCTCTTTAGTTCACGCCAAGCATTATTAACAACACACTTTAATAAGCACATCAATGATGTGATGCTCTATGCGGCATTAGGGGGCGGTGCTGAAGTAGAAAGAGCGGCAACAGTCACAGAAGAGAAAGATGGAGCGATCTTCTCAAGTTTTGAGAATATGCAACCACAAATATCCTCTAAATAAGTGACTTAGCACAATCTGGGCTAAATGACTGTTAGGATGAAGTCTCTTGTCATTTAGCTTTTTATTTGCTAATATTTAAACCTCATTTTGTCGGGGCATGGCGCAGCCTGGTAGCGCACTTGCATGGGGTGCAAGGGGTCGCAGGTTCAAATCCTGCTGTCCCGACCAACATATATATACATCATTACTTGAAGAGTTCTATGTCAAAAGAAGATCATATTGAAATGGAAGGCACGGTCACAGAGACCCTTCCTTATACACAATTTAGAGTAGAGTTAGATAACGGTCACGTTATCACTGCTCATATTTCCGGTAAGATGCGTAAGAACTACATCCGCATTCTTATGGGTGATAGAGTTAAAGTAGAATTAACACCTTACGACTTATCAAAAGGCCGTATTGTCTATCGTGGTAAATAGTCTTCTATTCGCGTAATAGCATAGAGCACTACCAACACGAGCTCTCCCTTACGGGCAGAGAGCGACGCTATCACAGTAAAGAACATTGATCCCAATTTTCTACATTGCTATAGTGCGCGACACCTTAAATCTAAAGAAGCTCAATAGATACTCTATCTATTCGCAATAAAATTTATAGCTCTTACAAGAGCGCTAGTCTTGGACTAGAAAAGGCGCCCGTATTAAAACGGGCGTTTTTGTATCTGGGGGATTCAGAAGATGAGGCTTTACTTGCAAAAGCCAGTTACAAAGCCTCATTAACCCATACTTAGCCTATAACTAAGCCAATATTAAACCGAATATTACATATCACTACTTAAATAAGAGAGAAGAGACGATGAGACCCTCCAAAAGAGCCGCAGATGAGATGCGCACATTACAATTTATTCCTAACTTTACAATGCATGCTGCTGGCTCTGTTTTAGCAGTATTTGGTAATACAAAGGTCCTCTGTACCGCTTCTGTTGAAGAGCGTGTACCATCATTCTTACGTGGCGCTGGAAAAGGCTGGGTAACGGCTGAATATGGTATGCTTCCGGGCTCAACCCATACAAGATCTAATCGTGAAGCTGCGCGTGGTAAACAGAGCGGTAGAACCCTCGAAATTCAACGCCTCATTGGTCGTTCGCTTCGTGCTGCGATTGATTTAGAACTTCTCGGAGAGAGAACAATCACGATTGACTGTGATGTGTTACAAGCAGATGGGGGGACAAGAACGGCGTCTATCTCGGGGGCTTATATTGCATTGGTGATTGCACTGCATAAATTGGTAGAATCAGGCGCATTACCAAAGTCGCCCCTTACCAGTCAAATTGCAGCGATCTCAGTCGGGATTTATCAAGGAACGCCAGTGCTTGATCTTGATTATGATGAAGATAGTAATGCCGATACGGATATGAACGTGATTATGACCAGTGAAGGCAAAATCATTGAAGTACAAGCAACAGCAGAGCAAGCAGCATTTGATAAGCGTGAGCTTCTTTCGATGCTTGATCTTGCAGAGATTGGTATTAAGCAGATCACCGCTGAGCAGATTAAAGTATTAACGAGCGTGATTGCTTAGTCGATCAACATAAGTTGCTTGCTTAATAAAAAAACCTTCAATCACTCGTGGAAAAAGTTGTCCACAGGATTGAAGGTTTTTTTGTGCATATCTTTTTAAGCGGATGATGAGCACCTACAATTGGCAAGTTCGATCATAGCTTTAGATATGACTCTTTAAGTATTATTGTTGCGGATGTACTTTCTCCAGAAACTGCGTTGTTTCAAGGATCATATTCTCCGGCGTTAAACCGTAGTCTGCAAGGATTTCTTCTCGCTCTCCATGTTGTGGATAGTAATCTTTGATACCGAAATGTTTGATCGGTAAGTAGATGCCTTCTTCATTGAGGAGCTCACTGACAGCAGAGCCCGCGCCACCCATAATGGCTCCATCTTCTAGCGTAATAATCGCGCTATGAGTTGTTGCAAGAGAGATAAGCGTTTCGCGATCCAGTGGTTTTACAAAACGAAGATCGAGTAGCGTTGCCCCAAAATGATCCGCCACTGCGCGAGCACTTGTGATTAGTGGACCGACATTAATGACTAATAATGTTTTTCCTTCCTGAATAACATGGCTCTTCCCAAAGGGAATGGTATCTGTAATCGCGGTTGAATCAACACAAGCGCCGGTTCCTTTACCGCGAGGGTAACGAATCGCTACAGGACCTTGATAATGATAACCGGTTGTTAACATTTTAAAGCATTCCACCTCGTCAGAGGGCGCCATAATCACCATATTAGGAATTGTGCGTAAGAATGCGAGGTCGAATGTCCCTGCATGTGTTGCGCCATCTGGTCCAACAATGCCGGCTCTATCAATGGCAAAAGTGACGTCGAGATTTTGAATCGCAACATCATGAATCAACTGATCATATGCGCGTTGTAAGAATGTAGAGTAGATTGCCACAACAGGTTTGAGTTTGCCGAGCGCCATTCCTGCACCTAGCGTTACCGCGTGTTGCTCGGCAATGGCAGTATCAAAGAATCGATTTGGAAAGCGGCGACTAAACTCGACAAGCCCAGAGCCTTCACACATTGCCGGGGTAATGGCCATAAGATCAGATTCTGTCTCTGCCATTTCGCAAAGCCATTTTGAGAATACTTGCGTGTACGTTAAGCTCGGCGCTTTTTTGGGTTCTACTAAAGGAGCGGGGCTCTTTTTAGCGGCGGATACCGCGTGGAATTTCACAGGTTCCGCTTCTGCTTTGGCGTAGCCTTTCCCTTTTTTAGTCGTGATATGTAGCAGCTTTGGTCCGGACTTTTGTTTGAGGTTTTTTAAGGTCGTGATGAGCGTTGGTAAATCATGACCATCAATGGGCCCAAAGTATTGGAAATCAAACTCTTCAAAGATAATACTCTTTTCTGCCATCGCACTCTTCACACGCGTTTCTGCTTTTTTAGCGATATCGCGTGCATGCGGGAAGGGCAGATGCTCTAAAATCTTCGCGCCACTTTCACGGATAGATTGGAGTGAAGGGTTTGAGAGCGTTCGGGTAAGCATTGAGCTTAAAGCGCCGACATTCGGAGAGATCGACATATTATTGTCGTTCAAAATCACGAGCATATTTGCTTTCAAATCGCCCCCATGATTAAGCGCCTCAAATGCTTGTCCTGCTGTTAGTGCGCCATCCCCAATAACTGCAATGAGCTGTTGCTCATGGTCATGATGATGCTTTGCGCCAATCGCCATACCAAGCGCAGCACTAATGGAGGTGGAAGAGTGACCAACACCAAAGGCATCGTGTTCATTTTCAAAGATAGAAGGGAATGGTCCTAGCCCTTCTTTTTGACGGATCGTATGAATGCTATTCTTACGACCTGTGAGGATTTTATGCGGATAAGCTTGATGGCCTACATCCCAAATGATTTTATCATGTGGTGTATTAAAAACGTGATGTAGCGCGACCGTTAATTCAACGACGCCAAGGCCTGACGCAAAGTGACCGCCCGAATCGAGAACGCTATCAATCAAAAATTGTCTTAACTCAGATGAGACATTGATCAGTTCATTTGTGGTTAAGTTTTTAAGATCAAGCGGTGACTCGATCTGATCAAGTAGGGGCGTTGGATTCATAATCAAACCTTAATGATTTCGCGTTTGGATGTAGAGCGCTAGATCTATCAGTGGTGCGGCTTTTTCGCCGAAAGGAGAGAGTAACTCAATGGCTTCAGACGTTAATGCTTCGAGTTTTACAACGGAAGCATCGAGTCCGAGCAGAGAAATATAGGTCGATTTTTCCTGTAATAGATCACTCCCCGGCATTTTACCGAGCTCTTCCTGTGTTCCTGTAACATCTAAGATGTCATCTTTAATTTGGAACGCAAGACCGATATTATCTGCATAGATGGATAGTTTATCATAAGTCGCTTGATCTGCATTGCCGGCAATTGCCCCTGCAAGAATCGCGGCTTTTATGAGTGCGCCGGTTTTTTTACGGTGAATGGTCTCTAATTGGTGCAAAGAGATCTGGCAATGTTCTGATTCAAGGTCAATAAACTGACCCCCAACCATGCCAGATGTGCCTGCGGCATGGCTATAGAGCTGGATAATTGCGAGCTTTTTTTCAGCATCTAGTGTTGTGATATTGCTCAGGAGCTCAAAGCTATAGGTTAAGAGCGCGTCCCCCGCTAAGATCGCGGTGGCTTCATCAAAGGCTTTATGACAAGTTGGCTTGCCGCGTCTAAAATCATCATCATCCATTGCCGGAAGATCATCATGAATCAGGGAATAAGCATGAATCGCTTCAATCGCTGCAGCGATAGGAAAGAGTGTTTCTCTTTTAACGCCACAAAGTTCGCCGCTCGCTAAAGTGAGTAGGGCACGGAGACGTTTGCCACCATTAAGTGTGCTATAGAGAATCGCCTCTTTTAGGCGAGCGGGGGCGTCAATGTTCTCGAGCTTTACTTTAAAGGCGCTCTCGAAGGCTTGTAGCTGATCGGTAAACCAAGCGGTAAGCATGATGATGAATACTCCTTTATTCTTTTGTGAGAAGTTGCGCAATGCGTTTTTCAGAAGCCTCTAAACTCTCTTGGCATGCTTTTGTGAGGGCGATTCCTTCCTCAAATTTTTGGAGAGATTCTTCGAGGGGAAGTTCGTCGCTTTCAAGGGCTTCAATAATTTTCGTTAACATTTGGAGCTTTGCTTCAATGCTTTGATTTTTGGTTATTTTATCGGACACAAATTTTTCCTTAAAATAATTAATAATTCGGTCTCATATTCTAGATTGAGTGGGCGCTATATGCAATAATATTAGCCCTAAGAGTGATATGATTAACAATCATCATTTTTTATCGTTTTCTTAACAAACAAAGAGGTGCCTGTGAGCAATACAAAGCGAGGTTTAACGCTGATTTTAATGCTGTTTATGAGCGTTAGTATCGCTTTCTCTCAGGTTCATCCTATCGGCTCTATTTTGCAAAATGGATTGGGGGGGACGGAAAAGAGTGAGAAAGAAGAGCTCACACTGCCAGATCCCATGACGCTCACCAGTTCTTGGTGGAGTTATTTTGAGAGCAAAAAGGTCGGCGCACTGCGTCAAGGCGTAATTGATTTTTTAGAGTATATTGAAATCGAATCCTCTCTTTTGCCAGAAACCATTTATAAACGCGAGCTTCCTAAAATTTCGCATATCAGTGCGAACTTCTTTGCCTATGTTGCATTAAAAGAGAAGCGCGTCACCAGAAAGAGCCCCAAGCTCGTCCTAAAAGATGCTTATAACATTGGGGAGCTCCTTGCTATTATTCATCGCGAGAGAGAGCTTAGTACCGAGCTTGTGAGTACGCGAGAAGATATTCGCGACCAAGATGTACAAGCAAGAGATCTCTCACGACAAGTCGGTAATCAATTTGTACGCTATCTTGAGACGCAAGAAGATACGCCAGAACGTTATTTAGCGGCGCTTCAAGCCATCACATTACAGACAGAATATGCGCTGATTAACGAGCGATTAAGATTGCTCAAAGAGAGTCTTTCGCTTCTTGAGATAGAATCACGAGAGATACAAGATGCCAAAAGTGGGGCGATTAGTCGTCTGACCTTTATGGATGAAGAGCTTGAGGATCTTGATGAGCGGATTAGTAATACGACGGTTCGTTTACAAGAAGCAAACACCAAACTCCTACGTGAGCAGTCGCAGCTACTCTTATTGCCAGATGAGACCGTCGAAGATCAAGCGGTTGCTAGATTGCGTAGTCAGCGAGTGGCAAAAGAAAAAATCAATGTCGCGATCTTAGAAGTGCGCTTGGACATGTACGAAAATGAGCGTGACACATTAGCCATTCTTTCTCAAGAGGAGGGCGTTGATGTTGAGCGTATTCAAAAAAATTATGCAGAGAGATTACGTGCCCTGATTGAGGTGCGTCAGAAAGCAAAAGATTGGTTCAACCAGAATGAAGTTGAGCGAAGTTATACAAACTCCCTTTTAGCAGATATTGAGATGAGCGGTGGCGTTAATGAAAATAGCTTCCTTGCCGGCATTGCAAATGATCGATTAACGTTAATTCAAGAAACTTCCGTCTTATTACAAAAGCTGCAGACAGAAATTGCGGATAGTGAGTTTATGGGGCGGATTTTAGAAAATCAGCTTCTGAAATACCAAGGTGTATTACTCAATACGATTAACCGCACTAAAAGTAGCTTGAGTTATGCTTGGCGTAATGTGAAGCAGTTGATCAGAACGCCCCTCTTTACGGTGGGTGAAACGCCGGTAACCGCGTTTAGTTTTGCGCAATTCTTAATGATTGTATTGGTCTGTTGGTGGATTGCTTTCTGGCTTAATAGACTCTTTAACAGAATGGGAAACAAGCGGGGTGATGATAAGCTTCCGGCCTATTATCTTGCGGGGCGCTTAACCTATTATGCGATTATTCTCTTTGGATTCCTTTATGGTTTAACGGCTGTTGGGATTGATTTTACCAACTTTGCATTAGTTGCCGGGGCCTTGGCAATTGGACTCGGGTTCGGGTTACAATCGATTGTTAATAACTTTGTTTCGGGATTAATCCTTCTCTTTGAGCGCTCGATTAAAGTGGGTGACTTCATTGAGTTGCAAGATCAGAAAAATGGTAAACCGCTCTGGGGTGAAGTAAAAGAGATCAATGTCCGTGCGACCATTATTACGGATAATGATAACGTGGACATCGTGATTCCGAACTCTGAGTTTATCAATACCAAGATGCTTAACTGGACGCTCAAAGAGCCTCAGCGCAGAATGCGTTATCAGTTCAGAGTGGCTTATGGCACGGATAAAGAGCTTGTGCGTGAGGCGGTTTTAGCGGCTGCCGAAGCATTACCGCATACCTTAAAAGGGATTCCTGGTAGAAACCCCGCGGTATGGTTGACAGACTTTAAAGATTACTACTATGAGTTTGAGTTAGTCGTATGGCTTACTTCGCGTGCGGTAAAACGACCTAATGGGATTCGCGCTGCGTATATGTGGGCTATTGATACGGCGCTGCGTGAGAATAATATTGAAATTCCTGTACCGCAAAGAGAACATCGCTTTAGAGAGGGAGAGATTCTTCCTGTGGAGCGTGTTCGTCAAGAGATTTTGCGAGATGAAGCGATGCTGGATAAGGTAGATGAGCCTGAAAAGGAATCCTAGCAGACGCCAAATGTCCGGATGCGATATAATGCTTTCGAAGCGAGGAACTAGGCGATTACTTTATCGATAAGTAATCGCGGAATCCTCAAATATTACAAGATATTAAAATAGATTATGCAATGTTATGAGACGTCATCATGCATTTAAGACTACAGAATTTAAAGATTGAAGCAATATTCAAGAATTCGTCGATAGAGAAATGAGATAAAGAAACCGACATGAAAAAAATGACCTTCCAAGAGATGATTTTCACCTTGCAAACCTACTGGGCAGAGCAAGGATGTGCAGTTTTACAGCCTTACGATATTGAAGTAGGGGCGGGAACATTCCACACCGCTACCTTCCTCCGTGCGCTCGGGCCAGAGCCATGGGCTGCGGCGTATGTTCAGCCATCAAGAAGACCAACCGATGGTCGTTATGGTGAGAACCCAAACCGTTTACAACATTACTATCAGTTCCAAGTTGCGATCAAACCATCGCCAGAGAACATGCAAGAGCTCTATTTAGGTTCGCTTGAAGCACTCGGCATTGATACGACAAAACATGATATCCGTTTTGTAGAAGATGACTGGGAATCACCAACGCTTGGCGCGTGGGGCTTAGGTTGGGAAGTTTGGCTTAATGGGATGGAAGTCACGCAGTTCACTTACTTCCAGCAAGCGGGCGGTATCGAATGTAAGCCTGTGTTAGGCGAGATTACTTATGGACTCGAGCGTTTTGCGATGTATGTGCAAGAAGTTGAGAGCGTCTATGATCTTGTATGGTCAGAAGGACCTTTTGGAACGATCACTTATGGCGATGTCTTCCATCAAAATGAGGTAGAACAATCGCATTACAACTTCTCACATGCGGATGTCGATTTCCTTCTCACGTCATTTAACTTCTACGAGAAAGAAGTCGAACGACTTTTAGAAGCAGATCTTGCACTTCCTGCGTATGAGAAAGTTTTAAAAGCCTCGCATGCCTTTAACCTCCTTGATGCGCGTAAAGCGATCTCAGTAACGGAGCGTCAGGGATATATCTTACGGGTTCGTAAAATGGCGGGAATGGTTGCGAAGAGCTACTATGAGTCAAGAGAGAAATTGGGCTTCCCAATGTTAAAAAAATAGCGGTAACCGTTAAAACAAGACAGATGATCGGAATTTCCGATCATCTGTTTTTCAATGTAGCTGTAATCACGAGATGTAATTAATTATTTGTCACTGTGACATACAAAGAGAATGGTAAATAGATATGGATATGCAAAAGTATTTAGATTGTGCGCTGGAAGCCTCAGAAATCGCAAGAAAACTCATCGCAACGGCGTATGATGAAAATGCGTTTAAAATTGAGATCAAAGCAGATGCAACGCCGGTAACGGAAGTTGATATCGCGGTTGAGAAGGCGATTTATGAACACATTTCTAAGGCTTTTCCGGATCATGGTTTCTTTGGGGAAGAGAGCGGTCAGAAGAATATGACTTCAGACTTCATCTGGTTGATTGACCCGATTGATGGCACAAAAGCATTTGTAAGAAGACGTCCTTTCTTCTCATGCCAAATTGCTTTAATGTACAAAGGTGAAGTGGTATTAGGTGTTTCAACGGCGCCATGCTTCAACGGTGGTGAGCGTATTTATGCAGTGAAAGGTCAGGGCGCGTTCTTAGAAGGAGGTAAACAGATCTCTGTGAGTGATGTTTCTGAACTTTCTCAAGCGGTATTCTCATCAGGAAACTTAAAGCGCTTAACGCAGAATGCTGAAAAATGGGCGAACTACGGTAAGCTTGTTGGTCAAGTGAATTCAACGCGTGGATTTGGGGACTTCTTGCAGTACCATCTTCTTGCGATGGGGAACCTTGATTTAATCGTAGAGTCAGATGTGAATATCTTAGATATCGCGGCACTCTCAATTATCGTCAATGAAGCGGGTGGTAAAATGACTGCGCTTGATGGTAGTGCGATTACGTTGGAGGTTACAACGATTTTAGCATCAACGCCAAAACTCCATCAGCAAGTACTCGATATTTTACAGTTTTAAATAATGGTTTTTAGCATCAAATAACAGCATGTTAGATTAAAAGTACCATTGCCGGCAATCATCGGATCTTGCTGAAAGATGCGATGATTGAATGTCCGGTATATTATAAAACACCGTCATGAATGTTGATTCGTGACGGTGTTTACTCATTAAGCGGTTTTATCGACTTAAAAATTCTGTAATATAAATTTTGAAATTTCCTAAACGCTATTAGCAGGCGTTTTTTGATAGGTGGCGAGGAGTAATGTCAGTGTTAAAGCGAATATTAGGGGTTGGGATTTTGGCGTTGATGCTAGCCGCATGTACGGGATCGAGTCATCGATCGCCCACTTATATGTGGAACGGGCCTTTGACGGAGCGTTTAAAAAATCATGGATTAGAGAAGGGGGATGAAGTTTTAATTCGTATCTTTAAAGAGGAATCTCTCCTTGAAGTATGGATGAAGCCTAAAGGTAAGACGAAATTTGTTCGTTTCACCGATTATCCTATTTGTAATTTCTCTGGGGCTTTGGGGCCGAAGATCTATGAGGGTGACTTACAGGCGCCTGAGGGTTTTTATCGTGTTGATAGACGTGCGATGAATCCGCACAGTCGTTTTTATAAATCCTTTAATTTAGGATATCCCAATGCCTTTGATCGATCATTGCGCCGAACCGGAAGTTACCTGATGGTGCATGGTAAATGTGTCTCGATTGGTTGTTATGCGATGACAGATCCCCAAATTGAAGAGATCTATGGACTGGTTGATTTAGCCTTAAAAAATGGACAGCCCTATGTTGAAGTGCAGGCATATCCCTTTAAAATGAGCGCGGAGCGATTAGAAAAAGAGAAAGACTCAAAGCATTATGCTTTCTGGGGAAATCTACAAGAGGGATATCAGCAGTTTGAAAAAGGCCATCAACCCCTTAACTATAGCGTTACAACTGGGCGATATCTATTTACAAAGTAGGCTTGTCAATTGCGGGGATATTTAGTATCTTATCACCCTCAACCAGCAATATTGGAAAAGTGGCCGAGTGGTTGAAGGCGCTCGCCTGGAAAGCGGGTATACGTTAGTAGCGTATCGAGGGTTCGAATCCCTCCTTTTCCGCCATATCTATCAAAAACCCTTGTTTAACTCTACGAGTTACAAGGGTTTTTTGTTGTCTTTAAAAGGAGATCCCTAGCAATACTTATCCTCATGATGATATTTGTAAAAAGGGGTATTTTATCTATATCTAGCCCTTATGGCTAAGTGTCACCAGATGGCTTCTCTGATAGCATAAAATGTTTACATTACAGAGAAAGATATGAAAAAGATTATTGGTATTGCTGTGTTAGGTGCGATTCTTGCAGGATGTGGGGATCGTGATGAGGCCTATTTCTTTGAGCATCAAGATAAAGCAGAAGCACATTTGAAAGCTTGTGAAAATAAGTTTATGAAGGCTATTGAAAAAGAAGATGAAAAGGCGCTTATTGCTTTAGAGAAAGACCCTGAGTGTAATGCTGCGCAAGAAGCGCTCGCAAAGCAGGCGCAATTGGACTGGGAAAAAGAAATTGCAGAGAGAGAGCTTGCAAGAAAAGTTGCTGAAGAGAAAAGATTACAAGCGATTGCCGAAGAAGAAGCTAAAAGAGCCCAAGAAATTGCAGATATGAAGGCAACTATTGTTGCTAATAACAAAGATCTCAGCTGGGAGAAACGTGTTTCTGAATTCTTAAAGCAAGATTGTAAGAGTGGCTGGGGAACACCTACAGCAGAATGCGCCGCATGGTTTGAGTTCTATGATGAGGCGGTTACAGAGGGAAAGGCTGCTTTAGCGCAAGTGGATTTTGAAGTGCTAAGAGGCGGATCAAAGGAGTATTGTAGTTTAGATCAGCGAAGCGGTTCGAGTTGCGCGGTGTGGCAAGAAGCATTAGCTGAAAAAGGCGCTAAAGAGTTAGAAGGTGCTGAGATTGATGTTATCGAAGCACGCAAAGAAGAGTTCTGTGGTGATGGACTTGGAAACTTAGCTGTCTGTCGTGATAGCTGGAGAAGCGCATGGCGCATTAAAAATGAAGCGCTTGTGAAGTTCTTTGTGGATAATGATGCGGAATTTATTACTGTTTATAACAGTTGTGTCGACCAGCTTGATGCGGTGAATGCGCAAAACTTAAGATATGCTGCAAAAAGTGAAGCAAAAAGCCGTATTACAGATGCAGCACCATGTAAGCAAGCAGCGAATGCTTATAGCAACAGAGGAATGGGGTATTCTGCTTTTAAAGTGAAAATTGCAGAGTAGCTCATCTTATTAATAGATACATAGAGGAGGCGTACTGTTGATAGATGATCAGTACGCCTTTATTCTTTTAGAAGATATACCACCATTGGTTTAAGAAACATAAAAGAAAAGATAAAAGAGATTTATCCCTCTTTTTAGAAGAATTAAACATTGCATGCAAGTGAAAAAATAGGGTAGGCTATGATGTCATAAATTTTTAATCTATTTAGATCTTATATGAGGGAATAATATGGCGAGTCAGGCTATTAAAGTGGGAATCATTGGAATCAGTGGCCGAATGGGGCAAGTCTTGAGCGATGAAGTTTCTAAAAAGCCGGGATATGAAGTCGGAGCCTCATATAGTAAAGAACTTGCAGGTGAAGTCACATTAGCAGCGGTATTTGCTGATAATGATGTAGTAGTTGATTTCTCAAATGCTGCGCTTGTTGAGAATGTATTAGAGGCGGCATTGACGACGCCAAAACCGTTGATGATCTGTACGACAGGTTGGGATCAAGTTGCATTACAGCCGAAAATTGATGCTTTAGCTGAGAAAGTGCCGGTAATTCTTGCAACGAATACCAGTGTAGGAGCAGCGATTCAGCGCTATATTGTGCAAATTGTCTCTAAGGCTTTAGGAGATGAGTTTGATGTGGATCTTCATGAGTCTCATCATCGCTTTAAAGTTGATAGCCCATCAGGCACCGCAGTAACGTTATTAGACGATATTAAAGCAGCGAAACAATCTGCTTATGGTAAAACGTTTGAGACTTATACCGTAGGGCATGGCGCACGTGAAGCGGATCTGATTGGTGTGTCAGTCTCTCGAAGTGGTTCAATTGTCGGTGAGCATGAGGTCAGTTTTACAAGTCTTGAAGAGCAAATTACGATTAAGCATACTGCCTTTGATCGCTCATTATTTGCCAAAGGCGCATTGAAAGGCGCGCAGTGGTTAGTATCTGCGAAGCAACCCGGAATCTATACTATTTTTGATGTGTTATCACTGACGAAATAGTCGACAGAAGCCTATGCTTTAAGGAAACCTTAAGAAAAATTACGGATAATAGCGCAAAGAGATAGCGGTTTATAGGGCTATCTCGGTCTTTAGTAGTAACCTTTAAAATTTCAGGTCACACTGGAATGTTTAATTAAACATACTAGCGATACCGAATTAAGGATCGCATGGGAGACTCAATATGAGTAATCAGCTATATATTAATGGTAAGCCTGCAACAGTATTTCAACGAATATTGGCGGCAATCTTAGGGGTTGGCGCATTAGTGTTTTTTGCTTTTTTTGGCTTAATTGTATTTGTGATTGGCTTAGCGATAACACTCGTCTTAGGGCTCTTTTTCTGGTGGAAAACGCGTAAAATTAGACGCCATATTAATGAAGAGATGATGCGAGCCAAGGCATCAGCAGGGGCTGATAATGCCGGATTTGCGAATCAGAGTACGGAGCAAAATGCAAAAAGTGGCATAAAATCAGGAAACCTCTATGAGGGGGAATACAAGGAATTGTAAACACTATCAAATGGTTAATGTCTTTGCTCAGTGTTAAGAGTATCTTTTCAAAAAATATTAATGTATAATTTTGACCGCATTATGATTAACTATTGAGTTTAGAGGATAACTTGCTGTTATCTATGTAAAAACGCCGTTTTTAGTGAATATTAATCTTGTTAATTAAATGAAGATATTAATAATGCGAAGATGAATAATTATCGTGAGAGTGATCATCTTCGTTATGACAGTTTTATGATTTTGTATTGTTTTGAAAGTTAACTTAATCAGCTAAAAAATATTATAAAAGTATTAGGTAATAGTGCGAGCAGCGATCAATAAATCGACGTTTGTATCAATGTAATGTGTATTAAGTATCATATCGAGCTCCTGCTAGTCACGAGGGGTATAGAGAGAGGATTTAAATGAAGAGTGAACAATTTAGCGGTTTTAAGCCTTACGACATTAAAGAAGATGAAGAGTATATGAATGAAGCGCAGCAAGCGCATTTCAAACTCATTCTTGAAGGTTGGAGAGAAGCATTAGTTCAAGAAGGTGAGAAAACCGTGAACAATATGCAAGATGAGGCATTTAATCTCCCTGACCCCAATGATAGAGCAACCCAGGAAGAGGGATTCTCATTAGAGCTTAGAACGCGTGATCGCGAACGTAAGCTTCTTTCAAAAATTGAGAAAACACTTCGTCGTTTAGGACTTGATGACTATGGTTTTTGTGATACTTGTGGTGTAGAGATTGGTATCCGTCGTCTCGAAGCAAGACCAACAGCAGAGCTCTGCATTGACTGTAAAGAGATTGAAGAGCAAAAAGAGAAATCAAGAGTAAACTAATATAAGAGCTAACGTTGTTGCAGGGATCCGATCTTTAAAATAACGTCTTAAACTTATTATTAATAATAGAACAAACTAAAAAAGCTCAACGTCATGGCGTTGAGCTTTTTTTGATGGCGGGTGAAGATGAGATTTGATTTGCGATGTAAGTTTCAAGGAGGCTCATTATTGAGTGTTTAATTTTTAGTCGATAGGCAGTTAAACACCAGAGTAGATGATTTTTGTTGGTCAAGCCATCTAGACGATGATTGGGGATGTGAGTGCTATTTAATATTTTAAAAATAATGACTTAATAGAAGATGGTAAATATGTTGACTGTGTAAAGAGGATGGATCGTTATATGAAAAAAAGGTTTTGATAGGGATTCATTGACTGTTGCGTTTAAATTGCGCAATTTTTGAATTGACATTAAAAGCGAATTTTTCTATTATACAACTCCTCAGACAACATGTCTGGGGCTATAGCTCAGTTGGTAGAGCGCTTGCATGGCATGCAAGAGGCCGTCGGTTCGATTCCGACTAGCTCCACCATAACGTCCCTATCGTCTAGAGGCCTAGGACACTGCCCTTTCACGGCGGCAACCGGGGTTCGAATCCCCGTAGGGACGCCATATTTAAGAAACCTGCATTATATATGCAGGTTTTTTTTATTCTTTTTTTATTTTTCCGATCTTGAGAAGGAGGTTTTCGATCCTTTCAATGGGTGTTTTTTGAGCGGATTAAATCAGCTGATTTTAAGTTGATTAAAAAGGGGGGAGAAGGGCGGAATAATCGTGATTAATTTAATATTAATACAACTGATTTATCTAAAGAAGTTATCCACAAAACATGATAATATACTTAATCCTTAGCATCTTAGAAGGGTACCGAACCAATGTCTTCTCGTAGCATGTTTTTTATATTAGGGCTTATTCCGCTTGTTGCGCTTCTATTTGCCAAATTTTATCTAGAGGATGTGCAGCTTTTAGAGCCATGTCCTTACTGTATGTTGCAGCGCGGCGTTATGGTGCTCTTCACCATTGTCTTTTGGCTTAGTGCAATTTTTGTTGGTCAAGGCTCTCGTTTTCTCTCGGCCATTTCGATACTTTTAACGTTGATTGTAGGGGGCTTAGGAGTCTTTATCTCAGGGAAGCATATTTTATTGCAACTCAATCCCACAGAAAGCTTGGGATGTACCCAGACAACGCTAGCGATCACAGAGGTATTTGATTACCAGATTGTGAAAGATATCTTATTGACCGGTGGCGATTGTAGCGTCATTGATTGGACATTTTTAGGGCTCTCAATTCCGATGTGGACGTTAGCCTTAACTGTTGTTTTAACATTGCTGGGGATTTTAGTGAACCGTATGGCTCGGAGACGACCGACAAGAGGGGCATGGCTTAGATAGCAATGAATCTTAAAAAGGTCAATTCAACCCGTGCTGACTTAGATACGGGCCGTCATAAGGGTAACAAGGATAGTCATATGCAAGATTATATTATTAAGCTCGAAGATATCCATCTGAAGTTTGGTGAGAGAACGATCTTTAAAGATCTCTCTATTAAGATTCCTACGGGAAAACTTACCGCGATTCTCGGACCTTCTGGGTCTGGCAAAACAACTTTATTACGTCTGCTGAGTGGGCAAATTATCCCAGGATCTGGCAAAGTTGAATTGATGCAGGAAGATATCGGCACGATTTCTGTCAAAAATCTTTATGATATTCGTACCAAGATGGGGGTTCTTTTCCAGTCTGGTGCACTTTTTACGGATATGACAGTCTATGATAATGTCGCGTTTTCATTACGCGAACATACGAAGCTTGATGAATCGATGATTAACACCTTGGTGCTTTTAAAGCTTCAGTCTGTAGGATTACGGGCGTTAAAAGATTCTTATCCGACGCAGTTATCGGGTGGACAAGCAAGACGTGCCGCGCTCGCGAGAGCAATTGCGTTAGACCCGGCATTGTTGCTCTACGATGAGCCTTTTGCAGGACAAGACCCAATTTCGATGGGAGTGTTGATTCGCCTGATTAAAAACTTGAACGATGCATTGAAAATCACGAGTGTCGTGATCTCTCATGACGTTGAAGAGGTGCTCTCTATTGCAGATAATGTTTGTATTTTAGGGGAGGGCAGAATTATCACGCAAGGTACGCCTGATGAGATTCGTCATCATCAAGATCCTTGGGTAAGACAGTTTATAGATGGAGAGGTGGATGGTCCTGTACCATTTCATATTCCAACGAAATCTTTAGAGGAGGTGTTGTTTTGAGTAATATCATCAACGCGACCGGTGAGAAAACCCGTGGGTTTTTAATGCACCTAGGAGAAGCTACGCGACTACTCATTAATATCCTCTTAAACTCGTGGTATATCTTTAAGAAGCCGTTTCTCTTTACGCGGCAGATTTATCAGCTCGGAATTTTATCATTGCCAATTATCCTCTTGTCAGGATTGTTTGTGGGAATGGTACTCTGTTTCCAGGCATTCGTTAACCTGATTAATTTCGGGGCAGAAGCCTCTGTCGGAACGATCGTTGCACTCGCACTTTTTAGGGAATTAAGCTCAGTATTAACGGCACTTCTCTATACAGGACGAGCAAGTTCTTCGCTAACAGCAGAAATTGGCTTAATGCGAGCGACGGAGCAGTGGGCAAGCTATGAGTTGATGGCTGTGAACCCGATTCAATACATTTTAACACCTCGCTTTTGGGCGGGAGTCATTGCGGTTCCTATCCTCGCGCTACTCTTTAGTGCGGTAGGAATCATTGGTGGTTATGTCGTTGCGACGACTTCATTAGGCGTTGATGGTGGTGCTTATTGGTCGCAAATGAAGTCAGGGGTCGATTTCGGTGTAGATATTGGCCTTGGGGTGGTTTTAAAAAGTTTTGTTTTCGGTATAATATCGAACCTTGTTGCGCTTTATATCGGATTAAAGGGAAGAGCAACCGCTAGCGGCATTGCTCGATCAACGACCGATACTGTTGTGATCTCTTCACTACTGATTTTAGTAGCAGACTTCTTACTAACAGCGATGATCTTTGGGGTTTAAACCTTAAATCATGGGTCTATATATGAAGTTTAGATCTTTACCTTTACTACCGGTTTTTAGAATTTAGAGTCTTACATTTATGATGAAATTTAGTTGGGAAAATTGCCTGGAAATACTTGCGGCCGAGATGTCGGAGGAAGAGTTCAGCATGTGGATTTCACCACTCGAGGTGGTCTTTAAAGACGATCACGTGATGGTACTTGCGGCAAACGAGATTGTTCTTCGAGGCGTTCAAACTAAATTTAAAGCGTTATTAGAAAATACGATTATTGAAGAGAGTGGATTTGAGCTCGAAGTTCGTTATGGACTTGGGACAGAATCTGAGTACGAAGATCACCAAGTTAAAAAACAGATCAAACGTACCACTCGTAAAACAGGCCGTGCCAGAAATGTCACGAAAGACTCTATTCGCGAGCAATCGATCGAAACGAGTAACTTAAATCCTGATTTTAGCTTTGATAATTTTGTTGAAGGACGCTCGAATCAATTTGCTTTAGCTGCCTGTGCGCAGGTATCGAAGAACCCAGGAACCTCACACAACCCGCTCTTTATCTACGGAAATACCGGGCTTGGTAAAACGCACTTAATGCATGCAGTGGGAAATGCGATTAAAGAGCAGTATCCTGATGCGCGTTTAATCTATCAGCATTGTGATGGATTTATCGAAGATATCGTGCGAAGCATGCGTAACAATACGATTAACGAGTTGAGACACTTTTATCGTACGCTTGATGCGCTCTTGATTGATGATATCCAGCTTCTCTCAGGAAAAGGCGGATCACAAGAGGTTTTCTTCCATACCTTTAACACATTACTTGATGGGGGTCATCAGGTTATTTTAACGTGTGACCGATATCCAAAAGAGCTAGAAGCGATGGAAGAGCGACTTAAATCGCGCTTTGCGTCAGGATTAACAGTGGATATTAAGCCACCAGATTTTGAGCATCGTGTTGCGATCTTAGAGCAAAAAGCGGAAGCTTGGGGCGTAGATCTCCCTAAAGATACGAAATTCTTTATTGGGGAAACCGTCAGAGCAAACGTTCGTGAGCTTGAGGGCGCATTGAAGCAAGTGAATGCAATGGCATCTTTTAAAGGTATGCCGTTAACATTAGATATTGCACAAGAAGCCTTACGCCACTTAGTCGAGATTCAAGATCGTCAAATTACATTGGCGAATATTCAAAGAACTGTTGCAAGCTATTTTGACCTTGAGATGAGCGAAGTTTTAGGAAAATCGCGTAAAGCGAATATCGTAAAACCCCGTCAGTTAGCGATGTATATTGCTCGCGTCTTAACGGACCATAGCTTGCCGGAGATTGGGCGAGAGTTTGCCAGAGACCACTCAACGGTGATGCATGCGTTTGATAAAATCTCGAATGAGTTAGAAACCAATATCCGTTTGAAGCGCGACTTTGAAGCGATTAAAGCATCGCTCTTAGTGTAGATTCAAGCGAGATCCTCAGCGGATAATGACCTCGCAGATCAAAAAGAGAAACGAAAGTTTCTCTTTTTTTATGTCTGTTTTTTGTAGATGCCAGATACAGAATATCTGCGTAAAGAAAGTGTTCGAAGAGTATCATCAATTGCCGGCATTTTTTGAGTCTGTCTGAAGATGGATGCATTTGCAGATAAAGCCGTGATTAACAGATGTTTTTGAGCCAGGTAATTTTAAACGGCTCATAGCCGATGATCGTGATGAGATCAATACGCAGAGGACGGTTTGTGGGGTATTTTTGGAGATAGGTTTCGATGGTCAGACGCATTTTTTCTTGCTTTGAAGGCGTGATCGATTCTGCAGCTGTCGCAAATCGTTCATTTTTTCGATATTTTACTTCCACAAAGATTAATGAATCTTGATCTTTGGCGATAATATCAATTTCTCCGTAACGCGAATGAAAATTATTCTCAATAATTTCACAACCTTGCTTGATAAGGTAGTTCTTTGCGACGGCTTCGCCCATATTTCCGATCAT
The DNA here is from genome assembly GCA_945639195.1 of uncultured Ignatzschineria sp. GTDB lineage: Bacteria > Pseudomonadota > Gammaproteobacteria > Cardiobacteriales > Wohlfahrtiimonadaceae > Ignatzschineria. Next base: position 64,177 of record CALZEE010000005.1, on the reverse strand, counting down.
TTTGTGGTTCGTCATTTTGGGATTCTCTTGTTATACTGACATCTTTCAAGATGGATGAAGAGTAGATTGATGTCAACTTGTTACGTTATAGCCACCCCGATTGGGAATCTTCAAGATATGACACCGCGCGCGGTGGAAACCTTGAAATCTGTGAGTGCCATTTTTGCGGAAGATACACGAGTATCGGCAAAATTACTGGTACATTTTGGCATTCAATGTCCCCTTATTTCCCTACATGAACACAATGAGATGAGTCGTGTAGAAAAGATTAAAGCGATGCTCGAGGCGGGAGAGTCCGTTGCGATTATCTCTGATGCGGGTACGCCTTTAATCTCAGACCCTGGCTTTACAGTGGTTCGCCATCTTCGTGAGTTAGGTTTTTTAGTGGTACCGATCCCCGGCGTGAGTGCGATTATTACCGCGCTGTCAGTAGCCGGCATTCCGACAGATCGATTCACCTTTATCGGCTTTCTCCCTTCCAAAAAGGGGCAGAGAAGAACCGAGTTAGATCTTTTAAGTACGGTAGAGCATACGCAAGTCTTCTATGAATCTAGCCATCGAATTGTAGCGATGCTTGAAGATCTTAGAGAGAGCTTTGGCGATGATCGCGCAATCTTTGTGGGTCGAGAGATGACGAAGCGCTTTGAAGACTATCGTTTTGGGACTGCAAAGGAACTCCATGAGCATTATGCCACGCATGATAGTGAGATTCGGGGCGAGTTTGTAGTGGCAACAACGGGCAAAGAGAAATCCGCAGAGTCAGAATCAGGATTTGATTCAGAGAAACTACTCAAAACCTTAATGGCAGAGAAGCTTCCTTTAAAGCAGATCTCAACCATTTTGCATAAGGTAACAGGCAGAGCGAAGAACGAGCTCTATCAGGAATTATTGGCGTTAAAAGATGAGGAGTAATCATCATGCAAGAAGGCGTTAAACAAGCAGATCAAAAGGCAGAGGCATCAGCGCATAAATTTTCGAAAGGGGATTGGTTGCTAGGCTCAAAGCTTGCTGGATTATTCTCTATTCGGATGCTTGGGATCTTTATTATCCTCCCCATCTACTCGCTCTATACAAAAGAGTTATTGGGCTCAACACCGCTTTTGGCCGGACTTTTTATTAGTAGTTACGCTTTAACGCAGATTATCTTACAGCCATTATTTGGCACGCTTTCGGATTATTTTGGGCGGAAAATCACGATTACGATCGGGATGGCGCTCTTTGTCATCGGGAGCCTCATGATCGCCTTTACAGACTCGATCTATCTTGCGATTTGGGGACGTGTCGTGCAAGGCGCCGGCGCAGTATCTGCAGTGGTTCTCGCCTTTACGAGCGATGTTGTACGGGAAGAGATTCGCGGGAAAACGATGGCGCTGATCGGCATCAGTATTGGCTTAACCTTTGGATTGGCGATCTTTATCTCGCCGATTATCTATGGTCTATTTGGCGGGCGCGGGGTGTTTCTGCTCTGTGCAGTGCTGGGCGTGATTGCGATCTACGTGACGCTCAAACAATTACCACAAAGTGAGCAGCATAAGAAAAATAAAGGGCAACGTCAGCCAATCGTTGCATCGATGCGCTCGGCAATGAGTAATCCGGATATTGTAAGGCTCTACTTGGGTGCATTTATGTTGCACCTGATTTTAACGCTCTCTTTTACAATTTTCCCATGGTTACTTGAAGCAGAAGGTTTCTTGCCACAAGAATCTTGGAAGATCTATCTTCCGGGTTTCTTTATTGCCATTATTCTAATGTTCCCGGCAGTAGGGGTTACGGAGCGCTTTAGGCAGTTTAGAATCTCCTTCTTGCTCTCAATAGGGGCACTCATTATTGCGTTAATTGCGCTGGCTTTTGCAAAGGGCTATGGCATGATGCTGCTCTTTATGACGATCTTCTTCTGGGGTTTTAATATGATGGAAGCGATGCAACCTTCATTAATGAGTCGTTTAGCGCCGGAACAGAATCGAGGCATGGTGATGGGTTTCTTCTCATCAAGTCAGTTCTTAGGTGCATCGATCGGCGGGATATTAGCAAGCCTTATCTTTGGCTACTTCTCGGCATTGCCGGTGCTCTTGATAGGAGCGGGGCTTCTCGCACTTTGGTTTGCGATTGCATTTCCTATGAAGAACCCCCAGAAAAAGGCACCATTGATGACAGATAATACTGATGAGACAGCACCAATGGCAAAGACAGCCAGTGTTGATCCTTCTGTAAAGGATGCATCAATCACGCATGAGTCTGTAGATATTGAATCTGTCGTTGAGGATGCCACACGCTAAAGACTGAATGAGTAGGTAGCACGTCAATATTCAAAAAAACAAGCTTGGATTGATCGCCAAGCTTTTTTTTGCCCCAATAAATTTAAGCGGCATGATCGTTTTTTTGCTTAATTTGTTTTTTTGAATACGAATTTTATGCGTGATGCGGTACAATACTGCCATTGTAAGCACAGAGATATTATCATCTGCGCTGTTTTCTGTGGTGGCACCCTATATCGCCACCCTTAATATCTTTAAAAACTGAAGAGACATTCATGAGTTCATTTACCCAAGTTGCAAAACAGGTAGCGATCGATTCTGGTCGTACCATTCGTTCAATCTATTACCGTTTAAATCGTTTAAGCCCAGAACAACGTGCTGATGACAGCCTATTTGTTCAGTTTTATGAGAAGATCGAAGGAGAGATGATAGAGGGGCTTTTAGCGTTATATCCTGATCACTCTTATTATGCAAACTACCATTCAGGTTTAGTAAATGATAGCCGTTTCTCATGGTATGTCGGAATCAGTGGCGTGGACAACTTCCGCGTAGGAAACCCGCACTTTTCAGTAACGATTGCACTTGAGATGGATGGCGAACTTCAATCATCACTTATCTACGATGGTGTTGCTGATAAAGTCATTGCTGAAGCATCAAAAGGTCTTGGCGTTTTATGTGAAGATGAAGAGCAACGTGTTCGTGTTGGTAAGAGCGATGGTAAGATTGAAAATGCATTCGTCTTAACAGCCGTTACGCCAAAAGAAGATGCGATTGCCCGCTTTACAAAAGTGCTTCGTTTAACGAAAGCACAAAAAGTTCTTGGGGATTTCGCAAAAGATAGTGCACTTGTAATTAAAGGCCAATATTCAGCGTATTATGCTGAGGGTTCTGATATTTGTACATTAAAAGCCGTACAATTAGTTGCAAAAGAAGCCGGTTGTTTAGTGACGGATTATCGTGGGACTGAAGATGTTGTGAAAAGCGGAAATGTGGTAGTAACACATCCTAAACTTCTTAAAGAGATGCTTCGCGCACTTCAAATCTAACGAACACTATTATATGATTCAAAGAGCTACACAGAGTTAGGTAGATCTTAAAAGAATCAGATATACTGAGATACATAAGATATCAAAAGTAAACCATAAGCCTCGTATAATACGGGGCTTTTGTGAATAGGGGAATCAAGAGATGAGAGGCTTTCAGGGCACAGGATTCGGGATGGAAATGATAAAGAATGGTGGTAAGCAGCACTCCACAAATCATTTTGCAAATAGGTTAATGACCCTCCTCAATCATGCACGAGTTCTCTTTCTTCCAGTATTTCTTTTCTGCTTATTATACTTGAGTATTCTTGCGGTTATGACGCCTGCCTTTGCTGAAAATATAGCACAAGGAATTACGCTGCAAGAGACCCGTTATCAACATAAACGCTATGTTGTGGTGACGATCTCCTTAGACAAAGTAAAATTACAACATCACTGGAAAAATAGCGATACTGGTTTGAGTTATAGCTCTTTAGCAGGCTTAAATAGTGCGACACGTAAAAAAGGTGATGAGCTTCTTTTTGCGATTAACTCCGGTATTTATACTAAAGAATATACCCCGCTTGGGCTCTATATTGAAAATCATCAAACCTATTCACCGTTAAATCTGGTGAAATCCAATGGTGGGCAGGGGAACTTCTCTCTGTTTCCTAATGGCGTTTTTTATATGACGGATGATAACCGCGCACATATCCTTGATACGGATGCATTCCATCGGCAATTTAAGCGCGATTATGCAAATATTCGTGATGCAGTGCAATCTGGGCCAATGCTTTTAGTGAATGGCGAATATAACCCTTATTTTATTCCCAAATCTGACAGTCTTCGTATTCGTAGTGCAGTATGCGCGATGGATGAAGGACGTAAAACGACCTTTGTAGTGACGGAAGATAACGTGAACTTTTATGAGTTTGCGAGCTTTTTTAGGGATAAGTTACAGTGCGATAATGGTAATGCCCTCTATTTAGATGGCACATTGGCACGTATTTATCTAAAGGGGCGCGTATATGGCGCGTCATTCTGGCAAGCTAAACCGATGGTGGGGATCTGGTCGGTGATTCGCGAGCATTAGTTTATAAGGATAACCTTAAAGTTTATCGTCAGCGAACAAGGATTGGCGCAAAGGTACGTACAGAGATGAGGAGAGATCATGACTAAAGTAGAAATTGCCGGCATTCAAGTGGAATCACATCAGATTAAAGTGAATGGAGTCATGCTTCATTACACGCAGTGCGGCGTTGGTGATCCACTGATTTTATTGCATGGTAATGGTGAGGATCAGTGGATTTTTGCCCCCTTAATGGCACAACTCGCCAAGTACTTTACCGTCTATGCACTCGATAGCCGAAATCATGGGCAGAGTGAAAAGACCGATCAATATCATTATTCACTGATGATGCAAGATACAGACGCTTTTATTGATGCGCTCTCCCTTGAGAAGGTGAATATGTTAGGTTTTAGTGATGGTTCAATCATCACGATGCTACTCGCCTTAACTTCGCCAGAGAAGCTCGATCGATTAATGCTGCTAGGCCCTAATTTACAACCGAGTGATCTTACAGAGAGCTGTTTACGCTACATGCGTATGGTATATCGTCAAACAGCCGATCCGCTCTATAAAATGATGCTAGAAGAGCCGAATATTTTATTAGGTGATTTGGCAAAAATTCCGCATAGAACGCTTGTTTTTGGGGGGGAGAATGATCTCTATAAGCCGATGACGCTCGAAAATATTAGCGCGGCACTGCCTAATGGCACGTTAAAAATCATCAAAGATCATGATCACGGTAGTTATATCGTCAATAATGATCTTATCTTTGACGATCTATTAACCTTCTTACAAGCCTCTTAATCGTCATGATCGGAAGCGCAATGCGCAATATTCCTAAGATATGATTCAATATTAATGATGTATTCTGAATTGATTGAGAGAAAGTGTTTAAAATGCCGGCATTTATCGAGTACTTCACCGGCATTTTGCGTCGTTGATGATTGTATTAGATAAAGAGCTTATCTTGTGAGAGCGGTATCGTAATGGTGATAGAGAGACCATTATCATTCTCTGCTTTTACGGAGCCCTTATGAGAACTCACCATCTGGCTAACAATGGCAAGACCAAGACCAGAACCGCCGTAATCTTGCATACCTTCAGGGCGATCACCCCGATAGAAGGGTTCAAAGATCTGTGGGAGATCTTTCTCTAAAACGCCCGGACCATTATCGTGGACATTAATATAAAACTGCTCATCACGGATCTCAACTGTTACGTTAATCTGCGATTTAGCATAGTGAATCGCATTGCGCACGATATTTTCTAAACCGCTGCAAAAGAGCTCTGCATTCACTTCGATCATTACCGCCGGTACAGGATTAAAGCGAAGAGTTTTATCTTTCTCTTGTGCTTCAAATGCCGCATCATCTAAGAGTGGTGTGAGAAGCTCTTTGAGATCAAGGATCTCTACCAAGTCATCATTGAGAATCGTCTGTTTAGAGAGTGATAACATCGCTTGGATACGATCCTCAACGAGTTGTAAGTTATCGTTAATTCGTTGAACTTCATTCGCCACAACCTCTTTTCCTTTAATGCGTATAAGGCTATTAGCAAGATGAATACGCGTCAGAGGTGTTCGTAGCTCATGGGAGAGATTGGCAAATAGACGGTTTTTTTCTTGTCTTGCATTACTGAGCGCTTCAATAGTGTCATTGAAGCTTTTTGCAAGGTATCGATACTCAATAGGCCCGCGAGCTTCAAGGTATTTATCAACTGTCCAATCGCCTTTACGAACCCGTTCTGTAGCTCTTCGGAGGTTCTTCATGGGAATAGTCAGAGACCAGCTTAAAATGCCGGCAAAAGGAATGCTAATGAGCAACATTAAAAGAAGTAGTAAGAAGGGCGAATCATAAATTCTAGAGAGATAGAATGATTGAGGAAGAGAAGGGGCTAAGAGATAGTACGCATTAGGATCTTTATTAAAATGGAAAGGTCCAATTAACTCGTGCTCGTTAATCTCTTGTTGGTAAATTTTTTTAGAAGGGAGCGTGGTAACGATAAAATGAACAATCTCCTCATCATCGAGATTATGGAGCATATTATAGCGCTCTGAGATCTCATCTGGTACAACGATGAGATCAGCATTATCCGAGTGATCAACGTAGTGATCAGAAGGGATACTAAATAGCATACGATTGACTTTTGTCGTATAAAGCACCGACTCTTTTTCTGAGATAGGTAGCGCTCTTCTTTGATCTAATCTGGGGAGTAGTAAGGTTAAGGCGATCATCAAGCCCATACTGAGCCAGATAGTGATGAAAACGCGAATACTTAATTTCTTAAATAGAGGATATCGTTGTTTCACTGCAAAAGTCCTTAAACGCTACGCTTGATACGAATCATCGCACCTTAAGGGGAAGGTGCGATGGGATTGAGGCAATTATAGCACTAGGGCGTGAATCACTCTAAGAAGAGATATCCAAGACCATGAACTGTTTTAAACCAGGGGAGCTGATCGTCACGTGCAGGGAGTTTTTTACGAATATTACTCAAATGCATATCGATCACGCGGTCAAAGGTTTGATGACGTTTACCGAGTACATTTTTACTGAGCTCATCGCGACTAATTGTCTCGCCTTTACGGGCTGCCATGTAATAGAGGATCGCAAACTCCGTACTGGTTAAACTGATCTGTTCTCCTTCGAAGCTTGCTTGGAATTGCGCCTGGTTAAGGGATAATCCATGCATTTCAATGAGGGTTGATTTATCACGATCTTCTGCTTGGTCTTCAGATGCTTGGTTTTGAAGGCGCATTCTTGTTCTGATACGAGCGACAAGTTCTCTATCATCAAAGGGTTTAGAAATATAGTCATCCGCGCCAAGCTCAAGACCTAGTACACGGTCAATACTGTCACCTTTGGCAGAGAGCATAATAACCGGAAGATTGGGGTGTATTTTACGAATTTCTTTTAACGTATCCCATCCATTTTTCTTGGGCATCATCACATCTAAGATGATGATGTCAGGCGTTGAATGGCTGAGGAATTCTAGGCATTCAACGCCATTGCTTCCAATACTTACATCAAAGCCTTCATATTTAAGGAGTTCAGAAATGAGTGATTGAAGTTCATAATCATCATCAATAAATAAAACTTTAGCTGCAGAAGTCATGTTATTAAATCCTTTTTAATATTAAGAGACGGGACTTGAATGCTTGTTTCAATCTCTTTTCTTAAAAGGTTGTAAGGACCTTTTAAATGTCTTGGGAGGGTAATGAGATTCAAGTGCCCTATTAGTCGTTAATAATTACTAATAATATAAAATATATTAATATTTAAGTGGAGATCTTATTGTGAGGTAATTAATTCGAACAAACGTATTAATATTAATCATTGTGTGCGAGGGATCTGGGACCTCGCTCAATATTTAAATTGTAATCTATATTATACTTTATGATTTTAAACTTTTTTATTTAAATAAAATGAAATTGTTTAAAATTATTTACATTAAAATGTAAAATTACAGGTGTTTTTGTCGAAATAATGTAAAGATCATTGATTTTAATTACAAAAATGAAGTGTATTACGGTTTATTGTAAAAAGGTTTATTGTGAATAGCACTAATTTTTCCAGAAGCTTGGGGTGATTAAGACAAATAGCGTGAAAATCTCTAATCGGCCTAAAATCATTGTAAACATCAATGTAGAGAGTGCGCCAGAAGGGAGATCTCCATAAGTGCTCGCAACATTCCCAAGACCCGGTCCAGTAATATTAAGACATGCCGCCACAGCAGAGAAAGCATCGAGTGGTGAGAGTCCAAATGCCGTCATTACAAGCGTTAAGATCGCTGTCGAAAAAGCATAAATACCTAAGAAAGCCCAGACACTTCCAAGAATATCGTTATGTACAACACGCTTATTTAAACGAATGGGGAACTTACCATGCGGGTGAATGAGGAGTTTAATTTCACGCATCGCTTGCTTGGTGAGTAGAATAATCCGAATAACCTTCATCCCACCGGCGGTCGATCCTGAGCATCCGCCAATAAAGGTGATAAAAACAATCAGGATCGGTAAATAGCTTGGCCATGCGCTGAAGTTGGTGATTGTCAGTCCTGTTGTTGTAATCATTGATATCACTGAGAAGCTCGCTTGGAGAATGATCTCTCCAATAGAGTCAAATACTCTAAAGTGATACAGTCCAAGCGCCACCAGAACAATCGCGGTGAAGCAGATGCCGGCAAAGGCTTTGAGCTCGGTACTCTCTAAGTAGAGCTTGGCGCTTTTGTGGCGAAAGGCTAAGAAGTGCGTAGTAAAGTTGATTGAGCTGATAAACATAAAGATGATGGCGGCAATATCAATAAACTGACTATCAAAATGCCCAAGGCTATCATCATAATTAGAGAAACCTGCGGTGGCTACAGTGGTGAATCCGTGAGTGATCGCATCGAAAAGATCCATGCCGCCCAGGTAGTAAACGACAATACATGCCGCCAGTAGCAATAGATAAACAGACCACAGATTACGGGCTGTTTGCGCGATTCTAGGCGTGATTTTATCCTCTTTGATCGGGCCAGATACTTCTACCTTGAAAAGCGCCATACCACCCATGCCCAGCAATGGCATAATAGCAACGGCGAGAATGACGATCCCCATTCCTCCAAAGAAATGAAGTTGCGTTCGGTACCAAAGAATCGACTTGGGTAGATCTTGAATATTGGTGAGAACGGTTGCACCGGTCGTGGTAAACCCTGATGTTGCCTCAAAAAAAGCATGAATAATCGGGAGCTCTACGGCCGGAGAGATAATGAGTGGGAGAGAGCTAATACAACTTAAGCTTGTCCAGAAGAGCGAGACGATTAAAAACCCATCGCGTGTTTTAAGCTTTCCATCTGTTTTGTAGCAAGGTCCCCAGAGCGAGATCCCAAGAAGGAAAGTGATGAGAAAGGTAATCAGAAAGTACTTGGCTTGACCATCATTGTAAATAAACGAGATGATCACCGGGATCAAGTAGGTGAAGCTAAAGCTTGTGACAAAGATACCGATGACTTTGGCTACAAGCGTAATTTGATTGCGCATGGCGCTTAAACTCTCAAAATAAACAAAGGAATAATTATAACCATTTTTTGCAATGAACAATACTTTTATTGGCTAAGGCTATGAAAATACTTTTATAACAGTATCTTAAAACCTCCTAATAAAGAACTATTATCTTCTTAATGCGAGCATATATTGCTTTTTGTAAACAAATATTACAGAATAGGCAGGACTAACGAATTAAATTGTTAGTTGTTTATAAATCTCTAACTGTTTTATTTTGTAAGGAAATAAATAATGAAAAACTTAGTAAAAGTTGCAGCATTAGTTGTACTTGGTGCAATCACTGTTGGTTGTGCATCACAAAACATCGAAGCTAAAGCTGACGAAGCTTTAAAAACTGCAAACGAAGCGAAAAGCATCGCACTTGCAACTCAAGCACAATTTGACAAATACTTCACAAAAACACGTTTCAAATAAGAAACGATTAAGTGAAGGCACTAGATTACTTTAGGTTTTTTAGTTAGCGTCATTTATAAAGCTTTGTCAAAACAATAAAAGAGCGCCTCATAATATTATGGGCGCTCTTTTTCTATTGTTCGATCTTAATAGACTCAGCCGAGATGAATTTATTTGATCGCATCTTCTTTTAGCCAGGTTGCGACATCTTTTGCGAAGTAGGTAAGAATGGCATCACATCCTGCGCGTTTAAAGCAGATCATCGTTTCCATCACGGTTGCTTTTTCTGATAACCAACCTTTCTCAAAGGCTGCTTTCATCATCGCGTACTCCCCAGAAACATGGTAAGCCATTGTTGGAAGTAAGAAGTTATCTTTCACTTCACGTACCACATCAAGATAGGGCATTCCTGGTTTTACCATCACCATATCTGCGCCTTCTTGTACATCAAGCGCGACTTCATGCAGTGCTTCACGGCGATTTGCTGGGTCCATCTGATAAGTCTTTTTATCGGCTTCTCCAAGAAGCTCGCGTGAGCCAACTGCATCACGGAAAGGACCATAATATTCAGAGGCATATTTTGCGGCGTAGCTCATGATTTTGGTATTGATATAACCATTTGCTTCTAGCGCTTCACGGATTGCCGCAATACGGCCATCCATCATGTCTGATGGCGCAATGATATCAACGCCGGCAGCGGCGTGGCTTAATGCTTGTTTAACGAGGACATCTTTGGTCTCTTCATTCATGATATAACCCGACTCATCGGTTAAACCATCTTGGCCATGAAGAGTATAAGGGTCGAGTGCAACGTCTGTAATCACGCCAAGCCCCGGAACCGCCGCTTTTAATGCACGAACGGCAGTTTGCACTAAGCCATTAGGGTTATAAGCTTCTTTCGCATCAAGTGAGCGAACGTCATTACTAAGGTTGGGGAAGAGTGCAATCGCTGGCACACCGAGTGAATAGAGGAGTTTTCCTTCTTCCACTAATAGATCAACCGATAAGCGGTCAATGCCCGGCATTGATTCAATCGCTTCACGCTTGTTCTCGCCTTCAATAACAAATACCGGTTGAATAAGATCTCCCGGCGTAATGACATTTTCTGCCATTAAGCGGCGCGAGAAATCATCCTTACGCATGCGGCGAGGACGAACATTGGGGTATTGACCAGTAATAATATTCATAATAGTTCCTTTTTATGTCCCTTCAGATCCTCGGTGCAATGATGCTCAGTAAAGCGTGTTATCAATGCCGGAGATTGAAGGGCGATTCAGTAGGGATTCAACGTTAAATTTGTGGGTTAAATGTGTAGATTCTTGTAAGTCATCAATATGGATGCAGCTTATTCGGTTTTTTGCTCTCGTGCGAGTAATTGTCTGAGCGAGGCATTCGGCAAGACATTTTTATGAAGGATCTTATAAACCTGCTGCGCAATTGGAAGCTCTATTCCCATCGTTTCACCAAGCTCATAGATGTTCTTAACGATATTCGCGCCTTCCACCACTTGCCCGACTTCTGTAAAGGCATCTTGTGCTTTTACGCCTTGCCCAAGCAAGAGCCCAAAGCGTCGATTACGTGACTGATTATCAGTAGCCGTGAGGACGAGGTCGCCCAATCCAGCAAGCCCCTTAAAGGTCTCGGGATTTCCGCCTAGTGCAAGTCCGAGTCGGCTAGTTTCTGCTAAACCGCGAGTAATTAGTGCGGCGCGTGCATTCGCTCCAAAGCCAAGCCCATCTGAGATACCGGTTGCGATCGCAATAACGTTTTTATAAGCCCCTGCAAGTTGCACGCCTTTGATATCGAGATTACCGTACACACGCATATTATTGTGATGGAAGTAGGGAATCACCTCTTCAAGCTCCGCTTCACTATTGCCGGCAATGGCAATGGCGGTTGGGTAGAGTTTTGCGACTTCTTTCGCAAAGCTTGGACCCGAAAGCACGGTAAAGTGTGATTTTGGAAATGCCTGATAAAACGTATCGCTTAAGAAACCATTGGTGCCATGATCTAAGCCTTTAGTGGCGGAGATAACGGGCGGTAGAATCTCGAGGTGAGTTTTTTTGAGCTTGAGGATAATCTCATCGAAGGCTGTCGAGGGTGTTGCGATTAAAATCGCATCGACATTTTGAATCGCTTCTTGGAAATCACTATAAAGCGAAATTGAATCAGGAAAAGGAGTTTCTGGTAGAAAACGCTCGTTAAGACGAAGTTTCTTCATCTCGTCGATATGCGTCTCATTATGACTCCAGAGTCTTACTTGATGTTTTGCAGCCAAGTGAATCGCAAGCGCGGTTCCCCAAGAGCCAGCACCAATGACAGCAATCTGTGTACTCATTGAATCTCTCCTACATTGGTCAATGTGCGAAATCGAGAATAGGGCAAATAGTCATGAATCTCAGCGGGATTTCACTCTTGCAAAATTCATGACTGCTTAAATAATTAGGTAAGATTATAACATAGTGCCGAGCGGCGGAGATATCAAGAGTCCAATGCATTGAGTTTTGCGAGTGTTTTTATTCAGAAATTTGATAGAGATCGTAAGGTGGTAATCTTGATCTATTAATAGGGCTGTCAGAATATGTGGAGAGCCTGTTTGTTGGGGAATTTCTCAGCCTGTTTGTTAATCATTAATGGTGTGGATAATTGATGCCTTTTTCCAAGGTAATAAAAAAAGAGCCCATCAAAGATGGGCTCCTCTTGTACTGCTAATCTGTCGTTGTGATTGCTTTAAGCAATGAACAAGCGTGGATTAGAAGTCGTGACGCATACCTACTGAAAGAACGCTGTTCTTTCTCTTGTCTACGTTGTGGAATGAGAATGACGTTTCTTCATTACCATACTCAACCCATGCACGTGTACGAGTAGAGAGTTTTTGCTCAAAACCAACCGCCCATGATTTAACTTTATCTTTGTTACCAAGGTTTTTAAGCTCACTTTGACCATAAGTTGCACGCACAGTGCTGAAGTAGTTAGAACCAAATGAGAAGCTCGCCCCTAAATCCCAACCTTTAGATTTAGATTTTCCAGTATGACTACCCACGGCACCTGCAGGGCTGTTACTATTGTTATCCTTGAAGATCCAGTTACCGCTGTGATCACCGCTTGCATATGATCCTGTTACAGCGAATGCATCTTGGCTATAACCTAAGAAGAGACCCCATATTTTTGATGAGTTATCGTCAGCAAGCTTAGCATTGATATAACCTGCTTTTGTAAGGATTGTGCCATTAGCACCTAAGTCATATGCGTATTGTGCATTGATGGTCCAAAGATCGATAGATTTTTGATCATTAGTTTCATAAAGATCTTCATCCATCATTAAGGCTGCACTCGCTTGGAATCCTGCAAGGTTTGGTGTTACATATGCGATAACTTTACCAACTCTTGATCCAGCTGCTTGATTTGATTCAAGATTTAAGTGGCCAGCATAAGCGTACTGCGGTTTAGCTGCTGTACTTCCTGCTGTTTCAATGAGTTTCCCCTTAGCATTAAAGTATAGGTAGTTTCCTGATGCAACTTGACCAGTGAGAGCTGTTGTCATCGCACGTTGTGAAGCTGATGTAATGACGTTCGAGCCGTTAAATCCGTCTACTACGTGATCATCAACAAGTGTTTGTTTGAATGGGTTGTCTTGACGACCAGCTGCGAATGTACCCCAGTCACCCGTTAAACCTAAAACAGCTTTACGAGTAGTGAATTTACTCCCATCTTTCTCATCGTTGGTCATACCATCAAAGCCATACTCAAGATTGAAGATTACAGCATTGCCATTACCTAAATCCTCAGAACCTTTGATTCCGATACGTGAGCCCGCATCAGAAAGATTAGATAAGCGTGTACCTGTAAATCCTACACCTACAAACTTCTTATCTTTATCAAGGATATTATATGCATGCTCATTTTTTTTGCTTTCGTAATCGTAACGAATCGAACCATAAAGAACTGTTTCTGCTTGTGCAGCACCTAAAGTAAGTACTGAAGCAACTGCTACTGCGAAGATTGATTTCTTCATCATGATAATTTCTCCTAAATGTGGGTTAGCCCACGTTGAAATAAAATCTGACATGACCGTTGTCATTCATGAGAAGTATTTAAGCTTTTTTTTATCATTTTCGCAACTAAGTCTTTGTATTAATGATACATTTTAAGTAAAGAACCTTTTTTATTTGTCAGGGGCTTAATGCTTGATGTTGTTTTTTACGTGCGTTTTTGTGGGAATTATTTAGGATATTTCAGTGCTAAGAGAGGTTGTCAGTTTTGTAAACATTTAATGATTACTGTTGATATTAGTGATCAATAATTAATCACTATTTTTGTCGTTTTTTTGAAAAAGAAGCTTTCTGGTGAGACTTTTTTAAAAAAATAATAGATGAAATTTATACTTATCGTGAATTATAAGCACTATAAAGTCCCTTTTAGGGTGCGATGTTGTATTTTTAATACAGGATAGAAGATGATAGCTGCGTGAAGAGAGGGCGAATGTATTAGCGATCTTCCGGACCTATTTCCCACTGATAGATAATAGCATTACCATTGCCGATCTCTTTTTGCCCTTTAATGCCGATATGGGAATCTTTGTTGCCAATCGTACTGCGGCGCTTGGAGGATTGATTGGGGAGATTGTGTTGAGAGGGCGTTTGGTAGTGCGTATCAAAATCATGGCGTTTCTTTGTATTGCTTGAATTATTTTGATAATCATACTGAATAGAACCATAGAGCTCGGGTTCGGCAAGGGCGCTATTAGTGGTAGGGAACAATAATGCCGGGATCATCAATATCAGAAATGGCTTCATAGAGACTCCTTCTATTTTACGAAATATCACCAAGAGGGCAGGTCACTATAAATGGTTTTAAAGAATATCAATAGTGAGAAGAGTGAAGTAGACGTATAACCGGCATTTATAGCGATGATTATAATGGCAATAAAAAACCCACTCAAAAGAGTGGGTCTTGATATTTTAGACTTTGATTTCTAATTTATGCTGTTAAGCAAGGATTAGAAGTCGTGACGCATACCGATTGAGATAACGTTGTCTTTTTTCTTGTCTGAGTTAGCTGTAGAGTATTTAGTCTCTTCGTTACCGTACTCAACCCACGCACGTGTACGTGTAGAGAGTTTTTGCTCGAAACCAACAGCCCAAGATTTAACTTTATCTTTGTTGTCGCCTTGTTTGAGTTCACTTTGGCCGTATGCAGCACGTACAGTACTGAAGTAGTTAGGACCAAATGAGTAGCTCGCACCTAAATCCCAACCTTTAGATTTTTGCTTGTCAGTAGTCTCGATACCAGTAGTTTGTACTTTGTGGTTACCGTCAGCGTATGATGCAGTTACATTGAATGCATCAGATAAGTAACCAACGTAGAGACCCCACATTTTTGAAGAGTAACGACCGTTAAGGTTTTCGATAGTTTTGGTTGAACCAGCAACTTTACCTTGGATATAACCTAATTTAGCAAGGATTTGGCCGTTGTCTGCGCCTAAGTCATATGCATATTTTGCGTTGATTGTCCAAAGGTCAGCATTTTTACGGTTGTTTGTTGGGTAAAGATCTGAGTCCATCATTACTGCTGCGTTTGCTTGGAAACCAGCAAATTCAGGAGATGTGTAAGCAATTACTTTACCAACACGTGAGAAGTCAGCGTCATACTCACTACCAAAAGCTGGTGATTGAGCTGATAATGTTGAAGTCATTGCACGTTGAGTTGCTGTAGAAAGCACGTTTGAACCATTGAAGTCATCTGCAACAGTGTCATCAACGATTGTTACTTTGAATGGGTTGTCTTGACGACCAGCAGTTACAGTACCCCAATCACCAGTAAGACCTAAGATAGCTTTACGAGTTTTGAAACCTTTAGTTTCGTCTGCAGCCATACCGTCAAAACCGTACTCAAGGTTGTAGATAACAGCGTTGTTGTTACCTAAATCTTCAGAACCTTTAAGACCGATACGTGAACCAGCATCAGAAAGGTTAGATACGCGGTTGCTAGTGATTTTATGTAAACCACCACCTTCTTGTTCGATTTTATTGTCTTTTTTGCTTTCGTAGTCGTAACGGATAGAACCGTAAAGAACTGTTTCAGCTTGTGCTGCGCCTAATGTTAATACAGAAGCTACTGCTACTGCGAAAATGCTTTTTTTCATTGTATGGTTTCCTGAACAAAAGTGTAAAGGACATTCTTAATCTGCTGTAATAATGCGCTCATAAGAGTCCGGGAAAAATATCTGACTATAATGATTTCTCATTAAGCAGATGTACGACCACTATTGTATATATTTTTTGTCGTCATGTTAAGTCAAAAACCTTAAGTTTTTATTATTTTTCATACAAAATAGACCATTTGATTTATTTTATACTAATTATTGTATTTTTTTGAGGATTTTTTAGGTGTTAAATCATTGAAAGTAATGTATTTAATAAAAAATTGTCTTTTTTGATACTTTTTCTTGGAAATAAGATCATTTAGATAAAAATTTATCATATGTACGAAAAATTCGAATATTTAATTTTCAATGACGGTCTAATCTACTCTTAAAAGAGTGTTGGAAGAGCATGTTTAGTGCAGTTAGCTGTGATGAAGATAGGTCTATTGGTAGATACTTTATGAGAAATAAGTATCTTTTATGCTCTTTGATATGTTTATAGACTAATAAGTGAATTCGGAGGGTAGGCTAGATATCTGATATTAGTAATAATATATTTTTATAGCGTTGGTTAGTCCTATGTCTTGGGTCATTTAGTAGAAGAATGGATAATAGGGGAGATCTGTATTTTTTTCGCAAAAGATGAGTAGACGAAAAAAAATCCCGCTGAATGAGCGGGATTTTTATTTTAGACTTTGAATTCTAACTTATACCATTAGGTAAGGATTAGAAGTCGTGACGCATACCGATTGAAATAACGCTATCTTTAACTTTGTCAGCATTAACGTTTGCATCTTTGTATGAAGTTTTAGCTTGTCCGTATTCAACCCATGCACGTGTACGTGTAGAGAGTTTTTGTTCGAAACCAACAGCCCAAGATTTAACTTTATCTTTGTTGTTTTCCATTTTAAGTTGGCTCTCACCGTAAGTAGCGCGAACTGTACTGAAGTAGTTAGGGCCGAATGAGAAGCTTGCACCTAAATCCCAACCTTTAGATTTTTCTTTAGGACCTTGTACTGCTTGACCTACAGCTTTAGCTTTATGGTTACCATCAGCATATGCAGCAGATACTGCGAATGCATCTTGTGAGTATCCTAAGAAGAGACCCCATGCTTTAGATTTGTTTGTGTCAGCAAGCTTACCTTGGATATAACCAGCTTTAGCAAGGATTGATCCGTTTGCACCTAAATCATATGCGTATTTAGCATTGATAGTCCAAAGGTCAATGTTTTTCTCTTCGTTTTTAGCGTAAAGAGAGTCATCCATCATTAATGCTGCGTTTGCAGAGAAACCAGCAAAATCAGGAGTTGTGTAAGCAATTACTTTACCAACACGAGCAAGTTTTGCTTCATATGTGTTACCAACAGCTGGCTTAGATCCATTTAAAACAGTAGTCATTGCACGTTGTGTAGCTGCAGAGATTACGTTGCCACCGTTGAAGTCATCAACAACTGAGTCATCAACAACAGTTTGTTTGAATGGGTTGTGTTGACGACCAGCAGTTACAGTACCCCAATCACCAGTAAGACCTAAGATCGCTAAACGTGTTTTACCACCAGCAGCTTCATCTTGTGTCATTCCATCAAAACCGAACTCAAGATTGTAAATAACAGCGTTATTATTGCCTAAATCTTCAGAACCTTTAAGACCGATACGTGAACCAGCATCGTTAAGATTAGAAAGGCGTTTAGCATCTTGACCATCTTTAGATTCTAGTTTTGAGTTTTCGTAGTCGTAACGGATTGAACCATAAAGAACTGTTTCAGCTTGTGCTGCGCCTAATGTTAATACAGAAGCTACTGCTACTGCGAAAATACTTTTCTTCATCATAATGAATATCTCCAACGGATTGCGATATAAGGTTTGTTTATACAAAAATAAGGTTATTTACCTTTATTGACTAGGCATGTTACACCTTTATTATTATTTGTACAACTTTTTTTATCTCAAATCATAATAACTCTAATAGTATTGTTGTTAATAAGAAACGACTCAATAAATGGGTTTTATACATCATGTTGATATATATAGTTTTTAGTGGTTCTTTTGATGTGTTTTTATGGTTTTATTGATGATAAAAAGCTCATTTGCAAATTACCTATAAAAACATAAAAAGGTCTTTCAAATGTCATTTCCGTTGTTTTTTTGATACAAGAATGGAGAGATATCTGCTTTTGATCTGCGTATTTGTTTAAAACAGTAGATAATAGTTTTAAAAGGCTCAGTTCTTAGGCAGGATTATTGTGGGTATATAGATACAGTTGCAATAGAGTAATAGATTGAGGCGATTAGAAGTTGTGACGCATACCAATTGATACGACGTTATCTTTCTTACTCCTTATTTTTCTCTAGGATCGTTTGTAATTCTTTTACTGATGCATACTTTCCGAAGGAGGAAGATGAAGCTTCCCTATAAAAGAAGTAATTGAATATTTAAGGAATAGTGAGAATGAGAAGCTTTTCTGTAAAGAGTTGCAAAGAGGTGCGGTTGTTCGCTATAAACAATAGAGGTGTCATACTGATAGATACTATCTACTTCCTGATGATGACAAACATAAACCTATTGCCGGGGATCTTGCATTGATAAGATGCGAGGATTGATCAGCGATCAATTTGCCGGCATTTTAATAACAATAACGTCATCAGGGCTTGTTTATCCAAAGGAGAAGAGATTAATGAGTCGTCTATATCTACCGACAACGCATACGATGCGCTGTTTTCAAGTATCCGCTAAACATTTGAGTTTCACTCTTGCGGCAGAAGAGCTTAATCTGACGCAGAGTGCGATTAGCAAACAAGTCGCACTCTTAGAGAGCAGTTTACAAGTACAGCTCTTTGTTCGTCATCGGCAAAAGCTTGAGTTATCGCCGGCGGGCAGTACCTATCTTGCGCATGTGAATGCGATTTTAAGACGAATCGAAGAGACCTCTAAAGAGATGCTCTCTTATGGTGCTTTTGAAGAAGTGATCCGTATTGCCTCGCATCCCTCGCTCTGTTCTGCATGGTTGGTGCGGGCTTTAAAAGGATTCACCGCCCATTATGGGGATATTCAGCTCTCTTTTTACGAGCAGGTGATTCCATATGATCCTACAGAAGTAGAAGCCGATGTCGCCTTTGTCTATGGCTTTGGTGGTTGGCATGATATGGAAGCGGTGGAGCTCTTTGATGAAGAGATGATTCCCGTTTGTCACCCCGATACATTGGCAAAAAATGCCGGAAAAGATGAGATCGAGATCTATTTCACGACGCGTCTTATTGAGTGTCGATCTCGTTTGAATACGTGGGATCAGTTCTTTGAGCGCTTTAATCAGATCTACCCCGATGGTTATCGCTCGTTACTCTTTGAGCGTTGGTCATCCTGCATTAGCGCCGCAAAAACGGGTTGTGGCATTGCCTTAGTGCCTAAAGTATTAGTCGAAGCCGACATCGCTTGTGGCGCCTTAGTACCGGCATCAAGTCATCGTTTGAGTGGTTTGGGGTCTTATTATATGACGTACTTAAAAAGCCATTCCTCAGAACCCAAAGTCAAAATGGTCCGCGATTGGATCTTAAACTATCTCGGTAAAACGGATGAGAAACCGGCAGCGTAGCGGGTGATTGCACGTATCAAACGCACTTGCACGTCGTCGGATGTAACGGTCGATGTGCTTCTTTAATCCGGCTCGCCGACTGTTAAAAGCCTGTGGCTTTTATCTTACAGAGCATTGTTACCAACTCATGAAGCCGAAAGGCTTCATCTTGCTGGCGCGCGATTGCCGGAGATGTGCAAGCATTCGACCCAGCTTTGAATCAGATTTTATTTGTTCGTATCAAACGCACTTGCACGGCGTCGGATATAACGGTCGATGCGCTTCTTTAGTTCGGCTCGCCGACTTTTAAAAGCCTGCGGCTTTTATCTTACTGCGCGTGATTGCCGGAGATTTGGATCTTGGTTGATTAGTAAAATGCGTCTGTTTGAGGACTTTTGGAGGAGAATCGCTCTCGCGGGAAAAAAAGTCATAAACTCATGGCGAAATTTCGTTTTTCTTTATTTTTGAGTCGGGACATACTCAAACTCAGAGGTGCGTCTTTATAAGATCCCGGCAGATACTGCAATCGGCAACGCATCTATCAAAGATTAATCCGCTGTAGAAGAATCACTCATCTACAGAGATGAAAAAAAACAAAAGACTCCAAGAGCGAGGAAGAGCGTATGAGAGAAGGGAAAGCAATGCGAACCGGTGGTGAGATTTTAGTAGATCAACTTGTGATTCAAGGTGTTGATCGAGGATTCTGCGTTCCTGGAGAGAGTTACTTAGCAGTATTAGATGCGCTCTTTGATGCTAATATCGAGCTTATTACGTGTCGCCATGAGGGCGGGGCGTCGATGATGGCGGAAGCGTATGGCAAACTTACCGGCACGCCGGGGATCTGTTTTGTAACCCGTGCGCCGGGTTTTGTAAATGCGATGAGCGGTGTTCATGTTGCGATGCAAGATTCGACGCCGATGATTGTTTTTGTCGGGCAGATCGATACCAAAATGCGTGAGCGTGAGGCATTCCAAGAAGTGAATTACCGGTCGCTCCTGAGCGATCACGTGAAGTGGGTGACAGAGATTGATGATGCTGCGCGAATCCCTGAGATTATCGGACGAGCGTTTCATATCGCAACTTCTGGTCGCCCAGGTCCTGTGGTGATTGCATTGCCGGAAGACATGCTGACAACGCAGGTAATGGTGGGCGATAGTAATAAGATTTCCCCTG
This sequence comes from uncultured Ignatzschineria sp., assembly GCA_945639195.1. Taxonomy (GTDB): domain Bacteria; phylum Pseudomonadota; class Gammaproteobacteria; order Cardiobacteriales; family Wohlfahrtiimonadaceae; genus Ignatzschineria. The sequence continues at coordinate 43,507 of CALZEE010000005.1, read as the reverse complement.
TTGCGATTTCACCCTCTATTAATGATATGGCGCAATTTGAGCATCTGCTGAGCACCGCGACGAATCCGATTATGATTCTTGGCGGTAGTCAGTGGGATGCGGCAAGTGTTGAACGAATCGAAGATTTTGCAGCGCGTTATTCGCTTCCTGTTGCGGTGCAGCTTCGCCGGCAGATGCTGTTTTCTACAGAGCACGAGGCCTTTATTGGTGATGTGGGTTTAGGGATTAATCCGCATTTAAGTCATCGAATTCAAGCCTCTGATTTAGTGATTCTCTTTGGTGGGCGCTTCTCGGAGAACCCTTCACAGAGCTATTCACTCCTCAATATCCCTGTGCCGGAGCAGACATTAATCCATATTCATGCAGATATTAATGAGCTTAATCGTGTATATCAGCCCGATCTTGCGATTAATGCGGATCCGAAAGAATTTACGAAGATGCTCTCTGTCTTAAAACTTAAAAATAATTGGCCTAGCGTGCTTCAAGAAGATCGCGCTGCCTATCTTGAATGGCGAGATACCACAAAAATCACGCTCCCAGGAAAGTTGCAGATGGGCGAAGTGATGGCATTTTTAAACCAAGAATTACCCGCTGATTCAATCCTTACGAATGGCGCCGGAAACTTTGCAACTTGGGTTCATCGTTTCTATCACTTTAGAGCATTTGGGACACAAGCAGCCCCAACATCAGGCACGATGGGCTACGGATTGCCGGCAGCGGTTGCGGCAAAGCATCTGCATCCGGATAGAACGGTTGTCTGTTTTGCCGGAGATGGGGACTTTATGATGAGTGGCGAGGAGTTCTCGACAGCGGTGCAATATGATATTCCGATCATCGTGATCTTAGTCGATAACGCGATGTACGGCACAATCCGTATGCACCAAGAGATGCATTATCCCACAAGAGTGATCGGTACTAAGTTGAGTAACCCTGATTTTGCGGAATATGCAAAAGCCTTTGGCGGTATTGGTTTCCACGTTGAAACAACCGCTGAGTTTTATGACGCATGGCATCGTGCGGTCGCCTCAAAACGTCCGGCAATTATTCACTGTTTATTAGACCCAGAAGCAATCACCCCAAGTAAAACGCTTACGGAGATCAGCCAACGCTAATGTTTGCTTGATCGCTGTTGCGACAATCCTATTTTTAATGATGATATTTTGTAGCACCCGATTTCCTGTTGTAGAAGTTGTTGGCATTTGCCGGAGACGATTCTCCGGCTTTTTTTTATCCAAATGAAGGTGGATTTTAAAAGTTGGTGAGCTGGCATTGAGAAACACATTTCCGGCAATCTCGCACCAGTAAGATGAAGCCGGTCGGCTTCATGAGTCGGCAATCATGTTCAGCAATATAAATGCCGGCAATACAAAAGTCGGCGAGCCGGATTTGAGAAGCAGATCAACCGTTCCATCCGACGCCATGCAAGTGCATTTGATACGAACAAACAAGATCTGATTCAAAGCTGGGTCGAATGCTTGCACATCTCCGGCAATCGCGTGCCAGCAAGATGAAGCCTGTTGGCCTCATGAGTTGGTAATCATGTTTAGCAAGATAAAAGCGAGCGCTTTTAACAGTCGGCGAGCTGGATTATAGAAGCGCAGCAGCCATTCTATCCGACGCCATGCAAGTGCGTTTGATGCAGGTGGAGACATATTCAACGAGATCTGATTGATCATTCTCTGCTCAGGACTTTAATAGGTTATAGTGAATATGCATCATGATGGAAGCAATACCATTTTGTGATGCGAACTGTTTTGAAAAATACTATTCAATAAAGGATGGCAACATGAAAAAACTATGGTTAGGACTTATTTTAACGGCTTCTTTTGCAAGCGCTGCAACAATGGAAGTGACGATTAATGAAGTAACGGCCGATGGCGTTGGACAATCTCTTGGGGTTGTAGAAATCACAGAGAGCGCTTATGGGTTAGTGTTTACGCCGAATTTAAAAGGATTAACGCCAGGGATTCATGGTTTTCACGTTCATGAAAATCCTGATTGTGGAATGACAGAAAAAGGTGCCGCGATGAAAGCAGGGGGGCATTTTGACCCTAAGGAAACGGGAAAGCATGGTACACCTTGGGATGATAGCGGACACTTAGGAGATTTGCCGGCACTTTATGTAAATGCCGATGGTAGCGCAACACAGCCCGTATTAGCCCCTAAGATTAAATCAATGGATGAAGTGAAAGATCGTGCACTGATGATTCATGTTGGTGGCGATAACCATTCAGACACACCAGCAGCCCTTGGCGGTGGTGGTGCACGTATGGCATGCGGTATTTTATAACGCCCCTTTAATTTAAAAGATCACTTTCAAAAGCGTATTACGAAAACTCGTAGTACGCTTTTTATCTTATGACTATTGAGAAAACTCAAAGCTGGGTCGAATGCTTGCATATCTCCGGCAATCTCGCGCCAGCAAGATGAAGCCTTTCCGGCTTCATGAGTCGGTAATCATGTTTAGCAATATAAATGCCGGCAATACAAAAGTCGGTGAGCCGGATTTGAGAAGCAGATCAACCATTCCACCCGACGCCGTGCAAGTATGTTTGATACGAACAAACAAGATCTGATTCAAAGCTGGGTCGAATGCTTGCACATCTCCGGCAATCGCGTGCCAGCAAGATGAAGCCTGTTGGCCTCATGAGTTGGTAATCATGTTTAGCAAGATAAAAGCGAGCGCTTTTAACAGTCGGCGAGCTGGATTATAGAAGCGCAGCAGCCATTCTATCCGACGCCATGCAAGTGCGTTTGATACGAATAAATAAGATCTGATTCAAAGCTGGGTCGAATGCTTGCACATCTCCGGCAATCGCGTGCCAGCAGGGTGAAGTATGCCGGCATTTTTGAGGGGATTGTCATAACCCCTATATATAATATGTTGAGTTCAGAAAAATGCCGGAAAAAGGGATACAAAAAAAGCGCTGAGGAGTTGTCAGCGCTTTGATTGATATTGAGTGACCTAGCGGATCACTTTTAAACATTGCCCTAAGTGATAGAGCGTAAAACCGCTCTCAATAAAGAGCGACTTCATCTGGCGATAATTACATTTAGATTCATCGACAGAAGAGAAGAAGGGGATCGGGATCGGTGTGGGTTCTTCTTCGGTAAGGTGCTCTGCGAAGAGTTTACCGATGAGTGTGCCGGTGGTAATGCCGCGACCGTTATAACCAATGGCGGCGATGAGTCCTTCCGCAGGCTCAAAGATTTTTGGAGTGTGGTTATCTGTGAAGCCAATACGGCCGCACCAGCTGTATTCCCATTCCATTTTTTTACCGAGCTGCGGGAAGTAGTGCTGCTGAATACTATCTGCCCAACCTTTTAAGTACCATGCCGGTTTATTCTGCGCTTTTCCCATACTGCCCAATACTAAACGTCCCTCTTTATCGAGACGAATACTGCTAAGGACAAGGCGTGTATCCCACGAACCTTGTTTGTAAGGGAGTACGGTTTTGCCGGCATCATCTGTGAATGGCTTGGAGGCAACTTGATAGTAGAAACCGCTATAAACCGCTTGGCGATACGTTTCAAGATCACCCTCTGCATAAGCATTGGTGGCAATAATCACCTTTTCGGCTTTAACCGTATGGCGCCCATTAACGCCTTTTGCACTCACGCTCCACTCGCCGGGTTTATGGCAAGCGACATCTGTTACAGGGCTGTTTTCATAGATTTTTACCCCGAGTTTTGCCGCAGTTATGGCAAGTCCTGTCGCATAGGCAAAGGGATTCACGGTTCCCGCACGGTGGTCGAGTAGGGCAACGGGAATTTTTTTACTGCCGGAATACTCTTCCATTCTTGCACCGCGAAGAACTTCAACATTCACGCCGCGTCTTGTCAGCTGCTCGTAACGATCTTCGATTTCGGCAATGCCTTTGTCGCTATGCGCCATGTGGAGCGTGCCGACTTTCTGTTCTTGCGCATCAATGCCATATTTATCAATGAGCGAAAAGACGAGTTTGGGTGCATCACCAAGCGCAGAGATCAAGCTCTCGCCCATCTCTTTGCCAAGAATATCAACCATGAAGTCCGGCTTGTTCCATGTGCCGGCATTGACTAAGCCGACGTTACGGCCACTCCCGCCATAGGCGATGTGATGCGCTTCTAGTAATACGACAGATTTTCCTTTTTCTGCTAAATGGATGGCGGCAGAAAGACCGGTAAAACCTGCACCAACAATGCAGATATCTGCCGTATCATCAGCTGAAATAGGGTCAAAATGAACTTTATCGGCAACGAGCGTATGCCAGAGGTTTTCATATTTAAAAGGGGTATTTTGTGATTGTGTCATGTGTGGCTCCTACCATTTGCAAGGAATGTGGGGTGCAGGTTAGATCGTGTTAGTTCGCTTTGATTGACCGCCCGATCTACCCTTCAGCAACGCGCGAGAGTTAAGCGATTAACGCGCGTAGATCATTAATGAGAGATTCGTCGAGGGTAATTTCTCCTCGGGCGAGATTCTCATCTCTTGCATTGAACCTTCGCTCAGAAGGTAAGCGCACGCCCATCTCACTAAACTGATTGAGATAGTTTTCAGCGCGGGTTTCTGCGCTATTGATGTTCTTGCCCAGAATGATGCTTGGGTCGATGGCAATAATCAGCTCGCCACCATAGGGCAGAGAAGCCCCCTCTTTTGCGGCGCGTTGAGACTCTTGGCTCGTTAAGTCATCAATCATCGGACCGGCAAGCAGCTCAATCATGGTGGAGATCGCAGTACCTTTATAGCCGCCAAAGGTCAGCATGGCGCCTTTGAGTGCTTCATGCGGATCTGTGGTCGGCTTGCCAGCAGCATCAATCGCCAAGCCTTCTGGCAATGGTTTGTTCTCTCTGGCGTGTAGTTGAATTTCGCCTCTTGCTGTTGCACTTGTTGCAAAGTCAAAGATATAAGGACGTCCGGCATCCTTTCTTGGCCATGCAAAGGCAAAGGGATTTGTCCCGAGTAAGGGGGCAGTACCGCCACAAGGGGCAACCCAAGAATGGCTTGTTGTCATACATAAACCCACAAGATTCTGCTTTGTGAGTGCTTCAAGTTCTACCCAAAGGGCAGAGAAATGAATAGAGTGATTAATCGCAAGAAGCGCAATGCCGAGCGATTTGGCGCGTTCGATCAAAAGGGGAATCCCCACTTCATGACCATATTGCGCCGCTGTCATTTGGCAATCGATCCGAATAATCGCCCCTTTATCTTGGGTGATTGTCGGAACGCCGGTAGGGTTGAGCATGCCTTTATTCAGGTTTTTAATCAGCTCAAGTAGGCGCCATACGCCATGGGATTGGCAGTTCGCGATTTGTGCTGTCATTAGACTATGCGTAATCGCATCTCGATGCGGTGTTGAAAAACCGTGATGGTCGAGAATGTCCTCCACCAACTTTTGTAGTTGATCGATAGAGATATTCATATCTCCTTCCTCCTGTGAAATGGTCTTTGCCATCTCTTTAGTGTCTGTTTTAGGGCTTTGGTGGGCCTTTTATTGTTCTTTGAAACGGTAATGCTTTGTGCAACTTAAATGCGAGCGTTCATTTTGAGAACCCCGGCATTTTGGGATCAATATTGGCATTGAAATTATTTGGAATCATAACGAACGCAATTTAACGCGCAGAGACAAAAGAGAGATTGGGGCAAAATGGATCTGTTTGATCTATCGCGCCGGCAATCTCTCTCCTTTAATCTAGTCGAATTTCACGCCTTGCGCGAGCGGTAATTCACGCGAGTAGTTAATCGTATTTGTCTGACGGCGCATGTAGCCTTTCCAAGAGTCAGAACCTGATTCACGACCACCGCCTGTCTCTTTCTCTCCGCCAAACGCACCGCCAATCTCCGCACCACTTGTGCCGATGTTGACGTTTGCAATACCGCAATCACTGCCGGCAGCGCTCTGGAAGAATTCTGCTTCGCGGACATCATTGGTGAAGATGCATGAAGAGAGACCTTGTGGCACGTTATTGTTCATCGCCATTGCATCTGCAAATTCTTCATATTCCATCACGTAGAGAATCGGTGCGAATGTCTCGTGCTCAACCACATGGTTTTGAACCGGCATTTCAACAATCGCAGGTCTCACGTAGTATGCATCAGGCATCTCATCTGCAAGCACACGCTCTCCGCCGGTAACAACACCGCCTGTTTCTTTGGCAGCGGCTAAAGAAGCCTGCATTGCATCGAAGGAATCTTTATCAATCAGCGGTCCCACAAGATTATTAGTATCAAGTGGTGAACCAACAGGAATCGTACGATAAGAGGTTTTAAGGCGCTCAAGCACTTGTGCTTTGACTGATTTGTGAATGATCAAGCGGCGAAGCGTTGTACATCTTTGGCCTGCAGTTCCAACGGCACTAAAGAGAATCGCACGCACAGCAAGCTCTAGATCTGCAGAGTCTGTAAGGATCATGGCGTTGTTTCCGCCTAACTCAAGAATGGTACGACCAAAGCGAGCAGCCACTTTAGGACCTACTTCACGACCCATACGAGTACTGCCTGTTGCGCTAACAAGCGCGACTTTTGGGTTCTCTACTAACACATTGCCGGCATCACGTTGACCCACGATGAGTTGTGAAAGATTCTCTGGCGCAGTGCCAAAGCGTGCTAAGGCTTTCTCAAAGACAGCTTGGCAAGCAAGGGCTGTTAATGGTGTTTTTTCAGAAGGTTTCCACACGACTGAGTTTCCACAGATAAGCGCAAGCGCTGTATTCCATGACCATACTGCCATTGGGAAGTTAAATGCCGTAATCACGCCCACAACGCCCAGCGGTTGCCATGTTTCACGCATATGGTGACCAGGGCGCTCTGAGGCAATTGTTAAACCATAAAGCTGACGTGAGAGACCGACAGCAAAGTCACAGATATCAATCATCTCTTGCACTTCACCGAGTGCTTCAGATTGGATTTTACCGGCTTCAAGCGTAATGACGGTCGCGAGATCTTCTTTATGTTCACGTAGGAGTTCGCCAAGAACACGCACGAGCTCACCACGAATCGGTGCCGGGACTGTGCGCCATTCTAGGAATGCTTTATGCGCTTTATCAACAATCTCATTGGTCTCTTTTTCGCCGATGAAGTTGAGCTTTGCAATCACGCTGCCATCAATTGGGCTATGAATTTCATGGTTACCAGCGGTTAATGTATCGCTTGGAATGCCTAATTTTTTTAATACGGAAATACTCATCTCAATAATCCTCACTATGTAATATGAAAGCTTCAAGGGGGATCTTTCCAGTTGCCTCTGGAAGGATCACTGATCCCTTATTTTTTGCTGTTATTTTTTTATCATCATTGCGCCCTTTCTAAAGGGATTAGTTCTGGTAGTGAAACGTGGAGATTCAGAACTGCTTTATAAGGGCATGATTTGATCCTACATGGGAAAAGCGCAACAAGACAAACGAACTAAATGCACAGCTTCATTCCTTTAAGGAATAGAGTCTAAGATTCCTGCTATAAAGCGCGTTTTGCGAGAATTACAGGTTTAATATCGGCGTGTTTTAGTCAGTTTTCCCGGTGATTTGTATGAATCACTTTAAGCATTGGCGCGCGCGAGGACGTTATGAGCGCATTTCTATAAATCGGCATCAGACTTTACGAAAAAAATTCATCAACTACTGAATTCATATCTTTTGACACTTCTTACTCAATACAGCGACTATCGAAGCAGCTTCAGAGATTTTAATAGGCAAAAAAACATGTTCTAAAACATGAGAAAAGCTGACAAAACAGCTCACTAAAAGACGGTTAAATCACTGATTTCCGGGAATGGGTGACAACAATAAGCCTAAGAAACTCTGGATGATCTAATCACTCAGGAGGATTAAGAATGAAAAAAGTTTTTGAAATTATGATTGTGGCATTTGCTTATGCGAGTGTCGTTGTAGGTGCGGGTAACGCATCTGGAATGGAACCCTTTTTCTACTACACATCATTCGGGCTCGATGGCACCAAAGGAGTCATCTTTGCCACTATACTTTATGGCATTGTGGGTTACTTTGTAACCGGATTAGGGCAAAGATTACAATCCAAAAACTATAAATCTGCAACGTACTTAGTGGGCGGTAAAGTGGTTGGGCGTTTTGTTGATATCTTAATTCTCATTATGATGCTCGGTACCGGCATTATCATGCTTTCAGGCAGTGGCGCACTCTTTAAACAGCAATATGGTTTACCGCTTTGGCAGGGTTCGCTCATCATGACCGTATTAGTCTTAATCACCTTAATGATGCGACTTCGCAAAATCATCTTAGTGATCGGCATGATCACCCCCGTGTTAATCGGGCTTCTCTCGATTATGGTCTATCAAGGATTGTCTAATCAGACAGAAACCTATGCAGAGTTAAATGACTATGTTATGGCGGTCGGCGACACGCTTCCGGATACGCTTCCAAACTGGTGGGTTGCAGCATTGAACCATGTCACGATGATGACGGTTGCCGGCGTGGGAATGTCGTTGGTGATTGGTGGTGAAGAGAAAGATCCTAAAGTGGCACGTTATGGCGGGGCATTAGGCGGATTAATTATCGGTGGTGTATTAGCAATGGGTCACTTTGCACTCTTTGCACAGATCAAAACAATCGCCCCAACGGTAGAAACGCTTGCGAGCATGCCATCACTTCAAATCATGAACACTTATGTTCCGGCATTAAGCCCGCTTCTCTCGCTCTCTGCGCTTGCGATGATTTATAGTACGGCGGTGAGTATGTTCTATGTCTTCATCTCTCGTTATGTGGAGATGGAAACGGTTAAATCACGTCAGTTGATTGTGATTACCTTAATCGCAGGTTACGGCATTAGTTTCGTCGGCTTTATTCAACTCATGGGTTACTTCTACCCGATCGCAGGTTACATCGGTATTGTCCTCATCGCGATGATTTTCTACGGACCTTTCAAAATCCGCAAACTAGAAAACAGCGGCGAGATTGCAAGAATCGCTTGTTACAAATAACGCATGTATTAGTCAATAAAAAGGCAGCCTTAGGGTTGCCTTTTTTGTTGAGAAATTTTCAATCTCACTCAAAGCTGGGTCGAATGCTTGCACATTGCCGGCAATCGCGCGCCAGCAAGTTGAGGGCTGCAAGCACTCAGAAGTCGGCGAGCCAGATTAGAGAAGCACATCAGCCGTTCCATCCGACGTCGTGCAAGTGAGTTTGATGCGTTGGTATTCAAAGCTGATACAAAGCTGGGTCGAATGCTTGCACATTGCCGGCAATCTCGCGCCAGCAAGTTGAGTGCTGCAAGCACTCAGAAGTCGGCGAGCCAGATTAGAGAAGCACATCAGCCGTTCCATCCGACGTCGTGCAAGTGAGTTTGATGCGTTGGTATTCAAAGCTGATACAAAGCTGGGTCGAATGCTTGCACATTGCCGGCAATCTCGCGCCAGCAAGTTGAGTGCTGCAAGCACTCAGAAGTCGGCGAGCCAGATTAGAGAAGCACATCAGCCGTTCCATCCGACGTCGTGCAAGTGAGTTTGATGCGTTGGTATTCAAAGCTGATACAAAGCTGGGTCGAATGTTTGCACATTGCCGGCAATCTCGCGCCAGCAAATTGAGTGCTGAAAGCACTCAGAAGTCGGCGAGCCGGATTTGAGAAGCGCCTCAGCCGTTATATCCGACGCCATGCAAGCCTAGTTGATGCGCGAGGGTTTTCAACGCACATAAAAAAGCGCCGAGACCAACGATCTCAGCGCTTTTAAGATATCTATAAATGAATATAGATATTGATATAGGTACTACTTAAAAGAGGAGTTTTGCAACATCTTTAAAGTTCTCTACAAAGTGAAGTTTTAAACCATCACGGAGATATTGCGGAAGCTCATCAGCATCTTTTTGGTTATCTTTCGGGAAGATAATCTCTTTAATGCCCACGCGTTTAGCAGCGATCAGTTTCTCTTTTACGCCTCCAATCGGCAATACTTGACCAATTAAAGTGAGCTCGCCGGTCATGGCGATATTCTTCGGTACTTTATTCAGCGCAAGCGACATCAAGCATGAAGCGAGCGTAATGCCGGCACTTGGGCCATCTTTTGGCGTAGCGCCTTCTGGTGCGTGAATATGGATAAAGGCTTTTTCAAAGAATTTATCATCAATCCCGAGCGATTTTGCATTCGCTAAAATATAGCTATACGCAATGTTCGCAGATTCCTGCATCACTTCGCCCAGTTGCCCGGTGAGCTTAATGCCACGCTGTAAGTCATGAATCTTCACCGCTTCAACAGGTAGCGTTACACCGCCCATTGAGGTCCATGCAAGTCCTGTGATCACCCCGACATTTTGCACCGGTTTTTCACGGTTAAAGTAAGGATTGCCAAGGAATGGCACGATGTCTGATACCCCGACAGAAAGGCTTGTAAGCTCATCTGTTTCAAATTTCACGGCCGCTTTTCGCACGATTTTTCCGAGCTGCTTCTCAAGCTGACGCACCCCGGCTTCACGCGCATAATCATCAATGACCTTTTCGATCGCACCTGCCGTAATCTTGAGCTCTTTCTTATCAAAGCCTGCTTTTTCAAGTTGTTTAGGCCAGAGATATTGACGCGCAATTTTGCTTTTTTCTTCCAAGATATACCCAGAAAGACGAATCACATCCATACGGTCAAGAAGCGCCGCGGGAATCGAATCAAGCGTGTTTGCAGTACAGATAAAGAGCACGTTAGAAAGATCATAACGCACATCTAAATAGTGATCTAAGAACTCGCCATTTTGCGCCGGATCGAGCACTTCAAGCAGTGCAGAGCCTGGGTCGCCTTGATAGGATTGTCCCATCTTGTCGATCTCATCGAGCATGATGACAGGGTTATCTGCCTTTGTTTCTTTCAATGCTTGGATCAGTTTCCCCGGCATTGCGCCAATGTAGGTTCGGCGATGGCCTTTGATCTCAGCCTCATCACGCGCACCGCCTAAGCTAAAGCGGTAGAACTTACGACCAAGGCTATCGGCAACAGAGCGCCCGATGGAGGTTTTACCAACGCCCGGCGGACCGACTAAAAGAATAATCGTACCTTTGATTTCGCCTTTACGTTTGCCCACTGCGAGGGTTTCGATAATACGATCCTTCACATCTTCTAGTCCAAAATGGTCGCGATCAAGAATGCGACGGGCATTTTTAAGGTTGAAATTGTCCGGCGATTTTTGTCCCCATGGGAGATCGGTAATGATATCGAGATAGTTACGTGTCACACCATATTCTGGCGAACCCGTTTCTAAAATCTGGAGCTTTTCGAGCTCATCATCAATGCGCTCTTGCGCCGCTTCTGGGATATCTTTCTCTAATAAACGCTCGACGAATTTTTCAATATCGGCAGATTTATCATCTTTAGAGAGCCCGAGTTCCTGCTGAATCACTTTCAGCTGTTCACGAAGGAAGTATTGACGCTGCTGATCTGAGAGTTGCTCATCCACCTCTTCACTGATCGAGTTTTGGAGTTTAGCAACTTTGATCTCGTTTTGAATAATCGCAAGCACTTTACGTAATCTTGGCACAAGGGGAATCGTTGAGAGCACTTCTTGGAGTTCATCTTTAGAAGTGGTCGTCATACTCGCTGCAAAGTCTGCAAAGGGAGAAGGATCATTACTATTAAAGCGTGTTAAGAAGTGCTTGAGCTCTTCTGAGAAGAGCGGGTTAAAGGGAATAAGCTCTTTGAGCGCATTCACAACCGCCATTGAGTAAGCACGAACTTCATCAGACTTTTCTAGTGTTGACTCATCAAAGTATTCAACTTGCGCGACAAAAGGAATCTCTTTTGAGATCCATTTTTTAATGCGGAAACGCTTCGTCCCTTGGGCAATAAATTGGACTTTACCATTTTCACGATGCGGATGATGAATATGGACAAGTGTTCCATACTCATGGAAATCCCCTGTTTCGAGATTAAAGTGCTCTTCTTTTTTAGTGAGCACAAGCCCGATCACGCGCGTGCGATTTTCCATAATAGAATCGAGCGTGGTGAGCCAAGGCTCTTCATTTAAGAGGAGCGGTGCAATCTGCGGCGGGAAAAATGGGCGATCACTGAGTGGAAGGATATGGATAATGTTTGACACAGTATCCCCTTCAATAATGACCTCATTTTGCCCTTTGACTTTGATATCAACGGCGGGAAGCGTCGTTTTTTTATTTTCACTCATAAGGTTCCTTAATATGTTTTCAGCGGACTCGCGATCATTGCGGTCGCTTTTATAGTTTTTTTCCGTCTGATCGATCGAATCGATAATTTCGGAAACTGAATCAACAATGGGGATGAATTCTTTGATATCAACCTTAACATTCATTTATCCTTCGGAAAAAAGGGCGATCAAGCGGAAACTACAGGAATTGTTAGGGGCGAATTTCAAAATCTTGGACGTATCATTGGAACTGATAAAGAGGAGGTAAGCAGAATGCCGGGAATTGTATCGGAAATCATGAGATCAATCCTGAGGATAAGAAGGTTTATCCTGTGGATAACTTTGTGGGTATCCTCTGTAAAAGCCTTAGGAAAAAGTGTTGGTAACTTCTCTTCTTGCTGAAAATCAGGACTTTTAGAGAGGTTGGAGATTCTCTAGATACATGGATGTATGTTGATAATCATACGGGAGGTTGTGAATATCTCGCGGATGCGAAAAGAATAAGGATCATGAGGAAGGGCATGACAATTTCCGTAATAAGAATGATGAGTATCGCCATCAATCGATATAAATGTGGATGCTTGATAAGGTGTTACGACGTTGAATCGCGTTATTGGGGCATTTTATCGGGATAATCGATCATTTTTATCTTATAATTAGATGAAAATGCCGCCCTAATAATCAGTCATTAAATTTAATAGGGGATTGAGCATTGAGGGAAGGGGCGTGAAAGGTCGTATAATAGTGCCTTTCAAGGCTTCATAAAGATTGTTCTGGTAGATTTTTTCATACGACAATATCTCAATATTGATTATCTTCGGTCATTAATGTAATTAATAGGGATGATTAAGTGATTGAGTCGCTGATTTATCTGTATGATAACTTGCGAAACAGCATTTTGGTTAGTGTGCGGAAAATCTATCACAATGATCTGTTGATGAAGCCTATCTCCTTCCGTAATGATTGATCATGGCCATAAAAAAGGGATTCATTTACGTAGCAATATCGCAATACTGCAATACTCCGCGGTAAATGACCTTGACGAATAACCTTAAAGTAGCGATCGAATAGCGTTGCACAAGTGATAAGTGCAAGAAGATCGTGCTAGCAGATATGAGAGAAGAAAAATGAAAGATATGCCGTTAGATGCAGCGCATCAAAAATTTGCAGCGCTAGCCCATAGTATTGTTGGAGAGAAATCTGTCTATACGGATTATTTTTACCGATTTGCCTATGGGACAGATGCGAGTCTCTATCGATATATCCCCCAAGTAGTTGTTCGTGCGGATAATGAAACCGAAGTGATTGGGCTTATTAAAGCGGCGAAAGAATGCGGTGTGGCGCTCACCTTTAGGGCATCAGGAACCTCTCTTTCTGGGCAGACTTCCAGTAAATCAGTATTAGTTCTTTTGGGGCATGAATTCTTAACGCTTAATATTACCGGTAAGGGCGATCATGTAACGGTTGGGCCAATGGTGATTGGGGCGAGCGTAAACAAAGCGCTGAAACCGTATCAACGTAAAATCGGGCCAGATCCTGCCTCTATTAGCGTGGCGCGTATTGGCGGGATTGTCTCCAATAATAGTAGTGGTATGTGCTGTGGTACCAAAAACAACACATATCATACGCTCCAAGATATTCGTATGATCCTCAATGATGGGACGATTTTAGATACGCGTGATGCCGAGAATATCGCGGCATTTAGAGTGAGTCATGCAAGTTTCTTAGCGGAGCTAACGAGCCTTCGTGAGCGGATTGTTTCTAACCCGATCTTAAAAGAGAAAGTGGCGGTTAAATATCGTATTAAAAATACGACAGGTTATGGCGTGAATGCTTTAATCGATTTTGAAGATCCGATTGAGATCTTAAAGCATCTTATTGTGGGATCAGAGGGAACGCTTGGTTTTGTGAGTGAAGTGGTCTATAAAACCGTGCCAGAATATGATCATAAGGCTTCGGCATTTATCTACTTTACGTCGCTCGCAGAATGTTGTGAAACCGTTAAAGCCCTTCGTAAAGAAGCGCCGGTAGAAGCGGTAGAGCTCTTTGATGGTCGGACACTGCATTTAGTTGGTGAAGCGATTGCCGGCTTACCAAGCTTCTTCTATCGCCCGCTCAATAGCGATAGTGCCTGCTTACTCATTGAAACAATGGGCGAGACAGAGACAGAGCTGAAGGCGAAAATTGCCAAGATCGAGCGCGTCTGCGGAGAGTTCCACGTGGTGGAAGCAACGGGCTTCCAGACAGATCCAGAGATCACGAAAAGTTATTGGGATACGCGTAAAGGCTTATTACCGATTGTGGCAAAAGGCCGTAAAAGTGGCTCAAGCATTATTCCTGAAGATGTGGTCTTCCCGATGGAGCATCTCGTGGAGGGCGTGAAAGCGCTGACGGATCTATTTGAGAAACATAAATTCCCAGAAGCGACGATTATGGGCCATGCGCTTGAGGGCAATCTGCATTTCCTCTTAGCACCTGATATGACCTCGAAAAAGAAAGTGAAACAGTTCGACAAGTTTATGGATGAGCTGGCGGAAGTGGTGGCGGTGAAATACAACGGTTCACTCAAAGGCGAGCATGGAACAGGACGCAATATCGCACCGTTTGTTGAAGCTGAGTGGGGCGCCGAGATCTACCAAGTGATGCGAGATATTAAAGCGCTCTTTGACCCCGCCAAAATTTTTAACCCCGATGTCATTATTACCGATAACAAGAAGCTTCATATCACCTCATTTAAATCGATTCCGGTGGCGGATAAGTTGATTAATGATTGTATCGAGTGTGGTTTCTGTGAGCCGGCATGTCCTTCTGATGGCTTATCGCTCACACCGCGTCAACGTATTGCGGTATATCGTAATATGCAGGCATTGCCTCGTACGGGCGAGAGTCGTAAACTCTTTGCGAAGATGAATAAGCAGTATCAATACTCCGGCATTGAGACATGTGCTGAGACGGGAATGTGTTCCCTTCGTTGCCCTGTGGGAATTAATACGGGTGAATTTATTAAATCGATTCGTCCGATGAATAGTAAAGCACTGGTTAAAATTGCCGGTAGTCACTTTAACTTTGCTGAGAAAAGAATGCGTTTCTCGGTGAATATGGCGCATACCATGGGCATTGAGCGGATGCATAAGCTCACAAGCTCACTGCATAAAGTCTTTAAAGGTATTCCGGTGATTCCTACAAAAATGCCGGAAGTATCGAGCGCTTTACCCAAATTGCCGGTACCGAGTAAAATCGAAAACTCGGTAGTTTACTTCTCAACCTGCGTGAATCGTAATATGCAGGAACTTAAAAAAGAGAAGGGCGGCGCACCAGAAAACACATTTGATCATGTGCTGAGCCTGTTGCATAAAGCCGGATTTACGCCTTTCTTCCCTGATAAGATTGCAGGCGCGTGTTGTGGTCAGCCATTTATATCGGCAAAAGCGCCGAAAGAAGCGGCGGAAACTGCTAAAAATCTGAATGAGGTGCTCTTAACGGCATCGCGTTATGGCGAGATTCCGATCTATGTTGATAATGCGCCATGTGCCTTGCAAGTGCATGAGCTACAAAAACAAGGGTTACTCGATGAGCGTTTGATTCTTTACCATTCAGCAGAATTCTTACTGAAAGAAGTCGTGCCAAAACTGACGATGAAATCAAAAATCGAGAAGTTACTGCTTCATACGCCATGCTCAGTTTCAAAAGATGGCGGGGCAGAGATGCTCGCGCAACTCGCAAGTTACTGTGCTGATGAAGTGGTTTCTACCAATATCGAGTGCTGCGGCTTTGGCGGAATGAAAGGCTTTAGCGTGCCAGAGATCAATGCTAATAGCTTAAAACGGTTACCAAAAGATAGTGCCACGCAGTTTGATGTGGGCGCGTCGATGAGTAAAACATGTCAGCTGGGTTTAACAACGCACACAGGCTTACAGTTTAAGAGTATTGAAGCTTTACTTGATGAGTGCGCCTTGTAGTAATAGGTTAAAACGTCAAAAGGATGCCAAAGGGCATCCTTTTTTTTGTGGGGCATTTTACAAGATCTTAGGAAGCACTTCTTCAAAGAAATAATCTATAAATAGGCGCGTTTTTGCCGGCACATAACGGCTACTCGGATAGACCAGATGTACAGACATCGGTGGGGGATGATTGCCGGGAAGAATCTCGACCAAATCCCCTCTATCAATCGCACTCTTTGTCGTGAAGTCGAGTAAGTAAGCGATCCCAAAGCCCTTAATAGCATGATTCAGCGCCCCTTTTGCATGGCTATGAATGATAGAGAAGTTGATTGGCATCGTTTCTTGCCTTTCTCCAAATACCCATGGCATCACGACACCATGATCTGGAAACTTAATCCCAATGCATTGGTGTTCTTGAAGTGCTTGGAGCGTTTTAGGAATACCATACTTTTGTAAATACAGTGGGGACGCAACGAGTTTATGCTGGGTATCATGAATATGTTTAGCGATAATGCGGGCATCTTGAAGGTCGCCGATACGAATAGCTAAATCAATGGATTCTTTGGTGAAATTTACAAAGTTATTTCCTAAAGATATTTCAAATTGAAGATGGGCTTTATGACGCTCGAAGAAGGGTTTTAAATGCGGGATAAGAATCGAATTTCCATAAGCATCGGGCATACTGATGCGTAAGGTTCCTCGAGGTACTGCATTTTTGGTCAGTTGATTTTCGATATCATAAATCTGATTGAGCGATTCGTTACAAACCTCATAATAACTTGCACCTTCTTCTGTAAGACGCATTGCCCTTGTTGAGCGAATAAACAATTTAAGGGCAAGTTTCTTTTCAAGACGAGCAATGGCTTTACTAATGGAGGATGGGGTTGTTCCAAGTAAGATAGATGCTTCTGTAAAGCTTTTACATTCTGCTGTTTTGCAAAAGAGTTCTAGATCATCGAGATCAATTTTTTGGGAAAGTGTCATTCCATTCATTCCTATAAGTACAGCATGTACAACTATAAGGACATTGATAAAAATAATGTCTATTATTATTTAATGTTTATTAATGAATATCATCATATTACATGATTTACCGTTATACTTTTCCTTGAACTTTCGGCAGTATTTGGTTAAAGAAAAAATCTATAAATAGCCGGGTTTTTGCCGGAACATAACGACTGCTAGGATACACTAAATGAACGGTCATCGGCGGTGGATGGGTACCGGGTAAAACTTCGATAACACTCCCATTTTGAATTTCTCGTTGGACGCTGAAGTCCAGTAAACGTGCAATTCCAAGCCCTGCAACAGCATGGTCTAAAGCGGCCATTGAATGGCTGTGAAGTAGTGCGAAGTTTGGAGTGAACACATCTTGGCGATCACCAAATTCCCACGGAATAATATTCCCTCTATCAGGAAATTTAAGACCGATACATTGGTGCTGATGCAGCTCCTCTATTGTTTTCGGCATCCCAAATTCAGCAATATATTCAGGTGAAGCAACAAGTTTAAAGTGCGTATCATGCAGATATTTTGCGATGATACGAGCATCTTGTAGATCACCAATACGGATCGCAATATCGATGGATTCTTTGGTGAAATTAACATAACTGTTACTGAGTGCGACTTCTATCTGCAGTTGTTCTTTATAGTTTTCAAAAAAAGGTTTGAGATAGGGAATTAAGACGGACTCACCATAACTGTCGGGCATACTGATTCTTAACGTTCCGCGGGGTTTTGCGCTCTTAGTAAGTTGATTTTCAATATCGTGAATATTACCGAGAGCTTCGCTGCAGACTTCATAATAACTCATCCCCTCCTCAGTCAGTCGCATTGCGCGTGTTGAGCGAATGAAAAGTTTTAAGGATAATTTTTTCTCGAGACGAGCAATAGCTTTACTAACCGATGATGGCGTTGTACCCAGTAAAATAGAGGCTTCTGTAAAGCTTTTACAGGTAGCTGTTTTACAGAAGAGTTGTACATCTGCTAAATCAATTTTGTCAGTAGATTGCATGATCTATCCTTCATATCAGTTTGATTATTTCCTTAATGGAAATAAAGAATTTCAATTTATCTATATTAGGCTGTGAATATTAACTCTATGATACCCCTGTTAATGCAATGTTGCATAGTGCTACCTACTGAATAAACACCACTTATTGAGGTGGTTGTTCATGTCTTTTAAGGCTCAGGGAGCAACAATTATAATGGAGATTATAAAATTCTCTATATAAGAGACTGTTATTGGTCGGCTGATTTTTGAATGATGTCGTCGTGTAATGGGGGCTATCGAGACGTTAGACTTCTTTTTATGATCTCTTTATTGACGTTATATTTTAGTACTTGGTTTTTTTAACAATTTATTTTAAAAATTGAATATTACAAAAGGAATAATCAACAATGTTGAATCCCAATATTTTAGTGAGAAACTTTTTTTCCTTGCCACCCTTGCAAGCTGTTGTGTCATTATTAGGACGCGCTTTTTTAGCTTATATTTTTATAGTCGCAGGCTGGGGAAAGATAGGCGGATTTGCCGGAACAGCGAGTTTCATGGCATCTAAAGGATTACCTGAATGGACATTAGTACTGGTCATTTTACTTGAGCTTGGCGGTGGACTTGCCATTTTAGTGGGTTTTCAAACAAGAGTTGTTGCGCTTTTCTTAGCGGTCTTTAATGTTTTAGCAGGCTTTATGTTCCATGGAGATCCTAGCGAAGCGACTGCACTCATGAAGAATATTGCAATGGCCGGCGGATTTATTTACTTAGTGGTTTATGGTGCTGGTCGTATTAGCCTTGATTACCTACTTGAAGGTCGTAACGAATAAGATCTTTTGAGCATTATCTGCACACTTTTTTTATTAATGTTATTATGGTCCGTTATACCCAATTGCAAATAATAATTATTTTCAACAAGGTACGACGTCAAGATGGTAGCGATCTTACAATATTGATGCTACCTATAGTATTAACAGGGGTTGTCGTATTAGACAGCCGCTTTCAGATGAGGATGAGGGGCGTTAGATAAGCAATTATCTCACATCTCTCATGTTCATTAGCCACTTATGTTGCCTCATAAGTGGCTTCTTTTTGCGTGAAGAAAATAGTAAGAATAGGGTTATTTATTCTTTTTCGATATGTGCTGTAAATCGTGGCATTGCCGGCATTCTTTCATGAATTCTTGTCATATTGAGTTCCCGATCTTGCTCCGTCACGACGTAATCATTCCAGAGTGTTGGGTAATTTTCTGCTTCTAAAGGCCATTTATAGGTCACGTTAAATCCTCGTTTTCGGCATTCATCATGAAGCGCATCATAACGATTTTTAAGAAACAGCAGTTTATCGCGAAAGAAGGTGACATGCCCCGCACCGAGTAAGTAAGCGGGTTCTTTAGAGAGTGGAACATTTCCTTCACGCTTTACAATATCATTGGGAATTCTTGTAAGCTCACGATGTTCGGCGAGTAGATGTTGGTCGCAAAGATCAATAGGATCAATAATGTTTATTCGGGTCATATATTTCCACTTAAAAAAAGAGCTATTCCTTATTATAGGAGTAGCTCGTTGATAGTCTAGTTATCAAATGCGCTCAGCATATATTACTTCTGATAAAGGGACATTTTATCTGTTTTGCTCATGTTATTGATCGCTTAAATATCTTTGCTTATTAAATAACTAGTTTAAATCGTTGTATTCATAATCGGGGATTCGTAGCATGGCAACTTCTTCGGCGGTGATATGCCCATCTTGATAACCCCCAAAGTTTGTTCTCACATAATTGATAACATTTGATATCTGAGTATTATCAAGAACACCCCCAAAAGCAGGCATGCCATTTAAACCATAGAGCACGACAATTTGAGGGTAAGATTTATTCTCAATTTTCGCGTTATTGACAAAGCTCGGATAAGTTCCTGCTCCTTCAGCGCCTTTACCATCGGGCATATGACAACTGGCACAAATCATTTTATAGAGTGTTGCGCCCTCTGTTTCGGAAAAAGCATCTGAGTATGCGATATTCGTTAGTAATAATGAACCCAAAAGAAAACTCAATAGATGTTTCATAAATTACCCCTCACTATTTTGAGTCGCATTTTCATGTAACTGTCGAATGGCCTCAAGCGAGGAGAGAATGGCGCCTTCTTGCCAAGCGGGGATATAAGAAATATGCTCGCCGGCTAACACAACTCGACGATCCATTGTCGCCACATTTTTGAAGTGTTTATCTCGTGATTCAGTGGTCCATAATCCATAGCAACCTAAGGAGAAGGGCACACGATGCCAAGCAACAGACATCGCACTTGAAAACTCTTCTCGTGCTTGCGGGTGAATTTTCTCGAGATACTTCATGGTCTTTTCAATGCGCTCTTCAGGTGATAGCGAAGAGAACTCAAAGGAGTTCGGACCAAAAAGATAAGATCCGAGTAGGACAGCTTTTCCTTTTTTGAGATAACCATTACTTGGGTACGAGATCATTTCAATGGGGAGATCCGTGATGCTGATCCCGCCATAAATTTGGTCATCCTCTTCCCAGAATCGACGATTGAATTCGATGCCTGCTTTAAATCCGGTGGCATAGTGAACGGCGGAGATGCCTTCTTTCATCTTAGGATTGAGGTTATTTTCAATTTGGGACAAAATTGAGAAAGGAATCGTACATATGCACCAACTTGCAGTCTCTTCTTTCTCAAGACCACTTTTCTGATCAATATAAGTCACAGTGACATCATCATTGTCTTGCATGATTTTGGTGATCTTGGCATTGTAGGTCACGATATTGCCGATCTCTTTTCCCATCGCTTTTGGAAGTTGATCCATTCCGCCGACGGGTTGAAAGATAGATGGGGCATAATCATACTCAAATATATCTGATAAAGATGCCCAGAGTTTTGAGTCTAATATTGATTTCAAATCAATTGGTTTAGAAGGCGTTCCTCCGTGATGGGCATCAGGATCTTTTTCCCAACCTCGAACAGATGTCGCACTTTGTGCTGTATAGCGGAAATCTTTATCTAAAGCACCCCATGAACGGAGCGATTCCAGCAACATCTCTTTATTCTCTTTAGTGATGGGTGCATCTAGCTGGTCTTGATACACTGCTTTGGCTAATAATTCATTGGTATGACCTTTATAGTCTGCAAGAATATGTTTGAAACGCTGTGGTTTTCCATCAAATGCTTGGGAGTTGTGTAGGTACGCATTTTGATTAAACTGTTGAAACGGTTGCATTTCAACCCCGAACTCACGCGCGTAATGCATATAGCCTTGGTGATGGTAAGGGACTCTCCAAGGACCCGGGTTGAAGTACTCACCATCTGCGTAAGTACACTCTTGGGTAAATCCGCCTAGCTCGGTATATTTATCACCCCCTCGAATAGACCAGATTCGACCGCCTATGCGATCATTATATTCCAAAAGCTTTACATTATATCCAGCTTTTTGCAGCTCATAAGCCGCGACTAACCCGGCAATTCCTGCGCCTAATATCAAGACAGAAGCGCCTTTAGGGGCATCTTTTAAATCAGGAGAACCTTTAAAGTCGCTGGTATTGGCAAGCCCTAATGTCATCATTGAATTATAGAGGGCGACACTACCTGCAACGCCTCCTATCATTCTTAAAATCGATCTACGGGATAAATTGTGACTATTGATACTCATATAAACCTCCATACAGCTATGGTTATTGATTATTATTGTTATTATTATTCGAAAGTGTTGGCATCAACTTTTTTAGCTGTGATTCAATCTATTATATAAATTGATCTATATCAAGGGATCTTTTTAGGTAAATTTTCTCCTATTAGATTGAGGATGAATCATTATTCAATGGTTTATCGGGGGATTTTGCTTTTCTCTATGAAACACGTTATAACTGTAGGTTGATTTGATGTAGCACTAACTACATCTTATTCATTTTCATGTTTTCACTAGGGGTGCTCAATCAATTGAGCTGAGATTAGCATAGTGTTTGCTTAAACCCTCAGGACCTGATCTGGCTAGTACCAGCGTAGGGAAGTAAAAAATCAAATGGAAAATGCCGGCAATATCGCAAGATAAAAAGGGATTTTCCGAGTCGATTAGGCCTGAGTTAACCGTGAACCATTCACGATGCTCGGGCTTTTTTGTGCCAATTTACGCCCATGCCAGAATCTCGTCTTTTATTTTTAGGATAATAAAGGAGAGGTTTTTTATGTCACAACAATCAATCACGATCATGAAGCAGTTCCCAAATAGCCGTAAAGTCTATGTCGAAGGAAGCCGACCAGACATTTTAGTGCCATTTCGTGAAATCACATTAAGCGATACTTTCAACCAAAAAGGGGAAGTGATCGAGAAGAACGCGCCTTTCCGTGTGTATGACACGAGTGGTCCTTATACCGATGAAAATTATACCGTCGATCTTACCAAAGGTTTGCCGGCATTAAAGCGCAACTGGATTGTCGAGCGTGGCGATGTAGAAGAGTATGATGGACGTGTAAAGAACGCACGTGATGATGGTTATAAACGTGAAGATGACCCACGCATTAACGAGGGCTCATTCCCAGGATTAAAACGTCGTCCCCTTCGTGCGAAAGAGGGCATGAACGTCACACAAATGCATTATGCGCGTAAAGGGATTATTACGCCAGAGATGGAATACATCGCGATTCGTGAAGGCTTCTCGCCAGAGTTCGTGCGTGATGAAGTTGCCGTGGGCCGTGCGATTATTCCTTCAAACATCAACCACCCTGAAGCGGAACCGATGATTATTGGTAAGAACTTCCAAGTGAAGATCAATGCCAATATCGGTAACTCTGCGATCACTTCAAATATTGAAGAAGAAGTAGAGAAGATGACATGGGCAACTCGTTGGGGCGCGGATAACGTGATGGATCTCTCAACGGGGAAAGATATTCATAAAACGCGTGAGTGGATCATTCGTAACTCAGCAGTACCTATCGGCACTGTGCCAATCTACCAAGCGCTTGAGAAAGTAAACGGCATTGCCGAAGATCTTAACTGGGAAGTGTTCCGTGATACGCTCATCGAGCAAGCGGAGCAGGGCGTGGATTACTTCACTATTCATGCCGGCGTTCTTCTTCGTTATATTCCTTTAACGGCAAATCGTGTAACGGGAATCG
The DNA here is from genome assembly GCA_945639195.1 of uncultured Ignatzschineria sp. GTDB lineage: Bacteria > Pseudomonadota > Gammaproteobacteria > Cardiobacteriales > Wohlfahrtiimonadaceae > Ignatzschineria. The sequence continues at coordinate 20,364 of CALZEE010000005.1, read as the reverse complement.
TTTCGCGTGGTGGTTCGATCATGGCGCAGTGGTGCTTAGCGCATCACACAGAAAACTTCATCTACGAGAACTTTGAAGAGATCTGCAAAATCATGAAGCAATATGATATCGCGTTCTCATTAGGAGATGGACTTCGCCCAGGTTCGATCGCAGATGCGAATGACGAAGCACAATTTGCAGAGCTTAAAACATTAGGTGAGCTTACAAAAATCGCATGGGAGCATGATGTTCAAACGATGATCGAAGGACCTGGCCACGTACCAATGAACAAGATCAAAGAGAACATGGTGATGCAAGAAGAGCATTGTCATGATGCGCCATTCTACACGCTTGGCCCGCTCACAACAGATATCGCTCCAGGGTATGACCACATCACTTCAGCGATTGGTGCAGCACAAATCGCATGGTACGGCACAGCAATGCTCTGCTACGTAACACCAAAAGAGCATTTAGGTTTACCAAACCGCGATGACGTTCGTGCAGGCGTTGTAACGTACAAACTCGCAGCGCACGCAGCGGATATCGCAAAAGGGCATCCTCGTGCAGAAGAGCGCGATAACGCCCTTTCAAAAGCACGCTTTGAATTCCGTTGGGAAGATCAATTCAATCTTGGTTTAGACCCAGAGCTTGCACGTGATTATCACGATGAAACGCTTCCACAACAAGCGGCAAAAGTAGCACACTTCTGCTCAATGTGCGGACCAAAATTCTGCTCAATGAAGATCTCTCAAGATATTCGTAACACGGCAAAAGCACAAAACCTCGCAAACGCACCCGAAGAAGTTCGCGTAGCGATTGAAGGCATGCAGCAGAAATCAGCAGAGTTCAAAGAGAACGATAGCAAGATTTATAGCTAGGTTTACGGATCTATCAATAAAATGCCGGCAATGATTACCGCCGGTATCAAGCGCTCATAGGATTATTCCTTGGGCGCTTTTTTGATGTGGAAAACTAGGCTGATTGAAAGTTGATTCAAGGTTGATACAAGGCTGATTCAAAGCGGGGTCGAATGCTTGCACATCTCCGGCAATCGCGCGCCAGCGTAAAGGGAGCTTTCAGGCTTCATAAGTCGGCGAGCGAGGGACTTTCTTTGGGGCTACAGAGAATGGCGTTTAAACTCCGCCGCATGTCTATTCTCGCTTAAACGCCATTCTCTTCCGCTATTACTGGTTGCTAAGGAATTTTACTTTTTTTGATGAGTCAGTAGGATAAAAGCGACAAGCTTTTAAAGTCGGCGAGCCGGCTTTGAGAAGCGCATTAGCCGTTACATCCGACGCCATGCAAGTGTATTTAGATACGAAAAATAGGGCTAATTGAAAGTTGGTTCAAGGTTGATACAAGTTTGACTCAAAGCTGGGTCGAATGCTTGCACATTGCCGGCATTCGCGCGCCAGCGTAAAGGGAGCTTTCAGGCTTCATAAGTCGGCGAGCCAGCTTTGAGAATCGCATTAGCCGTTACATCCGACGCCGTGCAAGTGTGTTTGATACGAATATCGTACCTTCCTCATAATGCCGGCAATAAAAAAACCTGAAGATCACAAGACCTTCAGGCTTTCATGAAAAGACTTATTGTAACTAAGCCTTTTGTCTCAAACTCAATCCCCAACCAATCACAAGACCTGCGATTGCCGGAAGAATCCAGCCCATGTTGACATCAGAGAAGGGTAATACATTGTCGAAGAAGCTGGTGATGTTGTAGATCACAGGGTTCTTGCTAATCACTGCTGAGCTCGCTTTTAAGCCCTCGATCACGGCGATAATCAAGGTAAAGCCTGTCGTAAATTGATAGACGACTTTTTTATGATGAAAGAGCGGTGATAAGAACGCCAAGATCACGAGGGTGATCGCAAGCGGATAGAGGAACATTAAGACCGGCACAGAGATCTTGATGATGGAGGTTAAGCCGACATTGGCGATTAACATACTAATCAGGCTAAAGAGATGCACGAAGTGACGGTAAGAGATGCCGGGGAAGAGCTCGTTGAACATCTCGGCGCAAGCAGAAATCAAGCCAATCGCTGTTTTTAAGCAGGCAATCGTGACAATAATCGCGAGGAGAATTGATCCTAACGAGCCAAAGTAATAGGTGGAGATCTGCGCGAGTGCAATGCCCCCATTTTCTGAGAGCGGGAATTGATTCAGGCTTGTTGCCCCAAGATAGGCAAGGCTACCATAAATAATACTCATTAAAACAAGGCTGATAAAACCGGCTTTAAAGGTATCTTTTGCGATATCAGTGGTGTTTGTAACACCGAGATTTTTGATCGTATTCACCACAATGATTCCAAAGGCGAGCGATGCCAATACATCCATTGTATTGTAGCCTTCTGTAAATCCTTTAAAGATCGGATTTTGCTGATAGCTTTCTTGAATCGGCAGCGCTGCGATATCGCCCATGGGCTTGATAAATGCGCTGACAATTAAGAAGGCTAAGAAGACCAAGAAGAGCGGATTGAGCACCTTGCCGATCCACACCATGATGTTTGAGGGGTTTAGAGATAATACCCATGCTAAAAAGAAGAATGCGAGGGTAAAGATCAGTAAGCTGATCGTGTAGTAATCTGCACTGATAAAAGGGGTTAAGCCGATCTCAAAAGAGACCGTTGCGGTTCTCGGAAGCGCAAAGAATGGTCCGATTGTAAGGTAGAGCATCATCGTGAAGAGGAGCCCATATTTCTGGGAGACGCGACTTGCAAGGTCGTACAAACCATTGCTCTTAGAGAAGCCAATCGCGACAATGCCTAAAAAGGGAAGGCCAACACCGGTAATAATAAATCCAAGGGTTGCGAGCGTCGTGCTTGCACCTGCTTCTTGCCCCATATGTACAGGGAAGATGAGGTTCCCGGCGCCAAAGAATAATCCAAATAGCATCGAGCCAATAGTGATATAGGCTGACAAAGATAGTTTGTTGTTCATGTTATCTCGTTATGTCTGCATCAGTGAAAGGTCTCGCTTTTGGCAATGTTCCCACTGATCATTTTTTAGGTTGAAAGATTTTGACTCTACTAGAAATAACACGACATTGCTCGGTTTTCTGTGGGAAACAATAATATTAATACAGTAAATAAAGGGAAGTCATTGATCATAAAAGGGAAGAACGGTATCAGAAATGCCCTCTCTATGTGAAAATCTTGGTTGGGCATTAATTATGGATCAGAGTGTGGCATGATAGTAACACCTCAATTATGAGGGGCGTATTGAGTAAAGAGGAAATGAAACATGCAGCGTTATCGGTTTGAAAATAAGCGATTTATCGAAACAACGGGCGAAGATGCCACGCTTTACTGCTTCTCTTATGCTGCATTAAAAGCGAATCAAGCGCATCATCTCTTTAATGCGGATGATGGCGCAGCGTTTGAAAATACTGCGGACAAACCTTTGAAGCATTATTTTAAGGAGGATGTTCACTTTCTCTTTTTAGCCGATAAGATTCTCTCCGCAGAGCAAGATACGTATATTGGGCATTATCGCGATTATACGTTAATTAGCTTAACCTTAATTGATCATGAAGATGAGACTAAGAACGAGCAAATCGTGATGATTATTTATGAGGATTACTCGCTTCTTTTCTATGACGATACCTTATCGACCTCTGCAAAACATATCCAGCATATTAATGATGTATTTGGACAGATTGTTGAGATTTCAACGCCCAATTTACTCGTGCCTTATGCCTTAATTCGTCATGACTTATTAACAGATCGAAGCTTTTTACGAAGTGTTGAAAATAGTGCGCTTGAATTAGAACTCTCATTTGCGAATGCGCCTAAAGATCCGCAAAACACCATCTTAAAACTGCGTAAGACAATCTCTAACTATAAACATTACTATCTTTCGCTCATTGATCTCTTTGAGGATATGACAGAAGATTATGAGGAGCTTCTCTCAAAAGATGCCGATCAAAACTATCGTCGGCTTACAAATAAGCTCGATCGCTTATATAAATATAGCGCGATGTTAGGCGAGTATATTTCGCAAGTGAATGATCGCTATCAGGCGCAGTTAGACTTGAATCTGAATAAGATTATGAAGACATTTACGATTATCTCCGCGATTTTTTTACCACTCACTTTAATCGTGGGCTGGTATGGCATGAACTTTGAAGGAATGCCGGAGCTCAGCTTTAAGCATGGTTATCTCTATGTGATCTGCTTATCGCTCTCAATTTTAACGGGATCTTTGTTCTATATTCGAAAGCGAAATTTTTGGAAATAGTCAGATTAAAAGTGCGAGAGATTGCTCTAGGTAAAAGACATAAAAAAACCTTATCGAAGTCATGCTCGATAAGGTTTTTGCATAGAATACGTTATTAAATATACGTTATTAAATGATTGAACCCCAAATACTAGAATCCCTGAATTGATAGATTCAATGATTCTTTGGGGCATCCATCATCAATTAAGGGCAGTTTGCTGAGATAAATGATGAGGTATCTTCACCACGACGGCATTTTTGCGTTTTGAATTTTTCATCAACGCTCCAACCTTGCTCGCCACGTTTAATGAAGTAGACATTTTTCGTCGCAAAGATGGAATCATCCAAGAGACCAGATTCAATAAGGGTAATCATCACTTTATCTGCATTCTCTCCACGATTAAGTTCCTGAGAGAGGGAGAGTGTTGAAAGATCGTTCTCTGTAAAAGGATTATCCGCTAATACTGCTTGAAGCGGTGTTGAGTAGACTGTTTCAGTCGCTTCAGTAATTACTTCTTCGGCAATAGATGCGTTTAAAAAGAGTAGTGGGAGGCTTAAGCTTAGTAAAAGTTTTTTCATCATCATTCCTTAAAGATTTTTTGTGGCAAAATAACTGTTATTGTTAGATAGAATCGATATAAACATATCAACCAAATTCCGATGTTTATCTCTTCCTTTCTAGGGTTTTATATTCCATCTATTGAGTGCTGAGGATTATGCCTATCATTAATATTGATATGTATAATCGATTCAATATGAAATCAAATATAAAATTAAATGTGATATTTAATGGGGTGATCAATATTAAATTGGCATTAAATATTAAGCATTAAATATTACATTTTACATGCATGTATAATATCGCATAAAAAGGAAGGCTTTTCGAGTAAGATTTCTTCCTAGGCTTTTTCCAAGGACTATGAACGTTTTTTGAAAAAGATCAGGAGCAGTCCTGCAGAAATAACGAGTGTTGCGCCGAGCCAACCCCAAATGCCCAATGTTTCATTCCAGAAGAAGTGGGAGAGAATCGCGCCAAATACAGCATTAAGATAGTAAAATGGTGCGAGAATAGAGGCATCTGCAATCTGATTCGCTTTCGTAACCCAGATCTGCCCAAGCGATCCGAAGAAGCCCATCAAGAGAACCATTCCCCATACCGCAAGGCTTGAGGGGAGTGTAAATTCGGTAAAGGCTGCCATTCCTAAAGAGAAGAAAATCCCTGTAAGAGAGAAGTAGAAGACAATCTCGGCGCCGCCTGCGACTTTACTCACTCGGCGAATCGCCACCATCGCCATTGCCACAAAAATGCCGGCAATAATGGGCAAGAAAGAGAGCATTGAGAAGTGGGGTTTATCCATGCCAGAGAGCATCCAGACGCCGGCAAAAGCAAGAATGAAGCTGGGAATTAGTACCCAACTTAATCGCTCTTTTAACCAATAGGCTGCCAGTAGCGGTACAAATAAGGGCGTGAGAGAGCGAAGAATTGTGGCATCAGATAGAGGTAATACCTTTAGTGAGATAAAGATCAGTACCATTCCAATCTGCCCAGAGAGCGAGCGAATTGCGTGCAAGGGAAGTCGTTTGAAGGAGTTTCTCACCTCTCCAGAGAGATAAAATACCGGTGCAAGCCATATCAGGGTGACGAGATTTCTAAAGAAGATGATGGTTGCGGTGGAAATATCGTCGCTAAGCCATTTTATTGTGCTATCCATCAGCGCAAAAGCCATCTGAGAGATGACAACAAATAGTATGCCAAGGAGAAGATTCTGGCGCATCATAACCTCAAAAAAGACATAGAGTCATTAGTATATATAAGTACGGATGATTGTGTACGTATCTTCAATATTTAATCAGGGAAATTATATGTACCGGACATATTCGTCACGTGATTTATGGGGCATAAGTTTAATATTAAGAATAGTTGGCAGCGATGGAAGAAAATACCATCTCACACTTAATTTGTAATCGATCATTAAGTGATGAAAATCATTATGATGAAGTGTATTCATGAGTAAAAGTGTTGATAGAAGCTCTTTTGCTCCCGGCTCATACTATAAAAATAGGCAATAAAACAATCTAGACATTCGTGCAATAGAATGTTTATATACTCGGATCATTAAAATTTGTGAAAGAGTTATAACTTGCTAATAGTATTTGCTATTACAAGTTTTTTTTAAAATAATATTGATATTGCATGTAACATTTTATAACTCTTTTTAGTGTTTTGAAACACAAGCTTAGTGGGTGTTAAACATGTAATGTCGGAGGATTAATAATCATGGCAACAGCAAAAATAGCTGACAACATTGAAGTAGAGGAACGGGTGTCTGAAGGCGCGCTAGTCACCAAAAAGCTCACCCTTCTTGAAGGGATCGCAATGATCGTAGGAACCAATATTGGTGCCGGTGTTCTTGCTATTCCTTACGCATCGCGTAATGCAGGATTCTTTCCCCTCTTCTTATGGTTAATTGTGATTGGTATTTTAACCACAATTACAATGCTCTATGTTGCTGAAACAACGTTAAGAACTCGCTCGCATCATCAGTTGAGTGGTTTAGCGGCGCGTTATGTTGGTAAAATTGGCGCTTGGCTCATCTTTATTTCTGTCTGTGCGAATAGTACCGGGGCATTAATCGCTTATATGGCGGGAAGTGGTCGTTTGATTAATGAGTTATTCGGTATTCCCAATCAGATCGGAAGTGTATTGTTTGCAATTCCGGCAGTAGGGATTCTCTATATTGGTCTTAAAGCCATTGGAAAGGGCGAGAAATTCATCAGTATGGCAATGGTTGCCTTAATTGTGATTCTTTCAGTTTCCACTTTCTTTAACGATCATACGAAAATCAGTTACCTCACAGAGAGCAATTGGAACTATATGGTACCGATTATCTATCTTGTGGTATTTAGCTACTCTGCGCAATATATCGTACCAGAGATCGCTCGCGGTCTTTCGCACACACCGAAGTTATTGCCAAAAGCGATTATTATCGGCATGATCTGTACGTTCATCCTCTTATCTACCGTTGCCTTTTCGGTGATTTCATTAGCCGGCATCGAGAATATCGATGAGATTGCGACTATCACATGGGGTAGATTCTTAGGGCATTGGGCGGCGATTATTGCGAACCTCTTTGCACTTTGCGCGATGATGACATCTTACTGGGGACTTGGGGGCAGTTACTTTACGAATATCTTCGATAAGTTTAACTTAGGTTCAGAGACGAACCCTGTAAGACGTTCAATCGTACTGGCAATTATTGCGGTACCGCCATTTATTTTAGCGTATCGTGAGCTTGTATCATTTGGTCGTGCGCTTGAATTTGCGGGAGCTGTCGGTGGGGTAATCTTAGCAATTGTTCCATTATTAATGCTTCGTGCAGCGCGTAAAACAGGGGATATCATTCCTGAGTGGCAGTGTAATCGCTTCATCACATCAATCCCTGTGAAGACCGTGATTGTGCTTCTTTATACTTTCACTGCAAGCTACGCAATTACAGAGTTGCTCTATAATACGAATATGCTTCCAGTATGGATTGATGAGATTCTTATTCGTTTAAATCTCTTTGTGCCAAAAGCGTAATGCGCCACGAACGATGGATAATCGTTGATAGAGACTAATTATAAAGATCCTGCGAAAGCGGGATTTTTTATGGGTCAAATTAGGCATATCGCCATGTTGTCATATCGTCCATATCGCAACATTAAATATATGCCACATTATCTTAATACGTGGGGATATTTCATCGCAATGCGATATAAGGATAGGGTATCAATATAGAGATTGATGACGTTCGGTTTTTAGATAAGAAAGCAAAATGAGCATTTAGCGCGCGTTAAGTGTAGAATGCCCCTTCCTTCGAGATCGTTAGAAATCTGCATTCGATAAAGAATAAGAAAACTGATGATCGATATCGCGCGTAACGGATAGAAGACACAATTAAACATTACGATATAAATAGTGAGACAGTATGAACACAGAATTAAAAGAAGACTTTTACTTAGAAGATCACCCACATGTTGCTTTGAATGATCTTTTAAAAATGACGGGCGTTGCAGAAACAGGTGGCCGTGCAAAGTTAATGGTTGCAGAAGGTCTCGTGAATGTAAACGGTGAGCTTGAGCTTCGTAAAACAGCAAAAATTCTCGCAGGTAGCAAAGTTACTGGAGAAGGTTTCGAAATCACAGTATGTGAAGGATTTGAGAAGTAGGCTCATCTTAAATCTGCATTACTCAACGTAAATTGAGAATGATTAAACCCCGCAATTGCGGGGTTTTTTGTGCGTATGATTTAGCGTTATTTACCACAACCCATAAGTCTAAACGCCTTTTGCAGGGGCGATTATTTGATATTTAATGCGTAAGTTAAGCGGCTCATTTTAAAGTGCTATAAGAGCTTATCGCTGTTTGATCATTCTCTTACCTTGATTTCCCTTGATGAAAAGACCTACATTGATGAGGGCGATGATGGATCTTCAATGAGTAGAATCAGGCAGTTTTAAATAACAATAATAAAATGAAGTAGAGGATGAAGGAATGTTAAAAAGACTCAATTATCGAGATTTTAGAGCCTTATATGTCTTTGTAGTGGTTGCGGATTGTAAGGGCGTATCGGCAGCGCAAACTATCTTAGATATGGCACAACCCGCGATTAGTAATCAATTGAAGTATTTGGAGGATAAGTTTGGTTTTACGCTCTGCTTACGTGGCCGCAGTGGGTTCTCTTTGACCAAAGAAGGACAAGAGGTTTATGAAGCTTGCGGGCAATTATCAGAGCATTTAGAAGTTTTTTATCAAGAGATTATGCAGATTCAAAAAGCGAATAATAGCTTATCTGGGGAGCTCAATATCGCCTTAATTGATGAGTTGCCACTATTACTGAAAAAGCAGATATCTAATACGATTGCGCAATTTTATGAAGAATATCCCTTAGTCACGTTGAACATTGAGATTTTATCACCGCAAGAGATCGAATCGCGGATTCTTAATAATCGTTTAGATATCGGTATTGGTTACTTTAGTCAGAAGCTCAAAGAGATTTTATATAAGAAAATTATCGAAGAAAAACAGCAAGTTTACTGCAGTAAAGGACATCCCGTAATCTCAGAAATGCCAGATGTAGAAGCATTGCTTCATCATCACTCTTGGGTACGTAGAGGATATAACCTTGATCCAGATATTGTCCCGATTCGACCATCAAAATTCACCGCAACGGCAAAACAGATGGAGACGACACTCCTTTTCATTATGGCCGGTACACACTTGGGCTATCTTCCTGTTGATTATGCTGCAACTTATGTGAAGGATGGCGTTATTATCCCGATATATGAAGAGTTCTCTTATTCAGTCTCTCATCATTTCATTACGAAAAATCCGAATGCGCCGCTGATTAAGATTTTTATGAAGAAGCTATTAAGTAAGAAATTTTAGTGTTGTCGGTTAGTGGCTTTAGTAGGAATAGAATCTGTTGAAAAACATCAGTGTAGATTGTGAATGAGAGATCCATAGCTTTTTTTGTATGTATATATATTGATAATGAAATAGAACAAACTAGCGATACTCCTTAAGATGAAAGTTAATCACTTTAAGGAATATTGTTGAATAACAGCTGGTTAAAGGCTTAGTACTACATCTTAAGGTTTATTACAAAAAGGAAGATATTACTTATTTAGTCAGTTCTTACAGCTCAATAAAAAATCTATATTCATACAAAATAACGCTCGAAAAATAAAAAAGATGGCATTAGACCTCATTAATCGAGCAAGGAGGAGTTATGAAATCATCAATTAATGTTCAGCCTCAGCAAAGTATTGTTGCTAGGCGCAAGTTTATTATCTATTCCCTCATTGGTGTTTTATTCTTTATCACCCCGCTACCGTGGAATGGCGAGTGGAGTGTTGGGGTTGGTATTTTAGCCACTGTATTGCGGTCATTTTTGCCAGAGAATACATTGCAGGTATTCGCGCTTTGTGTGGTCGTCTCCTCAGCAATTATTACGCTGTATGGCACACTAGGTAAACCCAAGATGATTAGTCAAAAACCGAGAATGAAAGAGCTGTTTGCCCCCAATATTATCTGGGTTTTATTGAGAGTGATTGGGGCGATATTTATTGTCATGATTTTCTTTCAGATTGGGCCAGAATGGGTGATTGATAAAAATACCGGTGGCACGATTCTGAATAGTTTAAATCCGACATTAGTTCCTTTTTTCTTGTTTGCCATCGTACTACTACCATTCTTAGTGGAATATGGGTTGATGGAGTTTGTCGGGACATTATTATCGAAGCCATTTAATAAGCTATTTAAATTACCAGGAAGATCAGCGGTTGATGCGGCGGCTTCGTGGTTAGGCTCAACGCCTGTTGGGGTAATTATTACAACGCAACAATATGAGGAAGGCTACTATACGGAAAGGGAAGCGGCATCTATCTCAACAAACTTTGCAGTTTCTTCTATAGCGTTTAGCTTGTTAATTGTGAGTGTGCTAGGTATCCCCCAATATTTTATTCCTTTCTATGCAGTCGTTGTTTTCACATCCATTGTTATCGCCGTTATCCTGCCACGAATTCCGCCATTGAGTTTAAAGAAAGAGACTTACTTAACAGGAAAACCGCCTGTAACAGAAGAAGCGCCGAGTGATATATCTAGTTATCGATGGGCGGTTGACCGAGCATTATCTAAGTCAGCGAGTGCGCCAAGCATTAAAACAGCCTTGAAAAATAGTAGCCTTGTATTAGTGGATGTTTATTGGGGACTCATGCCCGTAGTATTCGCAATAGGTACGATTGCTTTAGCGCTCTCTGAATATACGCAGATTTTTAATTACCTTTCGATGCCATTTTACTATCTGTTGGAGTGGATGAGTGTTCCTGATGCGAAGGCGGCGGCGCCGGCATTATTAGTTGGATTTGCAGATATCTTCTTGCCGGCAGTATTGGGTGCGTCTGTTGAGAGTGAGATGACGAGATTTATCATTGCCTGTACCTCGGTGATTCAAGTCATTTACATGACGGAAGTAGGCGCGTTGGTCTTGAAGTCGAAGATTAAGCTAAACCTTTTAGAATTATTTATCCTCTTTATTTTACGAACCTTAATTGGATTACCGATTATTGTGCTCTGCGCAAAATGGCTTGTATTCTAAGAGACCGGTAAAACAGGGCATATCAAAATATTAATATAGAAAGAAGTGAAAGGGGGAATATCATCTATTGATGAGTTCTCCTTTTCAATCAGAATAATAACTAGAAAGAAGTAACTAGAGGAGTCTTATTTATGAGTAAACAATTAGTGACTTGTGGGGAGTTTTTAGTAAAGCAATTGGAAGCTTATGGCATTGAGACAATTTTTGGGATTCCGGGGGTTCATACGATAGAGCTTTACCGAGGGCTTCCACAAACTAAGCTAAAACATATCACGCCTCGCCATGAGCAAGGTGCGGGATTTATGGCAGATGGCTATGCAAGAGTGAAGGGAAAACCGGCAGCGTGTTTTATTATTACAGGGCCGGGCATGACCAATATTTTAACTGCGATGGGGCAAGCTTATGCCGATTCTATTCCGATGCTCGTGATTTCGAGCGTGAATAAAGTTGCAACGCTAGGCATGAAGCAGGGGAGGTTGCACGAGCTCTACAGTCAAAAAGATGTTGTATCGGGCGTATGTGAATTTAGCCATACGGTGTTATGCCCGAGTGAATTGCCGGCAATTTTAGCAAAAGCATTCACGGTGTTTAATAGTGAACGACCCCGCCCGGTGCATATTGAGATTCCAACAGATGTGATTACAAAGTTGGTGGATCTGCCAGTATTATCGCCCGCAAGATTATATCGCCCACAAGTTAGCCAGCAGGCCATCGATGATGTTTATCAGTTATTGCAAGGGGCGAAGAATCCTTATCTATTAATTGGTGGTGGCGCGATTAATGTTGCATCAGCACAAATAGTTAAAGTTGCGGAGCAGTTTGATATGCCGGTACTTTATACCGTAAATGGTAAAGGGGTATTCCCGCCGGATCATCCGCTTGCGATTGGCTCGTATCAAACAACAGATATTGTCCGAGAGGAAATTATCAAAGCAGATGTTGTGCTTGCGCTCGGTACAGAGTTAGGTGAAACAGATTATGACGTGGCATTTAATGGGGAATTTAAGCTCAATGCACAAATCATTCGCGTGGATATCGACCCGGAGCAATTGCATAGTAACTTTTTATCGACAGTTGGCATTGTAAGTGATGCGACAAGCTTTACGGAAGCGCTTGCAACCGCAATTGCTCAAAAGAATGCACCGATGAAGTTTGGTGCGAAGAGCCAAGGTGCGATGCTAGTAAAAGATATTAAAGATCGCTTACAAGGTAGTTTTCCAAAAGAGTGGGATGTTCAGTATCGCGTATTAGAGATACTGCAAGAGAATGCGCCGGATATCGTGTTTGTCGGAGACTCAACGCAGATTGTCTATTCTGGGAATTTCTTGTTTGAACCTCATAAAACCCGGAAATGGTTCAACTCGGCAACGGGTTACGGCACTTTGGGTTATGGTTTGCCGGCGGCAATTGGGGCAAAGATTGCCAATAGACAGCAACCGGTTGTCTCGCTTATGGGCGATGGCGGTATTCAATTTAGCTTGCCTGAGCTAGCGACGGCAGTTGAAGAGAAAGTTGGGATTATTGTTCTCTTGTGGAATAACTTTGGTTACCAAGAGATTAAGCGCGCAATGCAGCGAGAAGGTTTACCGACGATTGGTGTTGATATTTACACCCCCGACTTTGTAGAAATCGCCAAAGGCTATGGTTGTGAAACCATCGAGATCGAGAGTATTGACCAATTACAAAGTGCGGTAATAGTCGCACAACGTAGTGATGTACCGACCTTCTTACTATTAGATGAAGCAAAACTTTATGCGGAAATGAAAGCGTAAGACCTATTTTTAAAAGGTATTTAATTCTATATCTTAGTAGCTACTTTAAAGCGTATCGATAATGCGTACTATAAAAAGTGCAGTAATAAGAGAAACCGCAAGGGGTAACTCCTTGCGGTTTTTTGTTGCGTTCTTTGAAAGAGTCGATGGATACGGTGTTAGCGATACATATTGAAAATGATATATATACTTAAGAATAAGGTCATAGAACAATCTTACAAACCTGCTTAAGATGAATTGAATACACAATAATAGTGATAAAAAAACGTTTAATAAATGGAGGAGTTATTATGACCAAGAAATTCAATCAGCCGTTAGGTGGAAATGAGATGCCACGTTGTGGCGGTATTGCAACGATGATGCGCTTACCAACACAAACAGATGCGACAGGTTTAGATGCGGCTTTTGTGGGGATTCCGTTTGATATCGGTGCCTCAAACCGCCCTGGAACACGTTTAGGACCAAGACAAATTCGAGATGAATCGAGAATGCTTCGTCCTTATAACGTTGCGACGAAGGCTGCGCCCTTTGAAAGTATGCAAATTGCTGATATTGGTGATGTGCCGATTAACACCTTCAATATCTTAAAAAGCATGGATATCATCACGGATTTTTATCGTGATAATATTTTAGCGCATGGTGCTATCCCACTAACATTAGGCGGGGATCATACGATTGTATTGCCGATTCTTCGAGCAATGAAAGAGAAGCATGGACCTGTGGGACTCATTCATGTGGATGCACACGCCGATATCAATGACACCATGTTTGGTGAGAAAATTGCTCACGGAACACCCTTCCGTAGAGCCGTGGAAGAAGGGTTACTTGATTGTAACCGCGTCGTACAAATCGGACTTCGTGGTACGGGTTATAGTGCAGATGAGTTTGATTGGGGGAAAGAGCAGGGCTTTAAAGTTGTGACAGCCGAAGAGTGCTGGCATAAATCTTTAGTCCCGCTAATGGCAGAGATCAGAGAACTGATGAAAGATGGCCCGGTATATTTAAGTTACGATATCGACAGCTTTGATCCGGCGCATGCACCAGGGACAGGAACGGTAGAGATTGGTGGGTTAACCGTGCCACAAGGGCTTGAGATTGTCCGAGGACTCAAAGGCTTAAATATTGTCGGAGCTGACTTGGTGGAAGTTTCTCCTCCTTATGACCCCTTTGGTACAACCGCCGTATTGGGCGCAAATATGTTGTTTGAAATGCTCTGTGTATTGCCAAAAGTGCGTTATGACGAGTAAGTAGCAGTTGTTTTCAGTGATTGTTTAATAGAAAAAGGCCTAGTGATGATGGAGCTCATCGCTAGGCCTTTTAGTTTTCAGTTTTAAAACGAAGGACTGAAATTTTTAAATTATCGATTTTTTGAATAAGTCGTTACAACTCACTACGAACAATCGCAGCACCTTTGCTGAGGGCTTCGAGTTTGCCTCTCGCTACATTACGAGATAATGGCGCCATGCCGCAGTTTGTTGAAGGATAGAGCTTATCGGCATCTACGAATTGTAAGGCTTTACGTAAGACATTTGCCACTTCTTCAGGGGTTTCAATGTTGTTAGTTGCAACATCAATCGCACCGACCATTACTTTTTTACCACGGATGAGTTCGATAAGATCCATCGGTACGTGAGAGTTTTGGCACTCTAAAGAGATAATGTCGATATTCGATTTTTGGAGTTTCGGGAATGACTCTTCGTACTGACGCCATTCTGATCCGAGTGTTTTCTTCCAATCAGTATTGGCTTGAATGCCGTAGCCATAGCAGATATGCACGGCTGTTTCGCACTTAAGACCTTCAATCGCTCGCTCTAATGTTTCGATGCCCCAATCGTTCACTTCATCAAAGAATACGTTAAATGCCGGCTCATCAAACTGGATAATATCAACGCCGGCCGCCTCAAGCTCTTTTGCTTCTTGGTTAAGGATCGTTGCAAATTCCCAAGCGAGTTTTTGGCGACTCTTATAATGCGCATCATAGAGCGTATCGATCATGGTCATAGGACCCGGCAATGCCCATTTGATAGGTTTATTTGTGAGTTTTCTGAGGAATTTTGCATCCTCCACAAAGACAGGTTTTCTGCGTGATACGGCGCCAACAACAGTGGGAACGCTTGCATCATAGCGGTCACGGATTCTTACCGTTTCACGGTTTTCAAAATCCACGCCATCTAAATGCTCAATGAAGGTGGTGACGAAGTGTTGGCGCGTCTGCTCGCCATCACTCACGATATCAATGCCAGCAAGATCTTGCTCAAGGAGCGCGATGCGAAGTGCATCTTGTTTACCTTCACTTAAGGTGCTCTCTTCTAACTTCCAAGGAGACCAGAGTTTCTCAGGTTCTGCGAGCCAAGATGGTTTTGGTAAACTGCCGGCAGTAGATGTAGGTAATAAAATTTTCATAATGGATGACCTCTGTTTTGGGTTTTTTTTAGTTTTTATTAGGGGATTACAGAACGGCGTTAGCAGCCCATTGTTTAAGGAAGGATTTATGAGGCTCAATAAATTGGGCTTCTGTGAATTTTCCTTGCTTAATGGCTAATGCACCACGCTCTTCTCGATCATAAACAATTTGGGTTAATGAATGATCGGAATTTTTTAGATTCGGTTTATACACTCTGCCGGCGGCTGCATTGGCATTATAGATTTCTGGACGATAGATCTTTTGGAATGTCTCCATCGTGCTGATCGTACTGATGAGCTCCAAATTACTATAATCATTTAAGAGATCGCCATTAAAGAAGAAGGCGAGTGGCGCAATGCTGTTTGGCGGCATGAAGTAACGAACCTGTAAACCCATCTTTTTGAAATATTGCTCCGTTAATGAGGATTCATTCGGGAGATATTCATGGCCTAAAACAGGGTGGTGATTTTCGGTGCGTTGATAGGTTTTGCTATCAGACACGCTCAGGCAGATCACTGGAGATTTTTTGAAATGTTGCTGATAAGTATCAGAGTTTACAAAGCTTTTAAAGATTTTTCCGTGAAGATCGCCAAAATCTGCAGGGATAGAGAAAGCAGGCTGATCTTTATTATGGTTAAGGAGTAAGACGCTAAAGTCATAATCGCGTACATAAGAGGAGAAGTTATTCCCAACCATGCCTTCGATACGCTGATTAGTCACGTGATCTAAGATATGGGTCTTTAAAATTTCAATAGAAGGGAAAGATTCTTTTTCGCCGGCAATATCCATTTCAACAGAGATGATTTCAAGCTCGATTGAGTAACGATCAGCTTGGGGGTTATCCCAATGCGCGAGGGCATTGAAACGGTTGTTGATCATGTTCAGAGTATTACGAAGGTTTTCCTGACGACTTTCGCCTCTTGCAAGGTTTGCAAAGTTGGTGGTGAGTCGTGTGCTATTTGACGGGTGATAGTTTTCGTCGAAAATAATGCTCGTAATATTAAAAGCTAATGCTGTATTCATGATGATGCTTACCTTGTATCCGATAACGCCGAGGTATCGTTCGGCATTGTTTATTTATAATATGATTGCGTTGAATAGTGAGAAAAAGACAGGGCATAGAAAATGCCGGTCGTAGTTTATTGTTTTATAAGTTTATTCAGCATAAATAAATATGCTTTGAGCATTGTAGGAAACGGATTGAATGAAGTAAAATGGCTTTATTTCACTAATCCATGAATTTTACTCATATATGATAGAGCTAATCCATTTAAAAATTGTGCAACAAGTTGAAAAGCAGGGATCTTTAACCGCTGCGGCAAGTGTGTTGCATGTGACGCAATCTGCGTTGAGTCATAGTATTAAGAAGCTAGAACAGCAACTAGAAGCCCCTATTTGGCGTAGAGAAGGGCGACATTTGCAGCTTACGCAATCAGGGCAATACCTGTTATCGATTGCAAATCGTATTTTGCCGCAACTAGATTTAGCGAATGAGCGCCTCCGGCAATTTGCAGAAGGAGAACGAGGCAGATTACGGATCGGCATGGAATGTCATCCTTGTTATCAGTGGCTCTTAAAGGTTGTTTCACCTTATTTGAGTGATTGGCCCGGCGTTGATGTCGATGTAAAACAACGATTTCAATTTGGCGGGATCGGCGCGTTAGTAGGGTATGAGATTGATGTTCTTGTAACGCCAGATCCTGTCTATAAGCCGGGACTGACATTTACACCGGTTTTTGATTATGAGCAGGTACTTGTTGTCGCTAAAGATCATCCGCTTGCCGGTGTTGAGTATGCAAAGCCTGCACAAATAAGTGGGGAAGTGTTGATTACCTATCCTGTGGAGATGAGTCGGTTAGATATCTATAATCAGTTTTTATTGCCGGCAGGCATTGCGCCTAAGCGTCATAAGATGATTGAAACAACGGATATCATGTTACAGATGGTGGCTTGCGGACGGGGCGTCTCAGCATTACCGCGTTGGTTGGTAGATGAATATGCCGGAAAGCTCGATATTGTTCCGGTTCGCTTAGGAGAGAAGGGCATTGCGAAACAGATCTTTTTGGGCGTGCGTGATGCAGATAACGAGATCGATTATCTCCATGCCTTTGTAGCGCTTGCGAATAAGACAACGCCGAGTTTTTCAAACATTGTATAACTGCGAATTTTAAATGGTGGCAGGTTGATCGACAAGGTCAATCAATCTAGCGTTACAGGTAAGATTCCCGGCAATTGGAAGGATCGCTCATAGCGAGATGATAGAAGGTTAATGACTTTTTGGATCAGTTGCTTAATAGAAGAGGTATGATGAAGAAATCGCTCATTAATGTAATGATGATTGATATGTGTTTCAGTCAGTAGGGAAGAGCGTTCTGGAGAGAATATTCTTCCCCTTTGCCTGACTGTTTTAATAATTATAAAAAGAAAGGGCAGGTCATGAGTTCATTATGTACCGTATTAATTGTTTCCAAAGAGGGGAAAAGCGCATTCAAAAACCAGATGTTGGTGGCAGCACCGATAATGGTTGCGTTTGAGAATTGTAGTTTTGAGCAATTTCCGGAATATGTTTTAGATCCCAATATTCATGCCGTGATTTTTGTCGGGCATCTATTGAATAAAACCAATATTAAAGATCTAATTCCCATTATTACCGGCGATTGGCGCTTAGAATTAAATGCATATTGGTGGCATAAGCCGGCAAATGCCAACCCAGTTCCGGCATATCCTGAGCGTTTAACGAGTTGTGCTTTTGAAGCCTATTCGCCGGCGCATTTATTGGAAAAAGTTTGCAATGATTTAGTGAAACGAGCATCCACGCCATTTTTCAGTGCATTGAGTGAATATGTGCAAACACAGCCTGACTCTTGGCACACGCCGGGTCACTCAAATGGGAATTCGTTGCGCTACAGTGCTTGGGGAACAGATTTCTACCATTTTGTAGGGCAGAGTATGTGGCAGGCGGATCTCTCTGTGTCTGTGCAGAGTTTAGATTCGTTATTGCATCCTGAAGGGGTTATTGCTGAGGCACAAGATCTTGCCGCAGAAGCCTTTGGTGCAAAGCAGACCTATTTTGCAACGAATGGTTCTTCGACTGCAAATAAGGTCATTCTCCAAAGTGTCTTAACGCCGGGAGATATTCTATTGTTAGATCGAAACTGTCATAAGTCCGTTCATCATGGCGTGATTCTTTCTGGGGCAAGACCTATCTACTTAAATAGTAGTGTTAATGAATCGCTCGGGATTTTTGCATCTGTTCCCAAAGCGACGATATTAGAGGCAATAGCGGCGCACCCTAATGCCAAGGCATTAATATTAACAAACCCGACTTATGATGGATTGATTTATGATCTTCAACCCATTATCGAAGCCGCGCATCAGCATGGGATTAAAGTGATTATTGATGAAGCGTGGTATGGCTTTGCGCGTTTCCATCCTATTTTTCGTCCAACGGCGCTAGAGCTCGGTGCGGATTACGTTACACAAAGTACGCATAAAACGCTCTCGGCATTTTCACAAGCGAGCATGGTGCATGTGAATGATCCGGATCATAACCCACATATTCTCCGTGAGACCTTTAACATGCATGCCTCTACAAGTCCGCAATATAGTATTATCGCGAGTCTTGATGTGGCGCGTCAGCAGATGAGTATGGAAGGCTATTCGCTATTGGAAAAAGTATTGAGCATTGTGGCAACGCTTCACCATAAGATTAATGAAACAAAGCTGTTTCGAGTCTTAAGTTTAGAAGAGTTATTGCCGGAATCTTTAGTGAACGACAATATTCGTCTGGATCCTACAAAAGTAACCATTGATGTACGAGCAACAAATTATAGTGGGGAAGAGATTCAGCAGATCCTGTTTGATCAGTTTGATATACAAGTAGAGAAATCGACATTTGCGACAGTAACGGTATTAGTCACCATTGGCGCTACGGCAAATAAGATGATGCGATTGATTCATGCGTTAACTACTTTATCGGATACGCTTCCTAAGCGAAAACGTAAGCCCAAGAAAGACTCGATTAAGATTCCTCTGTTTACACGATTAGCAGGATTACCAAGAGATGCCTTTTACTATGGCGGGACCGATATTCCTGTTGTGAAGGCAGGGAAGCCTAATAAGGCATTGATCGGTCGCGTGAGCTGCGATCAGATTGTTCCTTATCCGCCGGGAATTCCGGTATTGGTACCTGCGCAAGTAATTGATGAAGCGGTATTAGATTATCTTGCACAGTTAATTCTTTCTGAAACCAATTTTGAGATTCATGGTTTAGTGCGAGGAGATAATGGATATGCCTTGAGAGTCTTGGCGGAGGATGAGGTATTAGATGAGTGGTAGTTCATCGATTATCATGCTGCTCTATGTACATAAGCGCTGAGTCATAAAGGCTGATGATAGATTCGTTAGGTCAGTAGATTAGTTATAAGAGAGCCTAGTTCTTAGTTGAGCTAGGCTCTTTTGACGTTAATCCTCTATAGTCATCCATATATATGTACCTATATACTCAGTATCTATATGAAGAAACCTTGTTGATAGAGATCTTATGAGAGAGGTTTTTCAGGTTAACAGTGAATCTAGTCATTGGTTTCGGGAAGATATTGCCCGGGATAGCTATTTTATAGGGGTAATTTTCGCTGATTGTGGAGAGTAACAGTTGCTTTTTTAACGATAACTCGCAATAAAATGGCTTATTTTGAAAATAAAAAATGAGATAAAATAGTGGTTTAGGTGGTTTTTTGACGATATGCTCACTACTTGTGCAGAAATCCCCTTGCATCTTTCCCTAAAAAGCGTAGAATTATCTTTCTCGATTGACGGCGTTGATCAGAAGAAGAAGCCAGAAAAGATGATTTACC
>CALZEE010000004.1 GCA_945639195.1 uncultured Ignatzschineria sp. | reverse complement strand
CCGCGACCCCCTGCGTGACAGGCAGGTATTCTAACCAGCTGAACTACCACTCCGTTTTTTTCTTTAATCTTGTTGCTGACTAAGGTTGCCTATTATACGAAAAAATTTAGCGTTGTCATCTTTATTTTTACAAATGTTCAATAATGGCGCAATCCGTACTTGTAAAACCTTCATAAGGTATGGAAATACATAGAATTCTCTTATCTGAGATTTAAAAGCATGTTACACTGAAAAGTATCAGTTTATGAAAGATTAGTTCAGTTTTTGTGGTGAATTAATTAGAAATAAATTTAAAAACATTCAAACAAAAGAGGTAATCCATGAAATTACGCACATTATTAACACTCAGCGTAGGATCTTTAATCGCAACAGGCGTTGCTTTTGCAGCCCCATTAACGATTAACGCATTCTCCGAGACACATGATGCGAAAGTGGTATTAGATTTAGAAGAGAATCATTTCGCGGTATCTGGCGGTTGTAACACCATGATGGGGAAAGTCATGGTAACTGATCGCGGCGCATTTCGTGTAAAGCAAGGACGTAATGGGGGTGGGCTTGCATCAACAATGATGGCTTGTCCAGATCAATTGCAACAATTAGATGATCGTTTGTCGCAATTCATCTTAAATACCCCAAAAATGGTGCGCAAGGGTGAATCACTCTATTTAGTTGGCACGATTGAGGGTGAGACAGAATCTGTCTATTTGCCTGTCGAGCTTGATAAGGGATCCTATAAAGATATTACAGCAAAACCCTATGAGCAAGTGTTCTACTATGTTTCAGAACAACAAGTTCCTTGTGCAGAGGGAAGTGAGAAGCAGTGTTTACAGGTGAGACAAGATAAATTAGCAGAGTGGGATGTCTACCCTGGAACTATCGAAGGATTTTCACCGATTGAGGATTATGAATATCGTCTACGTCTCAAAGAGTATAAAGATGACGAGGGAAATATCTCTCATGTTCTCGATATGGTTGTAGAGCAGGGCAAAGTGACACCATAGTTGTCAGGGATGATGATTTAATGGTCAATTTTGACCTCTTCTAATGAAGAAGATATAAAAAAGCTATAAAAAAGATATAAAAAAAGAGCAATGAATTAAAGTCATTGCTCTTTTTTTGTGGGAATAACGGTATTACAGTGAGGATGGGTTAAGTAGTCAATGAGTCACGATCTACTTAGAGCCATCCTTTACGTTTAAAGAGAAGATATGGCGCAATTCCAGAAAGAATCATCGCACCAATAGAGATCGGATAAGCGATTTTATAGCTAAGCTCCGGCATTGCAAAGTTCATCCCATAGATACTCGCAATAAGCGTGGGTGGTAAAAATACAACCGAGGCAATAGAGAAAATTTTAATAATACGGCTCTGTTCAAGCGAAATTTTCCCTGTTGCGGCATCAAGTAGGAAGTTGACCTTATCAAAGAGGAAGGTTGTATGGCCTGTTAGTGATTCTAAGTCTTGAAGGATTTCTCTTACATCATTTTTTTGGGCTTCAGAGAGAAGTTGTGCGCGCATTAAGAAAGAGAATGAGCGGCGTGTATCCATTAAAGAGAGACGTGCTTTGCCATTCATATCTTCTTGGAGTGCGATATTCTGGAGAACTTCCTCCATGGAGACTTTTTTGTCATCATCATCTTCTTGTGAGTCAAGACGCGTGCGCGGGTCATCATTTTCAATCTCTGCAAGTTGCTTTTCTGTGGCTAAAACATAAGGACTTGTATTTTCGAGCTGTGAATAGATGCGCTCTAATACATCTGCAACATGTTCAATCGCTGTTTCATGAAGACCAATCACGATATTCATCACATCCACCTTGCCATCGGTAAGCTCTAATTGCACTTGGCGGGCGCGAAGGCGATAGAGCCTGAATGCGGAAAGATCTTCGTTATGGATCGTGAAGAGTCTGTTTTTGTAGATAGAGAATGCTACGGTGATATTGGCAGCACTCGCGCCAAGATTGTTGAGGAAGAAGCTATGGATATGGAGACCATCCTCATCTTCATAGAAACGAGCAGAAGCTTCGATATCATTAATTTCGGCTTTTTCAGGGAGATCGAGCTTATAGTGATTCTCAACTAAGAGACGTTCTTCATCTGTTGGATCGACCAGATCTATCCAGATCATTTCATCTGTAAATTCATCTGCACTTTGGACAGAAATTTGTCGTAAGCGATTTTCCGTGAGAATAAATCCTGAAATCATGTTTAAATAGCCCCTAATTTTGAATAATGCTGATAGAAATATTGGTTAAAGATAATGTATTACGACTGAAAAACCTAGCTTTTTCCGAGAATATTGCGGATAAAAAAATTGATGTTTAATTTTTAAACAGGGGCTTGTCTTTGGGTAAAGAAACGCCATATTAGGAATCAACTTATTCATTTTTACGAAAAAATAACACTGCTTGCATTTTAAGACTTGCAATTATTCACAGATATTATATAAGCATGCAAAGATTTAAATTTTGCATTTTATAAGGAGCATAGACATGTCTAACGATTATGATGATGATTTATTAGATGATGAAGATATCATTGAAGAAGATGTTCCAGATGTCGCGGACGTTAAGGGAACAAAATCTCAAGCTTGGAGAAGTATTGAGGCTATTAGAGAAGAGCGCGCTTTGCAGAAGAAATTAGCGAAAGAGTTCGATCTCGATAGTTTTGATGATCTCTTATTAGACGATGAGTTTGGTGAAGATTAAAATTTTATCAGGAGAACTTCACTGTTTTCTTGATGAGTGATCAAGTATCAGTGTTTTTTCGTTGTATAATGATGAAAATTATCCAATAGAAAAGGGAGTAGAAAATGACAAAAGAAAATTTGACAGAGACAGACGCACAGGACAATTTAGAAGACGTGATTGATGCAGGAACAGAATCATCAGGTGATGAAGCTGTTGCACATGCTGCAGAAGTAGACGCATTGAAAGCAGAAAAAGAGAAAATCTACGATCAATATATTCGTGCAGTTGCAGAAGTTCAGAACGTGACAAGACGTGCTGAGATTGATGTCGCTCATGCCCACAAATTTGCGCTTGATAAGTTTGTGAAAGATCTCCTCCCAATCATTGATGCAATGGAGCTTGAGATGAAAGCCGTGGATGAAAATTCATCGGAAGAATTAAAACGCTTCAGAGAAGGTTCACAGCTCATGTACAAAATGTTGTTGGGAGTATGTGAAAAATATGGTGTGAAACAGATCAACCCAGAAGGTGAGAAGTTGAACCCTGAATATCATCAAGCAATCTCAATGATTCCTCATGATGGATATGAAACAAACCAAATTATTACGGTTGCTCAAAATGGTTATTTATTAAATGATCGTCTTATTAGAGCAGCGCAAGTGATTGTCGCTCAATAAAAAGCGTCTTTCTTTGATTTAGTACACTAGTAAAAGATAACGAGTTGATTTATCATTGACGGGTATTGGGTCATTCAAATTATAAAAATTGGCTTGTATTTTCTAGGAGCAGATCGTGCAAAAACAGTCAGACAAATTTACATTCTCGTTGCTTACCATTCTCGCAACGCTTTCTTTACTAGTAATTTTAATCGTACTAGTAACCTCATTAGCTAAGCTCGTTACCAAGAGTATTGGCGGTACACCATTTGTCGATAAAGAACTCGTTGCTGAGAGATTAACGCCTTATGGTCGTGTTAATACAGGTAATTTAGTATCTAATGTTGCGAAAGCAAAAGCACCGCAAGATGTTTATGGCGCACTTTGTGCAAGCTGTCATGATACAGGTCTTAACGATGCACCATTAGCGGGCGACAACGCAGCATGGGCAGTAAGATTTAAAGAGCGTGGCTTAGATGGGCTGCATACAAGCTCTATTAAAGGTCGTAACTTAATGCCTGCAAAAGGTGGGGACCCACGCTTAACAGATGAAGAAGTCATGAATACTGTGGACTTCATCTTAGAGAAGAGTGGTATCCAAGTTGCTTCAAATGATCCTGCTGAAGACATCGTTGCAGAAGAAGAATCAACGACTGCAGAAGTTGGTGATACTGAAGAAGCAATTGAAGAGAAAGCTGATTTAGAAGCTGTAGAAGAATCTACAGATAAAACTGAGTAAACTTCTATCAATATGTGGGGTAGGAGTAGATCCCGTCCCATATAGATCAATAGTATGATGTAATGACGGGTATGAGATTAATATTCATACCCGTTGTTGTTTTATAGGAGAAAGTAATTATGCGTTTTTTACATACAATGATTCGTGTTGCGGATTTAGATAAATCGATGAAATTCTTTACAGAAGTTCTCAATTTAAAAGAAACCCGCCGTAAAGAATACCCACAATGGGAGTGCACGCTTGTCTATCTTGCTTGTGAAGGTCAAGATGTTGAGGTTGAGCTGACTTATAACTGGGATTCTGAAGAGAAATATGGCATTGGTCGTGCATTTGGGCATTTAGCTTTCGAAGTAGATGATATCTACGAAGTATGTCAACGTGCGATGGATGCAGGAATCGAAATTAATGTTCCGCCAAGAGATGGTTGGATGGCTTTCTTTAGAAGTCCTGATGATATTTCGATTGAACTTATCCAGAAAGGTACACCAAAAGCCCCTCAAGCGCCTTGGACAGAGATGGAAAATATTGGCTGGTGGTAATCTAGTTTTTCCTCATAAATAATAAACTAATCGCAAAGCGCGCAATATAAGATGCGCGCTTTGTCATGATTAAGTGCGTATTAGAATACAATAATCAGTAAGGATATGAACGAATGAATAAATTCCCAATGACAAAAGCGGGTGCTGAGTCACTTCGCCGTGAATTAGATGATTTAAAACAGGTCCAAAGACCTCGAGTCATTGAATCAATTTCAACCGCACGTGAGCACGGTGACTTAAAAGAGAATGCTGAATACCATGCCGCAAGAGAAGAGCAGAGCTTTATTGAAGGCCGTATTGCTGACTTTGAAGCAAGAATATCAAATGCACAAGTCATTGATATCACCGAAATTCCTAATAGTGGGAAAATTATCTTTGGTGTGACTGTTACACTATTCGATGTGAATGAAGATAAAGAAGTGAAGTATCAGATCGTAGGCGAGCATGAAGCTGATGTAAAACAGAATAAATTATCAATTGTGTCACCGATTGCTCGAGCATTGATTGGAAAAGAAGTTGATGATGAAGTAACGATCAAGACCCCTGGCGGCGATCGACTCTATGAAGTGATCAGTGTCGATCATATTTAGTAGAATAAAGGCGACTCATCGCTGTTAAAATGAAACCTTGAGCGCCTCAAGTTCCCCAAAATCGTTATTAAAATGGCATTGATCTATGAAAAATGTTGTTTTATAGACAAATATTGATGATTATGGGGGATGTAATGAAATAACGATAGGAAGAGACTTATGCAAGCATTGACAGCAAATCCCGTGGCAAAATGGATCATTATTCTAATTTTAGTCTTGGGTGTTGTCTTCTTTCATGAGTTTTTAGTTCCGGCATTAGGCGCCATGATTATCACCTTTGTGACATGGCGACCTTATACAGATTTAGTGCGGTTTTGCAGGGGGAATACGCTGATATCAGCTTCTCTTGCGACCGCATTTATTGTACTTGTGATTATTGTGCCTTTCTTATGGCTTGTGCATTATCTCTATGGCGAGATTATGCTCTTTAGAGAGTGGCTTATTGAGGCAAATACCACCGGTATTGAGATCCCGATATGGGTTCTTAATCTGCCATATGGAGATGAGATTGGTAAATATTGGCATGAGTATTTAGGAACGCCAAATGGGATTAATCACTTCTTTGCTGAAGTAGGGCTTGCCAAGCTCAGTTATCTTGCTAGTGTGACAAAGTCGGTAACAAAGACTTTTAGTACACTGGGTTTTACACTTTTATTTATGATGGTCATTCTCTTCTTCTGTTACAAAGATGGTCGTAGAGTGAGCCGCCAACTAGATAAAGTGGGGGAGCGAATCTTTCCTGGTAGATGGAAACGTATTTCCCGTATTGTTCCGACTTTAGTGAGCTCAACTGTTTCGGGTATGGTGATTATTGCGATTGGTGAAGGAATTGTCTTCGGAATCGTTTATTACTTTGTTGGGGCACCGATGCCGATTACACTCGGAATTATCACGGGGATTTTCGCACTAATTCCAGGTGGTGCGCCAATGTCAATGACAATGGTGTCACTCTACCTTGTTGGAATTGGCGATTATACACAAGGGATTATCCTCTTCTGTTGGGGAGGAATGCAGCTCTTTATTGTTGATAAGACCATTCGCCCAAGATTAGTCGGAGGATCTGTAAAACTGCCATTCTTACCGACAATATTGGGGCTTGTGGGCGGGGTGAAAACAATGGGGATCATCGGACTCTTTATTGGTCCTGTGGTGATGGCGCTCTTAGTGGCGTTATGGCGTGAATGGGTTCATGAAGATGATCGGCAGAGGGTAAACCCGAATACAAATCACACAGATAAAATTCGCCGAGATTAAGATACAAATAGTCCCTGATACCATTGGTGCAGGGATTTTTTATGTCGATATGAATAAGATTAACAAGCGCCTCATAAAGATCCTTTTTTCAGGATTTAAGATAACCTTAAGATAGCAGTGGTCTACTGCTACAGCTCTGTATTAATACAATGTATGGGGGATTTGAGTTTAAATAAATCCCTTAATAATATTGATGATACGAGGAGGTATACAGTAAGCTTACGCATGTAGAGTCCTCGAATATCTGCTATATTAAGTCATTCATTCCATACAGTTATCACCGTAATATAATGATTGACTGATGAAACGAATATGTTTGCGCTTCTTTTATAATCAGCATGAGAAGAAAACACCTTTTAACGCTCTTTTGGTAAAATTAATATGTATAAAACGTTTAAACAGCTATGGATTGCAGGATTGATGGGGATCGTACTCATGCCATTAATTGCTCATGCAAAAGTCACAGATGTCGAGCTATCAGAGGTTGTTTTACAAGATAAATTTGAAGAAATTTATGCGGTCGGGATTCTCCATCCTTATCAAGAAGTCGTTATTCGACCAGAAGCTTCAGGGCGCATTGTGAATATCGCGTTTAAAGAGGGCGAGATGGTTGAGGAGGGAGAGCTTCTTTTAGCGCTTGATTCGGGTATCGAGGCAGCGGAGCTTAAGGAGCGAAGTGCTAAGCGGGTATTAGCAAAACAGAATTTAGACCGACTCTTGGCCGCGCGCGGAGGCTCAACGGCGCAAGCACGAGATATGGCGCAAGCAGAATACGAGCAAGCAGAAGCCAATGAAGCCATTGCAAAGACGCGTTATGATCGCCGATTTATCCATGCCCCTTTTGCAGGAACGATGGGGCTTAAAAACGTTGAATTGGGCGATTATGTCCAAGCGGGTGCTGATATTGTACGTCTCCTCAATATCGAGCAACTAAGATTAGAATTTAATATTCCTGAGCGTGTCGCACATGTGGTTGAGACCGAGCAGAATGTAAACTTTACGGTAGATAATTTCCCAAACAAACTCTTTACTGCAGAAGTATATGCGGTCAGTCCTGAAATTGAACAAAAAGGTCGATCTTTAACGGTCTTGGCCCGTTTCCATAACGAGGATCAATCACTGATTGCCGGGACATTTGCGCGATTGAATCTTTTAGTACCTTTGAACTATAAAGTGGTTATTATTCCAGAAGAGTCTATCTTTGCCTCTGAGGGATCGCAGTTTGTCTATCGTGCAAATCCTATTGCCGGAGAAAATTATTTTGAATCAGAACTTGTTCCAGTAGAAATAGGGCAACGAAGCGCTTTTAGTGTTGAGATTCTCTCAGGGCTAGGTGCAGATGATATTGTTGTTAAAGCTGGGCAAGTCCGAATCAATAATGAGAGCCATATTGCTGATGTTACGGGTGAGATTTTAGCGCCGGATGTATTGCAAAGAAGAGATGCAAAGCGGGTAGAACAGCCATTAGATACGCAAGAGGCTGAATAATGAAATTATCAGAAGTCTCCATTAAACGCCCTGTTTTTGCGATTGTTATTAATATTGTTCTAATATTACTCGGGCTGATCGGGCTTGATCGTATGTCGATCCGTGAATATCCCGATATTGATTTTCCCGTCATCAGTATTCGTACCAACTATCAAGGGGCGAGTCCTGAGATTATTGAGACGCAGGTGACAAAGATCATTGAGGATGCTGTTACAAGTGTTGATGGAATCGACTTTATCGAATCTAACTCACGACGCGGTAACTCAGCTATCAACATTAACTTTAATCCGACAAAGAATATCGAAGATGCCGCAAATGATGTGCGAGATCGTGTTGCTCGGGCAAAGCGTATGTTGCCGGATGAGGTGGATGATCCGATTATCCAAAAATCCGATTCTGATGCGGACCCTGTTGTGATTCTGGCACTTTCAAGCGATCAACACAGTGCTGTTGAGCTGACTAAGATGGTGGAAACGACAGTCCAGCCACAAATTGAATTGCTTGAAGGAGTGGCAAACGTCACACTTTGGGGAGGAAGAGAGCCGGTAATGCGGATCTGGATTGACCCTCAAAAGCTGGCGATTTTAGATGTAACTGTTAATGATGTAGAGTCTGCTTTACGTGCGCAGAACGTCGAGATTCCTGCCGGAACAATTAAGAGTTCCACTCAAGAATTCTCGATTGTGGCTAGAACAGACTTAAATAAAGTTGAAGAGTTTAGAAATATCATCATTAAGGTTGCGGATAATGCGGTAGAAAAGAATCGTCCCTTAGTTCGATTAAGTGATGTTGCATTGGTGGAACTTGGTGGTGCAGAAGAGACATCAAGACCTCGATTAAATGGGAAGCCTGGAATCGGGATTGCTGTGATTAAGCAATCTGTCGCAAACCCCTTAACGCTCTCTGAGGATATTCGTAACCTGTTACCAAGATTGCAAGAGACATTGCCAGATGGCGTACAGATTGCCGTAACATCAGACTCTTCGGTATTTATTAATAAATCTTTGAACTCTGTTCAAGTCACAATTATTGAAGCCTTAATTTTTGTTGGTTTAATTATTTTTGTATTCTTGCGTAGCTGGAGAGCGACCTTAATTCCGATGGTGACAGTGCCTATTTCGTTGATTGGATCGCTCTTTGCGATGTATCTTCTTGGGTATTCTATCAATACATTAACGCTCTTAGCCTTTGTATTGGCAATCGGACTTGTAGTGGATGATGCGATTGTGATGTTGGAGAATATTCATCGTCATATTGAAGCGGGAATGAGTCCGATTAAGGCAGCTTTTGTGGGCTCAAAAGAGATTGGATTTGCGATTGTCGCGATGACGATTACGTTAGCTGCGGTATTTTTACCCCTCACCTTTACTCAGGGGCGAATTGGGCAACTCTTCGTTGAGTTTGCGGTAACGCTCTCTGTTGCAGTATTAATCTCAGGATTTACGGCATTAACGCTCTCACCAATGATGTGTTCGCGTCTTTTAACGAGTAAAGAAGAAGATGAGGCGAAGAAATCTAAAGGTTTAGGGAAGTTACTCAGCCCGCTTTCTAATGCAGTTGAAGCATTTTTAGTGGGGATGACGAATCTATACGAGCGCTTCCTACGATTTGTTTTAAAAGCACGTTATTTTGTCATACTCGCCATGGTTGGGTTAATTGGCGTAACAGCGCTTCTTTATTTTGAATTACCACAAGAGCTATCGCCGACAGAAGATCGAGGAATGATTCGTATCGCTGCGATCACGCCGGAAGGGGCGACGGTTGATTTTACAGATCGTTACTTTACAGAAGTAGAAGATCATCTGCTGGAGAATTTAGATGATGGCACGATTGTGTACGCGATCTCCGGCATTGCAATGGGCGCGCTGAGCTTTGTCACACTGCCAGATTGGGATGATCGTAGCGAATCGCAGATGGAGATTACCTCAAGATTGAATAAAGGCTTTAGAGATATTGCTTTAGGACTTCGTGTTTTTGCAAGTAATCCGCAATCTCTTGGGCAACGAGGCGACTCTAAAGATGTTCAGATTGTGATTCGATCAAATGATTCCTTTGAGGATTTAGATCATCAAGTAACGATGATTATGGAGAAGATGCGTGAAAACGATATTTTAATTTCCCCTGATAATGATCTACGAATGAATACTCCTCAACTAGAAGTGTATGTCGATCGTGAGAAACTTGCGTTACTAGGGATTGATGTTTCTGTTGTCGGTCGAACGCTTGAAACAGCACTCGGTGGTAGAAATGTGACACGTTATAAAGAAGGCGCCGAGCAATATGACGTTCTAGTGCAAGTTGATCCCCAAAAAAGAAGCCAGCCGCGAGACTTAGAGGGTATTTATGTGCGATCCCAACATGGGGAGATGGTGCCATTATCGAACTTTGTAACCGTTGAAGAGGTGATTGCCCCTCAAAACTTGCGTCACTTTAATAAGCTGCGATCGGTCACGATTTCTGCAAACTTACAAGCGGGAGTTTCTCAAGGTGAAGGAATTATGATGGTTGAGAACATTATTCGAGAAGTGATTCCTGAAGCAATGCTCGATTATCAAGGTTCATCGAGAGAATTTATTGAGTCGGGAGCATCAATGATCATGATCTTCTTGATGGCATTAGTGTTTATCTATCTCGTATTAGCGGCGCAATTTGAATCGTGGGTTGATCCCTTTATTATTCTCTTTAGTGTTCCCCTTGCTGGTTTTGGGGCGCTCGGCGCGCTCTACTTATCGGGTGGATCGATCAATATTTATAGTCAGATAGGGCTGGTCACATTAGTAGGATTGATTACAAAACACGGGATTTTAATTGTAGAGTTCGCTAATCAGATCGTAGCCGAAGGTGAAACGAAGCTGACAGCGATTGTCCGATCAGCAACACTCCGTTTACGTCCTATTTTGATGACCACAGGCGCGATGGTGCTTGGCTCTGTCCCGCTTGCTTTGGCAGTAGGCGCTGGTGCGGAATCTCGTCAAGCGATTGGCTGGGTGATTGTTGGTGGAATGGGGGTTGGAACCCTATTAACCTTAATTATTGTGCCCGTGATTTACCTCTTTATTGGGGGACGCGGTGGCCAAATGAATGAGGCACTAAATTATCAAGCGGATGAGGCGTAGCAGCCAAGGGGGATTGATAATGGATGTGTGCGATTCAGCATAAACGGCTGATTCTCAAAAACTCAAAAAAAAAGCACTGATTCTGAGGAATGAGTGCTTTTTTTATCGCGAAAGTTCTTGAAGATTTTTTTAAAAAATATCGGGGTGAATAATTCGATACTAGATGAATCGGGGGATTTCCCTCCTACATTCATGATTAAAGGTTCTTTTAATATTGATAAATACGCCGCTATAAGTGGGGGAGATTGTCCGGATGAATTTACAAAATCAGGTACAATGATTCGAGTACATTTGCAGACAATCAAGAATCTATTGCCGGAGAATCTTGCATTTTATTGAAGATAATCCCGGCATTATTTTCCATTTCACTGTAAAACGGATTAACCATTCAAGACGTTAGTTAAAGAGTTATTTATGAAAGTGCAATATTTAGGATTACAGCCTTATCAGGAAGTGTATGAGGCGATGCAGGCTTTTACCGAAAATAGAACGAGTGAAACGGCTGATGAGCTGTGGGTAGTAGAGCATCCCGCGGTTTATACGCAGGGGCAAAACGGAAAGCCAGAGCATATTCTAAATGCGCATAATATTCCGATTGTGAAAGTTGATCGAGGGGGGCAGGTGACTTATCATGGCCCGGGGCAGATTGTGGTTTATACCCTTATTAATTTTAAGGCACGTCATTGTGGCGTACGATCACTCATTCGTGCGTTAGAAAATGCGATTATCGCCACTTTAAAATCTTACGGCATTGTTGGTAATGGCGATGTGAGTGCACCGGGGGTTTATGTGAGTGGCAAAAAAATTGCGGCATTAGGTTTAAGAATTCGTAAAGGGGCTGTTTATCATGGTTTAAGCCTTAATGTGGATATGGATCTTACCCCTTTTAAAGGGATTAATCCTTGCGGTTATCAAGGGCTAGAGGTCACACAAATGCGTGATCTTACTAGCAAAGAGATAAGCCTTGAAGCTGTAGAAGCAACACTTCTAACACATCTGGAGTATTATCTTGATGAGAAACAACTCTCGAAAAGCTCTGAAGCAGAGAAGTAAAAGACGCATCAAATAAGCAATAGTACCCATATTAATATCAAAATTATAAAAACAAAAATTATTCAGAATCATATTGTTAAAGATCAGGGGGATCAGTTTCATCATGGGGGACAATCTATTTAGTTGGCGTCGAGCATTAAAAATCACCTCACCAGTGGCGATGGGTTATGCGCCTGCCGGAATGGCATTTGGGGTATTAGCGAGTGCGGCTGGTATTCCTTGGTGGATGACGATCATGATCTCTATTATTGTCTTTTCTGGCGCGGCACAATATGCAGCGATTCCATTAGTTGCAACAGGTGCCGGGATTTTTAATCTGAGTGTGAATACTTTAGTGATCAATCTTCGACACGTATTTTATGCACTTCCATTGGTAGATATCTTGCCGAAGAACCCATTTAAAAAAGCATATTGTCTCTTTTGCCTGACAGATGAATGCTTTTCAGTCATGACGAGTTTATCACCAGATGCGCAGAGAGGATTTTTCCCGAAAATATCGCTATTAGTCCATAGCTACTGGGTGATAGCGACAATTGTTGGCATTATCGCTGGCGATCAGTTGGCGAAGTTTGTCCCTCATTTAGAGTTTGCATTGCCGGCACTCTTTGTCATTTTATGGTACGAACAGATGAAGCAGAAACGCATCTGGTGGCCGAGTATTGTGGCACTTGTATTTTACGTTCTAATGATGATCATAATCCCCGAATATGTGCTGTTAATGGCGCTAATCGCATCGGTGATTTTTATTTTAGTGCGGGGCGCTTTAACGAATAAAGGGAGTATTGACTAATGGGTGGAATGACAATTACGGCATTAATCATCAGTATTTTCTTAATGGGCATTATCACCTTTATTTTACGCGCATTTCCGACATTTGTACCTCGCAGATTCCTGAACTCTCATCTACTGAGGTATCTCAATTATGCGCTCCCTTTAAGTGTCATGATGGTGTTGATCGTCCATAGTATGGAGATCAATTTTGCTGCACCTGACGTGATGGGGGTTATTTCAAAATTGGGTGCACTCTTATTAGTGCTCTTGAGTTATATCTGGATGCGTAATGTATTCTTGAGCGTCATTATTGGCGTTGCAGCATTGAATGGTTTTCTCTATCTCTTTTCATTGATCAGTTAATGCGTGGTGATGGATGCTAGAGATCCGAGTAATGAGAAGTGAGAGAAGCGGCAATGATTGATCGAGAGAGCGAAGCACTTAGTAGAAGATATCAACGCAAGTATGCTGGTTACTGGCAGTTAGGATTGCTCTTTTGGAGTATTGTAATGCTCTTGATTCTCTTTTTACCGGGGAGCGAAGTGCCGAACCCCAAGATCTTTCTCATTCCGCAAATTGATAAAGTCGTGCATTTTATCGGTTTTTTAATCCTTTCGATTTTGGCTTTTAAAGTGATTGAGTCAGCATGTTATTCAATACAGGGCTGCCTGCATAAAAGAGAGGGTGTTCTCACATTTATGACGCTAGGATTACTGTTGCTATTTGCCGGCTTGAGTGAAGTTATTCAGGAAATATGGATCCCTGGGCGTGGTGGGGATCTTTGGGATTTTGTCGCGGATAGTTGTGGCATTATTGCCGGCATCATTGTGTGGCGATATTGTTTAAGAATAGCTTCTTAAGACGTTGCATTAAAAAAGCGATCATAGATCGTTCCATGATCGCTTTTTGAGTTTTTGATACTTTGAATTGTCGAAAGTGGCTGAATGAGGGCTTCTGGGACCCTTCTATTACTTCTCGATTTTCATCTGCCTTAAGGAGTTGGGAAATCGAGCTGATAAGATTCAATCACCGCAATTACCTCAGAGACTTCAGGGTTAAGCCCTTTCCCCCCAAGATTAACGGCATGCGGATTGTGCTTGGTAGGAATCACGCCAGCATAATTGGCATGGCTTCCTAAGAAGAGCCCAATAACAGGGCGGTCTTGGGTATTGGCTAGGTGCGCAAAACCAGTATCTACGGCAATAATGAGCGATGCTTTGGAGAGAATCAAACCGGCTTCATGAATCGAGACGCGAGGCATCACAATAGCGCCCTCAATTTGGCTTGCAATGCGAAGCGCACGTTCATGTTCGCGGCTATTCCCCCAAAAGAGCACGGAGATTAAGCCCTTGGCACGAAGCCATAAGCCGATCTCGATCCATTTTTCTTCAGGCCATTCTTTGTTCTCGGCGCTTGTTCCATGAATCAGCGCAGCAAAAGGCACATTAGGGGTGAGTTTTGACTGTTCATCCCAATGTTGAATCCCAAAATTGGCAAGTGGCTTTGGCGTATAGTTGAAGATCTTGCCAAATAGCTGGCGGTTACGCTCAATGGCAGTGAGCCCCTTAGCGACAGAGAAACCATGCTGATAAAAGCGGGCAGCAGATTTATCACGGATAGATTCTTTGGAGTAGCTGTAAGTTGGGATTGATCCTTTTTGCGCTGCAATCTTGGTGATCACGGCACTTTTAAAGAGACCTTGGCAATCCACGATGAGATCCCATTTTTCAGCACGAAGCGCTTGCTTGAAGGTCCCAAATTCTTGCCATGTTTGACGCTTAAAGAGATTCTTTTTCCAGCGACGGCTACCAAAGATAATCACCTCTTTGGTCATGGGGTGCATTTTCGCGATATCGGCAAATGATTCCTCAACGACCCACGTAATCTCATATTGATGAGGACACGCTTCAGAGAGATCTGTCAGCGCGGGAAACGTGTGGATTAAATCTCCCATCGAGGATGTTTTAACAAGCAACAATTTTTTCATGGTAGCGATCTATCAACGATTGCACAGTGACGCGCAGTCAATTTAAAAGGTTTATAAAATGGCTTATGAAGCCTCCTGATGAAGGTTGCTTCAAGGGAAGGACAATCATCATAACTTGTCCGAATCATTTTGAAGAATAGGGATAACAGAGCGATTATAGCGAAAAGCCATGATTTTATCGACTGCTCGAATCAAAATATCGATCAATAAAATGAGGTTAGCAGAAAAAGGTGAAAATTAAATGCTTCGTGTCTTTTAAAAGCGGATAAGTCCTGTTACATTGATTTAATGGGGTATCACAGTAATACAAATGTGAGATATTACGGTAGGATTCCCTTATAAAACACTATAAAAAGATCACGAATGATTTAAATGAAGGTGAAAAGGATTGATTGATCCTCTCTGTTTCCGGCTTTATGGCGGATGAGCACCTTTAATATAAACATTTAGTGGCAGTAAAAATCGTCATGTTCAACAATAGAATTAGGAGAGGCAATGATTAGGGTCGGAATTATCGGGGTTACGGGTTATGCCGGACAGCAGTTATTATGGCTTTTAGAGCAACATCCCGAGGTCAGTGTGAGGCTTCTCTCATCTAAATCTTATGCCGACATGGATATTGCTGACGTTTATCCTAATTTTGAAGGACGATTAAGCGAAGTATTATTGAAAGATAGCGATTTCATGGCGCGTATTGATGAGATCGATCTCCTCTTTATGGCATTGCCACACGGGCTTTCTCAAGAACTCACAAAAACCGCTTATGAGAATAATGTCAAAGTGATCGACCTTGGGGCGGACTTCCGCTTTGAAGATACGGATACTTATGAAGCGTGGTACAAAGTGCCTCATAAAGCGAAAGAGCTGAGTAATCTTGCGGTTTACGGAATGCCGGAGCTTCATCGTGACTTGATTAAAACAAGTCCGATCATCGCCTCACCAGGCTGCTTCCCAACGTCTGCAATTTTAGGATCAGCGCCGCTTGTGCAATCTGGAAAAGTAGAAACAGATATCATTGTGGATTCTAAATCAGGCACAACGGGTGCCGGGCGTGATGCGAAAACAACGTCTCTTTATTGTGAAGTGAATGAGAACTTTAAGCCTTATGGTCTGTTTTCTCATCGTCATCGCCCTGAGATGGAAAAAGAGCTCGAGAAATTGACGGATGAAAAGGTAGAGATTCTCTTTACACCGCATCTATTGCCGGTGAATCGAGGGATTTTATCAACAATCTATTTCAATATTAAAAAAGGCGAGACGCTCACAGAAGCAGATGCGTATGCACTTTACGAAGCTTTCTATAAAGATGAGCCTTTCGTGCGTGTTCGTAAGCGTTTACCAGAGCTAAGTCATGTCAGGGGCACTAACTTCTGCGATATTGCGGTAAGAGTCGATGAAGAACGGGGCAAGGTGATTGTGATTGCTGCCATTGATAACCTTATTAAAGGCGCTGCTGGACAAGCGGTTCAGAGCATGAATATTGTCTTTGGCTTCCCAGAAGAGACAGGATTGACAGCACTGTCGATGTATATATAAATAACCGTAACAAGGAATTTTTAAAAGGTATCATGGAGATGATATCTTTTTTAACATGAGCCACTTAAAAACATTAACAAGTTTAAATGTCGGCTCAAATAGTGGTCTTTAAACCCCATAAAGTCGTGATAAATGAGAAGTTAGAGAGGATCAATAATAGGCCTTTTACTTCATCGCACTTTACGCCGTTTTAAGAATGCTATTTTTATGACAATTTAGTCTTCAAAACTTAGGAGAAGAGGATGATTACAATTTTGAAAGACGGGACGGTTACGTCGACCCCGGGATTTCAAGCTGCGGGTATTACCGCGGGGATAAAAGAGAGTGGTAAGAAAGATCTCTCATTTATCTGGAGTGAAGAACCTGCAATTGCAGCAGTATCGCTTACACAAAACAAATTCAGAGCGGCGCCTGTCGATCTTTGTGCAGGATTCGTTAAAAATGACTTCCACCGAGGCATCATTATCAATAGTGGTAATGCCAATGCTTGTACGGGTGAAGCGGGTGATGCGAATGCGCTGGAAATGTGCCAAATCATTGCTAAAGCGATGAATGTTGAGACAGAGAGTATCTTTGTAGCATCAACAGGCGTTATTGGTAAGCAACTTCCTATGGACATCATCCGAAAAGGACTCAATGCAGTACCTGCAAGCTTAAGTCGTGAAGGCGGCAATGAAGCGGCTGAAGCAATTATGACAACGGATCTCGCCCCAAAAGAGATTGCCGTTTACTTCGAGCTTGATGGCGAAGTGGTCACAATTTCAGGAATGGCAAAAGGATCAGGAATGATCCATCCAAACATGGCAACGATGATTGCCGTGCTGACAACGGATGCCAATATTTCTAAAGAGATGCTTCAAAAAGCATTCTCAGCGAGTGTAAATACCTCCTATAACATGATTTCTGTTGATGGGGATACGAGTACGAATGACTCGGCATTTATCCTTGCTAACGGTAAAGCCAATAACGCATTAATCGATAGTAACAGCGATGCTTACTTGAAATTCAAGCGTGCGCTCGATGTGGTCAACCAAGCGCTTGCAAAAATGATTGCGCGTGATGGTGAAGGTGCAACAAAGCTTCTTGAAGTGCGTGTTGAGCATGCAAGATCACTCAGCGATGCGCAAAGCGTTGCTAAATCGGTGATTACGTCAAGCTTAGTAAAAACAGCGATCTTCGGTGAAGATGCAAACTGGGGACGTATTATCTGTGCGGTCGGTAACTCTGGCGCAGAATATGACCCAATGAAGGTACAAGTCTTTATTGAAAATGGCGATACACAAGTACAGATCGTGGAAAATGGTTCAGGCTCGACATTTGATGCAGATGCGTTAGATGCGCTCTTAAAAGAAGAGACCGTGACGATCTTTGTAGATCTTATGAATGGTGGAAGCACAGCAACTGCATGGGGCTGCGATCTTTCATATGATTACGTTAAAATCAACGCAGACTATCGGACCTAATAAAAGGAAAAATCATGATTACAAATCACGATAAAGCCCACATTTTAGTCGAAGCACTGCCATTTATTCGTAAATATGCGAATAAGACGGTTGTCATCAAGTATGGTGGCGCAGCGATGGTGGATGAGAAGGTCCGTGATGAGTTTATGAAAGATGTTGCCCTCATGAAGTATGTGGGCATTCATCCCATCATTGTTCATGGCGGCGGGCCAGAAATTAATACGATGCTCAAGCGTGTTAATAAAGAGACGCAGTTTATTGAGGGAAACCGTGTAAGTGATGCTGAAACGGTTGAAATCGCAGAGATGGTTTTATCTGCGAAGATCAATAAAAGTATTGTTGCTGATCTTAATAAACAAGGCGCGAAAGCGGTGGGTTTAAGCGGTAAAGATGGCGGTATGATCACGGCACGCAAAAAATATATCGAGAAAGGCGGTGAGAAGATCGATATTGGATTTGTGGGCGAGATTGAAACGATTAACCGTGAGCTTATTGATATCTTAGTCAGTCAAGATTATATCCCTGTGATCTCCTCGATCGGTATGGGTGAAAATGGCGAAACTTTCAATATCAACGCAGATTACGTTGCCGGCGAAATTGCCGCAGCTGTAGATGCTTATCGCTTGATCTTCTTGACGGACGTTAATGGTGTTTATCGCGACTTTGAAGATAAGAGCTCATTGATTCCGGATATGTCGGTCGCAACAGCGCAAGGCTATATTGATAGTGGCGTTATTAGTGGCGGTATGATCCCAAAAGTGAATACTTGTCTTGAGGCGATTGAGCGGGGCGTTCATCATGTCATTATCTTAAATGGCCAGATCAGACACTCGATTCTACTCGAGCTCTTCACAGAAGAAGGCTGCGGTACCATGATCTTCCGTGAATCGTAAGATAATTACATGAATAGATAACACGGATTGTAAGATAGGGCTTATTCGTTTATTCGCCTAATGATGACAATTGTGTAAACTTTAAAAAGAAGAGTATGGCGGGAGACTGCCAACTCTTTTATAAAAACGATGGTTGAGCTGTTTTGGGCATCGTTTTTATAAAAGAGTTCTCATGATGACTAAAACGGTTTTAGGTTTTATAAGAACCGCATAAGGATTCATAAGGAATTATAAGAGATCGTGGTTTGGCATGATTGCCGGAGAAATTACGCTCTTTTCAACGAATATTTTTTATTTAAAATCTCACTAAAGAGGATAGCGCATGTTGCTGAATGTATATAATCGGTTTCCGATCAATTTTGTCAAAGGGGAAGGCTTAACTTTAATCGATGATAAGGGCGATCGATATCTTGATTTCGTATCAGGGATTGCCGTCAATGCATTGGGGCATGCTCATCCGAAAATGGTTGAGACGATTAAAAAACAAGCTGAAACAATGCTTCATGTCTCAAATCTCTACTACAATGAACCCCAAAATAGAGCAGCAGAGAAGCTATTAGCCGTGACGGGTTACGAGCGTGTATTCTTCTGTAATAGTGGCGCAGAAGCGAATGAATTAGCACTTAAAATCGCGCGTAAATTTGGTAAGCAGATCTCACCTTCTAAAAACGTAATTCTCTACATGAAAAACTCTTTCCATGGTAGAACAACAGGAACGCTCGCGGTAACAGGCCAAGAGAAGTATCAAGCGGATTACCGCCCCCTGATTCCAAATACGGTGGAAGTGGAATATAACAACGTTGCAGAGCTTCAAGCGAAGTTTAACGATGATATCTGCGCGATTATCTTAGAGCCGATTCAAGGGGAAGGCGGATTATCTTCTGCGACACCTGAGTTTATTAACGAGATTAAAGCGCTCTCTGAAAAGCATAATGCACTTGTGATCTTTGATGAGATCCAATGTGGCTTATCACGTACAGGTAGCGTGCTTTATTCTGATCAATTACCACTAAAAGCAGACGTTGTAACGCTCGCAAAAGCTTTGGGTGGCGGTGTGCCTATTGGCGCATGTATCACAAAAGGTAGAACAAACGATGTCTTAGTCCCAGGGGATCATGGTTCAACTTATGGCGGAAACCCCTTCGTCTGTAGCGTTGCGCTCACGGTATTAAATGAAATCACAACGCCAGAATTCCTCGCGCACGTGAATAAGATGAGTGATTACGCTTGCAAAAAGATCGCTGAGCTTCAAGCAAAACATCCGGAAATCGAAGAGATCCGTGGTAAAGGCTTGCTCTTAGGCTTCAAGCTAGATGATAAGATCGCTGCGGGTGATTTTGTGAAGAAAGCCTTAGAGAACAAACTTCTCTTAGTGGCTGCAGGCGGTAATGTTGTCCGTTACTTCCCGGCACTTATCGTGACGGAAAAAGAGATCGATGCAACCATGCCGATCTTAGATACGGTATTAACGCAGCTTAAGGGTTAATTAATACGCTTTTTCTTCCCCTAAAGTCAAAAGGCGCATGATCTATTTCATGCGCCTTTTTTATATCTCGACTTTTATGTCTCGTATTTTGAAACTACTTCTTGTTTGTATTAATCCCTAAAACAGGATAGAGCGGGCAGTTACGGATAATGCCGGTAAAGAGCGGGACAATTCCGATAAGTCCCCAAAGCGTTTTGGGGCCTACAAATATTAGGCTTAAAAGTACAAGGCCAAGAATAATGCGAATGGTGGCATCAACGGTTCCGATATTTTTTTTCATAATTGAGAACTCCTAGTAGTGTAAATAATGAAGAGTAGTGTTAGCCATTGATATCTTTATAAGCGGGTGAGATCGATAATTTAATCTACGCTGATATTGAATGGCTCAATCTATCTCTGAAGAAAATGATATATAAAATTATATATTGAATGAAGGGATAGGGGAAGTGATTTTGATGGGTATCTGAAAATAGTCACGATATTAATCGATCATCGTCCGGAATTTTGATACGCAATGTATGTAAATAGGGGAAATTATTTCAGTATTTCCGAGAATAAATGATTTCTTCTTCTCAAAATATGCGATTTCCGCTAAAAATTTTGTTGCATGTAACATGTTGATACACAAGTAGGAGTCTTCTTTTTATCCGATTTATTTTTTGTAAGTGACTAAAATATAGGCGATTAATGGTCTTGTGGTAGGTAAAAATTAATAGACTTATTTTGTAATCTCATCTAAATTCAAGTTAAGACACTTAATTTAATAATAAATAAACTGACAATAAATCGATTATAAACAGGTCAGTAAACGATATGAGTCGATGAGTCGGTCGTATTTAAAAGTTAAGGCATATGTCTTGGGGAGGAGCTTACTTTATGATGATCTACATGATGAAATCATGTGCGGAGAACATAGGGTCAGTAAAACATAAACGAAGAATTCTATGGCAAACTTTATAACAAAAATACAGCGCAATGTCTGTGACGCCTAGAATTCTCAATAATAATGATAAAAATAGGGGATATTTTATGAGTGAACGTATTTCACATCGATCTTTAGTATTGTCTGCTTTTGCATCAGCTTATGGCGTCGGGTTATTAACGTTATTGATGTTGCCATTCTTAATGGGCGCAATGATGGATGGTTTGGGGTTAAGTGAAGGAACTACGGGATTAATTCTCTCTGTTGAATTTACCTTAGCAATGGTCTCATCTCTACTTATTGCACCGTATATTAACCGCGTACCAAGAAGAACGATTGCTATCGTTGGAACGTTAATGGCGATTGCAGCAAATATCATCTCAGCTTATGTGACAGATGTTGCGCTTTTAATCTCTATTCGTGCCTTTGCTGGTTTTGGTGCAGGTTTAGCATTAGCAACCGGTAACTCAGTGATTGCTGCGGCGAAAGATCCGGATAAAGCAGCGGGACAAGTCAACGTACTCTTTGTGGTATTAATGATTGCTGTGATGCTTGGATTTGGTTTTATTGCAGATAATTTCGGTTTGAAAGGGACTTACTTCGGCGTTGCTGCAACATATGCAGTGATGTTATTGATGGTC
Source organism: uncultured Ignatzschineria sp. (assembly GCA_945639195.1). Lineage (GTDB taxonomy): Bacteria > Pseudomonadota > Gammaproteobacteria > Cardiobacteriales > Wohlfahrtiimonadaceae > Ignatzschineria. The sequence continues at coordinate 228,546 of CALZEE010000004.1, read as the reverse complement.
ATTAGATTGCCACAATATATCGATACTTCAAGTGAAGAGTCAGCAGCGGATGCCCCTGAAAAAAGCAGTGCTAAGTCTGGTAATGTAAAACTGATTGGTTTGGTTTCAATTGGGATGATGGCAACGATGTTCCTCTTCTCAATGCGTGACACGATGGGTTGGGCGTTTGTAGAGCAGATTGGTGTATCTTTGGGATATACCACATCAGAAATGGGAATGATCCTTGCACTTCAAGCCTTTATTGCATTGATCGGACCGATGATTGTTGCCAAAGTAGGAACGCGTTTCGGGATTACGATTCCCGTATTAATCGGAATCATTGGACATGGTTCGATTACATTGGGTTATCTCATGGCATCAGAATCTAAATTCTTCTACACTTTAATCGTATTAATGAATGCGACGGCTTACTTCTATGCATTAGCTTACCTAACAGGTTTAGCGGCATCGCTTGATAAAGAAGGGCGCGTGGTTGCTGCAACCGGGAGCTTTATTGCCCTTGGAATTGCGATTGGGCCTGCATTTGCAGGGCAGTTGATTGACCTTGGCGGTTACTCTATCGCAGGATTATCAATCATTGTAATTGTGGCATTAACAGTTATCGCAGTGATTCCACCGCTTAAAGCAGCAAGAGCGGCTGAGCGTGAGAATAAGGAGTCAGCGTTGTCATAGGGATGATTGCTTGACGTAACATGATCGTTATTTATGTGTACGCATAACATAACTATCAGTATGCTCTCGCAGAATATCTACAATAAAAAGCTTATCGATCGCAAGATCGGTAGGCTTTTTTGCTGTAAGAATCTCCATTTATTGATCTATCACTTTGATTGTTTCAGTAGCACTATTGAGACAGTTTTTTTCTACAATTTTTGTAGTGAATGCGTATTTTTTGTCGGGAATTGATTCTTACATTGAAATGGCGCGTAAATGAACATTGTAACGGACGTCTGTTTTGAGTAATAGGATGACTGATCAGTGATAGCAGTTTATTTGGACTATTGAGCAGATGTGCCTCATGATTCTGTTATTAAGTGTTTGAGATCAATTGATCAGCAATCTTAACGTATTTTATGTGCAAATGATGTCTATACATTGATAGAAGTAAGTATGTGAATGATCAATTGCGTTATAATTATGGTTTGAACTGACAATAAATAGAGTAGAGGTTAATAACATGATTAAAAAAATCATTTTAGATTGTGATCCTGGGCATGATGACGCGATGGCATTGCTTTTAGCACACGGAAATCCAAATATCGAGTTATTAGCTGTAACCACCGTCGTGGGGAATCAAACCCTTGAAAAAGTGACACGTAATGCCTTGGGACTTGCAAAAGTTGCCAATATTACCGGCGTTCCTTTTGCGGCAGGTTGCGCAAGACCCTTGGTGCGAGAGATTGAAATTGCGCCAGATGTACACGGGGAATCTGGGCTTGATGGTCCTGAGCTTCCTGAGCCAGAGCTTAAGCTCGATCCGCGTCATGCTGTTGATTTAATTATCGAAACAATCATGGGTCATCCACCAAAAACGGTGACACTTGTGCCTACGGGCGGCTTAACAAACATCGCAATGGCGGTTCGTAAAGAGCCTAAAATTGCTGAGCGAGTTAAAGAAGTCGTATTGATGGGCGGCGGTTATCACGTTGGTAACTGGAGCGCTGTTGCAGAATTTAATATTAAGATTGACCCAGAAGCGGCGCACATTGTCTTTAATGAAAAATGGCCTTTGACAATGGTGGGTTTAGACTTAACGCACCAAGCTTTAGCAACGCCAGAAGTGATTGAAAATATTGCAAAATTAGGTACAAAGCCTGCGAAGTTTGTAGTGGAATTACTTGAGCATTTTGGTGTGCTATATGAGAAAGCGCAAGGTTTCCAGTATCCACCAGTCCATGATCCATGTGCGGTAGCTTATGTGATTGATCCTGAAGTAATGACTACTCAGAAAGTGCCTATTGATATCGAATTAACAGGGACTTTAACTTTAGGCATGACCGTGGCTGATTTCCGTAATCCGCCTAGCGAAGATTGTAATACGCAAGTGGCAGTGAAGCTGCATCATGCTTACTTCTGGGATCTTATTACAGATGCGTTAGAGCGCATTGGTGAGGTGGATTATGACGCAAAATGAGTCCCTTCTAAAGGGGCAAGCAGCCGCGCAGATGAGTGATTCTCCTAAGAGCGTTGTCCCATTAATGGTCGCGCTTTTGATGGCTTGTATGGCATTTCAGCTCAATGCAACGATGCTTAACCCGGTACTTGTCACGATCTCTCAGAGCTTAAATAGTAGTGAAGCGACGATTGGTCTTGCGCAAACCGCCTTCTTTATGTCGGCGGCACTCTTTTCGATCTTTATTCCGAGATTGAGTGATATCGTGGGGCGCCGGAGAATTCTCTTTATTCTGATCGCCATTACAACGCTCGGCGGCGCATTGGCGGCGATGGCACCGAATATCGAGATCTATTTTGTCTCGCGTATTATTCAAGGGGTTTCAGGACCTGTTGTACCATTGTGTCTCTTAATGCTCCATGCTGAGGTGAAAGATCCGAAGCGTTACGGTATGTTGATGGGAATTATCACCGCAGTGAATGGCGGAATTGCCGGCATTGATGCTTTCTTAGGGGGCTATATTGCGACTAACTTCGGTTTTAGACCGGTCTTCTGGTTTATTGCTGCCGTTGGTCTACTGACATTGCCGTTTATCATCAAGGGCGTGAAGGAATCAAAACCTTCAGCAGGTCAAACGATGGACTGGGTGGGCGTGCTCTTCTTAGTCGTCACACTTGCAGGTTTCTTAATGGGCTTAAATGAAGCAGGGAAACTAACGAGTGCGAATTGGGGAATGGTCGGCGCTTCAATTGCGATTGCCTTGATTGCTTTCTTCTGTTTTATCCAAGTCGAAAAACGCGTAAAAGCGCCACTCGTGACGGTTAACCATTTAAAGCAACGTTCTACTTGGGCGCTCCTTTTAACGACCGTGTTAACGATGACCGGAATCTTTGCCGTTGTGAATGGTTTAGTGGTCTCTTTTGCACAAAATAGCGATATTGGATTTGGCTTTACCGCAAATACAACCGCCGTTTACCTCTTAGCGCCTTATGCCTTGATCGGCTGGTTAGTAGGTCCTTTTATGGGCAGATTAGCGCCTATGTATGGTTATAACCGTATTTTACGTTTAGGGCTTATAGGTAGTGTGATCGGGATCTTGCTCTTGATGCTCTTTGGGTTGGGGTCACTCACAGTCTTAATCCTCGGCACAGTGTTGGTTGGTGTAACTTACGCCGGAACAGCCAATATTATGTTGAATGGTTTAGGCGTTGTCCTTTCACCAGAAGAGAATCCGGGCTTCTTGCCGGGCATGAATGCAGCAGCCTTCCATTTAGGGGCAGGTTTAAGTTTTGCGCTCTTACCGGCAATGCTTGTTATGAGTAGTGATATGCTAGAAGGCTATGGTAATGGGATGCTCTTAGGGCTTGCGATTACGGTCGTTGCTTTTGTTGTATCCTTCATGATTCCTAATCCTGTACAGGCTGAGGTAACGGCCCAGTAACTTCGATAAGCAAAAATCGGTACTGATACTGATTGATGGTATCATCGATAATCTTAACAATTAAATGCGATAGTGATATTCACTGTCGCATTTTTGTAGGTGATTTATATGTAACTTTAAGTGCTTTAACTTAATGATAGTTGTTCAAACATTCCTTAAATACGGTATTCTAAGCGCAATGTAAGCATCGCCTTTTACCAATACTTATTGAACTCAATAGATTCTCTATTTTTGTGGAATTGATTGAGAATAATAAGTGGGGGAAAAGATAAAATACCAAGTATCACGTACGATAGGGCAAAGAGATGGAAGAGATTCTCCACGTATTTTCTGACAATATTGCACTTCTTTATGAAGAGACAATTCTGACATTCACCATGATTATGGGGGCGGCTTTTATTAGTCTGGTTGCCGGCATTTTATCGAGCAAAATCCTCTCTGTGATGGGAGAATCTGAGGTTCTCCCGCTTCGTTTCTTGGCGGCAATTCCTAGAAGCATTATTCTCTTTTTAGGGGGTTACCCTTTAGTGATTCTTTGTATCGTGATGCTTCCTGTCACGCGCTCGGTTGTGGGTACTAATCTTGGGTCAGAAGCGGGGCAGTTTCTTATGACTTTTGCCGGCGTATTCTTCTTTAGTGCGTTAATGCTACGAAGTTATTCGAAGGTAGAAGATGATGAATTCCTCGCGATTAAAACCGTGAAAAATATCCGGATTTTAATGATCTTCCTTCTCTCTGCAAGCGGTATTGTAGGGTTTATGGGAATGGGAGGATTGGGCGAAGTGATGCTTCGTTACGGATATGTTAAAAATGACATCAGTATGAATTTGATTGTTGGGGGAATTTACGCACTATTTGTGATCGCGATTGAGATTATCTTAAGTACGGTACAAGCGATATTGCGCTCAAAGCTCGCGCCTTTAGGTGAAGCGCGTGCAGCTTCTGCAAAGAAGGTGAAAGCGGCAGTGAAAGCGAATGCGAAAAATGCAGCGAACAAAGAGGCGCCACAAGGGACGCAGTTTCATCCCGATAACCCAAATCATGGGCAATTTACGAATCATCGTACAAACACGAATAATCCCAAAGATATGTTGGATTCATTGATCAACAAACGATAGGCGTATTAAATGGACTTGCGCGGCGTCGGATGTAACGGCTGATGTGCTTCCCTTATTCGGCTCGCCGACTTTTGAATGCTTCCGGTATTCAACTGTTAGCGCGCGATTTTTGGAGATGTGCAAGCATTCGCCCCCGCTTTGAATCCGTCCTGATGGGTATTTTCTAAGATCGCTTATAAGTTCGCGAAGAAAACGAGGAAGATCGGGGCGAGGATATTGGTGATGAAGCCGAAACTAATCGCGACAGGCACGACTTGTGCGCCGCCGGTGCGTTGAATAACCGGTAAGACGAAATCCAGAGAGGTTGCTCCGCCAGAACCGACAGCAGTCAGCGGATAACGCGCCATAAGTAGCGGGATTACCATAAAGGCAAAGAACTCTCTAAATAGATCATTAAAGAAGGCAATAGAGCCCATAATGGGACCGTGAGCATCTTGTAAGATAATGGTTGAGAGCGAATACCAGCCGAATCCAGAGCTAATGGCTAAGCCATGTGTGACCGGCATTTTTAGGATGAGCGCAGCAACAATCCCCCCCGCAAATGACGAGACAATAAAGAAGACGCTTAAAATTAATCCGTAGCGATTCAGTAAAACGGCTTTTAGCTTAATGCCGCTCGCGCGTAATTGCAGGCCTACGCAGGCAAGGAGAATTACTAATGCAATTTCTGCAAGATGGGCGGGCATTGTGAAATATTGATTGCTAAAAAGCCCGACAATTAAGCCGAGAACAATACTACCAATCAATTTTGATGAGCCTAGTAGCGATTTCCATGTGGACTCTTTTTGCGGTTTTTCACCTTTCACATGGTAAGGGAGTTTTTTATCTAAAATCAGGAGCGCAATCATATTGAGCCCAAGGATACAGATGATAAATACTGCGGTCTTTCCAAAAATCGATTGTAATTGCGTCCAAAGATCCGGAATCAAAGAGAGATTCAGCCCCATAATAAAGAGGATTACATAGATCAACGCAATCAGCGAATGATCAACGAGCTTGATCAGTTTCCGGTTTTTAAGGGGAATTGCAAAGCCGAGAAAGAGTGGGAATAAAACCCAAATAAGCGTTTGGAGCATAAAGATTCTTAAGAGACGTTAGGTTGAATCGGGGGGTGTTTGAAGCTAGGGCATAGCTTAACAAAGATTAGTAACGAGCCCTAATCATTTTTAGGGAAACTCGTTCAACTATTGGGAGATTTTCTAACAAGCGGGATTATTCATTCAAATTGACTTGCATGGCGTCGGATTTAACGAATCTTGTGCTTCCATGATTCAGCTCGCCGACTTCTGAATGCTTCCGGCATTCCACTTGCTGGCGCGAGATTGCTAGAGATGTGCAGGCATTCGACCTAGCATTTGAAAATGCCGGGAGAGATTCATATCAAATGCACTTGAAGTATCGTGATAACGTTTCGTATCAAATCGGCTTGCATGGCGTCGGATTTAACGAATCTTGTGCTTCCATGATTCAGCTCGCCGACTTCTGAATGCTTCCGGCATTCCACTTGCTGGCGCGAGATTGCTAGAGATGTGCAGGCATTCGACCTAGCATTTGAAAATGCCGGGAGAGATTCATATCAAATGCACTTGAAGTATCGTGATAACGTTTCGTATCAAATCGGCTTGCATGGCGTCGGATTTAACGAATCTTGTGCTTCCATGATTCAGCTCGCCGACTTCTGAATGCTTCCGGCATTCCACTTGCTGGCATGAAAAAGCCCCGAACGCATTGCCGGGGCTTGATGTTATTTAATAGTGGTGATTCTTGTTAAGGAATTACTTTTTTGCTGCTGTGATAGTGATTTCTACTAAGAGCGCATCATTTGCTAAGCGAGATTCGCCGCAGGCACGTGCAGGGGGAACGACGTCGCTGACCCACTCATCCCATACGGCATTCATTGCTTGGAAGTCGCTGATATCTTTTAACCAAATGGTTGCAGATAAGAGATGTGCTTTATCTGAGCCGGCATCTGCTAAGAGCGCTTCGATTTTGCGAAGTACATCTTGGGTTTGACCAGTAATGTCATTTTCTGCATTACCCACTTGGCCTGAAAGATAGATCGTTTCGCCATGAATAACGATTTGGCTCATGCGTGCGTTGCTCTGTTTTTTCTCGATAGTCATTGTTTGATACTCCTAATTAAGGGGAACAGGGGGATAAATTATAGTGGTAAATTAAAAACGATTCGCTGCAAAGGGAGCGGGATTAACGTAGGGTGTTTCTCCGTTAATCATCTCTGCCATCAATCTACCGGTTGCAGGACCTAAGGTAAAGCCTTGGTGCGCATGACCAAAAGCAAACCATAAGCCTTGATGTTTATGTGCCGCACCAATAACCGGTTTCATGTCCGGCATACAGGGGCGATGTCCAAACCATGGGGTCGCTTCTACCGCTTCTTCGAGTTGTAAAAGCTCACGCGCAACTTTCTCATCATCCACCATCTGCCCATCTTTAATAGGGGCATCTCTAAAGGTGAATTCTGCCCCTGTGGTGAGGCGAATGCCGAGGATCTGAGGGCTTAAGACAAAGCCGAGCTCTTCATCAACAATGCTGTGATTAAGCTTTGTCCCTTCTTTCGGACGATAATGAGTGTGATAGCCACGCATCGGGAAGAGCGGGAAATGATAGCCGAGCGGTTTCATGAACTCGCCAGACCAAGGACCGGTTGCGATAACGAGGTTTTTGGTGATATAGGTATCCCCGTTCACTTCAAGCGACCATGTGCCTTGATTATTGTTGAGATTCATTGCTTCGCCTTCAATAATCTCGCCGCCTAATGCTTTAAAGCTCTCGGCATATTTTTTTGTAAGATTACCAGGGCTTGTGACTTGCCATGCATTGAGCCAATGAATACCACCGACAAATGCATCGCAATTAAGATCAGGCTCAAGCGCTTTGATTTCGGCTTGATTAATCACTTTGTACTCAACCCCATATTTCTTGAACGACGCTTCGTTTTTAAGCGCTGCATCAAGGCTTTTTTGCGAGCGGTGAAGTTGTAACCATCCATCTTTACGAACGAGTTCTTCTGCGCTAGATGCTTCGATTAAGCGCTGATGCTCGGAGGTTGAGTGTGCAATTAAGGATTGCCATTCATTGACAATGACACGATATTTTGCATCGGCAGAGTTTTTCCAATATTGGAAAAGCGGGCCCGCATAATGCATTAATGCCGTAGGACGATACCGAATATCGAGGCTTTTATTGGGCATAACACGCAGCATTTCGCTCAATGCGCGGGGGAATGGATGGGGGAAGATCGCTTCACGCTGAATAAGACCGGCATTTCCGTATGAGGTCTCTTCACCGGGCGCTTTTTTATCAATTAATGTCACTTGGTAGTTTTTTTGTTGCAGATGCCAGGCGATGGAAACTCCCACCATACCTGCACCAATGACAATCGCTTCTTTCTTCATCAGGTTTCCTTCCTTAGAGAGCGTGACTCCTTCACGCTCCTTGGGTTACATATTATGTATTGAATGATATTTTTAGGGTTGTTTGGATTGTGTGAGGCGCTTTTTGCAACGCCTCGTTGAAATAGCATTTTGTAATATTGTGTATTTCTATATGTCTATATTTCTATAACCCAATATCTATATCGCAAGATCTATTTCACAATCCACTATTGTAGAGAATTACGCACGACGATTCTTGTTTTGTTTCTCTAACATGATCTTTTCAACCTTATCACTAAACACCTCACCTTTGAGTGTTTTATACATCGCACATGCCATAATAAATAAACCTAAGATGCCTAATAACGGGTAAACCGTTCCTACAAGCTTACTAAATGGGAACATTGAGGCTAAAAGACCGGCAACGGTAACGCCTAATACAGTGAGTCTAAAGGCATTGGTATTTGATTTAAAGAAGCGAATACTAAAACCATAGATATTAGAAACAGCCGTGGTGTAAATCGCAAGGAGTAAGACAATGCTAAAGAAGAGTCCTGCTGTGAAGCTGATCTGTTGCGCAATTTCAAGGAAGGGGATTTCATAGCCGGCAATTGCTACAAGATTAGAGAAAATAGCGACGGTGATAAAGAGAATACAGATACCGAGCGTGATGCCGCCCAAGATACCACCACTGCGCGCGACTTTAACGTTTCTCTCGGCATTTCCGAGAGAGGCGAATGTTGAAACACCGGGAACCACGTTGTAAGAGACATAGATAATCGCCGCAAACCACCAATATTTAGAGGCAGTATTAGGGTCAACAATCGCAATAGCATCGCTTAAGTTTTTAATTTCTCCATAGTTTTTACCAATCGTAATCATTGAGATAATCAAGACGCTAACAACAATGAGCGGCGTTAAGAAGCTTAAGATACGTAGCGCGGAAGAGAATCCTAAAACGACAGTAAAGAATGCCACAATCGCAATAATGATCTTACCGACAATCGGGTCCCAACCATAATACTGATGGGCTGCAGCGCCGCCGCCCGAGATCATAATAGAGATCATGCCAAACATGAAGAAGAGGAGAATATAGTCGGCTAAAACTCCGATTTTATCCCCACAGAGATAACGGCAAACATCGCGGTGACTATTGGTTTTTAAACGGTGGCCAAGCTCCATAAAAACGGCGCCATACCAAGCGAGAAGAGTGGTCGTGATAATGGCTCCGGCAATACCGATATAACCGTACCCCGCGAAAAATTGTAAAATCTCCTGGCCACTGGCATATCCAGCACCGATAACGGCGCCAATATAAACACAGGCGTAGGAGATGGCTCTTATTAATGCATTACTTCCTTTCATGGGGTTCCTCCAGATGATGGTTTGTTGCTTAGTGCAAGCGTCATGCCGGCATAAGCACATCTTTTTTATTAGTCGATATCGTGTTTTATTAAAGACGCGATATTCGTTATATTTATGGGTTATATCTATTTTTTTAATGATTAATAATACTTATATTGCTCAATATATTGATGGCTTTTTTGTCTAAGAAGTATCCTATGTCTAGGCAATCTCTTGTTCTTTGGCGTGTGTTACTGGGATAAAATGGGATTAATAGAATTTAATAGATGCGTATAAGCAGAGAAATAATGGCTTAGACAACCTATTAAATGATGGTTTATCAATGATGAGCTTCACTTCAAACTAGTAGAGAACGAACAGTGAATCAAACAATTATTTTTAATCCAATCTATTAGTAACGCTAATAGACTGTGCAAGGGGAAGAGAATGTCTAGCTTAGCGCGCTGTGTAGGATCTTGTCGCAAGATTATGGGACCCCTCGATAAGATTTAATAAGGTTTCGTCGGCGCGTTTTATATTGTAAGAACGAAGAGAAAATCCCCGGGCGAAAATAGGACGGGAGGTTATTCCTTAAATGGTTCGTTTTATGCTAAAATACCCTCTTTTATCATCTTGTTAAAATAGGGTGGATTTATATGGCAGGTCACAGTAAATGGGCGAATATCCAACACCGTAAAGGTGCGCAGGATAAAAAACGTGGTAAGGTTTTTACCAAATTAATTCGTGAAATCACAATTGCAGTACGTGCAACAGGTAATGGGGATGCAGATACAAACCCGCGTCTTCGTTTAGCAATAGACCGTGCTTTTGCAGCAAATATGCCAAAAGATACGATTGAACGTGCAGTAAACCGTGGTTTAGGAATTACTGATGGTCCTCCGGATGAAGAGATCCGTTATGAAGGTTATGGTGCGGGGGGCGTTGCGATTATGGTCGACTGCTTATCGAATAACCGTAACCGTACCGCAGGGGAAGTGCGTCACGCATTCACTAAATATGGCGGTAATCTTGGAACAGATGGTTCAGTTGCATTCCAATTTAGAGAGCTTGGCGTTTTATCATACCCAGAAAACTCAGATGAAGATGCGATCACAGAAGCGGCAATTATGGCCGGTGCTGAAGACGTCATTGTCGATACCGATGGTTCTATTGAAGTTTTAACAACGCCACAAACGTATGTTGAAGTTCATAATGCAATGGTCGAAGCAGGCTTTGAGCCAGAAGATTCAGAAGTGACACAATACGCAGATAATAACGTGGCTATTGACGCAGAAGCGGCAGAAAAAGTCATGGCAATGGTTGAAGCGTTTGAGAACTTAGATGATGTTCAAAAAGTTTATTCAAATGCAGATATCTCAGATGAGATCTTAGAGCAACTCTTTAAATGATCATTTTGGGAATTGACCCAGGATCAAGAATCACCGGTTATGGTGTGATTGATATTAGTGGTCGCCAACCAAAATACGTCGACTCAGGCTGTATTCGTATGAATACGGCTGAGCCGATGGCCAAAAGATTATTAACAATCTTTCAGGGGGTTGATCAACTGATCGCGCTCTACCGGCCTCAAATCCTCTCGATCGAAGAGGTATTTCTTCATAAAAATCCGCAATCAGCGCTCAAACTTGGGCAAGCACGTGGCGTGGCAATGTGCGCTGCTGCTATGGCGGATCTTGAGGTATTTGAATATGCTGCGACACGTATTAAACAGACAATCGTCGGGCAAGGGCATGCACAAAAAGAGCAGGTTCAGCATATGGTAAAAAGCCTCTTAAAACTGAATAAAAGCCCGCAGGCGGATGCAGCAGATGCATTAGCGGCGGCATTAACACATGCATTTCACAGACGAATGGAAGGGATATTATGATTGGTCGTTTAACGGGGATTTTAGCGGAAAAGCGTTTGCCAAATCAGGCATTAGTAGATGTGAATGGCGTGGGTTATGAAGTGGAGCTTCCGATGAGCAGCTTTGCAAAACTCCCAGCAGAAGGGGAGAAGGTTCAACTCACGATTCATCATGTGGTGCGTGAAGATGCGGATCTACTCTATGGTTTCTGTAGCTCTAAAGAGCGCGAAGCATTTAGATTACTGATTAAAGTCTCCGGCATCGGTCCTAAGAGCGCTGTTTTAATTCTCTCTGGATTATCCGCAGAAGAGCTTTATCGTGTCATTCAAGGCGAAGATCTTACGAGCCTTATGAAAGTCCCTGGTGTTGGTAAGAAAACAGCAGAGCGTTTGATTATCGAATTACGAGACAAAGTCAAAGCACTGGCGCCAACAGATATCACAGATGATCTCGTTGCAGCAAGCCAAGGCAATCTCTTAGCCGACAGTGGTGCTATTGTTGATGATGCAATCGAAGCATTAGTCAGCTTAGGTTATAGTCAGGCAGAAGCGAAAAAACGCGTCAATAAAGTTGCAAAACCGGGGTTAACCTTAGAAGCGATGATTCCACTGGCGCTCAAGCTTTAGAATCATTACTCTTTGTTTTAGCGCCCGTAACTTTAAAGTATTTTATAGTTTAAAAGGGATCACAATTATTATGTGATCCCTTTTTTATTGCAGTACTAATCTTATCTGTTGTTCGTTATGAGGCTCAAATTTTGAGTAGTTATAATAATGCTTGATAGCGTGGGGGAAGTAGGGGCATATTTAAGGCTTCGCCATAATATACGCAATCATTCTCAGATTTGCTTCTGGAAACTCAAGGTTTGGAAGCTTTTCTTTATCCACCCACGCCACGGTTTGATTCTCCATGCTTTTTGGCGTTCCCGTAAACGCAAAGACTTCAAAGATCACAAAATCAATGGTTTTGGCAGGGTATTCGTGTCGGAAGCTTAAAGCTTCTGTTTGCGCTGTGACGGTAATGCCGAGTTCTTCTGTAAGCTCTCTACTCAGCGCGATGCCATCATCTTCGCCATTTTCGACTTTACCGCCGGGGAATTCCCATAAACCACTAAAATCTTGCGTGGCTTTACGTTGGCTTAAGAGGATTTGGGATTGGTCTTCATTCCAGATAATGCCGGCAACAACGCGGATCTGCTTAATTGTTGAAGGGGAATTAGTCTTGCTCATTGAAGATCTCCAAAAGATAGAGGCGAACCATGTTTAAGAGGTTAATAACAGAGAAGCTGACGGCGATTTGGTGGTTGAAGTAAGGAATCACCATGGTTTTTTCGCGGAGTTGATCATGATGTTGCAGAAGCAGTGTTAGCTCGAGATTATTGGGTGAGATTTCAACCCCATGCACCGTTACAACGATATCAGCGTAGCTGAGAGATTGAATATAGAAGAGCTTCGCTTTGTAAGCCTCTACAGAGAGATCTTGCTCTCGGCTCTCGATCCAAGCGCCTTTAAAGTAGGGGAGCGTTTGGCTCTTTTCATTGAGGCGCATCGAAATCATCCCTTCACTAAAGGATTCATAGAGTGCAAGCGTCAGGCATTTCTTTTCAAGCATTGCCGCAACTGTTGATTCCATGCTGGCATCATCAATGCCAAAGCAGAGATTGCCAAGGAGCGCTTGGGCACGTTCTAAGAAAGGGTTAATTAAGGCTAGAGCTTCTGCTTCTGTTTCGGTTTTTGCCGAGAAGCGCACTTGAATCCCCTCAATGCCGGAGGCTAAGAAAGAGAGCTTGGGGTTTGGAAGATGGTCGAGCTCATCATTGATATCCGCTAAAATGCCGGCAATATCAGATTCGCCTTTGCCCCAACAACGAAGTGTTTTGGTGTAGATTTTTTCGATTTTAGGGAGAAGCTTTGTCAGTGTCGGTAATACAGAATCACGCATCATGACTTTCATTTCAGACGGTACGCCCGGCATTAAGAAGATATGCTTGCCCTTAAATTCTAGATGGATTCCCGGCGCAGTCCCAGGGAAGGCTTCAAGGATGGAAGCGCCTTTAGGATAGTAAGCTTGACGCAGATTATTGTCAGACATCTCACGATTTCGTTTGCGGAATTTATCCCGAATCATCTCCGCGAGGGCATCATCATAAAGCATTTCAAGGCCGGTTGCCTCAGCGAGGGCTTCTTTGGTGATGTCATCTTGCGTGGGACCAAGACCGCCGGTGCAGAGGATGATATCCGCACGCGAGATCGCCTTTGTGAAAGTTTCCGCCATATTGTTAAGGTTATCCCCCACGGTGGATTTGAAGTGGCAATCAATGCCGATTTCACTCAGTTTACGTGCAATCCACGGACCATTAGTATCGATCGATTGACCTAAGAGAAGTTCTGAACCACTAACGATAATCTCTGCTTTCATCTGAGTATCCTTTAATTTCCTAAAACTGAAACAGTGCAATCCCTCTATTCTACAATAGGAAGTGTCTTTTTATTAAAATGTTGTTGGGATAAAGGAGGGGATTTGGATTTTTAGATAAACTCATAAGTGCCAGTGGAATGGCTGAGCTTCAAAGGTAATCTCGTGATGGCACAGAGGCAAACGTGATCTTTTAGCGTAAGTCTTTAACTTCTCGGCATGCAGTGGTGAAAAGCACGGGATCATGACTCCGAGCATGAATCAGCCTTAGATTGAGGTTGTCAGGGACTATTAGATAAACTCATAAGTGCCGGTGGAATGGCTGAGCTTCAAAGGTAATCTCGTGACGGCACAAAAGCATTCGTTTCGCTTTTATGATGATTGTAACGTGTTTGGAAGGTCTGATATTTTTGTAGAATAAAGGCCGTTGAAAAGGGCTTAACCTCTCGGCATGCAGGGGTAAAAAGCATGGGATCATCACTCCGAGAATGAATCAGCCTTGAAAGAAGCTGAATTATCAGCTGAGCGATAATGAGGGTATCTCTTTGAGATAGGCTTCTTTCTGTTTTCGTGAAAGTTGTTTAAAGGCATATTCCTGCTTCATGGCAAGGCTTCTAGTATCAAACGATTCAAAGTGCAGTAAACGCACAGGGCGGCGTTTTGCTAGGCGTGTGTACTTCGCGCCAGTACCATCGTTATGTTCATCAAGCCTTCTTGCTACATCGATTGTATAACCGGCGTAGAAGGTTTTATCTCTGCATTCGAGGACATAAAAGAAGTGCTGTTTTTCATTCACAGATTCGGTAGCGACATCAGTCTTCTCATTAGGCTTCATAGTCGCATTCGTCGCACTATCTGCCGAAGATGACGTCGTTTTAGTTTTTGAAGAGAGCGGTTTAGGCATCTGTAATCATTACATCTCTTGGAAGCGGTAATCTGGTTGTTGCCTTAAGATCTCAACAATCTGGGCGCGGAGATTTTGTTCCATATAACGCTTTCTAAGCGGCACATGAAGGATAGGGATGTTGGCTTGATACATGGCTTCATCCACAAACGCATCTCGCACCTTTCGGTCATATTCATCATGAGTACTATCATCGAGCTCAATGACGAGAACAGGCGCGGTCGTTAAAGGATTGATCAGTACAAAATCCACATGCTTGGCGCGAATTTTACTAAAAGCACCAGAATAATCCGAGCGTGTTAAGCCTTTGCGAACATTGATGATATCAGCGATTCGGACTTTCCCAAAGACCTTGACGGGCAAACCCGCAACCGCAATCTCTAAACTCGATAAGAAGAGTTGCTCCGCAGGGGTAAAGAGCCCAGGTGCCGCTTTATACCATGATGCCGGCGCAGGGCGATCCTCAATAATAGGTTTTTTAGGCGCCATTTTCCATCTCAAGAAGAGGAAGAAGCCTAAAATAATGACAACGATAAACAGTAATTTATAGAGCATAGTAGGGCGCCAAAGGTTTATAAGGGATCATAAACGAAACAATGCGCGTATTGTATCACTAATACGCGCATTGGGGATTGCTACAAGTCGTTACATTTCGCAGTGAAGATAATCTGAGAGACGTTTGGGTTGATCATTCAGCGTGTGATAAATGATCGCATTACTCAAGACATTTTTCACATAACCGCGTGTTTCATAGAACGGAATGGTTTCAATCCAGAGCGCCATATCTACTTTTCCACTGTCATTTTCTGGTAACCATTTCTTCACGTTGTGCGGGCCAGCATTGTAACTAGCAAGCATAAAGGGAATGCAGCTCCCGACATTTTTTTCAAGATTTTTGAGGTAGGTAATCCCATAACGAATATTGGCTTCAGGATCATAGAGTGATGCTCTTTCTGTTTCGTTAAGATCTGATGACATTCGCTCCGCTGTAGGGATGAGCAATTGCATTAAGCCATAAGCACTTGCTTGAGATTTTGCTTTTTCATTAAAAAGGCTCTCTTGACGAATAAGCCCAAGGACAACAGGCTCAGTAATCAGATCATTACTATATTGTTCGATAATATCGGTATACGCACTCGGATAGCGATAAGACAACCCGCCTTGCGCTCTTGCTCTTGCGGCTGCTTGGAGGCTAAGGTTGTAGAATCCTGCTTCAAATGCGGCGATGCTTCCTGCTTCTTGTTCGGCTTTGGTGCTATTACGCAGCGCTTCTTGCCATTTAACGCGGCTAAAGTATTCTTCATTTACTTTAGCAAGTAATAATCCCATTGAGAAACGGGCATTTATAGTAGTTGATGGCGTGACTGATTTCTCTTTAGCGATTGCAGTGATCCCATCGTAATTATGACGTAATTCATCAGCGGCTAAGAAGCCATAGAAGGTTGGGCTATTCTCGATAAGCTCGTAGTATGAACGGGCTTGTTCCGGGTCACCGACTTCAGCATAGGTTCTGCCTAACCAATAACGCCAAACATCTTCTTTTTGCGCATCTAGAGAGAGGCTTGAGAGCAGGGCGAGGGCGATAGGGTAATTACCCTGCTGAATCGCCAATCTAAAGCCCCATTGAAGTAATTGGTCATTACGTTCTTCCCCTGGAATTGCAAGAATCTTATCTAAGGGCGAGACGACATCGCTACGACCGGCTTGGAATACGGCAATGCGGTTACGTAGGTTAATATAGTCACTTTTTGTAAGGAGGTTTTTGCGTTTCGCAAGTTGTAATCCTTTCTCTGCCGCAAGGGAGTTTTGTCCCGACCATTTTTGTAATACTTTCGCATAGAGATTTTTGCCTTCAGGATAGAAGGTTTTGACCTCTAAAAGAGTAGAAGGGTTCTCGAGTAGGCGGATAAAGTAGTTGTAATAAGTTTGATTCTCTTCTGGAAGCGATTGGATCAATGTTTTTGCTTTTGCGAGTCTGCCCGCTTCAACAAGGTCATCGACTTTTTTCTTTACTAAACTTGTATTGGGATTATTTTTGAGCCAAAACGCTTCGGCAGGCGCACAGCCTGAAGGGAGTTGCAGTTGTGTTACCCACTCTTTTTGGAAATCTTCAAGATTCAGCGAAGATTGCTGTAGTTGTGCGGTGTAGAGATAGCATCTTAAGCCTAGCGTTGTGGCATATTGCGCATTATCAACGATAAACTGATAGTTCTTTTGGCGAGCTCGTTCTTTAAAGAGCACCAGTTTAATTGTATTTGCAAAGGGCTCTTTCGCATATTTTTCTGCGAAGTTAAGCACTTCTAATGGATCGCTCTCTTCAATACGTTCTTGATAGTAGTAAAACTCAAGGTAAGGCAGGAGTGTTGAGTCTGCAAGCTTATCGCGATATTCAAAGTATTGATCCCACGATTTTTTAATAAT
Organism: uncultured Ignatzschineria sp.; assembly: GCA_945639195.1. GTDB lineage: Bacteria > Pseudomonadota > Gammaproteobacteria > Cardiobacteriales > Wohlfahrtiimonadaceae > Ignatzschineria. Next base: position 211,528 of record CALZEE010000004.1, on the reverse strand, counting down.
CGCTTGTTTACCAAGTTGGAACCATTGTTCTTCGTTATCTTCTTGCGCGACGCTGATGAATGGTAAAGCGATCATTGCGGCAAGTAAAAGGGAGAGAGATCTCTGTGATATTTTTTTTAGGAAAGGAATCATAGGTGGTTTCTCAATACTCTCTTTTATTGTTGAGGTGTGTGATGTTTTTTTGTCTGTTTTCATAATGCTATTATCTGTTAAATTAAAGGTTTTTTAAACAAATAAAGATAAAATATTGATTTTATAGCTTATTTTTTATGGGAAATGGGGTGTTTTCAATTTTTATCTGCTTTTTCGCGCTTTTTATTAGTTTTTTTATTCAATTTTATTGATAAGAATATCGTAACCTTGTTAGTAATTGATTATTGATCTTAGTCTAATAGGTTTTTTTTCAATATTATATAGCATTAGTAAATTATGGAAATTTAAGCGATTTGAGTTTGGAGGAAGTAAGAAGAACTGGGATGAGCGAGGGAGGATTTTGATGAGAGAGGGTCACAATCACGTGCTATTTGTTGCACGTGATTGTGGAAGTTTTTGCGTGAGTGCATAAAGAGGTTGGCTGATTGTGCTATTAAAGCGTTCTCTTGCCGTAAAAGTGAGCAGGAACCCCGCAAGTCTTTACTTGTTTCTCATGATGCAACAGATATCTTTCGATATTTCACGCGCCGACTCATCGATAAAGCTGATGAGCAGGGATGATATTAAGCTTCTTCAACGGTTCCGAAGATTTTGTCACCTGCATCGCCAAGACCAGGAAGAATATATGAGTCTTCGTTGAGGCATTTATCGACTGATGCTGTATAAACATCTACGTCAGGGTGCTTTTCATGAAGTTTAGCAATCCCTTCAGGGGCAGCCACTAAGAAGAGCGCCTTGATTTTTTGGCAACCGGCTTTTTTCAAGAGATCAATCGTTGCAATTGCAGTACCGCCCGTTGCAAGCATCGGGTCGATTACGAGCGCCGTACGATCTTTAAGATGCGAGGTTAATTTCTCGTAGTAGACTTCTGCTTCTAACGTATCTGGGTTTCTTTCGAATCCGACAACAGAAACACGTGCGCCAGGAATCAACTCTAAAACACCTTGTTGCATCCCAATACCCGCTCTAAGAATTGGGACGATGGTGATTTTTTTACCTTTGATCTGTTCAACTTCTACATCTCCCGCCCAACCTTCGATGGTACGAGTTTCTGTCTCAAGATCTTTCGTTGCTTCATAAGCGAGTAGCTGTGCAATTTCTGAAGCGAGTTCTCTAAAATCTTTTGTCGAGATCTCAGATTTTCTCATTTTGCCGATTTTGTGGGCTACGAGGGGATGTTTTATCTCAAAGACATTCATTGTTTAACTCCTTATTAGCAAAAGACCCATGATTGAATGGGTCTTTTGTAATGAATGATTTATATATCTGATATACAACGATAACGTGATGCAACGTTTGTGACGCTCATCACGCTGTGTTGTATATATTACTTTACGTCTTTTGCAATGATTTTTGGGATTGCCTCAATCATTGCAGATGATTATGCTTGTTTTTGGATCGCATCATTCATCATTTGTTTAAGATCATTGCGCTCTGCAAGTTCTAAAACAATGTCACATCCGCCGATGAGTTCGCCACCAATGTAGATTTGTGGGAATGTTGGCCAATCTGCATATTTAGGAAGCGTTTGGAAAATATCGCCATCATCCATAATGTTTACAAATGAGAATGGAAGACCTGTATCTGCAAGGGCTTGCGCCGCTCTGCTAGAGAAACCGCACATTGGAAACTGTGGGCTTCCTTTCATGTAGATTACTACAGGATTCTCAGTTACTTGGCTATGGATTTTCTCAAGTGTCGCTTTTTCTGTCATGTTTATTAACTCCTAGTCAAAATACCATGTTATTTTATCAGTTATTTAAAAACGAGGCACATTATACTCATAAAAGAAGGCATGTGCCCGTTGTTTGTTGAAAGTTCTTTTTTGCACATGATTCAATGCGTTAAAAGCAGGCATTCAATCATGATCTATTCGCACTTTCAGCGATTATTTGCGTATTTCACCGTGACCTAACACGATATATTTTTGTGAAGTAAGCCCTTCAAGACCTACTGGCCCACGAACGTGGATCTTATCTGTTGAGATACCGATCTCTGCTCCTAAGCCAAATTCAAACCCATCACAAAAACGCGATGAAGCATTAATCATGACGCAGGCGGAATCTACAGCGCGAAGGAAGTGCATCGCTTTTGTGTGATTCTCTGTCAGGATTACATCGGTATGGTGCGAACCATAACGATCGATATGATCGATGGCTTCTGCCATATCCTTTACAGCTTTTACCGCAAGAATAGGGGCGAGGTACTCTGCGCTCCAATCATCTTCATGCGCGATAATTGCCGGGATATTGTTTGCCTTTAGAACCGCTAATGTTGTTTCGCAGGCACGAATTTCAACGCCTTTCTCCACAAGTAAGGTCGCCATCTCGGGTAAGAAGGCTTTAATAATCTTCTCATTGAGAAGGAGTGTTTCCATCGTGTTGCAAGGGGCATAACGGTGTGTTTTTGCATTATCTACAACGTGATACGCTTTCATGAGATCCGCTTCATTATCCACATAAGTATGGCAGACACCATCTAAATGCTTAATCACCGGAACCGTCGCTTGAGCGTTAATACGTTCAACCAATGATTTCCCGCCGCGCGGAATGACAACATCAACATATTGCGGAGAGGTGACCATCAAGTCGACAATGTCGCGGTCTGTCGTGTTAATGATCTGTACCGCATGACGTGGTAAGCCGACTTTGGTGAGCGCATTTGCTAAGAGCGTTGCTAAGAATTGATTGGTATGAAATGCTTCACTACCGCCTCTTAAGATTGCCGCATTCCCTGATTTTAGACAGAGCGCCGCTGCGTCAATCGTCACGTTAGGACGAGACTCGTAGATAATCGCAATAACGCCCAATGGTACGCGCATCTTTCCTACTTGAATGCCGGAAGGACGCGTTTTGATATCTGTCATTTCACCGATAGGATCGGGGAGAAGAATCATCTCTTTAACGCCTTGCGCCATATCGGTAATACGGGCATCGTTAAGCGTTAAGCGATCAATAAATGCCGGGTCAAAGTTGTTTGATTTTGCCGCTTCTAAATCTTTGGCATTTTCGCGTTTTATCGCATCACTCGCTGCTAAAATTTCTTGATAGAGCGCCTCTAAGAGCGCGTTTTTTTTGCCAGAATCAGCAAGGAGGAGTTCTTTTGATGCACTGCGCGCATTGTCTCCTACTGTTTGCCAATAATTTAACATAGTCCTATCCTCATTATCGTCTGTGTCAACCCTCTCTATCAGCCTATCGGGCTAGAAAGGTGGGCGATTATATTTATCCTTGATTAGTATACAGGATTAGCCTGTATTCCTCAGCAATCTTCAACTTAATGGGGGAGTTTGCTGATATTTCAAGCGATAAAAAAACGCTTTGGGAGAAGCGACGTCCCAAAGCGTTCTATTATTTAAGGATTTGAGCACGTTATATGCTCTATTTGCAAGCTAATGGCAATTAGTTTGCGAGTGATACGCTCACAGAGAAGAGTACCGCTGCGATACGTACCGCAGATTGGATACCTTGTGATGTTACACCTAAATCACGAAGGTTTTTCTCATGTGAGTCAACACACATACCACAACCGTTAACCGCAGATACAGCGATTGAAGCAAGTTCAAACGTTGCTTTATCAAGTCCTGGGTTAGCCATTTGGTTCATACGAAGACGTGCAGGAAGTTTTGTATATTCGTCGTTAGAGACCAAATGCGTGAAGCGGTAGTAGATGTTGTTCATGCTCATGATGCTTGTTGCGATCTGTGCACCTTGATATTCTTTTTCAGTTAAGAAGTCTTGTGAGAATGCTTCCATTTGTTCGATAAGCACTTTACATTTTGTGCTAAGCGCTACAGAAACAGCGATTGCAGCGATCTGTTTTTCAGTAAGACCCGGTGCGCCTGCTTCTGTTAAAACGGTTGAGAAGTTTAAACGCATATCTTTTGCGTATGCAGGTAACATGCCTTTGATTGTATCGATAGCCATTTTAATATCTCCTTATTGATATCTGCATTGAGCCTCATAAGAGGTTCGCTGCGAATGTATAAATGAATGTTGAATGTAAAAGTTTATGAATCTCTATAATACTTAATTTGTGTGAAATTGCGGAAGCGATCTGAATCGTCTTCGTAATTTCGATGAGTCAATTTAACCATAGAACCGCCGTAAAATCTTATGGTTTTTATTAATAAGAGCGATAAGTAAAGTTAAAAAGAGGCTGATTAAGCCGTTTTATCAGGGCGCTCCTTGATTAATCTTAAAGATCCTCGATGTGTGAAGTCTTATTAATAGAGAGATTGCAGGCTGTGTTATCGTAACGGCAGATTGTAATCAAGACGATTGATCCCCATAAAGCGATCTATAAGTAATTTACAGACTATATAGATTACTTGTAGATCATATCGATCGCATGAGAACTATTATGGATGGATCTCATGCATCTATCTCAAAACGTCAAGGAGCGACACATCATGAATTTAACAACCTCAGACTCAGCCGTAATTTGCCAATATTTAAGTGAGTGGCTACCGAGAGAGATTCCCATTAGTGCCTCTCTTGCATTGGTGCCTCAAAGTTGGCATGAAGATACATTGACACTGAAAGTTCCGCTTAAAGAGAATCAAAATCACATGCAAACGGGCTTTGGTGGCAGTCTCTATACCGCAAGTTTATTGGTTGGCTGGAGTTGGTTGCATCTGAAGTTAAAGGAGCAGGGGTTTGAGGAGAATCTTCATATTGTGATTCAAGAAGCGAATGTCCGTTATCCAAAGCCGATGAATGAAGATGCCGAGGCAATCTGCCGCGGTGTTGATGAGAAAGCATGGGCGAAATTTATGAAGATGTTTCGTCGTTATGGCAAAGGTCGTTTAGAGATTGAGACCGAGATTGTCGTCAATGGCGAGGTCACAACGTGCTTTGTTGGTGATTTTGTCGCCTATCAAGTATCGGCGTAAGACTTGATGCACCACAAGATGTCATCGGATGATTGCATTATTATTGACCTCAGATTGCGAGAAAAGCCTCGTTCGGCATTATCTGATTCATTGTAGAATAGACATTCATATCCATGAGAGGAGCATCACGTGCAGCAATATATCATGTCCATTGACCAAGGAACGACGAGCACTCGGGCGATTATTTTTAATCATGCCGGCGTTGTTGTGGGGCAAGCGCAAAAAGAGTTTCGCCAATCTTTCCCAAAAGAAGGATGGGTGGAGCATGACGCTAATGAGATTTGGAGTTCTGTACTTTCAGTGATGATCGAAGCGCTCGTAGAGTGCAATATTCAAGCTTCTCAAATTGCCGGCATTGGGATCACCAATCAGCGAGAAACCACCGTTGTGTGGGATAAAATCACAGGACAACCAGTGTATCCCGCAATTGTCTGGCAATCTCGTCAGAGTGAATCGATCTGCCATCGCATGAAAGATGCCGGACTTGAGCCGCTCTTTAGAGAAAAGACAGGATTACTCTTAGATCCTTACTTCTCCGGCACGAAGGTGCGTTGGATTTTAGATCATATTGATCAAGGGCAGTCGCGGGCGGAGCAGGGGCATCTACTCTTTGGCACGATAGATAGCTGGCTTATCTGGAAGCTTTCTGGCGGGGCGCGTCATGTGACGGATTATTCCAATGCTTCCCGAACGCTTCTTTTTAATATTCATGATTTAACATGGGATAGCGAGCTCTTATCGCTCCTGAATATTCCGGCAGTAATGTTGCCGGAAGTCTGCGCCTCGTCTGAGGTTTATACGTTTACCGATGAAGATCTTTTTTGGGGAGAATCCGTCCCGATCAGTGGTATTGCCGGAGATCAGCAAGCGGCGCTCTTTGGGCAAGCGTGTTTTACCGAAGGCATGGTTAAAAACACTTACGGAACAGGGTGTTTTATGTTGATGAATACCGGCGATCAAGCTGTCAGCTCAGATCACGGGCTCTTAACAACAATCGCGTGGGGCATTGATGGCAAAGTAGAATATGCGCTCGAAGGTTCGATCTTTGTGGCGGGTTCTGCCGTGCAGTGGCTCCGTGATGGTTTACAGGTTATTAAGGAATCTGCCGAATCCGAAGCACTTGCGATATCTGTACCTGATAATGGCGGCGTTTATATTGTGCCGGCATTTGTCGGACTCGGTACCCCGTATTGGGATTCAGATGCAAGAGGCGCTGTATTTGGCTTAACGCGCGGCACAACGAAATCGCATTTAACTCGGGCAACCTTGGAGTCATTAGCCTATCAAACGCGAGATGTATTAGAAGCGATGGAGAAAGATTCCGGCATTACGTTATGTGAATTGCGCGTGGACGGCGGTGCGGTGATGAACGACTTCTTGATGCAGTTCCAGAGCGATATTTTAGATCTCACTGTTTCAAGACCCAAAGTTCATGAAACAACGGCATTAGGCGCAGCCTTTTTAGCAGGTTTAGCCGTTGGCTTCTGGGAATCCAAAAGCGAAATAGAAGCCATCTGGCAAGGCGAGCGCCAGTTCACCGCAACAATGCCGGAAGCGCAGCGTACAAGGCTCTACAAAAACTGGCAGATAGCCGTAAACGCAACCCAACAGTTTAAGGTTGCTACGGAAGAAGAATAAGGGGCTCAACTTGCTAGTGCGGGCTATTGAGAAGCATGCATCCATTCGACCCAGCTTCGAGAATGCCGGGGATTTCCGCATCAAATAGGCTTGCACGGCGTCGGATGGAACGGTTGAATTGCTTATCAAAGTTGGCTCGCCGACTTCTAAAAGCCTTCGGCTTTTAATCTTCACTATACAATTTCCAGAACTTTTACCTTGCTGGCGCGTGATTGTGATAAGCATGCACCTATTCGCCCCAGCTTTGAGAATGCCGGGGATTTCCGCATCAGATAGGCTTGCACGGCGTCGGGTGTCTCTATTTTTGTGCTTCCATGATTCGGCTCGCCCTCTGTAAAATCGCAGGAATAGATCAGATCCATATCAGGAAATCGTGAAAGGTTAATGCCGAGAGGCGACAGGGGAGCGAGTTTCTTTTATCATAGGGGGATGACGAATGTTTGCTAGATGATATTAGCGCTTCAATCGACCCATGAAATATCTATAAGGAGTATCTAGATGAGCCTTGCTTCACTTAATCGCCGGAAAAATTACCAATCATTTAAACAAGGGTATTACGATCTTGTCATTATTGGCGGAGGGATTACCGGGGCAGGGATTGCGTTAGATGCTGTTACGCGAGGCATGAAAGTCGCGCTTGTTGAGAAGCAAGACTTCGCCTTTGGCGCCAGTAGCCGTTCTACCAAGATGATTCATGGTGGATTGCGTTACTTACAGAAATTCCAGTTTAAAAATGTCTCTAAAACAAGTAAAGAGCGGGCACGAATTTATGAAAATGCCCCGCATGTAATGACGCGTGAAAAGATGCTTCTTCCCATTCATAAAGGCGGCACGCTGGGGAAATTTACCACATCTTTAGGGCTGAAGTTTTACGATTATCTTGCGGACGTCAAGCAAGACGAACGCCGGAAGATGCTCAGCCGTGATGAGGTTATTGCGAAAGTCCCGGCGATTAAAACAACCGGGCTTCGCGGCGCGGGAGAATATGCAGAATATCGTACCGATGATGCGAGAATGACGCTTGAGATTATTAAAAAAGCAGTAGAGAAAGGCGCAGATTGCTTGAACTACGCAGAAGCTGTTGGCTTTAACTATGATGATAAAGGCTATGTGGAAGCCGTTGTAGTGAAAGATGCATTGAGCGGTAATACGCATATTGTTGAAGGTGCGATGATTCTGAATGCAACCGGCGCGTGGATGCTTGATCTCTGTAAAGATGCTTTACGCCAAGAGGCATCTATTGATCTGATTAAAGGGGCGCATCTGGTGTTTGATCAGTCAAACTTCCCATTAACAGACGCGATCTACTTTGATACCGGCGTTGAGAAGAAGATGATTTTTGCAGTGCCACGAGGCAATAAAACGTATGTGGGCGTCAGTAGTAGCCGTTACGATGGGAATCGTGAGCAGCCGAGCGTTTCTATTACTGATCAACATTATCTCTTAACCGCGATTAATGAGATGTTCCCAGAACTTAAAATCACCCCAGAGATGATTGAATCCTCATGGGCGGGGATCTCCCCTGTTTTAAAAGATGAGCATCACGAGCGATCATTAGAGAAGCAACCCCTTCTTCGTACCGCAGATAATGGCTTGATTACGGTAACAACAGGGAAGTTAACGGGGTATCGTGAACTTGCAGAATCTGTGGTGGATGAGATTGCCGGTAAATTAAAAGTTGCCAAAAACTTAAGTTTTGAGGCCTGCCAAACAGCGAATCTTCCATTGTCAGGCGGGGACTTGGGCGGGAGTGATGCCTTTGTAAGCTTCATTGATGAAGCCGTGCAACGAGGAATTGCCGCTAATTTAACAGAAGCAGAAGCAAGGGAACTTGCGAGTATTTACGGCTCGAATGTTGATAAACTCTTTGAAATCGCCGCAAAAGCGAGCCCAGATGAGATGCAAGGTTTACCGATCTTGCTCTATGTGAAGCTTATTTATGGTTTAACACACGAAGCGATTGTCTCACCAAGCGATTTCTTTGTCCGACGTACGGGCGCGCTCTATTTTGATATCGAAACAGTAAAAGCGCATCATGTTGCAGTTGTGAAGTTTATGGCGCGTTATTTTGGATGGACAGTTGCCGCAGTTAAGCAATATAATGCCGGACTTGAAGCCGCGCTCTATCATGCAACGCACCGCGTAGAAGATGATAGAGTCGTGAAGCTTGAAGCGCCATCATCCGAGGCGGCTAAAGGGGAAGAAACACCTAGCAAGGATGCAGCAGAAACTGCATTAGAAACGGCATCAGAAGATGCTGAGAATAATGCTGAAAAATCCGTGCAAAAGTAGGGCTTATTCGAGAAGCAAGATCTGAAATAAGATCCTGTTTTTATAAGTTAAAAAAGCGTTCCAGAAGTTTTGGGCGCTTTTTTTGTCGAAGTGTGGTTTTATATTAAGTAATTAATTTAGCGAGAAGAGAAGGATAACAATGAGTAATAAAGCGCATCTTTCAGCTTTAGAAGAACGTTTAGAGAATATTGATTTTGAGAAATCGCTCTGCAATGCTTTTTTAAAAGTCGAGAACGAAGAAGAAATGCTCGTTTTTCTTAAGGATCTATTAACGCCCAAAGAGCTCTCATCAATGATCGAGCGTTGGAAGGTCTGTCAGCTCTTAGAGCGAGGCGATCTCTCTTACCGTGAGATTCACGCATTAACCTCTGCCAGCCTTACCACTATTGGCCGAGTTTCTCGTTTTATCAACGAAGAGAAAAACCATGGTTATCGTTTAGTCTTAAGCCGCATGAACCCAGACGAGAAAATCTAAGATACTAGTGAAGTATCAAATCCAGCCGCCGGCATTCAACTTGCTGGCGCGTGATTGTTATAAGCATGCACCCATTTGCCCCAGCTTTGAAAATGCCGGCAATTTCCGCATCAAATAGGCTTGCATGGCGTCGGGTGTAACGGTTGAATCCTTTATCAAAGCTGGCTTGCCGACTTCTAAAAGCCTTCGGTTTTTAATTTCCATCAAGTATGCATAAAAGCGATAGCTTTTACCTTGCTGGCGCGAGATTGTGATAAGCATGCATCCATTCGCCCCAGCTTTGAGAATGCCGGCAATTTCCGCATCAAACAGGCTTGCATGGCGTCGGATGGAACAGTTGAATCTCTTATCAAAGCTGGCTCGCCGACTTTTAAAAGCCTTCGGCTTTTAATCTTCATCAAGCTCGGATAAAAGCGACCGCTTTTACCTTGCTGGGCGTGATTGTTATAAGCATGCATCCATTTGACCTAGCTTTGAAAATGCCGGGAATTTCCGCATCAAATAGGCTTGCACGGCGTCGGGTTTAACGATTCATGCGCTTCCATGATTCAGCTCGCCGACTTCTAAAAGCCTTCGGCTTTTAATCTTTCTTAAATGATATTTTCTGAGTGCTTATAGCGCTCAACCTTAGGGTTTTGCGGGAGCAATAATTCCTTGCTTTTAATCCTGAAAATAAATCTTGAGAATTTCCTGAAATGTGCGTAATTTAAGGCTTTTACGATGGCTAGTCATATTGACTTTTTCAACAATGTTTCAGTATTTTGAGTGATAAAATGGAACTAAGATTTTTCGGCAATTCTCAGGACTTAGAGATGGATTGGTATGAGGCGAAGACCTCAGTGAATGGACGAGATGTTCAGGTAGTGTTTAGCCTTGACGAGAGCGAGGATGATGCACTTCCCAGTGAAGCGTACTTTACGCAATGTGGGGCAACCTTAGAGCAATTTGAGTCGATCAGCGAAAAGCTATTAACACAGATTCAAGAAGAGGGCAGAACTGCCACGGATAATACCTCTGATGTTTACTTCTACATCGATTATTTGATTCGCGTGTTGGATGAAGATGAGTGGTTACAGATCATTCCGCGTAAGAATAGCGTGAAGAAATCCCTCTATCAGCAGGCGATAGATGCATTACATCTGAAGCAAGCTGTAGTTTATCCTGATAACACGATTGTGTGGGATTACACGGCTTCTGCAAAACTCGTTGATAATCTCATTGCGGTAGTTACGGATATCGACGGAAACTTCCTGAGTTTATCGATCGAGAGTTAAATAGAATTGCGTTATCAAACGTGATCTTTCAAGATTTTAAAAGCGATTTACCTAAGTGATTAGGGAATCGCTTTTTTATTGCCGGAATAAAATTCGTATCAAACAGGCTTGCACGGCGTCGGGTGGAACGGTTGAATCCTTTATCAAAGCTGGCTCGCCGACTTCTGGATGCTTCCGGCATCCAACTTGCTGGCGCGGGATTGTGATAAGCATGCAAGCATTTGACCCAGCTTTGAGAATGCCGGCAATTTCCGTATCAAATAGGCTTGCACGGCGTCGGATTTAACTATTCATGCGCTTCCATGATTCAGCTCGCCGACTTTTAAAAGCCTTTGGCTTTTAATCTCTATTAAGCATGCATAAAAGCGACAGCTTTTACCTTGCTGGCGCGGGATTGTGATAAGCATGCAAGCATTTGACCCAGCTTTGAGAATGCCGGCAATTTCCGTATCAAATAGGCTTGCACGGCGTCGGATTTAACTATTCATGCGCTTCCATGATTCAGCTCGCCGACTTTTAAAAGCCGTCGGCTGTTAATCTTCATCAAGCACGCATAAAAGTGACAGCTTTTACCTTGCTAGCGCGGGATTGTGATAAGCATGCACCCATTCGCTCCAGCATTGAATGAACTAAAAAGGGGGGAGGGATATTACTGCTATCTTATTGAAATATATTGAGCTTCATTGTTCGAGTGATTATTTGTAACTTCAAAAATTGACAAAGATGTTCTGCTGTATTACTGTATCACCACAGTAGTACAAAGCATTCATTACAAGAGAATGTAAAAACCCAAATTTTAAATCCCCTAGAGGATCCCTCTCTAGAAAAACATAACGCTTTAGGAGCAATTATGAAAAAGTTATTAGCAGTAATGTTAGGTGCCGCACTTGCAACAGGTATTTCGATGGCGGATGAGATGAAGAAAGTTTATGTCAACCAAATCGTAGAACACCCGGCATTAGATATGACTGCAGACGGTATTCGTGATGGTCTTAAGGCGCGTGGTTATGTTGAAGGTGAGAACCTTGACTTCATCGTTGAATCAGCACAAGCGAACGTTGCATTAGCGGCGCAAATTTCTACGAAGTTTGTGTCACAAAAAGCAGACGTAACGGTGGGCATTGGTACGCCTTCAGCGCAAAGCTTAGTGAAATCTGCGATGGATGGCAAAACGAAAATGGTCTTTAGTTCAATCACAGATCCATTAAGCGCAAGCCTTGTAAAATCACTTGAAAACTCAAACACTAACGTGACAGGAATGTCGAACTACGTTGATGTGAAGCCACAACTTGAAATGTTTAAGAAAGTGCTTCCAGAAATGAAAAAAATCGGCTTTATCTATAACCCAGGTGACGCAAACTCAATCACGCAATTGGGCGATCTTGAGAAAGCAGCACCAGAGTTTGGTTTAGAAGTAGTGACGCAATCAGTTAACCGTACAGCAGATGTTCCGCAAGCAGCAGCGCGTCTTGCAAACAATACTGATGCGATCTTCATCTACGGTGATAACACGGCACTTGCAGCACTTGAAAGTATCGTGATGGCAGCAGCGAAGCAAAATAAGCCGGTATTTGTTGCTGATACTGACGCAGTTGAGTTTGGACCGCTTGCAGCACTTGGCCCAAATCAATACCAATTAGGAATCGATACAGCAGAGATGATTGCTAATATTTTAGACGGTACAGATATAAACACGATCCCAGTAGGTTTTCCTGATAAAATGGAGCTCGTTATTAATATGGACACCGCAACGAAGCTTGGCTTAACCCTTCCTGAAGAGGTTATCGCAGAAGCAGCTGTCTTTATCAAAGATGGCAAAGCAGAAGCGGTTAAACAAGACTAAGGGTTAGGATGAGTTTAGATGAATTAGTAATGAGCCTGGAACTCGGGCTCATTTATGGAATAGTCGGTATGGGGATCTACCTCACTTTTAGAATTATCGACTTTCCGGATTTAACCTGTGATGGTAGCTTCGTATTAGGGGCTGCCATCTCTTCTATTTTAATCAAAGCAGGAATTGATCCCTTTGTATCGCTCGTGTTTGCACTGATTGGTGGTGCGTTAGCGGGGGCATTAACAGGGATTCTCAATAGCTTCTTTAAAGTCACGGATCTGTTAGCCGGGATTTTAGTCGCGTTTATGCTGTATTCCATCAATCTTCATGTGATGAACGGCACGCCTAATATCTCGCTCTTGATGTCACCGACGATCTTTATCGCCAATAATCTCCTTGTCCTTGGTGGCATTGCGATTATCTTAATTGCGGCATTTAGCTTCTTGTTAAATACGGATATCGGTCTTTCAATTCGTGCAGTAGGGCAAAATAAGCGCCTCTGTATGAATGGCGGCGTGAATGTAAAGTGGATGGTGATTCTTGGTGTGGCAATGGGGAATGCGCTCATTGCAATGGGCGGCGCGCTCTTTAGTCAGCAGCAAGGATTTACAGATATTTCTGCAGGGATTGGCACGATTATTGCCGGTTTTGCTGCGGTGATTATCGGGGAGCGAATCTTACCATTCCGTTCAATCTGGATTAAATTATTGAGCTGTATTGTGGGCTCGATTGTCTACCGAATTGTGACAGGCTTTGCGCTTCACGCAGAGTTCTTAAACTTGAAGAGCTACGACTTTAACCTTATCGCAGGACTTCTCATCATCATCATTATGGCGATGCCAGGAGGAAAGCGTAAATGCTAAAGCTTGAAGGAATTAAGCTCGTTGTGGGCAAAGGCACACAGCTCGAGCGTACGATTTTAGAAGATCTCTCTTTAGAAGTAGAAAAGGGCGAATTCTTAGTGATTATCGGGGGCAATGGCGCCGGTAAATCCACCGTTTTCAATGCGATCTCTGGCTTTATGAAGCCGGAAAAAGGGCGCATTTTAATCGATGGGGAAGACGTTACAAAATCCTCACAACAAGAGCGCGCGAAGCTCGTTTCGATTGTGATGCAAGATCCGCGTGTTGGCACGATGGAGAACATGACGATCTTAGAGAATATGGCATTCTCCTTTAAGCGTGGTAAAAGCCGTGGCTTTAGCCTCTTTAATAATGAGAATCGCCGTCGCCTCTTTAAAGAGAAGCTCACCTTATTAGATATGGGCTTAGAGAATCGTATTAATGAGATGGTGACGAATCTTTCGGGCGGACAACGTCAAGCATTAAGCCTTGTGATGTCGATTATTGCGGAATCAAAAATTCTATTACTAGATGAGATCACCGCAGCACTTGACCCGAAAATTGCCGAGCATGTGATGGCGCTTGCGAATAAACTCGTGCGCGAGCAGAATCTCACCTGTGTGATGATTACCCATAATATGGAACATGCGATTCGTTACGGCGACCGCACAATCGTCTTGAAAGATGGGAAGTTTAGAAAGTCTTATAACAAGGCTGAAAAAGAGACGCTCACTGTCTTTGATCTTACCCGTGAATTTACGGACGCATAAGTTTTTGCGATGATGATTGTCATTGATGCACAGAGTTTAAAGAACGCCTCTCCCGATGGAGAGGCGCTTTTGCGTGAGGTCGCCGAGAAAATTCAAGCGGTAGAATCACAAGCGATGGCGCGCTTAGCGGCAAAATTGCCGGCAAAGCATTATCAAAATCTGGTAAAGCGAATCACGTTGATAAAGGGCAGTAGCCAATCATTATCACGCGTAAAGCCATCGGAAGCAGTGACGATTATGGCATTGTCTGATCATTCTCCTCAAGCGCCTGATTATGTCAGTATTGAGGCTAAAAATGCCGGAGATTGCCGGGAATCCTCTTTATCACGGCTGAAATCCTTATTTGGGCGAAATGCCTCAAAAACTCAAATTACGAAAGAATCGGAAAGCCGATCCTTTCAAGCTAAGTTACGAGAGAATCGTTATCCGATTCTTGCCTTTAATCAGAAAGGGCGAACAGCAGGGAGTGCTTATTTAGAATATTGGGAGATTCGTCTCAATCCTATTTTACTGGCGGAGAATCGCGAGCAGTTTATCCATGAAGTGATCCCGCACGAATACGCGCATCTCTTAACCTTCGCACTTTTTGGACGTGTGCAACCGCACGGCAAAGAGTGGCAAATGATGATGACAGAGATCATGGATCTGCCGGCAAAACGCACCCATCAGTTTTCGACAACGAGTAGTCAAACACGGCAATATCAGCGCTTTGAATATCAATGCAGTTGCCAAAAGCACTTACTCACCAGCATCCGCCACAATCGCCTTCAAGCTGGCAAAGCAGAGTATCGTTGCCGGAAATGTGGAGAGGTTTTGATGCAGGTTGAGTGATTTGAAATGAATCTCTTCCGGCATTCTCAAAGCTGGGTCGAATGTTTGCATGCTTATAGCAACCCTGCGCCAGCAGAATAAAAGCCGAGGGCTTTTAGAAGTCGGCGAGCCAGCTTTAATAAGGGATTCAACCGTTCCATCCGACGCCGTGCAAGCCTATTTGATGCGGAAATTCCCGGCATTCTCAAAGCTGGTCGAATGTTTGCATACTTATAACAACCCCGCGCCAGTAAGTTGAGCGATGCAATCGCTCAGGAGTCGGCGAGCCAGCTTTAATAAGGGATTCAACCGTTCCATCCGACGCCGTGCAAGCCTATTTGATGCGGAAATTCCCGGCATTCTCAAAGCTGGGTCGAATGTTTGCATGCTTATAGCAATCCCGTGCCAGCAGAATAAAAGCCGAGGGCTTTTAGAAGTCGGCGAGCTGAATCGTGGAAGCGCATAATTAGTTAAATCCGACGCCGTGCAAGTCTGTTTGATGCGAAGCGCTATCACGATACCTCAAATAAGATTGATACGAAGCACTATCATCGGTCCTTCAAAAAAAGGTATTGATGAGATTATTGACAGGTTGACGCGAATCATTCATTATGAAAAACCTCTTCTGAGGGCTCAGTGAAGAGTTAATATCTTGCTGATTTTAAATATATAATTCAAAAAAATATAATAATAAATATATAAACCAGGGAGGTTCTTATATGACGGATCACACGACTCAAGGGGCAAGTGTGCCTTATGAACAGCATCCACAAACTTGGAAGGCAGTTATTTCGTCTTCTATTGGTAATGCGCTGGAATGGTATGACATTTTAATCTACGGAACGATGGCAGTGATTATTGCTAAGCTCTTCTTTCCTGCTGATAATCAGACAGTTTCACTGCTTATTACGTTTGCCACATTCGGGGTTTCATTCTTTATGCGCCCGCTTGGGGCGATCATTATCGGGATCTATTCCGATAGAGTAGGGAGAAAGGCAGCATTAACGCTCTCGATTTTCTTGATGATGGTCGGAACATTGATGATTGCGGTGATGCCAACCTATGACCAAATCGGTCTTTGGGCACCACTTGGACTCGTTTTAGCACGTTTAATTCAAGGATTCTCCGCTGGCGGAGAGTTTGGAAGTTCTACGACTTTCTTAGTAGAACATGCGCCGCATCGCCGTGGGTTCTTCTCGAGCTGGCAGGTGGCGAGCCAGGGTTTAAGCATCGTGCTTGCGGCAATTTCTGGAACGCTCATTTATACGCTATTGACAGATGAGCAGCTCTATTCATGGGGTTGGCGTTTGCCGTTTATCTTTGGGCTTTTAGTAGGACCAGCGGGATATTATATTCGTAGAAGTCTTGATGAATCCCCAGAATTTGCGGAAGCGACACCGACGAAGAATCCTTTTTATGATTTAATGCGCACACAAAAACTAGCGCTCTTAATCGCAACAGGCTGTGTTGTGATGGCAACGGTATCTGTTTATCTTGTCGTTTATATGCCGACATATGCGGTAAGACAATTAGGGATGAGCTCAACTTCTGCGTTTATTGCGACGATCTTATCAGGTGGTTTAATGATGTTCTTATCCCCATTGATCGGGCATTATTCAGATAAATATGGACGTATTCCCTTTATGTTTGCGAGTAGCTTACTCTTTGTGCTCTTCACATATCCGCTATTTGCTTGGTTATCAATTGGACCCGGCTTTGTGAAGCTCTTAGTGATTCAGGGATTTATTGGTCTGTTAATGACAATTTACTTTGCCTCAATGCCGGCATTAATTTCTGAAGTATTCCCAGTGCAAGTCCGCGGAACAGGGATGTCGTTGAGTTACAACATTGCCGTAATGCTATTTGGTGGTTTTGCCGGGATGACGATTACATGGTTAATCGATGTTACAGGGAATCCTCTTGCAGTAACATTCTACGTGATCACCGGCGCATTAGTCAGTGTGATCTCCACAGTGGCTGCACGCATAGTTTTAAAGATTCGTTAAGATCACTGTTATTCGTTTAAAACAGTAAAAAATGCCTCATTAAAGTGGTTCTCAACACTTACTTTAATGAGGTTTTTTATTGTCGAAATTCCCGGCATTCTCAAAGCTGGGTCGAATGGATGCATACTTATAGCAATCCCGCGCCAGCAAGTTGAGCGCTTCAGCGCTCTGAAGTCGGCGAGCTGAATCATGGAAGCGCATGAATCGTTAAATCCGACGCCGTGCAAGCCTGTTTGATACAAGGCTTTATCACGAACCTTAAAGCCAATTTGATACGAGGCTAAACGAGATATCTAACACATTATAAATGACTTAAAAACAGGTTTAATTTCCTGAATAAACTACCTGACAAAATGCCGGAGAATGTTACAATACAGCGGTTTAAAATGCCGGCATTATCGTGCAGGTGCGTGTTATTGATGATTGGAATCAGCAGGGAGTTTAGGCAGTATGGCGCTATCAGTTTCTGAGAAAAAGTTAGAGAAACGACTTCGACGTTTAGTCGGCAGTGCAATTATGGATTATGAGATGATCGAAGAGGGCGACCGCGTGATGGTGTGTCTTTCTGGCGGTAAGGATTCTTACGCGCTGCTCGATATCCTTATGCGCCTTAAAGCCCATGCGCCTGTGAATTTTGAGCTCTTTGCCGTGAATCTGGATCAGAAGCAACCGGGATTCCCAGAAGAAGTGCTTCCGGAGTATCTCACGTCAATCGGTGTACCTTTTGAGATTATCGAGCAAGATACCTATTCAGTGGTAAAACGCGTGATACCAGAGGGCAAAACAACGTGCAGCCTCTGCTCGCGTCTTCGCCGTGGCGTGTTGTATCAATATGCGAAAGAGCATGGATTTAACAAGATCGCCTTGGGGCATCATCGTGATGATATGGTGGAAACGCTCTTTATGAATATGTTCTTTGGTGGCACGATGAAAGCCATGCCCCCAAAATTGCGGAGCGATGATGGCGATAATATCCTCATTCGTCCTTTGGCATATTGCGAAGAGAAAGATCTGATTAAATACGCCGAGCTTCGCGAGTTCCCGATTATTCCGTGTAACCTTTGTGGATCGCAAGATGGTTTGCAACGTCAAACCACAAAAGCAATGCTGGCAGAATGGGAAGCGAATCACCCCGGAAGAATCGATTCGATCTTTAGAGCGATGCGCAATGTAAAGCCCTCACAATTGGCGGATACATCCTTGTTTGATTTCCGGAACTTTGAAGTCAAAGGCGGCACGGAGACAGATACGCGAGTGGGCTTCCAATCGAGCCCCAATAAGAATACTTCGACGCAGATCACCGAGCTTAATATTGATTCAGCTGAATCAGAAGCAGCAACTGAGAATGTGATGCCGAATTGGTTAATCTGATTAGCGAAGCTTGTTGAGATGAATCTCTTCCGGTATTCTCAAAGCTGGGTCGAATGGATGCATGCTTATAGCAATCCCGCGCCAGCAAGTTGGATGCCGGAAGCATCCAGAAGTCAGTGTTCATATCTCTTGTAAGCTTGCGTTAGCAAGTTGAGCGATGCAATCGCTCAGAAGTCGGCGAGCCGAATGATGGAAGCGCCTGAATCGTTAAATCCGACGCCGTGCAAGTGAGATTGATGCGAGATTATCATCACAAATAGAACCGATTTACTACGAATCTCTTCCTGAATCATTAAGTTAACGCTATTTTAAGAGATGAGAATACTCCTTGCTTTATCAACGATTTTTGCTTATTGTTTTGTTCACTATTTAAGCGCTAATTAATCGCGCCAATTATGGGCTAAATGAGGGAGCTGTTTTGGAATATTGGGATAGATTTGTCAGATGGATATTTGGTTTGCTCGATACAATGCCAGATCTTGGGCCATTTGAAAATATTGCAGGACTCGTTGTAATCTTCCTTGTTCTGAAGCTCTTTTTCGGCTTTTTCGGCGCTTTTATGCGCGTATTTAACAGGTTTACTTGGAATATCCTTCCTAAAACGTGGAACCTTATAGTCGCGACACTCTCTTTGGGGATTGGGCTTATCTATATTGTGGCGGTGCTTGCAGGTTACAGCACCGGATATTTCGCGCTCTATAAAGCCGGTGATTTGTTGATTCACAGCGTTTCTACCGATCTGCAGAAAGTGAAGGTAGAAGGCAAGATAATTGATGCCGATAATCGCCCCAATATGTCCGAAGCGATTGTTGAATATGAGACGAAAAGTGGGGAAGTACGTCAGTTTAAATATACTGCGACTTATAACGGCACCACATTCCATGTGGGGGATAAAGTCCCTGTTTATTACGTTCTTGGCGAATCGCGAACGGTGCAAACAATTAATAATAAAGGACCGTATGTGGCTATCGCCTTTTTATTAATATATGGCTTAGCTGTCGGTGGTGGCGGAACGATCATTGTACTGAAGGTAATCCGTAGTGTGCGGGCAAGTAGACGCAAAGAGAAGCGCGCCAAAGCCCGCGAAAAATCCCGGCAATCTTTTGCTAATAACAGTGCTCAACTCAGTAACACACAGCAAAATGAAGATGCTAAACGCCGGAATCAGGATCTGCTAGAAGGGCTTAATCGTAGGGAGAAATAAGACTTTTAAAAGTCGGCGTGCTGAATTAGGTAAGCACAAAAATAGTAATATCCGACGCCGTGCAAGTGCGTTTAATACGAATTATTCCCGGCATTTCGAAATGCTGATTCAAAGCTGGGTCGAATGCGTGCATGCTTCCCAAAATCCCGCACCAGCAAGTTGAGCGCTGCAAGCGCTCATAAGTCGGCGCGCTGAATCATGGAAGCACAAAAATAGTAACATCCGACGCCGTGCAAGTGCGTTTAATGTGAGATTATTCCTTAATCTCAAACCCTTGGCTACGGATGAGTTTATCCATCACATTGAGGTCGATATTGAGATCATGTTGATTATTTTCAATCAGCTCGATGGTGATCTGCTCGAAGGCTTGGCGGACGCCATTTAAGGATTTTGCGGTTTTCTCATGTAACGCTTCAGGATTTTGGGGTGCATACTCCATGATGGTGCGATAGCGGACAACATTTTCCTGAATCAAAGGGAGATAACGATTGAGGAAGCGACCACCGGTGAGGACATCACGTGGGTCTTTTTCCATTGCCTGAATGATTTTAATGGAGGATGTACCGATATCCACGATAATATCTGCGATATCAGTCGGAAGGTGATCTACCTCTTTCTCGATCAATGCAAGAATCTCAATATGGCGAGAGAAGAGTGCGTATTTGGCATTTTTCTCGGCAGTGAGTCTGGCAGCTTCTTTCATAGCTTCCATTGCTTCTTTGATCGCTTGCTCTTCCTTTTGATAAGCCTTTTTTTCGGCCTCATTCATAAAGTAATAGCTTAGCTTTCGGCGAATGTTTTTAGGGGCAAAGAGTCCAAAAAGTGTCGTTGCACCAATTCCGAGTAGAGTAGGGATAGGAAGGATATTCCAGAATGAAGCGGGTTGTGTGGCAACGCTCCCGGCAATCATGATTAACGCGAGCGGAATAGTGATCCAAAAGGTTTGATTATCGATCTCTTTATCTCGAGTCCCGACAATGGCAGCGACTAAGCCGGCAATAATCGGTGCAAGTGGCCAGAATCCGCTCAAAAGCGTAATAACGCCGGCAATCACACCCACGCCAAGTGCAAAGCGATTCGGGCGTGAAGGGAAGAGCATAATAAGCCCAAGATAAGTGGTGAGTAACGGGAATACAGGCGTTAAGCTGATTTTTGCCGGAATGATAAAGACAAGAATCTGCGCTAAAACGCCGCTGAGAAAGGCCTTTGAGTGATCTATCATTCTATTGAATGTGGCTTTAACTCCCTCAAATCCGCGGCTGAAAGCATTACTAAAGTCGACAAAGATATCTTGCTCAATATAGCGCTCTTGACGTTGGTTCGTTGGAATCGGTGCATTTTGCGGCGTATCTTTACGCATCGCTTCTTCTTGCGAAATACGCGTTTCAAACGGCAGTGCTTGATCGCTCTGGTGGGCTGTTTTATCAGATTGTTTATCGAAGTCAGGCATAGTGATATCTCTATAAAATGGTTGAGCCGGGCAATGATGATTGCCAGATTCTAAATTTGGTACGAAATAACAGGGAATAAGATCAAAACGCTATCATTTCCCATTGATCGGTCTTGGCTATTGTACTGCAAATCACGACAAGAGGATATTCCCCCTTTTCCGAGGGATTATTCCCCGGCATTTTCCCGTGCAAATTTAAAGCCGGAGGCTTTTAGAAGTCGGCGAGCCGAATAAGAGAAGCCCATAAACAGTTAAATCCAACGCCGCGCAAGCCGGTTTGATACGGAGATCTATTTTTGAGCAACCATAAAAAACCCCAAGATCATGAGGAACCTTGGGGTTTCGATTGTTCTATACTCATGCGATGAGTATCAGCACTTCAATTATGATTGATATTTTTCAACCACTGAAGAGATACGGTCACGGAGGTTATCTTCCATTTGACCAAGCTCTTTCTCGACTTCTGCACGGCGGTGACGCGCTTCTGTTGCGATACGCATAGTTTCTTCGATAGTGTCTACCAAGCGCGTTTGTACTTCACGGATCGTTTCGATATCTACGATAGAGCGCTCGACTTCATGTGCGGTTGCGATGCTGTTTTGTTGCAATGCTTCGGCATTTTTACGAAGGAGATCATTCGTCGTATCTGATACGTCTTTTTGGAGTTTCGCCGCTTTTCCTTGCTCATCAAGTGAGAGAGAGAGCACGATTTGGCTCTTCCATACAGGGAGCGTTGAGAGAATACTGCCTTGAATCTTCTCTGCGAGCTGTTGGTTGTTGTTTTGAATAATACGGATCTGCGGGGCAGTCTGCATTGAGATCGTTTTTGAGATCTCAAGATCATGAATACGGCGCTCAAAACGATTGAGGTTCTCCATGAGGTCTTTCACTTTTTGCGCATCAAGGAGATCTTTGCTCTCTTCCGCAGCTGCTTGGAGCTTAGGAAGTTCTGTTGCCTTAATCTCTTCGACTTTCTGCTTACCTGCTGTTACAAAGAGGCTCACTTCTTTGTAGTATTCAAAGTTTTTAAGATAGAGTTGCTCGAGGCGCTCGTTATCACGAAGTAAGCCGACCATGGAGTTGTCAAGATGGCTCGCAATGGTATCTACTTGCGCTGTGAGATTCATATGATCAATCTTTGCGGCAACGCCTTTTTTGAAGAGACCGCCGATCAATGGGAGATTCGCGAGGAAATTGCCGCTTTTCTCTTCTGCAGAGAGCGGATCATATTCACGGATCTTCATGATAAGGGCGCTCAATTGGTCGCCGACAACGCCAGAATCTTTGCCTTTAACGCCTTCTAATAACGTATCTGCAAATTTTGCGATCTCAGCCATAGGTTTAACCCCATAAGAGAGCACTTCTGTTGGCTGATGGATGTTGATGGTATCGCTGATGGCGTTAATGCGTACGACATCACTCTCGGTCTCTTTAATCTCTTCGCCTTTTTCAAACTCTGCGAGCTCTAAAGGGTTGAAAGGTTGTAATGCTTTTTCGTCACTCATGCTTCACTCTCTATATCGATATCGTGGATAGGGCTAACCTAAATTATGCCCCTATTTGCCCACTGAATGATGACTTTAATCAGTGGGAGGTAATTTTTGTAGGGTGCTAGTAATCACTTAAAGAAAATCTTAATTCATAGCTTAAGCAGATTATAACCCCATTATTAAGGGTATATGGCAATAATTGCGATATATAACAAATTATTATAGGACTTTTAACGGTTTTTTACCCATCAAAGTTTGACGGATATGATCTATCTTATTGAAATAGAATCTAAACAATCTATCTGTAGGGAGATAATCTGTCTGAAAGTATAAACCCTAAAAGTGTTTAAGAGTCCGCGAGCCGGTTCATGGAAGCACGACAAAAGTTAAACCCGACGCTGTGCAAGCTGATTTGATACGCCTTTCTTCCGGCATTTTCAAAGTTAATTCAAAGCTGGGTCGAATGTTTGCATGCTTGTCAAAATCCCGCGCCAGCAAGAGAGAGGATCTCAATTTTTGATACAACCATCTGAACGATAACGATATAAGTACAGATTAAAAGCCGAAGGCTTTTACCCGTCGGCGAGCCAGTTTAGTGAAGCACGATAAAAGTTAAATCCGACGCCGTGCAAGCTTGTTTGGTACGTCATATTCCGGCATTTTCAGAGTTAATTCAAAGCTGGGTCGAATGTTTGCATGCTTGCCAAAATCACGCGCCAGCAGTAGCTCGTTGATAAGAGCTCTGAAATCGGCGAGTGAGATTAATGTAGATATTTATACGATGAGAATTTTTATAATAGGTATTTATCCTTAAAAAACGGAGCGTTGAAAGAGATCGTTCGTAATTTATTGATATTTCTTTACTTTTTAAGTGGGTTAAGTCTATAAATGGCTTATGGCGCATTATTGCAAGGTTTTGATATTGTTTGCCTCAATTTTTTTAGAGGGTTTTTATAAGGTTATTGAAGATTTTTTGCATATAAGGTAGTGAAAACTATTAACAGAATATGTTTTAAGATATATTAATAATAACGATTATGTTTTAGCGAGTGATTTGGTTTTTAAATCAAGATTTGTTTTTTTGTATAAAATGTGAGGGTATACATGGTTTCTAACGTATTAACGAATACATCAACAATTGATCAGATATTTACCTTAGGCTCAACGCGCTCAGATTTATGGCGAGACCTACTTGTCAAAGCCAAAAAATGGGTAAAGGATGAGTATCCATCGGAGGCGTTGCAGACGCAATTTGCACGGATGCAAGATTTAGAGATTCTGCATGCTTACCCTGGTAGACATTTAATGCAGACTTTAGCGAATTACTTAAAAGAGGAAAAGCGAGAAGCCTTTGAATCCTTGGCAGGAAGAATCTCCTTCTCAATTTTAGCCCGCTATTACAAAGATGACGCGCATGAGTGGGAAGTGAATGATGATCATGTATCGAATGAGCGTTATTTGGAAGCGGATAATGATATGGGAGATAGACCTTATTTTGAGGTCTTAATCGTTGCGCCTACGAATAGCCCAAGGCTCGAGCGTAATATTGAGCTGTTAAGAAGACAGCGACGTAAAGAGGATAGTTTCGTCTATGAGCCGGTATTGGTCGAGAGCTTCCAAGATGCTTTCTGCGCTATTGCGGTCAATAGTAATATCTGCGCGGTGGCGATTTTTGAGGGCATTGATTTTAAGAGCAAACAAGCGATGCCGTTGTTAGATCAGGCCATTCAGTCGCTCGATATCCACTTTGATGAGGATAATTTAGAGCTTCAATTAGCCGAAGCGCTCAAAGAGTACCGCCCAGAATTAGATATCTATCTCTCGTCAGACAGACGCCCAGAAGAGATTGCGAGCGATGTTAGAGCGAAGAATATTCGCCGCGTTTTATATGCGGTTGAAGAGCCGATGGAGCTGCATCTTTCTATCTTAGAAGGTGTGCGCCAGCGTTACGAAACCCCATTCTTTGATAATCTTAAGAAATATGCCAAAAAGCCGGTGAGCACCTTCCATGCATTGCCGATTGCCAGAGGTAAGTCCATCTTTAAATCTGATTGGATTAAAGATATGGGCGAGTTTTATGGCTTGAATCTCTTCTTAGCAGAATCATCTGCCACAACAGGCGGATTAGATAGTTTACTGGAGCCTAAAGGCAATATTAAACGCGCACAAGACCGCGCAGCACTTGCTTTTGGGGCGGATCACTGTTTCTTTGTGACAAACGGCACGAGCACCTCGAATAAGATGGTATTAATGGCGGTGGCAAAGCCGGGTGATATTGTGATAGTGGATCGAAACTGTCATAAATCTCATCACTACGGCATGGTTTTAGGGGAATTATCGCCTTACTATGTAGAAGCCTTCCCGATGAAGGAATACTCTATGTATGGCGCGGTGCCTTTAAGAACGATTAAAGAAGCCTTATTGTCGCTAAAAGCTGAAGGGAAATTATCACGCGTACGTGCTGTCGATTTAACCAACTGTACATTCGATGGCCATGTTTATAATACGCGCCGCTATATGGAAGAGTGTTTAGCGATTAAACCCGACTTAGTATTCCTCTGGGATGAAGCGTGGTTTGGCTTTGCGAGATGGTCGCCTTTCTTAAGACCTCGCACGGCAATGGGCGCTGCAAAATCGATTGAAACATGGTTAAAAGACCCGAAAGCACTTGAAGCGTATGAAGCGCAGCAAGCCATGTTGGGCGAGAATCCAGACCAAGAGACGCTGCTTAACACGCGCCTTATTCCGGACCCTCGTGCGGTGAGATTACGAGTGTATCAAACCAACTCGACACATAAGTCGATGTCTGCATTGCGTCAAGGTTCTATGGTATTAGTAAAGGATGTGGACTTCTATAGTGTGGAACCACAATTCCATGAGGCAGTCTTTACGCACTCTACGACAAGCCCGAACCAGCAATTGATCGCTTCGTTAGATATTGCGCGTCGTCAGATGGAGCTTGAGGGCTATGGTTTAGTGAATAATGCGATTCAGATTGCGCTCGATATTCGTAGCCAGATTAAAAACCATCCGCTTATCTCTCGCTACTTTAGCGTGCTCGGGGCAGATGAGATGATTCCGGCAGCGTTCAGAGAGAGTGGCTTTAAGGATTTCCTTGCGGCAGGCACAAACTGGGATAAAACGGTGGAGAGTATCCGCGATGATGAGTTTACCTTAGATCCTACACGCATGACGTTAGTATGCGGAACGGCAGGGATGGATGGTACAGAGTTTAAGATGCTATTAGCAGATAAGTTTGATATCCAACTTAATAAGACTTCCCGTAACTCGGTATTACTGCAATCGAATATCAACAATACTCGCAGCGATGTGGCGCACCTGATTCAGGTACTGGCAGAGATTGCGACAGCGGTAGAGGAAGAGGCGCTTAAATCTGGTGCTGTAGGGCAAGCTCGCTTTGATGCGAAGGTGAAGAGCCTGATGGAAGACACGCCGGATCTCCCAAACTTTAGCCATTTTCACGTTGCTTTTAGAGAGGATGTTGATAAAAAAGTGGCGGTAGAGGGGAATATTCGTCAAGCGTTCTTTATGAGCTGGCAAGAAGAGAATTGCGAATATATCGGTCTTAACAGTGAAGAATGCGATAGACGCTTGCGAGAAGGGATTCCGATGGTTTCTGCGAAGATGGTGATCCCGTATCCACCAGGATTCCCGATTCTTGTCCCGGGACAGGTGATCTGCCAAGAGACAATTGAATTCATGCGTAAGCTCGATGTAAAAGAGATTCACGGTTATGAAGCGGATCGCGGCTTGCAGTTGCTGCGTATCGAAGCGGAGTCGTAAGTTTTAGGATTAATTGTTATCTCTGGTAACAATATATGCCCCGTATTTTAATGTACGGGGCTTTTTTATAACCTATCTATTATTACCAATCATCCGCTAATGAGGCAAATGATGAGTTGATAGGTAGTTAATTTCTAACCAATAAAATCATTAGAGAACTTGAAACATATACTAAGTATTTGTTGTTTTGTTATTTATTAGGTTTTTGTACATATATTGTATCTAAAGTGAAAGAAGGAGGTTAGCATAATGGATATAATTATTTATATTAGAAGATAATGAGTTGGGTAAATTAAATCATATGTTTGATCTGCACAATGATCGTTATGCATTTCTGTTAACTATTCTATTAATTATTTATTTTGTTAAATAATTGATTTGTTGTTTGAATCCTGATCCTTTTAAGGAGGAATAGATGTCTGAGTTACCTAAAAGAGTTACTAATGTTGCCTGTAGCGATACTGAAGATATTACCTTAAATGCATTTAAGGCCGTATTAGAGCGTGGACATACAGAATTTTCGATGTATGAGTGTGACGCGAAGTTTTCTGAAGATCAAGATCTCATACTGACTCAGCGCCCATTAAAAGATGCTGCAGATAGCGTGGCGGAAGTGGTTGTTCCTACATCTGGTGAATGGTTTTCATTGCAGTTTTCGGGAGAGCCGCTTTTTCGTTTTGAAGAGATGATTGATTATATTTTGCAGCACCAATGCCGCCTAGAGATAGAGCTTTCTGCAGCGGAAGGAGAAGATCCTTATACATTAGGGAAAAATGTCGTAGCGCTTTTGCGTACAAAGACATTAGCGCATTTTAATAAGGGGCTTGATGCCTTCTTAGAGATTGGCATTGATTCTATTTTGGAGCGCTTGTACGACCATCTTCTAGATAATCCTTGTCCGGTATCTGTTAAACGACAGTTTTTAATCTCTTCTCAAGACCCAGATATTCTGCGAGGGGCAATGGAGAGTGTGCCAGAGATTCCCCGAGCCTTGATTGTGACTGACCAATCTCGTAATGCTGCGGATATTAATGCTTTAATGACTTCACTTGCCTGTAGAGGCGTGATGATTAAACGCTCTACTTTTTCGGATGAGTTACTCAAAATTGAGTTTGGTGAGCATCGATTTATGATGTTGTATCAAATGACTGAAGCGGGAAATATCGATCATCTTTATGTTGTAGGGGTTGACCATCTTATTATTAAAGACTTCGCTAAAATTGGTCATATCCATTGGTTGCCTACGGCATGATGAATGCGCGTTAATCCGCTAGCAGAGTACTATTAACAGCTTATTTTGATATCAACTTGAGCGCTTCATATGTTTTTATATATTTTATAGTTTGATTATTTTTATTATTAATTTAAGCTGTTGAAGTATATTTATTGCCTCATGTCATTTAATGTATTTATTTAGAGTTATTTTTATTATTAATAAATTTTATCTTAGTGATTT
Source organism: uncultured Ignatzschineria sp. (assembly GCA_945639195.1). Lineage (GTDB taxonomy): Bacteria > Pseudomonadota > Gammaproteobacteria > Cardiobacteriales > Wohlfahrtiimonadaceae > Ignatzschineria. The sequence goes on along the minus strand of CALZEE010000004.1, from coordinate 183,765 downwards.
ATTTGGTGACTGATTGATAATCTCTTTAGCTGCGTAAAAATCGTTATTATCTAGGTCTAGCGAGGGATTGGCAATGGCGTTAAATATTGTTATAAAAGAGGGGTCTACGGCAGACAAAAAAATTAAAATGTGAGGATTTATGATTCAGAGTAAAAAGCATCATTACCCAAAGCTCATTGCACATCGCGGGGCGGGGGATATGGTGCCTGAAAATACACTTGCAGCATTTTGTTATGGTGCTCAAAAAGGGTATACGATGTTTGAATGCGATGTGAAGTTTTCTCAGGATGAGGCGCTAGTATTAATGCATGATGCAACGCTTGATCGCACGACCAATAGCTCTGGCGCTATCAATCAGCAGACATGGAAGCATATGTCGCAGTTAGATGCGGGAAGTTGGCACTCAGCAGAATTTGCAGGTGAGCCAATCGCAAGGCTGGATGATTTGGTGGATTATGTGTTAGATAATTTTCTGCGTTTAGACGTAGAGATAAAGCCAAATAGCGGGGAAGCTTATGAAACAGGTGCAGCGGTTGCGAGCCTGATTCAATCTAAGATTTATAAAAAACTCGGAGAATGTTTAGATTTAATGTTTGATGAAGGGCTCGATCAGCTCTTTGACCGACTTTATAATGAGAACCTAGAGAATCCAACCCCTTATTGCATCAAGAAACAGTTTTTACTCTCTTCTTTTGATAGTGAAGCTTTAAGAGGGGCAAAAGATCGTGTACCGACAATTCCTCGAGCTTTGATTGTGGATGATTTTTCACAAGGAGAAGCGGCAGTAATGGCACTGTTGGATGATTTGGAATGTGAGGGCATTATCACAAACTATAAAATCATGACCCCAGAATTTTTAGAAAAATGCCATAAGGCAGAACGCTTTGTAATGGTTTATACTAGCAATGATATTGTTGAAATAGAGCGTTTACTGGCTATGGGCATTGATAGCGTAATCACCGATAACATGCATGCGATCTCAGTATTGGGTCAAGATCACTAGGTGATACTATTGATAAAATGATGATTTGAAACATATGATGAAAAGCCGGTATAAAATTGCCGGCTTTTTTACGTTATGAAGAAGCGTATCAATAGCAGCGCGCTGAAGTGCCGATACAGTCATCTGAACGGCAACGATAACGAGTAAGCCCAGATTAAAAGCCGAAGGCTTTTACCAGTCGGCGAGCCGGCTCATGGAAGCACGACAAAAGTTAAATCCGACGCCGTGCAAGCCGATGTGATACGGATATCTTCCGGCATTTTCAAAGCTAATTCAAAGCTGGGTCGAATGGCTGCATGCTTGCTGAAATCCCGCGCCAGCAAGAGAGGCGATCTCAAATGCAGCTACAGTTACTTGAACGATAACGATATAACTCCAGATTAAAAGCCGAAGGCTTTTACCAGTCGGCGAGCCGGCTCATTGAGGCACGATAAAAGTTAAATCCGACGCCGTGCAAGCCAATTTGATACGCCGTATTCCGCCCAATCATCGAGACAAAAAAAGCCCCGCAATATCATTTGCAGGGCTTTTAAAAGAAAACATCAAACTTACGCTAAGGTATTATCCCCTGCGTGGTAGCTCGAGCGAACCATCGGGCCAATGTGTGCGAGCTTGAAGCCTAAGCGATATGCTTCTGCTTCGTAATCTTTAAAGACTTGCGGCGTAACGTAGCGATCTACGGCTAAATGCCCGCCTGATGGCTGTAGATACTGACCAATGGTGATCATTTCGATATCGTGATCACGCATGATTTTCATTACTTCCATCATCTCTTCGTCTGATTCCCCAACGCCGACCATTAAGCCTGACTTTGTCGGGACATTTGGGTTTTTCGCTTTGAAGTTTTTAAGCAGCATTAACGAGTGGTTATAATCCGCCCCTGGACGAACTTGCTTGTAGAGTCTTGGCACAGTTTCCATATTGTGGTTAAGAATATCTGGTGGCGTTTGCGTTAAGATATCAACTGCAATATCCATACGACCGCGGAAGTCCGGTACTAGGATCTCGATTTTAGTATTCGGTGATGTTTTACGGATTTCAGTAATACAATCTGCAAAGTGTTGCGCACCGCCATCACGGAGATCATCACGGTCTACTGAGGTAATTACCACGTAATCAAGCCCAAGGAGCTTTACTGTTTCTGCTAAGCGCTTTGGCTCGTCTGCATCTAAGTTGTTAGGGCGGCCATGGGCAACGTCACAAAATGGGCAGCGACGTGTACAGATGTCCCCCATAATCATGAAGGTCGCGGTTCCTTGGTTGAAGCACTCGCCAATATTGGGGCAGGCTGCTTCTTCGCACACAGAGTGTAATTTGTTTTCTCTTAAGATCGTGGTGATTTCGCTAAAGCGTTTTCCTGAAGGGATCTTGGCACGAATCCAAGCGGGTTTCGGGATACGATCTTCTTTAGGAACAGAGATCACCTTAATAGGAATACGAGCGGTTTTAGCGGCACCGCGAAGCTTTTCACCTTGTTCTAATTTCTGGCTCATGTTGATCACTCAAGTCTATAAATTTAATAGCAAACAGTATAACAGGGAACGACAACTTGTTAAGAGAAGATCGCATGAAGATCATACAAGGCGATTTTCGCACCAGATAATGGTATTTATCCCTGATTTTAAGCATGATTTAAGGATCATCGTATTTACCGGCATTAATCCTGATTAACCCCTAAATGGCGACTGATATAGATCACTTTTTATTCGCTTGGTAAGGGCGATTGCTTTCAGTATGAAAAGCGGTGTGACAAACTAACGGGAGAAGACTTATTTTTGATAGGAGTAGCGAAATGACAAAAGTCGTTAAAAAACAGCGGATTCCTAAATGCCCCAAACGCCCCGAGCGAATCTGTTGGGGCTGCGAAAGACTCTGCGCCGCCAATAAAATGCTCTGCGGCAACGGCAGCGATCGCTCTCAGCACCCGATGGAGATTTTTGGCGAGGATTGGTATGAATCCTTAACAGCAGAAGAACTTGAATACATCGAGCTTGTCTAAAAGCCGAAGGCTTTTACCAGTCGGCGAACCAACTTATTGAAGTACGATAAAAGTTAAATCCGACGCCGTGCAAGTTTATTTGATACAAATATCTTCCGGCATTTTCAAAGTTGATTCAAAGCTGGGTAGAATGGCTGCATGCTTCTTCAAATCCCGCGCCAGCGAGAGAGGCACTTTAAGTGCCAATGCAATCATTTGAACGATAACGATATAAATACAGATTAAAAGCCGAAGGCTTTTACCAGTCGGCGAGCCGGCTTATTGAAGCATGATAAAAGTTAAATCCGACGCCGTGCAAGCCGATTTGATACGAACACCTTCCGGCAATTTCGGAATTAGTGGCTTACCACTCCGAAAACGTCGCCAGTTTTTGGCGGAAGGATTCGGGGATCTCTACGAAGGCGCCTTCTTGGGTGCAGAGGTAACTGCTGAGATCGTTGGCGAAGCGGTGCGCCGCTTGGAAGTTTGCGCCGTGATTAATGGCGGAGAGGAATCCTGCGGCAAAACTATCGCCCGCGCCAACAGTATTGACGAGATCCACTCGCTTTGCGTTAAGCGCTGAGTAATCTGTCGGGCTCATCACGATACTGCCATTTTCCCCTAATGTGAGGATCATGAGATTCAGTGAAAGCTTGGTAATCAGCGCAAAGAGCGCATCTCTTGTGGAGAGCTCCGTGAGTGCGAAGCGGGATTTTAACCACGCAAATTCTGTTTCATTGATCTTTAAAATATCTGCGTATTTTAAGAGCGCCACAATACGCGATTCTTCAAAATGCGGCGCACGAAGATTTAAGTCTAAAAAGCGCGTCGCATTTGGGTGCGCGTTTAAGAGTTTTTTGAGCGTTTCAAAACTCGATTCCAGCGCAGCTTCTTCCTGCATTGAGGCAACACCGCGTGAGGCGAGCGAGCCAAAGGCGATCATGCTGATGCTATTCTCCGGCATTTTTGCCGAGTGCGGGAAGGGAATCGCGTCCCATGCTGCTGGGGTATTAAAGCGATATTCTGGCTCATTATTTTTGATAAGAATATCCACTCTTCCCGTGGGCAGTGTGGAAGATACGGGAATGATATGCGCCATATTGAGCGCCGCAATTTTCGTTAATGCTTTTGCGCCTAAGGCATCATCGCCCACTTGGGAGATCAATAATGCCGCCTGCGTTGTTTGGAGTGCATTGAAGAAATAGCAGAGGTTACTCGGCGCGCCACCGAGCACTTCGCGGGTTTCGTCCGCATCATGAAAGATATCCCACAGGATCTCGCCAAAGCAGATAATTGCCGGCATTTTGCCATCTTTTAAGGGATTATGGGTGAGATGAATATCTTGTTGACTCATGCTGTTGCTCGCTCCGGTGATAGGTAATTGGTGCCCAAACTTGCGGGTATTATACGGTTTCTGAGAAAGGCTTGCCGGATAAAGCCTTATCGGATAAAGCTTTGTCGTATGAAGACTTGCCGGATAAAAGCCGTGCTGAAGGATCGCTGAAGTAGATTACTTGCAAAATGCCGGAGAAAAAGCGCACAGCGCAGCGCCTATCATTACGCGCTTGTTGGCTAAACCAGATGAAAAAAAGCGTGAGAATCGCGGCGGATAGAAGGGGAATGATCGGGATCATAAAGCGCCTTTTGCAAGCTCTCTTTCTTCTGAGAATAATGCTATGATTAAGGACTTGTTAGGAAGATCACCGGCATCGATATTTGAGATGATTTATGGTGATCCGTTGCTCTCATTTTGCTCAATTTTAAGGTCTAAGAATGGATTTAAAACAGTATATTGCCCGTATTAAAGATTTCCCTGCTGAAGGGGTGGATTTTAAAGATGTAACGCCATTACTCAATAATGTTGAAGCGTATCGTTACACTGTCGATGAGATGAGCAAGTTTGTAGAATCACTCGGGGTGGATGTGATCGTTGCACCTGAAGCGCGTGGATTTATCTTTGCAGCGCCGGTGGCAGTGAAAACAGGTAAGCGTTTAGTCTTGGTGAGAAAGCCGGGCAAGCTCCCGCGTGAATGCCATAAAGTTGCGTATTCGCTTGAGTATGGCAATAACTACCAAGAGATGCATAAAGGGGATGTCCGCAAGGGCGACAAAGTGCTTATTTTAGATGATGTTTTAGCAACGGGCGGCACGATTAAAGCGATTATTCAGATGGTCGAAAAAGAGGAAGCGAGCGTAGAGGGAATCCTCTTCTTGGCAGATCTTCTCTATCTCCATGAGCCGGGTGTGTTAGATGGGCATAATGTGAAGTCACTATTAACTTACGAAGATTAAGCCCTTCCATAAGTAAATATCTGCGATGCGAAAAGAGGAACCGAAAGGTTCCTTTTTTGTTGCCTAAAATTGGCGAAATAACATTGCTGATGCAATAAATTTTGCTTTTGTGAGAAAGCGTGATATTAATATTAGAGTTAAAAAACTAAACATATACATATAGTATGTTATTGCGCGATTTAGGAATCGCATCGAGTGAAAAGGCGGCTGTCAATTGCCGGCATTAAAGGAGTAGGGAATGATAACGGGTTTATTTGTGGGGATTCTATTTGGCTTTATTTTGCAGAGAGCCAGATTCTGTATGACGGGCGGATTTAGAGATATCTATCTCACAAAGAGCTTCACGATGCTCTACGCCTTTTTAATCGCGATTTCTGTGCAGGCGATTGGGGTATTCTTCTTAGTGAAGGGCGGGTATCTTTCGCTCTCTACCGGCACTTTCTCACTTGTGGGTTCTATCGCCGGGAGCTTGCTCTTTGGGGTAGGCATTGTCCTTGCCGGAGGATGTGCAACAGGGACTTGGTACCGCGCAGCAGAAGGCTTAATCGGTAGCTGGATTGCGTTACTCTTTTATATGCTCTTTGCGGCAATCATGAAGTATGGCGCACTGAAGGGCTTACAAGATGAAGTATCGAGCCTTGGTGTGGTCAATAACTCGATGAGCGAAACGCTAGGCATTGGGCAAGGGCTTTTAATTAGTGGCTTGGTGGTGATTACCACCTTATTAGTGATCTCCCATTTACGTAAGCCGAAGGTAAAAATCCCTTCATTACCTGCAAAACATACCGGCGTGTTGCACTTACTCTTTGAAAAACGCTGGCATCCTTTTGTGGCAGGGGCTGTGATCGGCATTATCGCGATGATCGCTTGGCCGTTGAGTTCTGCCGCAGGAAGAAACAGTGGATTGGGCATTACAACGCCTTCGGCGAATATTATTCGCTTCTTAGTGACCGGCGATTTGGGGTTGATTGATTGGGGCGTATTCTTAGTGCTAGGGATCTTTATCGGCTCGTTTATTGCCGCGAAAGGGAGCCGTGAGTTTAAATGGCGCGTTCCAAGTGCCAATATCATTATCTCTAGCGTGATCGGCGGTGCCATCATGGGGATTGGGGCGAGTTTAGCGGGCGGTTGTACGATAGGCAATGGTTTAACCAACACGTCTATCATGGCGTGGAAAGGTTGGATTGGCTTACTCTTTACAATCTTTGGTGTCTGGATTGCCGCGTACTTTGTCTATGTAAGACCACGTAACGTCGCCAAAAGCAGTGCCGGCGCTGTTGCCTCTGTCTCATAAGATCTTACTTACCATTGGTAAGCGTATAGTTACTAATAGTAAGTAAAACTAACGAATGGGCTGTAATGAATCATGGTTGGTAAATGAATGAAAGGATCTCTATTGTTGCTAAATTGCCTATATATTCTGATTCTGCTGATGATAGATAGGGATTGGCGAGAAATAGAAAGCTCTAGAAAATATTATTAAGAAGGCTGATTGGATAGATATTATGACCAATGAGCTAATAGGTAGTGTCTATAAAATTAAGCCTCAAATGAAGCATCAAATTAAACAAACTAAGCAAATAGTGTAAATACGTAAAACAGAATAAGTGCCTTAAGTGGCAAGGAGAATAATGATGGCAGTTTATGAATTAAAATCTTTAGGGCTTGTGTGTCCATTCCCTTTAATCGAAGCGAAAGAGAAGATGACAACTTTAGCGGTGGGCGATTCTCTTGTGATTGAATTTGATTGTACGCAAGGGACAGAAGCGATTCCAAGATGGGCAGCAGAAGCCGGACATGATGTCACCAGTTACGAGCAGATCGGTGACGCCGCTTGGTCGATTACGGTGGTGAAGCGCTAATTGGCAGCTTAGTTAAAAAAGATTGGAGAAGAATTATGAAAAAGATGATTTTAGGGTTGTTAGTTTCTGCAACTTTATTGGGAGCAATCACTCTCTTGTATTAGAGGATTGGAATCAGAAAAATGGTAATGAAATCAATATTATTTATTACGATGGCGATGTGGGCGTGATGTTCCAAGAATTGATTAATTATCGTGTGGATGCCGTGATGAATAGCCCCGTTACCGCTTATGAACAAGCAAGGGCGAATCGTGTTGAAGTTTCCCCTGTAGGTGATCCTTTTTATGATGCCAAAATTCATCTTATTCTCTCTAAGAGCCCTGAAGGGGAGCAAATAAAAGAACGGATTGATGATGCGTTGCGCACACTTCATGAGGATGGAACTTTGTCTGCATTATCGATTAAATATTTCGATCAGGATCTTACAAAATAGTTGCTATAGGAGGCTTTCGTGATTGAACTCAGTTATTTAAAGGACGCTATTCCTTTTATTTTGCAAGGTGTGCCAATTACGTTAGGCTTAACAGCAATTTCATTTTTGGTAGGGATAGCAATTGGTGGGGTTATTGCGCTTTTAAGAGTTTATAAAGTACCTGTTTTAACACAATTAGCAGGATTCTATATCTCTTTTATTCGCGGAACTCCGCTTCTTGTGCAGATTTTCTTAATCTATTATGGTGTGCCAATGATCTTTAAGCAGTTAGGAATTATGCCATATTTGGCAAATATTTCTCCTTTTGCTTATTTGAGCTTAGCCTTTTCATTAAATGCTGGAGCCTATCTTGCAGAGACGTTTCGCTCCGGAATTCTCTCTGTTCCAAAAGGGCAGGTCGAAGCGGCAAAGTCGTTAAATATGCCAACCTTGAGTGTGTTTGTGTTTATTGTTTTACCCCAAGCTTTAGCGATAGCGATGCCTTCAATCGGAAACTTATTGTTAATTCAGCTTAAAAATACATCCTTAGCTTTTGTGATAGGTGTTCCGGAAATTATAGGAGAAGCCAAGATTATTGCTGGAAGAACATCTCGAATATTTGAAGTGTATCTGATTGCCGCTGTTATTTATTGGGGAATTTGTTTAGTTTTAGAACGAATCCTAATACTTATAGAGCGTTACTTTACCAAGCATTTTAGGGGGAATGTATGATTCATGTTAAGGGGCTATCGAAGTCTTTTTATCAAAAAGAAATTCTTAAAGATCTTTCATTCTCAATTAAGCGTGGTGAAGTCATAGCGATTATTGGGCCATCAGGATCCGGTAAATCAACATTAATTCGCTGCCTCAATCTTTTAGAAATACCTGATGCAGGTTTTTTGACTATTGATGATCAATCTATTAGTTATCCTAATATCAAGCAGAGTGCTAGTAAGCTAAAAGCACGACAAATAAGAGAAAAGACAGGGATGGTTTTTCAGTCATTCAATCTTTTTCCTCATTTTACTGCGTTAAACAATATTGTAATTGGATTAACGACTTCACAAAATTATGCTAGGAAAGAGGCTGAGGAGATTGCAAAAACCTATTTAGCACAAGTGGGCTTATCCGGATATGAGAATCAATATCCTAATCAATTATCCGGAGGGCAACAGCAACGGGTGGCAATTGCCAGATCTTTATCCTTGGAGCCTGATGTCTTGCTGTTAGATGAGCCAACTTCTGCGCTAGATCCTGAATTAGTACATGAAGTATTAGCTGTGATTCAACAGATAGCACAGGCTCAGAAAACGCTCCTTATTGTTACGCATGAATTAGCCTTTGCAAAGGAAGTTGCTGATAAAATTATGTTTATTGATCAAGGGGAGATCGTTGTATTTGCAGATACAGAAGCATTTTTTGAGAAGACTGATCACCCGCGTATCCAGCAATTTTTAAGTAAACTTTCATGGAGTAATCAGGATTCATTACCTTAAATAGACTACCAATGCCGGCAATTGATCAAGATTAATCTAAAATGACGGGGATTTCTTCCACGATTTTGATCTCTTCCGGCGAGATATCCGCGCGATAAGCAAGGACTCGAACGCCGCTTTTAACGGCGAGGCGAAGTGCGATGCCATAAGCGGGGTCTATCTCATCGGCGGGGCGAACGGCGGTAATCCCCTCGAGATTTACGCAGTAGAGCAATACGGCATTTACGCCATTTTGCGCAAGTTCCGTGAGTTCTCGTAGGTGCTTTGTGCCACGCGTTGTAACGGCATCGGGGAATGCGGCGATGGTGCTATCGGCAAATCCTAGTGTGACGCTTTTTACCTCAATGTAAGTATAGGTTTCCGGCATTTCATCATCAGCATTATGATGCGTGAGGCGGAGATCAATCCGCGAGTTTTCGCTGCCGTATTTTACTTCTCGTTGGAGTTTTTTGTAAGGCGTACCAAGATCAATCACGCCGTTTTCCAGCGCTTCTTCGACCAAGCCATTGGCAAGATGCGTATTCACATTTGCCAGTCGCTGAAAGGGCGTTGTGGCAATCACCCAAGTGCCTTTCGTTTTTCGATTCGGATCGGTAGAAGGCTGATACCAAGCCTCGCTATTGGGCTGCAAGCAGTTGAGCATAGAGCCGGTATTGGGGCAATGAATCGTGATGATCTCACCGCTTTCGGTTTCGATATCGGTTAAAAAACGGCGATAGCGTTTCAGGAGCGTTGCTTTTTCAAGGGCGGGCGTAAATTTCATAATTTTATATTGTCTGAGGGATGAATAATGAGAGTTATTATACGGACATTACAGTGAAATGCCGGCATTTCTAGCGCTGACTACGGACATAAAGCGTTCTTTTGTGGGTTGATTCATTGCCGGTGGAATGAGTGCGAAGGAAGATAATCGTGATGCGGCAATTAAGGCTGTCCCGGCATTTTGAGAGCGAGATCTTTCAGATACTTGAATGCGGCGATGGAAGATGCCTTTCATGTAACATGAGATGCCCTCATGCCGACACGAGATCGCCTTAGAAGTTCAGCCATAATGCCGGCATTTCTGAGTTTATCTGAGGATATAAAGCGATGGTTCTTTTGAAGGGTGATTTATTGCCGGAGGAATGAGAGCGAAGGAATAGAAACGTGATGCAGCAAGTAAAGGCTGTCCCGGCATTTTGAGAGCGAGATCTTTCAGATGCTTGAATGCGGCGATGGAAGATGTCTTTCATGTAACATGAGATGCCCTTATGCCGACACGAGATCGTCTTAGAAGCTCAGCCATAATGCCGGCATTTCCGGATTTATCTGAGGATATAAAGCGATGGTTCTTTTGAAGGGTGATTTATTGCCGGTGGAATGACAGCGAAGGAATAGAAATGTGATGTGGCAAGTAGATGCCGTTCTAGCATTTTGAGCGCGAGATTTTTCAGATGCTTGAATGCGGCTATGGAAGATGCCTTTCATGTAACATGAGATGCCCTTATGCCGACACGAGATCGCCTTAGAAGTTCAGCCGTAATGCCGGCATTTACGGATTTATCTGAGGATATAAAGCCATGGTTCTTTTGCGGGTAATGAATCAACTTGCAATAAAAAAGCACCTTGTGAGGTGCTTTTGGAGTTAGTAGCCGATGGAGATTTGGATATATTCATGGAAGTATTGCTTTAGGCTAGAGATCAATTCTTCATCTGGGATGATTTTTTGATGCTCTAAGCGCAATACACCGGAGCTTTCGCGGTTGGTGTATTTGAAGACGACTTCTAATCCTTTCTCATCATCTTTATGGAGCATTAAGCGTTTGAAGATCTCGCTGGTTGTTTTGACATTGATAGGACTGTGGTTTTCGATCAATAGGTATTTCGCGTTGGTTTCGCGGATCTCTTCTAACGAGTGAAGCGAGGTTGTTCTTAGCGTCATGGCGTTGTTGAAGGAATCCCAGCTGTAGCCACCGCGCACAAAGAGAATGCTATCGACGCCAATTTCGCGATTGTACTCTTCTATCGTGTTTTCGTAGAGGCGAAGCTCAACGCGTGAGCGGCCATCATCTAAGACCACAAAGTACATCTTATTGCCGGCTTTACTGATTCTGGTATAGAACGAGGTGACAAGCCCGCCAATCAAGACACTGTCATCATGCCCGCGCGAATGATATTGCGGTTCTGGCATGTTTTTAAGAGTGGTAAGGCTCGTGGTGATAACCGCTTCCAGTTCACTACGGTATTGATCAATCGGGTGGGCACTAAAGAAGAAGCCGAGTACGGCTTTCTCTGCATGCAGAAGCTCTTTTTCTGTCATCGGCATAGCATCTTGCAATGCGTATTGCGGCTCTGCGCTAGGCTCTGCTTCAAAGAGCCCAAAGATATCACCTTGGCCGGAGCTTTCGTTTTTGCGATGTTGATCTGCTAAGCGGATCGCTTCGCCCATTGTTGCCATGAGTTTTGCGCGGTACGCCGTACGATCTGCCACGGTTTGCACGCTGCTATCTAAGCAATCGAGCGCACCGGCGCGTATGAGGATATCAATGGCGCGTTTAGAGGTTTTAGAGAGATCAATTCTGCGGCAGAAATCAAAGAGATCCACGTAAGGACCATTGGCCTCGCGTTCTTCAATCAATTGCAGGGCTGCTGCTTTTCCGTAGCCTTTAAGGGCGCCAAGACCGTAGATAATCGCGCCTTCGCGGTTAACGGTAAAGGCATGATACGACTCATTCACACTGGGGCGAATGAGCGGGATCTTCATCTCTTTGACTTCTTCGATAATGATGATAATTTTATCGGTATGATCTAAGTCTGCAGAGAGTACCGCTGCCATAAATTCTGCCGGATAGTGGCATTTAAGATAAGCAGTTTGGTAAGAGAGAAGGGCGTAAGCGGCGGAGTGAGATTTGTTAAATCCGTAACCCGCGAATTTTTCCATAAGGTCAAAGAGGCGACCGGCTTTTTCGGTATCAAAGCCGAGTGTATTGGCCCCTTCCATAAAGAGCGTACGTTGCTTTTCCATCTCTTCAGGGAGTTTTTTACCCATCGCCCGGCGCAGTAAGTCCGCGCCGCCTAGGCTGTAGTTCCCGATAATTTGGGAGATCTGCATGACCTGTTCTTGGTAGACGATAACCCCATAAGTCGGTTTTAGCACGCCTTCGAGCTCATCAAACGGATATGCGACTTCTTCACGGCCATGTTTACGGTTGATAAAGTCTTCTACCATCCCAGATTCTAGCGGTCCAGGTCTAAAGAGCGCCACCAATGCGACGATATCTTCAAAGGTATCGGGCTGCATGCGGCGAAGAAGATCCTTCATTCCGCGGGATTCTAGCTGGAATACAGAGGTGGTTTGGCATGCTTTTAAGAGATCAAAAGCGCCTTTATCATCGAGCGGTAAAGATTGAATATCAATCTTGATATCGCGGTTATAAGCGATGTTTTTAATCGCCCAGTCGATAATGGTTAAAGTACGAAGCCCCAAGAAGTCAAACTTCACAAGTCCTGCTGCTTCGATATCATCTTTATCATATTGCGTTACAAGCGCGGCAGATCCTTCCTCGCAATAGAGCGGGGAGAAGTCTGTGAGCTTGGTTGGTGCGATGACCACACCGCCGGCATGGCGGCCGACAGATTTTGCGAGTCCTTCGAGCTGTTTTGCGAGATCCATGAGGATCTTCACCTCTTCATCTTGATGATAGAGATCATGCAGCTCTGGCTCTTGCATCATCGCTTTTTCGAGCGTGATACCGATATCCATCGGGATCAGTTTTGCGATACGATCCACAAAGCCATAAGGATGCCCCAGCGCGCGACCCACATCTCGAATAACGGCTTTTGCCGCCATGGTGCCGTGGGTGGCGATTTGCGAAACGGCTTCTCGGCCGTAAGTATTGGCAACGTACTCAATCACGCGGTCGCGGCCTTCCATGCAGAAGTCGACGTCGAAGTCCGGCATAGAGACACGTTCGGGGTTTAAGAAGCGCTCAAAGAGTAAGTCGTACGGGAGCGGATCTAAGTCTGTAATCTTCAGTGCCCACGCTACAAGAGAGCCGGCACCAGAACCACGGCCGGGGCCCACGGGGATCTCGTTATCTTTAGCCCATTGAATAAAGTCCGCAACGATCAAGAAGTAACCTGGGAATCCCATGTTGTTAATCACGTTAAGCTCTACATCAAGCCTATCCCAGTAATTGGGCTTGTCGTTCTCTGGTGTGCGCTCGCCAATACGATCTACCAAGCCTTTATATGATTCGGCTTTAAAGAACTCTTCTATCGTCATGCCTTCTGGAATCGGGAATGCCGGCAATTGGGGCTTGTGCAACGTGAGCTCTACGGTACAACGTTTTACGAGCTCAATGCTGTTTTCAATGGCATCAGGGAAGTCATGGAAGAGCGCTTCCATCTCGCTCGCCGAGCGTAGATATTGTTTGGGTGAATAGTTTTTGGGGCGATTGGGGTCAAGCATACTGTGCCCCGATTGAATCGCCGCGCGTACTTCATGCGCCTCAAAGTCTGACTCTTGCAAGAAGCGTACATCATTAAGCGCGATTAGCGGGAGATTAAATGTCTCAATCACCGGCAATACTTCTTGAATAAAGCGCTCATCATTCTCTTGCTCTAGGCGTTTAATACCGATATAGAGATGATCTTCGATAAAAGGCGCGTAAAAGCTTGTGAGGATCTTGCCCGCAGCAGCCTCGTCTTGATTCAGTAGCGCTGTCCCAAAGTGGCTCTCTTTTGCGAGAATCACAATCAGCCCTTCGGCAAATTCATGCAGCTTCTCATAAGTGATATAAGGCACGCCGCGTACTTGATTGTAGCGGTAACCAAAGCTCAAAAGCTCTGCAAGATTGAGATAACCTTGGTAGTTTTGCGCGATGAGGGTGATTCTTCCCACTTTATTGTCGGCGTCTAAGAGTAGGCAATCTGCTCCAAAGATGGGCTTAATGCCGGAGCGATTGGCTGTTTCATAAAATTTAATCGCGGCAAATTCATTACCAAGATCCGTGAGGACAGCCGCCGTCATACCAGCTTCTTTGAGTTTAGCAAAGAGCGGTTTAATGCGGATAAGGCCATCAACAAGGGAGAATTCAGTGTGCAGATTAAAATGGGTAAAAGTCATAAGCGCTGGGTTTAATACTCGACAAAAGGGGAAATATTATAGAGAAAATCACAAGATTTGAACCCGAAATAGTATCACAAAATGGGGCTGAGCGGGTGGCAATATTGGGGGTAAAATCGAGTGATAATCGTAAAAGGAGAAGCGCCTCATTTGTAAACAATCTAATGGGTTGTGTTATAATTCTTCAGTTTTTTGACAATCAAATAGGTAATTAGATGGGTATTTGTTAGAATAGCCCCTTCTAAATCTCGGTTGAATGGTGACACGGTTAGTGAGGAAGCACTGTTTAACTGACTGATAAGACAGTTTTTATTAAAAAGCCAATAGGCAAAAGATATCACTAAGATTGTTTGGTATATCTTATAAAAATAATTAGGACTATAAATATAGTGCAGAAATACGATAGTTATTGGGAAGAGTTTGCAGTAGAGAGCCAACGCGTGCTTCTGCTACAGGGACCTGTTGGGCCATTTTTTCTGCATTTTAAAAATTATTTGAAATCATCGCTCTCAAAAGACGTCTATAAGATTAACCTTAATGGCGGTGATGCGTATTACTACCCTGAAACAGAAGGGGCGGTGAATTACACAGGTGCGCCAGAAGATTTTATCCCTTTTTTAGCAGATTTTATTAAAACTCATCGGATTGATGCGGTTGTCTGTTTTGGCGATAGTCGTCGTTATCATGATAGTGCGCGAGACTACTGCGCTGAAGAGGGTGTCTCTTTCTGGGCGTTTGAAGAGGGTTATCTACGTCCGCATTACATCACGTTTGAAAAATGGGGTGTTAACTATAGTAGTAAGGTAGAACGAGACCAAAATATCTATCTTGATCCTACTTTTAAGCGGGTTCTAAAAAAAGGGAAGTGCTTCAAAGAAGAGCGACCTGTGCCTGTTGCACCAGGTTTTTGGAAACGTGCCTGCATGGCGGGGGGATATTACTTTGGCATGTGGCGTCAGCGTAAGCAATTTCCGAAATATGAGCATCATCGTGAAAAGCGTATCCGTATCTATGTGAGTGCTTGGCTCTCGGCATTTATTACGACATTACAGCATCGCACTTCTGATAAGAAAATCACAAAAGCGATAGAGAGCGGCAGCTTTGATCCGTTTTATATCTTCCCCTTACAAGTGCATAGTGATAGCCAGATCCGTAAGCATGGGCGGGGACGAACCGTGTCGCAATATATTCGCCGCGTCGTGAACTCATTTGCGCTCTATGCCCCAGAAAATTGTAAGCTCGTGATTAAGCACCATCCGATGGATAAGGGCTTTAGTGATTATGGGAAGTTTATTAAAGCTTTAGCAAAGCGCAAAGGCGTAGAAGGTCGCGTCTTTTATGTGTTAGATATCCCAATGCCAGTGTTTTTAAGAAATGCAAAAGGGATGGTAGTGGTTAATAGCACCAGCGGTATCTCTGCATTGATTCATACATTGCCGGTTAAGGTAATCGGAGATGCACACTATGATATCCCAGGACTTACGAGTGCGCAGCAATTAGCTAATTTCTGGCATCAACCAGAAGCGCCTGATGCTGCATTTGTGAATAATTATTTACAACATCTCAGAATTAAAACACAGCTCAATGGAAGTTTTTATTATCATGAATTACGAGTAGAAGAGCTCCGCAAGGATTATGATGCATAGAAGTATTTTCAGGTTTTATGATTAGCGTACGATAAGGTATGTGCCAATGCCATTAATGTCGGTATGGGGAATATAGTTCTGCTTGATAGTTTTACAAGGATTGGGGGAATTGGTATGATTCTCCATAAATTTTCTACGGTACTTTATTGATAAGGACTGTTTTTAGTTTCACTGGTATATCTATTGGTATGAATAATATACAGAAAGGTGTTTCAATCATTGCGATATGATTGAGGACAAGAAAAGTATGAGAATAGATGTTCTAATACTCTAATAGTCATTTAGCTATCAAGATGTATGAGAGTATATGATTGGCGTGACAACTATCGGTAATTAAGAAATTAAAATATGAAGCAAAAGACTCGAAGTATATTGAAAAATAAATTAGTGTTAGGAATGATCATCGTTCCTTTCTTAATTGCTGTGGTTTATTTAACACTGTTTGCAGCAGATCGTTATGTGAGCTCTTCCCAAGTGGTTGTTCGTCAGCAGGAGAGTGGATCTCAAGGGGCAATGCCGGGAATCGCGATGCTAATGGGCGCAGTAGACCCGGTTTCGCGTGAGGATACGCTCTATTTAAAAGAGTATATTATCTCGCACGATATGCTGGGGATATTAGAGCAGAAGCTAGACTGGACAGCAAATTATGCTGGTAAGTGGACAGACCCTTTCTTTGATCTTTCTAAAGATGCAACACAAGAAGAGAAGCTCGCGTTTTATCAGAAGCTTGTAAATACCGAATATAATGAAACTACTGGGCTTTTAACGATTAAAGTAGAAGCCTTTACGCCCGAATATGCTGAATCTGTTTTGAAAGAGATTTTGTTACAGAGTGAGCGTTTTGTGAATAGCATTACCCGCTCTATGGCAGATGAAAAGCTGGCCTTCTCGCAAAGAGAGCTCGTGACTGCAACAGAGCGTTATGAAGAAATGCGCGGCAAAATGGTCTCATTCCAGAATCAATATCAAATTATTAGTGCGGATGTGGCAGTTGAATCTGTGAGTCAGATTATTGCCTCACTAGAAGCGAGCATCGCAATGGAGCGAGCAAGCCTGAATGGTCTTAAAACTCGTCTTTCTGCGAATGCTCCCCAGATAAAGGCGCAGCAGAATAAGATTAATGCTTTAGTTTCTCAATTAGAATCTGAGCAACGCCGCGCAACATCTGGCGAGTTTGAAACAGCAGAGGTGCTTAATACTGTCTCTTCTGATTATCGACGTCTGCAAGTAGATGTGATGGTGGCAGAAGAGCTCTATAAGGCAAGTCTTGCGATTGTAGAGAATGCTAAATTAGAAACGATTCGTAATATTCGTAGCTTGATTGCTGTTGTTAAGCCAAATCTTCCGCAGGAAGCAAGTTACCCTCGTCGCCTCTATAATCTCATCACCATCTTGATCGTATTACTGTTACTATATGGTGTTACACGTTTTGTGATGGCATCTATTGAAGACCATCGAGAGTAACGAATCCGTTTTAAAAGAATCTAATTTAATGATCCTACCGCGCTCCAAAGTATTAGGCTTATGTGAGGTGGTAGGGTACAACAACAGCATATATAAGAGGCTATGAATGATGTCTATGGTCGTTAAAACAACATTTTTATCAGGATTATTACGTAATAATCTATTACGCATTTCTTGCCTTGTATTTCCGATGGTATTAGCCGGGTGTTCTGGCGTGATCTCTGCCGCAGGGCCGGGGGCTTCTAGTATTGTGAATAGCAAGCAGCAAGATGCTAATGCTGAACCTAGTTTAGAAAATGGCTACCAATTCGTAGAGCTTAAGCCGGCTACTATTGGCGCGTATATGCGACCTAAAATAATGCATTTAAAAACGAACACGAGTAAACCTGTGGTGCCAGAGTTGAGGCTCACCTCTGGTGATGTTATTCGTGTAATGATTTCAGACAGTGCTGAAGATGGAGCGCTCTTTGCATCACTTGCTTCAGGCGGAACAGTCTTTGATAAGGTTCGATTAAACAGCCAAGGTGTTATTTCCTTGCCGTATGTTGGTAACTTAAGTCTTAGAGGTTTAACGACTGCGCAAGCAGAGGCGAAAGTGCGCGATCAACTCACTAAATTCGTATCAGACCCACAAGTCTTTATCTCTATTACTGGGGATTTGGGTGGTTCTGTACTGGTTGCGGGTGATGTGAATAAGCCGGGACGCTATTCAACATTAGAAGGTCCATTAACACTATTAGATGTGGTAAACCTTGCAGGTGGGCCAAAGTTAGAACCTTACTTAGTAGATGTGGTGGTGCGTAATGGCTCTACTGTGCAGCGTTATAACTACGAAGAGCTCTTAAATGGCTTAAATCACCCGATTGCAGCGAATACAGAAGTCGTGCTAGAGCGTGCTAGAAAACGCTTTGTTGCAATGGGCGCCGTGAGTAAACCAGGATTGCATGACTTCCCCTCTAAAGACCCAAGCTTATTAGATGTTTTAGGAGCCATTAGTGGCTTAAACGAGCAAAAAGCCAATGCAAGTGGTGTGTTTGTCTTTAGGCTTTCAGACGGCATCACCTTTGATCCTGTCTCTAACACCATCACTTCTAAAGAGAAGCCGATTGTATTCCAGTTGAATATGAAAGACCCTACCTCTATGTTTGTGGCGCAGCAATTCCAAGTGCAACCGGATGATGCAATCTATGTAACAAACGCGGCGGTGTACGAGTTCCAAAAACTTATTTCACCTATTATTCAGGTATTAGTGTTAGGCAATGCGCTGGATAAGTAGTATTGAATAATAAAATCAGTTGGTTGATTAGTGATTAATAATATTAATCAACTAGGATTATTGCAGGGAAATCGATAATGATATGTATATGCGATAAGTTTTATGTACAATGTGACACAAAATCCCCTCAATAATTCACAACAGCAACAAATTCATGCAGTATAAGAGTCTATAAATCATGATCCCCAACAGTAAACGTTCCTCTCTTCAAATCATGCAGGATGTGCTTTTTGCACTTGTCCTCCGCGAGTATTTGACGCGCTTTGGAAGTCGTCGAATGGGGGCGTTTTGGTTGTTATTTGAGCCGATGGCTCACATTGGTTTCATGATGTTTATCTTTACGGTGATCCGTGCACGTTCAGTGCCGGGTATGGAGTTCCCGATCTTCTTACTTGCAGGAATGATCCCCTTCTTTCTAATGCGAAATATCATTTTTAAACTGATGGATGCTGTGAGCGCAAACCAAGCATTATTTGCTTACCCAAATATTAAAATTTTTGATACTTATATTGCAAGGGTTCTAGTTGAGCTCTCTATTTCAAGTGCTGTTTACTTCATTTTGTTATTTATTTTGGGGTTCTGGTTTAATTATGATGTTAAAGTGGCCTATCCATTGGAATGGTTGTTTTCGTTGCTTGTAGGGATTCTCTTCTCATTTGGGCTAGGAGTGCTTTTTTCCATTATTGTTCAGGTTGCGCCCAATGCAAAGACCTTTATTCGAATTATGTTTTTACCGCTATATCTGATGAGCGGGGTCATATTTCCGCTGTGGATTATTCCAGAGAAATATCTCCCATGGTTACTCTGGAATCCATTTGCGCATATTGTCAGTAATATTCGAGAAGGTGTATTTGCTACTTATCCGACTATTACTGGTGTGAATCAGACTTACCCTATTTTTTGTACACTGTTAGTGCTATTTGTATCTACAGGTCTTTACCGTATCCGTAGGCAGAGGTTATTGACGAGATGATTAAAATCGAAAATATCACTAAGTCATACTTACATCATAAGGCCGGTCGTAAATATGTTTTTAAAGACCTCTCTTTTACGATTCCAGATGGCAAAAATGTTGCGCTGATCGGTAAGAATGGGGCGGGTAAGTCTACGCTTATGAATCTGCTTGCGAAGGTAGATACGCCCGATAGCGGTAGAATCATTACAGATCAATCCATCTCTTGGCCTGTTGGTCTCTCTGGTGGGTTCCAAGGCTCGCTCTCTGGGCGAGAGAATGTGAAGTTTATTGCACGTACCCAAGGGTTTCGGGGCAAAGATATGCAGGAGATCGTCCGTAGTGTTGAAGAGTTTGCAGAGATAGGAGATTACTTTGATCTCCCTACAAAAACCTATTCATCTGGAATGCGCGGGCGGGTAGCATTTGGACTAAGCCTTGCATTTGATTTTGACTACTACATTATCGACGAAGCGATGTCTGTAGGGGATGCGCATTTTAAGAAGAAGGCGAGTAAAGCCTTTAAAGACAAAGTCGGAAAAGCGAACATTATCTTAGTCACTCATGGGATGACGCAGGTACGCACGATGTGCGACTTGGTTATCATTCTGGATAATGGTACCGCAACGACTTATGAGGATGTAGAAGAAGGCATTAAAGTTTATCAGAATTTATAATCTGCTTATGGGAATAGGCAGCGCATTCATTACTATAATTAGTAAAATAATGTAAAATAAAACGAATAAAGATTTGGAAATTAAGAAATATATATTACTGTATCAAGGATATTAACGTGAAGACAATTGGAGTCATTTTAGCTGGTGGTGTAGGTACTCGTATGGGATTGGGCTACCCTAAGCAGTTTGCAAAAATTGCAGGTAAAACCGTGCTTGAGCATACATTAGATATCTTTCAAAATAATGAAAGAATTGATGAGGTTATTGTAGTAGCGGTCCCCTTCTATGAAGAGGGGATTAGACGCATTGTTCTGAGTGGTGATTATAGTAAAGTCTCTAAAATTATTAATGGTGGTAAGGAGCGCACAGACTCTACAAAATCAGCGCTTTCTGCACTTGCAAATTACGGAGATGATACAAAGCTTATCATCCATGATTCTGTAAGACCTTTATTATCTTCTCACGTAATTCATGAGTGTATTGATAAATTAGATACTTATAACGCAGTAGATGTAGTGATTCCATGCTCTGATACTATTGTTCAAGTAAATAATGATAACGAGATTGTTGATATCCCTAATCGTAATGATTTAAGACAAGGGCAAACTCCTCAAGCATTTAAGCTAGGAACCCTGAAAGAGGCTTATAAACGTTATGATGAATTAGGCTTAGCCGCCACTTGTGATTGTGGGATTGTTTTAAAAGCAATGCCGGAAGAAAAAATTGCAGTGGTTGCAGGTTCTGAAACTAACATTAAATTAACGCAATCTGTAGATCTTTTCTTAGCGGATAAGTTATTCCAAAGCCGCAGTAACTGTACGTTAGAGCAATTAAGCTCAGCTGATGTTTTTAAGCACCTTCAAGATCGTGTTGTGGTTGTTTTTGGTGGTAGTTATGGCATTGGTGCGGAGATCATTGAGCTTGCGAATATCTATGGCGCTAAAACCTATAGCTTTAGCCGTGGTAATGGTGTCAACGTTAAAGATATGGAGACGATTGAGCAAGCACTTAAATCTGTCTACGCTGAAACGGGTAGAGTCGATTATGTCATTAATACAGCTGCAGTTTTATTAAATAAAGCATTAGATCATATGAATGCTTATGAAATTTCTGAAATGGTAGGAATTAATCTTACTGGTGCAATTAATGTCGCATTGGCAGCAAAGCCATACCTTAAAAGAACACAGGGATCATTCCTTAACTTTACATCTAGCTCTTATACAAGAGGACGTGCATTTAGTAGTGTTTATTCATCTACGAAAGCCGGCGTTGTAAACTTGACACAGGCATTGGCCGAAGAGTGGCAAGATGAGGGGATTCGTATTAACTGTATTAATCCAGAAAGAACAAAAACACCAATGCGTCTTAACAACTTTGGTATTGAGCCAGATGAGACACTGCTTGATGCTCAGACAGTAGCATTTGCATCGCTCTTAGCATTGATTAGTACCGCAACAGGTAACGTTATTGATGTAAAACGTAAAGATAAAAAATTCATCCAAGCGCTTCTCCCAGAGTTAGCACAAGAAGATGATAAATGGATTACTGATTTAGTATGATTAAGCAGCGCTATCCCTATGCACTGTACCTAGATAGTAAAATATTAGGGACAGCAAGACAGCTTGTATCATTTTTTGATCAAGGGGTTTTTAGTGCTGAAAATACTATCATTTACTTAAAAAAATATAAGCAATATCATAAAAAATTTGCCGCAATTTTTGCGGCAAAAAACATTCCTTTTGCGTTTATGAAGCCAAAGGAATTAGATGTATTAGAGGGGCAGGTTATCTTTTATGCCTTTAATGCACAATCTAATTGCCGAGTTGTTGCGAATAGAAAACTAAAGCATATCTTCATCACGCATGGTGAGAGTAATAAAGTGTCCTCAATTAAGCCTATTATTCGTATTTATGATCATGTTGTAATGGCAGGTCGCTTAAGTTTAGAACGATACTATAACAGTGGCTTATTTGATGCGCATGACTATGAAACGGGTCGTTTAGTTATGATGGGGGATACCTTTATTGGGAAGACCGGTTTTGACCAAAGTGGACAAGGTACGCCAGCACTGTTTTATGCACCTACTTGGGAAGGGGGCTTAGAGAGTGAGAATTACTCCAGTCTACAAAATCCCCTCTTAGTAGAAAGCGTGATTATTCAAGCGTTGGATCAGCTTAAGGTTAATGACTTGGTAATACAGCCTCATCCTAATTTAGGACACAGGTCATCGCTTTATTTAGAGAAATTACTGAATCTATTAAAGCAGTTGACTAAGAGAGGTATCCAAATCCATTTACATCATAATCATGTCGGATTTAGCTTACTTCAAAAGATGAAGTTAAGGCTCATGAATATGAATGCTGTCACGAGTTTAAGTAAATTCGATGCTAAGCATGCATTAATAGATATCTCTGCTATGGAGAGTCAATGCATTAATGAAAAAATTCCTTATCACTCTTTTTATAGAGATGCGTATTTGCGACAAGATATTCCAACGCTTTACTTGGAAAGGTATCAAGCTTTAGGGATAGAGCTTTCCCAGGATCAAAAAGAAATTAATATTGAAGCTACAACTCATGGAATAGATCATCTTTCAGAGGCGCTTTGTGATTATAGCTTACAGAATATGTTAACCATTCCATTAGGACAAAGATTAGAAAGATTAGGAGACGTAAAATGAGTAAGTTCTCAAAATTAATGAAAAATCCATCACTGTTTTTCAGTGATTTTTTTGCTAAGCGGAGTAATAAGAAAGTTGGGAAAGCACCCCAAAAAGTACCTGCCAAAAAAAGTGCTTCTAATTTAGACTTAACACATGTGAATTTTTATAAACCAATTCATTATATATTGCATTCAGGTGAATCATTGAATGGTGGGGCAAATCATTTGAGATTATGGTTGCCTACATTAATTAGAGCAAATGTGAATTTTGTGATTTTAGTTAGAAATGAACCGTTCTATAATTGGGTTAAAAGAGAGTATCCATGGATTTCTGTTGCCTATGCAAAGCGAGTTATTGATGTCGAAGAACTTATAAAACTATTACCAGATACAAAATATGTTCTTTATCCATCTAGTACAGGTAATAATATTCATTTAGTAAGATTTAATCACTTAAATCATGTTTTTATTGGTCATGGCGATAGCGATAAGGCTTCTAGTGCACATAAGGCTTTAAGGCTTTTTGATGAGATATGGACTGCTGGTCAAGCGCATATTGATAGGTTTAAAAATAGTGATTTTAAAACTAATCATTTAACCTTTTTAAAGGTGGGTAGGCCTAATTTAAATAAAGTGTTAACAGCGAGTCAAGTTAATTGGAAAACACGACTGGATTTTAATATTTTGTATTTACCTACTTGGGAAGGGGTTATCGAAGAAACTAACTATTCTTCAATACACTTGTCTGGTGTCATTATTAGAGAATTACAATCCTTAATGAATATACCTATTTCTGTAAAATATCATCCGTTTACAGGGAATAGAAATTCAGCATTATTGAGTATTAATCAATTAACAAACATCATGATCCAAGAAGATAACTTGAGCGCTACTGTCTTGGATGCGGCAACTGATCTGGGAACGGAAATTCCTAAAAATAATATTTTTATATGCGATATTTCAGGGGTTGTTTCAGAATGTTTGGCTGCAAATGCTCCTATTTTTGTATATATACCATCAGATAGAGTTATTAAAATAGCTTCTAGTGATATGACTTATGAGGACTATTGCTATACATTTTCAAGTGTTGAAGAGCTTTTAGAGAAAATGGAGCAGGTTTTAAATGGCGATGATTATTTAGCAGAAAAAAGATTAGAGGCTATTGATTATTTTATTGGTTTTGAAGAAACTTTAAATAATAAGTTTGTCGAACAATTGCAATCTATCGGGGATCAAAAAAGCTTGAAATATACATCAAGGCTATTTGACGAGCTATAAGGTTTATCATTACTTTATAAATATCTTAATGGGTGATTAAAGAAAATTAATATTATGAACTATACTGATTTAACGGGTCATTTAGAAAATGTCATATTAAATACTGAATACAAACATTTTTTATATAAAAGCTGGATATTTAAGAACAAATGTAGTGTATTAGATTTTACATATAAGAATGTAAGTTTTGCATTTGATTTTATCTTACTCGATTCTGGAAAAATTAATATTTTTCTAGTTGAGAGGAATGATGATATTATTTTTTTATGGAAAAAAGACTCTATATCTAAAAAAATAAAACTATTGACATTAAGTAGTCTTTTTGAAATTGATCTTTTTTTAGCGATCATAGATGAAATATTTAAGACAATTGATAAAGAATATAAGTATAGAGTGTCTGTAATTATCCCGGTCTATAACCGAGAGAAATTAATATTGAAATGTATATCATCATTAAATAATCAAACTTTAGACAATAACGATTTTGAAGTTGTATTTATTGATGATAAATCTACTGATAACACAATTTCTGTTATTAGAGATAATATTTCACCTGATGTGAATTATAAAATTTTAGAGCGTCCAGTTGGATCAGGTAATGCTTCAGCGCCAAGAAATGATGGAATAAAAATTTCAAAGGGAAGATTTCTCTTTTTTTTAGATTCCGATGATTATATATCTCATGAATGTTTAGAAAATGCGTTGGTGTTTGCTGAAGAGAATAATAGTGACATAGTTTATTTAAAAATGGGATCTGATGATGAATATCCTCGAGGAGTTCCTGTCAGAGCATTCAAAAAAGGTAATGTTAAGCGAGCAAACATTACGAAGAACCATCTATTTCGATCTTTTTCCCCATGTAAATATTTTCGTAGAGCCTTTTTGTTAAAAAACAGCATATTATTTAATCCTGCACTTGTTCTAAGAGAGGATCAACTGTTATGTTTACAAGCGCTATCTTTAACAAATAAAGTATCTATTTTAGCCGATCAAGATTATATATATTTAACGAGGCATGATGGTGAGCATCTAACTCAGCACTTAGTTAACTTAGAGCTAGATGCATTTGTGTATTTAATTGGATATAGCTATATTTTTGCATCATCTTATGATTTGGAATATAGAAATGAGTTATTTAATGGTTGGACAATAAAATTAATAGAAAGGCTAATTAAGGTTTGTAAAACAAAACGCTATAGTCTAGCTAGTCGAGAAAAATATTTTTTCGATGTGTTGCTTTTTATAGATCAGAAAAACTATTCTTTAGACGAAAAAAAAATATATAACAATTTTCATAAGTACTTGGATTCTATTAGGCAAAGAGATTTTAATATGTTTTTTGATTTGTCAAATGACAAAAGATAAGAACAAAGGCTGTATGCGTTTATAGGGTTCAGTAATTTTCGATACATATTAATTTTGTAGAAAATATTATTAAAGGAAGGATATGATTCAAATTGATAAAATACAAGTGGACGCAGACTTTTTATCAATGTTAAAAGCTTTGAATATTTTTCAAAATCGATCAGGTATGAAACGCAATGAAAAATATACCTATAACAACAGGTTTAAAATTGGCGATTCAATCAGTTTTTCTAGAGATACTTGTATCGAAGAGTTCTCTACATTTGCTAGTGGATTACAACTTTTTTCATCAGGAAGTTTTTCATCTTTAGCATCATCTTTGCCACTTGGTAGTCACGTTGGGAGATATGTTAGTTTAGCAACAGGCCTAAAACCTATGGGTTTTAGGCATCCTATTGATGCTGCATGTATGAACTCGGCAGTTTTTAATTTTTCTAGAGAAAATGTAGCATCGTATTTTGCTCGATATGAAGAACAATATGGCAGTATTAATAAAAATAGAGTAGAAACACCTCAGCCGCAAAAGTCTCCTATATTTATTGGGAATGATGTGTGGATAGGCTCTAATGTGACTATAACCGGAGGGGTAACAATCGGTGATGGTGCTGTTATTGCGAGTGATAGCATAGTTACGAGAGATGTTTTACCTTATTCTGTTGTTGCGGGGATACCTGCTAAACACAGAAAATATCGATTTGAGCCAGATATTGTTGCGGGATTTAATGAAATACAATGGTGGAATTATGAGTTAGGCGATATTTACCGAGAAGGATTAAGTTTCTCGAATCCTGATTTGTTTCTTGAACAGTTTTTAAAATATAAAAATAATTTACGAAAGTTAGACGTGAAAAAGTTTTACCCATATTTGTATAAATATGGGGTAACTCAAGAAGCTTTAATGAATCATGTTATTGATAGTCATGGAAATATTTTGTATTTCGATATTGCCTTAAAAAAAATTATTAAGTCTAAAGAGCTATTAGATAACAAATTGAAAGTTGAATTGTTTGTCGCTAAAGATAATAGCCGATATTTTTATATAAAGGGAGTTGGATTTTTAGATATAGACTCTACTTTGAAAGTATCTGTTAAAAATGCATATTCTGAATTATCTTACAAGATATTTTTTGAGGGCAAGGTTGGCTTTTTTGTGACGCATAAAGAGCTATATTTAAGCTCATCTGCTTCAGATAAAATATCATGGCAACCCCATTTGAAAGGTTGGGAATATTTTTATACTTATACTAAAATTTAGTGTCAATAAATAATGTATTGATATTATTGTTATTTATTAGAGCTGCAATATTTTTATCTTTAAAAAAGGAAGACTGTAAGGTGAAACTTGAGATTAACATTGACGATAATTTCGTTCGTTCAAATTTAAATATTAGATCTTTATCTTTTAGTAGGAGTTTAGATTTATTAAATTCTAGGGCAACTCTGATTAGAAAAGCAAAAAAACAAAGGTTCCCAACATTTATTTTAGATAATAAATTGGTTGGTTATAATTTTGCCAGCAGATGTGGTTTTAAGGTTCCTAAGATTCTTCAGGCTGGTGTATCTATTGAAGAAATAAAGTTTGTAAGAAACTCTGTAATAAAACCAATGTACGAACATTCTAGTAAAGGTGTTTTTGTTTCTTATGATACTGATAATATTGTTTATTTGAATAAAAATATACGATATAGCACTGCTAATGATGCAAAAAATCATGCGAGAAAAATGCTAGCCGACCAATTGGTGAAGCGTGATTTATGGATGGTTGAAGAGTTATTAACAGAGGCGGGAGATTTGGCTAAAGATATTAAGTTCTATTGTTTTTATGGAAAAACAGGCTTAGTTTTACAAACTGAAAGAGTACCTGCGATTCAGCGTTGTTGGTATGATTCAGATTTGAACTATGTTGACGTGGGTAAGTATTCTAATAGTCTTTATAAGGGAAATAGAGATGGAATAGAAAAGCTACAAAAAATTGCAGAAGAATTAAGTTTGCAGGTTCCATCTCCATTTGTCCGTATTGATTTCCTGGTTTGTAATGATGAATATTATATTGGTGAGTTTACTCCATCACCTAGTGGATATAGGAAATTTAGTAATGAGTGGGACACAAATCTAGGCGAAATCTTTATGAATGCAACAATTGAGTTGGCATATGATGTAGCCACGGGGAAAACTTTTGATAATTATATAAAAACTGAAAAAACCGAAGCTGCCGTTGTCAAAAAAATGAATGGTATTAAATAACTTAAGGCTGCAATAAATACAGGCATGCAAAAAGGAATTAGAATATGTTAGTGCAGAATGTGAGAAATGATTTTTTGTATGTAAAGAATGCCCGGAATGTTAGTAATGATTTTTCAATAGAATCAATAGATCATGTTTTGAAAATGATTAATGTAAACACCTTTAATTATATAAAGGATATTAATATTATTAACGATTGCACTTTGATTAATAGTTCAAAACTTTCATTATCATTAACAAATAGTTCCATGTTAGGTTTGAAGAATATTGATCATGAGCTAAAAGACACAGGTAGGTTTAGTGTTTTTTCTGAATTAAAGTATCCTTTTATATATCGAAAAACTTTTAATGTAGCTCATAAAGATAAGGCGATAAAGTTCTTTAAGGCGTTATTAAAGCTAGGTCAAGTCACTATGACAACTACAAACTCATTAGCATTAGACGCTGTACGTTATTTGGATAATTTGAATCAGTTTGATGAGAGCTGGGTTAAGTTGGCAAAGAAAAGCCGAGTAATTACGATTGAGCAAAGCCAAAGAGGGGATGCATTTAAAATATTCATCCATGGCGCCGAGATTTTAGGTGTTTATGGTGTTGTTCCTGCCTACGTAGTGGGGGATGGGGATCAGACGTTGGGTGCTTTAATTTCTTCTTTAAGTATTTGGAGAAGTAAAAATATATTGTACAAAAACAATCCTTTATTGAAAATAAAAAAAGACTTGGATTTATCTGTAACTCCTATGAGAGGGGAAGTTGTAAAGTTAAAGGACAGCTTGCAAACTAAATATGGCTCAATGTATTTTGACTTAACTGACTTAGTGAAGGATAAATTTCAAAGATTGGGCGATCATTTAAATGGATTACTTGTTTCGAATCATTTTTTGGAAGTAGATTGTTTTAGTGAGGATATAAATAATGGGATAGATGATCCTAGTTTTATAATAAGTGCTTTCAGGCAAAGTAAAGCAGACCTCAAAGATTTCTTTTCATCAATATCCAATAGTGAGAAAGTAGCACAGTATGCTTTAAAGCTATTTCCGAAATCTGATTTTGATAGATCGATAAAAAGCGTTCCTAGTTTCATAAATCCTGAAATATATAATAACTCTCATTTAAAAAAAACAAATCAGATTTATACTTTAAAGGAATCTGCCTATCAACTAGGACTGATAGTACGAGAATTGGATAAAGGTTGTATCCAAATAATTAATCCCGAGACTAATCAAAAATGTTTTTTTATGGGTGGAATGTCACAAAATACAACTGTAGCTGCACGGGAAGTAACTAAAGATAAGTTTTTAACAAAAAGAATTTTAGAAAAATTTAATATAAATACACCAAAAGGACTTGTTTTTAGTATTGATGCTTTAGAGGATGCTTGGAGTAAGGTTGAGCTTCATTGTCGGAATGGAGGAAGATTAGTGCTTAAACCCCTTGATAGAGAGGGCGGAAAGGGCGTATCTACAGATATTACGACGAAATTAGAATTTGATAAAGCATGGGGTATTTGTGAGGTTATGCGGAGCAAAAAAATACTTGTCGAAGAGCAGTTGCAAGGTGATGACTATAGGATTGTTGTTATTCAAAATAATGTTTGTGCAGTATCTCAGCGAGTGGCTGCGCATGTTATCGGAGATGGGCAAAATACTATTTCGGCACTTGTAGATCAAAAGAACCAACAGAGAAAGCATAATGTCTTCTTGAAGGGATATCCGATTAAGATTACCGATACAACAGACACGTTTTTATTAAAAAGAGGTCTTACTTCTGAAAGCATTCCAGCAAAGGGTGAAAAAGTTCAATTATCTGAAGTTGCTAATGCCGGAGCTGGGGGGGATATTATAGACCGTACAGACGATATTCATCCGGACTGGATTCCTATATCTGTAAAGGCAAGAGAAATTATGGCCGATGCTTATCATGTGGGGTTAGATATTATGATGGAGGATATTGCCAAGTCTCCCGATGCTCAAAAATGGGCAATTATAGAAATAAATACTAATCCTGATTTTGGTGTACAGTTATTTCCAAGTAAGGGGTATCCTCGAAATATTGGAAAAATCTTTTTAGAATCTATTTTCAAAGATATAAAAATAAATAAAATTAACTATAAGCTCAATATTAAAGGACAGGTACAAGGAGTAGGCTTTAGGCAATGGTTTAAGGATATCTGTGATTTTCGTTCTATAACTGGTTATGTTAGAAATAAAGATAGTTTAAATTGTCTAGAAGCAATTATAACGGGTCCTCAGTCTATGTTGGAAGATATTATTCTTAAAAGTTATTCTGGTCCCGCAGGTGCAAAGGTTGATACTATTACCTGGGATTTAATAAATGATAATGAGTTGCGGGATCAAAAAAATAGTTTTGAAATATTAATTTAGACCTAAATGAATCGCTTTTAATGATGTATCTTGGCGGTATGACAGCGTAATATTGAGAAGTATATTTTTAGTAAAGCAGGCTTAGTTCATGAAAACATTCTCCCACGGCATTAAGAAAAAACTCCCCCTAATACGTACGGTATTAGGGGATGACTTTGCGTTCCAAGAAAGTGTGCTTGGTTGGGGGAATAAGACCAATACGGCGCGAGCACGCGACTTTGCGCATAAAAATCATTTCCCCTATCTCTCTTTAGAAGATGGCTTCCTCCGTTCTATGGGGCTCGGCGTGAATGGCGACGAGCCGCTTTCTCTGGTGGTGGATGATTATGGGATTTATTATGATGCGACAAAACCCTCTAAATTAGAAAAACTGATTCTAGATAATGCCGGCATTGCGCCGCAATTAGCGGATGGGGCTGCGGCACTAGATTTAGTAGTGGGGAATAAGCTCTCTAAATATAATCACGTTACAGAAGGCTGGCCTTCGCATTTGCAGATGGATACAGCGAAAAAGCAAGTATTGGTGATAGACCAGACCTTTGGGGATATGTCGCTTAAGTATGGCGGCGTAACTTTAGAGACGTTTACGCTGATGATGCAGAGCGCACAGGCAGAAAACCCCGGCGCAGAGCTGTGGGTGAAGATTCATCCGGATGTTTTAACGGGCAAGAAGCAAGGGCACTTAACGGACTTTTTACAGACGGCAGGGATTCATCTTTTGAGTGAGGATATTCACCCCTTATCACTCTTAGAAAAGATGGATAAAGTGTATGTCGCTACCTCGCAAATGGGCTTTGAGGCATTGATGCTGGGCAAAGAAGTAGTGACTTTTGGGCTGCCTTGGTACGCCGGATGGGGCTTAACGGATGATAGACATGCCGGCATTGCCGGGCTTAAAGATGCAGGAAGACGAAGAGAAGCGACCTTACTCGAATTGTTTACCGCCGGTTACTTACAATATTGCCGGTATATTAATCCTTTTACTCAGCAGCGCGGGACGATTTTTGACGTCATTGAATACTTGGTAATGATGAAACGCCGGGAGCAGTTATTGCAAGGCGAGATTTGGTGCGTGGGGCTCTCCTTCTGGAAGCGCCGGATTATGATGCCATTTTTAAAGACGATGCATAATCGCGTCCGCTTCTTTAAAACGCCGGCAGATTTACAACAAGCGTATCTCAAGCAACAAGCCACATCTACCGTTTCGGATGTGCGTTTACTCTTATGGGGCAAGAAATTCCCGGCATTAGCAGATTGGGCTACGGCACAAGCGTTGCCGCTGTTACGAATGGAAGATGGTTTTATCCGTTCTGTGGGGCTGGGTTCTAACTTAGTGCCGCCGCGTTCTTTAGTGATAGATGATTTGGGGATTTACTTTGATGCCTCAAAGCCATCGCGGTTAGAAGTAATATTAAATACGAATGACTTTAGCGCCTCGTTATTGCAAGAAGCGACAAAAGTGCAAACGGCTTTAGTCGAGAAACGAATTGGAAAGTATAACGTGGGGCAGGCGAATGTTACATTGGCGCGCCACAATGCCGGACAATCGGTAATACTCGTGCCAGGGCAAGTAGAGGATGATGCCTCTATCCAAACAGGCACGGTGGATATCCGTACGAATTTAGATCTGTTAAAAGCTGCGCGTGATTCAAACCCGAATGCCTATATTATCTATAAGCCGCATCCGGATGTCGTGAGTGGCAATCGTGTGGGCGTGATTCCTTTAGAAACGGCGCTACAATATGCTGATGAAGTGATGCCGGAGACAGATATCCTCGCATTAATCGCAGAGTGTGATGAAGTACATACAATGACATCGCTTTCAGGCTTTGAGGCGTTATTGCGCGGTAAGCGTGTTGTCTGTTATGGCTTACCTTTTTATGCCGGATGGGGATTAACGACAGATCGCCACAGGGTAGCGCGCCGAACAGCAAGACTCTCATTAGCGGCACTAATTGCCGGGACATTATTGGTGTATCCGACTTATTTCGATCCAGAAAGCGGGAAAATAACCAATACAATGGCAACTTTAGAGGCTGTCGCTAAAGAGAAGGAATTACTCTCTGCGAGAGATATGATCAAAACAAATTGGTTGCAGCGAAAAATAAATCAATTTAAAGGGCTATATAGGACTTTAAAATAGAGTTTTGGATGATATTCATATCAAGTGAGTAAATATTATGAAATGCCGAGAGGATAAATGTAATTATTTTATATATTAATTACCTTTGATTTTTTCTTCTATAGGTTGAAATACAATATTTATCAAGAATATTTTTTCAGCGATATGTATAGTTGCTACGCAAAGATAATATTTTCTGTTAAGGTAACTCCTTTAAATTTAAAAGAGCTGTCTTAATCTTAAGGGTATTTACTACGGTTTACTTATGCGTTTATTGCCAAGAGATAGCAGTTATGTGGAGGGTTTAAAAATAAATTATAATATGTCAGTAAATAGGAAAATATCAATGATGATTGCGTGGGGAGAGATTAATGACAAGCTTATGTTATATAATTTTATCTATTGAGATTTCTTCATTAATGTTCTTTGGGGAAAATCTATAAAATTATGGCGCTGGATAATATATATTTGATTGCAGATGCTTTAACCAGAAATTCTTTGAAGCCCACGGGATTATTGTGTTCTCTTCAGGCGCAATCTAAAGTTCTATTAGTAGAGTCCGCTTGGCAGGGGCGATGGAATCGTTGGAAGTATAAGATTGCTGCCTATCCAGATTATCCTGAGCGTAATAATCGGCAATTACAACGTATAGTTGAAAGGGCGAAAGATCGGGGGATTCCTACTGTCTTTTGGAATAAAGAGGATAGCGTTCACTTTGATCGGTTTATCGATAGTGCAAAGCTATTTGATCATGTCTTTACAGTGGATGAAACCTGTATTCCAAAGTATAAGGCTGTAATGGGCGACGATGCTTCAGTTCATTGCCTGATGTTTGCTGTACAGCCAAAACTGCATTATTTTAATGGTTTTAACTTTAAGTATCCTCGAGCTAATTTTGTAGGTAGCTATAGTCATCATGTTCATAATGTTCGCCGGGCACAGCAGAATCTTCTATTTCAGGCTGCGGCAGATACGGCATTAGGATTGACGGTATTTGATCGTAATTCTCAACGTAAGTCTGTTAATTATCGCTATCCTATTTTACCGAATATGGATATTAAAAAAGCGTTAAAATATGGAAAGACAGGTCAGGTGTATAAGGATTATCTCGTGTCATTAAACGTCAATACGATTACGGATTCCCCCACTATGTTCTCTCGTCGGCTTGTGGAAATTTTGGCTTGTGGTGGAATTGCGGTAACCACACCTGCTGAGTCTGTTGATAATCTATTTGCCGAATATTGCCATGTTGTTCATGATGCTATTGAGATGCGGGAGTTATTTGCGCGCTTAAAACATGGTCCTTCTAAGGATGACTTAGCACGTGCGAGAGCAGGGGCTGAGTATGTTGCACAAAATCATACATGGGCACATCGTTTAGAGCAGATGGCTAAAGTATTATATGGGTAACCCTATTAATTTCCCAGATGAGCGGCTTTTGTTCTTAGTTGAGATCGCTATCAATAATGACCGAATATCTTTGCGGTTTTAGGGTGCTTTTAGGAATTTATATATTTATTTTCAGGTTAAGAGTATTGTTAATTGAAAAATATTATTAAAGTTACTTTCCTGTAATGAAATATTTCTTAATTAAGCAATATATTGATTCTATCCCCTAAAGTGTTGTAATTTCGGAATATTGTTTAAAATATTATATAGTTAGCGCTACTTTAAAGTGGTGTTTTCTATTAAAAAAAGAGGATAAAATGCTCAATATAGGATTGTGCCTCATTTTATGGTAAATAAATCATATATTTTTTTATAAATGTACTAGAATAATTCCCTGATATTAAAGATTTTTTGCGGGTAGAGGGATAACTGATTTTTTGTGAGTTATTTTGTGATTTTTCGTGCGCTCAATTGGGGGTTATCGTCTTTACCAAAATTATGCCATTTGCGGGTAGTCTTTTTAGACACAATTTATTGGGAGTAGTGACGTGAAAGTTTTAACCATATTTGGGACGCGACCAGAAGCGATTAAGATGGCGCCATTAGTGAAAGCACTAGAATCCCATACTGGCATTGAGTCACGCGTATGTGTGACAGCCCAACATAGAGAGATGTTGGATCAAGTTTTATCCTTGTTTGAGATTACCCCTGATTATGATCTGAACATTATGAAGGTGGGGCAGACATTAGAGGGAATTACAGGGGCCATTTTATTAGGGCTAACCCCGATACTGAAAGAATTTAAGCCAGATTATGTTCTTGTTCATGGCGATACCTCTACAACCTTTGCTGCAAGCTTAGCGGCATTTTATCAGCAAATTGCAATCGGGCATGTTGAAGCTGGTCTTCGTACTTATAATCTTTATTCTCCTTGGCCTGAAGAGGGAAACCGTTGTTTAACAGGGGTATTGAGTGCATTACATTTCTCTCCAACGGAAGAGACAAGAGATAATCTTTTAAAAGAATCGGTATGTGGTAGCAAGATTGCCGTAACGGGTAATACGGTGATTGATGCATTGCTCTCTGTTGTGCGCAAGTTAGATGAAGATGAGTCCTTAGCTGCAGATATGACGGCACGCTTCCCATTTTTACAAGAAGAAGGGAGCTCTATCCTTGTAACTGCACACCGCAGAGAGAATCATGGACAAGGAATTATTAATATCTGTAATGCTGTAAAAGTATTAGCCGAGCGTTATCCGCAATATACCTTTGTTTTACCAATGCATATGAATCCAAAAGTAAGGCTGCCAATCCAAGAGATTTTGGGCGGTATTAGTAATGTGAGCCTTATTGAGCCGCAAGACTATCTCCCCTTTGTTTATCTTATGAAGCATGCACGTCTTATTTTAAGTGACTCAGGTGGTGTGCAGGAAGAAGCCCCCTCTTTAGGTAAGCCAGTATTAGTTATGCGCGACACTACAGAGCGCCCAGAAGCGGTAGCCGCAGGAACCGTGAAGCTTGTTGGAGCAGTGACAAATGTAATTATTCGCGAATGTACCCAGCTATTGGAAGATGCTAGTTATTATGCCCAGATGGCCAATGCAAAGAACCCTTATGGTGATGGCATGGCATCTCAGCGTATTGTAGCGCGACTATTTGCAGGATTTAAAACAGAAAAGATCACATTGTAATGACCGCATAAGAGATATGCCTTCTATTTAGAGAATAACGTGCGGCATTACTAATGTTTACGCATGTATTACCGAGGGTATGTTTTACAATAGGATGATTTTTTATGGGTATGCTTTATTAAAAATAGTGTTTTAAGGATAGACAGTGATGAAAACAGTATCAGTAGTAGGACTTGGTTATATTGGTTTGCCTGCAGCCGCAATGTTTGCTGCAAATGGCGCGAATGTGATTGGGGTAGATGTAAGCCAGCACGCGGTAGAAACTATTAATAAAGGCAAGATTCATATTGTTGAGCCATTTTTAGAAGAGATCGTCCATGATGCCGTTGCCAAGGGCACGCTCCGTGCGACGCTTCAACCCGAAAAAGCAGATGCATTTGTGATTGCGGTGCCTACACCTTTTAAAGGTGACCATGAACCAGATACCAGCTACATTAAAGCAGTTGCGAATAATATCGCACCGGTATTAGAAAAAGGTAATACGATTATCTTAGAATCTACTTCTCCTGTAGGTACTACAGAAGAGATGATCAAGTGGCTAGAAGCTGCTCGCCCGGATCTTAAATTCCCGCATGAAGGAGAAGAAGGCCATGATATTTATGTTGCGTACTGCCCGGAGCGTGTATTGCCGGGGCAAGTCGTAAAAGAGCTTGTAGAAAACGATCGTATTATTGGGGGTATCACTGAAGATTGCTCGGATAAAGCGATTGAAGTATACCGTATTTTTGTAAAAGCAGATCTTGTAAAAACAAATGCCCGTACAGCAGAGATGAGCAAGCTTACAGAAAATGCTTTCCGTGATGTGAATATTGCTTTTGCGAATGAACTCTCGCTTATTGCAGATAAGCTCGATATTAATGTATGGGAGCTTATCGCACTTGCAAACCGCCATCCTCGCGTTAACATTCTTCAGCCAGGACCTGGTGTCGGTGGCCACTGTATCGCAGTTGATCCCTGGTTTATCGTCAGTAAATCCCCAGAGGAAGCGAAGCTTACAAGATTGGCACGAGAAGTAAATGAGGGCAAGCCTGAATGGGTTATTAACAAAGTGAATGAAGCTGTTATGGCATTTGCAGAGAAGAATGAGAAAGCCATTAGTGATGTTCGTATTGTTTGCTATGGTCTTGCATTTAAACCCAATATCGATGACTTGCGTGAGAGCCCCGCTCTTTTGATTACAGAGAAGCTCGCAAAGCTCTATCCAAACCAAGTGAGCGCGGTTGAGCCAAATATCGAAGCAGATCATCCTGTGTTTTTAAAAAACAATTACATTTCAATGTGTAGTAAAAAAGAAGAATGTGATATTGCAGTGCTATTAGTTAAGCACGATGAATTTATTAATACTTGTTTTGATGAAAAGAAGCAGATTGTAATTGATAGTATTGGTTTGTTATAGGTGGTTCTTGAATGGAGTTAAATGTGAAGCTAGAAGAGTTATCTGACAACATTGATTTTTTACAAGAAATTTTGGATGACAATTATGAACATCAAAAATTGAATGATTTTGCTTTGAGCCTTAAGAAAAAAAAAATAATGAGGTTCAATTGTATATTTTCTTTTTTTAGTAGAAGAGAAAAAGAATATAGAGCATTCATTAAGAGTATGAAGAGTCTCTTAGATAAATCCTTATATAAAGAAGCTCTAGATCTTTTGAGTGATAAATATCCTAGTTTAACGTATTTGGAGTCTAAAAAAGCATTAAAGCTTTTTACAGGGAAAAGAGCTAGATTATTACTATTATCAAATATCTTTGACTCTGTGGGAGGAGCTCGATGTAAGCAGAAAGGAACAGGTAAAGTATTATATTTTTTATTTAATTCATACCCATATGCGAATAATGGGTATGCGATAAGGTCACATGGAATATCTAAAGCATTAGTAAATAAGGGAATTGAATTAGAAGTTGTAACACGAGCTGGTTATCCATTTGATGTTAAACAAAGCTTCCATCAAAAAAATCTAACAGATCAGATAATAGAGGGGGTGACTTATAGTAGAGTTATATGGCCAAAACGAGAGCAATCCTTCCATAATTATAGATCATATAAAACAGAAGAATACTTATGGTTATCGGTTTTGAGTTATAAGGCTGTTTTAGAAAGGAAAAGACCAAAAGTAGTTATTGCTGCTTCAAATTATATAACTGCGCTACCATTATATCTAGCCGCAAAATCTCTCAGTATACCCTTTATTTACGATATTCGAGGCTTTTGGGAATTAACAGAATCATCAAGAAATGAGAATTATAAGAATAGTGAATCCTATAAAATAGATCGTTTTATTGAGTTAGAGCTTATAAAAAACTCAGATTATGTTTTTTCTATTTCTAAAATATTACAAGAAGAAATTCAGAAGCAGACAGGGATTAATAGTGAAAAAGCAAGAGTCTTATACAATGGCTCTGATGAAAGGAAGTATACCCGGATCCAAAAAAATAAAGAAGGGTTAGTTTTAGGCTTTATTGGATCTTTAAATGATTATGAAGGATTAGAGGACTTGTTAATGTCATTACCATCTCTTTTAAAGGAAGGTGCTGATATTAGCTTGAAAATTATTGGGTCAGAAGCCTTATCTTTAAAAAATAAAAAAGGCTATGCATGTACATTATTTAATTTAGTTCATACACTTAACCTGCAAAATAGGGTTACCTTTATTGACAAAGTTAAGATGGAAGAGCTAGATAAATACTACAGAGGCATTGATCTTATTGTTATTCCAAGGAGAGATTGGGATGTATGTAATTTAATAACACCTTTGAAATTAATAGAGGCTATGAGTTTTAGTAAGGCTGTTTTAGCATCAGATGTCGATGCTATCAAAGAAAATATTGTTGATGGATATAATGGCTTCTTATTTAAGAAAGGGGATATTAAATCCTTAACTATGAAGTTAAGGGATATTTATTTTAATAAAAATAGAATTTTTGAAGTGTCTAGAAATTCACACCAATGGTTTTTAAAAAATAGAACTTGGGATTATGTGACTAATGATATAGCTAATATAATAAATAACATAGACTCTAGCAGAATTAAGGAGGTTTCTGATAATACCTCTTTGATGGAAGAGGTTGCTGTATATGAAAATAATATACTGCATTACAAGAATAATCCTGAAGGTGAAGTATCTTTATCAACTATTGATAGATTAAAGGTAGTTTTTATATTACATAGTAGCATGCCATATTTGTCTGGAGGATATGCGACTAGAGCTCATGGGTTGATTAAGGGAATAGAGCAAGCCGGTGTAAATGTATTTCCATATACTAGACCAGGTTTTCCTCACGATCTTAAAAAAAAGAATCTTAAGTTGAGATTTTCTTCTGTTGATTTTATTGATGGAATAGTATACAGACGGATAGAATCGACTATTAATCGTTTAGAATATGATGAAAAATATTTTATGTGGAAATCTATTAATGAGTATAGAAAGATATTCTTGAAAGAGAGACCGGATATAGTTCATGGTAGATCAACCTACCTAATATCTTTGCCCGCATATGTTGCGGCTGTGTCATTAGGAATACCATTTGTCTATGAGGTATCGGGATTGTGGGAGCTAGTTTTTGAATCTAGAGCTGATGCCGATAAGAACTTTTTAAAAATACAAAGAATTAGAGCTCTTGAGACATTGGTTATGCAAGGAGCGGATCAAATACTGACTTTGACTAGTGATATGAGAGATGAAATAGTTTCTAGAGGTATAAGTCCAGAGAATGTTACTTTAATACCTAACTCTGTAGATATTAATAAGTTTTATAAAGTAGATAAAAACTATTCTTTACAAAAAGAAGTTGGTATAGAAGATAAGGATTTTGTGTTCGGTTATATTGGTTCATTTGTAGAATACGAAGGGCTAGATGATTTAATATATGCTTTTAATAATGTCGCTGGAGTTATGCCAAATGCTAAATTATTACTTGTTGGTTCAGGAAATGTGAAGGAAAAAATAGTAGCGGCAGCAAAGAATACGGATTATTCCCAGAGAATTATTGTGTTAGATAGAATTCCGCATGATGAGGTTGTTAATTATTATAGTCTTTTAGATATCGTGGTATTTGCAAGAAAGGGATGGGATGTTTGTGAAAAGGTGTCTCCTATGAAACCATTCGAGGCAATGGCTTGTGAAAAGGTAGTATTGGCATCTAGTGTTAAAGCTTTGAAGGACATAGTAAGTGATGGTATAGGATTTATTTTTGAGAAAGATTCAATAGATGATTTATCAAAAAATCTTAAACAGCTCTACTCTAAAAGGGATCAATTGCCGACTATTGGGAAGCTTGCTCGTAATTGGGTTGTTAATAATAGAAGTTGGAATATCGCAGGAAACAATGTTAAAAATGTTTATGATATAGTTATTGCAAATAGGGAAAATAATGGATCGCTATAATTCTATTCTTTATAGCCGAGGCTATATTTTTTCTGATCAAAAAAGTCATGTTCCAAATAACTACTCCATGTTAATTATAGATGGTTATTATTTTTATCATGACTCAAATACTAGTGCATATGTTAGCAGGGACTCAGCAGGTAATTGGGTTATTGTTTATGGGGTTATATTAAACTCCAAAGATGGAACTAGTAATATAGCAGAAATTAGTGAGAAATTACTTACACTCAGAAGAAAATCTAAAACTGATTATCTTAATTATCTTGATATTTTAGGTGGTCGTTATTTAATAATCGTTAAATATAACAAATCAATAAATGTTTATAATGATGCTTGTGGCAATCAGATTGTTAATTACATTATTAACACTGGAAGGATTTGTGCTTCATCTCATTTAGAGCTCCTGAAAGATAATTTCTCTCTTGAAATATCTGGTGTAGAAAAAGAGCGGGTTGCTAATAAAAAGAATTTTCGATATGGGTATCCAGGGATGTCGACCCCATATAAAAATATTAAAAAATTAATTCCTAATACTACAATAAATTTACTTACGAAAAATATTAATAGGTATTTTCCGAGGGAAAATTTGAATGTGAGAACTGTAGAAGAATCTTATATTAATATTAAAAAATTATTTAATACACAATTTGAATCGTTATTAAGTATTGGTAGTAAGCCATTAATTTCCTTGACTGCGGGATGGGACAGTAGATTTACCATTTCCCTTTTAAATGATTTTAAAAAAGCGGATTATTTTACGTATAGATCTTTTGATGCTCATGATATAGATGTTGCTATTGCAAAGGTTATAGCAAGTAGATTAGAGGTAAATCATACTGTTTTATGTAACAAGAAATATTCATTTAAAGGTGATTATGATAATTATAATAAAATTATTTCTTTAAACACATATGTAAAACATGGACGACAAGTTTCTTACATGTATTTTAATGAATTTAAATCTGAAAATTATACCCATATAAGATCTAACCTTTCAGAGATTGGTCGGTTTTATTATGGTGAGTGCAAGGATTATCAACTGAATGAGCTTAGCCTTTTATTCTTATGGGGATCTATTAATAAAGATTATGTTTCTTCTCAAGTAGTTAGGAATTCTTTTAGAGAGTTTTTTGTTAAAAATAAGTATTTTGAAATATATAATTATAATGCATTCGATTTGTTTTATTGGGAGCATAGAATGGGGCAATGGAACTCAGAGGTTCTAATCGAAGGTGATCCCGCTTTTAATACCATACAATTATTTAATTGTAGAGAAGTATTAAAGAATTTATTAGCTGTCCCGATCGAAGATAGAAAAAATGACAGTATATATAAATATGCTATTTTCAATAAAGGGCGAGCTTCATTATTGGATATACCTCTAAATCCTAGTCAGATAGAGTTTTCAGATTTTTTTGAAGGTATATCATAAGACAAAGTTATTATATTTTTGATGGGGAATATAGTTATTCTGTAATCAGAAATTTATAACTTTATAGTTATCTACGGAAGTGGGTAATATGTTAATTATGCAGTATGCATAGATTTTTTAATTTTACTTTAAGAGGTTTTTTATGTCTAAAACAACAGATAGCATCATTCGAATAGTTCAAACAGGGGTAGATTTAGAAATATCTGCCGAATCTAAAACGGTAGATGGGTTAATAAAAATAGTTGAATCTTTGAGACCAAATCAAAAACTTACAATTAGGGATTGTGGGGATAAAACAACTGATGGGTTAATGCGTATAGCAAATGCAGGTAAGGTTAAGTTGGTTTTATAGAAATATATAACCGATATTAAAATGATTTTAATTTTTATTAATGAATACAGCAATCTTAGTAATTAAGATTGCTGTAATTTTATGCTTTAATTTTATAAAAAAATAAAAATTCAGGTTAATAAACAAGATATTCTCTTTACTAGAAATTTTGACATACCCTTTCTATCTGCTCGTAAAATTGTTTTTGAATATGTAACGATGAGTGTGTAATTTCACGCTTATTTTTAATCGAGGGTAATTAATATCAGCATTGATGAGGGGCATATGTTTTTTTGATGTAAGCAATATTTTATTGCTTACAGATTAATATGATCTTCTCTTTTTTGAGGTAGATATGCGAATAGGGAATAAATGTAGGACAAGCAAATGGAATATTGGCAGCCACAATACCGAAAGCAGGTATCCTTACCTTCATAAAGCAGCGTAATGAAGTCGATACGATGGTGACCATAGAGTTTTTGGCTAGTGAGCAAGAGAAGTAAAGAGTAAGGGTTTAATGCAGTTCAATTGACCTAAGCTGAAGTGGAATCAGGGCAGAGGGCTATCTCGCACATTACAATATTAAATACTATAATGAATTACTGGCTGAGAATAAGGATATATAGAGAGATGGTTTTAAAGTTTTTAGCAACTCAGTTAGGGAAGCATGGCTTTCATTTTCTTGATCATTGGTTATCTGAAAAAATAAAAAAAGATCAATATAAAGTGGTTGTGGGCAAAAACCATAAGTGGTTAAGAGAAGAAGTATTAGGGATTAGGTTACAAGAGATGCGCCAGTTTTATGGTTTAGCTAAGGTAGAGGATCTGGAGGCTTATGAGAGGGGAGAAATTGAGTTACCGTTTAGTTTTTTAAAGAAACTAACGGATTTTTTTCATCTTAAAAAAGATTTATTAGAAGATCTCCCTCAATTTCAGGCTATTTTTTCACGATTTGATTTAAACCTTGAGACATTAACGCAATATCTATTAGATGGTTATGAACCACTTATTGCCTGTGCGCCTTCTGATAGAGAAGATTTATTATGTCGAATTATTATGTATAAAGAAGAGAATGGATTCATGCGACTAATAGCCTCCAATGTAGAGGGATCTTTTATGTCTAATGGTGGGGGAGCTATTAATATCCATTATTTAATCCATGCAATGATTAAACAAGATTACGACCCATGGAAACTCTCTATTTTAAAAGTAAGAGAGGATGAATGGGGAGCCTTACAAGAGAGCTCTTACTATTCTAGAGATTTATTTATGGGAAGACATACAGATCGAGATTGCCATAAAATTTTTAATGAGTGGTATCGTGACTCTATAAATGTTTTGCGGTGAATAAGCATAGGAGCTATAGGGGAATAGTTTCTTATTTCTTATATATGAAATGGTATTATACTGCGTATTAAGTCCATTTTACGGTAGATATAAAACATTATGACCATCAAAAAAGCTATTCTTCCTGTTGCCGGCCTTGGCACTCGTTTTCTCCCTGCTAGTAAAGCCATTCCAAAAGAGATGGTAACCGTGGTGGATCGCCCCGTGATTGATTACGTGGTACAAGAAGCCGTGAATGCCGGTATTGAAGAGATTATCTTGGTAACGCATGCTTCTAAAAGCAGTATTGAGAACTACTTTGATACCAACTTCGAGCTCGAAACGATTTTAGAAACCAAGGGCAAGATGGATATCTTAGATGAGATCCGTGCGATTATTCCGCCACATGTGAGTGTGACAACGGTTCGCCAAGGCGTGCCATTAGGGCTTGGGCATGCAGTGCTTTGTGCAAAGCCATTAGTTGGGAATGCGCCATTTGCGGTGCTTTTGCCAGATGTATTGGTATATAACGATGGCGAAACGAGCGACTTGGCACAGATGATCAGTAACTTTAATACCACCAATGCTGCGCAAATTATGGTGGAAGCGGTGCCAGATTCACTCGTGGATCAGTATGGGATTGTGGATGTTGCTACCGCGCCTAATGCCGGGGAATCACTCCCGATGCAGGGCATTGTAGAGAAACCTGCTGTAGGAACTGCGCCCTCGAACCTATCTGTGATCGGCCGTTATATCTTACCGGCGGAGATTATGGATTTACTCGAGAAAACGCCAAAAGGCGCGGGCAATGAGATTCAGCTTACGGACGCGATTGCGATGTTACAAAAAACAGATGCAATAGAAGCGTATCGAATGGCCGGCATTACCTTTGATTGCGGCAGTAAATCGGGCTATCTCAAAGCCGTGTTGCATTACGGATTGCGTCATCCTGTGTTAGGGGAAACCTTTAAGGCAGATATTGAAGCGGGCTTAGCAGCATTTACGCGTGCGTAAGATGTGCGTTTAGCGATGCGTGGTAGTTGTTAAATATTTGCGGGCGGGGAGTTTTATGAAAATTGTCGTATTAGGATCAACCCTCTATTCCAGTGTGACAGCACTGCTATTGGCTGAAACAGGGCATGATGTTAGCTGGATTTTAAGTAATGGCCAGAATAATCCTTTAACGTCTAAAGACGCATTGCTCAATCAACGGCTTAAAAAGATGGTGGATGCTGGTCAGCTAGCGCTTATCGCGCGCCCAGATTGTGCATCTGCCCAGAACGGAACATTGCCAGAATCAATCGCGATGACGGCATTAATGCCGGAGATCTTAGCAAATGCCGAGGTTATTTTGCTTGGGTATCATCCTTCAGAATTAGCATTAGCGACGCTTGATTTAAGTCTGTTGCCGCCGGCAATAGCGCCGCGCTTAATGCTGAATGGCTCTACCTTTGGCTTACACGGTACGGAAAAGCTCCGCACATTACGGGCAGAAACGACAACGGCGGGATTAATGCCGGAAGGTTTAGAGACATGGGTTTATTTCCCGGATGTGATTCAAGAGGGAAATGCCGTTAATAGTTTTGTCTATGCGAAAGAAGTGATTGTGGGCGTTGAGAATGATCATGCAAGAATGATAATGCGCGAGATTCTACGTCCTTTCTTCCCGTGGGATAATCAATATCTTTTTATGCCGATTTTAGATGCAGAGTTTGCCAAACTCTCTATCTCTGGCATGCTCGCAACACGCATTAGTTATATGAATGATTTGGCGCGGGTAGCAGAAACGCTCGGCGTAGATATTATCAATGTGAAGCAGGGCTTAGGCGCGGACTCGAGAATAGGTGCAAGTTATCTCTCGCCCGGCGTAGGCTTTGGGGGCGAGAACTTCTCGCACGATATCTTAACGCTGACAGAAGAAGTGACCAAGAGCGGGGCAAAGAGCCATCTGCTCTCGCAAGTGTGGGCGATTAATGAGTCGCAAAAAGAGCTGCTCTTTAGAAAGCTCTGGTGCCACTTTGAGACGCACCTTGCCGGCAAAGTGATCGGAATTTGGGGCGCATCGTTTAAAGAGAATACCCCGAGTATTCATAATTCCCCTATTCATAATATGTTACAAGCCCTTTGGGCGCAGGGTGCGATTGTACAATTGCACGATCCAGAAGCACTGGGGGAAATTGCCCGTGTTTATGGCGAGCGGGAAG
Organism: uncultured Ignatzschineria sp.; assembly: GCA_945639195.1. GTDB lineage: Bacteria > Pseudomonadota > Gammaproteobacteria > Cardiobacteriales > Wohlfahrtiimonadaceae > Ignatzschineria. Next base: position 138,787 of record CALZEE010000004.1, on the reverse strand, counting down.
ATCTTATCCTGTGCGATAGCCGTTATGCCGCCACTAAAAATGCCGATGCACTCTGCGTGCTGACTGCATGGTGCGAGTACTTTAGCCCAGATTATGCACGGCTAAAGAGAGAGATGAAAGAAGCCTTGATTCTAGATGGGCGCAATCTTTACGACCCAGAATATGTGAAGGCACAAGGATTCAGCTATGAAGGAGTGGGGCGCGCATAATGAGTGATATGACATCAACAGCAATGACGGCATCAAGCGATGCGATGCAGCATTTAGAAACTGCCGCAACGCACTTTAAAGCAACGCATTTATCGACACTTTTTGCGAAAGACCCTGCACGCTTTGCGGCGCACTCGCATCAATTAGATGCGTTATTTGTGGATTTTAGTAAGCAGCGATTAGATGCATCTGTTATCGAGGCGCTCGTTGCGCTCGCGAATGAGCGAGGACTTCCGGAGTGGATTACACGGCTCTTTTCAGAAGAGCGTATTAACGAGAGCGAATCCCGCGCAGCAATGCATTGGGCGCTTCGTATGCCAGAAATGCCGGAAGCTGATGCAGAAAAGGGCGCGGTAAATTCTGCCGGCAATACCCATAATGCATTAGGGGATATTAATGCCGGCGTTCATCAAGCGCTTGGGAAGATGTATCAACTCGTAGAGAAGATTCATGCCGGGCAATATCGCGGTGTGACGGGCGAAGTCGTCACGGATGTGGTGAACATTGGGGTGGGCGGCTCGGACTTGGGGCCATTAATGGCATCTATTGCGCTTTCGGACTTTGAAGTAAAGACCGAAAAACCGCTGGGGGTACATTTTGTCTCTACGATGGATGGTAGCCAGCTTTCAGACTTATTGCACAAGCTGCGCCCAGAAACCACGCTCTTTATTATCTCCTCTAAATCTTTTGGCACGATAGATACCTTAACGAATGCCGAAACGGCGCGTAGATGGCTCGAGAAATCGCTAGGGGCACATGCTTCTGCGCTGAAGAATCACTTTATTGGGGTATCAAGCAATGCCGCGGCGATGAGCCGATGGGGAATAGATCCGGCGCATCAGTTAGCACTCTGGGAATGGGTGGGCGGGCGTTATTCGCTCTGGTCGACGATTGGATTCCCGATAGCGTTGCAAATTGGCGTAAGCGGTTTTAAATCGCTCCTTGCCGGTGCGCATTTGATAGATGAGCATTTTAAAAGTGCGCCATTTACAGAAAACTTGCCGGTATTACTGGGCTTAATTGGTGTTTGGAATAGCAATTTCTTAGGGATGCAGACGCATGCGATTTTGCCTTATGATGGGCGGATGAAGTTTTTTGCGAGTTACTTGCAACAGCTAGAGATGGAATCCAACGGTAAACGCATCACTCGGGATAATGATCTTGTCTCGGCATCCACATGTCCGATTATCTGGGGCGAAGTGGGCCCGAATGCGCAGCATGCGTTTTATCAGCTTCTGCACCAAGGCACACACGCGGTAAGCGCAGACTTTATCGCCCCGATTGCGCGTTATAATGCAGCGCAGTTTACCTATTGTGATTCAGCAGAATCCTTGGCAGATCAGCACCATTTAGCCCTGGCGAATTGCCTTGCACAATCACGGTTATTAGCCTTTGGGAATGATGCGCTCGGTTTAAAGACAGAAGCGGAGCTTGCGGCGTTACCACTCTATAAACAGTACGAGGGCAATCAGCCCAGTACCACGATCCTCGTGGATGAATTAACGCCGAAAACCCTCGGGATGCTTATCGCGTTGTATGAGCATAAAGTCTTTGTGCAGTCGGTGATTTGGAACATTAATCCCTTTGACCAATGGGGCGTAGAGAAGGGCAAAGAGATCGCAAGCCAACTCATGCCGCTCTTAAAAGGCGACATCGCCGGATTATCGGCAATGGATTCCTCGACAAAAGGATTGATAGAAGCGCTCTTAAAACGCGAGTAGGGAGAGCGATATTATCGTAATAAATGCCGGCATTTTTACTCGCTTTGAGAATGCCGGCATTTTCGTATCAAACGGGCTTGCACGGCATCGGATTTAACGATTGTTGTGCTTCTTTGATTCGGCTCGCCGACTTCTAAAAGCCTTCGGCTTTTAATCTTCTGGTGCGAGATATTATCCATAAAAGTGATAGCTTTTATCTTGCTAGCGCGGGATTTATATAAGCATGCAAACATTCTTTCCTGCTTTGAGAAAGCCGGGAATCTTCGTATTAAATGCGTTTGCATGGCGTCGGATTTAACGATTGTTGCGCTTCTTTGATTCGGCTCGCCGACTTCTAAAAGCCTTCGGCTTTTAATCTTCTGGTGCGAGATATTATCCATAAAAGTGATAGCTTTTATCTTGCTAGCGCGGGATTTATATAAGCATGCAAACATTCTTTCCTGCTTTGAGAATGCCGGGAATCTTCGTATTAAATGCACTTGCACGGCGTCGGATGTCACTATCATTGTGCTTCTCTGATGTGGTTCGCCGACTTTTAAAAGCCTTCAGCTTTTAATCTTCTGGTGCGAGAATTACCCATAAAAGCGACAGCTTTTATCTTGCTGGTGCGGGATTTATATAAGCATGCAAACATTCGCCTCAGCTTTGAGAATGCCGGGAATCTTCGTATCAAACGTGCTTGCATGGCGTCGGATGTCACTATCATTGTGCTTCTTTGGTGCGGCTCGCCGACTTCTAAAAGCCTTCTGCTTTTAATCTTTTAGTGCGAGAAGCACTTATAAAAGCTGACAGATTTCACCTTCTTATCGCGGGAATAATGCTGGCATTTATGGTGGGATCTTTGTGCTTGTCGTAAATCGGCTTTCAATCTCTTATTGTGGAGGTTACAATTAGTCGTGAAATTTCACAATGATTAAAAATTGATAGTGATTAGAAAGGATTTATCAATGACGAAGATTTTAGTAACCGGCGGTGCAGGCTATATTGGGTCGCATACATGTGTCGAGCTCTTAAATAATGGGTTTGATGTCGTCGTACTCGATAACCTCTCTAATAGCTCAGAAGAATCCTTAGTACGCGTGGAGAAGCTCACCGGCAAATCTATCACCTTTATGAAAGGCGATGTGCGCGATGGAGATATCTTAGATTCGCTCTTTGCACGTCACAAGATTGATGCGGTGATTCATTTTGCGGGCTTAAAAGCCGTTGGTGAGAGCCAAGAGATTCCGTTAGTTTACTTCGATAACAATATTGCCGGCACTGTTTCTCTCGTAAAATCAATGGAGAAAGCCAAGGTTTATAATTTGGTCTTTAGCTCTTCTGCAACGGTTTATGATGAGGCGAATCCTTCGCCATTAAAAGAGACAATGCCTACAGGAATGCCTTCTAATAACTACGGTTATACGAAGCTCATCGCAGAGCAGATGCTACAGAAAGCAGCAGATGCGGATGAGGCTTGGTCTATTGCATTACTGCGCTACTTTAACCCCGTAGGCGCGCATGAGAGCGGCGAGATTGGTGAAGACCCGCAAGGGATTCCCAATAATTTAATGCCATTTATCACACAAGTTGCCGTTGGTAAGCGCGAGAAACTCTCTATTTATGGAGATGATTACAACACGCCAGATGGCACGGGCGTGCGAGATTATATCCATGTGGTGGATCTTGCTAAAGCACATCTGTGTGCATTACAGAACAGATTAGAGAATAAAGGCTGCCGAGCATGGAATATCGGTACGGGGAATGGGACTTCTGTCATGGAGATGAAGCTCACGTTTGAAGCTGTTAATGGTGTCGAAATCCCTTATGTGATTGCCCCAAGACGCAGTGGAGATATTGATCTCTATTATGCAGATAATACTCGCGCATTAGAAGAACTCGGCTGGATGCCTACGCATGATTTAGCAGATATGCTAAAAGATAGCTGGCGTTGGCAGAAGCAAAACCCTGAAGGCTATAAAATTTAAGGGAATGCATCATGGATGATCTTTGGCTGAATTTATTACGCATTGCCGTATTCACAATGAGCATCTGGCTAATGTGGCGCGTTGCAAAAACAGGGTGGGGCGTTATTAAAGCTTACCGTGCTAAAGACTTGCAACGACATCATATTATGGCGAATGTTTGGGCACTTGTGGCGTATTTTGGTTTCTTTATTGTTATCGCCTTAGGCGTGTATCTGTTTGAGATCCCGCTGTGATAATCGCATGATCATGCCGTAGATTTTAGAGCGGTATGTATGCGTATGCTACGCTACAAAATCAGCATAAAGAAAAGCCGATAGAGGGAGGCCCTATCGGCTTTAGTTACATTATACACATCCTGTGAGCATCCATGTCGCTAGCATCCATACTGGCAACGTCCTTGCTTTTAGCATCCAGCGTTCAACGAGTCCTTGTCTGGGCATCCTGTCCCTATACTTCCTTGTTTTGCTTGCATCATGCTCGCAATGCCAACCTTACTACGCTTCGTTAATGAGAGCTGACAGTTCTTCTATATAATCAATCATAGTCCTAGGAGACCGAAGGTTATCAGTTTCTATATTTAAGCGAAGAAGCGGTTCAGTATTTGATGCGCGGACATTAAAACGCCATGCACCAAAGTTCAGGCTAATACCATCCGTGGTATCAATTTGGGGATTTTGTGATTGATAATGCGCCATGATTTTATCAATTGTTTGGGTTGTATCAGTGACTTTAAAATTAATCTCGCCACTGCATGGGAAGCGTTCAATCATTGCATCGACTAATGTTGAGAGAGATTGCCCAGTTTCAGAGAGTAAGCCTATTACGAGCAACCACGGGATCATCCCACTGTCACAGTAAGAGAAGTCTCTAAAGTAGTGATGGGCACTCATCTCTCCACCGTAGATCGCATTGTTTTCACGCATGACATCTTTAATAAATGCATGTCCCGATTGTGATTGAATCGCGGTACCGTTGTTTTCTTCAACAACTTTTAAGGTATTCCAGATAAGGCGCGGATCGTGGACGATTTTTTCATTAGGACGTTGCTTTAAGAATGCTTGTGCAAGCAGACCAACAACGTAGTATCCTTCGATAAATCGGCCGTTTTCATCAAAGAAGAAACAGCGGTCGAAGTCGCCATCCCAAGCAATGCCCATATCCGCTTTATGTGCGAGTACGGCTTGGCGCGTGCTCTCTTGATTCTCTAAGAGAATAGGGTTAGGAATACCATTTGGGAAGGTGCCATCAGCTTCATGGTGGATTTTAATAAACTCGACCGGAATATCAAACGCCTTAAAGCGCTCTTCGAGAGCATCAATTACATGGCCCGCAGCACCGTTCCCGGCATTCACAACGAGTTTGAGAGGGCGAATCGCTTCGGGCTCAATATACGCAACAAGGTGTGAAATATACTCTGGCAAAATATCATATTTTGTAACAGTCCCTTTTGTCTTAATATCGGCGAACTTGCCTGATTCTACAAGATCACGAATCTCTTTTAAGCCGCTTTCCATACCGATAGGGCGTGCTTTCTCGCGAACGAGCTTCATACCGTTATAGTCAATAGGATTATGGCTAGCGGTAACTTCTATTCCGCCCTGTACATTGAGGTGAAAAGCGCCAAAATAGACCTCTTCAGTTCCTGTCATGCCAAGGTCAAGGACATCAACGCCAGCATCGGTTAAACCGTTGATAAGCGATTGCTTGAGAGGTTCGCTACTAAGACGGATATCCGCACCCACTACAATTGTTTTAGGGGTGTAGATATCGCCATAAGCACGGCCTACCTTATAAGCGATCTCTTCCGTAAGTTCGCTACCGAGTTTCCCGCGGATATCGTAAGCCTTAAAGGCTGAAAGAAGTGACATATGTATAATCCTTATGTAGTGAGAATCAAGAGAGTAGGTTAGAAGATCTTTCAGATATCATAGTTGTAAAAAAACTGATGATATGTATAACTAGCTGATAAGTATATAGAATCTTTTTTAAATTAGATAGTGATATTGTCACAATCTTATTCATATGTACTTAAAGATATAACAATGTACCAGCGTAAAGATTTTGTTATTCGCCTTTTCTACGGATTCTCTGTATGAGAGTTGATGCGTTTTATACCACCTAAGGGGTGGCTACTCGCCGTTAATTTTACCGTTTAGAGAGAAGTTCTCAATGGCTAATTTTTAATAATATTTTTTTGTGCGTAAAGCTTTAATGTCTCCTATAAATAGTGCGCGTAAATAAAAGAGTGGGTACTAAATCTTGGCATTGTATGAATGATTTCCTTTTTTATATTCTTCTAATGCCAGTATTTTTCTCTAAATAATGCATGGTGATAGGAATATTCTAGAAGAATAATTTTCTTTTTGGGAATCGGGACGTTGTAATATAGCGTTTGATTGGTTATAACAGCACAAGAGAGATCCTTTAAGGCTCTGCCATGCGAATAGATATCTAGCGCGAGGAGCCTAACTTGTTCATGATTAAGTGGAGAAAATTTTGAATAGTAAAACCCTTTTTTTAGCCGGTTATGCGCGTTTACCGCAAGGAATGGCCGCGAAGACTGTATTTGAGTCAATGACCATTACTTTAGAGATCGAGCCAAAGTATGGTGTGATCCTTGCCGCAGATTGCACATTAATCACCGAGCTTGGCCGTAACTTTATTGGCACATTGCTCCGCGGATATAGCCTCAATGACGGCATAGATCCGATTATTGAAGCGATTCATGATAGTTATAAGGGGAAAGCCACCAGCGCATTGATCGCCGCATTGCGGGATTTAGAGCATCAGTATCAGCAGATTTTACGAAAGTAGTACACGGATATGATTGGGCTGGGATATTGCGAAAGAGCAGCGGTATCTTAATAACCCTTTATCATCGCACCTTGAGGTTTGAAGGTTCAATTGCTTTGAGCTTGCAAGATCTTTGATGAAAGACTAAATTATTTTTATAATCCACTTGAGATATAATCTATTGTTATTGAAAGTGAATTTAGGACTTATTTCGTAGTAGGGGAATAAAAGGGATAAATAAATGCAACAAAGGGTAGAATTTATTTATGTTGCATGCTACATTCAGGTTCTAGTATCAAAATAGAGCAGTGCAAGAATGGCCTAACCGGTATTTTTTCCACTATCAAAGCTTGATACACAAAATAATAAAATGCTGTTGAAAGTAACTGCAAAACCATTCGAGATCGCCTAACCCGCGACATAAAAGAATGGGCAAGCCAGTGAATAGACGCTAAGAGATAATATTTATTATCGACTTAGTGACTGTTCCTGGTTTTTTTTCGGCCGAAAATAAGGCACGTTACCGGAGACAGCAGATATAAAAGGTTTTTACATGAGGAGTATTTTCGGGGTTTCGCATAAAAAGTGTCAAAAACCTCGCAGAAGATCCCCATGATAAGTTAAGTTATTTAGGTAAAGTTATTTTTATATTGAATCATTAAAATTATCGCGGGAAGCGCAGTGCGCCCCAAGAGCAATGGAGAACCATACTATGTCGAGATTTATTCAAAAAACTGATAAATTTGAATCAAGCTTTAATCCGCAATCAAAGCGTTTAATCAATATTAACCTTTCACAATCAGTGGTTAAAAACTTCCTCGCACGTATCAACAAAGAAGGCATCAGCGTTCAGCACCTTGAGTACACACCGTACGAGCGTCAAGTGATCGCAGACTACCTCAATGAAGAGATGGGCTTTGATTTTGGCAACATGCTTCGTGATATCGTGAACGACCGCGAAACAGGTGGTTTCACTATCGGTGTTGAAGGCGTTACTAAAGATACAGATGAGTATGTGATCTTCTCAACAGCGATCGCACACTTAGTGGGGATCTCTAACTTTGACTCAATGACGGGTAAATACTATGCACGCTTCGCAGTAAAAGATACTGACAGCAGTGACTCATACTTACGTCAAGCATATCGTCTCTTCACAATGCATACAGATGGTACATTCGTAAGTGAAGCAACTGACTGGTTGCTCATGATGAAGATGATCGAAGAGAATGCAGTAGGTGGAGAGAGCCGTTTACTTCACTTAGACGACTGGGCAGAGCTCGACAAATTCCACAAGAGCCCACTTGGTGAGCATAAGTTCCAATACATCGCACCACCAAGCAAAAACGTACAAGAGATTGTACACCGTAAGCTCTTCTTCCTCAAAAACAACAAGCCATGCATCTGCTTCATCGACCAGTTCGCATATCCTGAGACAATTGAAGAAGCGAAATTCCTTAAAGCGCTTTCACAATCAATCGAATCAGATAAGAGCGTGATCGAGCTTGCATTACCAGTGGGTAACCTTGTTGTACTTAACAACGAATTCTGGATGCACGGACGTGCAGCGTTCGAGAAAAACAACGAATTAAATCGTGAGCTTCTCCGTCAACGTGGTCACTTCTACGAGTAGTCGATTTCAATTAACCCTATCTCCAAATAGCGTTAGAAAGTAGGTATATCAATACGTTAAAAAGAAAGAAACGCTCATTTGTATATCTATAAGAGAGCCCTGATGAATTGTCATCAGGGCTTTTTTTATGCGGGCAGTTAGGTAAAAGCTGTCGCTTTATGAGTATTTTTGGGGGGATTAAAAGCTGAAGGCTTTTAAAAGTCGGCGCGCCGAATCAGGGTAGCACGATGCTAGTTAAATCCGACGCCGTGCAAGCCATTTTGCTACGTAAATTTATCTGTATTTTATAATTAAGTTAACAGATCATGATGATAAGGCGCTAAAACAACGGGATTGCTAACTTTTTTAAAAGCCACAAAAAATCTACTTGATGAAGATCATGCGCACACGATCTATTTCGGGCTTTAAATGATAAAGATTATGCAAAGTGTCGAACAAGAATAATTTACAGAAATTTTAACTTATTGATGTAATGGTGCTATAAATGCCAAAAAGCAGAAATTGAAATGTCAACCCCCCCAGATGGATAGGCTATTGCCGATTTCATACTTTCAGTAAACTAGGATGCTCAAACATTAAGGTATATCGAAGTATTAAGACGTTTAAGTCTCTTTAGAGGGGAAAAGATTATGAAGAAGATCGTCAGTTGGCTGGTCGCAATCGGTGTGATCGGTTTTATTGCCGCTTATGCAGGCTCATCACTATTAGTGAAATCCCGTAAAGCACCAGCGCCAAGCAATGTTGCAGAAATCAAATATGATGCAGCATTAATCGAGAAAGGTGAGTATCTTGCACGTCTTTCTGACTGTGCGGCATGTCATACCGTTGCCGGAGACCCTGAATATGCCGGTGGTCTTGCGATGCAGACACCTTTTGGGGCTATCTACTCAACAAACATTACCCCTGACTTAGAGACCGGTATTGGAAGCTACAGCTTAACGGAGTTTACAAACTCAGTGAAGCACGGCGTAAGAAAGGATGATGCACCGCTTTATCCTGCAATGCCTTACACTTCTTATGTATTGATGTCTGATGACGATATGGAAGCGCTTTATGCATACTTTATGCTTAAAGTAGAACCTGTTAAAAAAGCGAACGCAGACAGCACATTCCCATGGGTTATGAGCATGCGTTGGCCGGTGGCTTACTGGCAGTTCCTCTTCTCACCGATTCGTGAATTTGCAGCAGATCCTGCGCTTTCAGACGTTGAGAACCACGGTGCATACCTTGTAGAAGGTCCTGGGCACTGCGGCGCGTGTCATACACCGCGTGGATTGGGTTACCAAGAAGAAGCACTTTACAACGATGGCTCTAACAGATTCCTCTCAGGCGCATTAATTGATGGCTGGAGAGCAAAGAGCTTACGTGGCGAAGCGCAAGGGCTTAAACTTTGGAGTGATGCGGATATCGTAGAATTCCTTAAAACGGGTCGTACCGATAAAGTGATTGCATTCGGCGCAATGGCAGATGTGGTTGAGCATAGCTCGCAATATTGGACGGATGAAGATCTCCAAGCAACGGCAGCATACTTAAAACAACTTAGCCCAGCACCCAATAAAATTCTTGAGTTCCCTGATAAAACAGACGTCACAACAGATGCGCTGCTTTCAGGTCAATACTCAGATAAAGGGGCGCTCCTTTATGTAGAACATTGTACAACGTGCCATAGAGCGGATGGTGAAGGGGTTCCTAGAATCTTCCCGGCATTGAATATGAACAGTGCGGTGCTTGCGAATAATGCCCAATCTGTGATTCAAGTCACACTTGAAGGCGGTAAAATGCCGGCAACACCTGCAGATAGAATGGCATTCACAATGCCTGGCTTTAATCACTTAAGTGATATTGAAGTGGCGGAGATTATAAACTTTATTCGCAATAGCTGGAATAATACATCCCCAGAAGTTAGCGCAGAAGATGTTGCTGAAATCCGTGGATTCCTTCAAAACAAAGCACCGAATGTGACCTTAAACTAGGGAGAGAAAACTATGAAATTCGCGTTAAAATCAGAGAGCAATTCAATGTCAGTTGCGACTTCAACCCCGGTTAAAAAAGTCATCACATTATTGGTCGTCGGTCTCTTTAGTTTGGGCTTAGCCGGCAATGCCTTTGCAGGCAAGCTTGCAGAAGCAGATCCAGAGAGCTTCCCAATGGTGGATAAAGAGGGGAATTCTATTGGTCATTATATCGTGCCTTCAGATACCACTATCGTAGATGAGCCTAATGCCGAGCAGATCCTTTACGGAAAGCTTCTCTTAAATGAGACAAAAAGAATGTTACCCGACAATGTCGGCGCAACGATGAACTGTAATAGCTGTCATATTGCTGAAGGGAAAGCACAATACGGCGCACCATACCTCACCACAACGCCACAATATCCAAAAGTGATGCCGCGTGCAGGTAAACTCGTGAGCATTGAAGGACGTATTAATGGTTGTTTCCAACGCTCGATGAACGGTAAACCGCTTAATCCTGAATCTAAAGAGATGCAGGCAATGGTGGCATACATGGAGTGGTTGAGTGCTTCTCAGCCAGAAGGCGCTAAAGTTGAGTTAGTTAACTCAGGTCCTGTGGATGAGAGCTTAGTTCCAGATGCAAACAATGGTCGTATTATCTACGCTGCGCAATGCGCAAGTTGCCACGGTGATAACGGCGAAGGTTTAGTCGATGCTCGCGGTAATGTGGTATTCCCACCACTTTGGGGACCAGATTCCTTCAACATTGGGGCAGGAATGGCGCGTACTTATAAAGCGGCACAATTTGTGAAATACAATATGCCAATGGCAGTGAATAAAGACGGCGCTTGGGGTCAGGGCGGGGTCTTAACAGACCAAGAAGCGGTAGACGTTTCTGAGTTCTTCACCCACATGCTAAGACCAGACTTCGCGGGTAAAGTGAATGACTGGCCAAATGGTAAAAAACCAAAAGACGCACGTTATTAAGAAAACATTACGAGGACTTGGAAAGCGCTGATCTAACGCTCGCCAAGTCATCGGATGATAAGGGTTTGCAAGGAAGCATCCCATAATAACCTTCGCAATCCAGTAAACGCGCTCCGAGTTCCCCGGGGCGCTTTTTTATTGCCGGCTTTTAGAGGTCGGCGAACCGAATTAGAGAAGCACAATGATTAAAAAGCGGAAGGCTTTTAAAAGTCGGCGAGCTGAATCAAAGAAGCACGATGATAGTGACATCCGACGCCGTGCAAGTGCGTTTGATGCGGGAATCCCCGGCATTCTCAAAGCTGGATCGAATGTTTGCATGCTTATATAAACCTCACGCCAGCAGAATAAAAGCTGAAGGCTTTTAAAAGTCGGCGCGCTGAATTAGATAAGCACAATAATAGTGACATCCGACGCCGTGCAAGTGCGTTTGATTCGGAAATCCCGGCATTATGGAAGTATAAAAAAAGACCTCATATTCGAGGTCTTTCGTTTTCCTAGTGGCTAGTGCTATCCGGATGAATCGGTGAGCGCCCGAGGATGAGTTCTTCTGCGAGATCTAACTCGTAGAGGAGCTTCGCGTAGAGCTCTGCACTTAAGCATTTTTGAGAGTTGAGCTCGTAAAGCTTACGGCGTTCTGCCCGAATGGCTGCAAGGCGAATATGGACTTCGATGGCTTCGCTCTCTTTGGTTTTTTGAATCATGTGATTCACTTGCTCAATCTCGCTAATCACTTGGCTCATGATTTGCGTGATAAAGAGCTGCTCCTCTTCATTATTCGCAAGCTCTTTCTTCATAGATTTTGCGCTCTCTTTCACTGCGCTAATTGCACTTTCGGCAATCACGGTACGGACTTCTTTCTCTTCTTGGTTGCTCTCTACCGCAATCGCAGGCTCACTGCCTTTTTTCTTACGAAGCAGGAAGGGCAGGACGGCAGTCGCAGTAACAAGGGAGAGAATGATAATGCCGGCCGCTAAGAAGATCACCTGATAACGTGCCGGGAAAGGCACATCTGGATTGGTTGAAATCAAGAGCGGAATAGTGAGCGCTGCGGCTAATGTCACGGTTCCGCGAACACCAGAGAATGTCAGGATCGTAATCTCTTTTAAGGTGAGCGAGGCAAAGGTCATTGGTTTTTTAAATGGTGTGTAAGGACTGATAAAACGTAATGTTAAAATCCAGAGGAAGCGAAGGAGCATCAATGCTAAGTAGATTAAGACGATATCGCCCACGAGCGTTGTGAAGGTCGTAGTAGAATCAATAATCGCATCGCTATAGGTATCTTTAAAGATATTAGGGATTTGTAATCCTAACATTAAGAATACCGCACCATTTAAGAGATACTCGAGCAAGCCCCAGACACTATTCGCACGCAGACGCACTTGTACGGGGGTAGTTTGCAGGAACTTAGAGTAACCTACAGTCATCCCGGCAACAACCGCAGATAAAATGCCGGAAAGATCTAAGATCTCGGCAATGGCGTATGCACCAAAAGGGAGTAGCATCAACAGAATCATCTGCGAGCCCATCTCATCGCCTTGGAGCTTGCCTAAGAGCAGGATAAATTTGATATATGCCCAGGCAAAGGCAATCCCTACGATAATCCCGCCAACTGCCATTTTCAGGAAGGTAATACTAAGGATCATATAATCATCAAAGGATGAGAGCGCAGTAACGCCGAGTGCAACGGCAATGGCGAATTTGAGAGAAACAAGCGCCGAGGCATCATTCATCAAGGCTTCGCCCTCTAGCACTTGCATTAAGCGATGCGAAAGACGGCCTTTCCCGACAATGCTCGAAAGCGCAACGGCGTCTGTAGGAGAGAGAATAGCTGCGAGCGCAAAGGCGACAGGAAGTGTCATCTCTGGCATAAAGTAATAGATAATATAGCCAAGGCCAATCACCGTCACAAAGACAAGGATCAACGCTAAGCTGATAATCTCACGCCCGGTATTTAAAAACTCCCGTAGCGGCATCTTTCGGCCATCTTCAAAGAGCAGTGGCGGAATAAAGAGGAGCATAAAGAGCTCAGGATCAAAGGTGACATGAAAGCCACTATGAGGCCAAGAGACAACGGCACCTAAAATAATTTGAATAAAAGGAAGGGGCAGTTTAAACGGCACAATTTTATGAAGCGAGCTCGAAAGCGCAATCAAAAGAATAATGACGAAGATTGTAATAAAGATGCTCATAGTTTTAAAGATGCTTTACTGTAATGTGAAAAGATTAAAATCTTGAAGATCCGCTACAATCATTCCCCCTGAAGAATCGATGATATTCAGACGGTTTTATAGCGGATATCAATAAGTCATTAAATATCGTTAAATTGTAAAGGATTCCTGATGATCAAGACAGAAGTTTATTGAAGATCATCCAATTCTCGCTCTAAAATAGTGGTTGAGGTCAATATTCCTTCACGATATCCCCGGCATTCTCAGAGCCGTTACTTTCTGCCAATATTCTGAGCTAAACCTTAGATAAAAGTTCCGGCATTCTCAAAGCAGGAAAGAATTTGTGCATACTTATATAAACCCCGCGCAGCAAGGTAAAGCTCCGGCATTTGTATAATAGAGATTAAAAGCCAACGGCTTTTGAAAGTCGGCGAGCGAAATTAGAGAAGCACGATGCTAGTTAAATCCGACCCCGTGCAAGTTCGTTTGAGGCGGGTATTCCCGGCATTCTCAAAGCAAGAAAGAATGTGTGCATGCTTATATAAACCCCGCGCCAGCAAGGTAAAACTCCGGCATTTGTATAATAGAGATTAAAAGCGGAAGGCTTTTAAAAGTCGGCGAGCCGGATCAGAGAAGCACGATGATAGTGATACCCGACGCCGTGCAAGTGCGTTTGATACGGAGATTGCCGGCATTCTCAAAGCAGGAAAGAATGTGTGCATACTTATATAAACCCCGCGCAGCAAGGTAAAGCTCCGGCATTTGTATAATGGAGATTAAAAGCGGAAGGCTTTTAAAAGTCTGCGAGCGGAATTAGAGAAGCACGGTGCTAGTTAAATCCGACGCCGTGCAAGTCAGTTTGATGTGAGGATATCCCATCTCAGGAAGTCCATATCGGTTAGTTAGGAAACGACGATAAAACGGCAAGATTACTTAATAATATTGAAACGTTTTTTAAAAAGATCGCTTAAAACCTAAAAGCCCTAAAACTGATTCAGCGCCTAACTCATTGACCTTAATAGGGCGCAATGTATACAAAGTGTGCGCTGAGCGATCAATTATTGCGCTGCTATTTCAATTCAGGGTGTTGATAGATAATATCGAGATATCCGCCAAGATTTGTCGCATTGGTAAAACCATGTTGTTCTAAGACATACGCGGCAAATCCAGAGCGAGCACCGGCAGCGCAATAGAGACCTATTTCGTCATCTTTAGACTCAATATATTTAAAGATCTCTTGGAGGATATGTTGATATTCGATCAAGATCGCACCTTTAAGGTGGCCTTGCGCGAATTCTTCGGGGGTTCTGACATCAATAATGAGCATAATGAATGGATCACTCTAGGGTAAAAAAGAGATTTAGTTTAGCACTCCTACTCTAGGGCGGAAATAGAAAATTGAGGAAAGATCATACGAGAGGGCGGTAGTAATAGGAATTTATCAAGAAATGATGTTAGATTAATTCTTTGGAAAGCGACTCATTACTATTTGCAGTATGATGTCATGTTGAATATTAAGTAATGAATATCATTAGATCTTATGCGATAGTCATACAGGGTTTACCATAGAGATAACGGGAGTAAATATGAGTGATTCGAAAAAAGCATTAAAAGCGCGTTTAACGGATATGCAATATTACGTAACACAAGAGAGTGGTACAGAGCCTCCTTTTGAGGGCGAATACGACCAGCATTTTATTGAAGGAATCTATGTAGATATCGTATCGGGAGAAGCATTGTTTTCATCTACTGATAAATTTGATGCGGGCTGTGGCTGGCCAGCATTTTCAAAGCCGATTGAAGCATCAGAAATCACAGAGCATCAAGATACCTCTTATGGGTATGTGCGAACGGAAGTTCGAAGCCAAACAGCAGACTCTCATTTAGGGCATGTCTTTAACGATGGCCCAGTGGTATCTGGTGGATTGCGTTACTGCATTAACTCTGCAGCACTACGATTTATCCCAAAAGAAGATCTGGAGAAAGAAGGATACGGACAATATCTCTCGCTCTTTGATACGGCATCATAATGAGGAAAAGAGATCAAATATAACCAACGATCTCGAATGAATTGAATAAAACATAAAGCGCTATTGATAGCTTCAATCGCGCATAAAATAAGCGATAAACTCGCAAGAAAATAAATTATAAGGGCAGGTAACAACAGTATAGATTCTGTTGTAGCAGTCATATTATTAGTCGTAACAGATAAAGATAACAGCATAAAAAAAGCAGATGGCAAACTATTGAAGTGATTGCGATATGTTGTAACCACAGCTTTTGAAAATCCCCTTTGATAATAAAAGAATGATTTTTAAAAGGATGAAATCGGTGTAGGAAGCGAGGTCATCATTGTGGGAGATATAAAGTATCTTCAAATAGATTGTTTTTTTATATAATGTATTCTATATTACACTCTAGATGTTTTCAAGTAATTGCTCGTAAGAGTTGTTTTAAAGCACTGTTAAGTCGGTGTATAAGGTCTTATTTTAAGGCGAAATTCATTGAAGAGTGAGAGTAGAGAATCAAACAGAGAATAGGTAGAGGTACCATGTTGAATATTGAAGAGATGAGAGCAGGCGCGTTAGAAGCAACAACATTTTTAAAGCGTTTTGGGAATGAAGATCGTTTATTACTCTTATGCCATTTGAGCCAAGGGGAATATACAGTTTCTAGCCTAGAAGAGATCACTGGCATACAGCAACCCACCCTCTCTCAACAACTTGGCGTTCTTCGGGCGGATAATCTTGTAAATACGAGGCGCGAAGGAAAATGGATCTATTACTCTGTAGATGACCCTAAAGTTTTAACCTTATTACACTGTGTCTATCAGTTATTCTGTCCTACGGAGAATCCCAAATAATGACATGGTTTTCGCTACCCGCCTTAATTGGTGGTGTGCTTATTGGTTTATCAGCAGTATTGTTTTTACTCGGTCTTGGCCGAATTATGGGGGTTAGTGGCATTGTCGCTAATCTTCTTAGCCGTAAAGGAATCACCGATTGGCGGATTCTTTTTGTGGTGGGGCTTCTTATCTCCCCTTGGATTTATCTCTTTACTGCGGGCTCGCTCCCAGTGGTTGAAGTGACGAGCTCTTTACCGCTCTTAATTGGCGGCGGATTATTAGTCGGAATTGGTTCTGCCTTAGGCTCTGGTTGTACCAGTGGCCATAGTATTTGTGGTATTTCTCGCTTTGCACCGGGCTCATTAGTGATTACGATGCTCTTTATGGTCGCGGGCGGTGTCTCTGTCTTTATCCTTAAACACTTAATAGGAGCTTAAGATGAGATTATTAATACCGTTTATTTCAGGACTCCTTTTTGGCATTGGTTTACTCTATTCTGGCATGGCGAATCCTGCCGTTGTACAGGGGTTTTTAGATCCTTTTGGGGCATGGAATCCGTCTCTTCTCTGGGTAATGATTGGCGCGTTAGGCGTCTCTTTTGTTGGCGTAATAATTGCGCGTCGACGTAAAAAGACATTGCTCGGACAACCCCTTAATTTCCCGACCAATAGCAAGATTAATAAAGAGCTTGTGCTTGGCGGCTTAATCTTTGGTGTGGGCTGGGGGCTAGTCGGAATCTGCCCAGGACCTGCGATGGTACTTTTAGGCCGAGGCTTGTGGGAAGGCGTTGTCTTTGTAGCGGCGATGCTTGTGGGTATGAAGCTTGTGGGATTGATGAAGCGATAATCATGTTGGTATATATGATGATAATAGTTGAATTAGTTTATTTTATATATTATATATAATGTATTAATTATATCAGTTGGATAATGGGTAAACCTAGTCACTTGAAGAAATATTTTTGTTGATAAGTATTTTTAATGCACTGAGCTCTAAGCTGGAGATAAATTTTGTTTTTCATGCATTTGTCAGTAAAATTAAGAATAAAAGAAGGCGCTGAAAAGCGCCTTTTTATTGCGACAAAAAAGAGGGGGTAAGGCTGGATTTATGTATTTTTAGAGCGCGTAAGATGTTATCGTAAAGAGGCTTAGTTGTATTACTTCGGCAATAAAAAAGCGCCTCATAAATATTAATATTTATGAGGCGCTTTAGTTTATTTAGCATCTGAAGCCACTTTTTAAGCGGTCATTCTGATGATCGCTATGATGATTTAAGCGTTTTTGCTGTTGAAAAGTTCAAGAGAGTTAAGGATCTCTTTTTCAGCAGCTTGTTTATCACCATAACCGTCGAGTTTAACCCATTTGCCTTTCTCTAAACCTTTGTAGTTTTGGAAGAAGAACTCAATTTGGTCAACAAGGAGTTGTGGAAGATCTTTAAGATCTTGGATGTTGTCGTACATTGGGCAGAGTTTGCTTACAGGAACTGCAATTAATTTTGCATCGCCACCTGATTCATCAACCATGTTTAATACGCCAAGTGGGCGGCAACGAACAACTGCACCATGAATTAATGGGAATGGCGTTACAACTAATACGTCAAGTGGGTCACCATCATCACAAAGTGTATTTGGGATGAAACCGTAGTTTGCAGGGTAACGCATGTTGGTGCCTACAAAGCGGTCAACCCAGATAAGATCTGTTTCGTGATCTACTTCATATTTTACAGGATCAGATTCTGCAGGAATCTCGATCACACAGTTAAAGTCTTCGGTAATTTTTGCTAAATCGTTAGCAGCAGGTACTTTTGCAAAACTCATGTTTTGTTAGCCTCTTGTAAAAGTCTCAATAAAGAAATACGAACGGTAGCCAATTTTATACTGATCCCCCATTGTTATTGAGTGATCGATGCTGGCAACCGCCGTAAAAAAATAGGTGAACCTGATAAGGTTTTCGAAATCCCGGAAGTTTATAGATGATGACCTCGATAATTGACAGATCATGCAGTATAAAATTCTGGTAAAAAATATCTTAGGGCTTAATTATACAGATTTTAGGAATGAATCGTATTTTAACTGCAAAAAGTGCGCATTTTTGGTAGGATTAAACGGTTATTCTGAAAGGGTTATCAATATGAAATTTACCTGGATTAAAGGGGAAGAATCTCCTCTGTTTCAAGCAGCATTATCCGTGCGTGATGCGGTCTTTACTAAAGAGCAAGGCTTTCCTGCTGAGATTGATCACGATGAGATGGATCAAGCCTCTTGGCATTTAGTGCTTTTTGATGCAGCAGACGAGGAAAAAGGGCCTATTGGCACGTTGCGTTTCTTCTTAAATCCTGAGGGTGAATATCAGATTGGCCGGGTGGCGATTTTAAAAGATTATCGCGGCCAAAAACTTGGCGCACTTATGCTCCGTGAAGCCTTGAAGAAATGCGCAATTTTGGCAGAGAGTCCAGACGTGATTCTTCATGCGCAGATTGCGTCAAAAGGATTTTATGAAGCGTATCAATTTAAAACAGAAGGCGAGACATTCCTCGATGGTGGTGAGCCACACATTTTAATGCGCCGAAAACTTCAACTTGGAAAAGTGCCGGCAAAGTTACTGGCAGAATCTCAACGTATTCTCTTTATTGCTCATTTAGCCATTGGTGATTTCACCTACTTACAAAATGGTTTTAAGGCCTTTAAAGAAGCGTACCCGCATTTAGAAGTGGATCTCTTCATTGAAGAAGTCCGTTGTACGAATGATCCCAAAAAATGGCCTTTCTTAAAGAAATACTCGCTCTACGATTGGGCAGAAGAGTGTGCCTTTTTCAATAAAGTGTATCGCGAGAACTATTCTCCGGCATTAAGAGCGGCCAGTGTGTTAGAGGCAAAAGCCAAACAATATCCGATTGTGGTGTCGATTGAAACGTTGGCTTCTTTAAATGGGGCAGGACTAGCCAGAGATATTGCCGGGGACCGTGGTTTTGCGATGGGGATGGATATCCGCTATAAATGGTATCAACTAAAACAGAAACAAGACCTTAAGAAGCTCGATGCATTGATTGAGATCGTGAAGCCTTATCAAGGGGATGAGCGTCATATTAGTGATGATTATGGTTATTGGTTTGCACAGATTGGCGGTATTATGCTCTTTAAAGAGGATCGTTACCCATTTGTAGATATTCCACAAAAATGGCAAGATCACGCAAAAGCGCAATTACAAACATGGGGCGTAAAAGCAGATCAGCCGATTGTCTTTATTAACCATATTGCCAAAAATCCTCGCAGATCATGGAAGCTTGACCAAGTCCGGGAGCTTATTGAACTCATGCAGGCGCAGCCTCAATGGCAAGAGACGTTCTTTATCATTAACGGTATTCCTGAGATCTTCCCAGAGATTGAAGCCTTGATTAACACTCACAATTTGAAAAATACGGTGCCATTTAGTGCGCTTGAGAATTACTTTGAATTGCCGGCAATGCTGGAAGCTTGTGATTTGATTATCTCTGTTGAAACGGCCGTTATGCATCTTGCGAATGCGGTGCATGTGCCGGTCATTGCTTTGATGCGTATTAAAACGCTCGAATGGGTACCGCTCAATGCCGAGCTAACAACGCTCATCTTTACGCCAAAGCGTGCAGAGGTGATCTCTGATATTCCAGCGAGCCGCGTGATTGATGTTTTACCCGAGATTCAAAAACCTTAGTTCTATATCATTCCCCAAATACCTTCGAAACACCTTTGAAACATTTTGAAATACCTTCGAAATACCTTCGAAATACTTTTAAGGCGGTTTTATAAGAGATGACATTATGCCCCAAAACGCTCAGGCTTCTTCGCATCAACGTGCAATCCTCCTGCTTCCTGGGGCGGTCGATTTTACCCATATTCAGCGCTATTATCCTAATTGGCTTATCGATAGCTTTGTGATTGCCGTGGATAAAGGGATTGATAAAGCATCTCATTTCCCACATGGTGTTGATCTTTGGGTAGGGGATTTTGATTCTAGCGAAGGCTTGGTGGTAGATGCGGCGCATTATGGTGAGAAAATTCCGTATCCGGTGGATAAAGACGAGATCGATACGGAACTCGCGATTAGTATGGCCATAGCGAGAGGCGTTTCGGAGATTCTGATTTTGGGCGGTATCGGGGGCAGGATCGACCATCAAATGGCATTACTCTTCTTGCCGGTGCAATATCCAGGGGTTCAATTTCAACATACGAATGGCGCACAGAGAATGCAGTATTTACATGCGGGCGAGCATTATAAAATGCCGGCGTTATTTGAAAGTCTTGTCAGCGTGATTGCCTTAACCGATCTTAAAGGCTTAACTTTATCCGGCGTTAAATGGCCGTTGAGTGATTATACGTTGCCATTGGGGCGGGGCTTAACCTACTCGAATCGAGCGCTTGAAGAAACTGTATCAGTGGTGATAGAAACGGGTAGTGCATGGCTCTATATTTGTGAGCCAGAGATTGATGATTCTCTATAGCCCATCAGTAAAGGTGTGATAAAGCGTAAAGGGCGTGTTGTAATTGATCCTGCGAGAGAAATCTTGTGGGATTTCTGAGTTTCAGAGTACCCAAAAGGGCTTTAAAATGGTACGCTATAGGCAAAATTAATCATACAAAAACTTAGCTAATTGAATCTATTGCTAAAGTCTTAAAAGAGATTTTGGCGCCATTCATGATTACGTCTTATTGTGGTCATCGAGGGGGGATTCTCACCGCCGTTTTGTACTCATCAGATTCTAAAAAGGGTTAACCTTCATTATGTGGCAAATTTATTATAATGGTGATTGTTCTAAAGCACGTGCAGCGAAAGCTTACCTCGATGAAAAGGGCGTGTCTTACGAAGTAATCAATTATTTAGAAGCGCCTTTAACGCCTTCCATGATTCAAAAATTACTCGCGGATTTAGGGCTCGGTATTGATGGGATTATTCGTCAAAAAGAAGCAGCCTTCAGAGAGATCGCGCTTGAGTGGTTTACGCTTAGCGATGAAGAAAAAGTCGCCTTTGTGATTGCTAATCCTATTGTGATTGAACGACCTATTGTGGTTTATAAAGATCATGCCGTGATTGCAAGACCAGATGTTAGTCCGATTGATCATCTTTTGGCGCGTGCGTTTAAATAGAGATATCAAGCGGAAGATGCGCTATCACGGTTCATCCGTGGCATAGCGCAGATTCTAAAGAGTAGACCATCGTTGCCCGATTGAGATATCAGGCAAAAAAGATAGGAATAGACAATGCAGCAGATTGAAAGTAGTCATGGTATGAGCCAATTTTTTATTGTAGTGGGCGCCGTTTTTGCAGGGCTTGCTGTGATGATTGGTGCATTTGGTGCGCATGCACTCAGCCCGTTACTCGCTGAGAGAGGCGCGGCTATCTGGAATACGGCAGTGCAGTATCAGATGTTCCATGCACTTGCGCTTATTGCCGTTGGAATCTTATTACGTTTATTGAATTCAAAAAAATGCCTGCTCTATGCAGGTTTTGCTTTTTTAGTTGGCACGCTTTTATTCTCCGGCAGTCTCTATGCGATTGCATTACTGACGGTGAAAAACTTAGGATTAGTGACGCCGATCGGCGGTCTCTTTTTTATTGTGGGTTGGTTATTGCTCGTCAGCGCGGCAATGGCTTCAACTCGTGTTCGTACTTAGTAAAGGAAATTTCATGAGTGTTCATTCTGTATTATCCATTTCTCCTTTAGATGGCCGTTATGCTAGCCGTGTAAAACCTTTAACCACAGAAGTCAGTGAGTTTGGCCTTATCAAATACCGTGTAATGGTAGAGGTTAAATGGTTAATTAAGCTTGCATCAGAGCCCCATTTTAAAGAGATCCCTTCATTTGGCGCAGAAGCAAAAGCTTTCTTAACAGGGCTTTATGAAAACTTTTCAGCAGATGATGCGATGGCTGTTAAAGAGATCGAAAGATCTACCAACCATGACGTAAAAGCGGTTGAATATTGGATTAAAAACCAAGTTAAAGATCATCCTGAGCTTGCGGCATCTTCTGAGTTCACACATTTTACTTGTACGTCTGAAGACATTAACAACCTCTCATATGGTTTAATGTTCAAAAACACTATCAATGAGGTGGTATTACCACAACTTACTGAAGTGATTGGTTCTATGCGTACAATGGCGCATGAGTTTGCGGCAATCCCAATGCTTTCAAGAACGCATGGTCAGCCAGCAACACCAACAACGCTTGGTAAAGAGATTGCGAACGTAATCTACCGCTTAGAGCGCCAAGTGAAACAACTTAAAGCGACAGAATATTTAGGGAAAATCAATGGGGCAGTAGGTAACTACAATGCGCACTCAGTAGTTTACCCAGGATTTGACTGGCCGGCATTTGCCCAAGACTTCATTGAGAATGATCTTGAGTTAACTTTCACACCATACTCAACGCAAATTGAGTGCCATGACTATATCGCAGAATTCTCACACACAATGACGCGTGTGAATACGATCTTAGTAGACTGGTCACGTGATATCTGGAACTACATTAGCCATAACTTCTTTAAACAAAGAACGGTTGCCGGTGAAGTAGGTTCATCAACGATGCCGCATAAAGTAAACCCGATTGATTTCGAAAATGCGGAAGGTAACTTCGGTATTGCAAATGCGCTCTTCCTTCACTTTGCAGAGAAGCTTCCTATCTCAAGAATGCAACGTGACTTAAGTGACTCAACGGTACTTCGTAGCGTTGGTTCAGCATTTGGTTATACATTAATTGGCTTTAGCAGCCTCTTAAAAGGCCACGGTAAGCTAGAAGTAAGCAATGAAACATTGCTTAAAGACTTAAATGCAAACGTGGAAGTATTGGGAGAAGCAGTGCAGATGGTGATGCGCCGTGACGGTATTGCAAACCCTTACGAGAAGCTTAAAGACTTCACGCGTGGTAAGCGTATTAATATCGATGAGATGCGTGCATTTATCGATACTTTAGCGCTTGATGATGCGGTTAAAGCGCAGCTTAAAGCATTAGAGCCAGCGACATATGTCGGTCTTGCTGAGAAGCTTGCGAAAGCGATTTAAGGTAATATTACTGATTATATTCATAAGTAGGAGATCATTTCTCTTAATCAAAAGCCAAAACAATTCGTTTTGGCTTTTTTGTTTAAACAGATAAAGAATAGCGCCTGCGACTCTCTTAGGATGTTATAAAAATGAGCCGATGAGTGGTATATGCCAAAGATTTTATTTGTTTTTTGTGTAATGGGGTTACGGCTTATCTTTCATTAAACAGCCATCTCACTTGCATAATAAAAAACATTCTAATAAAAACTTACAATAATTATAATCACAAGAATATTTATTATATAAATTAATTGAAATAATTAATGTTTTTTATTAGGTGGTATAATATTTCAATTATTATGACCACTTTGAGCAGACCATTGAGTTGAGGATTACAGAAAGAGATGAAGAAGATAACTATTTGTTCGTTGTTTGCATTACTATTTGTTGGTTGTGCGACGGAAACGACTAAAATTGAAAACCCTACAAAGGTCGATGCTTATAAAACAATTTATCAAGGGGCAAAAATGCCGGTTGTGGCAGGAGGATTCTATGATCAAGAGATATCTATCGATTCTCCTTATCAACGAGAATCTGTCTTTATTAAATTGGAAAATGGTTCCAATATCGTAACAATGAAAACGATCCCCTCTTCGCAAGAAATGGTGAATCTAGCATCAACAGATGAGACTTTGAGCGCTCTACTGGAAGATACGCAGCGATTTATATTACTTGATTCTCGTACGTCGACTGCGGGGAATTCCCCACAATATTTAGTCAGTGGCGCAGTGAAGAGTGTTGAGTCTACCTTGGGTGGAAGAAAGATGATGTCGGATCTTCTTGATTTTGGCACAGAAGAAGTCGTTACGGTTAAAGTTGTACTGAATGTAACAGACCGAAAAACATCGGAAATTATCTTTTCTACAGAAGGAGAGGTAAACTACCGACTTGCACCGGCAGAGGTTTCGGCATTTAAGCATCAGCAGATAGATATTAACGCACTTAATCGTAAGGTATTGCATCTTGCTATGAAAGATGGGGTGAATAACTTAGCTTTAGCGGTAGATCAGGGCCAATTGAAATTATAAGTCATCAATTCCCTTGATAAGACGTATTATCTAAAGACGAAACCTCGAGAGTAACTGATAAAAGCCTAGTGTATGAAGATATGCACTAGGCTTTTTTAGGATCTAATTATCATAATAAAGAGGAGAAAAATAGATGTTGTTAGAGGTATATCTGCAAGGGGTTATGCTATCAGCGGGATTGATTATTGCCATTGGTGCCCAAAATGCGTATGTCCTGAAGCAGGGGATTCAGAATAATCATCTCTTTTGGGTCGCGACAATCTGCTTTGCCTGTGATTTTGCCTTAATGTCTCTTGGGATATTAGGAGTTGGCACTTTGGTGGCGAAAAATGAGATTTTGCAAATTATACTCGCGGTATTGGGGATGCTTTATATTCTTCTTTTTGCCTATCAATCATTTAAGAGTGTGGGCCAAACCGCGACGATGAATATGGCGGAAATGAGTGGCAAGACAACACTAAAATCAGCAATTATTGGGACATTAGCGATTACCTTGCTCAATCCCCATGTCTATCTTGATACTATTGTTATTATTGGGGGAATTGCCGGTACGTTAGAAGAATCACATAAGGGTGTTTTTCTGATGGGTTCTTTAACGGCATCTATCATCTGGTTCTACGGATTGGCGTATGGTGCTAGACGCTTGGCACCTTTCTTTAAGAAGCCCAATACTTGGCGCGTGTTGAATTTCCTTATCGGTCTTATGATGCTCTTTATTGCTTATAAGTTAGGGCTGTTTGTTATTGCTGCGATTCAGGCTATGTGAATGAGATAACAAAGCCATGATATGGCTAGGAGAATGCCGGCATTATCATATCGAGATAGCTGCCGATATATATAGATGTATTTAGTAAGGATATATATTGAAATTATATTGAACGTAAAAAAGCAGACCCTTAGGATCTGCTTTTTTGTCATCAAGAAGAGAAGTTTTTCTCTTGTATCTTGTGAGGCATTGATGCTTGATGTGCTGATGAAGACTGACTAGCTCATTGAAGAGACGTACTGTAAGCCAACAACACCGATGATGATCGCAACTAAACTCAATACGCGCTTAATATTTTTAGACTCTTTAAAGAACATAATATTAAGGGCTACTGCACCAGCAGTACCGGCACCTGTAAATACTGTGTAAGCAATACTTAAAGGAAGGTAGCGGAATGAGAAGTAGAGGAGGGCAAATGATGCAAAGATCCCACCGTAGTAAAGTGCACGGTTAAATAAGTTTCGTTTTTGACTAACGAGGCTTAAGCCCACAACACCAATTAATTCAGCGACTGCAGCAAGTGCTACAAAGATCCAACCGACAAATATAAATGAAACACCCATTATGCATTCTCCTCTTCTTTTACGTTCACATCAAATAGATTAAGTCCTAACACCCCAACAAGGATGATTCCCATAAAGATCATCATTTCAAATGAAATGGTCTCATCGAAGAGAAAGTGATCCATTAGGGCAGTTCCAACTGTTCCACTTGCCGCAAAAACAGCATAGACGGTACCCGTTGGTAAGCCTTCGCAGGCTTTGACTAAGAAGTGAAGGTCGAAAAGGACAAATGTGCCAATGATAACCCAGTGCCACCAGGTATCTGCAACATTAAAACCGTAGAGCCAAATAAGCTCAAAAAGACTTGTGAGTGCGACGTATATCCACGCTTTGTTCATGAAAAAATCCATTATTTTTTTGAAGTACAACTGATTTGATAAGTTAAAAATGGTTGCAGGGATGCGAACCTAAATTTTGAACTTAGATTGAAATTTTTTGAATTTTGGGATTTAAAGTTTGAAATTAAATCGACCAAATAAGCTTGTAGAAAGCTTAGGATTTTTTGGCGTGGTGCCCCCGGTAGTTAAGAATGCAAAAGCGGGAGACAAATTGAGATGACTGATTAAATTTTTGACAACTTCGAGGGCGCATATAAATGGTTAGGTGGCTAATAATAGAAGTTATTTTATGCTTGCCATAATCTTTGTCAACTCTTTTAAATGAAAATATTTCAATAAGTTGCCGATTTTTAGGGGCTTTAAGAGGGGATTTTTTGATTTTTAAAATCTATGGGTTATTTGATATCGACTAGCGAGTCTCGGGGTTTTAAAGTGACAATAAAAAATCATTTTTTAGGCTGAATATTTTTTTCATCAATGAGTAAAATAACCTCTTTTTTGACAATATTATTCATCATAAAAAAGAGCAAAAAGAACAGTAAAATGGCGCTTACGAGCTTTGCAATAATTTTTACACCCCTTTTTTCGGTGTTTCTTGGGGGTGTTTTTGGCAAGGTTTTTTGATTAAATGGCATTGTTGATCTTCACTAATTGTTCGTTTTAACAGTCTCTATTTTTTTCTCAGAGGAGAGCGAAGCGCCTAGTGAGGCTAAAATAATTGCGATGATACCGATGACTTGAATCATCGAGAGAACTTCGCTCAAGATAATAAAGCCAAATACTGCCGCAATAGCAGGCTCTAAACTTGTGAGCGTGCCAAAGGTTTTTGCCGGCATTCTGGTCAGCGCCATCATCTCTAGCGCATAAGGCATGGCAGAGGTTAAAATTGCAACGGTGAGAGCCATGGGCAGATATTCCGGGGCAAAGATCCCAATACCACCACTTGCAATGCCAATAGGTACATAAATGATCGCTGCGACTGCGGCACCAATTCCTACGGTTGCCGTGCCATAGTAGTTCCCCGCTTTTTGACCAAAGATGATGTAAAGCGCCCAGCATACGCCTGCACTTAAGGCATATAAAACGCCGGGAATATCAATGTTGTCGCTGCCTTTAAAAGGTACAAGAGCGAGTAAGCCCATTACAACAAGAGAGATCCACAGAAAGTCGATTTTTCGTCGAGATGAAAAGAGTGCGACAGCAAGCGGACCTGTAAATTCTAAGCCTACAGCGATGCCTAATGGGATGGTTTTAATGGACTGGTAAAAGAGAAAGTTCATCGAACCTAATGCTAATCCATAAAGGATGAGATAGCGACGATAACCCACTTGCAGTTTACGTTTCCACGGTTTAAAAATCAGCAATAAGATAATGGCACTAAATCCGAGGCGATAAGCCGTAACAGCCTCAACTCCGACAATCGGAAAGAGTTGTTTGGCAAGGGTTGCGCCGCCTTGAATAGAGATCATCGCTGCAAATAGGCAGAGAAGGGGAAGAAGCATACCGCGACTAGAGTGGATCATAATGTTGTCTTTAAATTCAGGATTATGTCGCGATTTAGAGTTTTCATATATCGCGCATAAAGATGTTCGAGGTGAAGCTTAATAGATTATATGTACGGGTATTACTAGCAGTAGCGTTACCTGTAAACAGGTTTTTTTCAAGCTATTGCGGGAATAGGTTTGCCCATGAAATGAATGGTTTTATTGGTCGCTATTTTATGATGCCACCTACATTGAAGTAAGTGTCCCTGATGGGCTCGCCCGGGATGTTATGATCAAGCGCGTATAAAACGATCTATTCATGTCGATATTGGTCTGAAATTATAGCATGAAAAAGCCCGCAATTTATAGCGAGCTTTTGACTTTATTTTGAAACAGTAACACATTGTAATTAAATTATTTTCAATGATTTTGTCGTATTACTTAAGCGGGGTTATGAGGCTGCTTTTTGCGACGAGGGGTTAAGGTTAATGCCATCCCTCCAAAAATAAGGATAATGCCGATCCATTGTTCTATTGAAGGCATAAAGCCTGTAATGCCAATATCCATTAATATCGCGACAAGCGGATCAAGGAAAACTAAGATGGCGATTAGTTGAGTGCTGAGATAGCGAATGGAGTCAAAGAAGAGATAGAACACAATGCCGGTATGCACGAATCCTGTAATAAGGATATAGACCCAATTCATGGTAGAAAGCCCTTCAAAGAGAGATAGATCTACAAAGGGGAGCAACAATAAAACACCAAAGGCCACTTGGATGGTGGTAATGGCATAAGAGCTGGCAGTTTTAAATCCTTTACCTACCAGTGTCATCAGCGCATAAAAGAGCGCAGAGAGCACACCAAAAATAAGACCTTTTGAGAAAAACTCTGATAACGAGCCGGTTCTATTTACTTCTGAAATCGCGAGAGTCCCAATGAAGCAAGCAATAATCGCTAAGACAGGAAGAAGAGTTAATCGTTCTTTATAGATAAACGCACCGAGAACCATGACGATGACAGGTGCTAGATGGTAGATGGATATCGCGACTGTTACGCCAGATTCCTCAATCGCTTTAAAGAAGTAGATCCAGTTTAAAATGAGGAATATGCCGCAAATCAAAATGCGTATAAATTCCGATAAGACCCATTTTTCTCTGCGTAATTGTCCTGATTTCCACCAGAAAAACCCTAAAAATACGGTTGCGCAGAGACAGCGAATAAATACGAGCTCGAGTGCGGGAACCCCGCTTCGTTGAGAGAAGAAACCAACAGACCCAAAGAGGATCATCGCGATCGCCATTTTCGAGAGTGAGGCGCGGTTATTGAGGGCTGGGGTGAGACTGTTTTGCATGGGTAAGGGCTCAATTTTAAGAGATAAAAGGCATTTAAATATCGGATGTGGATGCTGAGTTAGATATCGCTTTTGGCTGCATTTGAACTCGTATTGCTCGTAATCTTAAAGGGTGGTTGAGATAGCGGCAGACAGATACTATTGAGGCTTTTATGCTTTTTATCAACCTTTATTTATGCTTTTAAAAATGATGAATCTTATGAAGGATCAGAAAAATCTGATTTATGTTAAAATTGCAACCTGGTTTTTATGATCTAATGCACGCGAGATCTCGCTGAGAGATTGATTTGTGTCGATGTGTGAAATAGCTCGCTGTGTATCACGCTTGAAATGCGGTTATTTCCTATCTGTTGTTTTTTATTATCTGTCGGAGTATGACATCTGTGAGCATTGTGACCCATCAATATGAAGATCTTATTCGTCTATTTAATGAGACTTTCTTGTCTCGTGAGAATACAATTTTAGTCAAGGGAGAGGATGAGCCCATCTATCTACCTGCTGATGAATCAATAAAACATCATCGAATTATATTTGCACATGGATTCTTCCAAAGCGGATTACATGAGATCGCGCATTGGTGTATTGCCGGGAAAGCGCGTCGGCAGCTTGTTGATTTTGGCTATTGGTATTGTCCTGATGGACGCGATGAGAAGACGCAAGGAGAATTTGAGAATCACGAAGTAAGACCGCAAGCAATGGAGTGGCTCTTTACAAAGGCCTGTGGCAGAAAATTTGGGGTGAGTTGTGATAATCTTGCCGGCAATTTCGAGCCTGATCGATTACGGTTTCAACAGCGTGTTCAGAAAGAGGTATTGATAATGCTGCAAGAGGGCATTCCTCGGCGAGGTGCGTTACTCATTGCAAAGTTACAAGATTTTTATAAAACTGCGCCCCTAACCGCTGCCGACTTTCCTTATCCTGAGACATTATTAGATCTTTAGATATTTGTTGTTAGAAAGGATACATGTAAATGAACAAGACCGAAGCGTCAGGAAAAGTGCTTGTGTTATCTGATTCACATGGTGATGTGAATCAGATGATTGAGATTATTGCACATTGGGAAGCAGATATCTCCGCAGTGATTTTTTTGGGGGATGGTGCGGCAGATATTACAGAGGCGGCTTTTATTTTTACCGATCTCGATTTTTATGCTGTGACCGGAAATAATGATTTCTCATTGATTCCCAATAGCCGCGTACAGTTTCCGCTTGAGAATGTGATTACGATCTCTGGCATTACAATCTATATGACGCACGGGCATATTACGCACTATAAAAACGTACAAGCGGAGGTTTTTCAGCGCGCAAAATCGCATAAAGCAACGATAGGGCTTTATGGGCATCTGCATGTGCCGGCAGTTGAGATGCAGGAATCAGTGACGATTTTTAATCCTGGGAGTATCCGTTATCCTAGAGAAGGTAGTAAAAGTGGTTATTTAATTTTAGAACTTGATAAAGAAGAGATCGGTTATCAGTTTTATGAGGCTCAAACGCATACCTATTTATCAGTGATTCACAAAAAAACAAGTGAAATTTTGACGGAGATTTAAAGCAAAAAAAGGGGGGAAGTTCAAGCAATTTATTTAAGTTTTTTTTCCCGCAAAAGAAATACCCGAAACCAACCATGATTACTGTCTTAATCAGCGCTGTGAATGATAATCGCACGATTCTGTGAGGTTACTTTGAGGTTTTATAAGTGGTATAGTAGCCTCACTTCAAAAATTGAAAATTAAGTTTCTTTCATTACTTCTTCTAATAACGTAAGACATACCATTCTCGGTAAGGGCGATGGTAGGGTTATTTATTTTCTAGAGTAATGTGAAAAGCTTAATGAATTGTGTTCTTAAAATGTCTTTAAATAGGTGCTGATGATGATTAATTACGTAGTAAAAAGCAATGGCGAACGTGAAAAGTTTGATGCCGAAAAACTTAATAAATGGGCGGAGTTTGCTTCGCATTATGAAGTGGATTGGAGTCCTATTGCGCTAGAAGCATATCGTAAATGTTACGATGGCTGTACCACGCTTGAACTACATAAAGCGATGATTGACGCTTGCGTTGAACGTGAAGATCATCAACACCTTAAAATGGCAGGGCGTTTATTAATCGGAACGATCTATAAAGAAGCGTTTGGTGGTTTCCGTCAAATCCCAACACTTGCAGAATTCTATGCGCATATGGTGAAGCTAAATCACTGGGAAGTGATGAACTATACGCCTGAAGAGCTTGAAGCGCTTGAAGAGATTATCGATCATAATATTGATATCAACTACAACTACACAACGCTTCATCAAATGAAGGATCGTTACCTCATTAATAATCGTGTAAGTGGTTATTGTCTTGAGTCTCCGCAATTTATGTTCATGGGAATGGCAATGCAAAATATGCAAAACCAACCACGTGAACGTCGAATGCAAGATATCGCAAAGCTCTATCGTTATTTAAATGAGTTAAAAATCAATACGCCAACGCCGATGTTGATTAACATGCGTACACCTCATAAAGGATATGCATCATGCTGTGTTTACACGGTAGATGATAACGTGAAGAGCTTGGCAGTAGGAGACCATATCTCTTATATGATGACGTGTGCATCTGCTGGGATTGGCTCGCATCTTTTAACTCGCTCAAAAGGTGACCCGGTTAAAGAAGGGCGCGTTGTCCATCAAGGAAAACTGCCTTACTATCGTATGATTCAATCTGCGGTGCATGCGAATATGCAAGCATCACGCGGGGGATCTGCAACCGTTTACTTTAACGTTTTAGACCCTGAGATCTTTGATCTTCTCGTACTTAAAAACCCAACAACAATCACGCAAAAGCGTATTCGTGATATCGATTATGCAATGATCGTGAATCGTTACTTCGTTGAGAAAGTGGCGCGTAATGAAGATTGGATGTTAATTAGTTTACTTCATGCCCCTAAACTTTACGATCTCTTCTACGATGAAGATTATGAAGCATTTAAAGCAGAATATGATCGCTTAGCTGCAGATGACTCTGTGAAGAAAACCTTCGTGAAAGCACGTGATATTGCGTTGAAATCATTAACAGAAGCGGCAGAAACAGGTCGAATCTATCTCACGTATATTGATGAGATGAATCGTCACACACCGTTTAAAGATACGATCTATTCATCAAATCTTTGTCTTGAAATTGCATTACCAACAAAAGCATATACGGGTATGCCTGATCTCTATTCAGATGATCCTGTGGGTGAGATTGGTCTTTGCTCATTAGCGTCGATCGTTGTGGGTCGTGTGACAGAAGAAGAGTATGCGGACGTCGCTTACTACTGTGCGCTCATGATCGATAACGTGATTGAGATTATGGAATATCCATTTGCCTCGTTAAAAACAACTGCGCAAGCACGTCGTTCAATTGGGGTGGGGATTACTAACCTTGCGCACGAAATGGCGCTTCAAAAATTGAGCTATGCTTCACGTGAAGGTAAAAACTATATTCACTTTATCGCAGAGCGTCACTCTTACTTCTTGCATAAAGCAAGTTTAAGACTCGCTCAAGAGAAAGGGAATGCGCCATGGATTGATCGAACGAAATATCCAGAAGGTTGGTTGCCAATCGATACCTATAACCGAAATGTGGATACCGTTCACACACAAGCACTTGTGTATGATTGGGAGGCACTTCGTCAGGAAATTATCGAACAAGGCGGGATTCGTCACTCTGTATTAGAAGCGATGATGCCGGTTGAATCGAGCTCGCAATTAACGAACACTACGAACGGACTCTATCCGATTCGTAATCTTAAAGTGATGAAGACATCTAATACAGGTAAAAACTTATTGTTAGCCCCTGATATGGATGAACTTGCACCATACTATGATATCGCTTGGAATTTAGATTCTAAGGATTTAATCGAGATGTATGCCATCATTCAGAAATTTACAGGCCAAGCGATTAGTGCTGACCTCTATCTTAATATGCAGAGCCAACAGACGATCTCAAGTCGTCAATTGCTCTCTGACTTCATTTATATGATGAAGCTAGGATGTAAGACGCGCTACTATTTAAATAGTGCGTCAGGTATAGTGCATGAAGGATATGAGAAAGTAGAAGATCAGAGCTGTGCAGGGGGAGCTTGTACGCTCTAAGGTATCTCAACCCTCTCTTAAATCACGAAATTATTATTAAATCGGCGAAGCAATAGCAACTTCGCCGTTTTGTAAGGAGCAATAATTTATGCAAGATACATCTATTTTTAACCAAAAGAATGATAACTGGCAAACAGGCCAATATCCGCTCTTTTTGGGTGAGCCACTCGCGCTCTATGATTCAATCAATACGCCATATCCACGTCTTTTTGATCTCTACAAGTTACAGAAATCAATGGACTGGACAGAAGATGAAGTGAATCTTGAGCAATCAAGAATGGATCTTTTAAACTGTTCTAAAAATAACTATGACATCATGGTCAAAACCCTCGCATTCCAGTGGGAGTTAGACTCTGTAGCTTCACGCACAATTGCGCCGCTTTTCGCGCCATTCGTGACGAACTCAGAGCTTTGGTTGATGTTGTCAAAACAATCAGAGATGGAAAATCTCCATGCATTAACGTACTCAGAAATTATTCGTCAATGTCTTAATGATCCGCAAGAAGTCTTCAAAGAAGTCATGCGTAATGATGAAGTGTTGAATCGTTCAACGACGGTGATTGATTGCTTTAACGAGTTAGATCGTTATGGTGCGCTTTATAAATTGGGTCAGATTGATCGTGATTCTAGAGAGCTCAAATCAGTGGTATTTAGGGCATTTGTTGCACTTTATTGCCTTGAGAAGATTGAATTTATGAGCTCATTTGCATGTACATTTGCGCTTGCAGAGCAAAATATCTTCCAAGGTATCGCAAAACTCGTGCAAAAAATTGCACAAGATGAGCAAGTGCATGTCATGATGGATGAAGCGGTATTAGAGATCCTCTTTAAGGATGATGAGTGGCTTGATCTCCTTCATGAGAATAAAGATGCGATTCACGAGATTATTAAAGCGGTTGTTGAGCAAGAGTTTGACTGGAATCGTTATCTCTTCAGTGAAGGGCGTTCAATCGTTGGGCTTAATGAAGTATTACTCAATGAGTGGGTACTTTGGAATGCTCAAGATCTCTATCAATTCTTAGGACTTGATAACCCTTACAAGCGTATTGAGAAGAACCCATTATCTTGGATGGATAACTGGTTTGACCTCAACAAAACACAAAATGCAAACCAAGAGATGGATAACACCAACTATCGTCTTAACAGTGTCACTGATGATGCTGAAGATGAGATCTTTGATATTTAAGTCAAAGTTTGTGTTGTAAAATTGTTTAAAATAGCCGCCATTGAGTGGCTATTTTTTATTGTCGGTCATCATTAATAATCAGCGCTTAAAGGGCGGATTATTATATTTTATGTTTGTCAGGAAATGTCAGTCCTTTAAGGTGGAATACGCTTCATAAAAGGTTATAAAGTGCTATAAAATCATGATGTTGATGCTTTTAAAGGCGTGTAATTCCGAAAATAAATAGTCTGAAAGGACTTGGAATAGCTGCTTATTTATAGAATATGGTTGAATTTAAGAGAGACATTTCCTAAAGTGTCTTAGGGACAGAGATTGATCTATTGTATGCTTGAAATAAATTCACAATTAAAATACATTTTTCCTATGATAGATCTGTATAATATTGAACTTTAAAAAATCTGTTCATGGCGTTGTAAGCAGTTACGCTTACGCCGAATGAGCGGGAGGAATAATAACGAATGGGAATGGAATATTACACGAATCAGTGGTCGATCGATAAAGCGGTCGAGCTCTTTGAAAAACCACTTTTTGAATTGCTTTTTGAAGCGCAAACAGTGCATCGTCAAAATTTTGATCCAACGAAAGTGCAAGTTAGTACATTGCTCTCAATTAAAACAGGAAAGTGTTCTGAGGATTGTAAGTACTGTGCGCAAAGCGTACGTTACGACACAGGACTTGAGCCTGAGAAATTACTCGAAGTTGAAAAAGTTATTCAAGAAGCCAAAGCCGCGCAAGAAACTGGTGCGAGCCGTTTCTGTATGGGCGCTGCATGGCGTAACCCTAAAGCACGCGATATGCCGATGATTAAGATGATGATCGAAGGTGTTAAGTCGCTAGGTCTTGAAACTTGTATGACGCTAGGTCACTTAGATGGAGCACAAGCAGCAGAGTTGAAGGAAGCTGGGCTTGATTACTATAATCATAATCTGGATACTTCGCCTGAGTATTATGCAAGCGTGGTAACAACGCACAACTATCAGCATCGCTTAGATACGCTTGATTACGTCCGTGAAGCCGGCATTAAGGTCTGCTCAGGTGGGATTATCGGTTTAGGGGAGTCTGTCCGTGATAGAGCCTCTTTGCTCGTTCAGCTCGCAAATATGGGAACGCCGCCAGAGAGTGTTCCGATTAACCGCTTAATTCCGATTGAAGGAACGCCTTTTGAAGGGAATCAACGTGTTGATGATTTCGATTTCTTAAGAACAATCGCAGTGGCACGTATCATGATGCCTAAATCAATGGTTCGTCTTTCAGCAGGGCGTGAGACGATGAGTGAAGAGCTTCAAGCGCTTTGCTTTATGTCAGGTGCAAACTCGATCTTCTATGGTGATAAGTTATTAACGACACCAAATGCAGATCAAATTACGGATAAAGAGCTCTTTGCGAAGCTTGATTTAACCGCAACGCATGACCCATATAAACCAGGTCGTAACCCGCATACAGCGCTCAATGATGATGCTTCGTGCGCAGTTGAGAGTAAAGAGCAAGTGGGTTAGTCCTAAATATTAAGCGCGCTCATCAGCTGATGAGTCGCCCTTAATGGTGTTATAAAACCGTCTAAGTCAGTAGGAATCGTATTTCTTAATACTTAGGCGGTTTTTTACGTCTTGAGGATTCTGAGTCTGATGCATTAGGAGTTTTGTTTTATGAAAGTGCTTTATCGCGCGGATTGATGACCTGATAATGGAATTCACAAGTAGCATGACCCTCCATAATTGTTTTCGGTCTCTCTAAGTGAATATCCGGTGCATAGCCTTTAATAAATTGGCTATCTCGATTGCAAGAGAGTAAGAAGCCAATTTCCCCAAGTCCCATCTCGTGATACATTTCTGCATAACGGCAACGGGTAACATCATATTGATATTCTCCGTGGCTATGATTTTTGACATCAATGGTCAGCGCATTGCCTTTTAGCCAGAGATATTGCAGATCTACAAAGCTTTCTAGTGTCACAGGACCTTCAGTATTCTTTGCGAAAGCTTGCCCTGTTTCAATGGCTGCATTGGAGATGGCTTCGGCGATAATCGCTTGCGCTTTCTCTATACCGAGTTCCCGTTTCATAATGTCGTAGATGGGCTTGATGATTTCAGCTTCAATCTTTCGTTGTTGTAAAATACCGATTTCTACAAAATCATTCATGGATGGCTCCTTCGTTATCGTTATCAGTACATTTTGGGTAATTATATGAATATGAGAATATCCTTTTCTATTAGATATATATGGATACTCTCTATCTTTTGTATTAAATATATATGTTTTGTATGCTATTGCAACTTGAGATGGAAATATCCCTATGAAGAAATCTTGACTAAGAAACTTGGGCGGTATTTATCAGTACAGAATCAGTAGGGGCTGGCTATATAATGGTTGTGGCTAGGGAGTGATTGATTATTTTTTATTGTTGGTAAACACTCATAATTTACTAGCAATAAAAAAGAGTATTCATTTATGAATACTCTTTTTTGATCTTTAGAAGGGGATTCTCGGCAATTGCCGGCATTTTAAATCCCGCTTACTGGCATTTTTAGCTATTGTCCGTTAACAGGTTCACCTGTTAGGGCATCTTCTTCTGCTTCAATGAAGTCTTGTTCCATGAATGATTTGTATGAGTCATCCATAATTTCCAACCAAGGTTTTGGAAGAACTGTCGCGAGGGTGCCGGTAATCGTTGAGCTGTAGCTCTTATTACGGAAGCCCATGATGTCCTCTTTTTTATCTTCTTGCCATGACTTTAAGATCAACCCTTGCTCATAAACGTTGAAATCTGGGTAATCCGTCTCTTTCAAGATATCTTGAATATATGATGCTTGGTAATCAATATAGTCTGAGCTTGTCTCTTGCTGCGCGAGTTTTTCAATCCATGCTTCGCTGTCTTTACGCATTGCTTCTTTTGAAGGGAGGGCTTGTTTACCCATAATGATATCGCGCACGAACCATGCTTGTGTATCAAACATGTTGAATGTGTAATACTGATCCTGCATTCCTACATAGAGCATCTTCGGGTTATCGATGAAGCAAACCCCTTTGTAGAGATTTTCAGGGTAGATACTCTCTGACGCGATGAGTCTCACGTTATCGTGCAAGAATGGGAAGTTAAATTTGAAACCTGTGCAGAGAATTACTGCATCGATCTCTTTTTTGGTGCCATCTTTAAAGTGTGCAATGTTTTCATCCATTTTTACAAGAAGCGGTACTTCAGAGAAGCCTTTTGGCCAATCATGCCCAATGGGATTCGTACGATAGCTAAAGGTGATGGATTTTGCGCCATATTTAAAGCATTGTGTTCCGATATCTTCCGCAGAGTAGCTACTTCCAATGATCAAGACGTTTTGATCTTTAAATTCACGTGCATCTCTAAATTCATGTGAGTGAAGCACACGCCCTGAGCTCATAGATAAGCCATCAAATCTTGGGATATGTGGGGTTGAGAAGTGACCGGTTGCACAGACCACATAGTCGAACTCTTCAGAGATGAGTTTGTTATTCTCATGATCCATTACAGAAACCGTAAATTTCTCGGTGGTTTCATCATATTCTACCCAGCGTACAGCATGGTTAAAGCGAATATATTGACGGATATTATTTTTTTCAACACGTGAAGTCACATAATCTTTAAGGACTGCGCGTGGAAGGTAAGAGGGAAGGGGTTCTTTGAAATGATCATCAAAGGTATAGTCACCAAACTCGAGTGCTTCTTTAGGTGCGTTGATCCAGAGGAATCGATACATACTTCCATGTACGGGCTCGCCATTTCGATCTGTACAGGTTTCCCAGTTGTATCTCCACATTCCACCCCAATCGGCTTGTTTTTCATAACAGACAATTTCTGGGATCTCTTGGCCACTATCGCGAAGGGTTTGAAAAGCTCTTAATTGAGCGAGACCGCTTGGACCTGCACCTAATACTGCAATTCTTGTTTGATGAGTCATAAATATCCTTTCTCCGTTGTTTTGACCCTTATTACACTAACTAAAAATAAATTCTATCTCAATATTGACATATGATTGTCATTGATGTATGTAATTCGCCCTATTTTAGGGGGCAGTCATGGATTTGGTTGATGGGTATTTACGTGCTAATGATTTTCAGTATTTAATGATAGCAGAGAAATAGTTGCTCTATAGATAGGTGAGCGAGGATAGTAAATACCTATGATTTAACATAATCTCTAATATTTGAAGATTTCTGTGTAGTAAATTTGTAGTAAAAAGACTCTGGAGTATGTTCTGACCCAGAGATTGATGGGAAATAGCACATTGATCATTTTTTGATCAATGTTCATTTTTATTGCTTTTTAATGAAATATCGCCCACTTTTTAAGAAAAAGTTTTGGGTTTTTTTTGAGTTAAAATCCTTTTTTTAGCTGTATTCTCTCTATGAATCAGTCTTTAGGGAGAAGTTGTTTCTGTAAAAAGGTTCAAAAATGCAGTGGAATAATATAGATATCTTTGCAGATACTTCAATATATTAACGGAGGATAGAAGATATTGCCGGGGCGCTATGTAGTGAATGAGAAAGATTCTAGCTTGCCTTAAATAGCTGATCAATACAGCTTCCTCTCTTTAGCACTTCAGTGTCAGTAAGTGAAAAGAGAGGAAAGTGGATATCAATTCAATATGAACCTTTATTCCAAGGATTCAATGCTAAACATTTTCAGTAAGAAGTAAACGCCACTCTTTAGTACAAGCTGTTTCAATAATGGCATCATTTAAAGCCGCTTTGGCATGTTTATAATACTTTGCTGAGTTTGCCGACATTTCGATAATGATCTGATAGCTGGTAGTGCTACTGCTTAAAAGCTGACGAATAGCGAGAGAAACTTCTTTGATTGAAGTTGGAAGAGATTCTTCAGTTTCTGCCATTTTTTGCTGCAGAACAGCGGTAATTGCCTGTTTTATTGTTTCTACGGGCGTTCTATTTTCCGGCAATTCTTCTAGACTAAAATTGAGGGTTAAGCTATAGCCGCGTGATAAGTTACTAAATTTGAGCTTATAGAATTCCGCGGTGCCCATCACAATGGTTGAACCATCGTGATCAAGATAGATTGATTCTGGTGTTTGGCGAATGACTTTGACAATCCGTTTGTCCGGCAATAGTAGGAAGTCGCCTTTACGGCTCGGGAACCAGAGTTCATCAGTGAGCGTATGTCTGGAGTAGAGCTTGTCGAGGAGGTCAATAGTCACGCGAAGCTCACCATTATCTAATAGTGGATTCGTGAGGTAAACGTTATTGAGGTTGATTTTGGCAATTTCCCAAGGGATGTCGTTATAGATAATTCGTTCACCTTCACGTGCTTGACCTAAGTTGAGAAATACTCGTAGGCGATGTAGGTAGTCAGGAATTTTCGTACGGAAGCTAATCGCGAGCATTAAGAGGATAAGTCCCACGATTCCAAAGAGCATAATATTGCCACTAGTGTGAAGAATAACGAGGAAGATCGCCAGAGAGAAGACGATATTAATTGCTTGTAAAATAAGCAGTAATAGACGCCATTTGAAGTTGATAACACGCGTTTTATCGCGCTGTTGGTAGCGAGCAAAGACAAGAATAAGCCGACTTGCTATATAGTAAAAACCTACAGAAAGAATAATCGCTACCGCAATCGCAAGGCCTTCGTTCTTCATGAATCCCCAGAGATTATCTGTGAACCTTACAAAGAATCCCCGGCTATCGGTCATATCTTGTAGCTTAAGATCGACGATATTTTTTTGATGTTCGAGGGATTTAAGCCGATCAATCCATTCATCTTCGACTTTAGAGATGAGTTTTAGAGAGTTTGCATTAAGCGCAGTTCTATCAATTCCTTGGAGTATTTGAATTCCCGATTCCGCAATTTGAATTTTCTTGGTGAGCTCTCTATCATTTTCTATTAAAAGATCTTTCTCGCGCGTTTTTTCTGTCATTCTCTGCATCTGTGCAAAGAAGGGTTGTAAGATCTGTAGTACTTCTTGTTGCCAATTATAGTTGAGATTTTCAGTCGGATCGACATGCTCAGGCTCGTTAAAGAGGGAGAGGTCGATACCGCCTAGAACGGTTTGCTCAAAGAGTATGTTAAATTCTCGGCTCTGATTAGTAAGCGTTTGTAGACGTTGCGTTAGCTCTGCGCGATCTTCTTCTGATAAGGATTTATCATTACTCTGTTTTTGCAGCTCTTTTTTTCGGGTCGCAATATCATCAATTTTTAACTCAATATCATTGAGCTTTTCTATTCGTTCTTCTGATGAGATCTCATTAGGAAATGCGAATGAGGCACCTGTTGAGAGAGAAAAGACCAGAGTCAGTAGCAGCGGAATGAAGAGTAGACGTTGATAATTCATGCAGTATCCTTTTTTAGGCTGAGTATTATGCAGTGAGAGGCTCAATATTCGCTTTATAATCGCGGTTGAATCGTCATTAAATGGTTGCCCTAAGGTCAATAGTACATTGATGAAATCTTTATGGAAGATCTTTTTCTGAAATGATGGTTCCCCCGTTTTATAGGAAGACGTTATTCGGGGAAGTTTTAGTAACTCATCCTCGATTTTGGTCATCTACCTACCAGATATATTCTATTATTCTATGGATGTAGGATGCAATAATACTTGCATAGAATATTCATACACTCATATATAGATAAAGGGCTCAAGTATGATACTCGAACCCTTTGTTGAATCTCTTTGTTGAATCAATATGTTTGCAACGAACCTCTTTTTTAAAGAGAAGAGGTTACTGATCCATCATTCCTGTTTGGCCTGTTTGGCCTGTTTGACCACGATGACGTAATGCATGATCGAGTAAGACAATTGCGAGCATTGCTTCAGCAATCGGCGTTGCGCGAATCCCAACGCAAGGATCATGACGACCTTTTGTAATCACGGTGGTTTCATTGCCGGCAGTATCGACCGTTTTACCTTCGAGGCGTAAGCTTGAAGTTGGTTTAAGCGCCATATGAGCAATGATCGGTTGCCCGGAAGAGATGCCGCCTAAAATGCCGCCGGCATGATTAGACATAAAGCCTTCCTTGGTAATCTCATCACGGAATTCTGTACCGAGCGCTTCAACACAATCAAAGCCATCACCAATCTCTACCCCTTTTACTGCATTGATCCCCATCATTGCATGCGCAATATCCGCATCTAAGCGATCAAATACAGGTTCGCCAAGGCCAACAGGTGGATTGTTGGCGATCACGGTGACTTTGGCACCAATTGAATCCCCAGATTTTCGGAGGTTATCCATATAGGTTTCAAGCGCAGGAATATCATTAAGAGATGGCCAGAAGAAGGGGTTACCTTCGGTTTCAATCGCATCTTTATTAAATTCAGAGGGCTTAATCGGCCCGAGTTGTGATAGATAGCCAAAAATTTCGGTACCATACATCTTTTTAAGAGCGGCCTTAGCAATTGCACCGGCAGCCACACGAATAGCTGTTTCTCTTGCGCTCGAGCGCCCCCCGCCGCGATAGTCCCGGAAACCATATTTATGATGGTAAGTGAAATCTGCGTGCCCGGGGCGGAATAGATCTTTAATATCGTTATAATCTTTTGAGCGTTGATCCTCATTTTCGATCACAAGTGCAATGGAAGTCCCCGTTGTTTTACCTTCAAAAACGCCGGCAAGGATCGTGACCTTATCGGCTTCACGTCGTTGGGTTGTATGACGAGATTGACCTGGTTTACGACGATCAAGATCGACTTGCATCATCTCTTCATTAATTTCAATGCCTGGAGGGCAGCCATCGATGATCGCGACAAGGGCCTTGCCATGACTCTCTCCTGCGGTGCTGACACTAAATAATTTTCCGATGCTATTCCCTGACATACGGTATATCTCCCTTGCATAAATATGGTATTAATACTTTATAGGTTTATTTTATTCGTCTTGAAGAATAGCACTTTTTCACTACTTTGGCACTTAAGAATCTTAAGGCTTTAAAATGGGCTCTAAGTTCGATATTCTGGTTGAAACAATGAGTTGAAAAGGTATTTAAAATAGGATTAGAAGGAGATTTAAAATGATTAAAGTTTTATGCATTGTTGGTTCATTACGGGAAGGTTCGTTTAATCTTGCGCTTGGTAAAGCGGTGACACAGCTCTTGAGTAAAGATTTTAGTGTTGAGTTTGCTGATCTTAAGGATCTTCCTCTTTATAGTCAGGATTTAGATGACAATTTCACTCCGGCTATGCGGGACTTTAAAGCATCAGTGGCTAATGCTGATGCGCTTATATTTGTGACTCCAGAATATAATCGATCCATTCCCGGTGTTTTAAAGAATGCGCTCGATATCGGCTCAAGACCTGGTGGTGAGGGCGTGTGGGGCAATAAGCCTGCGGGGATACTGGGAACAAGTATGGGTGCAATAGGAACGGCAGTTGCACAGCAACATCTTCGTCAAGTACTATCCTTTTTAAATATCCAAACAATGACCCAGCCAGAAGCATATGTGCGATATTTTGAGGGGCTTTTTGATGACGAGCACAAGATTTTAGACAGTGGGACAAAAGCGCATTTAGAAAAGTGGGTCGGAGCGTATGAAGCGTGGGTAAAAACCATATTGAATAAAGCGTAATTAGTAGGGCCCAGGATGCATTAGTATTATGGTTTATGGTGGATATCCTGATAACCTTGCTTGTAAATGACATTCTATAAAAAAGCGTCACTTCACATGAAGATGACGCTTTTTTATAGGCTCATTTTATGTTGCGATGAGTATGTTATAGAACGTATTCGTATTCATTAGTAAGAGGATGTTGGATGTTTTAGTGCCGAAACCGCATTACCTCTGCGTTAAATGCCGGCAATAAGACCTATTCATCAGCATCTACTGATGCGAAAATAATTCTTGTCATCATCATGTGACTTTGCATAAATGAACGTGATTAGAGAGCGTTAAAAGGTCGAGAAGTAGCGCGATTATCGGTATGATGAAGCTTGTAAAATCTCGAGGAACGTAAAAATGTTAAAACGAATTAAAACAGGGTATATTGCGTCGTTATCCATTCTCATGATGATATTGATGCCCATTGTAATGGCTAAGGATTTGGCGGATCCTTCAGAATCCTTTTTATGGGAGATCCGTAAAGATGGTGAGCGTATTGCTAGCTTGCTCGGTACTGTACATATCGGACCTAAAGAGATGATATTGTCACCAGCTGTAGAGACGCAGTTAGTGATGAGCGATCGTTTGATTACAGAGAATCAGATGATATTTGCAAGTATGGCAGAAGAGGCGGCTATGACAGCGCCAGTTACAGGGTTAATGATTCAGCCGGGGTTAATCCCATTATCTGAGCGCTTTGATGAAAGTAATACAAAAGTGTTACAAGATTTCTTGCTGGATCGAGGAATTCCTACCTTGAATCACGGCGTCGTGACGAATAAAGGGATTTTGATGTTTTTACTACTGGATATCGGTGGAGAGTATTCCCCAGAATTTGGGATGGAAACGCGTTTGAAAGATGTGGCCAATAGACTCAATATGCCTAATCAAGGATTGGAGAGTGTAGAAGAATCCTTAAAGCCATTTATTGAAATGACAGATGCACAGACAGTTGCCTTAATCGAGGTGATTATTCAAGAGAGGGAAAAGGCACAAGTTTATCAGCAAGCACTGATCAGAACCTATATGGCGAATGATGTGAAAGCATTTTTGGCAACTGTTGAAGAGATGGAGGAAGTGATTCCTTATCCTGAAATTGACCCAGAATATTGGCAGGCATTTGATTATGCGATGTTGGAAGCACGAAATCTGGTATGGGCAAGTCGTATTCCTGAGATGCTCGCACAATTAGATGATAATGAAACATTCTTTATTGCGGTAGGTGCAATGCATCTTTTTGGGGAAGAGGGGCTAGTAATGCTACTGCAAAAAGCGGGATTTGAAATGATCCCAATAGATGGTGAAAAACGTATCGAGATAAAGCAGGGTATCGAGCAACCTATGAAGAAGCGTATCGGACAGTAGGTTAGGTATTCATAGGAGAATTGTGAAGTTAAACTTCATTGCCTCGATAAAACACTGAGATGAAATATTTAGGCGAGAAAAACGGCACTGTTTTAAGCATGTGCCGTTTTTTTGATGTTGATTTTATTGCGATGAATCGTTTGAATTAGATCGCAAAGAGTACTTTTTTCTCATCTTTAAGGAGCTCATATACTTTATCGATATGACCTTGTTCAGTTACAAATACATCAATCGTGAGAGAGAGGTATTTACCAGTTTTGCTTAAGTTACGTTTAATGCGGTCATGATCAAGTTTTGAATCTACTTGGGTCATGAGGGCAATAATTGTCTCTTCAAAATCATCGCTATTTGCGCCAGTGACTTTAAATGAGAAATGTGTTGGGAATTCGACGAGCGCTTCCCCTGTTTCTGGATTAATCATATTTTTCTCCAAGTTGTTTGTCCATTTTTATCTTCAAGTGCAATACCAAGCGCGGTCAGCTCATCACGAATACGATCTGACT
The DNA here is from genome assembly GCA_945639195.1 of uncultured Ignatzschineria sp. Classification (GTDB taxonomy): domain Bacteria; phylum Pseudomonadota; class Gammaproteobacteria; order Cardiobacteriales; family Wohlfahrtiimonadaceae; genus Ignatzschineria. The sequence continues at coordinate 94,167 of CALZEE010000004.1, read as the reverse complement.
CAGCCCAGTTCTTTTCTTCTCTTGCACGATTTCTAGCAAGAATCAAAGCATCGATATCGACGTCAAGATCCTCTTTATCCCCTTGTAGGAATGCAGCAGGTGTCTGCTGTAGAATCCCTAATACACCCCCGAGTTCTTTTAAGAGCGTAAAATGAAGGGCATCTCCTGTTTTATTATATACCGATGCGATTTCATATAATATGGAGATCGCTAAAGGAGAATTAAAGTCATCATTCATTGCTGCATAGAATTTATCCATTAATGGATGACTTTGTGGTAATGCAGGAATATTCTCAGGCGTATTATTGAGGGCAGTATAGAGTCTACGAAGACCATTACCCGCTTGTGCGATGGTTTCATCTGAGTAGTTAATATGGCTACGATAGTGTGCATTTAAGATGAAGAAACGAAGCACTTCTGCCGGATATGTCTCTAAGATCTCGCGAATCGTGAAGAAGTTACCTAAAGACTTACTCATTTTTTCATTATCAATATTGATAAAGCCATTATGCATCCAGTAGTTTGCCATCGGGTGATCATGGCAGCCTTCTGATTGGGCAATTTCGCATTCATGATGTGGGAATTTAAGATCCATTCCGCCGCCATGAATATCAAAATGCGTGCCAAGTTCTTCGGCGCTCATCACTGAACACTCAATATGCCAGCCAGGACGACCAGGACCATAAGGTGAATCCCAAGCAGGTTCTCCTGCTTTTGCATGTTTCCAAAGCACGAAGTCTAAAGGATCTTCTTTAAATTGGTCAATCGCAATACGCTCACCAGAGCGAAGTTCATCAATAGATTGATTGGAAAGTTTTCCATATTCTTTGAATTCACGAACACGGTAATAAACATCGCCATTATCTGCTGGGTACGCGAGCCCTTTTTCGATCAATGTCGCAATCATTGCGAGCATGCCGGCAATGTGGTCTGTGGCACGAGGTTCTTGGTCAGGTTTTAAGATGTTAAGAGCGTCACAATCTTCATTCATTTTTGTAATGAATTCGGCGGTAAGCTCAGAAATCGTAATGCCTCTTTCATTTGCGCGTGCAATAATTTTGTCATCAATATCCGTAATATTACGCACAAATTTCATAGAATAACCACGATGACGGAAATAACGATTGATCATATCAAACGCGACTAAAGAGCGTGCATGACCAATGTGACAGTAATCATAAACGGTCATTCCACAAACATACATATTGATATGATTTTCCTGAAGAGGAACAAAGGCTTCTTTTTGGCGCGTTAGACTATTGTAGATCTGAATCATTCTTATTATCTCAATTCTCTATAATTATCGATTGAAGGAAATTTTCTTATTGATTATTGGCAAATTGCGGTTATAACGCTCTGAAACGAGCATTGCAATAGTGCATCGTTACGAGTGTCATCATCTTTAATGATTCCCGTAACTTTTAAATTCGGCAACTTTTAAAGAAAAATTTGGACTCCATTTTAGCGCATCTAGTAACACAAAGATATGCACAAATCCATGGCAAAGCGGAAATGGCAAGATTAAGGCAGGGAAGTGCATTTTGTTTTAATCGTGGGTGAGTGTGGGTGCATTAAGATGCTGTAAAAAATGTGTTATAATTCTCATTCTCATCTCGAGGTGGATGATTAATCCGAAATATGAAAATATTCTAGATTAGGAAATGTGTTTTTGGTCAAGCTACCAATGAGAGATGGGGCAGTAAAGAGCGATGAGGGTGCGTTAAAATTGAGCCCTATATCTCTTTACTACATACGAAGGAGCATCCATTGATGCATGGCGGGGTGCAAGAGCCGCTACAATCTCTTCTCACATTGATAGAATCTTCATATGAATAAGGTCATTACTATATTCTTGATGATTCACTACTCATAAGCGATACTCTATGGCACTTTATACCCCTAAAAAACTCCCGAATGTCCCATTACTTGTCATCATCATTACGTTGATGGGGGCATTTGCACCGATGTCGATAGATCTCTATTTGCCGGCATTTTTACAAATTCAAGAGGGCTTAGCAACCTCAGATGCAGAAGTTAAAAAGACGCTGACGCTCTTTTTAGCAGGACTCTGTATCGGAATGATGTTCTATGGACCATTGTCGGATAAATATGGTCGTCGACATATTATTTTAATTGGTGCCGTGATCTATTCTGTCACCAGTATTGTCAGTACTTTTGTCTCAACGATCGAAGGATTACAATTCTTAAGACTTGTTCAAGCCATTGGCGCTGGCGCGTGTATGGTGGTAGGACGAGCAGTTATCCGTGATGTCTTTAAAGGTAAAGAGGTTGCGGTAATGATGTCTGTAGTGCAAGTCATTATGATGATCGCACCGCTCTTAGCACCTCTGATCGGCGTTGGAGTTCTCTACTTCTTTGAAAGCTGGAGAGCGCTATTTTGGGTCTTAACGTTCTTTGGTTCTATGGTACTGTTTTTAACGTTCTTCTTTTTACCTGAAACATATAAAAAGGAAGAGCGTCCTGATGTCACGATTCGAGAGACATTCTATAACTATCTACTGATTTTAAAAGATCGTAGATCGCTCGGAGCGATGCTCGGCGTGGCACTACCATCAGGCGTTGTATTTGCCTATGTAACGGGATCTTCGTATCTCTATCAAGAGCAATATGGGCTCACAGAATTTCAATTTAGTCTCTTATTCGGTCTTAATATCATTGGGGTAATTGTGAGCGCATTACTGAATATTGCCTGTTTGAAGCGCTTTACTGTGATTGGTCTGATTCTTTTTGGGTTAATTTGGATTAGTATTGCCGGCATTTTTATGCTGCTCTTTGGCGATAAATCCTTAATTGGCTTCTTTAGTACAACTTTCTTGTTGATGTGTGTGTCTGGGTTTATTGGTAATAACATTATCTCGCAAGTGATTGAACTGAACTATAATCGAGCGGGGGCTGCAATGGCGCTAAATTCTGCGCTACAGTTCTTTGTGGGGGCAATCGCTAGTTATATTGTGACCCATAATCAAGGACTTTTAACCATTGTTATGGGACTTTCCGGCATTTTGGGTGCCATTGCTTATTTCGCACTCTATCAACCGTGGCGCGAAGTGAAAAAGACGACAACATCTCAGTAGGATTCGGTGTAACAGTGCATGTAATAGTATTTAGTAAGATATGCAGTTGAGTTATTCCTTGCGACTATCAATCAGCCTTATTTCCGGCAATAAAAAAGCACTTCAATTGAAGTGCTTTTTGTCTATTTCTTTGTGGCAAACCTATTTACCCAAATCTTCAAAAAACCGTTTAGCTTTACCTAACCAGCTATCTTGTTTAGGAGTGTGGTTTTCGCCTAGAGTCTCCCCAAATTTGCGAAGCATATCACGTTGCTCTGTGCTGAGTTTGACGGGTGTTTCTACCTTGATGGTGCAGTAGAGATCGCCTTGCATACCGCCACGAACAGGTTTAACTCCTTTTCCACGAAGTCTAAAGACACGATCTGTTTGTGTTTCTGAAGGAATCTTCAAGTTCACACGACCATCGAGAGTAGGGACTTCTATTTCGCCACCAAGTGCGGCTGTTGTGAAGCTTACAGGTACTTCACAGTAGAGATTTTCATCTTCACGAGTAAAGATTGCATGTTTCTTCACGCGAATTTGTACGTAAAGATCCCCATTCGGACCACCATTTTCACCGGATTCACCTTCGCCTGAAAGACGGATTCTATCGCCTGTATCTACACCTGAAGGAACTTTAACTTCGAGAGTTTTGCTCTTTTTAACACTACCACTTCCATGGCAATGCTTACAAGGGTTAGTAATTTTCTTGCCACGACCATGACAATCAGGACAAGTTTGTTGAACTGAGAAGAAACCTTGTGATACACGAACTTGTCCCATTCCATTACAGGTTGTACATGTGACAGGTTCAGATCCTTCGGCTGCGCCAGATCCGTTACAGAAGTGACAATGAACATTCGTAGGGACTGTGATGCGAGTTGTGGTTCCAAAGACTGCCTCTTCAAGCGTAATATCGAGTTGATAACCAATATCTTCGCCTCTATAAGCACGTGGACCACTGCTACGACCACCGCCACCGCCTCGGCCACCAAAGATGTCGCCAAACATGTCACCGAAGATATCGCCAAAGTCACCGCCACCAAAGCCGCCTTGACCACCGCCAAATCCGCCACCTTGACCATTCACGCCAGCATGTCCAAATTGGTCATACATTTTACGTTTTTCTTCGTCAAAGAGAACTTCATAAGCTTTTTGGACTTCTTTGAACTTTTCTTCCGCTTCTTCCTTATTATCCGCGTTGCGATCTGGGTGATATTTCCCCGCAAGGCGTCTGTAAGCTTTACGAATCTCATCTTGTGTCGCTGATTTAGAAACACCTAAGACTTCATAATAATCGCGTTCCGCCATAACTGCTTATTCCTTACTGTTTAATTTGCTATTTTTTTAATTTCGCTAGTTTTCTAGTTTTAATTGTTATTAATGATTCTGGTACTTTCTCTGATTAATTAAGCCTTTAGCATTGCTGCTTATATAGGGCTTTAAGCGCTCGCTTGGATGAAGCGAGTGTTAACCTATCGTTAACGTACTGTGATATTAAAGCTCGCTGAGCGCGCTAAAAGAGGCTCAGTGGGGTATTTAATAACAGTCTTGCAAAAGTGAGGCTCAGAGACTTTTGCAATGAATAGATGTTGCAATATTCTTTGGGGGATATTGGCAAACATATTATCAGTAGGGAAAGGTTTGACATCTATCGCTATTGATAAGGTGTTTGTGATTTTGACGTTCTCAAATATCATTTTGATGCAGTCATATTATTCTTTACATAATGATGATACTTGATTTTAAAAGAGGATACCTCTTGCGAGGTATCCTATCTTTATTACAACTTAAAAGGCTTATTGACCTTTTTTGTCATCTTTAACTTCTTCGAATTCAGCATCAACAACATTGTCGTCTTTTGCAGATTGTGCGTCGCCTTCTTCGCCTTGTTCTGCATAAGCTTTTTGTGCTAAAGCGCCTGCAAGTTCAGTAAGTTTTTCTGTTTTTGCATTGATATCTTCGAGATCATTGCCTTTTACTGATTCTTTTAACGCTTCAATTGCTGCTTCGATAGCTGTTTTTTCAGCTTCTTCAACTTTTTCTGCTAAATCTTTGAGAGATTTTTCAGAAGCATGAATCATTTGCTCAGCCATGTTGCGTGCAGAGACTAATTCTTGGAATTTCTTATCTTCTTCCGCAAATTTCTCAGCATCTTGAACCATTTTCTCAATATCAGATTCTGATAAGCCAGAGTTAGAACGGATCTGAATAGATTGCTCTTTACCTGTCGCTTTATCTTTTGCTGATACGTTCATGATACCGTCTGAGTCAATGTCAAAAGTTACTTCGATTTGTGGTGTACCACGTGGTGCTGGTGGAATGTCCGCAAGATCAAATTGACCTAATGAGTGGTTTTGTGCCGCTTGTGGACGCTCACCTTGAATTACATGAATCGTTACAGCAGGTTGGTTATCTTGTGCTGTTGAGAATACTTGGCTTGCTTTTGTTGGGATCGTCGTGTTTTTCTCGATGAGTTTAGTCATCACACCACCCATTGTTTCGATACCCAATGATAAAGGTGTTACATCAAGAAGAAGAACATCTTTAACATCTCCGCCTAATACTCCACCTTGAACTGCTGCACCAGATGCTACTGCTTCGTCTGGGTTCACATCATGACGTGGTTCTTTACCGAAGAATTCTTTTACTTTCTCTTGTACTTTAGGCATACGAGTCTGTCCACCAACAAGGAGAACGTCATCGATTTGACCTGCAGATAATCCTGCATCTTTCAATGCAATGCGGCATGGCTCAAGCGTACGATCAATTAAGTCTTCTACTAATGCTTCAAGTTTTGCACGGGTCATTTTAATGTTTAAATGTTTAGGACCTGTGTTATCTGCTGTGATGTACGGAAGATTGATCTCTGTTTGTTGTGCTGAAGAGAGTTCAATTTTCGCTTTTTCACCCGCATCTTTAAGACGTTGAAGAGCAAGAGGATCATTTTGTAAATCAATCCCTGTTTCTTTTTTGAATTCAGCAACAAGGTAGTTGATGATTGCATTATCGAAGTCTTCACCACCGAGGAATGTATCCCCATTTGTTGAAAGCACTTCAAATTGTTTATCGCCGTCAAAGTCTGCAATTTCGATGATAGAGATATCGAATGTACCACCACCTAAGTCAAATACAGCAACTTTACGCTCACCTTTTGCATCTTTATCAAGACCGTATGCTAATGCTGCTGCTGTTGGTTCGTTGATAATACGTTTCACATCAAGACCTGCGATTTTACCAGCATCTTTTGTTGCTTGACGCTGAGCATCATTAAAGTATGCAGGAACAGTAATAACTGCTTCTGTAACTTTTTCGCCTAAGTATTTTTCAGCCGTCTCTTTCATTTTCATTAAAACACGTGCAGATACTTCAGGTGGAGCCATTTTTTGACCATCTAATACAGATACCCATGCATCGCCATTATCTGCTTTGATGATTGAGAATGGTACTAATTTAACATCTTTTTGAACTTCGTTATCTTCAAAACGGCGGCCAATAAGACGCTTAATTGCATAGAGCGTATTTTTTGGGTTTGTAATTGCTTGACGTTTTGCAGGTTCACCTGTTAAAACTTCATCAGGCGTATAAGCAACGATTGAAGGGGTTGTGCGATCGCCTTCTGCGTTTTCAATAACACGAACTTTATCGCCTTCCATTACTGCAACACATGAGTTAGTTGTTCCTAAGTCAATACCAATAATTTTAGCCATTATTAATTTCCTTTTATTTATTACTTTTAATTTAATAGTCGTTTTATGTTGGAGATGGGCTTATATCGTAAGTAAGTCATCTCTTTGTCTGAATACAATATGGGAACGTTTTTTCAGACTTCAAGGATATTATTGAAAAAAAGTCCTAAAATTTGTGATAAAAAAGAATTGATACTGATGGAATTTAAATTCGTTGACCAAATATATCACTGCCAACCCGCAATATTGTTGATCCTTCAAGGATTGCGAGCTCTAAATCCTGACTCATCCCCATTGATAGCTCTGTCGCATTTTTAGGCAGTAATTCACGAGCTATCATGCTCTCCTGAAGGATTCTTAGATCAGAAAAGCCTTTTCTAATGATCGATTCATCATCAGATTGAAGGCCTATAGTCATGAGTCCTTTAATCGTTAAGGTTGAGAATGAGGCAATATCTGTTAAAAATTGTGGGAGATCTTCTGGTAAAACGCCTTGCTTATTGGGATCTCGACTGCTGTTGACTTGGATCATAATGGATTTCTGAATCCCATTATCAAGGGCATATTGATGAATTCTGCGAGCAATACGAGTACGATCAACGCTCTGGATACAATCTGCAAATGCGGTGACTTCGTTAACTTTATTGCCTTGTAATGCTCCAATGAAATGGGTTTCCCGGGGCGTTATCGTCGTTTCTGTTTTCAGAAGGTGTGGCGCTTTTTCAACGAGTTCTTGCGCTCTGTTTTCACCGATAAGGCCATAGCCAAGCTCAATTGCCTGATTAATGAGTGCCGGTGTGCGCGTTTTTGTAGCGAGTAGAAGGGCGATTGATTGAGGATCTCTTCCTGCTTTAAGTGCGGCTTTATAGATCCGTTCATTCACACGATTAATATTATCGATTAAAGAGATTGTATCCATGTATGATTCCTCTAAATATTCGCTGAAACTTTAAATTGAGATTTTAGATAAGCTTTGGATCGCCGAGAGTTCGTGTTGTGATGATTGATGTTAAGAGGCTATGACACAGGGAAGTCATTTGCGAAGTGAAATAGTCTCAATAAACACGCACAGACTCTTGTTATTGAGCGTAGGACATTTATCCTAGAGCGCTAGAATTGCCGGGTCGAGCATATCGGATATGATTAAACTCAACTGAGCTATCCTCACTCAGTTGAGTAATACGTGACTAATAGCCTTTTTTAGGATCTATATCGAGTGATTTGAGCTTACGATAGAGATTTGTTCTTTCCATTCCAACGAGCTCTGCTAGATTCGCGATATTCCCTTCAGAACGTTCATATTGTGCGATGAGATACGATCTCTCAAATTGTTCTCTTGCTTCACGAAGTGGGAGATGTAGTAATAGATGATCTGTCGAGGTGATGGGCTCATGCTGTTCTGTTTTAAGATCTTGCTCCAATGCGCTATTGACCTCTTCTAAAGAGACTTCATCACTTTTTCCAAGAACGAGTAATCGCTGAATAATATTTTTAAGCGCGAGATTATTGCCTTTCCAATGATGATTTCGCAAACGGTTTTGGGCAGCAATGGCAAAGTGGCGATAGGTAAGGTGCTTATCTTCAACAAAGTGATGAACATAGTAGCTAATGAGTTCAGGAACATCTTCAGGATGTTCAGACAGAGAGGGAATCTCGATGAGAACTACATTAATTAGATGCCATAAATCTTCATTAAATTCACCGCTTTCAATCAGTGATAGTAGGCTTAATTGTGCAGAGAAGAGATAGCGGATATTGGAAGTCACTAAAGCGCCGCTTTGGGGATGAATATAGGATTTTGTTTGCAATAAATCATAAATGAGCTTTTGAGCGCGATCATCGGCTTGCTCAAGATTACTCAGGTAGAGCGTGCCACCCTCGATCGATTGTAGTAGTTGAGAGCGCTTATCTGCATTTTCGATAAGATCTTTCACATCATTGAGCGTTAAGGTATTGAAGTTGAGTTCAAAGAAGGGCGCATTTTTACGCTGAGAGCTTGCGTGTATAAAACTAGCAATCCCTGCAACTTCAGAGCCAAAGGTATGCATTAAGAGTACATTGACGTCAGATAGTGCCGCTTCTTTGAGTTTTTGGCGAAACGTATTCATTGTAATGCTTCGACCAACCGGCTCAAAGGGTTTGATATTTGATGTAGGAATACTATTACTTTGAATGGTGGATGGTATTTGTTGAGATTCCGCTAATGTTTTCTCAACGACGAGTAAAAGCTTGGCGAGGGTCAATGGTTTCTCTAAAAAGTCTGACGCGCCAAGTTTTGTCGCTTCAATTGCATGCTCAAGTGTCCCATGCCCGCTCATCATGATAACAGGGCAGTGGAGTTCTCCATTTGTACGCCAAGATTCTAAAAGAGTGATGCCATCAATATCTGGCATCCAAATATCAAGAAGGATAAGATCAGGTTCGCGCTTAGCTTTCAGGATTTTTGCTTCGTTACCATTATATGCCATTGCAACGTCGTAACCTTCATCTTGCAAAATGTCACTGACAAGGTTACAGATATCTTTTTCATCATCTACGATAAGAATATAGGGTTTTTCTTGCAACATATTAGGTGATCTCTTCTTTTAAAATAGCGGCGCATGCGGGCGAACATCTATCAAGATGTGCGCTCGAAATGAAACGAAACAAATATCAATAATAGATATAAAAATAAAAATAAAAAAGGGAGTTTAAAAACTCCCTTCCTAGTATATCGAAATTTACGATTCTTTTTCAGGAGTCGTCTTTTTCGGTGCGGCTTTTTTAGGAGTCGCTTTCTTAGTTGTTGTTTTTTCTACCGCCTTTTTAGGGGCTGCTTTTTTAGCAGTAGTGGTTTTGGTTGTCGTTTTAGTTGCTGTTTTTGTGGTGGCTTTAGCTGTTGACTTCTTGGCAGCAGTTTTAGGAACGGCTTTTTTCTTAGTCTCAGCCTTTGTCTCTTTATCTGCAGCTTTTTTCGTCGTGGTCTTTTTAGCTGCTGCTTTACGACGACCTTTTGCAGGGGCCTTTTCGATCATCTCTTTACACTCTTCGAGCGTAAGTTTTGCCGGATCAACATCTTTCGGTACTTTCGCATTTTTAGTGCCATCTGTTACATAAGGACCGAAACGACCATTAATGATCTCTATCAAAGTCTCGCCATCTTGGAAAGAATTGATGAATTTTGCAGCTTCTGCTGCTTTATGTGCTTCAACAACTTCAACTGCGCGTTCAAAACTTACACTATAAGGATCATCTTCTTTTAGTGACACAAACTTACGAGGACCATATTGGATGTAGGGACCAAAGCGACCAATGTTTGCGCGAATATCATAGCCATCTTCGCCTTGACCTAAAACGCGAGGTAGGCGGAAAAGCGCCATCGCTTCATCGAAAGTAATGGTATCGATACTTTGACCAGGTAAAAGTGAGGCAAATTTGGGTTTGTCCTCATCATCTTTATCTCCGATTTGTGCAAATGGTCCATAACGACCTATGCGAACAGAGACAGGCTTACCAGATTTTGGATCTTCCCCTAGTACTTTTGCTTGGGCGACTTCCGCACGTGTTACATTCTCTTCAACAAACTCACATTGAGCGATAAAGGGTGTCCAGAATTCATTAAGAAGCGGGATGCGCTCTTTTTCACCACGAGAAACTTCATCAAGGTTATCTTCCATTAATGCCGTAAATTCATAATCCACAATGCGGGTAAATTCAGATGAGAGGAATCGAGAAACAATTTTCCCCATATCTGTCGGCGTGAAACGGCGGTTATCAAGAATCACATACTCGCGATTTTGAAGCGTTGAGATAATAGACGCATAGGTTGAAGGACGACCAATTCCAAACTCTTCTAATGATTTTACGAGTGATGCCTCAGTGTAACGGGGTGGCGGCTCAGTAAAGTGTTGGTTCGGCGTAATACCTTCTAATGCAATCTTGTCACCTTCTTTCATTTCAGGGAGGATACGATCCTCCTCTTTTTGATCTTCTTTTTCATCATCAACATCTTCAAGGTATAGGCTCATAAATCCAGGGAAAGCGATTGTAGAACCGGTTACTCTAAAGGTATGAAGACCTTTTTCACCGAGATCAATGGATGTTGTATCCATGACTGCTGATTTCATTTGTGACGCAATTGCGCGTTTCCATATGAGTTCATAGAGTCTAAATTGATCGGAAGTTAAATGTTCTTTAACTGATTCAGGTGTCCTAAATACAGACGTTGGGCGAATCGCCTCATGCGCTTCTTGGGCATTTTTTGCTTTTGTTTTGTATTCTCGAGGTTCCTTGGGTAAATACTCTTTGCCATGTTTAGAGAGAATATATTTACGGATATCTTCTAGCGCTTCATTTGATAACGCAACCGAGTCCGTACGCATATAGGTGATTAAACCAATTGTGTCATGACCAAGATTAATCCCTTCGTAGAGATCCTGAGCTGTGCGCATCGTTCTAGAAGTACTAAAGCGAAGTTTTCGAGAGGCTTCTTGTTGCAGTGTTGATGTTGTAAAGGGCGCTGCCGGATTACGTTTACGTTGTTTCTTTTCAACATTATAAACGGGGATTGCCGTGCCAAATTGCGCTTGTAGTGTTTCTTGAACAGCAAGTGCACTTTTTTCATCAGTAAAGGAGAACTGTTCGACCTTTGTGCTCTGATATTCAGTGAGTTTGCCAGAGAATGTTGATTGATCTTTGGCCATGTTGGCAAAAATAGACCAGTATTCTTGGCTTACGAAAGCATTGATCTCGTCTTCGCGTTCAACAATCATACGAAGTGCCGGGGATTGTACACGACCAGCAGAGAGACCTGGGCTAATTTTTTTCCAGAGTAAAGGTGAAAGATTGAATCCTACTAGGTAGTCAAGAGCTGTTCTTGCTTGTTGCGCTTCAACCATGTCCATATCTACTTGGCGGGGATGAGCTACCGCATATTCAACAGCACTTTTAGTAATCTCGTTAAATACCACGCGGGTAATTTTTTTTCCGGTAAGTGCACGTTTTTCTTTGAGATACTCAAGAATATGCCATGAGATCGCTTCACCTTCTCTATCCGGGTCAGTTGCGAGCATGAGGTTGTCAGCATCTTTGAGAGCTTTTTCAATCGCGGTAAGGTGTTTTTTGTTTTGTGGAATCACCTCGTATTTCATAGCAAAGTTATCATCTGGATCAACAGAGCCTTGCTTACGTACTAATGCACGCACGTGACCAAAAGAGGCAAGAACTGTAAAATTCTTTCCTAAATACTTTTCGATGGTTTTCGCTTTCGCGGGAGACTCAACAATAACTAATGATTTACTCATTTAATTTTTTATTATCCTACGATTGTTTATTCTAATTTTATAGTTCAAAGGGATTTGGATTTGCTACAATATCAAATTCAGCTATTTCAAAACGAAGTAGTAGTTTGAGTAATTTGTTTTAAGATTTCAAGCGATCTCTTTAAATTAACCTTAAAAAGCAGAATTTATATCACTATGTATTACGAACAAAAAAAATCAAAAAGATCTTTTAAGTGGCTCTATTTACTTCTCATTATTGCCTTCATTGTCTGGGTGATGCTAGATGATACAGATAAAGAGCGTGAATCGAATCAGATCATTGAAGTTGAACTTCCAAGATAGGTGGTTGTCCTGTCGTGCGCATTTTTAGTGCTGTCTTTATTAATCTAAAGACCAATTCTTTTGAGATGGAAGGGGGCTTTTGTGTCAGATAAAATGAATAAGCCTGGAAATAAAGGGCTAAAACGAATAATAGCGGCTACTGGATATTCTATAAAAGGGTTAAGAGCAGCTTATTGTAATGAGGCAGCGATAAGACAAGAGGTAATTGCTGGCATTGTTATTGTTCCGCTTGCCTTTTTTCTCGCAAAGAATGGCGTTGAACTTGCGCTTTTGTTAGGGAGTGCATTGCTGGTCTTTTTAATGGAGCTTGTAAACTCAGCACTAGAAGCCGTAGTTGATCGTATCGGTTCAGAGCACCATCCTTTATCTGGACAGGCAAAGGATATTGGCTCAGCACTCGTCATGGTTGCAATTGTCATGTTTATCATTGTCTGGGCCTCAGTTCTGCTTTATCCGGGAGCTTGATGGAATGTGCGGGACTACTTAAATAAAGTGAAAGTGATAAGCATGATTATAAGAAGTATAAGTAAGGATTCATAAGTCGATTAATCTGATTGTTCAAGATATTAATTGATATGAAAACATCAAATAAGAAACAGTAAAGTAGTGAGATCTAGTAACGCACAAAAAGATCTAACTACTTTACTGTTTTAATGGCTTTATTGAGATCATTTCACACATATATTGTGCGGTGTTTGATTCAGCAATAGAAAAAATTAGAGGCGTAATTGTGATTGTATTAGGAATAGAGAGTTCTTGTGATGAGACAGGGGTTGCAATTTATTGCAGCGAAAAAGGGTTGTTAGCCCATCAACTCTACTCACAGATAGCATTGCATGCAGAGTATGGCGGTGTTGTCCCGGAGCTTGCCTCAAGAGATCATATTCGAAAGCTCCCTCTTTTAGTGAATGCCGCTGTAGAAGAGGCTGGTTTGAATTTTTCAGATCTAGAAGGGGTTGCATTTACTCGTGGACCAGGGCTGATTGGCGCTTTGATGGTTGCTGCAACCTATGCGCAAGGCTTGGGGTTGGCATTGAATATCCCTATTTTAGGGGTTAATCATATGGAAGCGCACCTGATGGCAGTAATGCTCGAAGAAGAGACGCCAAGCTACCCATTTGTCACATTGTTGGTATCGGGTGGGCATACTCAGCTGGTACTGGTCCGTGAATTTGGCGATTATGAATTACTTGGTGAGAGCTTAGATGATGCGGTTGGTGAGGCGTTTGATAAGACGGCTAAAATTATGGGGTTACCATATCCGGGAGGGCCTGAGCTAGCAAGGCTCGCAGAAGATGGCGACGCTTCAAAGTTTGAGTTTCCAAGACCAATGCTAAATAGACCGGGGCTTGAATTTAGTTTTAGTGGGATTAAAACAAAGGCTCTCTTGACGATTGAAGCTGCAACCAAGGCAGATTACCCTGATATTGCTGCAGGATTTCAAGATGCATTGGTCGATACGATTATTCAGAAATCTCTTCGAGCACTCAAACAGACAGGCGCCACAGAATTGGTTGTTTCCGGTGGGGTTGGTGCCAATAAGCATCTTCGAGCTGAATTACGCCATGCCGCGAAAACATTGGGCTTTAATGTCTATTTCCCTCGTTCCGAGTTCTGTACGGATAATGGGGCAATGGTAGCTTATATTGGGCATGAACGACTTTCGCGAGGGGAGTCATCCACTGAGGTGAAGCTCTTAGCGCGCTGGCCAATCGATCAGCTCTCTAAGCGCCAGCATGGGGCATGATGAGATGGAACAAGATTATTTAAAAGGTCGATGGCAAGCGTTACTTCCTCAAGCAAGGCTTGGTGTTGAAACCCGTGTTGATATCCCCAGTTATCGCACAGATTTTCAGAAAGATTTTGATCGGCTGATTTTTTCGGCCGCTTTTCGTCGATTACAAGATAAAACGCAAGTCTTTCCGCTTGCTCAGACCGATTATGTGAGAACACGCTTAACGCATAGTTTGGAAGTAAGTAGTGTTTGTCGCAGTTTTGGCACAATGTTGGGGGAGCATCTTGTTGAAAATGGACGGCTCGAAAACATGACCCCTCCTGATTTAGGAGCAATTCTTGCTGCCGGCGCATTAGCGCATGATATCGGAAATCCTCCCTTTGGGCATGCGGGGGAAGAGGCAATTAGTCGGTTCTTTAAGCGAAATCCTGTAGGAATTGCTGCGATTTCCAAAATGACGGCAGCTCAACGTGCAGATCTTCTTGCTTTTGAGGGGAATGCGCAGGCTTTTCGTGTATTAACGCGTTTGCAAAACTCCGATAATGCCGGGGGATTACAGCTTTCATTGCCTGTCTTGGCTTCTATTATGAAATATCCATGTGCCAGCTCGGAAAAGCCGGGTACAGATCTTGATATGGGTCATGTCGCCTTTAAAAAATTTAATTATTTCCAATCAGAAAAAGCTCTTTTTAGAGAAGTGGCTGAAAAGTGTCACATGGTGCCGCATCCTCAAGTTTCAGATGCATGGTATAGACATCCTTTGACCTATCTTTTAGAAGCGGCGGATGATATTTGTTATCACTTGGTTGATCTAGAAGATGCCTATCGCTTATCAATAATTAGTAGTGATGAGATTATGTATTTCTTGGAAGAGATCATCACGGTTGAAGATAAATTGCCTACAAATAAGCTGAATAAAATCACAAGAACAAAAGATCGGGTAGAATACTTAAGAGCTTTTGCAATCGGTCTCTTAATCGATCAAACAATGAAGGTATTTGTTGCCAATGAAGAGGCGATTGTAACAGGGGCATTTACAGATAGTTTGTTAGATCATATTCCAGCAACACATGTATTACAGAAGATTAAAGCGTATTCTCAGGAGCATGTTTATCATTCTGATACGGTATTGGAAGTCGGAATTGCCGGCTTTAAAGTTTTAGATACGCTCCTAGAAGCATTTGTTGGAGCGGTAGAGCAGGGGGCGAGTGGAGGTGCTCGCACCAAAATGTTGCTGAAGTTTTTGCCAGATCAGTTTTTTGGTAGTAGCAGGGCGATCAGTGATGATCCTTACACCAGAGTCCAGCAGGTGACGGACTTTGTGTCAGGGATGACAGATCGCTATGCCGTAAAAGTATTCAAAATGATTACAGGGGTTGATTTGCCTGTATAAGTCTTGTTTAATATGCGCTAATCATCGGGATATAGGCGCTTTTAGCATTGATACTATTTATATTGATAGATATCAATACACAACTGCTTGATTCTAGTAAGATGATGGCTCGAGTAACATTAGTATGGGATGCATTTAAATATGTTGTTTGTTAAATTTTGGGGGAACTATGGGACAAAGTAAAAGTCTTCATGATCATTATGAGTACGGGGTTATCCGCGGACTCGTAATTAGTACTCTGTTTTTTGGAGCGCTAGGATTATCCGCAGGGCTTTGGGCGGCTCTTGAGCTGACTTGGCCTATTTTAAACTTTGATTTACCAGGGTTGTCTTTCGGACGCCTTAGACCAGTTCACACGACCTTAGTTATCTTCGGTATGGGTGGATCTGCGTTAATTGGTACATCATTCTATGTTGTACAGAGAACGTGTCAGGTACGACTCGCTTTCCCAGTCCTCGCATATGCGGTGTGGATTGGTTGGACGATTGTATTTACACTTGTGCCTATCAGTTACATGATGGGATACACTCAAGGTAAAGAGTATGCTGAATTTGAGTGGGTTTTTGACTGGATGGTTGCAGTAATCTGGTTAACTTACTTCTTAGTATTTGTAACGACTGTTTTACGTCGTAAACAAAAGCATATCTATGTTGCAAACTGGTTCTACCTTGCATTTATTCTTGCAACGACATTACTCCATGTATTTAACAACCTCTCAATTCCTGTATTCAGTGCTGAAGGCTTAAAATCATATAACGTCTTTAGTGGTATGCAAGACGCGATGGTTCAATGGTGGTACGGACATAACGCTGTAGGGTTTATCTTAACAGTTGCTTTCCTTGGTATGATGTATTACTTCATTCCAAAAGAAGCGGGTCGTCCTATTTACTCATATCGTCTTTCGATTGTTCACTTCTGGGCATTAACCTTCCTCTACATGTGGGCAGGGGCGCACCATTTACATTGGACATCACTTCCTGACTGGGTATCTTCACTTTCAGCGACATTCTCAATCATCCTCTTACTTCCATCATGGGGTGGTATGATTAACGGTATTATGACGTTATCAGGTGCTTGGGATACGATTCGTACAAATCCAATTATTCGCTTTATGATTGTCTCTCTCTCATTCTATGGTATGGCAACATTCGAAGGACCATTAATGAGCTTGCGTTCAGTCAACGCATTGTCACATTACACTGACTGGACTGTTGGTCACGTACATGCCGGAGCGCTTGGTTGGGTTGCAATGATTACATTTGCATCGCTTTATCACATGGTTCCTCGTGTATTCGGTGGGAAAATCTATAGTGAGAAACTCATTTTTGCTCACTTCTGGTTAGCAACTATCGGAATCGTAATTTATATCGTTTCTCTTTGGGTTGCGGGTATCGGTCAAGGTATGATGCTTCGTGCATTTAACCCTGAATATGGAACATTGGCATACGAGTTTATCGAAACTGTTAAATTCATGCATACTCCGTATATTTTCAGAGCGATTGGTGGTGGGATGTTCCTTCTTGGTGCAGTGATTATGATCATTAACTTTGCAATGACAATGATTATTGGTTCACGAGCACAAGCGGATAACAATGCGTTAATCCCAGATGCAAAAGCTCATGCTTAATAGGAGAAAATTTTAAATGATTAAACATGAACGTTTAGAAAAAAATACCGGGCTTTTACTTCTCTTCACACTCGCCGTTATTAGTATCGGTGGACTTATTGAGATTGTTCCTCTTTTCTATATTGATGGAACGATTGAAGAAGTGAAGAAAGACGTTACTGAAGTTGCGCTTGATGATAACTTCAAGCCAGTTTTAGATGAGAATGGTAATGCGGTCATGGTGACACGTGAGGTCGATGCAATTCGTCCTTACACGCCACTTGAGTTTTTAGGTCGTAATATCTATGTTGCAGAAGGTTGTTACAACTGTCACTCACAACAAATTCGTCCTATGCAGGATGAGTTTGAGCGTTATGGTCACTATTCACTCGCAGCAGAATCTCAGTTTGATAAGCCCTTCCAATGGGGTTCTCGTCGAATCGGGCCAGATCTTGCACGTGTTGGCGGTAAAATGGATAACCAGTGGCATGTTGACCACTTAGTAAATCCAAAAAGCCGAGTACCAGCATCAATTATGCCAAAATATCCATGGCTCTTATCTGATGACCTTTACTATGCAGATGTGAAGGATCATATGAGTGCCGCGCGTATCGCAGGAATTCCATACTCTAAAACAGAGGAAGAATACCGTGCGAATATTGAGCGCTTTGGTGTAGATGTTGCCAATATGCTTGTTATTGATCTTGCAGCGAAAAACTTGGAAGCTCAAGCTGTTGCAGGAAATTATGATATGAATCCTGATCGACTTACTAAAATGGATGCGATTGTTGCTTACCTTCAGGTATTAGGAACAATGGTTGAATTTAAGGAAGACCAGGGTATTGAATTCAGTGAATTCCGCTAATTAATAGGAGAATGTGAGATGATGGATTTCTTTATGTGGTTTACAGATTTAGGGAACAGCAAAACATTAGCTGCAGTCATTTTCTTTGCGACCTTTATCGGAATTATCATCTACACATTTACCGGTAAAGCACGGAAAAAGCGTTTTGATGAATATCGATATATTCCATTTATGGATGATGAAGAGTTTATGTTTGATCAGAAAGAGCAGGAAAAACTAAAAGATCAACAGGACAAAGAGTAGAAAGGCTCTCTTCATGTTCAAAATGACTGAGGAATAAAATAATGAGTGAAAACACAAATAAAAAAGATTTAGGCAATTTAGAAGCCGAAACAACTGGGCATGTCTGGGATGGTGACCTCCAGGAGTATAACAATCCCCTTCCAAGATGGTGGTTGTATGCATTCTATGGAACTGTGATCTTCGCGATCGGTTACTGGATTCTTTTCCCAACGTGGCCTTTAGGAGATAGTTTCTCTAAAGGGGTTTACAAAGTTGAGATTGAGCGTCCTGTAGTTCAGGAGTCAGGTGACCTCTTAATGGATGTTGAAAATCCTGGGAATGCGGTTATGGAAAAAGTGAAGGTACATTGGAGTACGCGTACGCGTTTAGTCAATGAACTTCAGTTCTCTGCAGAAGCAGAAAAGCGCCATGAGCACTTCTCTGAATTGATGTCAAAAACAGAAGCAGAGATTGTTAATGATCCTAAAATGATTAAGTTTGCAGAAAATGCGGGTAAAACATTATTCGTTGATAACTGTGCAACTTGTCATGGCCCACAGGCAGAAGGGATTGTTGGACTCTATCCAAACCTTAACGATGATAACTGGTTATGGGGCGGAAGCTTAGCGCAAATCGAGCAGACGATTACTAAAGGTCGTCGTGGAAACATGACAGCTGGTAAGTTAACGATGTCACCTGCTGAAATTGAAGATGTAGCAAAATACACACTTTCACTTTCAAATAACTATACGCCAGATGATGCGACATCACGTGGTGAAGAGTTATTCTTCGGTAAGGGTGCATGCTTTACATGTCACGTAGACTTCACGAAAGATCCTCGTAAAGCACAAGGTAACCCATTATTAGGTTCACCTAACTTAACGGATCAAATTTGGGAAATTGTAGATATTAACTCAAAAACAACTCCAGAAGAGAAAGTTGCGGCAATTATTCCGCAAATTCGTGACGGGGTAGATCCTAATACTACGAATCGTGTAATGCCAGCTTGGGAAGCACGTTTAAGTCCTGAACAAATTCGTGCGCTTGCAGTTTATGTGCATCAGCTTGGTGGTAACTCTGCGGAGTAGCTAATTGACAGCATCGACATAGATTGATCTGTAGAATTAAATGATATTAAGAAGTCCTTTAAAGCAATTTAAAGGACTTTTTTTTGATTTAGGGCTTTAATATGCTTTTACTTGATATGAGGACTTAAGGTTCTAGTCAAAGTTGGGTATAATTGAGGGTAATAATTAATAGCTCATAAAGGTGTAAAAAGTGGCAAAAAATCTATTAGAGCAGAACGAGCAGAACTCTTCTACCCCATCTGGTAATGATCTTTACGCAAAACGGATACCGATTTATCCGCGCAGTGTAAAAGGAAAGTTTCGAACGTTTAAAAGTTCGGTTCTTGCATTTGCATTTTTAGTCTTTTATCTTCTTCCTTGGGTTCCGTGGAATAGAGGGGAGGGGCTGCCGGGGCAAGCAATTGTTTTTGACCTGACAGCAAAAACATTCTACATCTTTAGTTTACCTGTCGATATTCAAAATATATTCTGGCTCGCCGGAGTATTGGCGATATTTGCCTTCTCACTCTTCTTCTTTACGGCTG
The DNA here is from genome assembly GCA_945639195.1 of uncultured Ignatzschineria sp. Taxonomy (GTDB): domain Bacteria; phylum Pseudomonadota; class Gammaproteobacteria; order Cardiobacteriales; family Wohlfahrtiimonadaceae; genus Ignatzschineria. The sequence continues at coordinate 74,368 of CALZEE010000004.1, read as the reverse complement.
TACTTGGACGTGTTTTCTGTGGGTATTTCTGCTTCCAGACACTTTGGACGGATGCTTTCATCATGATCGAAAGTCTCGTTCAAGGTAATAGAAATGCGAGAAAGAGACTAAATGAAGGTCCTTGGAATGGTGAGAAAATATCAAAAGTTGGTTTAACTTGGCTAGTATGGTTAGTTTTCTCGATGTGGACAGGATTTACCTTTACTTCTTATTGGATGCCGGCTCCAGAGCTCATTAAAGTTGTCTTTATTGGTGAGGCGCCATTTGCGGCTTATGGAACGATTGCCTTTATTACTGCGGCAACCTTTATTATGGCAGGCTTCTCGCGTGAACAAGTTTGTACTTATATGTGCCCGTATGCGCGATTCCAAGGTGTAATGTTTGACAAAGACACACTCGTTGTAACGTATGATTATAAGCGTGGGGAAAGAGAGAACGGTCGTGCTAAGCCAACTAAGGGGCTGCGTGATCGTGATGAGCGCATCAAAGAAGGATATGGGGATTGTATTGATTGTGATCTTTGTGTTCAAGTGTGTCCTGCGGGGATCGATATTCGTGATGGTATGAATTACCAGTGCATTACGTGTGGACTCTGTATTGATGCGTGTCACAATATGATGACGAGTCTGAAATTCCCTACGGGTCTTATTCGTTATGACTCAGAAAATGGGATTCAAGGGAAGAAAACAAACTATTTCACACCAAGAAATATTGGCTATGGTGTGGTGATTATTATTGTTGCAGCAATCCTTGGTTGGAGCATTATGCATCGTGATGTTGCACACTATATTGTTGAGTCTTCACGTCAGCCTGCAACAACTTTGAGTGATGGTCGAATTCAGAATACGTATGAGCTGAAGTTTAACAACCTTACTTTAGAGCCACAAAAATTGCATGTTTCTATCGAAGATGAGGGATATGAGCTTGCAATGCGCTTTAATGATATCATCTTGAAGCCAGGTGAGAGACAGGCGCTCAATGCGGGGGTTCGTAAGTCTAAAGATGTAGACTATAAGCGTGATGTGACTTTTGTATTAACGATTACGAATCCAGAAACTGGTGCAATCATTGATACTCAGAAACTTAAAGCGATCTTCCTCAATAAATAATGTAAAAGGATTAAGGGTTTATATTTATGAATGAAACTGTGGCGATTATGCTGCTCGGTGTTGTAACAGTCTTAATAGTTTGTCTTGTATTACACAAAATATTTAGATTTACACCAATGCAAACAGGAAGTATCACTGCGTTGATGGGGATAGCTGTTATTGTTCCTTTCTCTATTTTGAGATGGAAGGGTGGTGATGTCTTTACCCTTTATATTACCTGTAACTTAATGACTTCGTTTGCTTACTATCTGATTAGTTCAGGTGGTATGAAGAGTCTTAGTCGTAAAGATGGTAAGAAAATGCATTGGGCGCCGATTACAATCTTGGGCTTTTTCTTAGTTTTAACGATTCAAAATGGGGCATTTATTGTCATGGCAGAGAAGGGTTTGATCTTCAAAACGAAGACAGAAGATTCTTTTGTGAGTACAAGATTCCCAGGAGAAGTTCCTAACGCTTATCATAAAAAAGAAGCTTACTATAATGCCTATCAAAAACGCTTAACAGAGCAGCAAGATAGAGGATGGAAAGTGAAATTCGGTTTTGCAGAAAAGCCTTTTGTTGATACTGATAACTTCTTTGTTGTTGAATTGTTAGATAAGGCGCAAAAACCGCTAGAGAACGCACAAGTTGTGGCGCAATTTACACGTTCTGCTGAGCAGGAAATTAATAGGACATATACGCTTGAGATGACTTCACCGGGACTCTACTCAGTGCCTATTAATCTTGAACGTGTCGGGCCTTGGGGTTTAGAGCTTGATATTGTGAGAGGTGATGAGACACATGAGCTTGTGGGACGTACGCTTGTAAACTGTCCTCCAGGTGTTGAATGTGATCTAGAGAAGCGATTACGCGTTCATTAAAAAGCCTAAGATTAAAATTCAAAAAAAGAGCAGAAATGCTCTTTTTTTGTTTTGATGACGCTATAATAGAGCGTATTTTAAGGGATTGAGGGGATTGTAATTATTCTCAATATTGTTTAATGAGTTGCGCATGATTGAAGCATCGTTAAAATGGTAGATGTTTTATAATAAGTGTTAAATAAATCAATAAGGTGTAAGTAATTTTTATGACAAAAACTTCGGATAAGCTGCAATGCTACCATTGTGAATTGCCAATTACGGGTAAAGCACCATTTATAGCTCAGATACAGTCAGTTGATCAGCCGATGTGTTGTGCAGGCTGTAAGGCGGTTGCTGAGATGATCGATCAGTCAGGTTTAACCCGATATTATGATTTTAGATCAGAAGCAGCAACGCGCCCTGAAAGTGCTATGAACCTTATTCCCGACGAATTAAAACAGCAGATGCATTTTTATGACCATCCTGATGTTGCCGTGCAATTTATCTCTAAAAGTAAAAATAAGCAGGGTATTGAGCTTTTAGATGCTTATCTGATCATTGATAAAATTACTTGTGCTGCTTGTGTTTGGCTACTTGAAAATAGTATTAAGCGTTTAAAAGGCGTTGAACGTTTTGATATTAATCTGACCACGCATCGAGCGCATTTAAGCTTTAATCCTGAAGAGATTAAGATCTCTGAGATTCTCATCGAGATTTTAAAGCTCGGCTATCAAGGTACGCCTTATGATGAGCAGTTAGAGCAGAAAAGACTGAAAAAAGAGTGGCGTTCATTACTTATGGAATTTGGTATTGCGGCACTCTTCTCGATGCAAGTCATGACGATTTCGATCGCTCTCTATTTTGGGCATTATTCGGGAGATATGACGGATAGTTCCTATCATCTATTGCGTTGGTTTAGCCTTTTTGCTTCGATTCCTTGTGCAACGTATTCGAGCCGAAGCTTCTATCAGTCAGCCTATTATGATCTGAAAAATAAGCGGTTATCGATGAATGTTAATATCACGATCGCGGTTGTCGCAGGCACACTCTGGAGTGCCTATAATACGGTTATGGGTGTGGGTGAGACTTACTATGAAGGGGTGACGATGTTTGTCTTTTTACTCTTAGGTGCAAGAGTACTAGAGGCAAGTGCCCGCCATAAATCATTGATGATTTCGGATGATATTTTAAAGCTTAAGCCTAATTTTGCTGAGCGTATTAATATAGATGGAACGATTGAACTCGTCGCAACAAATCGATTAGCCGTTGGCGATGAATTACGAATTAAGCCCGGTGAAAGTATTCCTGTTGATGGCGTGCTTCTTGATGAGATCGCCATGGTGGATGAGTCGTTACTATCAGGGGAATCATTGCCGTTTGAAAAGCATAAAGGCGACTCTCTGATTGGGGGCTCAGTCAATTATGAGCAACCATTAAGAATGCGAGTGACAACAGTTGGTGCTGAAACAGTATTGTCACAGATGTCTCGACTCATTGATCGATCAATGAGTGAAAAGCCAAAGATTGCCATGTTGGCAGATATTATCTCTACCTATTTTGTCTTAGGACTCTTAATTTGCTGTGTGGGGACATTTGTTGCCTGGTACTTTATTGGCGGTGTATCAGAGGCATTTGCTGTGACATTGGCGGTATTAGTTGTTTCATGCCCTTGTGCTTTGGCGCTTGCAACGCCTGCTGCCTTAAGTGCCGGGAATCAATCTATTATCGAGCAAGGGCTTATTGCTACAAGACCTGGAGCGCTTGAAACATTAGGGAAAGTAACAGATATTGTTTTTGATAAAACAGGAACATTAACGGAGGGTCGTTTAACAATTGATTCGGTGCACTTATTTACAGAGGAAGCTACTGAGTTTGAGTTAACAACAATTGCTGCAACCCTTGAAGCAACCTCTAGCCATCCGATTGCCTATGGTTTTAGTGAGTGGACTTATCATAATAAGGCTGAATTGTTTGATGTATCCAATATTGAAAATATCGTTGGCCGCGGGATCACTGGTGAAATTAATGGTCAATCCTACAAAATAGGGCGCTTGGATTGGTTTGATTTAAGTAGATATGAAGGGCGTTTTGATTCTGGTCTCTGGGTTGGATTAGGAGTTGGAGATCAGCTATTGGCAGCATTTTCACTCTTAGATAGTTTGAAAAAAGATACGCGTATTGTTGTAGAGGCTTTGAAAAAGCAAGGTTATCAGTTGCATATCTTAAGTGGAGATCGTCAAGAAACGGTTAATCTATTTAATGAAACACTACAGATAGAAGACGCAAGAGGGGATCTCTTACCGCAAGATAAGCTCCGTTATGTGGAGTCGTTACAGCAGAAAGGGGCGATTGTTGCGATGTTAGGCGATGGGATTAATGATGGTCCCGTTTTAGCGAAAGCAGACGTTTCTATCGCGATCGGGCAAGGAGCATTGATTGCACAATCGACAGCGGATATGATTTTAATGACAGATAATCAACTGTTACCACTGGTAGATGGCTTATTGATCGCAAAAAGAACTGATAAAATTATTACGCAAAACCTCTTCTGGGCGTTATTATATAACATCGTTGCTATCCCCTGTGCGATGACAGGATTTGTACTACCATGGATGGCAGCTTTAGGAATGAGTTTAAGCTCATTAATCGTGGTTGGTAACACGTTAAGAATAAGGGAGGGTCGAAAAGAATCATGAGTCCGTTATTTATATTATTACCCCTGACTTTAGTGGGAATGGTGGCTGCGGGTTATGCCTTTATTTGGGCAGTTCGCTCTGATCAGTTTGATGATATGGAAGGGCCAGCGCATCAAATATTATTTGACGAAGATATTCGTCCCTTAGAAGATAAAAAAACAGAAGTTTCTGTCGAACAAGCATCCTCGAGTGAGGATGTCGTTACTGCAAAAGAAAGGTTAAAAGATGAAGATAGATCATAAGACAGTAGAGTGGTTAGCTTTTTTATCCCACCTACATATTAATGACGACAAGTTAACGAGCCAGCAACTAAGGCTTGAGAATATGGCAGAAGTCATCCGTGGTATCCGTGATGTTGATACGGATGGTATTTTACCTATGACCAATCCTTTTGATGCTACTTTAACGTTACGTGCTGATGTCGTCACTGTTGAGAATGAGCGTGAAACACTTCAAAAGCTCTCACAAAGTGTCGAAAATGGCTTATATCTTGTTCCTCAGGTTATTGAATAAAAGAGTATTATCATGCATAAACAAACTATCTCCGAACTTCGCGCACAATTAGATGGTGGTGAAGTCTCTGCCGTTGAAGTTGTCAGTTACTTCCAAGATCGTATTGAAAAATATGATTCACAACTCAACTGCTTTATTACAACAACCTTTGATGAAGCGCAAGCATCTGCGCAAGCTGCAGATGCTGCGATTAAAGCAGGTAACAGTACTACTTTAACAGGTGTGCCAATTGCGCATAAAGACCTTATCTCCACAAAAGGGACTTTAACGACGGCAGCCTCAAAAATGCTCAGTAATTATGTCCCGCCATTTGATGCGACTATTGTCGAAAATCTGAATGCAAAAGGTGTTGTATCACTGGGTAAAGTGAATATGGATGAATTTGCAATGGGGTCAACCGGCGGTACAAGTTTCTATGGGATTACAAATAACCCATGGAATCTTGAGCATGTTGCCGGGGGCTCATCAAGTGGTTCTGCCGCTGCAGTTGCTGCAGGATTAGTGATGGCAACGACAGGTTCAGATACAGGTGGCTCTATCCGTCAGCCAGCAAGTTTTTGTGGTGTAACAGGTATTAAACCAACCTACGGTCGTGTTTCACGTTACGGTATGATTGCTTTTGCCTCATCGCTTGATCAAGGTGGTGTGTTGGCGAAAAATGCAGAAGATTGCGCGATTGTATTAGAAGGGATGGCTGGGTTTGATCCGAAAGACCCTACTTCACAAAATCGTGAATTGCCTGCTTTCTCTCAAGGGCTCGATCTCTCATTAAAAGGGATGAAGATGGCGCTTCCTAAATCATTCTTTGCCGGTGATATCGATGCGGAAACAGCGAAGGCAATTGATGAGACACTTGCTATTTACCGCAAGTTAGGCGTTGAATTTGTAGAGGTTGATCTTAAATATCACGATCTCGTAACACCCGTTTATTACGTTGTGGCACCTGCGGAAGCGGCAAGTAACCTTTCTCGTTTTGATGGAATTCGTTTTGGTTACCGAGCAGAAAATGTTCAAAACTTAGATGAGCTCTATAGCCGTACTCGTAGTGAGGGATTTGGTGAAGAGGTGAAGAGCCGTATCTTAATGGGGACATATGCAACAACAGAGGTTCTCTATAAAGATTTCTATATTAAAGGCCAACAAATTCGTCGTTTAATCACGAACGAATATAATGAGCTTTTAAAAGAAGTAGATTTCATTGCAGGTCCAACAGTTGCTGGCCCTGCATTTGGTCAAAATCATAAAGCCTCAAGTATTCAAAACTCACTCTTTGATACAAACTTAATTGGTGCCAACCTTGCAGGGTTGCCGGCATTAAGTCATCAAATGGGAATGAGTAATGGAATGCCGGTTGGATTCCAATTGATTGGTCGCGCATTTGATGAAGCAAGACTCTTAGCAGCGGCACATCAATATCAACAAAATAGTGATTGGCATAAAAAATTCCCAGCGAATTTTGCATAGTTATTAGTTGCGAATGATCATTCAATTTTAAAAGATTAAAAAGAGGAATAATGATGAGTTGGGAAGTTGTGATTGGACTTGAAGTCCATACTCAGTTAACGACAAAAACAAAGTTGTTTTCTGGAACGAGCACCCTTTATGGGCAAGCGCCAAATACACAAGCGGGAATCTTTGATATCGCGCTTCCAGGTGTATTACCGCTCCTTAATGAAGGCGTGATTGATAAAGCTATTCGTTTGGCAATTGCGACGAATTCAAGCGTTCAAAGAACAACAAGTTTTGAGCGTAAACACTATTTTTACCCTGATCTTCCAAAAGGCTATCAAACGAGCCAGTTAGACGTACCGATCGTTTATGATGGTTTCTTGATGATTGAGACGGATAATGGACCTAAAAAGATCCGTGTCAACCGTGCGCATTTAGAAGAAGATGCCGGAAGCTCAAGACATGGTGAAGTTCCAGGAATGACAGGGATTGACTTAAACCGTGCAGGAACCCCTCTTTTAGAGATCGTTTCTGAGCCTGATTTGAGTTCAGCAGCAGAAGCCATTAGTTATCTTCGTCAGTTACATCAAATCGTCACGTGGCTTGATGTAAGCGATGGCAACATGCAGGAAGGCTCATTTAGATGTGATGCTAACGTTTCTGTAAGAAAGCCAGGAGAGCCTCTTGGAACCCGTACAGAGCTTAAAAACATTAACTCCTTTAGATTTATTGAGCAAGCAATTAACTATGAAGTTGCGCGCCAAATTAAGGTGCTTGAAGCGGGCGGTGAAATCACGCAAGAGACAAGATTGTACGATTCAGATAAAAATGAAACACGTTCAATGCGTGCAAAAGCTGAAGCGAATGATTACCGTTATTTCCATGATCCTGATCTTTTACCGATCATTATCACAGCAGAGCGTATTGACGCAGTGAAAGCAAGCTTCCCACTAATGCCAGAAGAGCTTAAATCTGTTTTAATGACAGAGCATGAGCTTTCTGACTATGATGCTGGTGTGATTGTCCAATCTCGTGCAATGGCAGATTACTTCATGGCATTACTCACATTTAAAGTTGATGCCAAAATGGCCGCTAACTGGTTACTTGGAGATGTTTCAGCTTACTTAAATGAGAAGGGTATGGAGATTAGTGAGCTGAGTATTAGTGCTGAGCGTTTATCTGAATTGCTTAATCGTATTCAAGATAAAACAATCTCGAATAATATCGCGAAAAAAGTCTTTGCATTAATGACAGAGTCTACAAAAACAGCTGATGAAATTATTGAAGAGCAAGGGCTCAAACAAGTAACTGATACAGGAGCTATTGAAGCTTGGGTAGATGATGTTATTGCAAAAAATCCGAAACAAGTTGAACAATTTAAATCAGGTCAAACGAAGATGCTTGGATTCTTTGTAGGGCAGGTTATGAAGCTCAGTCAAGGAAAAGCAGATCCCGCGATGATTAATGCGCTTATTGCTCAAAAGTTGGGATAATTCAATTTCTGTTTTTTTAAACATATCTACGTTAATCATTAATGATTAATTAATTATTTTGCGGTGTGGTTTTTAATTGTGGAATAAAGTAGCTGTATGTTTATGTAATAAAAGATCTGATACATTCAGGTCTTTTTTTTGTGAAAAATATGAATAAACCCCTTTTTAGGGAGTTTTGGAAATTAATGTTAATATTTCACTTCCATAAATAAATATAATGTATACAATAAATACCATAAATAATAAATTATTGTAAATTTTAAATATTTTGTTTTCATGGCATTGTAAAAATATAGCTTTATTATATATTTAATTGTGTATTAATAGATGCGGGTTTTCATTGTCATCTTTAAACAGTGACAAGAAACATATCTTTTTACTAAAAAAATAATTTGTGAATTTTCCATAAATAAATGTAGATTTTGTTATTGATATGATTATAAACTAGTAGCGCGTTGATAACGAATGATTATCAAAATGGGCAGGGAATAAAGGAGGCAAACTATGATTCCCATAGAAAGACATGAGGCAATTTTATCGGTTGTGGCTGGTAAAGGTATTGCAACGATTAATGAGTTAATTGAGTTATTGGATGTATCTCATATGACGATTCGTCGAGATCTTCAAAAACTTGAGAAGCAGGGAAAAGTGATTACTGTTTCGGGCGGTGTAAAGGCGGCGGAAAGACTGTCAACAGAGCTCACTCATAAAGTAAAAGAGACACTAAACGACGAAGGAAAGCGCCTAATTGGGGCACTCTCCGCAAATGAAATTCCTCAAAACAGTTGTATTTTTTTAGATTCAGGAACAACGACGCTTGCGATTGCTAAGCAGATCAAAGATCGTGATGATCTCACGATTATTACGAATGACTTCATCATTATGTTTTATCTCATCGAGAATGGCCGTGGGAAATTAATCCATTCAGGTGGAACGGTATGTTCGAATACGCATTGTAGTGTTGGGGAAAGTGCCGCAAGAGGTGTTCAGCATTATTTGATCGATATTGCATTTGTGTCAGCGCCCTCGTGGGGCATTAAAGGCGTGTCGATGCCTACAGAAGAAAAATTACCGATTAAAAAAATCTTACCGGATGTATCTAAGCGTATCGTTTTGGTTGCAGATAGTAGTAAATATGGCGCAGTTGCGACTTACTTGGCATTGCCATTAGGTGCTTTTGATACGATTATTACGGATAAGCCACTACCAGCAGATGTTACTATGACATTGCATAATCGAGATATTACACTGATTACTCCCTCATTTGTTTAATCGTTACTGAATGTATTTAGGGGCAAGCCACCAGTAGCGTTGACTGTCTCTATAGTGATGAATAATGGGTTTTGTAAACTTATCTTGATAAGAAGGGATTTGAATATGTATTGTGCCATAGTAGGCATTATAGATATCGAATCCCTCTTTTTGTTGGATCCTTGAATGGTTGTTTTTAGTGGATAAGAGCGCGATGATAGTCTGTTGCGGCGCAAGAGGCTCTATTTCTATCCTATTGCTGATTTGAGCTGGTTCTTTCCATAAATTGTAGAATCGACGCCCTTGTTGGGGATAGAGTAGAAGCGTTGATGCAGATTTTGGTGATTGATTATCATAAAGTATTTTCTCAAGTTTGAGTCCCTCTGAGGGGGTAATGTCTGAGATTAGATAGAGTTCAATTTGATTAAAAATCGTGACTTTAAATGCGCAGCTGCTCTCTATATCAGGAATGGGGGTTATTGTAACTATCTCTGATTTGTAGTTATAGTTATTGCATGCTGTCGCCGTTTCTACTAGCCATATCAAATTATTATGGGCCACGATAGGAGTCTCTTCAAAATGATCTCGAACGCTTCTTGTGCCGCCAATATGTTGCTGGTTTCTGAGTGATAAAAATAGCGTATCTAGATGTTTGATTCCTAGATTTCTGAGGGTTGGAATAATGACATCTCTTCCGGCATCAAATTGTCCAAAACTATTACCTGTATCATATAAGAAAGTAAATTCCTCACTCTGGAAAAGTAAAGAGAGACCTTCACCTACGGGAAGTAAATAGATATTTACCTCACTGTTTTTGTTGGTTTTTTCTGGATTTTGCGACAAAATTATCTTGCCAGCAATGAGCATAAAAACGAGCGTTATCAATAACATTGAGCGCCGGAGTCCTTTTTTGTTAGTAGAATTTGTGCGAGAAAAATCAGTTTTTGGATATTTTAATAGCGCTGTACGAAGGTTATAAAGAGTCGACAGCTCTCTATTTCGTTTTAAAATGGGATAGGCATAGAGAAGACTTAAGGTAGTAAATGTTATTATCACGGCGAGGGATAGAGACATTTTAGCGGTTAATATCGAGGCGTAAGGTACTTTTGCACTTCCATCAATGGCTTTAATTAAGACAAAGACACCTTGGTCTGCAAGCGATAAAAAGGGTGCAGCGAGCATGGGATGAATAAAGAGAAGTAGCGTGCCGATGAGTAGCGCCGGCATAATCATGGTGGACGTCCATGGAATAGCAAAAAAGTTAATAAAAGGGCTCACGAGGGATACTTCACCAAAGAAGCTCGCGGTTAATGGTATCAATAAGAGAGAGATAACAATTTGCGTTAAAACAATCGCTTTTAATGGTGTTGAAAAAATCTTCGCTGAAAGAATCAGAATAATAACCGCTACAAAAGAGAGCCAAAATCCCGGCATTAAAAGGGAGAGCGGCATAATGCTGAGAATAACAATGAGGGCAATACTGACGCCTTGTAAGCTAAATATCGGCCGGGAAATTAAGAGCGAGAGCATTGCGATGGAAAACATAATAGCAGCTCGTAGGGTTGGTAAGCTCATGCCGGCGAAAAGCGCATAATACCATGCAACAATAATGGATAAGCCTGCGGCAACTTTAAAGGGTGTCACATTCTTAAAGGCCAGTAAGCCAAAGAGTACTCTAAAGAAGATGAAGGCATAAAAGGCTGTCAGCGAGAGGTGCAGCCCTGAGATCGACACAAGATGGATCGTGCCGGTTTGGCGCAGTATATTCCAATCTTTTTGTTGGAGATGCTGGGTCTTTCCAACCGAGAGAGCGCTTAAGTAATGACCTTGCGGGTAATGCTTAAGAAGGTGCGCTTCAATGAAGTTTCTTTGAGAATCAATTGCCGAAATCTCTTTTATTTTGAGAGGAGAATCATTAAAGCGACCATAGCCAATCTCTTTTCGAGCGAGTGCTTGTAAAATTTTTTGAGAGTCGCCGGGGATATTGCGATAAGTCCGTGGCCGAACCTGAATGCTTGCTTGATACTGTTCGCCTTCTTGAAGTGTTTTTTTAATCTCAGGCTCAATATTATAAACCCGTATAGAACTCTGTTTGAGTGCACTTTTTAGGGACTCCTGCTGAGTTTCATTGGGCGCATCAATTGTGTGGACTTTGAGGAGTTTGATGGTGGTGCTACTAGCGTATTGATTGCGATCGATTTCAAAGGTTGCAGAAAAAGAGAGCGGATAGGATTGTTGAATAATTTGATAGTGATGTAATTGAGGAATATAGAGAAAAAGTGAAAGAGAGATTCCGATAATAGAGAAGAGGCAGATAGAGAAGCGGTAAAAGTGTCGTTGGTAAAAGAAGATACTTCCTAACAGTAGAAACAATAATAGGCATAACCCAGAAACAGTAAGTGTTGACTGAAGATTAAAAGGGGAGAGAATCAGCCAAAGAGATTCGATGACAAGTGATAGTGCGATAGGAAGCATAGATCTCGATTATGGGGATACCTATTAAAGGAACGGGCATTAAAGAGGCGCAAACATCATTTAATGGCGATAGCGTAACTTTAGTGGAATAACAAGATTTTTGGGCATGCTAGAATAATTAGGGTGATTTATCAGTTCATTTATCGGGAGTTTAGTAAGGATATGTCAGTTAAGAATCAAGAAAAGAGACGAGAGAAGGTCGTTTGCCCCTGTCAAAGTGGAAAGGCATATTATGAATGTTGTGAGGTTTATCATCAGGGGGAAATTCCGATAACTGCAGAGTCCTTAATGCGCTCGCGTTTTACAGCATTTACGTATCAATTAGAAGCTTATTTATCAGAAAGCTGGCACAGTTCAACGAGACCTGAGAAAGTTTTAACGCCAGATTCTGCCGAGCTTCAATGGTTCTTTTTGAAAATTATTAAAACGGAGCCAGAAAATAGTCATGGTGAGCACTTTGTAACATTTGAGGCGCGTTATCGTGAGAATGGACGCGCAAATAAATTTACAGAGCGTAGTCGCTTTATTGTAGAGGCGGGGAAACTTCGTTATATCGATGGGGAATTTCTCTAAAGCAAGTTGCGTTTGCGGTGATATATCTCTACTATCTATTTGTTAATAATTTTAGCTATTTATTTTTATCTGTTTATTTTGACGAGTTTTAGTTAACACGTGTATTGAAGATCATAAAATATTTCAATGAAATCGGACGTTAGTGAGAGATAGACATTAAGCCGCGACATCTTTCTTTGAGAGGCTTAAATTGTATTAATTGGTCGAATAGTGGTGTTTCTTTTAAAGTGTGTTAATGTTAATTTTATAGAGATATAAACGCCGTTAGAGAGGAGTTTGCTTGGCTTACAAAGCCTATAAGTATTGATAAATAAAATATTTATCATCAATCCTCTGCACTTATAAAGTGTTTGCGTAACGCCTCTTATGATAAAGGGCATCAATAAGCGATCTTAACGTATGATTAATGATGAGCATGCGCCATTATTGTAGGCGAGATAGGCAAGAATCGCTCCCTTAAACGGGATTGGATTTGCAAAATAAATTGATGAATAGATCTATTTATTAATGAATTTAAGAAATTTAAAATGCAGCGGAAATAAGCTAAATAGAAGTAGCACAGATAGTATTACTGAAAAGTTCTATTGAAATAGCAAAAATTGTAAGTGAATGAAGATATAGAGCAGAGCAGGTAGTAAATATTGTGAGGAGATTACCTCATACACTACCGGCATCTATTAAAATGATATGGAGAATAGAGGAAAAATCATGGTTCAGGATCCAAAGTACCGATCACATACATCAACTCAGGGTAGAAATATGGCCGGAGCACGCTCTTTATGGCGCGCAACAGGCATGACAGATGAGGACTTTAAAAAACCGATTATTGCGGTCGCTAACTCATTTACCCAATTTGTACCAGGACATGTTCATCTTAAAGATCTTGGACAGATGGTCGCACGAGAGATTGAAGCTGCGGGCGGTGTTGCGAAAGAGTTTAATACGATTGCCGTCGATGACGGGATTGCAATGGGCCATGATGGCATGCTCTATTCGCTACCGAGTCGCGATCTTATCGCAGATTCGGTGGAGTATATGGTCAATGCGCACTGTGCAGATGCGTTAATTTGTATCTCTAACTGTGACAAGATTACGCCGGGAATGCTTATGGCATCTTTACGTTTGAATATCCCAACGATCTTTATTTCTGGTGGTCCAATGGAAGCCGGGAAAGTGATCTGGGATGGTAAAGAGATGAAGCTTGACCTCGTAGATGCGATGGTTATGGCGGCAAGTGATGATGCGGAAGATGCAAAAGTTTCTGCCATTGAGAGCGCGGCATGCCCAACATGTGGATCATGCTCTGGGATGTTTACCGCAAACTCGATGAACTGCTTAACAGAGGCGTTAGGATTAGCGCTTCCAGGAAATGGTTCATTGTTAGCAACGCATGCACGCCGTAAAGAACTCTTCTTAGAAGCGGCAAGAACCATTGTAAAAATTACGAAAGATCATTATGAAAATGGAAACCAAGCGGTTCTTCCAAGAAATATCGTGAATTTTAACGCCTTTGAGAATGCAATGATGCTTGATATTGCGATGGGTGGATCGACGAATACGGTTCTTCATTTATTGGCAGCCGCTCATGAGGCAGGGGTTGATTTCACGATGAAAGATATTGATCGCCTCTCTCGTAAAGTGCCACACCTTTCAAAAGTATCGCCTTCCACGAACTTATATCATATGGAAGACGTGCATCGTGCCGGAGGGATCTACGGGATCTTGGGCGAGCTTGATCGTATGAATTTGCTCCATTCAGACCAGCCAACCGTTTATCATTCCAGTTTAAAAGCGGGTTTAGATGAGTGGGATATCGTGCGAAATGAACAACATCACGATTTCTTTAAAGCAGCACCTGGTGGTGTTCGTACGACGGAAGCATTCTCCCAAGATCGTCACTTTGACACATTGGATCTGGATCGTGAAAATGGCTGTATTCGTGCCGTAAAAGATGCGTATAGCCAAGATGGAGGGATTGCGATTCTTTACGGTAATCTTGCAACGGATGGTTGTATCGTGAAGACAGCTGGCGTGGATGCTTCAATCTTGAAGTTTGAAGGAACAGCGCGTGTTTATGAGAGCCAAGATGCTGCAGTTGCCGGCATTTTAGGGGATGAGGTAAAGCCTTGGGAAGTAGTGATTATTCGTTACGAAGGGCCTAAAGGTGGTCCTGGTATGCAGGAGATGCTCTACCCAACGTCATACCTTAAGAGTAAAAAGATTGATGCGCAATGCGCATTATTAACAGATGGACGCTTCTCAGGCGGTACATCGGGTCTCTCTATTGGGCACGTTTCTCCTGAAGCAGCGGATGGTGGCTTAATTGGGGTTGTCGAGAATGGGGATAAGATTATTATCGATATTCCGAATCGCTCGATTGAGTTGATCGTCGATGAAGCTGTGATTGATGCACGTATGAAGGCGCAAAGAGAGAAGGGCTTTGTTCCGGCAAAGCCGCGTCCGCGTAAAGTATCTAATGCCTTAAAAGTCTATGGAGCACTCGCGACATCGGCGGCATTTGGTGCAGTAAGAGATGTTTCTCGTTTAGAGAAGTTGAAGTAAGATTGCTGTTGAATCAAGAGGGTGATCTTCGTAGTTTGAGAGAAAAATGCGCATTCTATATGAATGGCTAAAAAAGGCGCGAAAAGAGGCTTGCCTTATTTCTAAAAAACGGTAGAATTGCTTTTCTATTCCTCGATAGCTCAGTTGGTAGTAGCACTTGACTGTTAATCAAGGGGTCCCTGGTTCGAGCCCAGGTCGAGGAGCCAGAATAGAAAAGCCAAAGTCGTAAGACTTTGGCTTTTTCTTTGTGTGTTAAAAGTATCGAATAATGTAATAACCTCACTGGCTAAAAATGAGGCGATAAAAAATTACGAAGCAGTTGCCTTTTAAAAAAAGATCGGTATAATTGTTCTTCTGTTCCTCGATAGCTCAGTTGGTAGTAGCACTTGACTGTTAATCAAGGGGTCCCTGGTTCGAGCCCAGGTCGAGGAGCCAGAATTTAAAGCCAAAGTTGAAAAACTTTGGCTTTTTTCATATCTCGACAAACGTCATGATAGATTTTCGTGTACTTGATGTAGCTGTTATTCGCATTACTGTAATGACTATTGATAATAGCTATCGGTAATCGGTAATGTGCATATGTATAACATAATTGAGTGGATTTCCTAAAAGTTGACCAAAGACAGTAAACATGACGATTCTCATTGGAGATTTTGAGAGATTATATGCTGATTGATAATACGAAGATTTGGTTTATATCTTTGATCTCATGATTACCAACTTTGATAATGATCGCTTTGGCATGAAAGTGAAGTTGTTGCGCCATTTATTCTAAAAAGCGCAGAATCATTGAAAAGAGAGCGGGATAATTGCTATAGTACCTACTTCTAAGATATTAACCTGCTTCGGCCCGATATAAAGGGACAGAGAGAACCGTAATAATGACAGCGACAATTGTTAGTGATATTAAAGAATACGAATTAAAACATCGGGGTAAAATTAAACGACTGACCAACAGAACGTTTAAATTCGATGAGCGTATTGGTGATGGATGGTTCTCAGCTGTCTACTTCTTGAAAACAGCAGAAATTGCCAAACAGTGTGCGCCTGAGAGAATTGTGACAATGCAGTTCTTCCAACGAAAAAATGGCGCAGTACTTTGTGGGATTGATGAGTCTATCTCCCTACTCCATACGTTTGCACATCACCCTGAAAAACTCGAAATTTGGGCGCTTAATGATGGTGATCGCGTGGATGCATTTGAAACCGTACTCACTATTACCGGCAATTACCAAGACTTTGGGTATTTGGAAGGTATTATTGATGGTACGCTCGCACGTAGAACCTCTGTTGCTACGCATGTGTTAGAGGTCGTAGAAGCCGCGGGCGATAAAGAGATTATCTTTATGGGTGACCGGGATGATCACTTTAGTCAGCAAGCAGGCGATGGTTATGCGGCATTTATTGGCGGATCATCGGCGCAAGCAACGCACGCAATGAATGAGTGGTGGGGCATTGAGGGATTAGGTACAATGCCACATGCCTTGATTCAGCTCTTCAATGGCGACACATTAGAAGCGGCAAAAGCGTATCACAAGACATTCCCCGCAGATAAATTGATGGTATTAGTCGATTATAATAATGATGCGATTGAAGAATCACTTCGCGTTGCGCGTCATTTTGGGGATAAATTGTCAGCAGTGCGGATTGATACCTCGAACACGATGGTGGATCAATACTTTATGCGAAACCAAGATAAACTTGGTACATTTGACCCGCGAGGGACGAATCCGAGCTTAGTATTTGCGCTTCGAGAGGCACTTGATAATGAAGGCTTCCAAAGTGTAAAAATTGTGGTGAGTGGTGGCTTTACGGCTGAAAAAATCGCGGCATTTGAGAAGCAGAATACCCCCGTTGATTTTTACGGTGTTGGCTCGAGCTTGTTGAAAGTGAATATCAGCTTCACAGGCGATAATGTTCTTCTTGATGGTGAACCTGAAGCAAAAGCGGGACGTAAATATCGCCCAAATCCTCGTTTAGAACCTGTTCTTTACGATGATAATATTGTGAAAGATTAAGTATTCATGAGTACCATAAGATTTATGATAAAGCGATAATGAACAGTGGGCTATAGATCGATTTCTATAGCCTCTTTTTTTAGGTAATGACATTAATAAAGCGACGGGAATAAGGCAGGCAGGTCTTGAATCCCTAAAAAGGATGAGTATGAACAAAGTATCTACTGAACAACATTCTGAGAAAACATATGAGTATCTTTACGAATATGTGCATGAGCTAGAAGCATGGTTGGAAGGCGAACTCAGTTATCGTGGCGCCGAAAATTTTGTATTTGGGGTAAGTGGCGGGGTAGATTCCGCAGTGATTGCCTTACTACTTGCACGTAATTTTCAAGATCGTGCGATTGGTGTGATGATGCCATCTCATAGCCATCCGAATGATTTAGATGATGCCAAGCTTGTAATGGAGCATGCTGATCTGCCGTATCATGTGGTAGATTTGACCGAAACGCTCGATACTTTGATGGCAGCGATTGGTCCTGAATATGATAAAACGGGCGATGTAAGCCGAGATCGCGTGATCTTTGGGAATAGTAGTGCCAGACTCCGTATGACAACGCTCTATACGATTGCACAAACGAGAAATGCGGTTGTTGTAGGAACGGATAATGCCGTAGAGTGGTATACGGGTTACTTTACAAAGTTTGGAGATGGCGGCGTGGATATTGCGCCCCTGATTCATCTAGATAAAGATGAGATCTTTGCACTGGCGCGTATTTTGGGTGTGCCTGACAAAATTATTGATAAAAAACCTTCAGCAGGGCTCTGGGAAGCGCAAACAGATGAAGATGAAATGGGCGTGACTTATCGAGCATTGAATCAGCATTTGCGAGGAGAGCCTGTAACGAAAGCAGAAGCGGAGCGTATTGCTTTTTGGCATGAGCGCTCGCATCATAAGCGTGCAATGCCGAGATTCCCGGGAAAACCGTTGCGATAATTTCAGGTAAATTCGGTAAAGGTCTTTGACCTTTGATACAAACCCCGGCATTTTAGGGGTTTCTTTTATTGTGCGTTATGAAATAGGCGCACGACCACTAGTGCGATCAAGCAATGATTTTTCTAGTGATTGACCATTTATTATGAAGGGCCAGTATTACTATGTTTTTCGTTATTATGACCCTATATCTCCTTATTCAGAGCTATATCCTCTGGCGTTTTTATCAGATGTTGCCAGAGTATTGTTGGCTAAAGCGTATTAGCGGTATTTTTATGCTGTTATTAACGATCAGTATGCCGCTGACAATTTTTTTCGGTAAAGTATTACCCCTCTCTGTTATGCGCCCCTTTTATCTAGTGGGTGGTGCTTGGATGGTTGGGTTGATTTACTTTTTAATTCCGGTTTTATTGATTGATATTTTTAGGATGATCAATCATTTTACGCGTTGGATCTCTTCGTCAAAAATTGACGCCTTTAGGCGAGACAATGGTTGGCTCTGTTTAATATTATTGATGATTTATAGTGGGGTTTTTTATTATGGCAATCAGCAGTACCATCAAAAAGTGCGTCAAGAATTATTCATCGATCTAACAACGCAGACAGCTTTAGCATCTCCATTAGCTTGTCAGCAATCTGAAGAGGGCGAGTCACACCGAGTTATTAAAACCGTGATGGTGAGTGATCTTCATCTTGGGCACACAATTGGTCGAAATGAGCTAGAAGCGTGGGTTAAGTTATTAAATGCCGAAGAGGCTGACTATATCTTTATTAGTGGGGATTTGATCGATAACGATGTCCGTCCGCTTTACCATGAAAAGATCGAAGAGGTGCTGGATCAGCTACACGCAAAGCGGGGCGTTTATGCGGTGCTCGGAAACCATGAGTATTTGGCCGGCATGGATAATAGCATCGCCTTTATAGCGCAGACAAATATGACGTTGCTTCGAGATGAAGTTATTTTATTGCCGGAGAATATCTACCTTGTGGGTAGAGATGACCGAATGAATGCTCAGCGCGCCTCTTTAGCATCGCTCATTGAGGGGCTTGATGCGGATACCCCGATGATTGTATTAGATCATCAGCCCAAAGATTTACAAAATATCGCGGGATTAAGACCTTTTTTACAATTTTCAGGGCATACTCATGACGGGCAAATTTGGCCTTATAAGCATCTCGCCAAATGGATTAATGGGCTGTCATCAGGATTAGTAAAAGTGGAAGGTAGTCAGTTTTTAGTGAGTTCTGGTTTGGGGATTTGGGGTGGTAAATTTAGAATTGGAACTCGTTCGGAATATCTTGTAGTGAATATCTGCCAATAAAAGTCGCTTGATGGGTGGCTTAGCCATGGGAAACGTTGGTAATAACGGAGATAAATAAGGGTGTGAATAAGCGTATCTTTGTGCGTAATAGGATGTGATCTTAAAAGGGTATTGCGTGAAGATTTATTGAATTAGGGGATTCTATATAGCCTGAAATTTAGGCAATTCATAATTGATTGCTGAATGCTTAAACGCCTTGTACTACCGTAGTGATTGATACGTTTTATTGAGGTTTTTTTAGCAGGATTTGTAGAAATAGATTTGACTCTTTAGTCAAAGCGTTCTATAACTTTAGAAGAACAAAAATTAGGACTCAATAAAAGAGACTGATTTCACAAAATACAAAACAGGATTATTTAGATGCAAACAACAAACTTTTATAACTATTGGTGGCACATCTCGCAAATGCGGGAGGTATAAGTGCGCATCGTTATAAAGTAAGATTTAAGCACCTAAACCCAAAGACCCGCACAATATGCGGGTTTTTTTATGTCTCGAGAAAAGCTAAAACAATCCGCGTAATTCATTACAAGTTAACCCTTTAAGAATGACAGACCTAAATTACGAGATTGGAGTAGATCATATGAACACGAATTTAAAAGCCATTTTCCATACGCTCTATCAGGGCGAGCAGTTAACGCAAGATGAGAGTCGTACGCTTTTTACTGCGATTGCTCGTGGAGAGGTGAATGAGACGCTTTTAAGTGCCGCCTTAGTTGCGATGAAGCTGCGTGGCGAAAGCCCGGCAGAAGTTGCGGGTGCTGCAGAAGCATTCATTCATGAAGCAAAAGCATTTGATACGCCAGATTACCCGTTTGCAGATATCGTGGGCACAGGCGGCGATGGTCTCAATACGGTCAATATCTCGACGGCGAGCGCATTGATTGGCGCAAGTTGTGGGGTTCGTGTGGCAAAGCATGGTAATAGAAGTGTATCGAGCTTGACAGGGTCATCTGATCTCTTACAGGCGCTTGGTGTTAATCTTCTGAAAACACCAGAAGAAGCACGAGATGCATTGGATAATGATAAAATCACGTTCCTCTTTGCACCGCATTATCATGGTGGATTTAAGCATGCAGCGAAGACAAGAGGGGAGCTAAAAACACGGACGATCTTCAATCTTTTAGGTCCCTTAACGAACCCAGCAAGACCTAAACGTGCTTTGATGGGCGTTTATGATGCAAATCTTACGGAGCTCTTGGCAGAAACTGCGAAGCTTTTAGGTTATGAGCATGTATTAGTAGTGCATGGTGGGGGAATGGATGAAGTTGCACTGCATGCCCCAACAAAGGTGAGTGAGTTAAAAGCAGGTGTGGTAACGACCTATTATGTATCGCCGAAAGATTTTAGTCTCAACGAGCACCCATTAGAAGCGATTCGCGGCGGAGATGCGGCAGAGAATCGTAGAACACTCTTAACACTCCTTCATGGCGCAGCCCCAGAAGCGCATCGTCACGCAGTGGCGATTAATGTTGCGATGCTCTTAAAGCTCTTTGGTAAGGATGATCTTATGGCTAATGCGCAAGAGGCATTGAGTGCGATTTCCGAAGGGCGCGCATTAAGATTACTGACAGAGATTACCGGCAATACCTTTAATGACCCCGATTCTGGTACTGAGCTTGTAAAACAGGATGTGGACCATTCTAGCAATACACAATATGCATGAATTTGGGAGAGTTTATATTGATCGCTGGTCACTAGGAATCTCTTATAAACAGGATTAGTTTCAAAGAATATAAAGATATAAAGAATTAAATACAGAACATTATAAAATCGCAGATAGCGTGAGAATAGGATAGATGATGAGCGAGACAGTATTAGGAAAGATCGTTAAATTTCGAAGAGATGATGTAGCAAAGATGGCGATAGCGCTGCCGCTGAGTGATTTTGAATCTACACTGACCCCAAGTGATCGTGATTTTTATGCAGCGATTGAAGCACGTAAAGCGGCAAATTTGCCGGCATATATTTTAGAGTGCAAACGCTCATCCCCCTCAAAGGGCTTGATTCGAGAAGATTTTAATCTTGAAAGTATCGTGACTTCTTACGCACCTTATGCGACGGCGATCTCTGTTTTAACAGAAGCTCGTCATTTTGGAGGAGATTTTGACAACATTACGATCGCTAAAGCGCATGCAACATGCCCGATTCTCTGCAAAGATTTCGTGGTCGATGCATATCAAATCTATTTAGCGAGAAAAAAGGGAGCTGATGCGGTACTGCTTATGCTCTCAGTGCTGCGTGATGATGAGTATCGCTACTTGGCAAATATTGCGCATAGCCTCAATATGGGTGTATTAACAGAGGTGAATGATGAGTCGGAAGTGCGACGCGCATTGAAGCTCCGAGCGAAAGTGATCGGTATTAATAACCGCGATCTTCGGGATCTATCGATTGATCTTGGTAAAACGGAACGCCTGAAAGCGTTAATGCCTGAATCGCAAATTGTGATTAGTGAATCAGGGATTCGAAGCTACGGCGATATTCGCGCATTGTCACACTTTGCAGATGGCTTTTTGATTGGGAGCCATTTAATGGAGAGCGATGATCTTGATAGAGGCTTGCAAGCGCTCTTAACAGGGGGCCATAAGGTCTGTGGCTTAACCTCTAAAGCCGATGCGATGGCGGCTTTTAATGCCGGCGCGATGTATGGGGGATTAATCTTTATTCTCTCTAGCCCAAGAGGTATTACTTACCGTAAAGCAAAAGAATTTGTTTCTGAGGTACCATTGAAATTTATCGGCGTATTCCAAAATGATGATATTGATTCGATTGTTTTTATCACGCAAGAAGTCGGATTACATGCAGTGCAATTACATGGCACGGAGCCGCAACATTATATTACGGCGTTACGTGAGAAGCTCCCAAGTGATGTCCTCATCATCAAAGCGATCAATATTCAAAATGGGGCAACAACATTGCCGGCAATGAATTATGAGCATGTGAATTACTATCTCTTAGATGGTAAAAAAGGCGGGAGTGGCGAGCCATTTGATTGGTCGCTCTTAACCGGCCAAGATCTTTCTAAACTCTTCCTTGCAGGCGGCATTTCAAGTGATAATATTGAAGAGGCGCTGGGCTATGAGCCCCTCGGAGTCGATATAAACTCCGGCGTGGAGGCATCGCCAGGCCAGAAAGATCCGCTTAAATTAACCCAGATCTTCGAGCAGATCGTTGATTTTAAGCAGAAATGGCAAAGCGGAAAGACCCATTAAAGAAGCGTCTTAAAATACAAGAGTCGAGACGCAGCTTCTGACCAACAGATTAAAAATATAGATTAAAAAGATAGATTGAAAAATACAGTTTAAGAAAACATCGATATAAAAAAATAACTTTAAAGTATATAGAGAGAGAAAAATGAGACAGTTAGATCCCTATTTTGGTGAGTTTGGTGGGCAATATGTGCCGGAGCTTCTGATTCCGGCGCTAGATCAGTTAGAGGCTGAGTTTATTAAAGCGCAAGAAGACCCTGAGTTCCAAGCTGAGTTTATGGATCTTTTAAAAAACTATGCGGGACGCCCAACAGCATTAACGCTTTGTCGTAACTTAACGGCGGGTACAAAAAGTAAGCTCTATTTAAAGCGTGAAGATCTCCTTCATGGTGGGGCGCATAAAACAAACCAAGTATTGGGCCAAGCTTTATTAGCAAAACGTATGGGTAAAACCGAGATTATTGCCGAAACAGGTGCAGGGCAACATGGGGTTGCAACGGCGCTTGCTTGTGCGCTCTTAAATATGAAGTGCCGCATCTACATGGGCGAGAAAGATATTGAAAGACAATCGCCGAACGTTTTTAGAATGGAGTTAATGGGTGCAGAAATTATCCCTGTTACTAGCGGTTCAGGAACACTTAAAGATGCGTGTAACGAGGCGCTTCGTGATTGGTCTGCAAGCTATAAAACAACGCATTACCTTTTAGGAACAGCAGCAGGTCCGCATCCTTTCCCGACGATTGTGCGAGAGTTCCAAAAAATGATTGGGGAAGAGACAAAAGCTGAGATCTTAAGACGCGAAGGCAGATTGCCGGATGCAGTATTGGCGTGTATCGGTGGGGGATCCAATGCGATCGGTATGTTTACTGATTTTATCCCGGAAGAAAATGTTCGTTTAATTGGGGTAGAACCAGGTGGTAAAGGGATTCATACAGGCGAGCATGGTGCATCATTAAAACATGGAACGCCTGGCATCTACTTTGGGATGAAATCACACCTCATGCAAACAGAAGAGGGGCAAATTAAAGGCTCATATTCTGTATCTGCGGGGCTAGACTTCCCATCAGTGGGGCCGCAGCATGTGCATCTACATAATATTGGCCGCGCGGATTATGTTTCTGTGACAGATACTGAAGCGCTTGATGCTTTTCAGGCGTTAGCGCGTCATGAGGGGATCATCCCGGCATTAGAGTCATCACATGCTTTAGCATATGCGCTTAAAATGATTCAAGAAAATCCAGAGAAAGAGCAGTTATTAATTGTGAACTTATCGGGTCGTGGGGATAAGGATATCTTCTCAGTGCATAAAATTCTTCAGGAGACCAAGTAAGATGAGCCGTTATAGTGAATTGTTTACCCGTTTAGATGCCCATAAAGAGGGTGCTTTTGTCCCATTTGTAGTGCTTGGCGACCCAGGTTATGAGGTTTCTAAAAAGATTTTAATCACTTTGATTGAATCTGGCGCAGATGCCCTAGAAGTGAGTATTCCTTTTACCGATCCGTTAGCCGATGGACCTGAAATTCAAGGGGCTGTGTTAAGAGCTATTGAAAACGGTATGACAGTTGCGAAATCGTTTGCGCTGTTAAAAGAAATTCGAGATCTCTATCCGAATATTCCTATTGGATTATTAATGTATGCAAATCTTATTCATGCGGCTGGAATTGATCAATTTTATGCAAAGTGTGCGCAGGTCGGTGTCGATTCTGTTTTAGTGGCAGATGTGCCATTACGTGAATCCGCCGATTTCAGAGCAGCTGCAAATAAGCATGCGATTGCGCCCATCTTTATTTGTCCTCCAGATGTGACGGATGAAACCATTGCCGGCATTGCTGAATTTGGAGAAGGGTACACATATCTTGTGTCTCGCGCCGGAGTGACAGGGGTTGAGCAGAAGGTTGAAAATAATTCTTTAGCTGAGAATATTGAGAAGCTTAAAAAGGCAGGCGCACCCCCGATGATTCAAGGTTTTGGCATCGCAACGCCTGAACAAGCGCAACATTATTTAAATGCGGGAGTTTCTGGGGTGATTAGTGGGTCAGCAGTGACACAAATTATTCGAGAAAATGAGAACAATGAAGCATTGTTACTGACGCGTATGGCAGAATTCATTACCAAGATGAAGGCAGCAACAACGGCTTAAAACCATATCGATGGATCATCATAAAATATAATGGTCAATGGACTGGTGGGTTTCATAATGCTGTTTTTCTGAGGTTTTTATCAATATCGATGGAGCGTTCATTCCTCTCCACCGATATTGGTGTGTTTGACGCTAACATAAAATAAGAATTTGTCGTATAATCAGCCCTCAATAGAACATCGATTCAATGATATATTCGGTAAGTTTTTAGATGTTAGAACAAAATTAAGAGAAAGGTTGTTAAATGCATAAGTTGGTCTATTTGCTCTTTGCGGCATTGATTGCAGTATTTATCTATATGGTTACGATGCCATTACTCATGCTTTATGAAGATCAGGCAGAGGAAGTGGAAGAGGTGACCTACTATATGCCACAAGAAGGGCTAGAAGCACACTACCATAAAGAGGTAGAGATGGCGAAAGGTCGTAGAGCTCGCGCCGCCGAAGCGAATGCTGAAAAAGAGTAACATAAAAAAGTACCACGTTTAATTCACGTGGTACTTTTTTATTGGATAGATCAATACTAAATGTGCCTAGAGAATAAACATTGACGCTAATGCAACAATCGGTAACAGTGTTCTAATCTGGTTCGATAGAATGTTGATAATCGCATATGCAGGTTAATTTGCGGACATTGTGTAATTTAGATGGAATTAATGCCGGCTTTTGGCGGATAATAGTGTGTGAGATGCGGGTCAACATTGATGAATTGAGTTTTTCTCATAACCCTCAATAGGGTGAGAAACTACGATAGGTCATTGTAATCTGAGAGAGCTAATTATTAAGAGGAAACAACGATGTTAACGAAAAATCATACTGTATTAGTGCTAGTCGATGTTCAAGAGCGATTACTGCCTGTAATCAATGGACATGAAAAATTATTAAAAAATTTAGAAATATTAGTTGAAGGCGCATTAGCGCTCGATATTCCGATTATTTGGCTTGAGCAATATCCTAAAGGATTGGGTAGAACGGTTGAATCTTTGCGTGTGATGCTTGAAGCAAAAGGCTTGTCACCGATTGAAAAAATGACATTTAGCGGCGTACCGCACCCTGAGTTCCAAAAAGCATTGAAGCAGTATGATCATGTACACTTTGTTGTTGCAGGGATTGAAACTCATGTTTGTGTATACCAAACAGTCCGTGATCTCTTAAATGAAGAGTATGAAGTTGAAGTTGTGTCTGATGGTGTTTCTTCGCGTGTTGAGAGTAATACAGAGTTAGGCCTGAATAAGATGATTCAGCTAGGCGCAAGTTTAACAAGCGTAGAGATGTGTTTATTTGAGCTTCTAGAGAGCGCGGAGAATGTACAGTTTAAAACCATTAGTCATTTAATCAAGTAACGGTAGTGTGATCTATTTGGGTCGATATTTGATGAGATAATATGAAATGCGCGCATTTTGTAACGATCGTGATTTAGAGCGGTTCTCTAAATCACGATTCTCTAAATCAATTCAGGAGCGTAGAGCGGTGAGAGATCCCTCTGCGCTTTTTAATGAGATTGTTGGGGAAACAGCGAGAACTATTAGCGAATTGAAAGTGTTTTTTTGAGGATAATATTCTTGGTCTTACAAAAAAATATCGTAAGGGTTATGCGGTGATTAGGATTGCTGGATTTTTAATTTTTGCTCAATTTTTTGTTGAGGGTTCCCTTTAAAATTTTAAGGTATATAGTGTACTTAAATAGCGCTCTAAATCACTTTTTGTGACGTTATTTTAATGACGGTAGTAGGGCAACTACTCTATAGTAGAGCCGTAGTACGCACCAATTTCCAAGATTCCAGCAAGTCATTTGCTGGAATTTTATTACATATAAATCCTATCAAACGATAAACTTGAGAAAGAACAGATAGATATGACGCAAGAACTCATAATTGTTTTAGTCCTGCTCTTTGCGGCAGTGATTGCTTTCATGATGAATAAGCCCCGAATGGATGTCGTGGCGGTCTGTGCGCTCCTTGCGCTACCTTTAACAGGAAGCGTATCCCTTGAGCAAGCACTGGCAGGTTTTAGTGATACCAGTGTGATTATTGTGGCAGTGTTCTTTATTATCGGCGATGGTTTAGTCCGAACAGGTGTTGCCTTTAGGGTGGGGGATTGGCTAGTTAAGCAATCTAAAAATAGTGAGACGCGCCTGATTGTACTCTTGATGCTCTCTGTTGCACTGCTTGGCTCGGTGATGAGTTCTACAGGGATTGTGGCGATCTTTATCCCAATCGTCATTAGTGTTGCGACTAAGATGAAGGCAGATGTTAGACGATTAATGATGCCGCTAAGCTTTGCGGGTTTAATTAGTGGGATGCTAACATTAGTCGCAACGGCGCCAAACTTGGTGGTATCGAGTCAGTTACAACTTGCCGGCAATAAAGCATTTGAGTTCTTCTCATTTACGCCGATTGGGCTGTTAATCCTTATTGTGGGGGTATTCTATATGCTCTTTGCAAGACGCTTCTTAGGGAAAAAGACACCAGAACAGGCGGGTGGTGGCAAGGCGCGTATTAACTTTGATGATTTAGCGTCAGAATATCAGCTTAAAGGTCGTAATTACCGAGCACAAGTTGGGGCCGGTTCCCCCTTGATTGGTAAACGACTCTCAGAGATGAGCCTTCGTGAAAAGCATGGGGCAAATATTGTGGTGGTTGAGCGTCGCTTAAATCGTCTACGTAATATCGTGCTTGATGCTGTTCCTGACCGGGTAATTCAAGAGAATGACGTCTTGCTTTTTGACTTCTTCTATCCTGAAAAAGTGGATCTTTTCTTACAAAAATTCAATCTTATCTCATTGCCACTGATGAGTAGTTACTTTAATGAACATTCACGAGAGATCGGCATGGTTGAAGTCACCATTCACCCAGATTCTAAGTTGATTGATAAAACGGTTCTTGAAAATGCCTTCAGATCACGCTACGGACTCAATGTGATGGGGATTAAGCGT
Organism: uncultured Ignatzschineria sp.; assembly: GCA_945639195.1. Taxonomy (GTDB): domain Bacteria; phylum Pseudomonadota; class Gammaproteobacteria; order Cardiobacteriales; family Wohlfahrtiimonadaceae; genus Ignatzschineria. Next base: position 46,847 of record CALZEE010000004.1, on the reverse strand, counting down.
CAAGGGAAGTTGCTTGAGAATGAACTCTTAAATGAGAAATTAAAACGGGGCGATACGTTGTTAGTATTTGGCATGTGGCGTGCGATTCGTCAGCTTCAAACGATGAATAATGACTTCGTTGTCTTAACGATCCCTGCAGAAATCGATGAAGTAGCGCCAGCAATGGAGCGTGCTCCTTATGCGATTTTAGCGCTAGTCATTACGGTTGTGTTAATGATCTCCGGCATTTTCCCAACGGTATTGGTAGCAATCTTTGGAGCATTACTCATGGGGGCATTTGGCTGTATTACCATGGATAGTGCTTATAAATCGATCCATTGGCAGAGTATTATTTTAATTGTGGGGATGTTCCCCTTTGCTGTCGCGCTTCAAAATACAGGCGGGGTAGATTTAGCCGTAAAAGTCCTCTTGGAGTTAAGTGGCAATGCGAGTCCACGCGTTATTCTCGCGATGATCTTCGGATTTACGGCAATTATCGGGCTCTTTATCTCTAATACGGCAACGGCCGTGTTATTAGCGCCTATTGCGATTCAAACAGCAAATGTATTGGGCGTATCACCTTATCCATTTGCAATGGCAGTGGCGATCGCAGCATCTGCAGCCTTTATGACGCCTGTTTCATCGCCAGTAAATACGTTGGTGGTAGCACCAGGAAAGTATAGCTTTGGAGACTTTGTGAAGATCGGCGTGCCCTTTGTCTTTATTGTGATGGCAATCGCTGTGATCTTTATACCGATGCTATTCCCGCTTCACTAAGCGCTATAAGTCATCACTATATGCGCATAGTTTGAATGATGTAATAATAAAAACCCCCTTACTGCGACGAGCAATAAGGGGGTTTTCTGTATAGCTATATGGCGATTTAAGAGGCTTTTTTCAACTGTTTTAGGAGCAGCTGATAGATCTGCTCAATTTGATTAAAGTATGCCTGCATCGACTGTAGATCTTCTGCGAGTTTTTTCTGGAGATCATCAGACGCACTCTCATTTTGACACTGTTCACGTAGATCGATTGTGTGCTCTACCTGTAAGCAGTAATCTTCAAGTGTAAAGAGGTACTCTCTGATTACATTGATCGTTTCGTGCGAAGCATCATTAAGTGCGAGGCTATATAGAGAAAAATCGATTAAATTAAGCAGTGATTTTTGAAGTTTTTCAAGAGAGGCCATCTGTTCAATGACTTCGAAGTTGATTTCTAATCTTTTTAAGATAGGAATCGATTCAATCGGCTTGAGATGATAAACATTCATTCTATGTTGCAGGAGGGCATCGACACCTTCTTCTTTGAGGCTTAATACGGTTTTCTCAATAAACGTATAGAGTGCTTTATTGGGCGTTATTTTAGGATTAATGCCTTTATGATCTTTTGAGTGAAAATTTTTAATCTCTTTCACGGATGTGTAGTTACTAATTGCTTCATAAAAAGAGATAAGATCTTTATCAGATACGCCTTGTTTCATAAACCCCTCACTTTTAGTTAACTCTCTGATGCCTGTTTTATTATTTATGGTGTCATCAGTTTAGATTTAACTAATTGAAATCACTGATTACTCGACAAATTTTAACGCAAAAAGAGGGAGGGGGGGCGGATAAACACTGATTACCTGATCAAAATCAGATAATCATAAAAGTATCATTTATAGACAACATCAATATTTGTGAGCACGCTGTTGATTGTTAAAGAGAGAAAGAGAAGGGGGGTAATAACAGTGGCTTATTTGAGTTCCCGAGGTTTAATGAGTCCAAAATTAATATGGCAATAGCCGTGCGGGTTTTTCTCTAAATAAGCTTGATGCATCTCTTCTGCGGGCCAGAATGTTTTTAACGGCTCCACTTCAACAGCGATAGGTGCTGAATAGGCTTGTTGCTCATGGGCGATAAATGCTTTAATAATCGGCAAATCTGCGCGGTTTTCGTAATAGATACCTGTGCGATATTGAGTGCCGACATCACCGCCTTGTTGATTGAGCGAGATAGGGTCAATCATTCTAAAAAGGTGGATGAGGATATCTTCTAATGTAATGATATCTGGGTCATAGCTTACTTCAACGACCTCTGCATGATCTGTTTCCATGGTGCATACGGCTTCATAGCTGGGGGAATCTGTAATTCCTTGTGCATAACCGACTTGTGTTGCGATAACGCCTTTAAGGCGTCTATAATACTCTTCAACGCCCCAGAAACAGCCACCTGCGACAACAATTTTCTGTATATTTTCCATGATTATTCCCTTTATTAATATTGTGGGTGTAAAGAATCCCTTATTTCTTAATTCTGTACTACCATCTTGATAGCATACAATATTTTTGAGGATAAAGATGGTTGATGATGTTTCTAATGTCGTGGGAACGTTATACTTTTGTAAAACTGAGCGGTACGAGTCAGCGTATAAGAATTGAGATGGTGATTCGCTGTAGATTTAGGTAGACTAGCGGGCTATGAAACGACTGTTACTAGGGATTTTTGAGTTCAGCTATAAGCAATTAGATAGCTGTATTTTTGGGATCTCGTTACTGCTATTAATTGCCCTCACAGCGCTCTTTTATCCTAAGGGGCTCTGGTTTGGGCGTTATGATTTTTTAGCACTTTCGGCAATTTTCCTGCAAGGGCTTTTCCTTCTCTTTAAAATCGAGACATTGCGCGAATCAATGATGATCTTTATTTTCCATTTTCTGGGCATGCTCATGGAGATATTTAAAACAAAGATGGGGTCCTGGAGTTATTCGCAGGCAGGGATTTTATATCTCTATGGGGTTCCACTTTTCACGGGCTTTATGTACGCATCTGTGGGATCGTATATTCTCCGTTTTCAGCGGAATTTCCATTGCACTTTTACGCATTTTCCGCGCTATCGCTGGATATTATTGTTAGCCGTCCTCGCTTACCTGAACTTTATAACCCATCATTATATGTGGGATTTACGATGGGGAATTTTGGGTTTGAGTATGATTGTCTTTGCCAAAACAAAAATCCGCTTTGAGATCTCAACAGGCAGCATACAAATTCCGTATCTTGTCCTCTTAATGCTCTTAGGTTTATTGCTCTGGATTGCAGAAAATATCGGGACATTTTATACGATTTGGACGTATCCTCATCAGGAAGATCTTTGGGAGATGGTCTCTTTTCAAAAGATTATCTCATGGTATTTACTGGTACTAACGGCGCTTGCGATTGTTTATGGACTTTATCCTGTTACCCAAGCTACAGAATAGCCGAAAGGATAACTGCCGGAGTATTTCATAAATTATGCGTGATTTTATGCGAATAATAGACCTGTTTTATACAATTTTTTTGAAGATCGCTTAAATTCTTGATATTGATCTAAGACTTAAGGCAAAGGGGAAGATGTTTGCGATTAGGGCGATTACACACTTTATAAGTTATATTGGTCAATATTCACATGATAAAAATTGCGTGGAAAATAGTAAATGCTCAGATTTTATCGCGATAATTGATTATAATACCTCTCTAATTTTGAAGGAGAGCAAAAATGAGTGATGAGTTAGATGATTTAACCTTTGATCTTGATAATCTCTACGATGGCGTCGCTGGTAACTCCGCAAATCCTATCGATGCTTCAGAACCTGAAGAAATCGAAGATACAGGATGTGCTGGTGGTGCTTGCACGTTGTAGTGACTCCTTTTACAATTGATTCGGACTGCTTAATCACCTTATTCACTGATTAATCGCAGAGGGGACCAATCAAGCGTAATGGGGATTTCAAATAAGATAAAGCGATGAGCCTTTCGGGGCTCATCGCTTTTTTCTTTATGTCATAAAAATAAGGGCTGATACACGGCGATTTTGCCGGCATTATATGACGTATTATCGTATTGGGCGCTCTTCTGGACGAAGATCAAAGAGCAGTAGCTCTGCATCCTTACCTTTTGTAAAATGGAGCGCTTTTTCTTTACGAATCCGGGCACCATCGCCGGCATTAAAAGTATGCCCGTTGACGATGACGGAGCCTGTTGCAATATGCAGATAGTAGTAACGCGTAGGATCAAGCTCAAAAGTAAAGTCATCTGTTTGATCGAATCTACCGGCATAAATGCGTGTATCTTGACGGATATCCATCGCACCATCATTTTCATCCGGGGAGATGATGAGCTTCAATTTTCCCTGTTTCTCGGCATCTGAAAGATGAATCTGTTGATAGCGAGGCGTTGCTCTTTTCACATTGGGCACAATCCAGATCTGTAGGAAGTGAGCAGCCTCTTTATCTGATCCATTCATTTCACTATGTACAACGCCAGAACCCGCGCTCATGAGTTGGATATCGCCGGCATAAATGGTAGAACCATTCCCCATGGAATCTTGATGGCTGAGTGCACCTTGTAGGACGTAGCTAAAGATTTCCATGTCATTATGAGGATGCTCTCCAAATCCACGGCCGGCACTGATAGTATCATCATTAATGACTAATAGATCGGAGAATCCTACTTCTTCAGGATTAAAGTAATTGGCAAATGAAAAGGTATGCCAAGAGTTGAGCCAGCCATGATTTGCATGACCGCGATCTTTTGCATAACGAATTTTGATCATTGTAAAACTCCTTCTTTATAAGAATGATGTAATCCATTTTTGTGATATAAGGCGCAAGGATGATGATGTTCGAGTTAAAGCTCGATGGATGGATAAACATCTTAATGATTTGATATTTGAATGAACGATTTAAATCATTCAGTTTGTTATACTACTTATTGATATATCACATTATATCGATGTTTTTGAAAAGAAGAAGTGAATTGATTTGTGCTTTATCAACGATAATTTCGATGATAAGTTTTCGGTATGATTGTGCGTTATTTTAAGGGGTTCATCGTTGATGTTTATAGGCGATTATTGAAGACCGGTATCGTCGGGATAGACGTATGGAACCTGTAGGGATATTTAACAGACCATTGGTAGGAAACGCACAGAATTTTAACAAGGAATATTGGGATATGAAGTTAACTTTAGACGCGATTAAAACAATTGATACCATTGCTAAAACAGGCTCCTTTGCAAAAGCCGCTGAGATTTTGCATAAAGCCCCTTCAACTGTCTCTTATAGTGTTGCGAAAATTGAAGCGCAGATGGGGTTAAAGTTTTTTGAACGCAATGGTCCCCATGTTACTTTGACGGCGATGGGGATGGTTCTACTGGAAGAGGGAAGAACGCTTCTCACTGCCGCAACGGATCTTGAAACACGCTTGCACAAAATGGCGAGTGGCATTGAGACGTCGATCAATATCGCGTTAGATGCAATATTTCCCTTAAAGACAATGACATCATTACTACAGCGATTTCAAGGCTCGGCAGTTGATACAGAAGTGAATATCACACGTGAAGTGATGATGGGCGCATGGGAGGCTTTACTGAAGTTTCGGGCAGATTTAGTGGTGGCTGTTGGAGAAGGACCCTCTGGCGGTGGCTATCATACTTATCCGATTGGCGTGGTACCCTTTGTCTTTTGTGTTGCGCCTGATCATCCTTTGGTAACCTATAATAAACCGCTCACCAAGCCTGATCTTTTAGCTTTCCCGGCCATTATATTGCCCGATAGTGCACGCTATATGCCTCTTCGTACAGCCGGCGTTTATGAGGGGCAGAAGCGCATCACCGTCAGTAGTATGGAAGATAAGTTATTACTGCAAAAAGCCGGGATTGGTCATGGGTTCTTACCGAAGAGCATGGCACTTCCGGCATTAGCATCGGGGGAGTTAGTCGAATTGCCTGTTATGGAGATGCATAAGGAGGAGACGCTCTATTTAGCTTGGCGAACGCATGATGAAGGTTTAGCGCTTAATTGGTGGAAATCTGCATTGGCAGAAGATTGGATCAGTTAAGGCGGGCGCTTAGAAGGGAAGTTGTGTCTGATTGAGGGCATTATTGAGCGAATTTTTATCGAGATCAATATTTGCAATCGTTAGACCTATAAGACGAACACCTCGTGCGGGATCAAGATCAATCTTGTTGAGGAGTGAGAGCGTCACCTGCCAAAGCATTGAGAGATCGTTGCCGAGAGGAAAGTGAAAGGTATGGCTTTTAGAGATTTGCGTGAAATCTTTGTAACGAATTTTAATTGCACAATTACGCCCCAGAAATTGGCTATTAAGCGAGCGCGTAATAAGTTCTTGGGCAACCATCTCAAACTCTTCGATAACAGCCTCTTTTATCGTTAAATCATCAAAAAAAGTCTCTTCAACACTGATTGATTTCTGAGGCTGATTAGGATCGACAATTCGATGGCAAATTCCCCGCGCATATCCATAATAGCTTTTTCCTGCTTTTCCAAAATGATGCGTTAAGTCTTCAAGACTCATCTGATAAAGATCGGCTCCGGTTTTAATCCCTAACTCGTGCATTTTTTTTGCGGTGACTTTACCAACGCCAAAGAAGTCTTCAATGGGAAGGGTTGCAATAAAATTTACGGAATCCTCTTCAGTAATGACAAAGAGCCCATCGGGTTTATGAATATCTGAGGCAATTTTTGCCAGAAATTTATTATAAGAGACACCGGCAGAAGCTGTTAATCCTAGAGTGCTTTGAATTTTCGCTTTAATCTCTAAGGCGATTGTTTTTGCGCAGTCGATCCCTTTAAGGTTATGCGTAACATCTAAGAAAGCTTCATCGAGCGATAACGGCTCTACCAAAGGGGTGTATTCTGCAAATATTTTACGAATATGTTGAGAGACTTCCCGATAGCGTGAAAATCGGGGCGCCGCAAAAAGAAGGTGCGGGCAAAGTTCTAATGCTTTTTTGGTAGGAAGTGCTGAGTGAATCCCATATTTTCGGGCTTCATAACTGGCTGCGGCAATGACGCCTCTCCCTTCTGAGAATCCGACGACTAAGGGCTTGCCAAAATATTCAGGATGATCATGTTGCTCTACAGAAGCGTAGAAAGCATCCATATCAATATGAATAATTTTTCGAGAGGATTGCGTCATCATGTGTTATCGCGGATTGAGTGGGGGGAGAGGAAAAAGTCTGTTTAGGTGAGGCATTGGATATAACGGTTTTAGACTGTGAAGCTTTATTATAAACGAGCGCATAAGCAGGGATCAATCTATCTTCATGATCTTTTGATGCAAATATTAAGGATTTCGTGTAGTGAAAAAGCCATCGTGGGATCACGATGGCTTTTGAGTCTGAAGCAGAAACGATAATATGTTGAAATTAACGTTTAGCACGACTGCGTTTTTTACGAGAAGGCTTCGCTGATGAAGACTTATCATCTCGTTGAACACGACCTGATTGATTGCTGCTACGGCGTTTAGGCTTCTTGCCTTTATCGCTATCAGTGCGTTTAGTACGTGATTTTTTAGGAACCGGGCGATCTTGATTATTGCGCTGATCTCCCCCTTCAATAATCGGTGAAATAAGCTCAAAGTCGATATGCTTAGTTTCAGGATTAGATTCAACCACTTTAACACGTACAGGATCGCTCAAACGGTATTGTTGTGCGGTTCTCTCACCAATTAAACGGTGGCGCGTATCATCATAGATGAAGAAGTCACCTTTGAGTTTAGAGATATGGACTAAGCCTTCAATGAAGACATTCTCTAGCTCAATGAACATCCCAAAACTGGTAATGCTAGTAATCTTGCCATCGAATTCATCCCCAATAAAACGTTGGAGATATTTGGCTTTTAACCAATCCATAACATCACGCGTCGCATCATCTGCTCGGCGCTCCGCCATTGAGGTATGCTCACCCATATGCACCATTTGTACTTCTGGGTAGAAAGTCGCAACATCCCCTTTTTGTAAAATCATCTTAATAGCGCGATGCACAATGAGGTCAGGATAACGACGAATCGGTGAGGTGAAGTGCGCATAATGAGTCAATGCTAAGCCAAAGTGACCTTCATTCTCAGGTTGATAGATTGCTTGGCTTAGTGAGCGAAGCATTACGGTTTGAATCATGTTAAATGCCGGCAATTCTTTAGCTGCCTGCAATGTCTCTGCATAATCCATTGGGGACGGTGTATCTGCGCCCGCAAGACCAAGACCAAACTCTTTTAAGAACTCACGAAGCGTATTGAGCTTCTTACTATCAGGTTTTGGATGCACACGATAAAGTGCTGAAAGAGGAGATGCCTCAATCAGTTTTGCCGCTGCAATATTCGCCGTGATCATGCACTCTTCGATAATTTTATGGGCATCAAAGCGTGCATCAGGGACGATCTTATCAATTTCCCCATCATTGTCATATAAAATCAGCGTTTCAACGGTATCAAAGTCGATTGTTCCACGCTCATTACGTGCTTTACGTAATATTTTATAGAGAGCATAAAGATGATCTAAATGAGGTACGAGTGCTTCATAGCTGTCTCGAAGCGCTCCATCACCATCAATAATTTCTTGGACTAGATCATAGGTAAGGCGAGCATGTGAGCGCATGATCCCTTCAAAGAACTCATAACCAACGAGTTCGCCATCACGATCAATGGTGAGCTCTGCAACCATTGTTAAACGGTCAACATCAGGGTTGAGTGAACAGATGCCATTAGAGAGCTTCTGATGGAGCATTGGCACAACGTGATTCGGGAAGTACACTGATGTGGAGCGAAGATATGCATCGTTATCAATTGCAGAGTTACGTTCTACATAGTGAGCTACGTCGGCAATCGCCACATAGAGCTTATAAGCACCATTCGCTAAAGGTTCACAATAGACCGCATCATCAAAGTCACGGGCAGTGATTCCATCAATAGTCACGAGTGGAAGATCACGATAATCTTTTCGGCCTTTTGCCTCTTTTTCACTGACAGAATCAGGGATCTCTTGAATTTCCGCTTCTGTTGCATGAGAGAATTGATGCGGGATATTATGTTCTAAGATCGCTTGCATGATCTCGATATCAACCGTCATCTCTTCCCCAAATACTTCTAAAACTTCTGCACTCGCAATTGTTTTGTCAGAAGGGTAGGTCGTGATTTTAATCTGGACAATGTCTAAGTTTTTAGCTTTGAGCGCTTTGTCATCAGGGATCAAGAATTCTTGTGTAATCTTACGATTTTCAGGAATCACACAATTTTGGCCATCTTGACGATAGAAGCGACCCACAAGTTCAGTTAATCCATGTTCTACGACTTTACTAATCTTAGCGATACGACGACCACGATTATCGATGCCATTTAATAGTGCTTCTGCGGTATCGCCGTGAAGCACTTTTTTCATCTCATGGGGAGGGATAAAGAGTGAGGGTTCACCGCGCATCTCTAAATAACCAAAGCCTTCAGGATGACCTGAAACGGTGCCGACAAATGTTTGGGCTTCATTGATAATTTGGAGTTTTTGTTTTTGATCAAGGTAAATTGTACCTTGGCGAATCATCGCATTAAGACGGTTTTCTAACGCGTCTAACTCCCAATTTTTACGGAGTTTAAAGGCTGCTGCAATCTCGTTAAAGTCGAGAGCAGGGTGATTCTCGAGAAGCTCGAAAATAAAGTTGCGGCTTGGAATAGCTCGGCCATATTGTTCGAGCTGTTCGCTATATTCGGCATCATTGTCGAAGTATTGAGCGAAATAGGTTAAATCTTTTGTACTGTTTTTTATATCATTCACTAATTGTTGTTCCTTTATATGGATAACTCCCACTCGATCTTTGATATCTCTTCTTCAGGAATCATTCTAATAACGTGGCTTTCCACGACGTTTTGAATGGTTTTAAGATCATTTGATGTAGGCGTTTTAATTTTAATTGTTATTGTGCCATTTGCGGCATAGAGCTTGGCGGTTTTATGATCTCCAAAGTCTACAAATCCTTCTTGATCACTATATTCTGTGGTTATTTTATGCGCCCAATGTTTGCATAAACGTCTGATAAGGCGCATAGGATCACTTAAAGGGAAGGTCGCTGTAGAACTGAAATTATCTTGAGTCATAAGAATCTCCCTATATGCCTTGCTTGTCTATTTTAATACTTTTTTCTGTTATTCACGTTGAATTGCCGGAGATTTAATTTTTTATTAAAATCACTTCAAAAGCATCCGCGTGAACATCATGTTATTGTGGTGAAATCCCCAATGATATGCGTGATTTTACTAAAAAAGTGCGGTAATTTCGATAAAACTTGAAAATATCATTCAACGATTGTTGAATCTTGACGTTCAATATCATTGATTCTCTCAATTGATCTATTTATCGATGAGAGAAGGGCGTTACATTTAGTTGGTTAAATCACGAATTTTAGCCACTAGTGTATCAATAAATTGGGAACAAATCTTATTTTCAAGCGGGACAGCCCAAAGATCATTTCGATTGAAATGGCGGCATTTGGTCGCATCTTTTTCGGTCATAAGGATGGAGGTTTTAATCGGGTCTAAATCAGCTTCGGTAAACTGATAATGATCAGGAAAGCTACACACCTCAAAATGAAGACCCTTTTCAGCTAGCATAGTATAGAAATTTTCAGGATGTGCAATCCCTGCGATGGCAGTAAGCGGTTTTTTGTTCAATTCATCAAAGGAGATTGGTTGAGATTCTGTGAGTGAAATCGGCGTTCCTAGTGTTGATTTTAGCGTAATAATAGGTTTATCAGTCGTTTTCTTTAAATATGAAATGTCGGCATTATTGCTTAAAATATAATCAGCTTTTTGTAAGCGAGAGGGCGGCTCTCTCAAGGGACCTGCTGGAAAAATTCTGCCATTTCCAAAGCCCTGCTTACCCACAACCACAATCTCAATATCTCGTTTAAGCTGTTGATGCTGTAATGCGTCATCACAGATAAAGCAATCGATATCAGGAAAGGTTGTCAGGAGTGCTATCCCGGCATTATAGCGATTAGCATCAATTGCCATGGGCGCTTTTGTTTTTTTGAAAATAAGATAAGGTTCATCACCAATCTCTTCCGGCGTTGAGTGCTCTGAAACAATCTGTAGTGTTTTATTATTTCGACCAAAGCCGCGAGAGAGTATTCCGACCTTTAACCCGGCCTCTTGAAGCGCCATTGTTAACGCGATTGTTGCCGGCGTTTTACCTGTACCCCCGAGATTAATGTTGCCGATCACGATTGTGGGTTTAGGGAGAGATTGGGCATGACGCGCTTTTTTCGCAAGATCTCTTTGAGAAAGCAGCTGATAGAGCTTGGCGATCGGGAGCAGTAGTGTGGACACAAAACCTTTTGATTGCCAAAATTGAGGGGCTTTGAGCATAGGTATTCCCTCTAAATTGGTGAGTGAGTCATCTTCTCATAGAGATAGATGAGCCCTTTAAAGATCAGCGTCTCATCAAAGATGATCTCAGAAGTCTCTGCTGAATCGACATAATATCGCAGATTTCCGCCTGTAAAGAGGACTTTTTCGAAGGCGTATTTTTGGCGCATACGGGCAAGTAATCCTTCAATCATATAGTAATGGCCGTTGATAGTGCCAATGCTAATGGATTCGAAGGTATTAAAGCCTAGCTCGCTTTCAAGATGTTCGTAATCCATCTCTGATAGTAATGCCGCTTGCGAGAAGAGCCCCCGAAGACTTGATTGAATGCCTGGAGAGATCGTCGTGCCGATGAAGTTGCCATTTTGCATGATAAAAATCGTTGTAGCAGTGCCCAGTGCGACAACGGCACAATCTTTAAAGCCGTAAGCGCTCTCAATGCCATAAAAATTTGCGACAAAGTCAGCCCCTAAAAGATGAACATTATTGAGCTTGAATCGCGACCAATCTACGGGGAGGTCATGGCGTAAACTATAGACAGGAATCTTATATTCCGCGCCGATTGCACGGATAAGATCGTTGAGATGGGGGACTACAGAGACATAGACAACCGCAGAAAATGCAATTCCAAAAGCGTCGAGCTTGGCCTTAATTGTGGGCGTATCACTCAGAACCTCATCTTGACTCGTGGGTCTGATAAGGGGGGTTAGTGAATGATCACTAAAATCAAATACGCGAAAATCTGCAGTCGTATTGCCAATGTCTACTAGGAGTAGCTTCATGATTCAACGCTCTTTTTATACAAAATAAAGGTCCTCATTATAGCGATTTTCACTACAAATTCATCCTTAACCATATATTCTGCTACTTTTAGCGCAATTTATCGTGGCTTTATCGCGAGGAATAGTGGTGAGAAAATCAAAAAAATGGGCGGTTATGCCGGGTTTTTGAGCGCTTCTAAGAGAGCCTCACAACTGCTGAAGTGGTGATCTGCAAGATGAGGATAAATATTGGTAGGATGATTTACTAAGATTGTCTGAATGCCGGCATTTTTTCCGCTCGCAAGGTCATATTCATGATCCCCTACAATTACGGTATCGGCTGCTTCTATTCCCCAAATCTCTAGGATTTGTAAGATCCCTTCAGGAGAGGGTTTTGGTGCGGCGCTCTCTCTACCAAAAATAAGCGGCGTTTCAAAATGAGGAAGGACATCAATCGCATCTAAGGTCACGATAGCAAGATCTTGGAGATTACGGGTTAGGATTGCGAGCGCTGAATCTTGAGATTTAAGATAATTCAAGAGCGCGACAGAGCCTTGTGCAGGGATGGATGCCTTGGCAAGTTTGAGTTCGTATTCAGCTAGCCAGCGAAGACGTGCATCTCTATCTGCTTCAGGAAGATTATTAAGATTAACAAGAATATCCTCATCTTCGGGGATATTGAGCACACGTTTAATCATGTCAAAGTCATGAACGGCGAGAGTGAGCGTACCATCCATATCAAAAATCCAATGACGAATATCGCGAATATCCTTTAAGTGCATGATTAATCTCTCCTTCGGGTGATGATACTGGTTATGTAGGATTTTTCGAAAATCCCTTTTTATTGTCTATTTTTTGTAAATGTCTTTAGGCATCATACGGTGCCTTGTTCGATGTTGCAACCGCAGATATTGGGGGTAAAAAGAGAATAAAGCGTCTTGTGGGGATCTTCTTTTTTATGATGATCTGTGAGGAATGATTCGTTGAATTGTGATTCTCATTAAGGCATCATTTAAACGCGATTTAACCCATAATTAAGGGTGTAGGGAAAAGATAATAGCGAACCACTATTTTGAGCGAGGTTGTATGAAAATTTTATTACAGAGAGTGACACAAGCAAGTGTCAAGGTTGAAGGAAAGGTTGTGGGCGAGATTAATCAGGGGTTACTCGCATTAGTCGGGATTGAGCGAGAGGATACCCTTGAAAGCGTTCAGAAGGGGATCGATAAACTCCTCAAATATCGGGTTTTTAGTGATGATGCGGGGAAGATGAACCTTTCATTAAAGGATATAGAAGGGGGATTATTAATGGTTTCTCAATTTACAATTGCGGCAGATACAAAGAAAGGGCTTCGACCCAGTTTTACCTCTGCAGCTGCGCCAGCATTAGGATTGTCACTTTTTGATGCGGCAGTTGCTTATGCCAAAATGCAGATGAAGCATGTTGAAACAGGCGAATTTGGCGCTGATATGCAAGTCTCATTGGTTAATGATGGTCCTGTAACATTTATGCTTGAAAGCTAAGAGACGATATTGTGAAATATTGCCCTAACGTATCCGTCTATTCTTATAAAAATAAGAACGTAGAGAAGATGAGATAATTTCCTTTCTGCTCCCATTTGGAATGGGGAGATCCCTACGTTTTTTTGTTTTAAAGTCTCTGTAGAAGCATTTTTTTATCGAATGGAGATTGATAGATTCACGATTTGATTTGTGTTGTGAATTCGCACCATGAAATTGAGGCTTTAAAGATTAGAGAGAAGCCATGACTTCACTGAGGCGCTTAAAGGAGTCTAGGCGTTTTTCCGCGTCGTAGATAACGCCGGCAAACATAAGTTCATCAACGTTAATATCTGTCAGTAGTGCAGTAATAAAGTCTTTTACCGTCTCTTGATCGCCGACAGCAGACAGTTTGAGCATTGAGGATACATGGCGCTTCTCAAGAGGATTCCAATAGGCTTCCATTGCCTCAACCGTAATCGGTGGCGGTGTGAGTTTTCGATCATCCCGAATCAGTTGTGTAAAGCTCTGTTGCATCGTTGTAAATTGATATTGAGCTTCTTCTGTTGTCTCAGCAACGATGGCATTCATACAGAGAATTGCGTAGGGCTTGTCGAGAAACTGCGATGGCTGAAATTTTTGACGATAAATGGAGAGCGCCTCTTTCATCTGCATCGGTGCAAAATGACCTGCAAATGCATAAGGTAAGCCAAGATGAGCAGCGAGTTGAGCGCCAAAGAGGCTAGAGCCTAAAATCCAGATCGGAACATCAAGATTCATGCCAGGAATAGCGTTAATGCGTTGATTATCTTCAGGATGGAAATAGCTTAAAAGCTCCATGACTTCATTAGGAAATGCCTCTGCGCGGCTTGGGTCTCGTCTTAATGCAAAGGCAGTCGCTTGATCTGTGCCGGGTGCGCGGCCGAGCCCAAGATCGATTCTGCCGGGGTAGAGTGATTCTAACGTCCCAAAACTTTCAGCAACCATCAAAGGCGCGTGATTAGGAAGCATGATGCCGCCTGAGCCGACGCGAATCTTGTCTGTCTTCCCGGCAATATGACCGATTAAGACCGCAGTTGCTGCACTCGCAATATTCACCATATTGTGATGTTCAGCAACCCAGAATCTGGTAAACCCCTGTTTCTCCCCTAATTGTGCGAGCTGAACGGCGCGATCAAAGGCATCTTTAGGGGTTTGGTGTTGATTAATGTTCGCTAAATCTAAAATTGAGAATTTCATGCTCTTTCCTTTTAAATCTGGAATAGGTAACAGTAGATATCGATGATGATTTTTAAAGTTTTATGGTGGGATTATGATGATACGAAGCTGTGATCTGCAGTCCATCAATCTTTATGGTGTATATCTAAGATGTCGCTAAGATATCGTTTTAGAGAGATAGGTGATGGTGTAATGATTCATCGTAACGCGAATAAGTACAGAATTCTAGTCTCTCGATAGCAGTTACGAAGACCTATAAGGGCGATGAAGGCGATGAAGACTATGGCACCTATAAATCAATCTTGTTCGACATGCGTCTTGATAAGAGCGGTATGACTGTCGATTGCTATCGTTGTAATGATAGGGCGTTAATGGTGTCGCTATAATGGAGTCATATTGATGACGGAGTACGGAAGCGATACTTGAGACCTCAATAGAGATCTCAAGTTATCACGAATGGACTGATGAGTGCATTGCGTGATGCTAGAGCGGTTAATATCCGCTTTCAAGCATCTCTTGAATTAAAAGTGTCAGCTGATCATCATTAAAGTAGAGCGGGCGGAAATTTAAGACAAACGACTTAATATCTTCAAAAGAACCTAGTAATTCACAGCTCTCTTCATCGGGCTCATAGCTAAATTGACCTTGAAGATCTGTAAACTCATTGTCGAGATAAAACTCAATGATATCAACCCAGCCATAACCATTAATCTCAATCTCAAGATCTTCAAAGATCTCAAAGCGATCTTGAGCGGGGAAATAGAGTCCAAAAAAATCTTCATCATGTTGGATAATTTCAAAGGGGTGAATGCGTTGTAAATCTTCCATGGTTGCTCCTGAAGTGTGTGAGATAGATATAAAATAGTGAGGCTATTAAAGCATAGTTCGTTCATCAATGATGAAGATGCTTGCATACTAATCATTTGAATGCATGCAAATTAAAATAGGTTGAGTTAAGTATGAGAAACAGTGGGCGAGAACTCTCCGCGCCATTCCTAAAATAATTCTAAAGATCAGCATTTAGTAACGCAAGTAATGACATTGTATCCATAGAAAAAGGCCTCTAATCATAGAGGCCTTAGTGACGTATTATTATGACATTTCGATCATTAATAGTACGGTGTTTCCGATATTAAGCATCAGGGTTGCGTGAGCGATTTAAGAACTCTTTAGGATATTGCGTGAAGCCTTTTGTGATAAACGCAAGGTAAGCAATTCCGATCGCACCCCAAACAAGGCCAATCATTAACGCTTGATATTCAAGGTTATACCAGAGGTACATAATAAACAGCATACCAAGCCCTGGGAAGAGGAGGTAGTGAATGTTATGGCTCACTGTGTAGCATTGTTTGTCACGCATGTAGTATTGAACAATTACGCAGAGGTTTACGAAGAAGAACGCTGTAAGTGCACCGAAGTTTACCAAGTGTAACGCGAAACTTAAGTCGAAGAAGCCCGCTGTTAAACAGACAATTCCTACAATAATGATGTTGATAGAAGGAGTTTTGTATTTAGGGCTGATATAACCAAATACTTTAGGTGGTAAAACACCATCGCGACCCATTACATACATCATACGAGAAACCCCAGTATGCGCGGCAATTCCTGATGCACATACGGCTAAGATCGCAAGCCAAAGTCCTACTGATTGGAAGAAGGTTGCAGCAACAAAGCTAGTGAGTGAGCGTTCGCCGACATAAAGAAGTACTTCAGGTTGACTCTCTTCAGGGTTGATGAAGACATAATTAGTAAAGTAGAGTTGCATGAAGTAAGTCATGACAATAAAGATCACCCCACCAATAAAGGTTGTGAGGAAGATCGCTCTCGGTACTGTTTTAGCTGCATCTTTGGTCTCTTCAGAGAGTGAGCTTAAACCATCAAATCCAAGGAAAGAGAAGCAGAGAATCGCAGAACCTGCGGCAACTGCACCAATTTGCATATCAGGAGTAAAGAAAGGTTTTGTGCTTGCAATCGTGCTTTGACCAATGCCATCAATCATTAAACCTTTAAGAACAAGTGCAAGGAAGATGCCCATAAGGAGAAGCTGACAGAATACGATTAAAGTATTCACGTTCGCCACAAGCTCAACACCGCGGTAGTTAATATAAGTCATGACAATTGCAAGTGGAACGACATAGAACCAAATGCTGATATCACTGCTGATAAGCGTTTTAAGATAGATTGTCGCCAATAAGATGTTGATCATCGGGTTAAAGAGATAATCGAGCATCGTACACCAGCCGATCACAAATCCAAGATTCGGATTTAATGATTTTTGCGCATAAGTATAGGCAGAACCTGCAGATGGATAATAGCGAACCATTTTTCCATAGCTAAGTGCTGTAAACATCATGGCAACAAGTGTAATGATATAGGCAGTAGGAACATGACCCCCAGTCTGCATGCTTACAATACCAAAAGTATCAAAGACAGTCATTGGTTGCATATACGCAAGGCCAATCATAATGAGCTGCCACAATACAAGTGTTTTTTGTAATCTTGCTGGTGAGGAGAGTGTAGTTGGAGTTGAAACAGCGTTAGGAGATAACGCTTTGGATTTTAGTAACATAAGTTTATTTCCCCCAGCCTTTAATGGCATGAAAAGAGAGATAAATTAGCCGCGTTAATTCAGATGAATTATTGCCCCCTTGTATCTATATGGAAAATGCACTTTCCATAAAAAAGCCTCATTTGTTTCTGAGGTTCGGGGAATTTTACACGTTTTTTTGCAGATGGCTAGACATTTTTAAAATTTAAATCGCTTAAAAATAGGACAATGAAGGGAATTGTCGCAGGGGTGCACTAAAACAGGCTTCTTTGAGGATTAATATTTTCATTAACTGTCAAAAAATGTATAGCTAGTATAGTTTTTTTTAATGGAAAAATTTTTTCCTGTCAGAAATGTATTTAAAGTTGGGGGTTAATGATCGCGTTATGAGAAGTATTTAGAATATTTGGGGAAAGAGGGCATGATTATCTCTATTTTTTTGGGGTATATATGCAAAAACCACCCATATATATGAGTGGTTTTGAGGGCTAATAAGAGTCAGTGCAATGAATGGATGTCGTCTTTTTATCGGTGAATAAGAGGCGCGGTATTTTGTACATATTCAATCGTAATCCGATTTAAAAGTATTTTCGTTTGCGAGGATTGAATCCGGAAATGCTCTTTTCCCAGAGTTTTTCTGTGTTTTGTCCAACATTACCCATTCCGTCGAGCTCAAACTCTAAATAGACGCGCCATTGTTTGTTTTGATCTGAGATATTGTTGCGATAGTAACGCGTTGCAACACGTGTCGTTACACAGCAATCGCGATATTCAAAGCCAAGATGACTATCGACCATTTTTGATTCAGACAGTCCGTAGTTGTAGCGACCGGCTACAGCCCACTGATTGTCGAGTTGCCAGAAGAACGATACGTCGATTTGATCTACTTCACTATCTTCTGCATTGAGAGACTCTAATGCACGATTGTAGCGATAGCCGATATTAAACATTTTGCGGTCATCAGGACGATAGCTAATATCAAATGTTGCGCGAGAAGTCTGTTCTGTTGTAGGTGACCATTCCATACTTCCATTGACACGAAGTTTTGGAAGGACTTCCATGCCCGCTTGGGTGAAGAAGGAGGAGTGGTGGACTTTATCCTCTTCTTTTGTTAAGTCATTTCCCAATGTAATACGAGGGGATGTAAAGTATTGAGTTTGCCCCATAGAGAGATAAAATTTCTCTTCGCCGGTTTGATCGTTGATCAATCGTGTTGTAAATGCCGTGGTAAGTTGATTCGCATTTGCTTGACGATCTGCGCCATAAAAGTCGTTGAAATTAAAGAGACTATTGTAGCTAGATGTCATTTGAGATGTATCAAATAATGGGATATGACTCTGTTTTCGGTAAGGAGCATACAAATAGAAAAGACGTGGCTCAATTGTCTGAACGAAGTCACCGCCACCGAAGAGATTCTCGAAATTGAGTGTACGATCTAGGAAAAGACCTGCATCAACGCTTAAGATTGGTAAGGAGCGAGAGAAGCTTGTTTTTTGCCCGGTTTTGTATGTCGATTCTTTTGTGTAAGAGAGGTCATAATGCGTGTAGCGCATACGGGCTTTGGGCTCAATAAAGCCCCAAGCGTTTTCAAAGCGATAACTAATGCTTGGCATTAAATCTATACGTGTTGCGCCGTAAGGTAGGGATTTGTCTAAGCGATGGTCATTTTTAGCATGAAAACGTGCGAATTCAGAATGGATCCCAACATCAAATCCTGCGACATCCCAATTACCATTAAAGAGGATCTGAGGCACTCGCCCATAGGGATTATTGGTAATGATTTCTCTGTCTGTCACCAAGAAGTCCTGAAAACGAATTTTAGCTTCCCAGTTTTCGGTGCGATAACTGAGTGCCGCTTTGCGCTCTAAGTTGGTCTCTTCTAATAGGCCAGTTTGGTCATCGATATCATGAAGATAGTGCTCATCAGAGACATTTTGATAGAGAATTTCACCGGTAAGATTAGGGGTAAAGGTAAGTGATTGCTCTCCTTTAATAATCCACCGCTTTTTGTGATCATAAAGGCGATCTCTAAAAATGTAAGTTCCAGATAGTGCTAGCTGTTGCCAATGATTTAAATAGCGAAAATTCCCTTTAGCAGCCATTCCTCGTTTGAGGATAATGCCGGGTGCAATAATAGCATCCATGTTGGGTGCAATATTAAAGTAGTAAGGGACAAATAGGTTGAGACCGCTACTTCTGCTGACGGACATCTCTGGAAATAGTAGGCCGCTATGACGTTTTCCATCAATCGGGAAGGATAGATAAGGAGAGTAGAGTATTGGTACACCAAACACATCTAGTGTTGCGTTATAAGCTTTAGCACGCCCTGCTGCATTGTCAACATCAAGGTCAGCAGCTTTTACACTCCAAATTTCATTGTCCACAGAGCAAGTGGAATAGGTCGCATTTTTAAGCAACGTATTTTGAACATTACCTCTATGGTCAATTTGGCTTGCGCGTCCTTGGATATTGGGTTCAGCTTTTAGAAAGTAAGAGGCTTGTGAAAGATGCGTCTCATTTGTGGTGAGCAGGTGAACAATTTGTTTTCCTTGTAGAACGGCATTTGGCGTTGCGTATCGAACTTTGTCATTGGATGATTTAACAATCTGATTGACCCTGTCAACACTAAAGCGTTCACTAGTAATCTGGTCGTCGCCATAGAGTATTTCCGCATTCCCTTCTAATACCCCTTCTGTTTGAGAGAGGTAGCCGCTATCTGCGCTGACAATCATTTGTGACTTAGACGCCCCTGATTCCGGCATAATATGCTGTGCTAATGGGGAAATTTGGCACGCGATAGGATCTGCAAAACCAATCGTCGGAATTGCAAGAATAAGCGCAATGCTTAGTTTAGATAATAAAAGTTTATTTTGGGGCACGCCGAGATGCTCGTTTAAATGATCCATAGATCGAGGAAATGATTTCAGTGGAGAGTAGAATCGCATTTTTTGCGTGTGATTTCAATGGAAAGGCTCGCTAAATTTCATGCAAAGATGGTACAATTTGGAATATCTTAAGTAAAAGCTTATAACCTATTGTTGATATTAATAACCCTCAGGAGTTTATTGAATGAATAACTATCTTCAAACTGATACCTATGGTGGTGTTGAGCGTCAGGGAATGCATAAAGTGCTTCGTCAAGCTTACACGCTTGTTGCGATCTCTTTGATCCCGACGATTATTGGTGCCTTTATTTCTGTACAAACGAACGTTGTTCTAGGCCTCATGATGTCGAGTCCTATTCTGTTCTTTGTTGGTTTTATGGTGGCATTCTATGGCTTATCTTTTGCAATTGAGGCCAATAAAACCTCAGTTGTGGGTCTGGGTTTAATGTTTCTGTTTACATTCCTTATGGGAATGATGCTTGGGCCACTTTTAACGCTCGCACTCTCTAAGGGTGAGACAGGCTGGCAATATATTGGGATTGCAGCAGGTGGTACAGCGGGACTCTTTATTGTGTTAGCGATCTTGGGCGGAGATAAGACAAAAGACTTCTCACCTATCGCAAAATACGCAGGTGCAGTTGGACTTGTGTTAATGGTGACGATTGCATTGAATTTCCTCTTCCTTAAAATGCCGATCATGAACTTGATTATTTCAATGCTCATTATCCCATTTTCTGGGGCAATTATCTTATGGCGTATCAATAGCGTTGTAAGAGGGGGAGAAGATAACTACATCAGTGTTGCGCTTGATATTTATATCTCGCTCTACAATATCTTCTCTAGTTTACTTCGCTTAATTCTTGCAAGTAACGACTAAGAATAGTTGTGTGAAAGATTCGTAGAAATCATATTTTAAAATTTGATAGACTTACATGAGTCAATAAAGAAAGGCGCTAAAAGCGCCTTTTTTGTGAGCAATTAATATAATAGTCACTAATAAGCGCTATTAATCACTAGATTGCAGGATTTAATGAGGACGATGATGAGTAATAGTAGTCAGAAAGAGCAAGTGTTAAAGCGCTTATCGCGCCACTATATTTCGCCTTTAACGCAATTTTCGATAGAGCTCGAGCTCCTAAAACGTATTATGCTAGGGCGACCGTCTCGTGCGCAGATTGCAACGCCAGACAGTTGGCGAATGTTGCCGTATTTAGATAAAACGAAAGGGATGGCGCAAGCAGATGCATTTGCGCGATTAGAAGTGTTTGAGCGCTATTTAGAAACGCCTAACTTATCTGTTTTTGCACATGACAAACCCCTTATTTTAGGGGAATCTTTTCCTTACTTTGAATGGGTCAATCATCAAAAAGTTAAGGGGCTTAATCATTTGTTAGGGCAGGCGCGTCTCTTTTATCTCTATAAGGGCAATGAGGATCTTGCGTATCAGTTTTATGATTTAACTGAGAAAAACTTGTTAATGCCTTATCTTGTGATGATCGGCGAACTCCCCGAAAAATTGCTTGAGGTGACACGGGCGCGTGGCATTTGTCATATAGATGCACTATCAAGACCTTTCTTAGAAAATATGACTAAAAGTCGTGGTTTAACGAATCTTTTTAATCAATCTGCAGATATTTTGTTGATGGATCAATGGGGGCGCTATGTTAAGGGGCTCTCTCGACCTGAATTTAGTAAACAGATTGAAGGACTCATTGAGACATATTTCAGAGGCTAGTCGCGTAACACGAAGATTTCGTAATACGAAGATTTTTTAGAAGGCGCATTATGGGTTAATGATTTTTTTGTTGGTAAAATCCGACTTCTGCAGTAATCAGATCTTCTAATTCTAGCATCATAAGATCGGTTGTGATCTCTGATGCTGATAGTCCGAGAATTTCCACAAGTTGGTTGATTGATTTCGGCTCTTTAAGGATCTCATAGAGCTTCTTTTGAGGGTGATCTTCGGCAATCATCAATGCCTTAAGGCTGGGCGCTGCTTTTTTAATACGCGGTTTTGGCGGAGGATTATTCAAGGGTTCATTGGCAATAAAAAGATCTGTTTGAGGTGGCTCGTTATGTGGATCGATCCAACCAGATAATGCGGCGCGAATATCCAATGTTGATTCAACTAAGGTTGCGCCTTCCCGAATCAGTTGATGGCATCCTCGGGATTGCGGGTCGTGAATAGAGCCGGGAATGGTAAATACCTCCCGGTTTTCTTCCATACTAATTCTTGCAGTAATGAGAGAGCCTGAACGAAGATTGGCTTCTACAACAAGGGTTCCGAGAGCAAGGCCTGCAATAATACGGTTTCTTCGGGGAAAATTGTGCGGTTTTGGGGGCATATGAAGGGGATATTCGCTGACTAAGGCACCACCATAAGCGATAATCTCTTCACTTAAGGGAATGTGACTTTTGGGGTAAATTTCATTGAGCCCGGTTCCCAGAATGGCGATAGTGGGTTTTTGGGCTTTAACACTCGCGCAGTGAGCAGCATGATCAATCCCTAAGGCGAGACCGCTTGTGACAACCAGTCCGGCAATACTCAATTCAGTGGCAAATAACTGGCTATTGTAAAGTCCCTCTTTTGTGGGTTTTCGCGCGCCCACGATAGCAAGTTGGGGTGCACTCAAAATATCTAAACTGCCTCGTACAAACAGCACCATAGGGGGATCATAGATCTCTTTTAAGAGAGGAGGGTACGCTTTATCATTCAATAAAAGAATACTATTTCCCGAGATTTCTCGCCATTGCAATGCGCGATCGATTTTTTCTTGTAACGATAGTGAACGGCCTTTGATGATGGCTGCAGACATTCCTATCGCTTTCCATGCATGATTATCCGCTTCAATCGCATTTTCTGCTGACCCAAAGTGGTCAATAAGTTTTTTAAATCTTCTTGCGCCAATCAGCGGAGAGTAATAGAGGGCTAGCCATGCTTCTAACATCTGCAGTTTCCTTGGGAGGTTTCCGTGCTATATTTATAGGGATGATTTTAATGTTAATCTTGGAATAGCGAGACTCAGCAATGAGGCTGGTAATCTACGCTTATCAGTAAGTTTCAACAATCTAATCACTTTTTAAGAATAAAAATTCGTATGATGGCTTAAATTTGCGTTACTAAGCAGCGTTCTGCTGAGCGGCATTAAGCAATCGTAAACCTTAAATATATGAGATGGAGTGAATAAATGGCACAGTTATTAGAAACAATTTTTAATCACCAATATGAAACACAAGATACACCGCTTGCATTGTCAGAAGTTGATGCGGAACATATCGTGCTTTTCTTCTATCCGAAAGATAATACACCGGGATGTAGTGTTGAAGTGCATGATTTTAATGAGCGACTCGATCAGTTTAAAGCGCTGAACTGTGCCGTGATTGGTGCATCTCGCGACAGTAAAAACTCACATATCAAGTTTGTTGAGAAGTTTGGTCTACATTTTCCATTGCTATCAGATCCTGATGAGACGCTTTGTAAAGCAGTGGATGTTATTAAAGAAAAGAATATGTTTGGTAAGATTGGTTTTGGGATTGAGCGCAGTACTTTTATCTTAAATAAAAAAGGTGAAATTGTACAAGAATGGCGCAAAGTGAAAGTCCCAGGGCATGCCGAAGAGGTATTAGAAGCTGTCAAAGCATTATAGGACTAGCATCTGATCACGGAAATTGCCTTTAAAGTCATGAGTGATCAGATCATGAGATGACTGTTAAGTATTTTATTATTTACAACGATAAAAAGCGATCTTGCCCGAAGGGAAGATCGCTTTTTTGTGATCACTTTGAAGTTTAAATGCGGATCAAATGGTTAAAAATGAACAAAGGGAATCGCTTTTAAAATAACCAAGAAAACAACAAGCACCAAGATAAGGCTTGGAATCTCATTAAAGTAACGATAGAACTTATGACTATGCGTATTTTTGTCATTTTTAAAGACTTGAACATAATGATGGCAGAAGTAGTGATAAATAATCAGTAAAAATACGAGCGTTAATTTGAAGTGAAACCAACCCATCTTCATGAGAGCAGGATTTTTTATAATCAGAATAAGCCCGAAGAGCACAGTCATTGCTCCCCCGATATTGGTCATAATCATGAGTTTTCGTTCCATGATTTTAAATGTTGCATTCGTATCTCGGCTCTTGTTTGATGCGTGATAGACAAAGATGCGAGGGAGATAGAAAAGACCTGCAAACCAAGTAACCATGAAGATAATATGTAATGCTTTGTAGACAAGATAGGACATAACAACCTTTATGAATCGAAGTGAGAGAAAAGTGAGTGTGTGGCATTGCCGATAATCGAGTTATTCACGAGTATCATGCAATCATTTTAGGGCTATGATTGCCGCTTTATCGTAAGATTGTCAGGGCAATATAGGAATTGTAAATAATCCTTTTGATTATACCAAAGAATCAGGCAGAACGTACCCTTGTGCAATGGGGGGATTTTAGCGATAATAGCCCCTTATATGTTTCTAACACCTTAAAGGATTTCTTCATGGTTTTTGCCATTAAAAGACGCCCCACAAGTCAGGTTATGGTTGGTAATATTGGGATTGGTTCAGATTATCCGATCCGCGTGCAATCAATGACGAATACTAACACTGAAGATGTGGATGCTACGGTCTCTCAAATCATAGAGCTTGCAGATGCAGGCTCTGAGATTGTTCGTGTGACGGTTAATACCGAGCTTGCTGCGAAAGCGGTTCCTTTTATTGTGGAAAAGCTCGATACGCTAGGTTATACAACACCTGTCGTTGGAGATTTTCACTTTAATGGACATCGTTTGCTTCAAGCCGAACCTGCTTGCGCAAAAGCGCTTGCAAAATTACGGATCAATCCCGGCAATGTTGGCCGTGGCGCACGAAAAGATGAGCAGTTTTCATCGATTGTTGAAGAGGCGTTGAAGTATCAAAAGCCTGTACGAATTGGTGTCAACTGGGGAAGTCTTGATCCAGAGGTCTTAAAACGATTGTTGGATGATAATCTTAAAAAAGCGGTTCCGCTTTCTAATGATGAGCTCATGTGTGAGGCAATGATTGTCTCAGCGCTCGAGAGTGTTGCCTTTGCCAAAGATATCGGGATGACAGATGAAGATATCATTCTTTCGGTAAAAGTCAGCCAGAGCCAACAGTTGATCAAGGTTTATCAAGATATTGCCGGTAAAATTAATCTTCCATTACATTTAGGCTTAACAGAAGCAGGAATGGGAATGAAAGGGACAGTGGCATCTACCGCAGCATTAGCTGTTCTGTTGCAGCAAGGCATTGGTGATACCATTCGAATTTCTTTAACGCCAGAACCCAATGCATCACGAACAGAAGAAGTATTGGTGGGTAGAGAGATTCTTCAGAGTCTTCAAATTCGAGCATTTACACCTAAAGTTGTTGCATGCCCTGGTTGTGGGCGTACAAGTAGCGATGATTTCCAATATTTAGCACAAGATATTCAAGCATATATTGATAATAATATGCCGACTTGGAAAAATCAGTATGAAGGTGTTGAGAAGATGGTTGTTGCGGTTATGGGATGTATCGTCAATGGACCTGGGGAATCGAAAATGGCTAATATCGGCATTAGCTTGCCGGGAAATGGCGAAAAGCCTGTTGCACCTGTCTATGTAGATGGCGCGCGTTCAGTGACTTTAAAGGGCGAGAATATCGCGAATGAATTTAAACAGATTATAGACGAATATATTGATGGAAAATACAGAAAACAGTAGTAATAGACCGCTTCGTGCCATTCGCTCTTTTGTAAAGAGAGAGGGGCGTTTAACGAAAGGGCAAGAGCGCATTTTAGCCGAGAGTCCTTATCTTATTACGCATGATGCCGTAGATGAGATGTGGGATTTAGATCAACTCTTTGGAAGAAGTGGCGCACCTCGCACACTAGAAATCGGTTTTGGGGATGGCATGTCTTTCTCTAATATGGCTGAGAGTGATTCTGAGCGAGATTTCCTGGGTTTAGAAGTTCATCGCCCTGGGGTTGGTCGTTTGCTGTTAGATGTTGAAGAGCGAGCACTCACCAATATTCGTGCGATTGACTATGATGCGGTACATATTTTAAAAAATTGTATTCCTGATGGGAGTCTTGAATGTGTGCAGGTATTCTTCCCGGATCCTTGGCACAAAAAGAAGCATAATAAACGCCGTATTATTCAACCCGAATTTGTGGCTTTAATCGCAACGAAATTACAAAAGGGTGGAAGACTCTGTCTTGCGACTGACTGGGAACCTTATGCAGAGCATATGATGGAAGTTATGCAGGCAGCACCAGATTATGAAAATAGTGTAGCGGGATTTGTTGAGACGCCAACCCATCGTATGCCGACAAAATTTGAAGCGCGCGGTATTCGATTAGGGCATGGTGTTTGGGATCTTGTTTTCTTGAAAAAATAACCTAAAGATCGAAAAAAGATTCTTATATGCATAAAGCATCGACGAAATATTCGAAAATGCATGCAAAAAAAGAGTATGGAATAAACCATACTCTTTTTTATTTTGGTGCGCTATTGTTTTTCAAGAGCGTTTGCATCATGCGATGCATGGTTAAGATGTCAGATGTATGGATTATGAAGAGATCTTATCTGCGATGGCTTCTGGAGAGCCATAAAAGATATTTTCTACATACCACTTTTTTTGCATCAATTCAGTTTTAACCACAATCTCATCATCAATCTCTTTTCCTAAACAGACTTTGGCAATAGGAGAATTGATAGATGAGTAATCTTTATGGTGTGCTAATTCATCGGCGCCCACAATGCGGAAAAAGATTGTTTTATCTTCATCGTCAATTAAGGTTACCCATGCGCCAAAATAGATTTTCCCTTCTTGCTCAGGCGCGTAAGGAACAGGGCGTAATACTTCGAGGCGCTTTCGTAAATGGCGCACACGGCGATCAATTTCACGCAGTTTTTGCTTGTTGAATTGGTATTATAACCCCACTAATAAGTATACTATTATGAATGACTCTTTATTGACACCATCCTTAAAAGTAAGATAGTCTCTTGTAATGACCACATACTATGTACTAAATGTTATATGCCATTTGTTAAAAAAATATACACCAATTATAAAAACTGCTCAAGTAATTTAACTTACTCTTTGCCTGCGCTACTTACTGAAAAAGGTTTGATCATTTCTCATTTGCGTTATTTAGCTTGGTTTAATTATAAGAGTGATTCTTGGAAAGAGAGATCATGTTTTGCTTTAAGTTTACTCCTAAAATACTTAGATGCAGTTCCTGAAATAAAAAAGGCTACAGATGCTTTAAAATCATTCACTGAAACCTTAGTGGTAGGGTCAATAGATCCTGAAACTTTTACAGATCCCTTGGGGCTTTATTGGAGACCTAGATCTCTTCGAGATGCTAATAATCTATTGTTTCATATTACCCATTACACTGACTATCTTGTGCTTCAAGATGACTATTCAGCAGTAAGAGTGAATCCTTTTAGAAAAGCTACAAGTTATGAAGAGCGGTTGAATTGGTGTGCTTATTATCATAAGCAGTCAAATGTATTTTTGAATCATTTAACAAATCATAGCGAGCAGATTGAACAGCATAAAAGAGTCCGTTTGGTTGAAAGTTTCAATGAGAACGTATTCTCAACAGAATATGCAGTTCGTTTTCCTGAGCAGCATCTTGAGCGGTTATTGTATTTGGGGTTTTTAAAAAGAGATGGTACCCCCGATTACAAATCTCAAGCTATCGCGATGCTCCTAAACTATGGTGGATTACGTAAAAGTGAGGTATTTCACATTTATGTTTCTGATATTACCCTTAATCCCAATTATCCTAAAGAAGCTTTGGTGAGAGTCTATCATCCATCCTTAGGAGAGGCACCTGATGTCGGTTTTAAAAATCGAAGAGAATATCTTTTAGCAACAACATCATATAAGCCGAGAAATACTTATTTAGGATCTGAAAGGTTATATGCTGGTTGGAAAAATCCATTGTTGACCTCTAAGTCAGGTTATTTTGAGGTTGTTTTTAACCCTCCCCATAAAGCAGAAGAGTTTTTGTTGGTATGGGTGAATTATTTAAAATATCAGAGAGTGGAGCCAGCTCGTGGTGAAAACCATCCTTTTGCGTTTACTAACTCTAAAGGTATGCCTGAAACTTTGAAAAATTTTCAGAGATTGCATCGTAGGGCCATAGAGAAAATAGGACTCGTGGTGAAGAAAGAGTATGGAACTACGGAACATGGACATAGACATGCTTATGGTTTTAGAGCAAGACAAGCTGGACTAGATCAAATTGCAATACAGAAGGCAATGCATCATAAAAGCCCCCACTCATGTTTAGTATATATTAAGCCGACTTTGGAAGAAGTAACGGAAGCTTTGAAAGGTATAGAATGGACAATGCAGAAGTAGTTAAGAAAGAATTTAATTATACTGATCTTAAAGCAGAATGTAAGAAGTTGGGGTTAACTAACTCAGCTTTATATAAAAAGTATTATAGACGTCATGGGCTTCCTGCACACCCAGAAAGAATTTACGAGGATTGGGTTAGTTATAGAGACTTTTTTGATATTCCAGATTTTATGAAGTATCAGGATTTGAAAAAGCTTATAGCACCATTGAATCTCAAAAACGCAAAAGAGTATAAGAAGTTTGCGACAGATAGTAATGATGCAGCTATCTCTTTTGACCCTCAGACGGCATATCCGAATGAGTGGGAAAACTGGTATGCTTTTTTAGGTAAAGAGGAGCCTTTTAAACCTAGTTTTATTCCGAAAGAATATGAAATGTGGGCAGATGCTATCAATAGATTTATGTTGAAAGCAAAAGGTGGTGGAACGAAGGAAAGTCATCTATGTCGTTTTGTAAAACTCTATATTATTCCCTTTGATCAGAGCAGATCTCCTTATGAATTTTTGACGCAGGAAACGTTCGATATTAAGCCATTTAGGGAAATTATAGAGACTTTACCTACTGCGCATATGAAGCGTAAAATCGTTGTGTCTGTGAACGAATTTCTTGATTATATTATTGATACCGATTTAACCGAAGAGGATGAAGATACAGGTATTGTTACTCGTATTGCGAATGCTAGAAATCCATGTTCATTGCTTCTAACTCAACAGGAGCCTGTTTCTGCTAATGCTAGATCTGAAACTACAAAGCCTTGTTTGCAGTACCATTTTGTTAAAAAAGTTCAGGAATGGATCATACCTTTTGATGCAAAAACATTTCAAGATTTGAGTCATTTGCAGAAGTTTGATGCAGATTGGCTAAGAGTTGATAGCAAATTAATTGACCCAACAGATCCAGATTGTATTTATCGAATTAGTGATGGGCATACTCTTTTATGGTCACCAGTTGATTGGTTACATACTTATGCATTGACTAAAGTCCCTTTAAGGGGTCGCCAAATTGCCTATAATGATTCAGGAGAAGCTGATGAATACATTGTTGATATTGATTCTCATGGCAAAATTGTTTGGGCTGAAAATCCATCGCTTTGGGCGGGGATCACGAAGAATCAGGCCTTTGTCTCAAGAATGCAAGATGACCAATTAGGTATTTATACGACAACGAATAAAACGAATAATAATGGAGCTGGTTATACAATCCCTTGGATACCAGAGGACTTGGCTTATTGGCTGGTTAGATTAAGAAAGTGGCAACAAAAATATAACCCGATTTCTAAGCCAAGTGCATGGTCTAAGTGCAAGCGGACCAATATGAATGCACTTCAACTGAAAGCAAGAGGAGTAAATTGTTTCCTATTTCGTCGATTTAATGATTTTGAGCCAGCGACAGTTGCAAATGCCTTAACACCTAGATTGGCAGCTGCGTTATATCACATCCAGCCTTCTAATCTTAAGCTTGCGGAATCAAATGGTAATATGGCAAGCTTGAGTAATTATACATCAAAATATACTCCACATAGCATGCGAGTGAGTTTGATTACTGCTTATGTAGTTGAAATGGGTATGCCCATCGAAATCGTTATGAAAATTGTCGGCCATAGCTCAATCATTATGTCGATTTATTACTGCAAGGTTTCAAATGCAGAAATTAGAAAGAGATTAAATGAAGGGGAGAAATTAGCATTAAAATCTGAAGCTAGTGCAGTGCAGACTGCTATTGAACAAAATAAAATTGAAGATTTAAAAAATCAGTTGGTAGGGAGTAATGATGAGCTATTACGTTCACTTACAAACGATGTTCCAGCTGGCAACTATGTTTTTAGAGATTATGGCATTTGCCCTTACGCAGCTTCAAGATGTGATGATGGTGGGCCTCAGATTCAAACAAGTAGCTTTAATGCCCCAACCCCTAATGGTTATTTGGGGGTGCAGAACTGTTTAAGGTGTAGGCACTTTATAACTGGGCCTGCATTTTTAGGGGGGCTTTTAGCTATCACGAATGAAATTCTTTTAGAATCCAATTCTCAATCAGAAACCTGTAGTAAGTTACAAGTAAGTATTAACAGAATTACAGAAGAGCTTAATAAACTCGATGAAGAAGAATATATAGCAGATGTAATGCAACAGGATTTTACTAAGAAGAAAGAGAGGCTTCTTGCCGAAACAGAACTGAGAAATATTGAATCTGAATATGAAACGGCTGCTAAGAAGCTAGATATGTTGTTATGTGATATTCAGTCGGCATATGCGTATATTACACGATGTCAATCGCTTATTGCTGTGAAAAAACCAGTAGCGTTAGATGATAAGCTTAGTCTTATAGCTACGCAAGATACCGAGGTCATTATTGAAATGGAAGAGGTCGGACATTTTCATCAGTTACAAGAGGTATGCTCTAATGCTGTAATTTATAGATCTTGTAATGCCGATAGGGCAATTTATCCGCGTAGTCAGCTGCTTGATAAGATGACTGTATTTAATGACATGGCTCCTCAAATGTTCTCTTTAACTAAGGAGCAACAATTACATGCAGGTAATGAGATATTTAAGCTGTTAGTATCACGTTTAAATTCATGGGAAAAGGTTGTAGATGTTGTTGAGTGCAAGGTTAAATTTAAAGAGCTTGATTATGCAGAGCGAATCACGGCTACTGATTTAGAGCTGGTCTTATTGAATACAGCTAGACTTATTGAGGGGTAATATATGGATTCTAAAGCGTTATTAGAGACCTTGAAATCGGGCTCTTCCAATAAAATCCAAGAATCATTAGATGCTATTTATGAAATTTGCTTGGAGCAAAAAGAACGAGGACTAACAGATTTCTCGATTGCAACAATTGCTCGGTTAGGACATAAAAGAGGCGTACCAAAGGCTCAAAGTATCCGTAATAAAACCGGAGAAAAATATCGAGCTTTAATTCAATCCTTTTCAGATTCTGTCCAACCGTTAAAGGCATTGAGAAAAACATCAAAGACAGAAGAGGACTGGATTTCTGAGATAGATAGCCCTAAGCATCAAATATTGGTTAGAATATTGGCCTCGGAACTTAAGGAGGCAAAAACAATGATTAATGAGATGATTCCCCCTAAGCAACGAATAGATGTTTATGATCACAAGGGAGAAGCATAC
Organism: uncultured Ignatzschineria sp.; assembly: GCA_945639195.1. Lineage (GTDB taxonomy): Bacteria > Pseudomonadota > Gammaproteobacteria > Cardiobacteriales > Wohlfahrtiimonadaceae > Ignatzschineria. Next base: position 15,280 of record CALZEE010000004.1, on the reverse strand, counting down.
CCTTCTGTGAATTTTAAACTAACAGAATTAGAAGTTAGAGCTTTAAAACACTTGCTAAGTACTGAATTTCAGGAGAAATGGCGCCTATCTGAAACAGGGTATGGCGCCTTAGTGAATGAACAGAATAAACCAGTATTTAAGACTGGTACATTAGACGCCATACGAAAAGCATTGGAACATTTATCATGAATAGAAAGCTATTAACAGCCGAAGGCTACCAAAAACTACTAGACGAATTGAATTATCTTCATCGGACGGAACGTCCAGAAATAACAAGAATTGTCTCTTGGGCGGCAAGCTTGGGCGATAGGTCTGAAAATGCAGATTACACCTACAATAAACGTAAATTGCGGGAAATTGATAGACGCATTCGATTCTTAACTAAGCTTTTTGATGATGCTCAAAAGGTTGAATATAACCCTCAACAAGAAGGTAAAGCATATTTTGGTGCGTGGGTTACGCTAGAGGATGAAGATGGTCAGGAATTGACATTTCGGATCGTTGGCAATGAAGAAATCTATCAGAATAGTAAATACATCTCTTTAAATTCCCCTATGGCTAAAGCATGTTTGGGTAAAGAAGAGGATGATGATGTCGAGATTGTTACTCCGGAAGGAACAAAGTTTTGGACAATAATAAATATTAAATATGCCAATGTTATTGACTCTAAGGAGAAATGATATGGGCAAAATAACAGGTATAAAAAGTGTAGATTTTAGAATTCTCGCTTATGGGCATGGGGTTGTAAATTGGAATGGTTCAACTAGCTTAATGTTAGATAACGGTTTAACTGTTAAAAATCATATATTGCCTAAGTTACGGGGTTATTCGAGCTTATCAGGTAAAGTTAAATTAGAGACAGGTTATAAATACTTAAAAAAAGCAAATGATATAAACTTCGAAGAAACACCTCTCTATATTAGCCAAAATTGTATTCGCCATCACTTGTTTCGTGATCATGCTTATGATTCTCATTATATAAAAAGTCATAATTTAATAGAGACGTTAGCATCAATAACGGGTTTAATCCGTGGTTATGCTGTCCCAGAAAGTCAATGTCACCGAGCTAGCCCATTATTTCTCAGTGATTTTGTGGATCAACTACATAACGGTAATTTTGAGCAAATGAGTCGATCTGGACCTAAAGAAAGAAAATTTAATAAAGATGGTAATGAAGTAGCAAGTAATAGCTTTTTCTCAAGAACAACGTTTGGTGACACTGAATATATTGCATACGGCTCCATTAATATTGAAAAACTACAGTTTATCTCTCTCGATAAAAAGTTTGATCGAGCTTCGATGATTATTCACGAAGAGGAGGGTTATCAAGTTGCTGAACGTATTCAAGAATTTATTCAAAGCTTAGATTCTACTCGAGAAGCTAAAGTTACTTTTCACTCTAATTATGTTCGACAAGGAACTATTTATCATGAAGGGGAGGCTGGAATTTTATTAAATAATATTTCTATAGACATTCTGGTAAAAGAGACTTTAAATATGCTTGAAAACCTGGTTATTCAACAAGCTCAGGGTTATATGTATGTAGAAACATTAGATGTAGACTACAACGATAGTAATAAGATGATGCGTATCAAACGGAATCCTTATCATTTGGTTAACAATGAATTACAGCAAGAATACGCGGTGTATTTTAAAGCAGAATAAAGGATGATTTTATGCAAATCATTATTGAATACGAAGCTTCATGGAGAAATTCTTTCTTAAATGGTTCTAATAATGAAAAGCCACCTAGCAAAGGTCGTAATTTTATTGCATCTATGAGGTTATTAAATAACCCAAACAACTATATCCAACGGCGAGTTACAAAAGATACTGTAATGGGGATATTAAATCGCTTAATAGGAGAACAAGGAAAACTATATCAAGCAAGATTAAAACCAGATTATTATTTCTCTGAAATCGAGTCTATATTACAAGATAGCGATATTATCGATCTGCCACTTGTCAGTAGTGAAGTTGTATATATTCGTAATCTTACAGGTAACACAGATCAAAATTCATTTACAGGATTAATTAAGACGGCTGATCCTTGGTTAGAGGCTATTTATGCCAAAGAGTTTTGGAGTGTTTTATGGATGGATTTAAGTGAATTACTACGCTTTATTAACGATGAACCTATTGAGCCCATGGTAGATCCTGTACTTGATCCATTACAGATATTGCAACGATTCGAGGAAATTAAGAAAATTAATATACTAGTGAATACTGAAATTCAACAAGCGGCTGTAAAATTATCTAGCTTATACTCTAAGTTTTCATTAAAAGAGTTAAATAATCATGTTCGAGTACTTCCATTGTATTGTTCCGCTTTATATTTAAAATTAGATCTATTATCTGAATGCTATGATACCAAGTTGATAAGAGCTCCTAGAGGCGGATTAACAGGTATTTCCCATAATAGTTTTACCCCTAAAAATTTCATGAAAAGATTTTCAACTGGATCAGAAAAAATTGTTTGGGGTAATCCTTACGTATCTAGGGTTAAGAAAAAAGGTGAAGGTGAAGTGATGTCTATGCTAACTAAGGCGAGTGGACAACTAACGATTAATTTAAATATATCGGAATCTCAAGCAAAAGAATTACAGAGTCTAATTGATAATGCTGGAGTTTCAACCTTTTATTTGGGTAAAAAAGGATTAGCTTATGTTTCTGATATTTTAATTTAAAGGATTAATATATGAAGTATTATATTGAATTAACTTTGTTGGATAACAGAGATATTTCATTGCATAAACTATGGTCAAAAATTTATGATCAATTGCATTTGAGATTAGTAGAAGCTAGGAATGTACATGGGCAGAAAAATATAGGTGTATCTTTTCCTGAATATCAATCGGACAAAACTCACAATATTCAGATGTTAGGTAGAAAATTAAGAGTCTTTGCCCCTATTAGTTCAGTGCTTGAGCAGATTAATTTAGTTCAATATTTAAAGCCTTGGTTGGATTACATTCATATAGCCTCTATTAGGGAAATACCCAAAAATACTCATCGGTATGCTATTTATAAGCGTAAGCGTATCAATGGGTATCGAGCTATAAATAAGAAAATCAAGAGGTATGCATCTTATAAGGCTGCACAAGAAAATATTACGTATGAAGAAGCAGTGTTAGGCTATCAACATTGGAAAATGACAGAAATCACTCTACCTTATTTGTATATTAGTAGCGCCACTACAGAGCAGTGTGTGAGATTGTATATTGAAAGGGTCGAAGTGAGTCAATCAAGTACTGATATTTCTTTTTCATCCTATGGATTAAGTATTGAATCAACCGTACCAGAGTTTTAACCCTTATTTCTCACGACAATAAAAACTAAAATAATATCAATGACCTATCTTGCATGTGAAAATAAAGGTTTTTGTTCGCTATTTTTTTGAATGTATTGGCTTTGCAAGAGTCTTCTCATATAATCTATAGTGTGCCGCTGAATAGGTGGTTTTGAAGAAATAGTCGAGAATCAGTTGAATACTGGAGCTGTGTGCCGCTGAATAGGTGGTTTAAAAGGTATGAGAATACCTAAAGAGGCATATAAAAATATGTCATTGTATAGATATTTTTAAAAGAAGGATTTTATCTGCTTATTTTTTTGATTAATACAGAAATAAATTTATTTACAGGTGTTGCTAGCCAAATATCCTCTAAGTTGTACTTAGCCTCTATAAATGAAATGTTTTTAGAGTAGTTATAGTTACTAGGCATATTTCTTTCATAAAAATGAGCAATTTTATTGCTAATGAGACAGTTAGAGTAAACTGAATTCATAATTTTCCTTCTCTTAATATCAGGATAATGATCCAAGGCAATTAGGCTTAGATTCATAGCTGCTAAAAAATAGCCATAGATCATTTTAATGTTGTAATGCTCGCATAGTTCTTTGGATTTAGCTTCAAATGCGAGGTTTTTATTTACTTTAACTTTATGATTATACTCAATATTTTGAGATATAAATAATACTTCACTGTCCCTTTTTTGTTTTAAATATATCGATATTTGTTCAAGATCTGTGAATTTAATCTGATAGCCTTCAATTTTTAGAAGCAGTAGTTTTGAAAACTCTTCGAAGGTATAGTCGCTAGGCCTCCAAATAAGATCATTTTTCCACAAAGCATAGTTTGGGGTAGATATAATTGGACCAGTGAGTTTTTGGCAAATGCGTACAGTATTTGAATCAGATACGCGATTTTTATATTGATCACAAAGAAAGTCAAAATCTAATAAACGTTGATTGATAGTTTCATCTGGCGTATACGAAAGCACCTCTTTTTGGATTAAGCTTTTGATTACGATATTGTTATATGGCTCACTATGAAGGAATTTTGAAAAGGCTTTGAGGCCAAGTTCTCCCATATCTCTAGGATTCACTTCATTAATGATGTTATATAGAAAAATCATTTCTAATAAACTGAGCGAGTTAATTAGCTGAGCCGTATCTGGATATCTCAACTTTTTCTGATTATTCTCCAAAATTTTATAGTAAGTTTCAATGGTTGATGCGAGATATAGATATTCATCATGAATAGTTTGGTCAATATTAGAAGATAGGCAATTTGAACAAACTGTATTTTCTGTTATTAGGTCATCTAAATCCCTCCTGCTGAAATATTGATGTGGCTGATTGCATTGAGGGCAAAAAACAGAAGCATCTGTAATTACTGCATATCCTAGATTCCTTACTAATTCATCTAACTTATGCACCGGACTATTAAATTTAATAGATAAATCATTCTTAGAATATACATGTTTACCTTGGGCATTCATTGACCAATAATCTTGTAACAGTTGATTTTTATCTGTACCTGTATAAATGACTTTGAACATTGTTCATCTTTACCTATATAAAATGAGAATATTATTCAGTTTAAACTATAAAACATGATTAAGCGTGATATTTAAAGCCTTTATTTCTCTATAAACCTTAATTAATAAACCAATAAATAAGTAAGATATATGTTGTTCTAAGGCAACCTGTTAGCCATGTTTCTTTAGCGATGATAAACTACCTATAAATTTAATTAATAACATTTATGGGTAGCTAGATATGGCCGTCAACCACACTGAAATATTTGATAAGTTAGAAAAATATACGAAATTAGCAGATCATCAAAATTTCATTTTTGATTTTTTAAGTTTATATGGATTGCCTAAAGCGACAATTACACGTCTGAAAAAAACAGTTAATGGCGATCTTGATAATATAAATGTCGCTCAATACCCCAATCAAGGTGAGGTAGCTAACCAAAAAGGGATCTATTTTAAGCCTGTTTTGGGTAATGAAGATCTATTGACCGTAATGGATGAACTGCGACAATCAGCAATAATAAAAACTCGTAATATCACTTTTATTATTGTGACAGATTACAAAGAAATCTTGGCATACGATGTTGAAAATGACGAATCAATAGATTGTCCGTTTATAGAGTTACATAAAGAGTATGGTTTCTTTTTACCTTTAGCAGGTTTGAAAAAAGATGCTGACTATTCTGATCAAGAAGCAGATGTAAAAGCAGCTGAACGATTAGGACGTTTGTTTGATTTAATTCGCTATCGTAACAATATCAATACAGATGAAGAAGTCCATGCGCTGAATGTTTTTCTAACACGCTTACTCTTCTGTTTTTTTGCTGAAGACACTAATATTTTTAAAAAAAATCAGTTCAGCGATACATTAGCAAAAACAACTCAAGTAGATGGGTCAGATCTAAAGGGATTTTTGCAATCATTATTTAAGATCCTCAACAGTAATAACAACTCTGAATTACGTGATAACTCACCGAAGTATTTAACAGACTTCCCTTATGTGAACGGTCGTTTATTTGCACAAGAAGAAACCGTGCCATCATTTGATGCTCGTACACGTCGCATGCTATTGGAGTGTAGTGCATTAAATTGGTCAGAAATTAATCCTGATATCTTTGGGTCAATGTTCCAAGCTGTGATTAATGAAAATCAGCGCCGACGATTAGGGCAGCACTACACATCTGTACCAAATATCATGAAAGTATTGAGCCCATTGTTTCTAAATCCATTGGAAGAAGAATTCATCAGAAGTCGACACAGTGAGAAAAAGCTAAAAGAACTTTTGATTCGCTTGGGGAATATTAGAGTATTTGATCCTGCTTGTGGTTCAGGTAACTTTTTAATCATCGCATTTAAAGAGTTAAGGCAGTTAGAAATTCGTGTTTTTCAAGCATTAAGTTCTTTAAATGCAACGCCTGAAATGATGATGTCTAATATTCGATTGAATCAATTTTATGGTATTGAGATTGATGACTTTGCTCATGAGATCGCATTGTTGTCTTTATGGCTAGCTGAGCATCAAATGAATTGCGAGTTTAATCGATTGTTACATACACATATAGCAACTTTGCCATTACATGAAAGTGGTAATATTTTACAAGCTAATAGTTTACGTATTGATTGGGAAGAGTTCTGTCCTGCGAATAAAGAGCAAGAAGTTTATATCGTTGGTAATCCGCCATTTGAGGGGGCTAGACTCAGTAAAAAGGAAAGTAATGCTAAATTAAAAAATGATAGTGCTCTTAAAAAAGAAGACATAGGTTTAATTTTTTCAGGAATAAGTAGAGCAGGAAACTTGGACTATGTTTCTGCTTGGTTTTATAAAGGGGCTCAATATATTGCTAATAATAATGCTGAGATGGCCTTAGTTGCAACGAACTCAATCACTCAAGGTGAGCAAGCAACTATTTTATGGGATCCTATTTTTTCTTTGAATGTTTTTATAACATTTTGTTACCAGTCATTTTTATGGAAAAATAATGCTAGAGACAAGGCCTCGGTATATGTTGTTATAATCGGTTTAAGTAAGAATGAAAGGAAAAATAAAATTCTTTATAAACTCATAGGGGAAGAATGGCATTCTAAATACGTCTCTAATATTAATTCATACTTATTGGAAGGAGACAACATACTTATTAAAAGTCGGTCAAAACCTCTTTGTAAGGGAGTTTCCCCTATTACATTGGGTAACATCGCGATAGATGATAGGGGAGCGTTTTCTTTAAATATTGAAGAGAAAGATCTCCTAACTACGGAGTACCCAATAACAAGAAGCTGGATTAAGCCATATTTTGGCGGAGAAGAGTATATAAATGGGCGAGAAAGGTATTGTTTATGGTTATTAGGTATAGCTTTAGAGGAGTTATATCTCATACCATTTATTAGAGAAAGAATAAATCGAGTAGAACAATCTCGATTAATGAGTACCAGACCAGAGACCAGAAAGCTTGCTAGTACACCATCAGTTTTTGGTGAGATTAGGCAGCCTGATGCAGGACAATATATCTTTATTCCTAAAACCACAACACATAACAGGCATTATATTCCTATAGGGATATTATCTTCTAGTATCATAGCTTCCGATGCTTCTTTAATAGTTTGTAATGGTACACCATATGAATTTGGTGTTTTAATATCTATGATACATAACGATTGGATGCGGATGGTGGGTGGACGACATAAGCAAGACTATAGATATTCAGGTACTGTTGTGTATAACACATTCCCATGGCCGCAGAATGTAGGATCACAACGTCGGTCCGCAATTGAAGAGCTTGCTAAAGAAATACTAAAAGTACGAGCACGTCATCCCGCTAAAACCCTAGCCGATCTTTATGATCCTGATAAAATGCCTGCGGATTTGTTAGAAGCTCATGAAAACCTAGATCGTGCAGTTGAGAAGCTCTATAGAGATTCACCATTTAGAGATAGCACTGAGCGAGTTGAGTATCTTTTTAAGTTGTATGAAAAGCTAATAAATGAAGAAAAACAAGCTAAAACAGCCAAGAAAAAGAAAAAATCCTAGGGAGGGGATGGAACCATGAACCAAACGATTAATTTAGTGAATGCATCTTATGAACAAACAGGCTCGAGCATCCAAAATAATAATATGGGTATGCGAGAAATGCAGGCGAGAGCCTATGCATATAGAGATAGTCAGTATTTATTGATTAAAGCACCACCCGCTTCTGGTAAATCTAGAGCTTTAATGTTTTTAGCACTAGATAAGCTTGTTAAGCAAGGGCTTAAAAAAGCGATTGTTTGTGTGCCTGAAATGTCCATTGGTGGCTCATTTAAAGATACAGATTTAATGGCTCATGGCTTTTATGCCAATTGGCACATTGATGATCGCAATAATCTATGTTTAACCGAAGGGGAAACCACAGGAAAGGTTGATCGTTTTGTCGCATTTATGAATAGTGATGATCTTAAGGATCAAATTATTTTGTGTACTCATGCAACATTGCGCCACGCATTTAAGAAGCTCTCACCTGAAGATTTTAATGATTCTGTTTTAGCCATCGATGAATTTCATCACGTTTCAGCAGGTGAAGAAAACATCTTGGGCCAATTGATAGATGATGTTATGAATGGCTCTAATACTCATATTATTGCAATGACAGGGTCATATTTTAGAGGTGATGCTGTACCAATTTTAGAGCCAGAAGATGAAGCTAAATTTGATAAGGTTACTTATACGTATTATGAGCAATTAAATGGCTATGAATATCTTAAAACTTTAGGCATTGGCTATCATTTTTATCAGGGGAAATACATTAGTGCGCTCGAAGAAGTGTTAGATACAGATAAGAAAACATTAATCCATATTCCTAATGTGAATTCTTCAGCTTCTACGGGCAATAAATATACTGAAGTTGGGCATATTCATGATGTGATTGGTGAGTTTATTTCTAAAGATCCTAATACTCATATCATTACGTTACAGCGTCATAGTGATGGCAAGCTGATTAAAGTTGCTGATCTCGTGGACGATAGTAAGGAACGCCCCATTGTGATGAATTATCTACGCAATGTTAACCATGTGGATGATATTGATATTATCATAGCTTTAGGTATGGCTAAAGAAGGCTTTGACTGGCCTTGGTGTGAACATGCATTAACTGTAGGTTTTAGAAACTCACTAACAGAAATCGTGCAAATCATTGGTCGCGCCACTCGGGATTGTGTCGGTAAAAACCATGCACAATTTACTAATTTGATTCCACAGCCAGAGGCAACAGATGAAGATGTAGTTGTTTCAGTGAATACGATGCTTAAAGCAATCAGCGCATCTTTACTAATGGAACAAATTTTAAAGCCTAATATCACGTTTAGACCTCGTTCAACAATTATGGATGGTGAGAAATTAGCGCCTGGCACAGTAATTGTGGATGACAGCACTAAAGCAGCTTCAAAGAAAGTTTTGGATATCTTGAATGGGTCCACTGATGATATCTTTGCAACATTATTGAACAATGGGCAGGCACAGCAAGCATATTGGTCTGAGCAAGGATTAATCGAAACAGAAGTTGTGAATACAATTGTGATTCCTAAAATTATTCGTGAGTTGCATCCTGATTTATCCGAGGATGAGGTTGATCAATTGCATCAAGGTTTATTAACGAACTTATTCATTCGACAAAATGGCGGCGTGGTTTCAGGTGAGTCTCTACCTGAAGGTGCAATTGTTGAGGGAAGCACACCAGAAAATAATCAAGATAACGGGATACGACCTAAGATGGATGGTGATCATAGTGGTCAGCAATTTGTGAATATTGGTAATCGATTTGTGAATCTTAATGACTTGAGTGTTGATTTAATTTCGTCAGTAAATCCTTTTCAGGGGGCTTATGAGGTCATTTCTAAAAATATTGATGCTCCATTACTAAAAACACTCAAGACTAGTTTGGCATTACAGAGGGTTAATATGACGGAAGAAGAAGCTGTTATGTTATGGCCTCGTATTAATCAATTTAAAGAAGATCATGGTCGTGTGCCGTCGATTGATAGTATTGATAACATTGAAAAGAGATTAGCTGAGGGATTGGCTTATATTCAAAAAAGATATGCTGAGAAAAAACAGCAAAAGGATAATGAATGAAGCTTACAGGTATAAAGAATGCTCAATCCTTTATGACATTGGATGAAATATTTGAAGTAGGTAATGATCCCAATGGCTTACTAAAAAATGTAAAGATTAAGTCAAAAGAGAGAGCGAATGACTCTCACTTATCTCGTAAATTTGAAGAAATTAATCAATTCATTGATATACATGACATAGTACCTAATATTGATAGCTCTGAAATAACTGAAGCACTATTAGCAGAATCACTGAAAGCTATTTGTGATAAATCATTTGATGATCCTGCTTTAAAATCGATGGATAGACATCAGTTGTTACCTATGGGTAAGGAGTGTATTACAGAGCCTAATAGTCTGGGAAATCAGGCTAAGGTTGCAGGAAGCACTATTGCGGCTGCAAGTAAAGTCACTTCGTTGGATGATATATTCAATATGGCTGGGGATTTGTTAGATGATAGTGCGGATATCTTCAATTTAAAGCATGTGCCTGCACAGAAAAAAAGCAAGGATATGCCTGATGAAATCGCAGATCGTTTTGAATGTCTAGATTTCTGGAAGTTTGAAGCATTATTTAACTCGATGCATGACAACTTAAAAAATGGCGAATTTCAATTACAAAAATTTAGTAATAATTCTCAGATTAGAGAAGGTGATTTCTTTATTCTAAATGGTGTAACGTGTTTCGTTGCATCAATGGAAGCATTGAGTGAACGAACCGATCGACACAATCCTAGAATGCGTTTGATATTTGAAAATGGCTTAGAATCTAATATGCTTATGCGTTCTTTAGCTGCATCTTTGTATAAAGATGAAAATGGTCGAAGAGTAATGCAAGGAGCTGATGCTGTGACTGATGCTTTAATTAATGTGACGCATAAAGATAAACCTTTAGGGTATCTTTATGTGTTGCGTTCTTTAGGTAATAAACCCGAATTGGCTCGATTCGAAGATCTCTATAAGATTGGTTTTACTACGACTACTATTGAAGAACGTATTAAAAATGCGACAAGAGATACAGCCTTTTTAGAAGCACCCGTTGAAATTGTGAGATTCTTTGAATGTAGAGAAGTCAATCCACATATGTTGGAAAGATTAGTGCATACGTTCTTAGAAGCGCAGCGTTTAACATTGATGCTTATTGGCCGTGATGGTAAGCCATATTTGCCAAATGAATGGTTTAACGTGCCACTAAAAACAATACGCAACGTGGTCGCTAGGATTAGCGATGGCACTATTAATCAATATCGTATGGATAATACAACTGGGGAAATTGTTAGGAAATAACCCTACCTTATTTATAGTAATACTGGAGATGTACATGACGCTAGATATGTCTATTCTTAATAGAAAACCCTTTAGAGATGCAATAAACAAACTTGAAGAGTTACTCTTTCATTCGAAAGCTGTTTTGCTAGGTGCTGGAGCGAGCAAATGTGCAGGCTTACCTTTAACATATGAATTAACAGAAAAAGTTTTAACAAATGATGATTTATCGGCTGACTCAAAGACTATCTTAGTTGCTATTCAGTTGGCTTTTTCTGGAGCTAAACCTGATGCTCATATAGAGGATTATTTAAGTGAGTTAATTGATTGGTTAGCCATAACAGCACGTCGTACTCACCGAAATGTACTTTCGGATCAGATTAAAATTGGTGAATTTGAATATAATCACGATCAACTATTGCTTGCTATTGAAGAAATAAAGAAAGCTATTTTTGAGGCTATTAATGAACCTACTATTAATTCGGAAATACATGAACGTTTTATTCAGGCATTACATCGTCCGGTACGACCAGGTAAAGAAAATTATGTAGGGTGTATAGATTATTTAATTATGAATTATGATTCTTTAATTGAGGATTCATTGGCTCTTTCGAGACTTAGGTATGTAGATGGCATCGAAGGCGGTGTATCTGGTTGGTGGAATCCTGAAGTTTTTAAACAAAAAGATTTAGCTGCACGAGTATTTAAATTGCATGGTTCAATTAATTGGGTTGAAGAACCATCGACATTTACACCAGTACGAATAGCATCTTACTTATTAAAAAATCAAGATACATCATCTCAAATTATGATATGGCCAGCTTCTACCAAATATAGAGAAACGCAACTTGATCCATATGCTTATCTAATGGATCAAGCTAGGAGTGTCTTAAATCCTAAAAATGGTCAGCAAAAAGTATTATTGATTGCCGGCTATAGTTTTGGTGATGCTCATATTAATTTAGAAGTTGAGCGTGGGTTAAAAAAATCTAATGGCAATCTAACTGTTGTTATTTTTACAAGTGAAGAAGGGCCTACTGGGGTAGTAAAAAAATGGCATGATGATCCTGATATAACTGAACAGATTTTAATTTTTGCACGTAAAGGATTCTATCACGCTGATCAACAGCATTTTTCTGAAAACAATATTGAGTGGTGGACATTTGAGAATCTCACTCAAATTATTGAAGGTGGAATTTAATTATGAATAATAAACATATAAAGCCGATTGATAATCTAGCTATAGGGAAAATTATAGAAGTTGACGGTTCTAGAATTATTGCAGAACTTGACCCTACTATATCAGATCTCTCTAGAGTATTTGCAGGTGAAAATTATCCTATTGGACAATTCGGCTCGATTATTAAAGTTCATTTTGGTCGACGTTCAATTTATGGTTTAGTTAGTCGATTACGCATGAAAGCAGATTATCAGCTAGAAAAAGGAATCCCTGTTATATCATCAGATGAACGAATTATAGAGGCAGATTTATTTGGTGAAGGTGAGTGGAAAAAACAGGAAGAGGATAAATTTCATTTAGAATTTGAAAGAGGTATTGCGACGTACCCTCTTCCACAACAGACTATATACATTACACCAAAGTCTGAGTTGAGATTTATTTATGGAGATGCCAAAGGAACTATAATTCAGCTAGGCGAACACGTTGGTTCAGGTGGTGCACCATGTTATGCAGAACTGAATGAATTATTGGGTAAACATACAGCTATTCTGGGGTCAACTGGTGCTGGCAAATCAGGAACAGTTGCATCTGTTATACACAGTATTTTAGAGCGAGGTACAATAGCAGAACATCCAAATTGGCATCCACAAATAATTATTCTAGACCCTCACAATGAATATGGTAAAGCATTTCCTCAACATCAACGTTTATCTACAGATGAAGGATCTTTAAAACTACCCTATTGGTTATTAGATTTAGAGGAATCTTTAAACTTATTTATAGGAAAAACGGAATATGCTGCAACTTCTCAATCTAATATTCTAAAGAATGCATTGATTGCTGTACGAGAACAAACAGCAGAATTATTAGGCATAGATCAAAAGCAATTAACAGTTGATTCCCCAATACCTTATACATTAGGTAATCCAAATGATTTAGATATATTTGGGCATAAAGAAGGGGGGTTGTATGAAATTGGTTTAATTGGTGAGATTAATAAGCAGCGCCCAAATAATAAAACACAGTCACAGCATGAGGATTTTAATAAAGTTATAAGAAAAATCGCATCTTTATTGAACGATGGGCGTTTAAAATTTTTGATGAATGATTGGTGTTTAGAAAAAGATGGTGATCATCTTTCTGAAATTATTAATCAATTTTTAACGCAGAAAACAACTATTCAAATTGTTGATTTATCAGGGGTACCAAATGAAGTTGCAGGGGTTGCAAGTGCAGCTATTGCACGAATAATATTTCAACTGAAAATTTGGCAAACTAATGAGCAAAGGCAAAATAGTCCAGTTTTATTGGTTTGCGAAGAGGCACATCGTTATGTTCCTAACAGAGGTGATGCTCAATATGCAGCGGCTCAATCAGCTATTCGTAGGATTGCTAAAGAAGGTCGTAAGTATGGAGTTGGACTATTATTAGTATCACAAAGACCAAGTGAGGTCGAAGCTACAGTTTTATCGCAATGTAACTCTTGGATTGTATTAAGAATTACTAATGACTCTGATAGAGAACATGTGAAAAGCATATTGCCAGATACTATGTCTAGTTTAACTAAAATGTTATCTAGTCTACGACGTCAGGAAGCTATTTTTGTTGGTGAAGCAGCGACATTGCCATCAAGAATAATGATAAGGAACTTATCTGAAGATCAATTGCCAAGGTCAAATGATATAGATTTTGATAAAGGTTGGCAGCAGAAAGCATTGGATATACATCAAATAGAATCTATTGTGGAAAAATGGAGATATCAGAAGCGCTAATTGTCTTTAATATGGGTTAATCAAAATATCAATAATTTCATACTGAACTATATGGAGTTTAATATGTGGAAAATTAAAGAAACAAAAGTTGGTAAGAGTACCGTAAGCTATCCTTTGTTAAATAATAAAGAGCATTCTTCAGATTTAGTTTTTAATTCTTGGTTAAATGTCCCTTTCCTTTTTATTGAAGAAAATCAGCAAGCTCAGATTAGTGGGCTGAGACCACCACAATTAGGTGGTATTTTTGCAGCGCTTGGTTATGAAAGATCGGATGAAAAAAGTGCCGCAACAATTGTTATGCCAACAGGTACTGGAAAAACTGAAACAATTTTATCAATTATTGTAGCTGGGAAATTTAAAAAAACTCTTGTTATTGTTCCATCTGATGCTTTACGAGAGCAAACAAAAAATAAATTTGTGCAATTGGGATTATTAAGAGATTTAGGATTGGTGTCTAATGAAATTCTCAATCCAGTAGTTTCGACAATCAAACATGGAATTGATGATATTGATGAATTGTCTCAGATTATAGATGCTAATGTTATCATTGCAACGGCAGCTTCATTGTCAAGATTTTCCCCAGAATGCTTTAAGAATCTTGTACAAGAGTGTACGCATTTAATAGTTGATGAAGCGCATCATGTAACTGCTTCTACTTGGGCAAGTATTAAATCGAGTTTTCTAGATAAATCTATTTACCAATTTACGGCTACTCCATTTAGGAATGATGGCTCGAGAATAGAAGGCAAAATAATATTTAATTATCCATTGAAGCGTGCACAAGAGGATGGGTATTTTAAGCCAATAATATTTTATCCTGTACGTGAATTTGTCGAAGAAAAATCAGATGAGGCAATTGTAATCCTCCCCTTTTTAGGGCTATTTAAAAGTAGAAGGTTTCTCTTGGTTTATTAAAGTTGACACGGTGGCACAGATCCAATGGCTGAATGGGGTCTTTCATTATTATAACTCCATAGCCATTTAGTGGAGTAAATTTGTGCTTCGTTGATTGTTTCAAAGAGATAATTCGATAGTAACTCCTCTCTTACGGTGCGGTTAAATCGCTCAATATAAGCATTTTGTGTGGGTTTCCCCGGTTGAGTATAGATCAGAGTGATCTTCTTTGAATTAGCCCAATTAATTAATTTCTGACTGATATATTC